>NZ_LPWF01000016.1 GCF_001723305.1 Methyloceanibacter superfactus
GTGGATGCGGTGGCGGCGCTGCGCGCGCCGGGCCGCGGCGACGGGCGTCGAGGCCCGGCTTCCGCCCAGGTTGGCCGAGAGCTTGGAGGCGGTCTCGCCGGCGATACTGCGGATGACGGTGCTGTCGACGCCGCTCCAGGGATCGCTGCGCGAGCCTTTGGACACAGCCTGCTCGCCAGAAACCCTGGTCACGCGAGCTCCCTTGGCGTCGTTCACGTCCCAAATATAAGAGATCTTGGCGCCACGGCGCTCGGGCGAGGCGAGGAGATAGCCACGCATCGTGTAGGTGCCCCCGGTCGTGCCCGGGATGAGTGTCAGATTGCGCTCGTTACCGGCGACAACCAGAGCCTGGGTCAGCTCGCTGGTGACGTTCTCCGGCGCGCCGATGATGGGGGCGATATTGACCTTCGGTGTGCCGCCAAAAATGCCCGAGGCTCCGCTCAGGAGGCCGCTCATGCTCGAACCGCCGCCGCCGCCGCATCCGGCGAGGCTTACAGCCGCTAATGCGGCGAGCGCGATCCCAGCAATACGCCAAAGATGGCCGCGTATCTGTCGTGAGTCCGCGTCCAACAAAATACTCCCTCTGTTGGCCGCACAGCTCCGCTCGCGGAAATTCGTCGCGACGGGACTCCCAACCCTCTACCTAACAATAGCTTACCTGCCCGCCCCGCTTGCGTCCAGTTCTAGCGTTCCCGGCTGGCGGGGCGAATGCCAGTCATAGTGAACGCAGATCAGGTAAGCAGGATGGCGGAAATTTGGCGGCCGTAGTCGTCCTCTCCGTGATGCTGCGAGCGCCGATAGCTGAACAGCCTGGTCTCGTCATAATAGGTGCAGAACCCGAGATCGACGATCTCGCCGACCCCGGCCCTGGCCAGGCGCTCGGCCACATAGCCCGGCAGGTCGAAATGCGGCTCGCCCGAGCCTTCGTCGGTGACGAAAAAAGCGGCGCTATCCGGGTCCTCGGCGACGAAGCTGTCCTGGTAGTCCTGTCCGACCTCATAGGCGCCTTGCGAAATGGCGGGCCCAACCACGGCGCGAATAGTCTCCGGCTTGGCGCCGAGGCCTGTCATGGCATCGACCGTGGCCTCGACAATACCGGACAAAGCGCCGCGCCATCCGGCATGGGCGGCGCCGACGACGCGCGCCTGCGGGTCGCAGAAGAGCACGGGCGCGCAATCCGCCGTGAGAATGCCGACGGCAAGTCCGGGGACGTTGGTGACGATGGCGTCGGCCTCGGGCATCTTGTCTTTCGACCAAGCCTTGTCGGCCACCACGGCGGTGTTGGTGTGCTTCTGATAGGCGGTGACGAGGTTGGTCGGCATAGCGCCCAGAATGCCCGCGATCCGGGCACGGTTCTCGGCGACATTCGTCGCGTCGTCGCGGGAGCCGGGGCCGCAATTGAGCGAAGCATAGATGCCGTCCGAGACCCCGCCGAGCCGCGTGAAGAATCCGTGGGCGAGCCCGTCGATGGCGGCGAGGCTCGGCGCCTGAAACATCATCTTGTCTTGTGTGACCATGTGGTGCGCTCGCTAGACGCTAAATCTCTCCGAAGGGCGGCGGCGGGGCAAGCCCCGCGCTCGTCAAAGCGAGTGCTTTGAAGAGAAGCCCCATGGCTTGGGGATCGGCAAGCCGGCTGACGGCGCTGGCGATCTCTTCCCGCTGCTCCGGGCTTGCCATCTCGCAGAGCCGGTCGCGGCGCGCTTCCAGTCCGAGCTTCAACAGGAATTCTCCTTGCGGCATGGGTCCGTAGGCGGTGAGGCCGTGTGCCGACGCGCTGTCTTTCAGCGCCGCGAAATCCACATGCGCGGTGAGATCGACTTCGCCAGGGTGACTGAGCGGATCGGCGTATTTGTGGCGCCAAACAGCTTGCAGCGTATCGCCGCAGGCCGTTTCGGTATGACCGTAGTCGACGATCAACGCGGCCAGCGGCACGGCGGCGGCGCGTGCGGCAAGCGCGGAGATGAAGGCGGCCGCGGCCGGTCTGACCTCGAGGATCGAGTCGTCGGGAACTTGAAGCGCGTGCGCCACCTGCTGCAGGTTTTCGTTCCGGACGGCGGGTCCCTCGCAGAAGGCGAAGCCGCCGTTTCGGCCGATGGTGACCGCGCGCTCGCGCCATTGGCCGTCGCGCCAAATGAGCTGGCGGACGGGTAGGGCGTCGACGAACTCATTGGCGATGACGATCAGCGGTCCTTGCGGCAGCCCGGCGAGATCGTCGTACCAATGGATCGGCACCTCCGCGCCGTGCAGCGCCACGCGCTGGGTCTCGCGCAATACGGGGCTGGTCTCGACCAGGGCGACCGACACATCGGCGAGGAAGCCGGGCACGCTCTTCCAGGTACGCAGCGCGTCGGCCATGAGCGTGCCCCGCCCAGGACCGAGCTCGGCGACGATGACATCGCGCGGCTCGCCCATGGACTGCCACGCGGCCACGGCCCATAGCCCGAGCAACTCGCCGAAGATCTGACTGACCTCCGGCGCGGTGATGAAGTCGCCGGCGGCGCCGATGGGCTGCCGTGAAGGGTAGTAGCCGGCGGTTGCGTCGGCGAGGCAGGTTTCCATGTAGTCGGCGACGCTGATCGGGCCCCCACGGGCGATGCGTGCCTTCAGGCGCGCCGCGAGCAGGCTGCTTTGCGGACTCTGGGAGCTGCGCGCGGCGCTCATCACGCGCCCAGGGCTGGCTTCTGCCTTGCGCGCCAGATCAGCCAAGCACCGATAAGGATCATGGGGATGGAGTAGGCGATACCGGGCGTGAGGAAGCCGATATCCATGGGATGGTCCGGATGCGGCTCGCGCACGAATTCGAGCGAGCTGCGGAAGATGCCGTAGAACACGAGGAACAGGCCGAACACCGTGCCGGGGCGGGTCAAGGCATGGAAGTAATGCGTGGCGATGCGCAGGATGATGAACAGCACGACGCCTTCGAGCGCGCCCTCGTAGAGCTGGCTCGGATGCCGGGGCTGACCGTCGGTGCCGGGGAACACCATCGCCCACGGCACGTCGGTCGCCCGTCCCACCACCTCGGAATTGATGAAATTGGCAATGCGGCCGAAGAACAGGCCGAAGGGCGTGGCGGCGGAGGCAATGTCGCCGAGAGACAGCGGATTGATGCCTTTCACCCGCGAGAAGATATAGACGGCGATGGCGACGCCGAGCAGCCCGCCGTGGAAGGCCATGCCTCCGTTCCATACCGCGGGGATCTCCTCCGGGTGTTGCCAGAAGAAGCTTGGCTCGTAGAACAGCACGAAGCCGAGGCGTCCACCGAGCACGATGCCAAGGGTGATCCAGAGCAGAAAGTCGTCGGCCTGGCTCACGGTCATGGGCGGCTTGCCGGCCCAGAGATCCGCGCGCGACACAAGACGGCGGGCGTAGAGCCAGCCGCAGAGAATGCCAGCCATATAGGCGAGGCCGTACCAGCGGATGGCCACCGGGCCAAACTCGATCGCCACCGGATCGATGACGGGGTAGGGGAGGACGAAGAGTTGCATCAAGCCTCAGGTCGCGAAAACCGGGCGACCCTTTACCGCTCTCTCTGGACTGTCAAGGCACTCAAGCCCGAAGCCAGCGGCGGCTTGCCTCCGGCATCGCGGCATCCCATAGTCGGCGAAGATGACAGTTTGGCCTCAAAGGCCTTCGAACGCGATCCAAGGATTTTCTCGACATGACGCAGACCTCTGGGCGGTTCTTCGACGAGCTTGGCAAGCTCCTCACCGATGCGGCGGGGGCGGCGGACGGCGTGCGCAAGGAGGTCGAGGGCGTCGTTCGGGCGCAGGCCGAGCGCGTGTTGCGCGATCTCGACGTGGTCCAGCGGGAAGAGTTCGAAGCGGTCAAGGCCATGGCGCAGAAAGCGCGCGAGGAGAACGAACTCCTTAAAGAGCGGGTCGCCACGCTCGAGGTCAAAAGTGCCAAGGGCAAGGACAAGAAGTCCGGCTAGCTGACCCCCAGGAGGCGGCCCGAAGACGCGAGGCTCGGAGTCGAGTCCGCAGCCAAAACTATCCACAGCTTTTTTAAGCCGTCCACAGCAATTCGCGTGTGCAGACTCTGGCCGCCTTGGTGCTCGCAGACTCCGCGATATATAACTGATTCATCTACTGATTCGCGGCGCGGCGTGTTTCTCGTGCGCGGAACTCTGCTGAGGCCCCCAGAGGACACGCATGGCTTCGATACAAACGAACTACGACCAATTCGCCAACCCGGTGGACATGGTCGAGCATATTGCAACCATCCACGACTGGAGCTTCGAGCGCAGCGCGCCGGACGAACTGACGCTCTCGGTGGCTGGAACCGGGTGCGACTATCATATCTCGCTGACCTGGCGGGAGGATCTGGAGGCGCTCCATCTCGCATGCGCCTTCGATTTCAGGGTCACTAAGGTCAGGCTGGCCGAGGTCTACCGGCTGATGGCGCAGATCAACGAGCAACTTTGGCTCGGCCATTTCGACCTGTGGCGCGACGACGGCATGCTTCTCTACCGGAACGGCCTTCTGCTCGCCGGCGCGCATACCCATGCGGGCCAATGCGAAGGGCTGTTAAAGGCAGCGCTGGAAGCCTGCGAGCGCTATTATGACTCCTTCCAGTTCGTGTTGTGGGCGGGCAAGTCGGCCGAAGAGGCGCTCGCCGCCACCATGCTTGAGACGCAAGGAACCGCATGACACTCCGCCTCGCCGGTCCGCTGCTCCTCGTCGGCGCGGGCAAGATGGGCGGGGCGCTGCTTGAGGGATGGCTCCAGCAGGGCCTCGACCCGGCCACGGTCTCATTCAAGACCCCGCGCTGTCGGACACGATGGCAGCATTCGCCGCAGCGCACGGCATCGTGGCAAGCGATGCGCCCGAGCTACCGTCGCCGCCCCGCCGTCATCCTTATCGCCGTGAAGCCGGACGTCGCGGAGAAGCTACTGCCCGAAGTCGAGCCGATGGTCGGTGATGAGACCGTGGTTCTGTCGATCGCCGCGGGCCGGACCTTGCAGAGCTTGTCGCGCTATCTGCCGGAGACTGTTGCCGTTGTGCGCGCCATGCCCAATACGCCGGCCTCGGTCGGCCAGGGCATGACCGTGGCCATCGCCAATGCCAATGTCACGCAGCAGCAAAAGAACGAATGCGATGCACTGATGTCCGCGGTGGGCGAGGTGATTTGGGTCGAGGACGAGGCGTTGCTCGATCCCGTGACGGCCGTGTCCGGCAGCGGGCCGGCTTACGTATTCCTGCTTGCCGAATGTCTGGAGGAGGCGGGCATCGCCGCGGGGCTGCCGCACGAGCTCGCCGAGCGGCTGGCCCGTGCCACCGTGGCAGGTGCTGGGGAGCTATTGCGCCGGTCGGATCTGGAGCCCGCGCAACTCCGCAAGAACGTGACGTCGCCGAAGGGCACGACGGCGGCCGCGCTCGATGTCCTGATGGGCGAGGATGCGCTGAAGGACCTGCTGACCCAGGCCGTGGCCGCCGCCGCCAAGCGCTCCCGCGAGCTGTCGTCCTAGGTCACAACTGGGCTTGGGTCACAACTGGGCTTGGCCCGTCTTTAGATAGCCACCAAGAGCGCTTATCTTTAGGGGAACCAAGGAGCATGCCATGTTCGATGAGTTCTCCAAACGCAGCAAAGCGGTCCGCGCCGCGCTGGAGTTGGCGCAACAGCGCGACTGGGGCGAGATCGGCTTGATCGATATCGCCAAGCAGGCGGGCCTCGACCTCGCGGACCTCAGGGCCGAGTTTTCTTGCAAGAGCGATATCTTGCGCGCCTTCCAGGCGGAGGTTGATGCCGACGTGCTGGCCAAGGCGAAGCAAGCCGGCGCCGATCAGAGCGTGCGCGACCGGCTATTCGATCTGATGATGATGCGCTTCGAGGTGATGGCGCCCTACAAGCCCGCGCTGAAGCGGATCGCGTGCTACTTGCGCTGCCGCCCGGGCGAGGCCTCGCTGCTCGCCTGCTCGTCGCTCGCCTCGCAATATTGGATGCTGGCCGGGGCGGGCGCCAAGCTCGATGGCGCGCGCGCCGCGGTGCGGGTGGCGGGGCTGGCGACGGTCTACGGCAAGGTCTTCCAGGTCTGGCTCGAAGATTCATCGCCCTCGCTAGACCGCACCATGGCGGCGCTCGACCGGGCTCTGAGCAATGGCGAGCGCATGCTCGCCAACATGGATCAGGTTTGCGGCATGTTATGCGGTCTGGTGCCGCGCGGCTGGAAGCGGAAGGGCGGCGCGGATGCGCCGTCACGACCGACCCCGCCGCCGGATACGGGCCCGGCGCCGGCGGTCTGATCGGATCGCCGCCTAGTAAGGAAGCGGGTCCTCGTCGTCCGGCCCGGAGAGACTCTCGGGACCTTCGCCGGGAAGCTCCTCGTCGATGGGGTCGGGGTCGTCCGGATTGTCCGGGTCGTCCAACGGATCGAGCGGGACGTCGTCATCCAGCGCCATTGGCGCACTATCGGCCTCGGCCTCCTCGGCGGCATCTTCTGCGTCGAGCTTGCTCTTGCGGCCGAACTCCACCTTGCCGCCCGTGTCCTCCAGCTCGAACTCCGAGCCGGGCTGCTCTTCGTCTTGGATCTCGTCCTGAACGGATTGACCCAGGGCGGGTCCTGCTACGGCTACGGCCAACAATGCGGCGAATCCGGCGGCAATCTTTTGCATGGAAGCATCTCCAAAAGAATTTAGACGGGTACCTTTAGCACGGCTTTCAATCCGCCTAAGCGGGATTGACTGAGGGTGATGTCGCCGCCGTGGATGCGGGCGATGTCGCGGGCGATGGCGAGCCCCAGGCCCGTCGAACCGGAATCCTGATTGCGCGCATGGTCGACCCGGTAGAACGGCCGGAACACATTCTCCCGCTCGGCCTCCGGAACGCCCGGCCCGTCATCCTCCACCTCGACGGTCAGGGAGCCATTTCGCTTGGCGGCGCTGACATTCACATGCTCGGCGAAGCGGGCGGCATTATTGACCAGATTGGCGATCGCGCGCTTGAAGCCATGGCGGCGCACCGGTACCACGAGCGGGCCGCCATCCACCGCGATCTGGATGGTCTTGTTGCCATGGGCTTGGGCCTGCACCTCACTCAGAATCTCGCCGATATCGACGCGGCCGATGGCCTCGCCGGAATCGCCCTTGGCGAAAGCCATATAGTCCTCGAGCATGGCTTGCATCTCGTCGACATCGGCGCGCATGGCATCGAGCTCCGCATTCTCCTCGAACATGGCGAGCTGAAGACGGAAGCGCGTGAGGATGGTCCGCAGATCGTGGCTGACGCCGGCGAGCATGACGGTGCGTTGCTCCACATGACGCTCGATGCGGTCGCGCATCTCGATGAAGGCATGAGCCGCCTGGCGTACCTCGCGCGCCGCGCGCGCGAGATCGTCCGGCGGTGGCCTGCCCTTGCCGAAGCTTTCGGCGGCGTGAGCCAAGCGCAGGATGGGCTTGATCTGATTGCGCAGGAACAGGATCGCCACGGTCAGCAGCACGAAGGACGTGCCGAGCATCCACACGATGAAGATGTGGGAGTTTGATGCGTAGGTCTGGCTGCGCTTGGCGAGCACATGCATCACCGCGTCGTCGAGCTTGATGCGAATGTCGACGAACTCGGAACGCCCCACCGTGTCGATCCAGAAGGGACGGCCGATCTGCCGTTTCAATTCATCGGATAGTGTCGAGTCGAGGAGGTCAAAGAACGGTTTGGAGCGCGCCAGCGGCAAGTCCTCGCCTTTGGCGAAACGGACGCGCAAGCCCAAGTTCTTTTCCGCCAGCGCCGTCAGTGTTTCGACGCTTTGGGCTTTCGGCAGCTCCTCGTAAACGTCGATCAGCATGGAGATGTTCTGCACGGTGACCGTCGACAAGCGGTGCGTCACCGTCTGCCAATGCCGTTCCAGGAACACGAACGTCACCACCGATTGCAACAGCACCATGGGCGCGATGATGATGATCAGGGCGCGCGCATAGAGACCCTTCGGCATCTTGTCGCCAAGGGCGGACATGAGGCGCCCCAGCGGTCGGCGGCGCGGCTCGGCGGCAAGTGGGGTGGTGGCGCTTTCGGCGATGGCGTCCATCATTCGGGATACAGGATATAGCCCTTGCCGCGCACGGTCTGGAGATAGACCGGGTTGGCCGGGTCATGCTCGATCTTGCGCCGGAGCCGGTTGATCTGCACATCGACGGCGCGCTCGCCGCCGCTATCGGCATCCTTGGCGAGCTCGTGCCGCGACACCGGCATGCCGGGACGCTGGGCGAAATAGCGCAGCAGATCGCGCTCGCGCTCGGTGAGGCGCACGCTCTCGCCGTCGCGCTTCAGCTCGCCGCGCGACACATGGAAGATGAAACTGCCCATGCGGACCTCGCCGGTGGCGGGGGCCGAGGCGCCGCGCCGCAGCACATTGCTCACGCGCAACAGCAGCTCGCGCGGATCGAAGGGCTTGGCGAGATAGTCGTCGACGCCGGTCTCAAGGCCCTCGATGCGCTGCTCGGGCTCGGCGCGGGCGGTGAGCATGAGGATGGGCACTTGGCTTTCGGTGCGCAGCGCGCGGGCGAAGTCGATGCCGGACTCTTGCGGCATCATCACGTCGAGAATGAGAAGGTCGAAGGAGAGGCTACGCATGGTGGCGCGGGCCGAGGCGGCATCGACCGCGGTGGTGACGCGGAAGCCGTGGTCGTGAAGATAGCGGGCGAGCAGGTCGCGGATGCGGCTGTCGTCGTCCACCACGAGGATATGCGGCGCGTTGTCGTCCGGGCCGCTGGCGCGATGGACCTTGATCGGCGTCGGCATGATCACTCCCCCTTGCCGCCGGCGGTCGGCTGAACCGGTGGCGTGGACATTATGGAGGAGACTTTAGGCCGATCTTCGGCATTGATCATGGCTTCGAGAAAAAGGCGCAGCGCCGTCTCGGCGCGGGCCCGGCGGCCTCCAGCGCCGCGGCGAGCCGCACGATCTGCGGCGCCGCCAGCCGCTCGGCCAGGGCCCGGCCGCGCTCGGTGGGGAACAGGAGCCGCTCCCGGCGGTCCGCGGCGCCGGCCTGCTGCATGATATAGCCCTGATCGATCAACTGCTTGAGGACGCGGCCCAGGCTCTGCTTGGTGATGTTCAGGATCTCCAAGAGGTCGGCGACGCGCAAGCCAGAGTGGCGATTGACGAAATGGAGCACCCGGTGATGGGCCCGCCCGAAGCCGAAATCCGCCAGGATCGCGTCCGGGTCGCCGGTGAAGTCGCGATAGGCGAAGAACAGCAGCTCGGCGAACTCCTGTAGCTTGGCTTCAGGCAAAGCGCCGCCCTTGGCGGCCCGGGAGCCGTCGCCGTGCTTGGCGTCCGCGGCCTTGCCGCGCGCCAGAGGTGGATTTAGGTCAGTCATGTTGACATATTTTTTGGCCTGGTTTATGTCAGCCATGTTGACTTAATTTGGTCCTTGATACGCCTCGCGGCCCGCTCGCGCAATTGCCGTCGGGTGGGTGGTATGAGGGGCAGTTCTGGTGTTTATGAGACGGCGGCCGCGCCAAAGAACGGCCCGTCCTGGAGGAAAGTTCATGGACTACGATCAGCGCGACGGCTTTATCTGGTTCAACGGTGAGCTGATCCCGTGGAACGATGCCCGCGTCCATCTCCTGACCCATGCGCTTCACTACGGCAGCGCCGTGTTCGAGGGCATGCGCGCCTATGACGGCGAGATCTTCAAGCTCACCGAGCACAATCAGCGCCTGCACAAATCCGCCGAGATTCTCGACTTCGAGGTGCCGTATTCCGTGGCCGAGCTGGACAAGGCGGCGCGCGACGTGGTGCGCGCCAACAAGCTTTCCGACGCCTATGTCCGGCCGCTGGCCTGGCGCGGCAGCGAGCAGATGGGCGTGTCGGCGCAGAAGACCAGGATCAACGTCGCCATCGCCGCGTGGGACTGGGGCTCGTATTTCGATCCGGCCGCGCGCGACAAAGGGTTGAAGCTGACCTTCGCCAAATACCGCCGGCCTGATCCGCGCACCGCGCCGGTCCACTCCAAGGCGGCGGGGCTCTACATGATCTGTACCATCGAGAAGCATCGGGCCGAGCGCGAGGGCTTCGCCGACGCGGTGATGCTCGACTGGCGCGGCCAGGTCGCCGAATGTACCGGCGCCAATATCTTCTTCGTCAAGGACGGGGTGATCTATACACCGACGCCGGATTGCTTCCTGGACGGCATCACGCGGCGCACGGTTATCGGGCTCGCCAAGCAGCGCGGGCTGACCGTCATCGAGAAAGCGATTCTCCCCGAGGAGCTCGAGGGCTTCACCGAGTGTTTCATCACCGGCACCGCCGCCGAGGTCATGCCCGTCGGCTCGATCGGCGAATACAGCTTCACCGTCGGCGACATCACCCGCAATCTGATGGACGACTACGCGGCGCTGGTGCGCCCGGCGAAGGCCGTCGCCGCTGCGGGGTAGGGGTGCGGGTCACTCTGTGATAGGTTGCGCGGTCGCGTTCTCGGCTGTTGTAACAAGGCCGTCCCGCCGCTCCTCTACAAGCTTCTTGCACAACATATCGGCGATTTCCTGAAGCTGCGCCTCCACGTCGCCATCAGGATCGAATCCGATTCCACCGTACTTTTGATCATCGGAGAAAAAGCCGGGCTTTGCAGTAGAGTAAATGTTCTGAAGGGCCTTTCGCGCTGCGCTCAGGCGCTACCGTCAGGGTCGCGATCGCTGCCTTCAGTCGCACCTGTGCATTGGGGTGCAGTAGCAGTGGCAGCAATCCCTCTCGTTGATCGCCGGCGCGCAGCCGCAACTCCGTCTCCAATGTCACCATTTGATCGTACAGCCGATTGTATTTTGCATGGCGCCCGTCCAGGAGGGCGTCGTCCTGGTCCAACGCCATTGCCATGAAGCGCTCAACCAACTGGGCAACGGTCATGTCCGATAGCATCTGCTTCATGGCTTCAGAACTCCAAACTCAATGAGGGCTCCACGCCCAACCCTCACGCGTTCCGACCAGTCTTTCCCACGAAGATATGTGCGTGGAGATGCTCCTCCGAATTGCGCCCGGCATTACGAGCTGTTGCGCTGGCGCTAGCTCGGTTCAAAAAGACCACTTTCCAGATTACGAAGACACATCCCGGCTTCCATCGCTTGGGGATACCATTGGGATGCTTTGATCGCCTCTAAGACCTCCTGCGCTTCAGCCGGGGCAACGGCGAGTGTGTTCTTGGCCGCTTTGAGCCGTACTTGAATGTTTGGATGCTCATAGAGCGCGATGAGGGCCGTTCTCTGATCGTCAGGGCGCGACTTCAACTCGTCCAGAACAGCTCGCATCTGTTCGAACAGTCGGCGGAATTTCGCGAGATCGTCATCGAGCAATGCCTCGTCCTGGCCGAGACATATCTCAATGAAGCGCTCGACCAGCTGGTCGACGGCCATTGCTTTGAGGTCGAGTCCTCTCATGGCTTGAGCACTCCGGCTTCCATCAGCGCTTCATGGCCGACCCTTACTCGCTCCTCCCAGGCCTTCCCCCGCAAATATTGGCGTGGAGGCATCCAGCCGTAATCCTCATTGGGGATCATATACCAGCCCGTGACCATCCAATGCTTCAGTCTCGGGACGCGAACCAGGTTTTCGGGTGCATTGACCCTGGACGGAGGAAAGCCGTCTCTCAAAGCCGAAGTCTGCTCGACAACATGATGCACATCATAGCCTGGCGCGGGCGTGTAAACATCCTGCTGCAACTCCTCCAGGCTCTTGGGAGGATCGGCAAACGTCCGAATGGAGTCGATGGCCGGTTCGAGCCAGCCGGCTTCGTCCAGAATCGTGAGCAAGGCCGTTACCCGCCTTCCCACCACCTCCTTCACCACACCTCTTGCAATCCAGCTCGCCAGCTCTTTGTAGACACGCGTGCGCGCACGGGATGTTAGCGGTCTCTCTTTCGGAACCCTTGGCGGTTCGTCGTCGCTTCCAGGCGTGAAGGAGGCGAGTACAACATTGCTCGGTTGGCGGTTGGAACTTGAGCCGCGATCTTCGTCGCTTCCGCCTGATGATGCTCCATCGCCACTCCCGTCTGTCCATTGGCCGCCATCGGGATTGCCAGCGGGCACGCGGGGCTGATTGGGATCGAAGGCCTTGATGGCGCGATCGAGATCGCGGAGCTTGGCCTCGGCGACCTTGCCCCAGAGAAGAGCGCGCAGGCGGCGCAACCGAAGGCTGGTCTGCCAACTTGCCGCCGACGCTCGCACCCGCACTCACTCCTCGCTCATTCAATCCGAGATAGGAATATATTCCAGTGTGGCGAGGCGGGGATAAGGTTGGGGGCTGGCGGGGCACAGGGTTACGCAAGACGAGCGTGCGCTCCGATCCGTGCTAATCTCGGGCGCCATGGAGCGTTCAAGCGAACAGTTCGCGCAGCGTGAGAGCGAGCGCACCGCGCATACGCCGCCGCGCTTCGATGCCGAGACCCGCGCCCGGCTCTACGAGCTGTTGCGCTGGCGGCGCGACGTGCGCCGCTTCAAGCGCGAGCCTTTGCCCGAGGGAACCGTCGAGCGGCTGATCGGCTTAGCCTGCCTGTCACCCTCCGTTGGTCTCTCCGAGCCGTGGCGCTTCGTTCTGGTGGACGATGGGGGGCGCCGCGCCGCAATCCGTGCGTGCTTCGAGACCTGCAACAAGGAGGCGCTCCAGCAGCAGGACGCCGACAAGGCGGCGCTTTATGCCCGGCTCAAGCTCGCCGGGTTGGACGAGGCGCCGGTGCAGATCGCCGTGTTCTCCGACCGCGCCACGGCGCAAGGCTCCGGTCTCGGGCGCCTGACCATGCCGGAGACGTTGGATTACTCGGTGGTGACCGCCGTGCATACGCTGTGGCTCGCCGCCCGGGCCGAAGGAATCGGGCTCGGCTGGGTATCGATCCTCGATCCGGCCCGCATGACCGAGATCCTGGAGGTGCCGCCGGAGTGGATCTTCATCGGCCATCTGTGTCTCGGCTATCCGCAAGCGGAGGACGACACGCCGGCGCTCGAGCGGGCGGGCTGGGAGCACCGCCACGCGCCCGACGGGGCGGTGGTCCGGCGATAGATCCTTGCGCGCTTGATCCGGCGGCGATCAAAGGGCACTCTTGGCCGGCTGGCTTTCGGGCTGCACGCGATGGGGGCATCGCGGAGGAGGGGGCTTCCTTGCGATACGCACGCATTATTCCGGGCTTGGCGGGGCTCTTGGCCCTTGGCGCCGTGGTCTTCGGGCTCGTCGCTTTCATGGCGCTTGATGGCGAGGCCGGCGTCTGGTCGCCCCGGGGCGTGAGCGACGCCGTGAGCCCGGCACCGATCGCCACGCCGGTGAAGGTGTGGCGCGACTGCCAGGAGATCGCCCTCTGTGCCGGTTGCAAGCCCCGCTACAAGTGCCGCTCCTGCGAGTACAAACGAACCTGCGCCGGGGGCTTGTGCAGCTGGGGCGATGTCTGCGTGTGGGGGCCTTACCTGAAGGTGCTGCCGCCGGGCGCGCGGATCATCCGGCGCTAGCCGCAAGGGTCAGACGCGGAACGGCAGAAGAATCCAGCCGACGATCTCGGCGATGACCTCGAACGTGCCGGCGAGGTCCACGGTGAACTGGACGGCGAGCCAGCCGAGCGCGACGGCCAGGCTTGCGGCAATCCCGATCGCCAGAATGCCGACGGTTACTTGCGAGCTCCATCGCTTTGCATGGCTGAGCATTGAAGAACCCGCATGGCTGTGAGGACACCGTCTAGAACGAGGACGGTAGCCGAAAGTTCATGGCGATTTTTTGTGTGACGCTATTCGGCGGCGTCTTTACGCGGCGCCCAGAGCGTCGCCGCGGCTTCGTCGTCCGCCTTGGCTTCCACCCAGCGGTCGCCGCCAGGCCCGCTCTCACGCTTCCAAAAGGGGGCGGATGTCTTGAGATAGTCCATCAGGAACTTGGCGGCGTCGAAGGCAGCGTCGCGATGGGCCGAGGCGGTGACGACCAGCACGATATTGTCGCCCGCTTGCAGTGTGCCGACGCGATGCACGATGAGAGTGGCTTGCAGAGGCCAGCGCGCATGCGCTTCCTGTTCGATGCGTTCGAGCTCGGTCTCGGTCATGCCGGGATAGTGCTCGAGCGTCATCTCGGTGATGGTGTTATCTTGGTCGCGCACCGCGCCGGTGAAGGTCACGATGGCGCCGATATCGGTGCGCGCAGCTCTGAGGGCCGCGATCTCGGTGCCGACGTCGAAGTCCTGCGTCTGGACGCGGATCATGTCAGCCTCCGGTGACCGGCGGGAAGAAGGCGATCTCGCGCGCGCCGCCGATCTCAGCGTCGTGACGGGCATGGGTCTGATCGATCGCCGCGCGGATCACCTCTTCACGGTCGAAGGCTTGGGCGAATTCCGGTCCTCGTGTCTTCAGCCAGGCGATGAGCTCGCCGACCGTGGCGACGCCGTCAGGCAACGCCACGTCCTCGGCGGCGATGCCGGTCTTCTCCTTGACCCAGGCGAAATAGAGCAGCCGCATGGCTTACTCCTCGTCGGCCATGACGTGACGGAAGGTGGCCTCAGATAATCATAGCCAGTGTAAAGGGTGAGCACGGCGGCGATCCACAATAGGGTGAGGCCGAACAGCGTGGTGTAGGACCACACCTTGTCGCCGGCGCTGCCCGCCAGCAGAAAGCCGATGGCGACCATCTGCACCACGGTCTTCCATTTGGCGAGCTTGGTCACGGGCACGCTCACCGCGAGCGTGCCGAGGAACTCGCGCAAACCCGAGACGAGAATCTCGCGGCACAGGATGATGATGCCGGCCCAAAGCGACCAGCCGGCGATGGTGCCGTTGGCGGCGAGCATCATTAGGCTCGCGGCGACGATGAGCTTGTCGGCGATGGGGTCGAGCATCTTGCCGATAGCGCTCTGCTGCTGCCAGGCGCGGGCGAGATAGCCGTCGAGAAAGTCGCTGACGCCGGCGGCTATGAAGATCCACATGGCGAGCCAGCGGCCCCAATCGGCGCTCACGAAGAAGCAAGCGACCAGCGCCGGGATGGCGAGGATGCGCCCATAGGTGAGGAGGTTCGGCAAACTGCCGAACCGGCCCTTGGGGGCACCCCGTTCTGCCAGTCCTAGTTGCGCCATTTCAAACTCAACCCTTCAACTCCAATTGCTGCGCTCGTCTTAGCCGCGCTCATGGAAGTGATCATAGATCGCCTTGGCCATTTGCGCGCTGATACCGCCAACGCCTTCGAGATCGGCAATGCCGGCGCGGCTCACGGCCTTGGCCGAGCCGAAATGCTGCAACAGCGCGCGCTTGCGTGACGGCCCGATCCCGGCCACCTCATCGAGCGGCGAGGCGGTGAGCGTCTTCTTGCGCCGCGCACGATGGGCGCCGATGGCGAACCGGTGCGCCTCGTCCCGAAGCGTCTGTATGCAATAAAGCACAGGGTCGCGCGGTTCCAACAGCAAAGGCTCTTTTCCCTTAAGATAGATGCGCTCGCGGCCCGCATTGCGGTCAGGGCCCTTGGCGACCGCGGCGATCTTGAGCTCCGACAGGCCGAGCTCGTCGAGCACGTCATGGGCCGCCGACAATTGGCCCGGGCCGCCGTCGATCAGCACCAGATCCGGCGCCGTCCATCCGGTATCGTTGGCCGGGTCCTTGTCCTTGGCCTTGACCAGACGGCTGAAACGCCGGGTCAGCATCTCGCGCATCATGGCGTAATCGTCGCCGGCGGCGAGATCCTCCCCCTTCATATTGAACTTGCGATACTGCGCTTTGATGAAGCCTTCGGGGCCGGCCACGATCATGGCGCCCACCGGGTTGGTGCCCGAGATATGGCTGTTGTCGTAGACCTCGACGCGAGCGGGCGGCTCGTCGAGATCGAGCGCGTCGGCCAGACGGGCGAAGATCGCCGCTTGCGAGGCGGATTCGGCGAGACGGCGGGCCAGGGCCTCGCGGGCCGTGACCAGCGCATGGTCGACGAGCTCGCGCTTCTCGCCACGGTGGGGCGTTGTCACGGTGATCTTGCGGTCGGCTTTCAGAGACAAGGCTTCGGCCAGGAGCCGGCGGCCCTTGATCTCATGCGACAGCAGGATGAGCTTCGGCGGCGGCTTGTCGTCGTAGAACTGGGCGATGAAGGCTTCCAGCACCTCCTCGGCGGGAAGGGCTTTGTCGGCACGGGGGTAATAAGCGCGATTGCCCCAGTTGTTGCCGCTGCGGAAGAAGAACACTTGGATGCAGGTTTGCCCCGCATCCTGATGGGCGGCGAAGACGTCGGCTTCTTTCAGGGTATGGGGATTGATGCCTTGGCGCGACTGGATGTGGCTCAGCGCCGTCAGCCGGTCGCGGAAGCTCGCCGCCCGCTCATAGTCCTGGCGTGCGCTCGCTTCGTCCATCAGGGCGTGCAGCCGGTGCTTCACCTCGTCGCTCTCGCCGCGCAGGAAGCCGAGCGCCTCGTCGACCAGCAATCCGTAGTCCTTCTCGGAGATCTCGCCGGTGCAGGGCGCGCTGCAGCGCTTGATCTGGAACAGCAGGCAAGGCCGGGTGCGCGTCTCGTAGTAGGAGTCCGTGCAGGAGCGCAGCAGGAAGGCGCGCTGGAGCGTGTTGACGGTGCGGCCGACCGCGCCGGCCGAGGCAAAGGGCCCGAAATAGTCGCCCTTGCGGTTGCGCGCGCCGCGGTGCTTGAGGATCTGCGGGATCGGATGGTCGCGGGCGATGAGGATGAAGGGGAAGGACTTGTCGTCGCGAAGCACCACGTTGTAGCGGGGCTTCAATCGCTTGATGAGGTTGGCCTCCAGAAGAAGAGCCTCAATCTCCGTTCGCGTGGTGACGAATTCCATGGTCGCCGTGTCGGCGATCATCCGGCCGATGCGGTTGTTGTGGCCGGTGCCCCTGGCATAGCTCTGCACGCGCTTCTTCAGGTGCCGCGCCTTGCCTACATAGAGCACCTCGCCCTCGGCATTGAACATGCGGTAGACGCCCGGGCCCGCGGGCGCGGTCTTGGCGAATCGGGCGATCACCGTGGCGCCGGTCTCCGGGCCGAGTAAGGCGTCTTTCGCGCGCGAAAGGAGCGAGGGGGCGCTGTCGGGGTTCTCTAATGGCATGGGATCATGAGGGCTTTCGCGCGATGCCGGGCAAGCATGCGCCATACCTGAGTGAAGGTAAGGTCTAAGCCCCAAACCATTCAAGGGCCGAAGGCGGTCAGTCGCCGTTCCAAGCCAGGTGTTGACCCCCGTCGAGGGCGATCATCTGGCCGGTGATGGAGGGGGTCTCCAATAGGAAGCGGACCGTGGCGGTCACGTCATCGGTCGAAACCACGCGCTTCAGGAGCGTCGAGCGGCATTCGGCGGCGAAATCCGCCTCGCTTTGGTCCCGTGACGGCAAGACGGGCCCCGGCGCGATGGCGTTGACGCGGATTTTCGGCGCCAGGGCCTGGGCGAGGGTCCGGGTTGCGGTCCACAGGGCCGATTTGGCGATGGTGTAGGAGAAATAGTCGGGATTGAGCCGCCGGACCTTTTGGTCAAGCAGGTTGATGATATTGGCCGGGACGCCGTCGGGGGTCTGCCTGGCGAAGGCCTGGCTCAAGAACACCGGCGCACGCAGATTGATGTCGAGATGCATCCGCCAGCTCTCGGCATCCAGCGAATCCGCGCAATCCCGCTCGAAGCAGGCGGCATTGTTGACGAGGCAGGTGGGGACCCCAAGCGCCTGGCCGCAGGCCTCGATCAGGGCCGGGAGGTCATCGAGGCAGGCGAGATCGGCCTGCAGGGCCGCGGCCTGACCGCCCATGGCCTCGATTTCGTCGACGAGGCCCGCCGCCGCCGCCGTGGAGGCGTGAAAATGGACCCCGACCCGCCAGCCACGGGCCGCCAAATCGAGCGCAATGGCCCGGCCGAGGCGGCGCCCCGCGCCGGTCACCAGCACGGTCGCGTCAGTGTTGTCGTGAGCCATGGCTGCCTTGGAGGAAGGTGTCGAATCGAACTGTCAAGCGTCTCGCACTGGCGAAACGGCACTCTAGGGGACCGTCTAAATCCGAACAAGGCGCAGCAGGCGGCGGCGCAGACAGGTGAGAAGGCGAGACGGCCAAGCCCATGAAACCGCGCGCTGATTGGATCGCGCCTCGACGTTGGGCATTTGCCTTACGAATGTGCAATCTGATTGAGCATTTGTGCAGCGCCACGAGCCCTATGAGCCCAATGTGGCATCAAAGTGCTTGGACCATTGCAGAATAGTCACACAGGCCGAGATGTTTTTAGAAAGCCTTGCTTTTTCATTGCTTCAAGGGGGCCTCTGACTATTGTCAATGGAACGGGGGACGTTGCACTGCGGTCACGCAGGCAGAAGCACATCCCCACATAACGAAATCATATCGCAGGGACAGGCGAAAAAAGCAGGAGACTGGACAATGGCTCGGGAAGTGGGGACTTTGAAACTTGGGATTTTGAGCGCGGCTCTTATCGGCGGTCTGGCACTGCCGGCACAGGCCGAAGAGCTCACGCTTGGCGGCTCCGCCACGTTCACGACTGACTACGTGTTCCGTGGTATCTCGCAGACGATGCAGAACCCGGCGGTGCAGGCTTCGATCGATGCGAGCTATGGCATCTTCTATGCCGGTATGTGGGGCTCCAACGTCGACTTCGGCGGCGGTCCGTTCGGCCAAGACATCGCCAATCTCGAAATCGACTACTACGCCGGCATCACGCCGGAGTGGAAGGGCATCAGCTTCGACTTCGGCGCTCTCTACTATACCTACCCTGGTGCCTATGACCCGGGTGGAGAGTTCGACTATTGGGAATTCAAGACCGCTGCGTCCTACACGTTCGGTGAGGCCTTCACCGTCGGCGTGAGCAACTACTGGTCGCCGGAATTCTTCGGTGAGACCGGCGATGCCGACGCTCTGGAACTGTCGGGCGAGTATGCCTTCAGCAACAAACTCTTCAACTTCTTCACGCCTAGCGTCAGCGGCCTCGTTGGCTGGCAGTGGGTTGATCAAGGCGTGGACTACACTTACTGGAACGCCGGCCTGACCCTCGGCTTCATGGAGAACTGGTCAGCCGACATCCGCTACTGGGACACCGATATTGGCGACGCCACTTGTGGCGGACCCAACTGCGACGCACGTGTTGTGGGAACCATTTCGGCCTCCTTCTAAGGCCTAATAACTTCCCCAAAAGCACTTCCCACCTAAAAGGGCGCCGTTTCGGCGCCCTTTTTTTGGTGCCGGATGCAGACAATGGCTGAGGATCTCGCATATCGGGCCAGTCGCGCGGCCGACCCCGACGCCATCGCCCGGGCGCATGCGGTGTATACGCCCTTGGCGCTCGCCTTCTACGACGTCGTGGTGCATGGGCTGTCCAACCGATTCGCCTGGCGATGTCCGACGAAACGGCTGCTTGAGCTCTACGCGGCCAATCTCTCGGCCAATCATCTCGAAGCGGGGCCCGGAACGGGTCTGTTTCTCGACCGCGCGGGTATCGATTTCGACCGCTTGGTCCTGCTCGACATCAACGAGCACTGCCTGGAACGTGCCGCCCGGCGGCTCGTCCGTTTCAAGCCGGCGCTCCGCCAGGCGAATCTCTTGGCTACCCTCGAGCCCATCGCAGGCGGGTCCTTCGACTCGGTCGGCCTCACCTATGTGCTGCATTGCCTGCCGGGCGCCCTGGGAGACAAGCTCGTGGTGCTCGACCATCTCCGGCCCCTAATGGCCGAAGGGGCGGTGCTGTTCGGGGCCACGATTCTCGGCCGTGGCGTGCCGGTCAACGCGCCGGCGCGGGCGTTGCTCGACATCTATAACGCCAAAGGCGTGTTCGATAACCGCGAGGACGACATCGAGACCCTGACCCAGGGACTCAAAGCGCGTTTCGACACCGTCGAGATCGACAGGCATGGCTGCGTGGCCCTGTTCCGCGCCAGCTGAAGGGCTTCGCTCAGGTACCAATCCCGCCTTGGGATCGTCATTAACCTGCCGCTTACCTTGCCCGTTTTTGCCCCGGTTCGTTGTTAACAGTCGGTAAGGGTGGGGCACTACCCTGGGGCCGTGAGCGCTTGGTCCAGCACGATTCTCCCGTGCTGCGCGGCGGACGGACCGAGCCTCCAATCGTGAGGGAGTCTGTCATGCGTAGGCGATTGTACCAGGTGGCGGCTGTTGCCGCCGTGTTAACGGCCGGCGCCACGGCCTCAACCCCAGCATTCAGTGCCGATCTCTACGATACGCCGCCGATCTACGACGCGGCGCCTATTCCGCCCCAGGACATCTTCGAAGGCTGGTATCTCGGCGGCACCATCGGTGGCGCCTCGGTGAGCTACGATCTCGAGCCGGCGAACGGCTCCGTCTCCTCGAGCGGCGTGCTCGGCGGCGCGGATCGGCGGCTACAGCTTCCAGAGCGGTCCTTTCGTGCTCGGCGTCGAGGGCGATTTCCTGGCCGCCGACATCACCGGAAGCCGTCATTTCAATGGAGGTCTGAACAAGGCTGACACCAGCATCGACACGATGGGGGATGTGCGCCTTCGCGCCGGTTACGCTATCCGGCCGAACATCCTGCTGTTCGGCACCTTTGGCGGTGCATGGGCCGATGCCGACCTCGCGATCTCCGGGCCCGGCGGCGCCTTCCGCGAGACGACCTTCTTCGGCTGGAGCGCCGGCGCCGGTGCCGAGGTCGCGCTCAATCCGAATTGGAGCGCGCGGTTCGACTATCAGTTCACCGATTTCGGCTCCGAGACGCTCAACTATCCTGGTGGCAAGGCAACATTCGACCCGGACATGAATCAGTTCCGCGGTTCGGTGATCTACCGCTTCTAGGGAACCGTCACGGTGATCCGCTTCAGCGGACAGAGGCGCTGCTGATCGACATTCGCGCCGCATGCGCGCGGACTAAGGTCGCGATCGAAGCAGAGCCGGATGTCGAAGAGGTTCCCGCGCCGGCAGGTCACCGCGATCATGTCCGGCTTGAGCCACGCATTGGCCGCGATGAACTCAGCCTCAATGTTATCGGGCGATAGAAAGCGCTGGGTTTCGGGATCGTCGAAGCCTGCCGGTACGCTCACTTTGTCGTAGGCGGCGCGTGCGGCGTCGTAGAACTTCTCCGGCGACAGCCCCGTGCAGGTGCCGTGCGCTTTGTATTCGTGGATGATGAGCTCCTTGCTCGGCATGATGGGGCGCATCTCGTCGAGCACTTGCGACGGGATCCATGGACGCTCCCCCTGATAACAATCCTCGGGCCAACCTTTCGCGTATTGCGGCCACAGTCCATGCAGAACGAAGTCGTGCGATAGTTTGGTGTCGCATTGCGGGTCGCCGCGCGCATCGCCTTCCTTGAGGCAGTAGGCGGGCGACCAGCCGAGCACCAGCACATAGTAATCGAAGTTGCCGGGTTCGGCGTAACGATAGGCGTGCAAGCCGTCGTCGTCATAGGCCGCGGCGTTGCCGGACATGAGCGAGGCGACGGCCGTGAGAACCATGCCGGTGCGGCGCAGATCAAACATCGGTATCGGTGTCTCCAAGGCTCGCGAGAATCCGCGCCCAACTGCGCGCGCCCTTCTCGAAGCTGGTCAGATTGTATTTCTCGTTGGGCGAGTGAATGCGATCGTCCTCCAGCGCGAAGCCGACAAGGAGTGCGTCCATGCCAAGCAGCGTGCGAAACGATTCCACGATGGGAATGGACGCGCCGCAGCCGACGATCACCGGCGCCTTGCCCCATTCGTTGGCGAGCGCGCGCGAGGCGGCGCGAAAGGCCGGCGCTTCGGCATCGAAGCCGACCGCGGGCGATCCGCCTTCGCCGGCATAGGAGACGCCGGCGTCGGCGGGAAGCAGGCTCGCGACGAAGCGGTGCAGGCCGTCGAGGATCTTGCCGGGATCTTGATTGGGGACGAGGCGGAAGGACAGTTTGGCCGAGGCTTTGGCGGGGATCACCGTCTTGGTACCAGGCCCGGTATAGCCGCCGACGATGCCGTTGACCTCGACCGTCGGCCGCGACCAGAGCTGTTCGAGAATGCTCTTGTCCGTCTCGCCGGCCGGTGTGCTGAGACCCACCTCGCCGAGAAAGCTCTTGTCGTCGAATCCGAGTTTCCGCCACGCGGAAATCTGCTCGGCCGAAGGGTCTTGTACATCGTCATAGAAGCCCGGGATGGTGACGCGGCCTTGCGCGTCATGGAGCGCTGTCACGATCTCGGCGAGAACGCGGATGGGATTGCGCGCCGGGCCGCCATAGATCCCCGAATGCAAGTCGCGCGACGGCCCGGTGATGGTGATCTCCGAGAAGGCGAGGCCGCGCAAGAAGGCGGTGATGGCGGGGGTGGCCGCATCCCACTGGCCGGTGTCGCAGACAAGGGCGATGTCAGCCTGCAAGGCCTCACCATGGGTGGCGAGAAACGGCGCCAGACTCGGACTTCCGGATTCCTCCTCGCCTTCGAGCAGCACGGTGACGTCGACGGGAAGCGCGCCATGGGCATCGCGCCAAGCGCGGCAGGCCTCGATGAATGTCATCACCTGCCTTTGTCATCGGAAGCGCCGCGCGCGACGATGACTTCGCCATGTTGCGGATTCTCGACGAGCTGCGGTTCGAAGGGTGACGCGGTCCAGGCCTCGAGCGGGTCGGGCGGCTGCACGTCGTAATGCCCGTAGAAGAGAACGCGCGGACGCGCGCCGCCATCGGGATCGCGCCAATGCGCCAGGACCATGGGCTTGCCGGCGGTCGGCTCGACGGTGGCGGTGAAGCCGATCTCGCGTAAGGCGTTCGCCGACCACTCCGCAGCTTGCACGCAGGCTTCGTGATAGCCGGGTCGGTCGAGATGCTCGGGATGGCGAGGAACTCAAACAATCGTTCGAGAGCACCCTTGCGTCCCTCGGCAAGACGATTGAGCACGCCGTCAAGCGCGCGGTCTGACACGCGTGAACCCTCCATCATTTCTCGCCGGCGGCGAGGCCAAAAAAATCCCGCTGACAATAGCGGTGTCAAAAGACGCCACTACCGCAGCGGGGCAAATGTTCGATTTGCGAAGCTGAGCTATTCGCCGAGCTGCACGTTGATCGCTTGAGGACCTTTGCCGCGGCGATCTGGTTCGGTCTCGAATGAGATGCGCGCGCCCTCATCCGGCGCCGGAAGTCCCGACTTCTGCAAGGCGGAGATGTGCAGAAACACATCCTTGCCGCCATCGTCCGGCGTGATGAAGCCGAAACCCCGAGAATGATTGAAGAATTTGACCGTGCCGGTCTGACGCATTGGGAAGCTCCTTTTCCCCTCCAAATGGTCCGTGCGACGCGCACGGAAAATCAGGCAAGTCTAGGAAACGGGGAAAGAAACCGCGTTGCTTCCCAAGGAGCGTAGTACGCGGCCAGTCTCCACCCTGGTTCGCTGTCTGCCCACAAAGCGCCTCACTGTAAAAGCGCGAGGCTATTGTGTGCAAGACCCATCTACTTTGACGCGAACCCGCTAGGTTGGATGAACGCGCGGGATTAGTTGGGATAGGGAGACTGGTTGGGGACGCCGTTCAAGTTGTAACCGCCGCCCTGATAGTCGAAACCGGGCCCGAAATCGTTGGCAGGCGGCGGCATCTTGGGCTCGCCCCACACGTCGCTCAAGGTCCAGGACGTTCCGCCGACGCCGCGCGTGCGGCCCCGGTCGCTGCTGGACGCTCCGTTGCCATAGCCGTTCCCATCGCCGCGGCGCTGTTGCGCTTCGGTCGTGTCGACGGCGGCGAGGGCGAAAAGAGCGGCGGCGACGATCGCCGCGCGGGGGAGGGCTTTGCGAAGTGCGGGAAGCATGGCCATGTCTGATCGTGACTCCATCGGGGTGGGGCATCCAAGCCCCTGCGAATCCTGAACTTTGTTGGTTACGATTGCGTCACCACGTCCCCGATAAGGATCCAGCGATTCAGCTACCGAAAGCCCGTTTGGGCAACTATGCAGACTTTGGGTTCGGCTGCCTAGCGCATCTGTGCAACAGGTGGCGGCGATCTTTTGCGCGGCGGGGGCTTCGCGACGGGCGCTATCAGAGGGGGCTCTACCGCGCCGCCGGTGGCGATGGCGAGACTACAACGGCAAACGCCGGGCGCTGGCCCGGCGTTCTTGTTCTTCGTGGGTGGCGCCGAAGGCGCCAATCGTTCTTATAATTCAGTTGCTTGAGGGGTGGATCGGGTCTGCCCGGCCACCCCCCAGGCTTAGTTCTTGGCGGTGCGCCGAGACTTGGACGTCGCCTTGCCCAGGGCCTCGAGAGAGCCGCCGCTGGCCTTGGTGATCCGCACCTTGGCGGTGCCGGAACCGATCATGCCGATCTGCGCGGCAGCGGCCTTGGACAGGTCGATCACGCGGCCACCGATAAACGGACCGCGGTCATTGATTCGCACGACTACGGAGCGGCCGTTGCTGAGATTCTCCACCAGGACTTTGGTGCCGAACGGCAGCGAGCGATGCGCTGCGGTCAGCTCATTCGGGTTCATCCGTTCCCCGCTGGCTGTCTGGGATGTCAGGGCATACCAGGAGGCGTGGCCAACCTGGTCTGCCTTGGCGGCATTCAGCGGCAGCATCATTGCAGCGCCCATAAGCCCCACCGACATCATTTTAGCTCGCACTTTGACCATGCGTTGTGCTCCTTACACTTCCAATTTTCTGGGAGGTTTTTTTTGAGGACCGATGACGATTCGAATCGGTCGCGCACGCGTTGGTGCAGTGCAATAAACTACGGGAAAAGGGGGCGAAAGATCGGCTGGCCGACGTTTATTGGAAGGCGATTTGTAGGCGTTTTAGACTTTTTTCTCTATGCTTTACAGCATGTTAAAATGAATCTGGCGTTGCCTGCTTCAACAAGTCGCGGGGACTGAAGGGGCCGATTCCACCCGATGCGCCGGGAATTCGGCGCGCCCCACAGGCTCGGCAGTCCGGCGTGAGGATTTGCGCTGAATCAAGCGCGGCCCGGGAAAGCCGATCTAAGACTCATTGGATGGGTTGGGTGAGGGCAGCCGAATAGCGCCTGTTTGCTGAGCGGAAGATCGCCATGCCCAAACCTTGGCCAAGGAGCGCCAAATCCTTGCCCTTTTCGATTCCTACTGTAACAATCATGTGTAGAAAAAGAATCCCATAGGGAAACACCAAGGACGGTCCAGGATTTATTGCGATGCAACAGAAGAAGAGAGCTCCTGAGCACCAGGAAAGCCAACAGCTTTCACCGGCGGAGGCTCCCGCATGGGAGCCGATGACCGGGGCGCAGGCGTCCTACCTCAAGTCGCTGGCTGAAGAGGTTGAGGAGCCGGGGGCATATCGGCAGGACTTGACGAAGCGCGAGGCTTCCCGGCGCATCAATGCGCTGATGGAGCGGCTTCGCATCGGTGAGCTGCCGCCGCACACCGACTAGTCGCGCCCGCTGTTTCGGAAGCGGGGGACGATGGTTGTTGGGCCGACATCGGCAAATCTTCGGCGGCCTGTGTTCGGGCTTGTTGCCCTTCTCGCCCTCATGTTTGCTTGGGCTGGGAGCGCCGTCATGACTCTCATGCTGACATCGCCGGCCTTCGAGCCCGGCGGCACGATTTCTTCAAAATACACCTGTGAGGGTGAGGACGTGTCCCCGCCGCTGGCGATTGCCGGCGTGCCGAGCGGAACGAAAAGCTTGGCCCTCATTGTCGACGATCCCGACGCTCCCGATCCCAAAGCGCCGAGGCGCGTCTGGGTGCACTGGGTCGCCTACAATCTTCCTCCCGCGACGGAGCTCTGCCGGAGAATGCGAGCAGCACGGGGTTGCCGCCAGGCGCTGTGGACGGTCTCAACGACTGGAAGCAGACGGGCTACAGGGGGCCGTGCCCGCCCATTGGGCGGCATCGCTATTTTCACAAGCTCTATGCGCTGGATACCGTGCTTCCCGGAAGGGCGATGACCAAGGCGGAGCTGGAATCGGCCATGGACGGTCACATTCTGGCGCAGACGGAGCTCATGGGCACCTATCAGAAAGGTGACCCCTAGGCCGTGAACATGACGACCTCTTAGCTTGACTGGAGCCTCCCGACTGGGTTCAGTGACGCGCATGGCTAGACACCCCCTGACACGCGTCACCCTTATGACAGCGCGCGCTGGCCTCTGCGCGGCGGTGCTGTTCGGTTCAGCTTCGAGCGCCCTTGCCGCTTGTCCCGGCCCCGCTGGTTTCGGCAAATGGCTGCAGGGCTTCAAGCAGCAAGCGATCGCCGAGGGCATCTCTCCTCAGACGGTCGCCTCGGCGCTCAACGGCGTCACGTATTTTCCGACAGCCATTGCCCACGACCGGCGCCAGGGCGTCTTTGCCCAGGATTTTCTGACATTCCAGGGCCGCATGGTGTCGAACAATCGCCTGCAGGTCGGCAAGGCGATGCTCCGGAAATACGCCTCGGTGTTCAACAGGATCGAGCAGCAATACGGCGTGCCCGGACCGGTGATGGTCGCCTATTGGGGGCTGGAGACCGATTTCGGCAAGGTGATGGGCAATCTGCCGAGCATCCAATCGCTCGCCACCTTGAGCTATGACTGCCGCCGTCCCGAGGAGTTCCGGGAACAGCTGATGTACGCGCTGAAGGTGATCGACCGCGGCGATCTCCAGCCGGGACAGATGCGCGGACCTGCCCATGGCGAGGTCGGTCAGTTCCAGTTCCAGCCGAAGACATATTACAACTACGCCGTCGATTTCGACGGTGACGGGCATCGCGACCTGGTGCGCAGCGCGCCGGATTCGCTCGCCTCGGCGGCGAACTATCTCCGGTCGAAAGGGTGGCAGCCCGGTCAGCCTTGGCTCGAGGAGGTTCGCGTCTCGGGCAACGTGCCGTGGGACCAGGCCGACGTGACCATCCGGAAGCCGCGCGCGTTCTGGGCGCAGAACGGCGTGACCTACCGCAACGGCAAGCCAATCCCGGCCGATAATCTGCAGGCGTCGCTGCTCCTGCCCATGGGGCGCAACGGGCCGGCGTTCCTCGCTTATCCGAACTTCACGACGGTCTATCTCGATTGGAACAACTCGCTCGTCTATTCGACGACCGCGGCCTACTACGCCACGCGGCTCGCCGGGGCGCCGCCGCTCAATCGTGGCAACCCGGAACCGTTCACCGCAGCGGAGACCAAGCAGTTGCAGACACTGCTCGCCCGGCAAGGGTTCGACGTGGGCAAGATCGACGGCGTGATCGGCGCCGGCACCCGCGAGGCCATTCGCGCCATGCAGATCAAGTATGGGCTTCCCGCGGATTCTATCCCAGTCATGAGCTGCTGAGGCAGTTGCAGCGCGGCCGCTAACGCAGCGGCACGCTTCTTCTGTCCGGTCCTCCCGTTGCGCCTAGCGCGCCGGGGCGGGCGCGCCTTCCGCGCGCGACCAGATCAGATGGTCGAGCGAGATGGCGCCGGGCCCGCGCGCCAAGATCAGCAGCAGCGCGGCGAACCAGAGGATGTGCTCCGGCCAGCCTTGGGGATAGATGAAGACTTGGATCACCAGCGTCATCAAGATCAGGCCGAGCGCGGAGAGGCGCGAGGCTAAGCCGACGATGAGGCCGACCGAGAAGATGTGCTCGGCGAACGTTGTGAGGTAGGCGGCGAGGTCCGGGGGCAGGAGCGGGACCTTATACTCCTCGGCGAAGAGGAAGAAGGTGTTGTCCGTGATGTGGAAGCCTTCGACCTTGGTTTGCCCCGAGCGCCAGAACACGCTGGCCGCGGCAAGCCGCGCCACCAGCGCCACGATGCTGTAGGGAATACGTTCGGCGAGGCGCCGGCCGGCTTCCAGCGAATTGATGAGCATGGACATCTCTCGTCTCCCTCCTGATGGCCCCGCGCGGAGACCAAATCCTGCGATTTCCATGACGCAAGCTATGTCCGGCAGGCCCTCGCGGGGAACTACCGAAGGCCGATAAACACCATAGCCGGACGCTATTGGACCTCGCGTTCAATTGCGGCTCATATCTCCTCACAAGGTCTTGAGTAGAGGACTCGGCCATCGTCTGTTGAAGTGGAAAGAAGCGTGATCTCAGGTTCGAGACGCCGGCTCCGGGGGACCCTGTGAATGAAGCAACCGGCTTTCGCCACCGTCGAAGAGGCCTTCGTCTACTGTCGTGACCTGGATGCATCCTTGAGCGAGCGGCTCGATGCGTTCGCCAAGGCTTCGCGCGCGCTACGGCCGGAATCGCAAGAGGCCGTCGACCGCATGGTGGAGCGGCTACGGGCGCACGAGGCCGGAGCCTTGTCGCCGGGGCCGGGAGATCTCATGCCACCGTTCGCGCTGCCGGACGAGACCGGGTGTATCGTCACTCTCGATGCGCTCCTGGCCGGCGGTCCCGCCGCGATCACCTTTCATCGCGGCCATTGGTGTCCCTTTTGCCGGATCAACACGCGGACGCTGTCGGAGGTTCAAGACGCCATCCTCGCGGACGGTTCGTCGATCGTCGCCATCGTTCCCGAGCGCGAGCATTTCGCCGCGCGCCTCAAGGCGGACGCAGGCCTGCGTTACCCCGTGCTCTCCGACATGGACAACGGCTATGCGCTGTCCATCAATCTGGCGATCTGGGTGGGGGAGGAGGTGCAGGATTTGATGGCTCGCTCGGGCCGGGATCTGCCGAGTTATCAAGGCAACGAGGCTTGGATTCTACCGATCCCGGCGACCTTCGTGGTTGCGCAAGACGGCCGCGTCGTGGCGCGGTTCATCGACCCCGACTACCGCAAGCGCATGGCCGTGGAGGATCTTCTCGCCGCCCTGCGGGCCGCGCGGGCACAAGCCTAGGACTACCCAGACGTGGCGCCAGATGGTATCGAGAAAGCCCGGATAAGACGTAGGAAACCGGGGATCGTCGGGGCCGCGAAGACCGCCACACCGCTGTTTATTTGGAGTTGGGTATGACCGCCCGACCGCTATCGGAACTGCTCGAGGCCGCGTTTATCCAGTCGCGCGACATGGATGCGTCCCTGGCCGACCGGCTTCAGGCCTTCGCCGATCAGGTGCGGGCGATGGGCGCCGTATTCCAAGACTCCGTCGATGCGTTGGTGGCAAGGTTGCGCGATTTCGAAGTGGGGGAGCACGCGCCCAAGCCCGGCGAGCCGATGCCGAGCTTCGTGTTGCCCGACGAGAACGGTCACCTCGTCAGCCTCGAAGACCTTCTGGAAAGGGGGCCGGTCGCGGTTACCTTCCATCGGGGGCATTGGTGCCCCTATTGCCGGATCAACACCAGGGCGCTCGCCGAGGCGCAGGACCAGATCGCCGCTGCCGGCGGCCAGATCGCCGCGATCATGCCGGACCGCCAGCATTACACCGCGCGGCTCCAGGCGGAGTCGGATGCCAGCTTTCCGATCCTCACCGATTTCGAGAACGGCTACGCGATGTCGCTGGGTCTTGCGTTCTGGGTCGGCACCGAGATGCAGGCGCTGATGACCCAAGCGGGCTGGGACGTGGCCCCGTCGCAAGGCAGCGACACCTGGCTGCTGCCGATTCCCGCCACCTTTGTCGTCGGCACCGACGGGATCGTCACAGCGCGCTTCGTCGACCCGGACTACCGGAAGCGTATGGCGATCGAGGATCTAGTCGCGGCGCTGAGGGATGCGCCCTAGGCGTCGAGCCGCGTCCAGTCGTAAGCACGCAGCATCTTCATCATCGATGAGGCGACGGCGGTGCGTTGCCGTCCGGCGACGCCATAGAGGCAGATGGTGCGCTCGAGATCGACCCCGGCCACGGAGATGCGCGTCAAGGTGGCCGGATTCGGAGCGCTATTCGGTACGAAGGCCACGCCAAATCCCGCTTCCAGCAATGACAGGAGATCCGCTTCGGCGCTCACCTCGTGGAACCGTCCGACATCGAATTCTTGCCCGCGCAAGAGATCGAGTAGGGTTTCCGTGCTCTCGCAATAGGTGCGCAGCATCAGCCGCTCGTGGCGCAGATCGTCGAGCGCGACGGCAGCGGTCTTGGCCAGGGCATGGTCGCTGCTGACGGCGAGGTGGAAGGATTCGGTGAACAGGGGCCAACTGTCCAGGCGGTCCCATTCCTCGTCCACGGGGCCGGCAATGGCGAGTTCGACCTCGCCGCTCTTGAGATATTCGAGCACCTCGGCGCTGCTGCCCCGCAACAATTTCAGCTCCAGGCCGCTGAACAGCTTGCCGAGCTCGACGACGTGGGGGGTGACCAGCGCCGGATCGATGGAGCGTGACAAGGCGAGCCTAAGCGAGCCGACCTCGCCCTTCTTGATGGCGCTGGCGAGCGAGCGGGCGCTGAGCGCGCTGTCGTAGCATTGCTTGAGGAGGGGCAGCATGCGCTCGCCGAGCTCGGTCAGTTGGGCATGGGGCCGCTCGCGCCGGAAGAGATCGCCGCCGAGTTCGCCTTCGAGCTGACGGATGGCCCGCGTCAGAGACGGCTGGGCGACATTGCACTCCTCCGCCGCGCGCGTGAAGTTCAGCGCTCGCGCCACGGCGAGGAAATAGCGGACCTGATGCATCTCCATGCAGCTCGCTCCGCCTAATCCTGCTCTACCCGTTGGAGAATCGCATCGGCAGCATCGCCAATCCGCCGCTGTTCGTTCACTTGTCTTAGCATGTCGACCGTCATTGTCCCCAGCGGCGTGTTCGCATCATGCCTAAAGCCGCTTTTACGCTTGATGCATCTTTGCCGTCGAGGGATTTGAAAGCTCTTCCCGCATATTTGAGCGGACGTGAGCTGTCCCCGGGGATAGATTCTCCATGTGTTCCTGGCGGCGATGCCCATAGCGCGCCCCTATCGACTCCGTAGCGAATGGGCATTTTCCGTTGGTGCCCGGGCGCGGCATCATGTTGCTCACGATAGAGTGTGCCTAAAGCCGAAAGGGAGCCGGTTTCATGAACGTCACCATGGCAGAGCGTGGGGCTGTCGCGACACAGCCGCTCAAGGACAAGGTTTCCTTGGTCACCGGGTCGACCAGTGGCATCGGCCTCGGCATTGCCCGGGCGCTTGCCGCCGCCGGTTCGGCCGTAGTGCTCAACGGTTTCGGCAAGCCCGAGGAGATCGAGGCGGCGCAAGCCGGCATCGCCGAACTGGGCGTGCCTGTTGCCTATTCCGGGGCGGACATGTCGAAGCCGGATTCGATCGCCGAGATGATGGAGATGGCGCTCACCCAATTCGGCGCGGTCGATGTGCTCGTGAACAATGCCGGCATCCAGCACGTGGCGCCGCTACCCGAGTTTTCGCCCGCCAAATGGGACGCCATCATCGCCATCAATCTCAGCTCTGCGTTCCACACCACGCGGCTGGCGCTGCCCGGCATGGTGCAGAAAGGCTGGGGCCGCATCATCAACATCGCCTCCGCCCACGGATTGGTGGGCTCGCCCTTCAAGTCGGCCTATGTGGCGGCCAAGCACGGCGTTCTCGGGCTGACCAAGGTGACTGCGCTGGAGACGGCGGAGCAGGGGATCACCTGCAACGCTATCTGCCCGGGTTACGTCTATACCCCGCTCGTCGAAGCGCAGATCGAAGGCCAGGCGAAATCCCATGGCATCCCGCGCGAGGAGGTCATCCGCAACGTGCTCCTGGCGCAGCAGCCCAATAAGCGCTTCGCCACGACCGACGAGCTCGGCGGCATCGCCGTGTTTCTGACGTCGGAGGCGGCGGCGTCGATCACGGGCACCACGATTGCCGCCGATGGCGGCTGGACGGCACATTAAGGGCTGAGACAACAAGGCAGTGAGCCGGGAGGAACATCAATGACCACGGCCAAACGTCTGTCACCGCTCGACGCGGTCAATGAGATCCGCAACGACAATAACGGCCAGGTCGTCGTCGTGCTGCAAGGAGGCGGCGCGCTCGGCGCCTATCAGGGCGGCGTCTACGAGGCGCTGCACGAGGCGGGCATCGAGCCCGACTGGCTGGTGGGCACCTCGATCGGCGCGATCAATGCCAGCATCATTGCCGGAAACGAGCCCGAGCAGCGCCTGCCGCGGCTCAGGGAATTCTGGCATCGCGTGGAGGCGGCCGATTATTGGGGCGCGTTCCCCGCATGGGGCGGGGCGGCGGATGCCTTGTCGTCCTGGATGACCATGACCGCCGGCATCTCCGGATTCTTCGAGCCGCACACGCGCGCCTTTCTCGGCGCTCATACGCCGCTCGGTGCCGACAATGCGGGTTATTACTCGACTGCGCCGTTACGCAAGACGCTGGAGGATCTGGTCGACTTCAATCTGCTCAACCGGGGCGATGTCCGTCTTACGGTGGGGGCGGCGCATGTGCGGACCAGCGTGATGCATTATTTCGACTCCCGCGACATGCCGTTGACCGTCAGCCACGTCATGGCGTCCGGCGCGTTGCCACCGGCCTTTCCGGCGGTGCGCATCGACGGCGAGCTCTATTGGGATGGCGGCATCCTGTCCAACACTCCGGCGGAACGCATCTTCGAGGACAATCCGCGGCGCAACGGTTTGATCTTCGCCGTGCATCTGTGGAATCCCACCGGGCCCGAGCCGTCGACCATCTGGGACACGCTGCACCGCCACAAGGACATCCAATATTCGAGCCGGATCGCCAACCATATTGTCCGCCAGCGCGAGGCGCATCGCTTGCGCCATGTCATCACCGAGCTTCTGAAATATGTGCCGGACGACGCGCAGCTCGATCCCAAGGTGAGGGAGCTCGCCGGATATGCCTGCCGCACGCGTATGCATGTGGTGCGGTTGCTGGCGCCACGTCTCGACAATGAAAGTCACATTAAGGACATCGACTTCTCGCCCGCCGGCATTCGCGCGCGGTGGCAGGCAGGCTATGCCGACACGTGCCGCGCCTTGGAGGCGCAAGCCTGGCTCGGCGAGTTCGATGCGCTCGAGGGCGTCATCCTGCATGAACCCGCGCCGGGCGCGGAGCCGGCCACCGCGTTCGAGCCGGGCCAGGCGCCGGAAACAATGGGACATGACGGGCCGGGGCATGGCGCGCCGGGGCAGGACGGGCGCAAGCTCGCAGCCGAATAGGGGCGCGGACGATGGACACCTGCACCAGCATCTCGGCGATACAGCTTCTAGCGGCGGCCTTCGGCTTCCTGCTGGTCGTGCTGTCGCTGGACATGTTCTGGGTGCGGGCCAATGATCCCAACGATATCCACGGCGCGCTACGCAAGCGCGGATGGCTCAACGCCTTCGTCGCCATGGGCGGCGTCGGCGCGGCGGCACTGCTCTGGGTTTGGGTGAACGTCTGCACCAATGGTGCGTTCTGAAGCCGGTCTCGCCGGCCCTAGGCGAAGGCGGTGACCACCGCCAGCAGGGCGACGAAAAACGTCAGTGACGGGATCCACCAGCTCGACGCGGGGAGCTTCAGCCGATCCTGCTCGGGGCGATTTCGGTTCGAAGGCATCTCACCATCCTCGCGCGCCGGTCTCAAGCGCGCCGCTTTCAGGTTCTCCCGGCCAAATAGCCATTTGGTTGGAGCGGGATTGCCTTAGAAACGCGGCCGAAAGGTCATGGTTCCGCCCGAGGTGTTTACAGGCGTTAAAAAAAAAGCCCGGCGGGTCGGCCGGGCTTCTTACGCAGAACTCTCGTCTTCCAATCCGAAGCCGACCCTTATGGGCCATGACGGCCGAACCGGGCTGGAAGACTTATTTGTAAGGAACGGGTGCCGGCGGCAGTTCCGTGACGTAAGTCTGCTGGCCGTGATGGAAACACCCGCCAAGGGCGATGGTCGCGGTGATGACCGCAAGAGCAAGGATGGTGCGCATAACTGATTCCCTTTACGCTACTGAGTACTCCACACTCGAGTACGTCACCCATCTCACTCTGATCCGCTTAGAAAATGGTTAATGCGCGGACCATTTTAGAACGGGCCGCGGCGCGCCGGCGCACAGGCGCAAAAAAGAAGCCCGGCGAAAGGCCGAGCTTCTCTTTCGATGGGTTGCCCACCTGGGTAAGGGGGGTAGGCAAATGCAACCGTGCGGCGGCCTTGATCGTCACGTTCGCCCGAGTCGATCGGGCCGCCGGGGCGAGGTGGAAGACACGCATACAAGCGACAGCCTCGGCCCAGGTCGAGCGTGGAGCCGATCCGCTGGATCGACTTTGCGTTAGATCAAATGCACCTTGCGCGTCGAAACTGACCCAGGTCAGGCTTCCGGTGAGAGCGGCGTTCGAAGCGAGATCGCCAGCAGGCCGGCGACGATGAGCGAGAGGCCGATGCCGATGACGCAAGCGGTCCAGCCGAACATGTCGAAGACGACGCCGAGCACCGCGCTGCCGATGAGGCCGCCGAAGAAATAGCTTGCCAGATAAAGCCCGCTCGCCGAGCCGCGGTCGGAGGTCGCCGCGCTGCCGACGAAGCCGGTGGCGCAGGCTTGCGCGAAGAAGGTGCCGACGCCGACCAGCACCATGCCGACGAGCACCGCAATTAAGTTGGGCAGGATCAGCAGCGGCAGACCGACACCCGCCACCACGAGCGACGCCCAGAAAGTGGCCCGCGTGCCGAAACGCTTCACGGCGTGGCCGGCTAGCGGCGTGGTGAGGATCGAGGGCACGAAGACAAAATAGATGAGGCCCAACGTCATCATGCCGACACCGAGGGGCGGCTCGACCAGAACGAAGTTGACATAGGTGAACGTGCCGATGAAGGCGAACAGGATACAAAAGCCGATGGCGAAGCTGGCGCGCAATGCCGGATTCTTGAGGTGCTCGATCCAGGCGGCGAATGGGGAGCGCGGCGTTTCGTGCATCACTTTCATTGGCGTTGTCTTCTCGACGGTGAAGAACACGAGGACTGCGCCGAGCAGATTGAGCGCGGTGAAGAAATAGAAGTTCGAGACGAGCCCGAAATGATCGGTCACGCCGGCAGCGAGGAAGCGGCCGATCAGATTGCTCGCCACGTTGCCGGTGATGTAGGCGGCGAACGCGGTGGCAGAGTCCGCGGCGCTGTAATGCTCGCCGAGATAAGCCAGGGTGAGGGTAAAGGCCGCCGCCATGCACAGGCCCTGCACGACGCGGAGCGCGGTGAAGGTCCAGAGATCCGGCGCATGCGCCAGCAGCGCCGTCGGAATGGCGAGGAGCGCTAGGCTGAGTAAAATACCCAAGCGCCGGTCGATGGCGTTGCTGAAATAGGCGACCGAGAGGCCGGCAATGGCCATGCCCAAAGTGCTGGCGTTGACGGCGGTGCCCATAGCGGCAGGCGAGACGCCGTAATGGTGCGTGAGCTCGGGAAGGATCGCTTGCGTCGCGAAAAGATCGACGAGCGTGAGAAAGGCCGTCACGGCGATGATGACGAAGCGCAGGAGCGCCGCACCGCTGCGCGGCATCCCGCTCGGCACAGCGTCGGCCGGCGCTTCGGTCATGTCTGCCGGTCTCCTCGGCGGAAAAGGAGGGATGTGACGCCTTCCGGGGGGAGGCAGGCGCCACATCCAGGGGGGAGGAATCTTACATCTTCGGCAGGTCGGCGGAAATCAGCACCACGGTCTCGTCGCCGGTGTTCTTCCACCAATGGGAAATGTCCTTGGTCTCGGCGGTGACGTCGCCCGCCTTGTGCACGATGGGGGCGGCGCAGTTGCTGGCGTATTCCTCGACGGTGCCCTCGACGATGTAGATGATCGCGGGGCGTTCGGCGTGGCTGTGCCAGGGTACGGTGCCGCCCGGCTCGATGACGAGGCGGCGCATGCGGAAATTGCGGCCCTTGATGCCTTGCTCCTTGTCCACGTCGAGCGTGGCAATGACCGTGTCGGTCGTGCCGTCATGGCCGACATCGGCCGCTTCGCGCGCGTTGGGCTTTGTCTGACCGGCGGGGCACTCGCCCGCCGATGCGCCGGTCGCGATCAGGCTCGCACCAAGCATGAGGCCGGCAAGGACGCCGGCGGTGAGAAGGCCGCGGCCGTGACCGCTTCTTTCGCTCGCTTGAAACATGTCCGTCTTGCTCCTTTGGCTGATGGCGTCGGCCGAAGGAAATGGCCGCGTCGATAATCATGAGGATCGCCGGAAGCCGCCACGGACGGAAATGCCGGTTGGCTTCCGAGTCCATAGCCGAACGCTATTCCGTGCAGCAGATGCACGCATTCGATAGCGACAAGGTATTGGGCAAGCAGGGGTGTCCGTCCCTACCTTGGGGGTGTTCCGACGGACACTATGGCCATCCGCTTCGGGGCGTCGTGAAACCCGCAAAGGCCAACAACACAACGGAGACTAAAAATGAAGCAGCTCTTGATCGCCGTGACCCTGGTTGTCGCCTTCGCCGCGCCCGCCATGGCCGAGAATTTCTCCAACCCCTATGCCACCACGATGAGCCGCTAAACGGATCGTCATCACCCCTGATACCACACCCCTGAAAGGATAACCCCCATGAAGAACCTTCTCATCGCCGCCGCTCTCGTCGTTGCGCCTTGCCGCCCCTGCCGCGGCGCAGACCTTCGAGAACCCCTACGCCACTACGATGAGCCGCTAAACGGATCATCCGATGCGTGCGTGGCCGCAGAGCGGCCAGCCTACGCCCCCCGGTTCGGGCGTCCTCTCGCAAGAGTGGGCGCCCGAATTGCATTTGGGCCGACGCTTGCACCTCCCGGCCTGAGATGCTGCGCCTTACCGCCTTCCGAGCGTAACTGTCCATCCGGTCTTGCCCCTGCAATCAGCCGTCTCGCGCCAGAACACGAGCTTGGGCTCAGGCGGTTGGCCTTCGAGCCGCCACTGTCCTTCGCTGCGGCAGACATTTGGGGTTGGCCGCGAGTCGGGATCACTGTCGACCGCGAGTTCACCGATTTCGTTCTTGTCGGGGTGCCAGCGGATATTCGAAAGCACATCCTCGAAACCGTTACGGCGTCCTTCCGGACCTGGGAAGAGCAGGAGCCGCGCGTCTTTGCCTTGCGCGTCTGCCGCGAAGACGAGTGTCTCGTTGAAGTTCTCGTTGTTGCTTGCGCACCTGATCGTGAAAATGAAGCCGCCAGCGAACGGTCTGCGACTGCCAAAGATCTTCGTCGTCGCCGGCAGTTCTGCGTCGCCATCACGCGCGGCGGCATAGGCGTTTCCTCATCAAACAAGAATGTGCCGTCGTCTAGCTGGATCGCAACGGCGACGAAAGGGATGAGCAGAATGGTAAAAAAAACAGAGAGGCGCGGCATGGCCTGATTATAGCTCAGGAGGTCGCTAGACATGGGTCCAGTCTAGGCTCGGGCGCGGACCTCCGCGGCGAACGCGTCAATGCAGTCGACGTCATACAGAGTTCCATATAGCCGCGCCAGCTTCGAGGACCTTCGGCTTGCCGCGGCACTCGCCCGCGCGGGCATCAAGCTGGGTTGAAAACAGCACGGCATGACAGAAATCGTCCGGAAGGTAGGAGCCGAGTCATTCCAAGTCCTGCATACGCCAAGCATCGTAGATGTCGGTGATAATGGTATCGGACTTATTCATCGCTGCCCCGAGCCTCGATTCCCCATCAGGCTACCACGAAACTTGGAACTTCGCTGGCGTCGATGCGACCAGGGCAAGGACTGTGCTAGCGTCGCGGGTACCCGGGGAACTCCTAGGCGACAAAAATGACCTACGATCTCCATCCCATGCTGGCGACGCTTACCGACAAGCCGTTCGACGATCCCGACTGGATCTTCGAGACGAAGTGGGACGGATTCCGTGCTGTCGCCGTCGCCGCGCCAGGTCAGGCCGCGCTCTATTCCCGCAACGGCAACGACATCTCGAAGAAATATCCGGCGATCTGCGAGGCGCTTGCCGCCATCAAGAAGGAAGCCGTGCTCGACGGCGAGGTCGTGGCGCTCGACGCCCATGGCCGTTCCCGGTTCCAGCTGTTGCAGAACGCCGGACGCGAGTCCGCCCGATTGCTCTATTGCGTGTTCGATCTGCTCTATCTCGACGGTCAGGACCTGCGCGCGTGGCCGCTGTTGAGACGGAAAGAAGCACTGGAAAAGGTCCTGCCGAAGAGCCCATTGCTGCTGTACAGCGCTCATGTGACGGGCGACGGCCTCAAGGCCTTCACCAAGGCCAAGCGCGCGCAAGAAGAAGGCGTCATCGCCAAGCTCGCCAGCAGCCCGTACCTGTCCGGCAAGCGCACGCGCGATTGGCTCAAGGTCAAGGCGAGCCAGGAGCAGGAGGTAGTGATCGTCGGCTTCACCAAACCGCGCGGCTCGCGCAACTGTTTCGGCGCGCTGCTGCTCGCGGTGCGCGATGGCAAGCGGTGGAAATATGCGGGGCGGGTGGGCGCTGGCTTCAGCGAGAAGAGCTTGCGCGAGATCTACGCCAAGTTGGTGCCGCTGATTACCCGGGCCAAGCCCATCGACAAGAAGGTGCCGAGCGAAGCCAACACCACCTGGGTCAAGCCGAAGCTCGTGGCTGAGATCAAGTTCACCGAATGGACGGCGGGCGGGGAGATGCGCCATCCGGTGTTTTTGGGATTGCGGACTGACAAGCCAGCGAGCGAGGTGATCCGCGAAGTGCCGAAGTCCCTCAGGGTCGTGAAGTCCTCCCCATAGTCTTTGACCCGGAGGGCCGTCATTTGCGGTACAAGGTTGGCTTGAGGCCGAGGCTTGACTGGACGCGTGGCGTCCGTGGCTTTCGGTCAGGGAGGTTGATGTGGCCAAAGGTCAGCAGAAAAGCAATCGCGAGAAAAAGAAGCCGAAGCAAGACAAGAAGAAGCTTCCGCCGGCGTCCGTTTCGCCCTTTGCCTCGAACGAGCAGCGCGACAAGGCCGCCAAGGGCACCGGTCAAAAGAAGAAATAGCCACGTCTCCAGGCCTGCCGGGAGGGGCCGATTTTTCCTCTGCGGACGGGTTGACCGAGGTCAAGGCGCCTCCATCGCCCCGCCATAGGCTTGCTCGAAAGGAGTAAGCCTATGAGCACCGGCCTCGATACGTTCGACAAGACCGTTCAAGAGTCCAATCTCTGGCTGAAGGCCATCATGGAGCGGCTGGAGAGCGACGACCGCCATCATGCCTATTCCACCTTGCGCGCGGTGCTGCACGCTTTGCGCGATCGCATCGGCGCGGAGAGCGCCGCGCATCTCGGCGCGCAACTGCCCATGTTGCTGCGCGGCCTGTTCTATGAAGGCTGGGACCCGACGGGCAAGCCGACCAAAGAGCGCCACGAAGACGCCTTCCTCGCCCATATCGCCCGGGAGTTGCCACGCGCCTCCGCGGACGAGGTGGAGCAGGGGACGCTTGCCGTGCTCGACGTGCTTTCCAAGCACATCGACCGTGGCGCGGCGATCAAGATCGCCGGCATGTTTCCGGAGGAGCTGCGGAAGTTCTGGCCTGCCTTCATCCAACAGGCGGCGCATGGCGGCTGAGGCGGCCGCGGGTCAGGCTGCCAATGCCTGCTTCATGAAGGCTTTGAACTCTTCAAGGTCGTAGAATTCGGAAAGCTGCACGGGCCAGCCGTCTTCGAGCCGCCAAATATGGGTCTTCGTCGTGTGCAGACACGCGCCGGTTCCCCTGAGCAGGCAGCGCGTGGTGACTTCGACGCGGGCGCGGTCCGCCTTAACGATCAGCGTCTTCACCTCGAATTGCCTCGTGTCGTAGGCCTCGAAGATTTCACGGAGGCGGTTGAGCGCGGCGCCTTTGCCGTGCCGCGTTCCTCCCAGACGGAGCGTCTCGGGCGGGATGTTCATCGAATGACGGAAATCGGCCGGCAGATAGGTTCCGAGCCAATCGAAATCCTTCGCGCGCCAGGCGTCGTAGATGTCGATCAAAGTGGTCTTAGCGGTCATTCCCGGCCTCTTTCGCTACTCCGCTTCCTGAGGCTAAACACGCCAGGGTTGACAGAACGTAGCCGCGAAAGAGGAAAACACGCTAAAGTTAGCGGCTCTTGCCCTTGAAGGCGCGGGTGCCGGGCTTGCCGGCGCTCGAGCGCGGACGGGAGCGCTTGAGCGGCATTTCGCGGTTATGCGGGCCCATCTCATCGAGGCTTGGTTTGTGGGGCCGCGTCAGGTCCACCGTGGCGGCGCTGCGTTCCAGTTCCCCTTGCCGCGCGAGCGGATCGTTGGCGATGGCCAGCTCCATCTGCCGTAGTCGCTTGACCTCGTCGCGCAGCCGCGCCGCTTCCTCGAATTCGAGATCGGCGGCGGCGGTGCGCATGCGCTTCTCCATGTCGGCGATGACGCTCTCGATATTGTGCCCGTAGGGCGTCTGCTCGCCGTCGGCGAACCCGGTGCCGGCATCGACCAGCACATGGTCGCGCTCATACACGCTGGAGAGTATGTCGCCGATATTCTTCTTGATGCTTTCCGGCGTGATGCCGTTCGCCTCGTTCCACGCCGTCTGCTTCTCGCGGCGGCGCGTCGTCTCGGCCATGGCGCGCTCCATGGAGCCGGTGATGCCGTCGGCATAGAGGATGACGCGGCCGTCCACGTTGCGCGCGGCGCGGCCGATCGTCTGCACCAGCGACGTCTCCGAACGCAGGAAGCCTCCTTGTCGGCGTCGAGAATGGCGACCAGGGCGCATTCGGGAATGTCGAGCCCTTCGCGCAACAGGTTAATGCCGATCAGCACGTCGAAGGCGCCGAGCCGAAGATCGCGGATGATCTCGATGCGCTCCAGCGTCTCCACGTCGGAATGCATGTAGCGCACGCGGATACCCTGCTCGTGCATATACTCGGTCAGGTCCTCGGCCATGCGCTTGGTGAGCGTGGTGACCAGCACGCGGTAGCCCTGGTCCACGACCTTGCGCGTCTCGTCGATGAGATCGTCGACCTGGGTGGTGGCCGGGCGAATCTCGACCGGCGGATCGACCAGGCCGGTGGGGCGAATGACCTGTTCGGCGAACACGCCGCCGGTCTGCTCCAGCTCCCAGGCGCTGGGCGTCGCCGACACGTAGACGGTCTGCGGCCGCATGGCGTCCCATTCCTCGAAGCGCATGGGCCGGTTGTCCATGCAGGAGGGGAGGCGGAAGCCATATTCGGCGAGCGTCGATTTGCGCCGGAAGTCGCCGCGGAACATGCCGCCGATTTGCGGCACGGTGACATGGCTCTCGTCGACGAAGACCAGCGCGTTGTCGGGAAGATACTCGAACAGGGTCGGCGGTGGGTCGCGGCCCGGCGGCCGGTGAGGTAGCGCGAGTAATTCTCGATGCCGGCGCAGGAGCCGGTGGCCTCGATCATCTCCAGGTCGAACAGCGTGCGCTGCTCGAGCCGCTGGGCTTCGATCAGGCGCATGGCGCCGTTGAGCTCGGTCAGCCGCGCTTTCAACTCCTCCTTGATGCCGCGGATGGCCTGCTTCAGCGTCGGCTTTGGCGTCACGTAATGGGAGTTGGCGTAGATCTTGACCGAGCTGAACTCGTCGGTCTTGGCGCCGGTCAGGGGATCGAACTCGACGAGCGTCTCGATCTCATCACCGAACAGCGAGATGCGCCAGGCGCGGTCGTCCAAATGCGCCGGCCACAGCTCGATGGTATCGCCGCGCACGCGGAACGAACCGCGCACGAAGTTCACGTCGTTGCGGCGGTATTGCAGAGCCACGAGGTCGGCCATCAATTGCCGCTGCTCGACCTTGTCGCCGCGCTTCAGGCTGAAGGTCATGGCCGTGTAGGTCTCGACCGAGCCGATACCGTAGATGCACGACACGGATGCCACGATGATCACGTCGTCGCGCTCGATCAGCGCCCGGGTCGCGGCGTGGCGCATGCGTCGATCTGCTCGTTGATCGACGAATCCTTCTCGATATAGGTGTCGGTGCGCGGGATATACGCTTCCGGCTGGTAGTAGTCGTAATAGGAGACGAAATACTCGACCGCATTGTCGGGGAAGAAGCTCTTGAACTCGCCGTAGAGCTGGGCGGCCAGCGTCTTGTTGGGGGCGAGGATCAGGGCCGGACGCTGCGTCTGTTCGATCACCTTAGCCATGGTGAAGGTCTTGCCCGAGCCGGTGACGCCGAGCAGTACCTGATCGCGCTCACGGGCATCGACCTGGGCCACAAGCTCGGCAATCGCGGTCGGCTGGTCGCCTTTCGGCTCGAGTTCCGTCTGGAGCCTGATCGGAATGCCGCCCTCGGACTTCTCGGGGCGCGGCGGTCGGTGGGGGGTGAAGTCGGGAATCGCGCCGGTCACCAAGGGATGATTTTGGATCAGCGGTTGCGCTGCATCCCCGAAGCCGGGCGTGCGCCGGTCGGCGCCGAGCGGCAAGCCGCTGGCTTCGCCGGTGACGGCGCGCGGTTCGGCCCGGGAGCCGAAGGTCTTGGGCACGCGATGAGACATCGCCGGAATATGGCGGCGGGGAGGGCCTTGGCTAGGGGCTGAGGCCGAACGCCGCCGTCACGGCGATGATCGCCGCCATCCACAACATGACGCCGACCTGGGCGAAGAAGAAACTGAAACGAATCCCCACGGTGACGTGAGTCTCCAGAAATAGCATGTGGGTCAGGGTCTGGCCGACGCGCGCGATGAGAAAGACGATGACGAGCTGATCGAGCGGGGCGTGTCGATCCCGGCGACTGCGGCGGTGAGCGCTATGGCGGCAAAAAGCGGCAGATTCTCGACGCAGTTGGCGTGGGCGCGGGTGGCGCGGCGATAGGCTGGCGCCCCCTCGACCACGCCGCCGGGGAAGTCGGCCGGCCCGGCCCGGCGAGTCAGAATCAGGCTCCAGCGGTGGATGCCGACCCCGGCCAAGAGCACCAGGATGGTCCAGACCACGAAGGCCAGCAGAACCCAAAGCGGCGTGGTCACGGGCGGACCCTCTGGCGGACTGACCTGGCAATGCGCTGGGGCATGACCCGGACTATGGCGGCACGCTGGCGTCTTGGCTAGGGAGCCTCAGCTCGGAGGGTGCGCCGCTTGCTCAGCCTTCCAACTCCTCGCGGACCTGGGCGTAGCTGACGACGGCGAAGAGCACGGTGCCGCCGGCCACGTTGCCGAGAAGGGTGGGGAGGAAGAAGCCGCCGGCCACTTGGCCAAGGCTCGCCTCACCGACCAACCACATATAGATCGCCTCCACGGAGCCGGCGATGATGTGGGTGAAGTCGCCGAGCGCTATAATGTAGGTGATCAGGGTGATGATGAAGATCTCGGTGCTTTCCGCCGAGGGCAACATCCATACCAGCGCCGCGATCAGCCAGCCGGCCATGATGCCCTTGACGAACATTTCGCTCGGGGTGTTGGCCATTAGGTGCCTGCCGATTTCGGTGATCGCCGATTGGGTCTCCTGGCTAAAGGCCCCTGAATAAGCGAGGAAGGCGGCGAACAGGAAGCAGCCCACCAGGTTTCCGCCGAGCACGATCCCCCATAGGCGCAAGACATCCCAGATGCCGCTCCAGTCCTTGCGCACCATGATGGGTAGCACGGCCGTCAGCGTGTTCTCAGTGAAGAGTTGCTGGCGGGCGAGGATGACGATGAGGAAGCCGACGCAGTAGCCGAGATCGGCGATGACGGAGGCTCCGGGGAGGCCGTGCAATCGCGCCTCGAGCAGAGCTTGCGAAAGCACCGAGAAGCCGATGGAAATGCCGGCGGCCAGCGCCGACCACCACAGCGCCGTGAATTTACGGGCAAGCTCCGCCTCACCCTCATGCCGGATAATCTCGTAGACCACCGCGGCGCGCAGCCGTTTGCGCTCCTTGACGGACTTGTTCTCCTCCCGGGTCAGGCCCTCTGGCGGAGCCGGGGCCTCAGGCGGCTTCGGGTTCTTCTTGGTCATCGGCGTTTCCTGGCGAATCGACTGATTCTAGGCGAAATTGACGGCGAACGGGGCGTTCCTATCGGGATGGTTTCCGCTACAACGATGGGGCCGACATCCAGGCCCGCCGTGGAGGATGCCTTTGCTTCCCGTAATGCATGAGATTCCCCTTTGGGCAATGGCGCTCATGATCGTCCTCCTGGCGGAGACCTTCTCCGTGGGGCTCATGCTGCTCACGCGCTATACTTATGGCGTCAGCCGTTTGAGCCTCAACAACGAGGTGGCAGGCTTTAAGTTCGCCGTGGTCGGGGTCTTTTATGCGGTCCTTCTGGCCTTCGTGGTGATCGCGGTGTGGGAGGAGTACCGGGACACCGAGGCCGCCGTGCGCAACGAGGCAAAAGCGGTCGGCGATCTGTACCGGGTGACGTTTGCGCTCCCGGAGGAGGGCGGCGAAGACATCAGAAGCAGTCTGCTCACCTACGTCAAAGCCGTGCGGAACGACGAATGGCGAACCATGGCAACAGGCAAAGCGAGCAGCACCGTCGCCGACGATCTGAACACGCTCAGCGCCGCCATCTTTGCCGTACAGCCCAAGGGGCGGCGAGAGTTGGCCCTCTATCAGCGGGCTCTTACGCTTCTGACGGTGATAACCGATAGCCGCGCCGAGCGTCTGGATAGCGCCAACGGTTCGGTACCCAGGATTCTGTGGTTCGTGCTAATCGTGGGCGGTGCGATCACCCTCGGCTATCCCGCGTTCTTTGCATCGTCCAATCTCGGAGCCCAGGTTCTCATGACCGCGTCCCTTGCGGCGCTGGTGGCGCTGTCTCTCCTGCTTGGACTGGCGTTCGATTTCCCTTTCACCGGAAATCCTCACATCTCCGTCTCGCCCTTCGATCAGGCGTTGGAGCAGATGTCCGCCAATCTGCCGCCGTCCCAATAAAGAAGGCGCGGCTCGCTTGGGGCGTGCGGTGATCCGGGTTTAGGCCCTGGAAAGGATATCCGTAAACGATAGGGCCGCGCTGGGCCGCTGCGGCCTGGTTTGCACTGGCTCGCGGGATGGAAGGTCGCTACTACGGGTGACCCATGAGTGAACAAGCAACAAGCGAAGACGCGCTCACCCAAGCCTTTCATCAGGCCGACGCACTTCAGGCACCTCTGCCGGAGCGGTTGGACTTCTATCTGGGGGAAACGCGCAAGCTTCTGCCCGAGTTGGAGGCGACCTACGACGATCTGGTCGGGCGCATTCGGGAGAACGGGGCCGGCACGCTGGTCCCGGCCGTGGGCCACAAGATGCCCGACTTCTTACTGGCCGATAGCGAGGGCCGCTTGGTCGGCCTGGAGTCCTATCTAAAGCGAGGCCCGCTGGTGATCAGCTTCAATCGTGGGCCTTGGTGCGACTATTGCGGCCTCGAGCTCCATGCCTTGGCGCGGGCTTATCCTTATATCGCCGCCGCCGGTGCGGACGTGGTGTCCGTCACGCCCGAGCTCGGCCAGTATGCGCGCGATCTGCAGGCCAAGCGCAGTCTGCCCTTCTCCGTGCTAACTGACGTCGACTTGATGTACGCCTTCTCGCTCGGCCTGGTGTTCTGGGTTGGTGACAAGATCAAGGGCATGTACCAGCAGTTCGGCATCGATCTCGAACGGTTCCAGGGAAATGGCGGGTGGCTTCTGCCCATTCCGGCGACTCTCATCGTCGGCCAGGATGGTCATGTCAAAGCGCGCTTCGTGGATCCCGACTTCCGTCGCCGGATGAAGACCGAGGATATCATGGCGGCGGTCAGCGACGACCTGCGCTAGGAGCCGCGCGGTCCGCATCGGTGCGCGACTTTCTTCTCTTCAAAGTCTTTTCCGAACTTCACGGCCGCACTGCAACATGCCCTCAAGCGCCTGCGCGCGGGCCGATATGCGGGTGCTGCGCGTCGGCGCGCACGCTTTTGTATTTAACGAGGCGATTCGTTTTTGTGCAGCGGATGCACAATTTCCGGCACATCGTGGTGCGCTTGGAAAGAATTGGTTGTTGAAGTTCCGCGAAGAGTGCCCGCCAAATTGCCATTTTCTGCTGCGATCAGCTTATACTCAAAAAAAATAATTGACTTGCCATGTGGGACGGCAAGCCTGGACCAAGTGAAGCGTGATTCGATGTACGCGTCCTGTTGAACGGGTAGATGGCGTCATCAAAACAGAATCGGAGCAAAGCTATGGCGACGAGAACAACTGGGAAGAAACGCACGACGAGTAAGAAGACTGCTCGTAAGAGCCCGGCGCGCCGCACTGCAGCCGCCCGGAAGACCACCGCGCGCAAGACGAGTGCTCGCAAGACCACCGCAAGGCGGCCTGCTGCGAAGAAGGCTGCTCGTAAGACGACGGCTCGCAAGACCGCTCGGAAGTCGACCGCGCGGAAGAAGACTGCGACCAGGCGTCCGGCGGCCAGGAAGACGGCCCGCAAGACTGCGCGGAAGACCACCGCCCGTAAGCCGGCGGCGAAGAAGTCTGCGCGAAAGACGGCGCGTAAACCGGCGGCGAAGAAGCCTGCTCGAAAAGCGCCGGCTCGCAAACCGGCCGCCAAGTCGGCGGTGGCAAAGTCCAAGCCGGCAGCGAAGCGGAAGCCCGTAGCGGCGAAGCCGCAGGCCGCCGTCGTGGCCAAGCCGGCCGCGCCCGCGCCTAGGCCCATGGCCGCGGCGCCGGTGAGACCGGCTCCGCCAATGGCGCCGCCCGCGCCCCGGCCGATGGCTCCGCCGTCGGGCGGCATGGCGAGCACGCCGCCGCGTCCGGCGAGTCCGATGGGCGGTTCGCCCGGTTTCGGCTCGCCGCGTCCATCGATGCCGCCAGGCGGGAGTCCGAGCCCGAGTCCGAGCCCGACCCCGCTGCCGTACCGGCCGTCCTGGGCGAGAGACGACGACGACTAGGCCGGGACGCCGACTAGATCGACAAAGAGGGCCGGCTCGAAAGCGCCGGCCCTTCTTTTTGCATTCGCCAAAGACTCTCTCCCGCTAAAACGCAAAGCGAAGCGCGACCGCCTTGCGAGGTGGCCGCCTTGCGCGTGACTCTCTTGATTTTCAGCCGAGGCTCCCATGACCCTTCTTTCCGGTTTTCTCAGGCCGGGGCTGCTGCCCTATCTGCTGCCGGTCCTGCTGCTGATCTGCTCCAACCTGTTCATGACCTTGGCGTGGTACGGCCACCTGAAATACAAGTCCGTGCCTTTGGTCACCGTGGTGCTGATCAGCTGGGGCATCGCCTTCGTCGAATATTGCTTCGCCGTGCCGGCGAACCGCCTCGGCAGTGCGGTCTATTCGCCGGCCGAGCTCAAGACGATCCAAGAGGTGATTACTCTGGTCGTGTTTGCGGGCTTTGCCGCCGTCTATTTCAACGAGCCGCTGAGTTGGATGCAGGGTGGGGGATTTTTGCTGATCGCGCTGGGCGCGGCGCTCGTCTTCTACGGCCAGACATGAGCGTCTGTCGTGGCCGGTCTTGCGGCTCGACCTCCGGAGGGAGGCCCCCGCCGGAGGTCAGTCGAGGCTAGAAACCTCTAAAGATATTGCCGCAAGCCAGGATGATATAGGCGACGACGGCGACCCAGAAACCGTGCTCAGTGACGAACGGAATCGCGACGAAGTTACCGATGATGGCCAATAGGGCCAGAAAGATCGAAATTACGAAGACGACGGTTGTCGGTGGTGACAGACTCATCTTCAGCCCTCCCTCTTGTTGACGAGCGGACTGTAATCGTTTTTTGTGAAAAAGCGAGCGCGTTTGGGTGGCTGAAACGTGACGAAAACGGCGCTTCGCGGGGGTTTAGCCGAGGCTTAGGGAGGGACTGTAATGGCGCCAATGATGCGGCTGATCCTCGGGCTCGGGGTGCTCGTTGTGATTTTCGCGGCGGTGTCTTTAGGACTGCCGGCGCATGTCACGGTGGCGCGGTCGGTGGTGATCAATGCGCCGGAATACGCGATCTACCCTTATCTCAACAATCTTCGCCGGTTCTCGACCTGGTCGCCATGGGCGGCGAGGGACCCGAACATGAAGGTGACCTATTCGGGGCCGCCTGAAGGTGTGGGCTCGAAGCTCGTGTGGGAAAGCGACGAGCCGTCGGTCGGCACCGGCAGCTTGGAGATCGTCGAGGCGGAACAGTCCAAGAGCCTCGGCATGACCGCCAATTTCAACGGGCTCGAGGGCACCAGCGGTTTCGACCTGGCACCGGCAGGCTCCGGCAGCAAGGTCACCTGGACCTTCGGTTATGCGACGGGCTCGAGCCCGCTGAAGCGCTGGAAGGCGCTGATGCTCGACGGCTTTGTCGGGGCTGAATACAGCAACGGGCTTGCGAAGCTGAAGGCGCGGGTCGAGGAAGATCGCCGTCCGACAGCACAGCCGGCGGTCGTGCCGCCGCCAGCTCCGCCGCCACAGGCCGCACCGGCTGAGGGCGAGACGGCGGTGCCACGCGCCGCGCGCCGGCGGAAGGTGCCGCGCCCGCAGCAAGTCCGCCGCCGCCACAACGGCGGTAGCCCGCAGCGGACCCGCGGATCTCTCGAGACTGGGCGGTTAGAGCTTCTGCTGGTCGCCGGTCGCTTGCGGCGTGACCGGGGGCTCGCCTTGCGTCGCCTGCATGATCAAGCGATCGAGCGGCCCGCAATTGAACAGGGAGCCTCGCCATCGGCGCGCATCGCCTCGCCATCGGCGAGATGCGGGTCCACCACGCGGCGCCCGGTGACCCGGTAGACGCAGGTGGCGCCGTCGGCCGCCGTGAAGGTGATGCTGTCGCCGATCTCTCACGTCGCCGATCGCCACGTCGCCGGCGGCTTCGACGTCTTTGTCTGACTTCGCATGAGCAGGGCGGTACGGCTCCGAGACGGCCGCTTGCGGCACCTCGACGGTCTGATTGAGCATGGCGGCGCTGAGGCCGAGCCGCGGAACCTTCGCACCGGGCGCGAAGGACATGTTCTCCGACATGTCCTGCCACGGCCAGCGCGCCGGCGTCGATTGACCGGCAAGCGCCTTCTCCCAGGCGCCCTGGCGGAGTGTCTGCGCGAGTCCAGCCTTATCCAGCAAAGGCGCAGTCCCGTTCAGTGCACCAGACCGGCGACGAGACCGATGGCGACAGCTGCTCCCATGCCCCACCCGAGCGTCGCGCGCGGGCGAAGGAAAAGGAGGAGGAGCTGCACCGACCCCCGTTTCGGCATCAGATCCTCCTCCCGATCCGCCGCGGGGAGGCATAGTCGCGGCGGTGGTGACGCCAGAAAACCAGCGTCACCGCGCTTAGGAAGGTGAATAGAAGGACGAACATTGAGAATTGTCCTGTCTTGCCGTTTCGGGTCGATGGCTCAGCGCCAAGGACTTGAGCCGTAAGTCTATCATAGACCCGGCTGTCTGGAAGGCTCAGGGGCAGGTTCGTCCTGGTAACAAGTTCGCCATCTGGCTCTGCGGCGGCGGGGGTGGCCGCGACCGATGGATTCGAGGGCTCGATGGGCGGCAAGGCGCGCATGACCGCCACGCTCAGCAACAAAAAAGACAATGCTACCAATGTCTTATTGAGGCTCGGCGCTTTGCGTCGCACAGTCATCGCCTATCCCTCGAGGCTGGCACGAGGGTTAATCGACCACGGCAATGGGGCGCAGGCTTAACCGTAATGTGGCCCTAAAAAGCACTTGTTAGCCACAACTGTGGCCATGGGTGCCCGCTCGGCGGCTCGCTTGGGCGAGGAACCGGACACGGGTCCGCACGTTTCTCCCCGCGTAACTGACAACACATCATTGATGATACCGGGCCGCCCTGCCGCCTTGCTGGGCAGCCCACACCCCCGCTTACCCCCGTGACCCAAGGAGCCAACACCATGTCCAATATGAAGAACCTGGAGGATCTATTCCTGCATCACCTCAAGGACATCTATTACGCCGAGAAGCAGGTGCTGAAGGCGCTGCCGAAGATGTCGAAGAAGTGCGACTCAGCCAAGCTGCGGAAGGCATTCGACGACCATCTGAAGGAGACCGAAGGTCAGGTGAAACGCCTGGAGCAGGTCTTTATCGTCGGCGAGAAGGCCAAGGGCGAGACCTGCCCGGCCATCGACGGCATCCTCAAGGAAGGCGACGAGGGCATCAAGGATTCCAAGGATCCGGATGTTCGCGACGCGGCCATGATCGCCGATGCCCAAGCCGTGGAGCATTATGAGATCACCCGTTACGGCACGCTGATCGCCTGGGCCAAGCAACTCGGCAAGAACGACGCCGCTAAGCTGCTCCAGGAGACGCTTGACCAGGAATACGCAGCCGACCAGCTGCTGAGCAAGCTGGCCGAGGGGCAGCTCAACAAGGAAGCCGCGTAACCCAGGTTTCCTGGCCTTTTTGCCTAAGATTGACGCAGCGCGGGGTCCTGCTCGGCGCTGCGTCTTTCTTTTGCACGGGCTTATTGTGCATTGCACTTGCGAGCCCTTCTGCGCCCGCATAGGGTTGCGACGTTTTTTCCCGAAGCCCTTAGACATTCTTCCAGGAGTTCTTCATGGGACTGGTCTCCCGCACGCTTGAACGGGTCAAGCCTTCTCCGACCATGGCCATCACGAACAAGGCGCGCGAAATGAAAGCCGCCGGTTTCGATGTCATCGGCCTTGGCGCCGGCGAGCCCGATTTCGATACCCCCGACAACATCAAGCAGGCGGGTATCGACGCCATCACGCGCGGCGAGACCAAATACACTGCCGTCGACGGCATCCCCGAGCTCAAGCAGGCGATCGTCGAGAAGTTCGCCCGCGAGAACGGCCTGGACTACAAGCCCGCCGAGATCACCGTGGGCAGCGGCGGCAAGCACGTGCTCTACACGCGCTGCTGGCGACCCTCGACCCCGGCGACGAGGTGATCATCCCGTCGCCTTATTGGGTGAGCTATCCGGATATCGTTCTGCTGGCCGGTGCGGAGCCCGTCGTCGTCGAGACCAAGGTCGAGGACGGCTTCAAGCTCACGCCGGAGGCGCTCGAGAAGGCGATCACGCCCAAGACCAAGTGGTTCATCTTCAACTCGCCGTCGAACCCGACCGGCTCGGCCTATACGCGCGATGAGATCAAGGCGTTGACCGACGTTCTGCTCAAGCACGAGCGCGTCTGGGTGCTGTCCGACGATATCTACGAGCACCTCGTCTATGACGGCTTCGACTTCACGACGCCGGCGCAGGTGGAGCCGAAGCTCAAGGACCGCACGCTGACGCTGAATGGCGTGTCCAAGGCCTATTCGATGACCGGCTGGCGCATCGGCTATGCGGGTGGTCCGGCGGAGCTGATCAAGGCCATCGGCAAGCTGCAATCGCAGTCGACCTCCAACCCGTGCTCCATCAGCCAGTGGGCGGCGGTCGAGGCGCTGCGCGGTCCCCAGGATTTTCTCAAGGACTGGGTGAAGTCGTTCCAGGAGCGGCGCGAGTGGTGGTGTCGATGCTCAACCAGGCGACCGGCATTAGCTGTCCGACCCCGGAAGGCGCGTTCTACGTCTACCCGTCCTGCGAGGGCTGTATCGGGAAGAAGACGCCGAAGGGGCAAGTGATCGGCAACGACGAGGATTTCGCCGTGGCTTTGCTGGCCGAGGAGGGCGTTGCCGTCGTGCACGGCGCGGCCTTCGGCCTGTCGCCGTTCTTCCGCATCTCCTACGCCACCGGCATGGAAGCGCTGGAAGAGGCGTGCCGCCGCATCCAGCGCTTTTGCGCCAGTCTCAGCTAGGGTTGTCAATAATCGGCATGGATAAAGCAGAGGGCGAGAGCATGAAATTCAGCAAGCTCAGCACGGGCAACCAGATCGAAGGCAAGATCATGGAGATCCGCAAAGGGGCCGTGACCGCCATCGTCTATGTGCAGATCGCCGACGACACCATGGTCGAGGCGAGCGTCACCATTGCTTCGCTCGAGACGCTCAAGCTCTATGAAGGCAAGACGGTGGCGCTGATCATCAATCCCAGCGACATCATGATCGGCTGCGACTAGCGTTTTGGGCTTGGCCCTGGAGGCGGGCCTCGCGGCCCATCGCGGGGAGCCATGGACAGCATCGTCACAGCGGAGAGACCGAGCACGCGAGACCGCACGTCGCGGGTCCACCGTCTACCCGACGGGCGCCGCATCGGCTACGCGGAATACGGCGACCCGGACGGGCTGCCGGTGATCGCGCTGCACGGCACGCCAGGCTCCCGCTTCATGTTCGCGCTCACCGACGAGGCGGCGAGAGCGCGGGGGTTGTGGCTCATCGCGCCGGAGCGTCCCGGTTACGGTCTCTCCGACACCCATCATGTCGGCACGCTGGGCGAGACCGCTCACGACGTCGAAGCCATCGTCGATGCGTTCGGGCTCGACCGCTTCGCCCTTGTCGGCGTCTCGGGCGGCGGACCCCATGCGGTGGCAGCCGCGGCGCTGCTCAAGGATCGGGTGCTGCGCCTAGCGCTGATCGGCCCCGTTGGGCCCATCGCCGATTGCGGCGAGCATATCCGCATGTCGCATATGCACCATCTCATCTTCACCCGCATGGCGCCGTCCCATCACGCGGCGGGCGCGTTCTTCGCGGGGCTACGGATGCTGCTCGATTGGGCGCCCGGCGTCGCCTACCACATCTTGACGCAGCGGGTGACGGTGACGGATTGCGACGTACTTGCTCGTCCCGAGGTCAGGGCCAATCTCCAAGCGACGATGCGGGAAGCCTTGCGAAACGGGGCCGAGGGCCCGCTCCAGGATTTGCGGCTCTATTGCGCACCGTGGAACCTCGATCTCGCCGAGATCGTTATCCCGGCCTTCATGTGGCAAGGCAGCGAGGATACCATCGTACCCGCCGACGCGGCGTATCGCCTGGCCGGTTTATTGCCCAATTGCCGGCTCGAGGTCATCGAAGGCGCGGGCCATTATTGGATCTTCGGGAAGTTCGGCCTCGTGCTCGATACGGTGCGGGCGGCATGGAGCAAGCCATGACACCGTCATTCACCCATTGCGCGATGCATGTGGCGGATCTCGGCCAGTCCATCGACTTCTACGAGCGCTATTGCGGCATGAAGATCGTCAAGGAGCATGGCGCGTGCGATAAGCGCGTGGTGTGGCTGGCGAGCCCCGGCGCCGAGCAACGCTTCGTGCTGGTCCTGCTCGGCGGTGGGCCGCCGCGCGACCAGGACGCCGACGATATGACTCATTACGGTTTCGGCGTCGCGTCGCGGGCGGACATCGACGCGATCGCGGCGAAAGCGAAGGCCGAGGGGCTGTTGCACTGGGAGCCGCGCGATTATGCTCCGCCGACCGGCTATCTCTGCGGCGTCAAGGACCCGACCGGCTACATCATCGAGTTTTCATACGGCCAGCCGCTGGGCCCGCACGCCAAGGACGAGCCGCGGCGCGCCTAGAACTTGCTGTAGATGCGGCAGCAGCAATCCTTCAGCCCGTCGGCGCGGAAACTGCAAACCTGCTTCTCCTCGGCGGCTCGGCACGCTTGCGGGTTGGCATTGGCGGCCAGGCCGCGATTGCAGGTCTGGGTATAGGGGATGCAGTGCCCGGCAAGCATTTCGGTATTGCTCGGACAGGTGGCGGGCGCGCTTGCGTGCCGCTTGTATCGCCCGGTGCGGGGGGTAATGCGTCGGAGTCGTCGCTGCTGCTGCCGCCGAACCAGCCCCCGCTGGACTTGTCGGACGGGCTGGTGGGGATCGGCCGCATCTTGCCTCTCCGTAAGGCCCCCGGTTCGGTCCGGCACTTATATCCGTCCCCGGTATCCCCGCAGATGATCTTGGCATCCAGCACAAGCTGGTCCGGCGCGCCCGACGGCGTGACCGGCATCAAAGCCGGGGCGGCGGCGGCACTCAAAGTCACGCCCAGAAAGGCCGTCAGCACATAAGCAAACAGACGCATGGAACCCCCTTCGGAAGAGGGCGGCACCATAGCGGAACTCCGGGCCGACGAGAACAGGCAGAGAATACTGTGCTGTGGCCCGATTCCGGTTGCGAATGACGAGGGATTGCCCTTCGCAAGTTGTCAGTCGTCCGCCCGACGGGCTAAACCTAGGGCCCCTCGGAAGAAGGCCAGTTCATGTCGCAACGTAGTGAAGACCAGCCGGCCTCGGCCGATGAGATGCCGCAGGCGGCCGCCGGGCAGGAGGGGGCGCCGGCGGAGGCCAAGCCGGAGGAGAAGGTTACCTACTCCATGTCGCCGGGGTTCGCCGGGTTTCTCGGCGCCAACAAGATCTCCGTCGCCATCTCGTCCTACCAGTCCGGCAAGTTCTATCTGCTCGGCCAGAATGTCGAGGGCGGCCTGCTGGTGGACGAGCGCTTCTTCCGCAAGGCCATGGGGATTTGCGTGCCCGATCAGCAGACGCTGTTGCTCGCCACGCTGTTCCAGATCATCAAGTTCAAAAACGTGCTGGAGCCGGATCAGCTGGTCAACAATGTGTTCGACCATTGCTACGTGCCGCGCGAGCTGTTCGTCACGGGCGAGCTCGACGCCCACGATGTGGGTCAGCTCAAGGACGGCCGAATCATTTTCGTCAACACGACACATAACTGCCTGGCCACGACCTCCGATCGGCATAGCTTCACGCCGCTGTGGAAGCCGCCTTTCGTGTCCAAGATCGTCAAGGAGGACCGCTGCCATCTGAACGGCCTCGCCATGGAGGACGGGGTGCCGCGCTATGTCACGGCGGTGAGCAAGTCCGACACGATCGACGGCTGGCGCGACCGCCGCTTCGACGGGGGCATCGTCATCGATGTCGCCACCGGCGAGATTGTCATTGGCGGGTTGTCCATGCCGCATTCGCCGCGGGTCTATAACGGCAAGCTCTATGTGCTGAACTCCGGCACCGGCGAGCTCGGCTGGGTCGAGCCGGCGGCGAAGGCGGCCGATGCCAAGTTCCATGTGGTGGCGTTCTGCCCCGGCTTCGTGCGCGGGCTTGGCTTCCACGGCAATTTCGCTTTGGTCGGGTTGTCGAAGCCGCGCTACGAGCGCTTCGAGGGATTGGCGCTCGACAAGAAGCTGGCGGATGCGGATTCCGAACCGTGGTGCGGCGTGCAGGTGATCGACCTCAACACCGGCGCTTGTGTCCATTGGTTCCGCATCGATGGCCCGGTGGGCGAGCTTTACGACGTCGCCGTGGTGCCCGGGGTAATGCGTGGCATGTCGCTCGGCTTCGCCTCGAACGAGGTGCTGGGCCTCATCACCCACGATCCCTTGGCCGAGGGCGGGCTGGCCTAGGGTCTGCTCCTGCCGAATCGCGGCCCTTGCCAGAGGGCCCGTCCCTTGACACGATGGGTCATCGAGGCTCGCGTTGAGGGATAAGGGCCGATAACGGCCAGCCTCCGCGCGGCGTACCGCCAAGGGAGGAGATCATGGGCCAAGCGCAGGGCCAGCCAGCCCGCAGCGCCCGCTGCATCGCACTGGTTGGCCCCTATCTCAGCGGAAAAACGACACTTCTCGAATCCATCCTGGCGCGCACCGGCGTTATCAACCGGCAGGGCGCCACCGCCGCCAAGAACACGGTTGGCGATGCCTCCGACGAGGCCCGCCATCACGGCATGAGCGTTGAGCTCAACGCGGCCACGGTCGAATTTCTCGGCGACAGCTTTACCTTCCTCGACTGCCCCGGCTCCATCGAATTTCAGGCCGACTCCGCCAATGTGCTGGCGGCTTGCGACGCCGTCGTGGTGGTGTGCGAGCCCGACGAGAAGAAGGTGCCAGCGCTCCAGCTCATCCTCAAGCAGCTCGAGGATCGCGGCATCCCGCATTTCTTGTTCCTCAACAAGATCGACAAAGCGGAGACGCGCGTGCGCGACATCGTGCCGATGCTACAGCCCGCTTCCACCGTGCCGCTCGTGCTGCGCCAGGTGCCGATCTGGGAGAGCGGCATCGTCACCGGCTTCATCGATCTGGCGCTGGAGCGCGCGCATGTCTATCGCGAGCACGCGGCGTCCGAGGTCATCGACATGCCGAAGACGCTCGCCGATCGCGAGCAGGAAGCCCGCTTCTCCATGCTGGAGAAGCTCGCCGACTATGACGATGCGCTGATGGAGCAGCTGCTGGAGGATGTGCCACCGCCGCGCGACCTCGTGTTCGACGATCTGTCCAAGGAGCTTCGCGAGGGGGTGATCTGCCCGGTGTTGCTCGGCTCGGCGGAGAACGGCAACGGCATCTTGCGCCTGCTGAAGGCGCTGCGCCACGAGGCGCCGTTTGTCGGCGCGACGGCGGAGCGCCTCGGGGTCGAGGATGCGTCCTCGTGCGCCTTCGTGATGAAGACGTTCCATACGGCCCATGGCGGCAAGCTGTCTCTGGCGCGTGTCTTGGCCGGCAAATTCGCCGATGGCGACACCGTCTATGCCGGCGACACCGAGGAGCGTATCGGCGGCGTGTTTAGTCTTCTCGGCCACGAGCCGGTGAAGCGCGAGGCGGCAATGGCCGGGGACACGGTCGCCTTCGGCCGGCTGGAAGGCATCAAGACGGGCGAGACGCTGTCGTCGGAGAAGGGAGCGTCTTTCGCCGTCGAGCCCGGGGAAATCGCCGATCCGGTCTACGGGCTCGCCATCGAGGCCAAGGAGAAGAAGGACGACGTGAAGCTCACCGCGGCTTTGGCGAAGATCATCGAGGAGGACCCATCGCTCTCCATCACCCATAACCAGGACATGGGCGAGATGGTGCTGTGGGGGCAGGGGGAGATGCATTTGCGCGTGGCGCTGGAGCGCCTGACCCGCAAATACGGCATCGCCGCCGCCACGCACCCGCGGCAAATTCCCTACAAGGAAACCATCCGCAAATCGACCGAAGTGCGCGGGCGCCACAAGAAGCAGTCGGGCGGCCACGGACAGTTCGGCGACGTGGTGGTGACCATCGGTCCTTTGTCGCGCGGGGAGGGCTTTGCCTTCTCCGAGAAGATCACCGGCGGCGTCGCCGCAAGAACTTACATCCCGAGCGTCGAGATCGGCGTGCGCGACTATCTGCATGCGGGGCCGCTCGGCTTCCCCGTGGTGGATGTCGCCGTGTGCCTGATCGACGGCTCCTATCACTCGGTGGACTCGTCCGACATGGCGTTCCGCCAGGCCGGACGCATCGCCATGACCGAGGGCATGCCGCAATGCCAGCCGGTGCTGTTGGAGCCGATCATGGCGGTCGAGATCGCCGTACCGTCGGAGGCCACGGCGCGCATCAACTCCATCGTCTCGTCCCATCGCGGGCAGATTCTGGGGTTCGATGCGCGCCCCGGCTGGCCCGGATGGGACGTGGTGCAGGCCAATATTCCCGAAGCCGAGATCCAGACTCTGATCGTCGAGCTCAGATCGGCTACGGCGGGGGTGGGTACCTTCCACGCCAAGCTGGACCATCTGGCCGAGCTGGTCGGCAAGGCGGCGGATCAGGTTTTGGCCCATCACGGCGCCAAGGCGGCCTGAGCTGGGAGGTCGACAGGCCGGCTGTTTTGATTGGTTTCGGAGCGGGGTGGCGTATTTTATTAAGGGGCTAGAACGGGTTGACGTGACATTTCATGTTGCTCGCGTAGCGTCGCTCCGCTCGGTCTTGTTTCGAGACTGGAAGGGGTATGCATCCGGTGTCCAAAAGCCAGTCACGGCTCGGCGCTGCGATTGCCCGGTGGGGCGTTGATCCGCTTGTCTTCGGTCTTGCGAGCCTCATCGCGGCCGCCATCCTGGTCGCGATCGTGGCGATTCCGCAGCACCTGTCCACGCGCGCCCGCCTCGAGGGTTTGCGGGCGCATGTCGGCGAGGTCGGCCACATCGCCGCGAGTGTCGTGGACGGCGATCTGCACCGTCAATTGCTAGACCCAGCAAATTACAGCCAAGAACTCTACGATCGGGCGTTGGCACCGTTGGTGAAGTTTCACTCGGCGGATCCCGACATCTTCTACGTGTATTCGATGGCCGATCGCGGCGGCGTCCCCTATTTCGTTCTCGACACGGCCACGTCGCCGAAGCTGCGCACAAAGCACGAGCTGCGCCCGTCGCAGTACATGGAGAAATTCGAGCTCGAAGAGGACGACGATGGCCAGTGGCTGAGAGATCTCGCAGCCGGCAAGGAGTACATCACGTCCGATTTCGAGGAGGACGACTACGGGACCTTCCTCACCGCCCACGTTCCCATCTACGACAGTGAGGGACGGTATAGCGGCTTTATCGGCGTCGACTTCGACATGGGGTATTACCTGGCCGGTGAGGCACGCTTCCGCTCTATTGAAATCGCCTCGCTTGCTGCCGCGCTGCTGCTTGCCATGCTCATCGGCTATTTCGTCGCGCGCTACCACGCGACCATGCGACGCCGCATCAAAGAGCTTCACGAAATTTCCATACAGGATAGCTTGACCGGGTTCTACAACCGGCGCGGGGCCATGGAGATCATCAAGAAGGCCCTGGAGAGACATGTCGGGAAGAGCGCGGTCATGCTCGTCGACATCGATAATCTCTCCACGATCAACGATACTCACGGCCACGTTGCAGGCGACGCCGTCATCGCACGCACGGCCGAGGCCGTGCGCCGGAGCTTACGCCCCGGCGATCAGTGCAGCCGGTTCGGTGACGAGTTCATGATTTACGCGCCCGACTGCGACGAGGCGGGAGCCAAGCTATCGCCGAGAGGATACTCTCCATCTTGAGCGGGGAGGGGATGCCTCTCATGGGGATCCCGCTCAGCGTGTCGATCGGCGTCACGACATGCGACGGCGACGGCGGCGATTTCGCCAGAATGCACCGGGAGGCCGAAGCGGCGCTGCGCCGGGTCCGTGGCGAGGGCCGGAATCGCATCGGCATCGCGCCACGGTCGGCGGAATGCCATCCGCTCGGTTCGGCTGGCGATGCTGCCTGAGTTTTCTCCGAGCTCCCGCGGGAGCTGTCCCGGCTATCAACAAAACGAGGCAGAAAGGGCAAAAAACGGCTAAAATCGGTTCCGGAACAGGGCAGTCTGTTGTATGAGCCAGTGATGTATTCGTCCCGCTGGACTTGCTCGTTTCCGCCCGGACCGGTAGACGATTGGGCGAAAATCTTGATCTTTGACCGATAGACAGAGGGTGTTCCCATGACAGTATTTCCGCAGCTCGTAATCCCTGAGACCCTTGCCGCCGGCCCCGGCCCGGGAACACCGACCCGCGCGTGCTCGAGCGCTTCGCCGCGAGCGGCGTGGCAGACCACATGCAGAAGGACGTGCTCCGCGGCATGATGGAAGCCAAGCTGATGCTGCGCGAGCTGTGGGGCACCAAGAACGTCTATACCTATGGCGTGGCCGGCACCGGCTTCACGGGGCTCGACTGTGTGCTCAGCCTGATCCTGCCGAGTGACAAAGTTGTCGCCTTCCCGAACGGCACCTTCTCCGGCATCGACAGTCTCACGATCCGCATGAAGGCCGCGACCGCCGAGGAGCTGGCCGCCGATTCTCTCAACCCGAAAGCCGCGAGCGTCACCATCGTGGAGACGCCGCACGGCCAGTCGGTCAGCGGCGAGACCGTCGACAAGGCGCTGTCCGAGCACAAGCCCATGTGGGCATTCATGGCCCATTGGGAGACCGGCTCGGGCCGCATCACGACCTCAAGGGCTTCTCCGACGCCTGCCTGAAGCACGGCGTGATGGGCATCGTCGATGCGGTGTCGAGCCTCGGCGTCGCCGACTTCAACATCGACGACTATCCGGGTGTGGTCGCCTGGGCGTCGTGTCCGCAGAAGGGCGTGCTGGCGCTGCCGCTCACCTATGCGCCGGTCAGCTTCACCGACAAGGCCATCGAGATGGTCAAGCAGCGGGGCTGCCGCACTTATGTGAACCATCCGATCCTCGACGCCCGCCATTGGGGCATCATCGACGGCAAGGACGTGGACACGCCCGGCTATCACCAGACCCATTCGTGCTACGCGGTCGCTCGTTCCACGAGGCGCTGCGCATCATTCTCGGCTACGGCCGCCGCCGCAAGGCGACCGACTATGCCTATCACGAGAAGGCGCTGCGTCAGGCCGTCGAGGCCATGGGCTGCGAGGTTACCTCGAACATGACGAGCCTCGTGGTGCTCAACCTGCCGGGCAAGCTCGCCGGCAAGGAGAAGGAGCTCGTCCAGGGCGCCCGCGCGCAAGGCTTCGGCATCTGGCCGACCCTGTCGGAGCCGGTGCAGGTCCGTATCGGCATCCTGAACCAGCTCAGCCCTGAGCAGATCACCGAGATCGCCAGCCGCTTCGCCGACGCCATGCTCGCCATGGGCGCGGAGTTCGACAAGCAGCAGGTGATGAACCAGCTCAAGTCCTATTACGCGAAGGCCGCGTAGAACGGTAGCTGCGCCAACCTCTCCCTGAGGGGAGATGTATATGGGTCTCAACGGCCGCTCGTTCGGCGAAGTCATGCGATCAGCGCTCGTCCTCATGGCGTTTGCGCTGATCGCGCCGGCCGTTCTCCTCTTCCCGCAGGATGCGGCCGGCGCGGAAACGCCGGACGAACTTGCCAAGATCAATCTTCGGATCGGAGATCTCGCGGCCAAGGGCGAGAAAGCCAAGGCCGCGGCGCTCGCCAAGCGCTACGTGGACCTTGCGCGAAAGACGCGTGGCGAGAGCGATCCGGAATACGCCACGGCCATCACTTGGCTCGGCTGGCTCTACACGTCGCAACAACGCTACGCCGACGCCGAGCATCTGCTCAAGCAAGCGCTTGCCATCCGCGAGCAGGCCTTCGGGCCGGACCATCCGCTGGTCGCCACGAGCCTCAACAACCTCATAGGCCTCTATCAGAAGCAGGGCCGCGAGGGCGACATCGAGCCTCTGTTCGCGCGCGTCCAGGCCATCCGGCTGGAGGCCGTCGGCTTGGACGAGCTTGAGGCACTGCCGCGCCGGATTCAGGAGCTTCGCATGCGCGGACAAGGCGCCGAGGCCGCCAAGCTTGCCGAGCGCTACGTGACGCAAGCTGAAGCGCGCTACGGCGCCGACCAACCCGGCGTCGTGCCGGCGCTGCTCGAGGCCGCGCTTGTCCTCGAGCAGGAAGGCGACAAGGCGCGCGCCGAGACGCTGCTCAAGCAGGCGCTCGCCGTGCGCGAGAAGGCCTTCGGGCCGAAGAGCGCCGAGGTGGCCGACAGCCTCGTGTCCTTGTCCTGGTTCTATCGTTCGGCGGGACGCAACCAGGATGCTGAGGCGGCGCTCAAGCGCGCCCTTGCCATCCGCAAGGCGCTGTTCGGCGAGCGCAACGAGGCGGTCATCGAAGCAATCGAGCTCCTCGGCGGGGCTCTACGAGGCGGCGGGGCGCGAAAAGGAGGCGGAAAAGCTGTTCGCCGCGCCCGGAAGCTCCAAAGCAAGATGAAGCGGCGCTTCGCCTACATGCGGGAGGAGGAGCCCTCCTACGCGGTGGTGAAGGTCTATTACGCCACGGACCGCAAGCCTACCGGCGCGGCCGAGCCCGCGGAAGTCTATGGCGGTGATCGCGGTGGACTTGAGGTTCGGGGTTACGACCGTCAGCATCCCGCTCGAGCACCGGGTGGGTGCGCTGGAGACGCCGTCAATCTGGCGCCTGGAATGGTGCAACGATCCGGAGCGCTTCGTGGTGCTGCTTTCGGTGGAAGAGACGGACGAGTCCCAATTCTTCAAGGACGTCGCTGCCCGCGTGCAGGCCTCCGCCGGCAAGAGCGCCTTCGTTTTCGTTCACGGCTACAACGTGACCTTCACCGATGCGGCCCGGCGTACGGCGCAGATGGCCTATGATCTCGGCTTCGACGCGCCCGTATTCTACAGCTGGCCGTCTCAGGCGAGCTATGCGTCCTACAAGGTCGACGAGACGAATGCCGAGTGGTCGCGGCTCGACTTCAAAAATTTCCTGAAAGACTTTGTCGCGCGGTCGGATGCCGAGCACATCTACCTCATCGCTCACAGTATGGGGACGAGAGTGCTCACGGGCGCGCTGAAAGAGTTGGTGCTCGAGGATCCGAGCATCCGCGAGAAATTCGACGAGATTGTCCTGGCCGCACCCGACATCGACGCCGACACGTTCAAGCGTGACATTGCACCGAACATCCTGGCGGGGGAGGGCGGCACCACGCTCTATGCGTCGTCGGGCGACTATGCGCTGATGGCGTCGAAGACCTTCGCCGGCTATCGCCGCGCCGGCGACACGACGGGCGGTATCACCATCGCTCCCGGCGTGGACACGATCGATGCGAGTGCGATCCGCACGGATTTCGTCGGGCACAGCTATTACGCCGATTCCGGTTCCGTATTGGGCGACTTGCGCGATCTGATCCTGCACCGAAAGCGCCCGGACAAGCGCTCGCGGCTTTCGCCGGTCAAGGCGAAGAGCGGTCGCTACTGGACCTTCTCCAGCGGCCAAGCGCCCGCGCAATAGTCCGAAGGCCGCTCGCCTAGGGCTCCACGCAAGTGGCGAATAGGCCGAAGCCAGGCGCTTTGGCATTGCGCCGGAGTTCGTCCCGCGCCTCCCGGCAGGCGACCTGGGTGGTGAAATCGATCACCGTGGTGGTTGCCGTGCTGCCGGAGGTGCCGGCCGCTCCGTAGAGCGCGAAGACGATCATTCTACGCCCTTCCGCCTGAGCGGTATTGGCCGCGGCGACGGCCAAGCCGGCTATCAGAAGAGCGAGCGCAAGTCGTTTCATTGGGTCCCCCAATCCTCTGTACGCGTTCGGGTTCGCGTTGCCTCCCTCAGGAATTCAATCACACACGCCGATGGGTGGGAAGCGGGGGCGGAGAGCCCTTGGAAATGGGGCCTTTTGGACTGGCGCTAGTTGCGCGGATTTGCCTGGCGCCATTCGGACGGCCGCTGGAAGGTGCCGCGCCAGATGCCACGCTTCTCGGTGCGGGCCTCTGCTTCCGCACTGGCATAGGGGTAGCCGTATTTCCGACCGAGATCGATGGCGTAGCTTCGCGCACCATCGCCTCGCCGAGATCCGGCACGCCTTCGGCGCTGCACACCGCCACGTTGCGGCCGTAGCGGTCGGCGTTGCGGACGTCACAGGCGACGTTGCCGCCCTTGATGAGCTTGGTGAGCTTGACCTTGGCGGCGCGGCCGCACAGCCAGTCCTTGCCGTTCACCTCCTCGCAAGACTGGTGCAGCTCCGGCGCGTCGATGCCGAAGATGCGGTACTCCTCGCCGTTGCCGGCGCGCAGACTGTCGCCGTCGATGGAGACGATCTCGGCGTCGGGGCCAAAGGGCTCCGGCTGAACCGTGCAGTAGCGCTCGATGAGAAGCACGAGGGCGAGCACCAGGATCAGCGCGATGATCTTGCCGAGGCCGTTGATCATGGCGCGCCGCGTCATGGGCGTCCGCGTTGCGGTCGTGGACGATGTGCGGCCCGAGCGTCGAGAGGGCTTGCGACCCGCCATCAGCCGCCGTCGATTTGCCGGCCGATAATGGCGATGGACTGCTGATAGACCCCAGCGGCGTTCCAGCCTTGGATGGCGACGTAGCTCGGCTGGCCCGGCTGATAGCCGGCGCCCGGCACCCAGCCGTGACCGCGCAGGAAGTTCGCCGTTGAGGCCAGCGCGTCGCCTGGAGTTGAGATCGATGCGGCCGTTGCCGTCGCCGTCGACGCCGTAGAGCAGGATGGATTTGGGCAGGAACTGGGTCTGGCCCACCTCGCCGTGCATGGCGCCGCGCTGGCCGGGGCTCAGCACGCCACGGTCGATGAGCTGGAGCGCGGCATAGAGATGGCCGGTGAAATACTCGGTACGGCGGCAGTCATATGCCAGCGTGGCGACGGCCGAGATCGTGTTCTGGTTGCCCATGAAGCTGCCGAAGCCGGTCTCCATGCCCCAGATGGCAAGCAGCGGCCCTGGCGGCACGCCGTAGCGCTTCTCGATCGAAGCGAGCAGGGCGGCATTGGCCGCCTTCATCTTCTTGCCGCGGGAAGCGATGGCCGGCCCGCCCCGCTTGGCCATGAACTGATCGAGGCTGAGCTTGAAGCTCTTCTGGCCGCGGTCGGCGCGGATGGTGCCCACGGAATAGGTGGTGCCCATCAGGGCGCTGATACCGCGCTGGCCGATGCCGTTGGCTTTCGCTTCCTGGGCGAAGGTCCGCTTCCAGCGCTCGAAGCCGGCCGAGTTGTTGCCGCATTGGGCGGCCAGGGCCGGGGCGGCGGAGAGGAGAATGAGAAGGCTTGCGGCGGCGAACGCCGCCAGCCTGGTCCGCAAGACACACAAGACTTGGGTCTGCGCTTTGAGGATTTGCGCCATAAGGGCCTTCCGATTGTGGGAGGCCCGGGCCGCCAACGAGCGCCGAACCGCCATCCTTGAGATGTTTCTCGCCTTGGCTGGCGCCTCTCTGGGCCGGCCAGACCTCGAACGCTTCCGCGCCCTTAGAGCCTGTCCGTCCCTCAAGGACGCGCGTCGTTTTCCCCGCTAACGCCTTTGTAGCGTGAGGATTCGTGGCTTGGCAATCCGCTTAGACGGGGCGGGAAGGGAGCCCTTTGCGGAACGGTTTCCCGGTTTGTCGGGTTATTCCCGGGAGATGAATGTCATTACCAGATATGCCGCGGTCTCCGCGATCCTTCTCGGCGCTACCGGCGCCGTTGGTGCCCTTGGCTTCGCGGCCGCGAGCGATCTGTTCGCCCCCTCGTCGCCGCAACGGGCCGTCGCCGCTTCGTCCGCCGAGACGAACGGGCAGACCGGCGAGCGGCCGACGTCCAGCCTTCTCGGCGCCAAGCTCAGCATGTGGCCGAGGGCGGCATCGATGCGAACCAAAAAGGTCCATGGGTTGAGGTTGTCGACGCGGTCAACATGCGCAAAGGTCCGTCCAGCGCCAATGCCGTCATCAAGGTCCAACTTGCTGGCGCCAGGTTGCGCGTGGCGTCCCGCGACGGTGTGTGGGTCGAAGTCGTAGAACCGAAACCGGCGACACGGGCTGGGTGTTTGGGAAATTCGTCAAACATATCGATTCGATTTCGCGCCGTGCCGACGCCGGCGAGACGGCCATTCGTTAGCGGCGCCGTGTCTTCTTCCCGACGAGCGCCGTCATGACGATCGCGCGGCGGCTGCGCTTCGCCGGACGGCTCAGCGCCGCCGCCCTTTCGAGCCTTATCACCGCTTTCGTGGTCACCGGCGGGTTGATCGCCGTGCCCTATCTCATGCTGGCCTCGCCGGTGGGCGAGTACTCGCTCGCGGCGCTCGAGCCGGCCAGCCAGCGCACGCTGGTTCTCCACGGCAAGAACGGGCAGCCTTTCGCGCGGCGCGGGGGCTGTGTCGCCGAGCCGGTCTCGCTCTCCGAGGTGCCGCAGCATTTCGTAGACGCGCTGCTGTCGATGGAGGACCGCCGCTTCTACTACCATCTCGGGGTCGACCCGATCGGCCTCGCACGCGCCATGCTGGAGAACCGCGCGGCGGGACGCGTGGTGCAGGGCGGCAGCACGATCACGCAGCAGCTGGTGAAATACTCCCTGCTGTCGGCGGACCGCACCATGGCGCGCAAGAAGAAGGAAGCGTGGCTTGCCTTGGCGCTGGAGCTTCGCTTGAGCAAGGACGAAATCCTCGAGCGCTATCTGAGCAGCACATATTTCGGACAAGGGTGCTACGGCTTGCGCGCGGCGGCGAAGCAATATTTCGCGACGTCCGTGCCCGAGCTCACCGTGCCGCAATCCGCCTATCTCGTGCCTTGCTCAAATCGCCGACGTCGCTCGCCGCCAATCCCGAGGCGGCCGCGGCCCGGGGCAATGCGGTGCTCAACGCGATGGTCAGCAACGGCAAGCTGGCGGCGAAGCGGCGCGAAGGCGTCGAGCCCGCCACGCCGCTGAGCAAGGCCACCGAATCCATCGGCAGCTACTATGCGGACTGGGTTGCGAAGACCATCGACGTGCCCCGCTCGGGCGACTATTCGCCCTTGCCGGTCTACACCTCGTTCGACCCGGCCCCACAGCGCCTCGCGGAAGAGGCCGTCGAGAAAGTTCTCGCCAGGCAAGGCAAGGCCCGGCGCGCAAGCCAGGCTGCCATGGTCGTGATGCGGCCGGACGGCCGCGTGCTCGCCATGGTCGGCGGGCGGGACCACGACGAGAGCCAGTTCAACCGCGCGGTACAGTCGCTGCGGCAGCCGGGCTCGTCGTTCAAGCTGTTCGTCTATCTGGCGGCGCTGCGGGGCGGCCTCACGCCCAACAGCACGGTCGTCGACCGGCCGATCTCCGTCGGCGGCTACGAGCCCAAGAATTTCGGGCATCGCTATCGCGGCGCGATGCGTCTGCGCAGCGCCTTCGCCTCGTCCATCAACACGGTGGCGGTGCAGCTTTCCGAAGCGGTGCGCCGCAAGCCGGTGATCAAGGCGGCGCGCGACCTCGGCATCACCACGCCGCTCAAGGCGCGGCCGAGCCTGGCGCTCGGCGCCTTCGAGGTGACGCTGCTCGAGCTGACATCCGCCTATGCCGCGGTGAACGCGGGCGCCTACCCCGTCAAGCCATGGGCGATCACGGGTTTCGAGGACGCTGATACGAACGGCGCGCCGCCCAAGAAGGCGGGGCTGTGGCGGCTGACGGAGCAGAAGCATCTGCTGACGCTGCTCCGCGGCACGGTCGAGCGCGGCTCCGGGCGCGGGGCGCGCCTGCCGATCCGTGCCTACGGCAAGACGGGCACGAGCCAGGACTATCGGGATGCATGGTTCATGGGCTTCGCCGGCAATCTCGTCGTCGGCGTATGGGTCGGCAATGACGACTCTTCGCCGATGAACCGTGTCACGGGCGGCAGCCTGCCGGCCGAGATCTGGGCGACGTTCATGCGCGAGGCGATCAAGTCCGACGAGGACTTCAAGCGCAAGCTGCAGAAGGTCGCCGCGTTCCGCGCCAAGACCCGCAAGAAGGACCGCTCGGTCAAGCTCGCTGCGAGCAAGCTCGAGGCGAAACCGGAGAGGAAGGGGCGTAAGCCCAAGGGCTTTCGTGGGGAGGACCTGGACTTCTTCCGGGATAACCGGCCGCCGCGCAATCGGGACCGCCGCGGGCTGTTCGGCGGGCTGTTCCGCTAGGCCGGCGGCTTCTCGGGAGCCGCCTTTACCCTCAGCCAAATCCACGCGAATCATGGCAAAATAGGCCATGGTCCAAACCCGCTCCCGGCTCGCCACCGAGCGCATGCATGTCAGCGTCGTCCGCGTCGAGCGGCGGCCCAAGCCGTCGCGTGTCAAATCCTCGCGCGTCAAGTTCTGCGCGCTGGAGGGCGATCTGCGCGTGGAGATCGAGGCCGACAGCGAGGACGATGCGCGGCTCCTCTGCCAAGAGGCCGGCCTGGACTTCATCGGCCTGTGTGACGACTGAAGCGCCGGCCGTCCTTCTGTTCCGCGGATGCCGGCCTTCGCCCGGAACATTCTCCCGAAGATGGGCGTTTTCTCCGTAACCGGTGCCGCGCCTTGCTGGCCCCGCGAACAGGAGGACAGTGAGATGACGACCCCCCGTGACGTTTACCGTGATGCCGCAAATTCACAGGCTGGACGCGACGCCGCCGCCGCCGCGCGCGATGCGGCCGCCACCGCCCGGTCCGTGAAGGACGACGTCGGCGAGTTCGCCGCCAATGTGTCCGACAAGGCCGGCGAGCATCTGGGCCGTGCCCAGGACATGGCCGTGGATGCTTACGACGAGGTGTATCACTATGCCCGCCGCAACCCGCTTGCCGCGATCGGCATCGCGCTAGGTGTGGGTTTCCTGTTCGGCGCGCTCACGACGGCTAGGCGCTGACCGAAATCTGTGGCTTACTGTGGCAATCCGGCCGTGCCATCGCGCGGCCGGATTTTTGCTGCGGGGAACGACATGTACAAAGCCTGGATGGATCTTGCCTTCGCGTCGGCACAGCTATGGCGCGAAGCGCAGGAAGTCATGATGCTGCGCACCATGAAGATTGCGCTCGGCGATGCCGCCAGCCATCGCGAGGCGCAGCGGATGGTGATGGAGAAGGGCTTTGCGCTCGCCGAGGCCATGGGAACGCTCGCCATGGGCGGCTCGATGCACAAGGTCGTGGGCCGGTACCGCAGCCAAGTCCGGGCCAATAAGCGCCGGCTCACCCGCTAACCTTACCGTCGGCATTGCTCACTTGGTCCGCGCTCAAGCCGCGCGGAGCGCGGTGGCGCGAGCGACAACCTCGCCTCTGGTACGGGTGCGAAGCGAACCTTACCTTTCCCTCGCGCGTTGTCTTTGCACCTGACGTCCCCGCCTCAAGAGGCCATCTGAAAATGCGAATCCTCTCCGCCGCTTGCCGGTCCGTGTTGCTGCCCGCCGCGATTTTGCTGCTGATGCTGGCGCCGGCGCGCGCGACGATATGGACTGCGTGTCGACCACGTTCCGCATGCTGTCGCCCAACGACAAGGTGTGCATCAGCGAGTTCGACGATCCGAAGGTGCCCGGCGTCACCTGCTATATCTCCCAGGCGCGCAAAGGCGGCTGGGGCCAGCCGCTCGGCCTGAACGAGGACCCGTCCAACTTCTCGGTGACGTGCCGTCAAATGGGGCCGGTGACGGTGGACCTCAAAACGCTGCCGGAACGTGAGGAAGCCTTCAGCGAGAAGACCAGCATCTTCTTCAAGAAGACCCGCATCTATCGGATCCCCGACCTGAAGCGGAACGCGCTGGTCTATCTTGCCATCAGCGCCAAGATCATCGACGGCTCGCCGGCCAACGCCATCAGCGCGGTGCCGATCATCCTTGGCCGTCCGAGTAAAGGCGAGACGCGGACCATGCGGACCTTCTCCTGCATATGCGGGCAAACGCTGTTCTTCGAGAACGTGGCTTGCGAGGCCTGTGGCCGCGAGGTCGGGTGGTGCCCGTCCTGCCGCACCATCGCCGCGCTCGAGCCGCTCGGCGACGGGACCTATCGCTGCGCCAATGGGACGTGTGGCGCGGTGCTCGTCAAATGCGCCAACTATACCGTGGAGAATGTCTGCAACCGCTGTCTGCCCGTGGGCGATGCGGTCAATGGCGGCCTATGCGACGCTTGCCGGTTCAACCGCACCATCCCGGATCTGTCGCTTCCGGGAACCGCGAGCGCTGGGCCGAGCTCGAGGCGGCCAAGCGCCGATTGTTCTACACTCTCGACTTTCTCGGGCTGCCCTATGGATCGGCGGCGGACGGGTTCTCGCCGCCGCTCGCCTTCGACTTCAAGGCGGACACGATTCCGGAGGAGGGGTTCTGGCGCTGGATGGGCCAGGGCGAGCGCGTCTATACGGGGCACGCCGACGGCACGATCACCATCAATATCCGCGAGGCGGACAGCGTCGAGCGGGAGAAGCTCCGTGTCGATCTCGGCGAGGCGCACCGCACGCTGATCGGACATTTCCGCCACGAGATCGGCCACTATTACTGGGACCTGCTGGTGCGCGGGCAGCACGAGGACGGCTTCAAGGCCCTGTTCGGCGATCACGAGGACCCGCCTTACCAAGACGCCATGGCGCGCCATTACGGCGAGGGGCCGCCGCCTGACTGGAGGGACCGCTTCGTCAGCGCCTACGCCACCATGCATCCGTGGGAGGACTGGGCGGAGACCTTCGCGCTCTATCTCGACATCACCAGCGTGCTCGATACCGCCGTCAACATGGGGCTGATCGGGCCGGTCGATTTCAGCGACCTGCAAGCCATGGTCGGCCGCTATCGCCAGCTCGGGCTCGTGCTCAATGAGCTCAACCGGGAGATGGGCCTGATCGACGTGGTGCCCGAGGTGCTGCATGCGGCCGTGGTGGAGAAGCTGGGCTTCGTCCACACGCTGGTCCGTCAGCAGGCGCCGGGCGGCTAGCCGGGATCAGAATTTCGGCGGCTTGGTCTGCATGTTGCGGAAGGCGTCGGCCATGAGCCAGGAGAGCTGCTGGGCCTGGATGCCGAAGGTCTGCATCTGGGTCTGCACATAGCGGCTCTGGAGGGTCACCACCTCCTGCATGTCCTTGGCCTTGGCGATCTCGCTGGCCAGCGAGAAGGACCGCTCGGCGTTCTCCTTGGCAAAGGCGATGGCCCGCTCTTGCAGGGCCTTGAAGTTCCCGGCCTCGGGGCCGCCGGTCGTGGACCAGGCATTCATGGCTTGGCTCATGAACTCCATGAACTGGCCATAGGCGACGCGGGCTTGCTCGACATTCTTCTCGGCAAGATTGCGCATCTCTGGTGGAATTTCGAATGTAGGATTCTCAGCCATGGATTCCCCTTAAGCCCGGTTTTCTCAGCTGCGGGCGAGCCGCCTCGGTCGTCGCTCCAGATTACGCATTTATCGCCCGGGACGCTATCGGCGCTGGGCGGTCAAGGCACGCTCGCTCTGGCGGTCTGGCCCACCTTGAGCTTCCAGTTCTCGATAGGGCCAGGGCCAGTATCGAGCTTGCCGGCCAGGTAATAGAGCCGTCTGGTATCTTCGCTCTTAGCAGTACAGAAGCGATCCTGCAGGAAAAAGGGCGGAATGGCCTGATAGTAAAGAGTTGCGCGGACCTCGGCAGGCTCGCCGGGGATGTCGGCTAAGGGGATTCGGTAGAGAATCGCGTCCTCGCCGTCGCCCCCGGCTTTGCCATAGTCGGGGTCGCCGCCGGTGCCGACCGGGGCGACCTCCTCGGCGAGGTCCGGCTTGGCGCCCAGCGCCGTGGCGATCGCGACGCGCTCGTCGTGCCCCAGGAAGCCGTGGGGCAGGAGCCGGTTGTCCTTCACCTTGGCGCAGATGGAGAGGAAGCTTGAGGTGAGCGGCGCTTCGGGCTCGGCGCCGAGGCCGCAATGCGGGGTGTCCGTATCGGCGGGGCCGGCGGCGAGCTCCTGATAGATCTGCGCTTGGCTCTGCTTGCCGATGACCTGGTAATGGGGCTGATGGGCCCGGGCGCCGGGGTCGATGCGCGCGCCGCAGTTTGGCGTCCACCATGTCTCGCCGGCGATCGCCGCTCCGGTCTCGTCGACGATCACGCCGGTTTTGTTCGTGCGCCCCGAAGCCCACAGCACTTGGCCGAGCTTGTCGCGTACCTCGAAGGCGATGAAGGCGCGGCGGAAGGCGACGCCGGAGGGGAATTTGTGGCCCGCCTTGTTGGCGACCTTGACCTCGGCGGTCAGCGTGTCGCCGTCGCGCGTCACCGCGCCGACATCGATCGCGGCGGCGCGCGCGGCCTGCTCGAGCATGGCGCGCTCGGTCGCGATCAACGGGTCGACCCCGCGCCGCGACGGCAGCATCGGGTCTTCCGTGCGGATGCCCAGCACTTCGGGGAATTGCTGCGCCATCTTGGTGAGGTAGAGATTGAGCCCGACCAGCGTGTGCTTGGCGAAGCCTTCGCGTGGCTCCAGGTCGATGTCTTCCGGCGGCAGGGTGTACTCGGCCTGCGGGAAGGACGTGTATTCCTGGATGGTGGCGATCTTGCTGCGGTAGGGCTTGCCGCGCGCATCGGTCTTGGGCATGTGGCAGCCCTGGCAGGATTGCGCCTTGGCGCCGGCGCCCCCCGGCAGCGCACCGTCGACGGTCTTGCCGGTGCGGTAGCCGGAGAAGGCCCATTCCGGATAGGTCGCCTGCTCGTAGGTATGGCCGATGATCTCGCCGCGGTGGAGCACGGGCAGATGGACGGTGTGGCAGCTCGCGCAGATCTCCGAGCTCTTCACATGCTCGCTATGGGCGGCGGCGAGGCCGGTCGCATGCTCCATGGGCTTCTTCTTCGGGTCCTTAAAGGGGCCGAAGATCTCCCCGGGATCGGCCATCAGGAAATTGCCGGTGAAGGTCTTGGCGAGGCCGCTATGCCCCGGATTGGTGACCTGCTGCCGCGCTTTCACGCAGGCGTTTTGCCGCGCGTCCGCGACCTTCTCCGAGGCGTCCTTGCCGACCACCATGCCGTGGCAGGTGGTGCAGGAGACGCCGTCGCGCCCGAGTGCCGCGTAATGGGCGAGCCCGGCGGTCGGGTTGCCGGCCGGGTAGGGGACGGCATTGAGTGCGTCGCGGGCGAGCGGCACGCACTGCCCGGACTCTGCGTTCTTGTCGATGGCGTGCTGCCGATGGCCCTGCACCGCATGGCAGCTCATGCAGGTGTCCTCGATGAGCGTCTTGGCCTCCGGGTGGAAGGTCTCGATCTCACTTGCGAGTTGAGCGAAGAAAATGGGGTCGCGACCGCTCATGCCCATGGGCGATTTCCGCCAGGTGCCGTAGGGCGAGATATTGGTCAGCTTCGGTTCGGGCGCCGGCTCGGTCATGTGGAATTGCAGGCCGGTGCCGCCGGCGCTGTGGCAGCCGAGGCACTGATCCGAGGTGACGAAGCGCGATGCCGCGGGTGGGCTTGCCCGCGGGGAACCACACATGATCGTAGGTCTCCGACGGTAGCTTGGCGACCGCGGTCTCCGATGACGGCGCGCCGGCGAGCAGCTGGAAGATCTCCGAGAACTCGTTGCTATAGGGTTTCCGGCTGCGCATGCGGCGGTTGACGGCGGTGGTGGCACGCTCCACCTCGACCTCCTCGGTGGCAACGTCCTCGTGATGGGTGTGGAACTCAGGCTGGATGACGCTTCCGCCCTTGCGTTGGCCGAGGCGCGTCTCGCCGCCCTTGAAGTGGTCCTCCAGAAAGAAGTCCTGGCTGAGAAAGGTGATCGGCTCGCCGGGCTCGCCCTTGATGTTGCGCAGCGAGGCGAAGGTCTGGTTGCCGCGCGCCGATGCGTGGCAATTGGTGCAGTAAAGACCGAAGCCGGTATTGGGGTAGCCGTTGGCGGAATTGGCGGGCCAGGTCGGCGCCCAGTCGCCTTTGCCCCAGCCGAACCAGCCCCAGAACCAGCCGTCATAGGAGGCCTTGGCGTCGCGTACCATGATGGCGCCGCCATTCTCCGGGAACAGATGGATCAGGGGGGCGTCCTTGCAATGGGAGGTGGGCGGCGGGAACATCTCCTTGACCATGATGGCGCCATCGGGGACCGGCGCCTCGGACACGGGCGCGCGCTCGTCGCCTTCCGCGCGGTTGGCCTTGAGCCATGCCACCATGTCGGGCGAGTACCAGACGACGGCCGGCGCGTGGGTGCCGTGATACGCGCCCGTCCACTTGCCGTTGTGGAACACGCCGACGAAGGGGCCGGTGTCGCGCATATGTTTGTCGCTCTTCCAGCCCGACGCCTCGCGGCGATGACAATAGTTGCGCAGGAAGGCGGCGAGCTTCGCCTCGTATTGATCGTGGGGAAGCGCGCTCGGCTTGCGCACCGCCGCTTCGAGCTGATCGCAAAGTGCCTCGTCGGCCGGCACCAAAGGCTCGCCCCGCTCAACGGGGCAGGTCGGGGCGGCCAGCGCGCTGCCGCAGGACAAAAGGGCCAGGCATGCGGCTCTCGACAATTTACGCAGTGCGGAAATCAAGTCGGGCACCAATCCTTCGACGGGGGTGAGGAGCATAGGTGGCCCCGGCGCGGCGGGTCAAATTAACGTCTTACCTGGCGGATCAAGGGTTGGTGAAGCTCCGGGTTCGTGGCACGAAGCGCTGACATGGCGCTTCTCGACGATTCCACGGCGCGCGCCGACGCGCGCGAGCTGACGCCCCGCGCGCTCGCCACCGGCATGATCCTCGGCGCGTTGCTCGCCCCCTGCAATGTCTATTCAGGGCTCAAGATCGGCTGGTCGTTCAACATGTCGATCACGGCGTTGCTGCTCGCCTTCGCCTTTTGGGTGCCGGTAACGCGCTTGTTCGGGCTGGCGCCGTGGGGCGTGCTCGAGAGCAACATCAACCAGACGGCGGCGTCGTCGGCGGCCTCGATCATCTCCAGCGGCTCGTGGCGCCGATCCCCGCGCTCGCCATCATGACCGGCGGTAATCTGCCGTGGCCGACGCTGGCCGCCTGGGTGTTCGCGGTAAGCTTTCTCGGCATCTGGGTCGGCTGGTATTTGCGGCAGCGCCTCATCATCCAGTCGGACCTCGTGTTCCCCGCCGGCATGGCGACGGCGGAGACCATGCGCGACATGTTCAGCCACGGCCGCGAGGCGATGAAGCGCGTCGGCGTGCTGATGTCGAGTTTGACCGGCGCCGTGCTGTTCAACCTCATCGACGATGTGCTGTGGCAAATCCCACGCCTCGCGCCGTCGCTCACGGCCAAGAAGCTGACGCTCGCCTTCGACCCGTCGCTGCTCCTGCTCGGCTTCGGCAGCATCATCGGCTTGCGGGCCGGGCTGGGGCTGCTCGCCGGCGCACTCATCGCCTGGGGCGTGATCGGGCCTGCATTGATCGCCCGCGGCATCGTCGACGTGGCGGGCAGTCCCGACGATTGGTTTCAGCCGCTGGTCGGCTGGCTGCTGTGGCCGGGCGTCACCATGATGGTGGCCGCGAGTCTTACCAGCTTCGCCGCGGCACTCCTCGGCACGTGGCACGGACCGCGCCGCGAGGCCGACAGGCTGCCGCTCGAGCCCGGCTCGTTCACACGGCTCGGCGGGTTCGCCTTGGCGGCAGCCCTTACCGTGGTGCTCCAGATCGCGCTGTTCGATATCCACTGGACCATGGCTTTGGTCGCCATTCCCATGGCCTTCGTGCTGGCCACGGTCGCCGCGCGGGTGGTCGGCGAGACCTCGGTCGCGCCGATCGGCGCCATCGGCAAGGTGTCGCAACTCGCCTTCGGGGCCATGGCGCCGGGACAGCCCATCACCAATCTGATGACGGCCAATGTCGCCGGCGGCGCCGCCGGTCAGAGCGCCGATCTTCTCAACGACTTTCGCGCGGGCCACGAGGTGGGCGCGAGCCCGGCGCGCCAAGTGGCGGCGCAATGCGGCGGCGTCGTCATCGGCAGCCTCGCCGGCAGCCTCGTCTATCTCCTGCTGATCACCGATCCCGCGACCCAGCTGCTGACGCCGGAATGGCCGGCGCCCGCCGTGGCCACCTGGAAAGCGGTGGCGGAGACCTTGAGCGTCGGGCTCTCGGGCATTCCGCGGTCGGCGCTCGTGGCCATGGCCATTGCTGGGGTCTTAGGTGTGGTGCTGGCGCTCATCGAGCGGCGCATCACCGGGCATCGCTTGTTGCTGGTGCCGAGCGGCGCCACGCTGGGGCTGGCCTTCGTCATCCCGGCCGGCACGTCGATCACGTTGTTCCTCGGGGCGGCGCTTGCGAGCCTGCTGCATTGGCTGGCGCCGGGCTGGTCGGCGCGCTTCCTACTGAGCGCGGCCGCCGGCCTCGTGGCGGGCGAAAGCCTTTACGGGGTCGTCGCCGTCCTGTTCTGATTATTCGGCGGCTTCGCTGGGGGTCGCTTCAGTGTGTGCGCCGATGCCGGCCAAATGCCGCTCCACATCGAGCGCCGCCATGCAGCCCATCCCCGCCGCGGTGACCGCCTGACGGTAGACGTCGTCGGCGACATCGCCCGCGGCGAACACGCCGTTCACGCTGGTCGCCGTGGAGCCCGGCTTGGTCTTGATATAGCCGCCCTGCTTCAGCTCGATCTGGTCCTTGAACAGCTCGGTCTGCGGCGAATGGCCGATGGCGATGAAGACGCCGTCGATGGGCACCGTGGTCTCTTCGCCGGTTTGTGTGTTCTTGAGTGTGGCGGCGGTGACGCCGAGCGGATCGTCGTCGCCTAAGACCGCCGCCAGCTGATGGTTCCACATCACGTTGATCTTGGGATGATCGAACAGGCGCCGTTGTAGGATCTTCTCGGCGCGCAGCTCGCCGCGGCGATGCACCAGGGTCACCTTTTCGGCGAGATTGGACAGGTACAGCGCTTCCTCAACGGCGGTGTTGCCGCCGCCCACCACGATGACGTTCTTGCCGCGATAGAAGAAGCCGTCGCAGGTGGCGCAGGCCGACACGCCGTAGCCCTGGAACTTCTGCTCCGAGGGGAGGCCGAGCCAGCGCGCCTTGGCGCCCGTGGCGATGATCAACGTGTCGGCGGTGTAGTCGACGCCGCTATCGCCCTTGAGCCGGAAGGGCCGCTGCTTGAGGTCGGCCTCGACGATCGTGTCGGCGATAATCTCCGTGCCCACATGCTCGGCCTGCTCGCGCATCTGATCCATGAGCACGGGCTGGATCACGGCGGCGAAGCCGGGATAGTTCTCGACGTCGGTGGTGATGGTCATCTGACCGCCGGGCTGAATGCCCTCGATGAGGAGCGGCTCCAGCATGGCGCGCGCAGCGTAGATGCCGGCCGTGTAGCCGGCAGGACCGGCGCCGATGATGATCACCTTGGCGTGACGGGAACCCATGAAAATTGCCTCTAGCTGGGGAGCGGAAGGCAAGAGGTAAGCATAGGCGGACGCGCGTGCAACCCGCTTCGCGCCGTTCGCATTTTAGGCTTTGGTTTCAAGGCCGAGCGCGCGGCGGATGGCCGAGGCGACCATCTTGGTGTCGTTGACCGGCGCGTAGCTCCATGATTCCAGGCGGCCCTCGAAGGGACGGGTGGCGCCGCGCTCGCCCATCAGCGCATGGAAACGGGTGAGTCGCGTCGAACGCCCGGGGAGCGCCTGCACATAGACCGGCTTGCCGGTGCCGGCCGCCTCGGTGACCATGTTGACGGAGTCCTCGGTGACGACGATGGCATCGGCGAGCGACAGGAAGGCGAAATAGGGATTGTCGCCGGTGCCGTCCCAGACGAAATGAGGGACGCCGCCGATCGCCTTCGTGAGCGCGTCGAGCGTCTCGGGGCGGGTGCGCCGCGACGGGGTGACGAGCAGCGAGCCGCCGGTCTCCCGGGCAAGGATGGCCAGCTTGGCGCCGAAGCCCGTGGCGACCTCCGGCGGAAAGCTGAAGGCCTGGCTCTCGCCGCCCAACAGCACCGCGACCCGGGGGTGCGGCAGGTCCGCGATGCGCGGCGCGAAACTTTTTCCCGCCTCGGCAAGCCGTTCGGGCGTCACGCCATGCACGGCGCCGAAGGTGGTGATGACGTTGGGGCCTTCGAAATTGTCGTGGACGGGCGCGGCCACGAGATCGAATAGCCGGGCCGGCACTTTCGGGTTCTGGATATGGAGCGCGTAGGCGCCGGACAGCCGCTTGACCGCGAGCGCCATGGGCACGCTGCGCCGGCCGATGGAGATGACGATGCGCGGCCAGGGCGGCTCGAGCGACTCGTTCGCGGCCACCGCGCGCAGCCGTGCCTTTGGCGGCACGAGGATCTGCAATGGCGTGGGGAGAAGCCGCATGGCGCCTTTGGGGCGGACCCGCTTGAGGGTAAAGGGCAGGCCGATGGCCTCGGCCACGGCGATGCCTTGAGCCTCCATGCCGACGGCGCCGTCGGTCATCACCCAGGTCTTGTCGGCGCGGGCCTTGCGGCTCTCGGCGATCAGGGCGGCGGCGCCGCCCACGGGCCCCGGGGGCTCGTCTCGGCCATTGCTGGAATTTTCGGAATGGAAAGCGCTCAATTTCTTTTCGATTCTTTTGCGTAAACGGCCTAATGTTGCGCGAAGCCGATCAGCCTTGCGTTTTCGGGGGCACTCCATGCGCCTTCTAGGCGATGGCCCCGCGAACGTCCAGGGAGCTAAGGACCTATGCGCAGCGCCCGCCTCGATGCCACCGACTGGCTGATTCTGCGGGAGCTCCAGGCGGACGGGCGCATCACCAATATCGATCTGGCCCGCAAGGTGGGCATCTCCGCGCCGCCCTGTCTGCGCCGCGTGCGGGCGCTGGAGGAGGCGGGCATCATCGAGGGCTTCACGGCGATACTCAACGACAAGGCGCTGGGCTTCGACGTCTCGGCCTTCGCCATGATCAAGCTGCACAGCCAGGCGGAGGCCGATCTCATCGCGTTCGAGAAGCGCGTGCAGGAATCGCCCATCGTGCGCGACTGCTACATGCTGTCGGGCGAGATCGATTTTCTGCTGCGCTGCGTGGCGCCGGATCTGAGCGCGTTTCAGGATTTCATCATTCACGAGTTGACCGCCGCGCCCAATGTCGAAAGCGTCAAGACGACGCTGGTGATCCGCGCCTCGAAACACGCGGCGGGCGTGCCGACGGAACTGGCTGCCGGTGGCGGCCGGGGAAGGCGGGTGATCGTGCCCGCGGCTGATGGCTAGGGCCACGTCCATCGTCATGGATCCCACATCTCAGAACCCGGTGCTCGTCGACGTCTTTCGGGGCGGTCTCGTCGAGAGCCGTCACCGTGGCGCCATCGCCATCGCCGATGCGCACGGCGAGTGCTTGCTCGAGCTCGGCGATGTGGGGTCTCCCGTCTATCCGCGCTCGGCCGTGAAGATCCTGCAAGCGCTGCCGCTAGTGGAGAGCGGCGCGGCCGATGTGTTCGATCTCGACGCCGAGGAGCTTGCGGTAGCCTGTGCGTCTCATAGCGGCGACCGCGTCCATCTCGATGCGGTCAGGAGTCTGCTTGGCAAGGCGGGACTCGCGGAGCGCGAACTTGCTTGCGGCGCGCATTGGCCGTTGAGCGAGGCGACCACGCGCGAGCTGCTGCGCGGCGGACGGCGTCCCCGCGCGATCCACAACAACTGCTCGGGCAAGCATGCCGGCATGCTTGCGCGGCCCTTCATCTTGGCTTCGATCCCCGCGGCTACGAGACGCCGGACCATCCGCTCCAGGTCATGATCGCGCGAATCCTTTCAGACACTTGCGGCGTGGCGTTGGACGCTTCGCGCATGGCGCTCGATGGCTGCTCGCTGCCGACCTATGCGCTACCGCTGAGCGCCTTGGCGCGCGGCTTCGCCCGGCTCGGCACCGGCACGGGGCTCGCCCCGGAACGCGCCGCCGCCGCCAAGCGATTGATGCAGGCGTGCTTTGCCGCGCCGCTTCTCGTTGCCGGCGAAGGGCGCTTCGACACGATCGTGCTGCGTGGGCTCGGGGGCGCCGCATTCACCAAAGGCGGCGCCGAAGGGGTCCATTGCGCGGCGTTGCCGGCGCTCGGTCTCGGCATCGCGCTCAAGATCGACGACGGCGCCAAGCGTGGCGCGGAGCGCGCGTTGGCCGAGATGCTCGCCGTGCTGCTGCCGAAGGCGCGAACCGTGCTTGCCGATCAGCTCAAGGGCGAGATCAAGAACTGGCGTGGCTTCACCGTCGGCCGTATTGCCGCGAGCCCGGCGCTGCAACAATCGCTCGGCGATCTCGACAAGGTTACGGCGCGTTAGCGGGCGACGTTGGCGTAGACCGCGAGGTTGCCATAGGCCTCGGCGCTCTGCTTGGCGAGATCGGGACCGATGGCCTTCGGGCCGTCCATGGCGCGGATGGCGCCGTCCTTGGTGCCGGTGATCAGATTGTCGGTGATGAGCGCCGTGCCGGCGGACGGGCTAACCGAGACGCCGATGCCGATATGGGATTTGCGGATCACGTTGTCGCTGACGCTCACGTCGCGCAAGAAGTCGCCCCAGCCGATGAGGATGCCGTAGGCGGGCGCCCCTTCGATCACGTTGTCGCTGACCACGCTGTCGGCCTCCACGCCGATGCCGATGCCGCGCGTGTCGGCGTCTTTGCGGAGGAAGAGATTGCGGATCACGTTGCCTTGCACGACGGCGAGGCGGCCACCTTCGTTGAAGTTGGTGACGGAGATGCCCATGGCCGCCGCATCGACGATGTTGTTGGCGATGATCACGCCCTCATAGGTGTACTCGGCGTAGAGCGCGACCTCGCCGAGGCGGGTGCAGGAATTGGCGATCATCTGGCAGTTGGAGCCGGAGTTGGCGCGGATCGCCGAGAAGGCGCAGTCGGCGATGCGGTTCGCATTCACGAGCACAGAGCCCGCGCGGAATATATTGATGCCATTCCCGTTTTGGCCGCTGCCGCCGCTCTTGGCGGCGATGCGCTCGATGCGGTTGCCGGTGACGAGGGTGCTGTCCTCGCCGAGTGCTGAGCGCCAGACCAGAATGCCGTTGTCGCCGCAGTCGCGGACGTGATTGTGGGCGATCTCCAGGCCCGCGCGTCCTCGCTGGAACAGCGCGGCGTGCTCGATGTCGCCGATTTCGCAATTGGCGATGCGCCCGGCCACGCGCCGCAACACGATGCCGTTCTCGCTGCTGCCGAGAAAGCGGCAGTCGGCGACATCGAAATGGGTCGCCTCGGTGGCGGTCAGCAGCGCGCCGTCGGGCTCGAGCGCCTGGCCGCCGCCGTCGAGCACGAGGCCGGTGAGGCGCACATTGTCGGTGCCTTCGGTGTCGAGAATGGCGCCGCCGTTGGCGTAGCGGAGAATGGTGAGGCCGGGCACGCCCTCAATATGGGTGCCGGATTTGAGGCTGAGCCGGCCAGTCGCATAGGTGCCCGCGGGAAGAAACAGAGGCACGCCGGTGCGCGCGGCTTCGTCGGCGGCCACTTGCAGCGTCGCCGTCTGGTCGATAACGCCGTCCGCCGGGGCGATGCCGTAGGTCGAGAAGGCTTGCGGCGTCTCCGTCTCGCGGGCCGGTGCGGCGCGCGGCCCCGCCGTGGCCGTGAGCCCGGCACCGAAACCGGCGCCGAGGCCGGCCACGAGCAATTGCCGGCGGCCGAGCGTCATTGGCTTGCCTCTAGGACCGGCGCGGCGTCCCGGCTTTGCGTAACCTGACGCGCACCGCGCCGAGGACGAAGCGGAACGTGGTTTCGCCGGCGTGCAGCAACGCGTCCTGACGGACGGCGCCGCCTTGGGCGCGCGTCAACGGCACATGCACGAACAGCGCATGGCTGGCTTGTCCTTGAACGTCTTGCGCATGCGCCCAGTGTAGCGAGCGGTAGTAGAGGAAGTTGCAGAGATACTGCCCGCAGGAGCGCGATGCCGTGGCGGCGTGACCGTGTGTTTTCAAATGAGCGGCGAGCGCCGCAACCGGCAGCGCGGTATCGAGGCGCGCGGCACCGTCAGGGGCTATTGCGTGGCTGCCTGGCAGGGCACCGCAGGCGTCGGCGCGGGGCGCGACGCGGTTATGGGCCGAGCGCTCGATCCGTAGACCTTCGGCGTCCGCGTCGACGCCGAAGTGAATCATCACATGGGGTTGCAGGTCGGCGTGCAGGCGTGGCGCGAGCGCGGCGACGATCTCCCACTCGGTGGGCAGCACCTCGGCGTGGAGGTCGCAGTCGAAAGCGGCGCTTTGCCCCAACGTCTCGGCGAGCCAGCCGGACGGGTTGTCGGGCACCCCGGGAAAGGGGCCGAAGCCGGTGAGGAGGACGCGCGGCCTAACCATGCCCCTGGCTTACAAGCGGCTCAGCTGCGAGGAAAGGGAATTCGCGGGCGTGGTTTATCCTGGCCCTCTATTCGGGCTCTTTCAGCCCCACGCGGGCGAGCTCGTCGGCGCCTTCGGCGGGGCTGACCTCGCCGGTGCGGACCTTGTCCTCGATGTCTTGGTATTGGCGCGCGGCGCGCCGTCCGCCCTTGAAGGCAGCCAGAAGACGCTGCTCGAAGATCTCACGCATCCAGGAGGCCGCCTGGTCGGCCCGCCGGCCGTCCAGCACGCCGGCCTCCGACAGGGTGGCCTGGCACTCCTTGATCTTCTCCCACAATTCGTCGAGGCCGCGATTGTCGCGCGCCGACAGCGTCAGCACGGCCGGTTGCCACGCGGCGTTGCTCGCCGCGAGGATGTGCAAGGCCGCGCGGTATTCGGTCGCCGCGCGGTTGGCCCGCTCGATGTTGTCGTTGTCGGCCTTGTTGACGGCGATGATGTCGGCGAGCTCCAACAGCCCGCGCTTGATGCCCTGCAGCTCGTCGCCGGCGCCTGGAATGGCGACCACGACGAACACGTCAACCATGTTGGACACGGCGGTTTCCGACTGACCGACGCCGACGGTCTCCACCAGAACCACGTCGAAGCCCGCGGCCTCGGCGATGGCGATGGTCTCGCGGGTGGTCTTGGTGACGCCGCCAAGGCTGCTGCCGGCCGGGGAGGGGCGGATATAGGCGTTCGCTTCCGTGGAGAGCCGGCCCATGCGGGTCTTGTCGCCGAGGATCGAGCCGCCCGTGCGCGACGAGGTGGGATCGACGGCGAGCACGGCGACCTTGTGGCCTTGGGCGATGAGGTTGACGCCGAGCTGGTCGATCAGCGTGGACTTGCCGGCGCCGGGCGGTCCGCTGATGCCGATGCGCACGGCCTTGCCGGTGTCAGGCAGCAGCGCTTTCAGGAGGGTCTTGCGCGCGCGCTGATCCTCGGGCTTCGTGCTCTCGATCAGGGTGATGGCCCGGCCGAGCGCCACGCGGTCGCCGGCGCGGATCGCCTTGATCATGCCGTCGAGATCAGGCGTGGCTGTCGTGGTCCGGCTCACTCGGCGGCGGCGGCTTTGGCGCCATCGACGCCGAGCTTGCCGAGAATGTCGATGGCGGCATCGGCGATGGGCGTGCCCGGGCCGAAGATGGCCTTGGCGCCGGCCTCGAAGAGCTCGGGGTAATCCTGCGGCGGGATGACGCCGCCGACCACGATCATGATGTCGCCCCGGCCCTGATCCTCGAGCGCCTGGCGGAGCGCCGGCACCAGAGTCAAATGGCCGGCGGCCAGCGAAGACACGCCGAGAATATGCACGTCGTTCTCAACCGCCTGGCGTGCGGCCTCCTCGGGCGTCTGGAACAGCGGGCCGATATCCACGTCGAAGCCGAGATCGGCGAAGGCGCTCGCGATGACCTTCTGGCCGCGGTCATGGCCGTCCTGGCCCATCTTGGCCACCAGGATGCGCGGCCGGCGGCCATGCTCGGTCTCGAAGGCCTCGATCAGCTCGGCAACGCGGTTCATATTTCCGTCCTTGCGGCCCATCTCCGCCTTATAGACGCCGGTGATTGCCGAAACGTTGGCCCGGTGGCGGCCATAGACCTTCTCGAGGGCATAGGAAATCTCGCCGACGGTCGCCATGGCGCGGGCGGCCGCGACGCGCCCCTCGAGCAGATTTCCCTTGCCTGTCTCAGCGCTTTCGGTGAGCGCGTCAAGAGCGCGGGTGACCGCCTCCTCGTCGCGCTCGGCCCGGAGCCGCTCCAGCTTGTCGAGCTGCTGGCGGCGCACGGAGCGATTATCGACCTTGAGGATGGCGATGTCGGCCTCGCTGTCGGGTCGGTATTTGTTCACGCCGACGATGGTCTGGCGGCCGGAATCGATGCGCCCTTGCGTGGCGGTCGCCGCCTGCTCGATCATGCGCTTGGGAATGCCGGCCTCGATGGCCTTGGCCATGCCGCCGAACTTCTCGACTTCCTCGATATGCTCCATGGCGCGCTTCGCAAGATCGTAGGTCAGGCGCTCCACATAGAAGCTGCCGCCCCAGGGATCTATGATGCTTGTGGTGCCTGACTCCTGCTGGAGCATGAGCTGGGTGTTGCGGGCGATGCGGGCGGAGAAGTCCGTCGGCAAGGCGAGCGCCTCGTCCAGCGCGTTGGTGTGCAGCGACTGGGTGTGGCCTTGGGTCGAGGCCATGGCCTCGACGCAGGTGCGGATCACGTTGTTGAACACGTCCTGGGCGGCAAGGCTCCAGCCGCTCGTCTGGCAGTGGGTGCGCAGCGCCAGCGATTTCGGATCCTTGGGCTTGAACTCGTCCATCATGAGCTTCGCCCACAGCACGCGCGCGGCGCGCATCTTGGCGATCTCCATGAAGAAGTTCATGCCGGTCGCCCAGAAGAAGGACAGGCGCGGGGCGAACGCATCGACGTCGAGACCGGAGGCGATGGCCGCGCGCACATATTCGATGCCGTCGGCCAAGGTGTAGGCGAGCTCCAGGTCGGCCGTGGCCCCGGCTTCCTGCATGTGATAGCCGGAGATCGAGATCGAGTTGAAGCGCGGCATCTCCTTCGAGGTGTAGCCGATGATGTCGGAGACGATGCGCATGGAAGGTGCGGGCGGATAGATATACGTATTCCGCACCATGAACTCTTTGAGGATGTCGTTCTGGATCGTGCCCGACAGCTTGTCGTGCGGCACGCCCTGCTCCTCGCCGGCGGCGATGAACAGCGCCAGCACCGGCAGCACCGCCCCGTTCATGGTCATCGACACGGACACCTGATCGAGCGGAATGTGATCAAACAGAGTGCGCATGTCGTAGATCGAGTCGATGGCGACGCCCGCCATGCCCACGTCGCCGGTCACGCGCGGATGATCGCTATCATAGCCGCGATGGGTGGCGAGATCGAAGGCGATGGACACGCCCTGCTGGCCGGCGGCGAGGTTGCGCCGGTAAAAAGCGTTGGAGTCCTCGGCGGTCGAGAAACCGGAATATTGGCGGACCGTCCACGGCCGCTGCACATACATGGTGGGGTAGGGACCGCGCAGATAGGGCGCCACGCCCGGCATGCCATCGAGGAAGTCGAGGCCTTGCAGATCGTCGGGGCCATACGCCGCCTTGACCGCGATGCCTTCCGGCGTCTCCCAGGCAGGCGTCTCCGAGGCCAGCGCCGGCTCGCGCGGCTCCTGGTACGCGACGTCTGAGAATTTCGGTATCCCGCTCACGTATCGTTCCCCTTCAACCCCAGCGTAGCATGGGCGTCGTTCAGCATGGCCAGGATGTTGCCGCCGGCAAACACAAAGGCCTCGACGCCGGCGGCCTTCAGTTCGGCCTCCAGGTCGCCCGTGGTTTCGCCCGCCAGATAGATGTGCTCGGCGCCGACGTCCTTGAGAGCCCGAACCGCCTGCGCGCCCTCGCTCGCATAGACCTTGTCGGAGGAGCACAGGCAGACCAGCTTCGCGAGGGACGTCTCGAACCCTTGCACCACGTCGTCCAGACTTTGCGCGCCCTCCGGCGAGACGGCGGCGATGCCGCCCGCCTCGAACAGACTCTTGGCGAAGCTCGCGCGCGCGTTAAAGTCGGCGGCCTTTCCCAAGCAGGCGAGGTAGATCTTTGGGCGCGTACCGTGCTCGGCGAGATAAGCGTCGCTGCGGTCGCGCAAGGCCTCGAACGGCTCGGCCAGGCGCATGGGCCGCAAGGGCTCGGCCGTCTGCTCGCTCGGGGTGTCACAAGCCAAGGAGGGAGCCGCCTCGAGCACCATAACGGGCGCCTCGGCGAGATCGGGGAAGTCGCTGGTGCCGACGAGCGAGTCCTTGCGCCTAGCGGCGGCGGTCTCGCGCTGCTCACGCACCTTGGCGACCTCGCGCTGGATGAGTCCGGCCCGCAGCGCCTCGGCTGGGCCGCCGGTGTTGTCGATCTCTTGGAACAGGGCCCAGGCGGCCGTGCATAATTCGTCGGTCAGAGCCTCGATGGCGCCGGAAGCCGCGGCGGGATCGGCGACGCGGTGGAGGTTCGACTCCTCGATGAGAATCGTCTGAGTGTTGCGGGCGACCCGGCGGGCGAACGCGTCGGGCAGACCGAGGGCAGCGCTGAACGGCAGCACCGTCACGGCGTTGGCGCCCCCGATCGCCGCGGCGAAGGCCGCGATGGTGCCGCGCACGATGTTTCCGTGCGGATCGCGCTTGGTCATCATGCGCCAGGCCGTCTCGGCGGCGACGAAGGCCGGCTCGGCGTCGAGCCCGCAGGCTTCCTCGACGCGCGACCAAAGCTTCCGGAGGCTGCGAAACTTGGCGATGGTGAGGAGCTGGTTCTGATCGGCGGCAAGACGGAAGAAGATGAGGCGCCGCGCCTCGTCGAGCGGCATGCCGCCGGCCTCCAGCGCGCGGAGATAGGCCAGCGCCGTCGACAGGGCGAAGGCGAGCTCTTGCGCTTCCGAGCCACCGGCCGCGTGGATCGGCCTGCCGTCGGCGACGGCGAACGGACCGGCGAAGCTTGGCTCTTCAGCTCCGACACGAGGCGGGCGAAGACCCGGCGCCATGTCGGGCCAGACCACGTTGTTCCAGCCATTAACCGCGAGCACGCCGATTGGATCGAAGCCGAAGCGAATGTTCACATCTTTCGGCGCGATGCCTCTCTGCTGCACGAGGTGGGCGAGCATCATGCCCGCATCTTTACAAAGCGGGCCGAGCTGGAGCTCGATGGGGACGCCCCACTCGAGGTGGACGCCCTCGAGCATCCGCTTCAGCAGTCCGTCCGCGGGCATTGGCGCGTAACCGTAGTCGCCGACGGAGCCCTGGAACACGAGGCTTAGACTGCTTGCGCCGTTGTTCAGGTCTTCGAGGATTTGCGTGTTGGCCAGGCCGCCGTCGCCAATCTCGATGCGCTGCATCACCTCCCATGGCGTGCCCGGCGCCCGTCCCGGGACGAGCGCGGCATCCTTCGCCGGGCCATAGAGCGGCTCGACGGCAATGCCGTCATAGCTTTTCGATTCGAGCGAGGCGAAGGGAGCGCCTCTCAGCGCTTTTTCCACGAGCGCCTTCCAAGACGCCTTGTCGGCGGCCGGAAAGTCTCGGGCCAGGGGAAGTTCAGCCATTTATGACAACCCTAGAATGGTTCTGGTTTTCTCCTAGCAGATGCCCGCGCGGCAAGAAACCCGTGCGAAAGTCCCATGTCTGCTGGGGTAAGCGGCCATAGGCCACCTTGGCGTAGCGCTTGTGCACCCGTTAAAGTGCCGCAGGGCCAAGGATGCAGACTCAAGGGATAGCGAGGAGACGGGGGATGGCAAGGCGTAAGGTGGCGGCCAAGAAGAGCACGCCCAGGAAAAGCAGGGCGCGGGCCAAAGCCGATGCGGCCGACACCGTCGTAAAATTGGACCCGGAACAGCTTCCGGCGGAAAGCGTCTATATCGGCCAAAGCGTCAAGCCCGAGTTCGTCCTCCTGCGGCTCGCGAACCGGCATGGGCTGATCACCGGCGCCACGGGCACCGGCAAGACCGTGACCCTGCAAGGCTTGGCCGAAGCCTTTTCCGACCAAGGGGTGCCAGTGTTTTGCGCCGACGTGAAGGGCGACCTGTCGGGCCTGGCCGAGAAGGGCGTGGCCAAGGGCTGGATCGAAGAGCGCGCCAAGCTGATCGGCTATGAGGTCGATTTTCAGGCCTATCCCGTCATCTTCTGGGACCTGTTCGGCGAGCAGGGCCATCCCATCCGCACCACGATCACGGAGTTGGGGCCGCTCTTGCTGGCGCGGCTGATGGACCTGAGCGAAGCCCAAGAAGGCGTGCTCAATATCGCCTTCAAGCTCGCCGACGAGGAGAAGCTGCCGCTGCTCGATCTGAAGGACCTGCAGTCCTTGCTGGAGGATTTGGCGGCGCGCGCGGACACGCTGACCACCAAATACGGCAATATCACCAAGGCTTCGGTGGGTTCGATCCAGCGTTCGCTCCTGGTGCTCGAGCAACAGGGCGGCAATCATCTGTTTGGCGAGCCCGCGAGATCGACGACCTGCGCGTGGGCCGCGACGGGCGCGGCTATATCAGCGTGCTCGGCCGACAAGCTCATGGAGAGCCCGCGCCTCTACGCGACCTTCCTGCTGTTCCTGCTGTCGGAGATGTTCGAGGAGCTGCCCGAGGTGGGCGATCCCGACAAGCCGAAGCTCGTCTTCTTCTTCGACGAGGCGCATCTTCTGTTCCGCGACGCGCCCAAGGCGCTGCTCGAGAAGGTCGAGCAGGTGGTGCGGTTGATCCGCTCCAAGGGCGTTGGCGTCTATTTCGTGACGCAGAACCCGATGGACGTGCCCGATACCGTGTCGCGGCAGCTCGGTAACCGCGTGCAGCACGCACTGCGCGCCTTCTCGCCGCTCGAGCAGAAGGCGGTGAAGGCCGCGGCCACGACCTTCCGCGCCAACCCGGATTTCGACACGGAGAAGACCATCATGGAGCTCGGCATCGGCGAGGCGCTGGTGTCGACGCTCGATCCCAAGGGCCAGCCGACGATTGTTCAGCGGACCTTGGTGAAGCCGCCGAATGCGCGGGTGGGGCCGATCACCGCCGCCGAGCGCAAGAAGATCATCGCCGCGAGCCCGGTGGCGGGCGACTATGAAGAGCTTGTCGACCGCAAGTCGGCCTACGAGATCCTGCAAAAGCGCACGGCGGAGCGGGTCGAGGCGGAAACCGCCGCGGCCGAGGAGAAGACGGGCAAGAAGACCTCGGGCGGCGGCTCGCGCAGCGACGGCTTCTGGACGAGCCTCGGCAAGGCGGTCGTCCGGTCGGCGGTGCCCATGGCCACCCGCGTGCTGGAGGACGCCATCAAGCGTGGCACGCTCGGCGGCGTCCAGCGGCGGCGCTAGGTCTCAACCGCAGGCGCGGTTTCCTGTGCTATCACGCCGCCCATGTTGACCCTCGATTCCATAACCTTGCGCCTGGGCGGCCATCTCATCCTCGACAAGGCGTCCGCCGCCCTGCCGCCGAAGGCGCGCGTGGGGCTGGTGGGGCGGAACGGCGCGGGCAAATCGACGCTGCTCAAGCTCATCGCCGGGGTCTACGAGGCGGACGACGGCAAGATCGAGGCGCCGGCGGGCATTCGCATCGGCTATGTGGCGCAAGAGGCGCCCGGCGGGTCGGCGACCCCGTTCGAGACGGTGCTGGCGGCGGACACGGAGCGCGAGGCGCTGCTCCTCGAAGCCGATCACGCCATGGACCCGCATCGCATCGCCGAGATTCACGAGCGGCTCAACACCATCGACGCCCATGGCGCACCCGCGCGCGCCTCGCGCATTCTCGCCGGCCTCGGCTTCCCCGAGGAGGCGCAGCATCAGCCGCTCAGTACCTTCTCAGGCGGCTGGCGCATGCGCGTCGCGCTCGCGGCGCTGCTGTTCTCCGAGCCGGATCTGCTGCTGCTCGACGAGCCTTCGAACCATCTCGATCTCGAAGCGGCGCTGTGGCTCGAATCCTTCCTCAAGGCCTATCGCAACAGCCTGATCGTGGTGAGCCACGAGCGCGATCTGTTGAACAGCGTGGTCGACTACATCGTCCATGTGGATGGCGGCAAGACGACCCTCTACACCGGCAATTACGAGCAATATGAGCGGCAGCGGCGCGAGCGCGAGGCGCAGACGGAGGCCGCGCGGGCGAGCCAAGAGGCCAAGCGCAAAAAGCTGCAAAGCTATGTGGACCGCTGGCGCTACAAGGCGCACACCGCGCGTCAGGCGCAAAGCCGGATGAAAATGCTGGAGCGCATGGAGCCGATCGCGGAGGCCGCGAGCGACGCCTCCCTCGTGTTCGACTTCCCGAGCCCCAAGGGCTTGCGCCCGCCATTGGTGGTGCTGGACGAGGCCTCCGTCGGCTATGTTCCGGATACGCCCGTGCTGTCGGCGCTGAACCTGCGCATCGATCCGGACGACCGCATCGCGCTGGTGGGCCGCAACGGCAACGGCAAGACGACCCTGGCGCGGCTGATCGCCGGACAGCTCGCGCCCATGGCGGGCCGGCTCGCGGCCAGCGGCAAGCTCAATGTCGGCTATTTCGCCCAGCATCAGATCGAGGAGCTGGTGGCCGAGGACACGCCGCTCCAGCATATGGAGCGCTTGTTGCCCGGCGCGCGCCAAGGCGAGGTGCGCGGTCATCTCGGCCGCTTCGGCTTCTCCGGCGAGAAGGCGATGGTGCCCGTGGGCCAGCTGTCCGGGGGCGAACGGGCGCGGCTGTCGCTGGCGCTGATCACGCGGGACGCGCCGCATATCCTGATCCTCGACGAGCCCACCAACCATCTCGACGTGGAGGCGCGCGAGGCGCTGGTCCAGGCGCTCGCCGCGTTCGGCGGCGCGGTGGTCGTGGTCAGCCATGACCGCCACCTGCTCGGCTTGATCGCCGACCGCCTCGTGCTCGTCGCCGACGGCACGGCAGCCGAGTTCGACGGCAGCCTCGAGGATTATCGCGATCAGGTGCTGGGCGTCGGCGCGGGCAAGGGCGGCAACGGCCAGAGCGCCGGCAAGAAGGTCAGCCGCAAGGACGAGCGGCGCATGGCGGCGCAAGACCGCGAGCGCACCAAGGCGCTGCGCAAGGCTGTGGTGCAGGCCGAGGCCGAGGTGAAGCGGCTTTGGCAGAAGCGCGACGAGATCGACACCATGCTGGCGGCGGGTGCCGAGGGCTCATCCGCCAGCGATCTGATGCGCAAGCGCGGCGAGGTCGAACGCACCATTGCCGACGCCGAAAAGCGCTGGCTGGAAGCGAGCGACGTGGCCGAGCAGGCCGGCAACTAAGCGCATCTCCAAAATGCAAAACGGGCGACCGCTAGGGCCGCCCGTTGAAATGCGTCTTTTGCTTGCGCCCGGCTACTTGCTCGGCGCTTGCGCGTACATCTGCTCGACATGCTCCCAGTTGATGAGATTGTCGAACCAGGCCTCGAGATATTTCGGCCGCGCGTTGCGATAGTCGATGTAATAGGAGTGCTCCCACACATCGCAGCCGAGCAGCGGCCAGCCGCCATGCACCAGCGGGTTCTCGCCGTTCGGCGTCTTGGTCACTTCGAGCTTGCCGTCCTTCAGGGTGAGCCAGCACCAGCCCGAGCCGAACTGGGTCATGCCGGCGTCGATGAAGTCCTTGCGGAACTTGTCGAAGCCGCCGAGGTCGCGGTCGATCATGGCGAGAATCGCGCCCGGCACTTTCTTGCCGCCGCCGTCCTTCTTCATCCACGGCCAGAACTGGATGTGATTGAAGTCCTGGGCGGCGTTGTTGAAGATGCCGGCGTTCTTGCCGAAGCTTTCCTTGACGACGGTCTCGAGGTCCTTGCCCTCGAATTCGGTGCCTTTGATGAGGTCGTTCAGCTTGTCCACATACGCCTTGTGGTGCTTGTCGTGATGATACTCGAGCGTCTCAGCCGACATATAAGGCTGAAGCGCGTCATAGGCGTAAGGCAGGGGGGGAAGTTCGAATGCCACGGTTGGTCTCCGGGGAATTTTGAGTGGGTGAAAGTAGGAAAGACCGTAGAAAGCTAAAGGTTCCATCGGGGCGAGGCAAGCGGGCCAAGGGCGGTGCGGCAAATGAACAAAACCCCGTGATCTTCCGAGCTCAGCGCGCGTTTTTGCTTTCGGAATGCCAATAGGGCGCAGCAAAAATATTGCGTGCGGGCCGATGACGGCAGCATGACGAGCCGGAAAGCTTCGAACTATTTGTGGGGAGAGGGGTGGACGCGGAGCCCCTGAACTCCGCGCCCGGTGCCGAGGAAGGTTTGCTTCATCAGGTACAGGGATCTGACGCCTGTGACTTTGCCGTCCCGCGCCTGAACCCAGCATGAACCGAATTTGCAGGCTTCGTTCATGAAAGAAAGACCGTCATGCCCGGGCTCGACCCGGGCATCCAAGCCGTTTCCGCACCAACCGTGGAGAGGCCAATGGAATGGATCGCCGGGTCAAGCCCGGTGATGACGACGCAGAGGGTATCGTGTGCGGCGCTATTTGATGAGCGACTGGAGCTCTTTGAATTCCGGCGTGCCCGAGCGCTCCATCCACTCGAAAAGGACCATCTCGCTGTCGACCACGTCGACGCTGGCCTTCTGTAAGCGGGTCAGCGCCAGCTTGTAGCTCGACTTGGCGCGCGAGCCGACGGCGTCGGCGACGACGAAGGACTCGAAACCCTGGCCTTCCAGATCGATGGCGGTCTGTGTCACGCAGACATGGGCCTCGATGCCGGCGATCACGACCTGCGAGCGGCCCTGGCGGCGGAGCTCGTGGAGCCGGTCGCGCAGCCTGTCATTGCGGAGACAGGAGAATTCCACCTTGTCGATGAGCTCCCCGTCATTGGCGAATGCGTCACGGATCGAATCGTGAGTGGGGCCCAGGCCTTGCGGATATTGCTCCGAGATGGTGATCGGCACGCCGAGGCTGCGGGCGGCGCGAACCAGCCGCACGCAGCGGTCGACGACGCGATCCTTGCCGGATATGGCGCCGAGCAGCTTGTCTTGAACGTCGACGATGAGGAGTTGGGATTTGTCGCGGGCGAGCAGCATGGGCGCACTCTGGCACAGATGCGGACCGGTCGCCTAGCGGGCTTACTGGGTTCTTTTTGATCGAGTCATTGCAATCGTCCAAGTAGAATTACATTAGGTTATGCACTCAGAGATGATGGGAGGCGAAATTGTCAAAGGCTGAGGCGACTGTCGAAGAGCTTGTGGCAATGATCGAGCGCGGCGAACTCAGGCTACCTGAAATGCAGCGTAGATATGTCTGGCGTTCAACGAGGGTCCGCGACCTTCTTGATTCCCTTTACCGGGGATATCCGTCGGGGGCCATTCTGCTCTGGGAAACCGATGAGCCGACGCCACGCGCGACTTCGCTGTTGGACAGCAGACAAATGCATTTAAGGCTAGTCGGTTACTCCTTGACGGTCAGCAAAGGCTGACCTCATTGGCGGCAGTCCTTAGGGGCAATCCGGTAAGCGTTCGTGGACGTAAGAGACCGATGGAGCTGCTCTTCAACCTTGAACATCCGGACAAGCTCTCGGTGGTGACCGAAGTCAATGAGGGTGCCGATGAAGAGGATGACGAGGTTGATCTGATCGCCGACGAAGCGGACTCATCTGAGGATGAGTTGCAGAAGCGCTTTGACAGAATGACGTTTGTCGTTGCAACGCGGAACTGGCGTCGCTCCCACAGTGGGTGAAGGTGTCTGACGTATTCAAGACCGACAGCGACGCGGCGTTTCTCACTCGCGCGGGAGTTTCAAACTTCAATGATCCCAAATGCGAGCGCTATTCCCAGCGTCTTGCTAGTCTTCGAGCAATACGCCGGTACATTTATCGAATGGATGTGCTTGAGCGCAGCTTGTCATACGACGAAGTGACGGAGATATTTGTGCGGGTAAATTCACTTGGAGCCAAGCTCAGGGGCTCCGATCTGGCTCTCGCTCAGATAACGGCCAAGTGGAGGAACTCACTTAAGATATTCGAGCAGTTCCAACAGCTTTGCACTAAAGCGGGCTTCGAACTCGATCTAGGTATTCATCTACGGAATTTGATCGCGTTTGCGACCGGGCAATCCCGGTTTCTAACTGTGGGTGGTCTGCCGCCGAAAACACTTCAGGCTGCATGGAAGCCCGCGTGCGACGGTATGGAATTTGCTACAAACTTTTTGCGATCCAACGTCGGGATTGACAGTCCTGCCCTGCTGTCATCACCGTATGTACTAATAGCTCTCGCGCTTTATGGTCACCAGCGTGACTTCAATATTGGTGCTGATGAAATGCAACGGCTCCGGAGTTGGATGTTGCTTGCAAACGCCAAGGGCCGGTATTCGCGTGGCTCGAGCGAAACGCTCTTGGACCAGGACCTGAGTACGATAAAGCAAGGAGGAGATGCCACCGACTTGCTTGAACGGTTAAGACTGCAGGTCGGACGCCTTGATATAACACCCGATGAACTCGTAGGGCGAAATCAACGAAGTTCGGTGTTCAAGACCATGTTTCTCGCTTTTCGCGAGGCAGGCGCGAAGGATTGGAGATCCAATCTTGCTATTTCTCTAGACCACTCTGGCTCGCAACATCGATTGCAGTTTCACCACATTTTTCCGAAGGCTGTGCTCAAAGCAAGCCACACGTCGCGAGAGGCAGATGACATTGCCAATTTGTCGTTCATCTCCGGCAAAACCAATCGCCAAATTAGTGACAAGGCCCCGGCCGAGTATCTCCCAAATTACATCAAAGCGAACGGGAGTGCCGCTTTTTTGGCTCAGTGCATACCAATGGATGCCGAGTTCCACCGGCCGGAAGCCTATAAGCGGTTTCTAGTAAAGCGTCGGGAACTTGTAGCCAATCGGCTAAATGAATTTCTGGGCGTCTAGATGCCGCGACCTTGAGCGCGAAGGCGTAGGAGATCGCCACCTCCTTCAGGCGCTCAAAGCGTCCTGACGCGCCCGCGTGCCCCGCCTCCATATTGGTGCGCAGCAGGAGGAGATTGTCGCCGGTGTCCACCTCGCGGAGCTTCGCCATCCATTTGGCCGGCTCCCAATAGGTCACGCGCGGATCGGTGAGCCCGGCCAGCGCGATGATGTGCGGATGGGTTTGCGCGCGCACGTTGTCGTAGGGCGAGTAGGCGGCGATGGTGCGATAATCTTTCTCGCTCTCGATGGGGTTGCCCCATTCCGGCCATTCGGGCGGCGTGAGCGGCAGGGTGGCATCGAGCATGGTGGTCAGCACGTCGACGAACGGCACCTCGGCGATGACGCCGAGAAAGAGATCCGGCGCCATATTGGCGATGGCCCCCATGAGCATGCCGCCGGCGCTGCCGCCATGGGCAACGATGCGGCCCTTCGCCGTAAACTTCTCCGCCGCGAGATATTCGCCGGCGGCGATGAAGTCTGTGAACGTGTTCGTCTTCTTCTCGCGCTTGCCGTCCTTGTACCAGCGATAGCCCTTCTCCTTGCCGCCGCGCACATGGGCGATGGCATAGACGAAGCCACGATCGACCAGGCTCAGCGCGGTGGTCGAGAAGCCGGTCGGCATGGTCATGCCGTAGGCGCCGTAGCCATAGAGAAGGAGCGGGGCGGAGCCGTCGAGCTTGGTTTCTTTCCGATAAAGCAGCGATACAGGAACCGTCTCGCCGTCCTTGGCCGGCGCCATGACGCGGCGCGTGACATAAAGAGACGGGTCGTGGCCGCTCGGGATCTCTTGCGTCTTGCGCAAGGTGCGTTCGCGCGTCGCCATGTCGTAGTCGAGACTTGCGCCGGCGTGGTCATGGACGAATAGGTGAAGCGCAACGTGCTGGTGTCGTATTCGTAGCCGTGCGAGATGCCGAGCGCGTAGGCTTCCTCGGCGAAGGCGATCTCATGCTCCTCGCCGTCGGCAAAACGGCGCACCACGATGCGCGGCAGGCCGTCCTCGCGCTCGAGCCGGACGAGAAAATCCTTGTAGGCGACAACGTCGAGGATGAGCCGGCCTGGCCGGTGCGGTTCGATCTCGCGCCAGTTCTCTCGGCCAGGATCGTCGGCAGGCGCCTCGACGATGCGGTAGTCCTCCGCGCCGCCGGAATTGGTGAGGATGATGAGGCGCCCTTCGTGATGATCGACCGAGTAATCGTGCTCGGTCTCGCGCGGCGCGATGAGGCGCGGCTTCGCGGCCGGGTCGCCGGCGTCGATGAGGCTGACCTCCGCCGTCTCATGGTCGTGCACGCCGAACAGGAGGAAGCGCTCGTCCTGGGTGGCGCCGATCTCCAGGAAATAGCCGGGATCGCTCTGCTCGTGGATGAGCCTATCGGCGGTGTCGTCGCCGATGGTGTGGGAGAGGAGACGGCGGGGGCGATGCTCCTCGTCGAGCCAGATATAGAGCAGCGTCTTGCTGTCGGCCGCCCATTGCAGGGAGCCGTTATTGTCGGTGATCTCGCTGTCGACGAGCTTGCCGGTGTCCGCCTCGATGATGTTGACCGTGTAGAATTCCGATCCCTTGGTATCGACCGCATAGGCGATCAGGCGGTGATCGGGGCTGTGGGCGACATTGGCGATGCGGAAATATGCGTGCGGCTTGGCGAGCGCGTTGCCGTCGATCAGGATCTGCTCCTCGCCGCCGTCTCCTTCGCCGCCGTTTCGGGGCTTGCGGCAGAACAGGGGATGTTGGCCGCCGACCTCGTAGCGCGTGTAATAGGAGTAGGCGCCGTCCGGCGCGGGCACGCTCGAATCGTCTTCCTTGATGCGGCCCTTCATCTCGGCGAAGAGCGTCTCTTGCAGCGGCTCGGTGTCGGCCATCACCGTCTTGGTGTAGGCGTTCTCCGCCTCCAGATGGGCGCGGATCTCCGGATCGAGCACTGCGGGATCGCGCATCACCGCCTGCCAATTGTCGGCTCGCAGCCAAGCGTAGTCGTCCACGCGCTCGATGCCGTGATGGGCTGACGCCGACGGGTGGCGGGCGGCGCGCGGCGCGCGCGCGCGGAGACGATTTGCACTCATGCTTTGGGACTTACGCCTTTGAGGGCCTAGGCGCCGCTCTCGCCGGTGTCGAGATTGAGCGCACAGCCGTTGATGCAGTAGCGCATGCCGCTCTCGCCGGGGCCGTCCGGAAAGACGTGACCGAGATGGGCGTCACAATTGGCACATCTCACCTCGATTCGCCGCATGCCGTAGGAGGTATCCTCGTGGGTGGTCACCTTACCTTCGACGGCGGGGTCCGTGAAGCTCGGCCAGCCGGTGCCGGAATCGAACTTGGTGTCGGAACTGAACAGCGGCGCATCGCAGCACACGCAGCGATACATGCCGTCGCGCTTTTCGGTGTGGTAGGGGTGGCTGAACGCCCGCTCGGTACCGTGCTCGCGGGTGACGTGGAACGCCTCCGGCGACAGTTTCTCCCGCCACGCCGTCTCCGAGGCGGCCATATCCTTGTCTTCGGCTTTGCTCATGGTCGGAACACTTTCATTGGGAACTACGTTTTGCTTGCAGAATATAAGTCCTGCAAAGCACGGGCAGCAGAGGTCTCGCGGCAGTCTCACGCAGGCTTGATTGACCTGGACCCTATTTCTCGCCGAGGTCGAGGCGACAGTTCGAGTTTTCAACTAATTCCGGCAATGAAGTTACGGGTGGGAACAGAGAAAGTCTCTTTGACGGGAATTGCTTTGGTTGGCAGCCAGTGTTCGCCAGAAGAGATGCGTTGCGCATTTGTCGAGAAGTGCTATAGAGGGCAAATCAGCTAAGCATGTTTGAGCGGCGAATATTCTGTAGTTGCGTAACATTGTAGTTTCTCGTCACAAAAACGGCGTAATCTGGTGACTCAAAGAGTCCCGTGGGCCCCGCACATGAGTCGTTTCGGGGAGTGGGCAGGATCAAGGAGCCAATTCATGGACGCGAATCTGGAAAAGGACGAACTCGTTGAGCTGACGGCTGAGATCGTCTCGGCCTATGTCAGCAACAACACGGTTGTGGCGACGGACCTGCCTGCGGTCATCCACAATGTGTTCGATGCCTTGAGCAAAGCCTCCAGCGCGTCTGGCATGCCGGCCAAGGAAGAGCTGAAGCCCGCGGTTCCCCTGAAGAAGTCGGTCACGCCCGAGTTCATCATCTGCCTCGAGGACGGGAAGAAGTTCAAGTCGCTGAAGCGGCACCTGCGCACCCATTACGACCTGTCCCCGGAAGAGTATCGCGAGAAGTGGGGATTGCCCCATGACTACCCGATGGTGGCGCCGAATTACGCCGCCGCGCGTTCCGATCTCGCCAAGCGCATGGGTCTCGGCCAAAGACGCCGCTAAGGCACGCAATCGGGCTATAATCCGCCCATAATAATCCCGCTGTTTGCGCATGTTTCGAGTCTCGCCGCCGGGCGGGACTCCCAAGATCGGGTGCCCTTCCGCACCCTCACCACAAGCCTTTGTGACTCCTGATGAATCTGCTGTCCTCGCTTGCATGTGACAGGCGAACTCCACATAGTCGAGGGGTGCAGCGATTCGCGAGGCTATACCCGGCCTCGCAGCAGGGGGGATCAGCATGCTGTCCGGTTGCGCCTTTCGGACCCAATTGGTGACGCAAGGACAGCGCGAACTCTTTGATTACTGGCTGGAATCGGCCGGTCAGCGGCCCATGCCGGCGCGCTCCGATCTGGACCCGCTCAAGGTGCCGCGGCTCTTACCGCATCTGGGATTGATCGATATCAGGGAGGGCGTGAGCCGGGCCCTGTTCCGCCTGGCGGGCACGCGATTGCGCGATATTTACGGGCAAGAGATCACCGGGAAACGCATCAACGAGGTGTTTTCCGGGGATTGCGCGGCCTATTGGAGCCGGGTTCATACGCGCGTGGCGGAGACCGGCGTGCCGGCGCATGGCGTCGTCCGCGGGCCGGCGGAAGGGCGCGACCACGTCGTCCTGTTTTGGCTGAGATTGCCCCTGTCTGAGGATGGCGGCCGGGTCGACAGGATCCTCTGCCACGACATGGCAGGCCCCAGCGAGGCGGACGTCGCCGCTGAGTTCACCCTGTACCATTATCCCCGCGTCCAGCCTCAAGACTTCCCGCTGTCGCGGCGCGTGCAATTCAGCTGAGCCTCGGGTTCTTCGAGCGCTAGGCTCGCCAGTTCGCCCTTGTAGGCGCTCAACAAACCGAGATGCCGGTTCAGGTCGTAGCTCCAATGATTGGCGCGGGCCCGGCGGCGCTCACAGCGCAGCGCGCGGCGCAGTTTTGCCAGCAGATGGCGTCCGCCTGCGGGCGTCCTATCCTCGATCTCGGACGGCCAGAGCGGCAGCAATCGCGGCAAGTCGCGGGATCTGACATAAGCGGCGGCACTGGCTGCGGTCATGGGTCCGAAGACGCGTTTGGCGGGCGATGCGCCGCGCGTGGCGCCTGGCCTCCGGTGACTGCGGCGGTCCTCTCCTGACATTTTCTCAAGCCTCCTGACCCTTTGAAGCCTGAGCATGCACCCGCCCGAGGGGGCCGGGCATTGGCCGGGGATTGCTCGGAGCATTTGCGTGGCTGTGACTTCCGTTATCCCCGGCTGTCCGTTCTCTCTTAGAGTGTGATAGGACACTATTCCTAATTATATACTTGACGCCACAAGCATAAAGCGCATATAGGTCAATGGCTTGGAAGGCTGTTGTTGACAGGATTCCTAGAACTGCGATTCTTCGCGCGTGTCGGAATCTGTCAAAAATCAGAGGGTGGAGCTTACCCCCGCCACGATCCGGGCAGGGGTTGAAGCGTATCAGGGTTGGGATCCCGAAAAGGAAGACCCCGAGGCTTTGGTTGCCTACATCTATTTCGCGATGAGAGGGGCTAGTTCTTTGCCTACTGCTTCCTCTAGCTCAGCCACGAATGGCGAGGCAGTGAGAAACTTGGCAGCAGCCAAAAGCTCCATCAAGACGGGGTCAATGGAGTCTGGAGCGTGCCTAAAAGTTGTCTCGTCTACATCAATTCCATGAGCAAAAAGCTCCAGGTGAAGCGTTTTGTCTGGCTTAAGGTACAATCGAGACGAGCTTCTAATGTGAGCTAGTGTCACGTGCTCAGTCTTTTTAAGAGAGCCAGAGTGAACGCCAGAGGCGACATTGGCAACGTATTCGATCACCTCCTTGCGGCTAACCCACGTGCCGCGATAGCAGAGCACTCTCTGGGTTAGAAAGTTGTCGAGGCGCAGTTCAATCGTTTTGTCGATATCGAGTTTCGGGAGTTCAACCGTGCCCCTACCGAAGATAGGGACGACATCAACAGCAAACAGAGCGCCGGCCCAACCACCTAAAACCGTTGCGCGGCCGCTTGCGAAGAACAGGAATGGGGATTTCCGGTCGGCTTTGTAAGCCGGATCGTTATCTGGAGCGACAAGCATGACGCGACCAAGACGCGGCGCGGAAACTATCGCCAGGTCTCGCTCCACAAGGAGCCGTCTCAGTATGACGCTCAGTCTTCTAATTTCAGCGTTGGAGGGGTCTTTCTTTCCAACGATCTCTCGCAGGTGTTGCATGTCCTCAAGAAAAGCGAGGGCTGCCTCCCTGGAGCTCGCCAGCCTTTCTTCACGTTGTTCAGGACTGAGTTTCATCGGGGCGGTGCATGGATAAGGAGAAGAAAGAGAAGCAGCTTTCTAAAGCGGAGGCGAAGCGTCGATTTGAGGCAACGCTACGCGGAGCACTCAACACGCCGCCTAAGCCACATACGAACCTTGGCAAGGTTGACCCTAAGCCAACCAAAGCGAAGAAACGAATCGTTGACAGAAAGACGAGAGACTGAATCAATGGGGATAAAGGTGACGCCCGTCGCCCTTTGCCTGTCTACCTAGCCGCGACCGTCACGCCTTGGTTAGGATAGGACCTGCAGTGAGTTCGAACGAACTCCCACCGGCCAAACCGGAAGCGGATATACGCAACAACTGAAACCGCCTTCGGCCACACACAAATGCCCATCGGCACCTCCGTGGTGGAAGCTAGGAACGAGCCCTAGCAGCCCCGGAGCGCCCCTGCGCCCCAACCCCGAGAAGGGCGCTGTGGGCAGGGCCGAATCGTGGCGACGGACGCCATATGTGAGTCAGGACAAAACGGGAACGCTGTCAACCCTTGCGCTTCCTTCTCCACCGAAGGAAACGCTCGGCTTCTAGCCTAAAGACCGGAGATATCAGGCTGACGATACGTGAGACGCTTGCCTTCGGCACCCTTGACGGCAAGCGCGGCACGTTCCCCATCGTCACAGCCAAGCGCGATCCGGTGATTGTAACGGAAGTCGTATTCCGCAAGGTACCGATGAAGATGCTTCTCGCGACAGTGCTGGTACACGCCGCGCATCCCGCGCTTGAAGATTGAGAAATAGCCTTCGGCTGAATTGGTATGCACGTCGCCGCGAACATATTCCTTCGCGGAATGCTTCACGGTTTCATGCGTAGCGAAATAGGCATCGGAGCCCGTGTAGAGACGGCTTTCGTCCGTATGCAAACGAGTCTCGCGAGCAACGTTGTCCATCACGATCTTGCTGACAGTCACCTTGTCGGCAACGCCAACATGAAAGGTGCGAACACGACCGCCGCGCTCAACTAATGCAACGATGGCACGCTTGCCGCCAACGCCAACCTTGCCGCTCTTGGTGAAGGGGCGGCCCTTGCGCTGCGGCGACGGCTTACGATCTTCGATCTTGCCGTAATAGGTTTCGTCCGCTTCCACGATCTTGCCTTCGCCGCCCATGGGGGTGATACCACCAGCGCGCATTGCCTCGCGGATACGATGGGCCATAAACCAAGCCGTCTTGTAGGTTACGCCAAGCGAGCGGTGCAGCTGGTGGGCGCTGATGCCCTTCTTGCTGGAAGCCATGAGATAGAAGCCCATGAGCCACTTGTGCAGCGGCACGTGGCTGGACTCCATCACCGTGCCAGTCGTGACGGTGAAATCCTTACGGCAAAGCTTCTCGGCGCAGCGGTAGCGGCCTTCTTTCTTGGTCGCATAGTAGCTCCCGACCGTCCCGCAATGGGGGCAAACGATCTCATCCGGCCAGCGGATTTTCTCGATGAATTTCCGGGCAGCTTTGTCGTTCTGAAAGTGCGGAGCGGTGAAGGCGTTCATGGCTCAATCCCTCTGTCCTCCTAAACATAGGGATTTGGCCTTGTGGTGTCAAGTATATAATTGGGACACTATTCCTATCAGCTTAGGGAGCTTGATGATGACTGCGGTGCGAGCGGACGGGACGGAGGGCGTCACGGAGCGACGGTGCGTGGGCGTTGGCTGCGGAGTGGGGCTGTGCCATGGGGCCGGGTTTCGGCCGGGCCTCGGTGGTGGTGCGCAGGTTCGCCGGGCCATCGATCCCGCCGTGGCCGCCGTGTTCGACGTCGATGTCCACGATCTCAGCGCGGCAACACGGCGCTCACCGCGGGCGGCGTTCGCGCGGCAAGTCGCCATGTATCTTGCCCATGTGGTCTGCGGCCTCAGTCTCACCGAGGTCGGCGGCCTGTTTGCGCGCGACAGAACCACGGTCGCTCATGCGTGTGAGGTGATCGAGGACCGGCGCGACGATCCAGAGCTCGATGGCCGGTTGGAGCATCTCGAGCGCGCCGTGGCCGCGCTTATCGATGCGCTCGCCTGGCACCGGGGGCGCCGATGAGAAGCTCTCAGATGCGCGGGGGACAGCCCCGGCCAAGAAGGGTGGGCGCAAAGCAAGCAGGCCTACGAAGGGCTACCGAGATCCGCCGAATGCTCGTGCGGCTCGCGGCCGGCGGTTTCATCGGCCGCGACGGCGAAGGCGGCTTTGGGCTTATGGACGACGGCGCGCGTGGCGGCGCATCGATCGCCGTGGCGCGCGGCATGATTGAAGCCTGTCTGGCAGAGGATTGGCTTGAGCGGCAGGGAGACCTTGGCCAAGCATTACGGTCTCATCGTCGAGAAGGGATCGAAGCAGCAGCGACGTGGGATGCGTCATTGGGGCGAGCCCGACTACCGGCCAAACATCGATGGCGGGCCGCGCGGAGACGAAAACGCCTAGCCGGCCGTCGCCTTGGCGGCATCGGCATCACTGCGGATGCGGTTCACCATGGCCATGAGGCCGTTCGAGCGCTGGGGCGTCAGGTGCTCGTTGAGATGCAGCTCGCCCAGCGTCTGGCGCGCATCCACGGTCAAGATCTCGTCGGCGGTCTTGCCGGAATAGATCGCAAACAGGATCGCCACGAGCCCGCGAACGATGTGCGCATCGCTGTCGCCGATGAAGGTGAGGCGAGGGACGCCGTTACGCTCGACCTTCGTCGACAGCCAGACCTGGCTGACGCAGCCTTGCACCTTGTTAGCGGCGTTACGTTCTTCCTCGGGAAGAGGCTCCAGCTTCCGTCCGAGCTCGATGACGTAGCGGTAGCGGTCCTCCCAATCATCGAGAAGCTCGAAGTCGGCGAGGATTTCCTCGAAGCTCGTGGATCCTGAGCTGGTGAGCGTGTCCATGTCTTCACTATAGGTGGCAATGATACGCGCCGCGACGGGTCTGCGTCAAAAAGGATAGGGGCGCGCAGTTTGGGAGGGAAAGGGCAGAAACCTTCCCAACTGCGCGCCCCTGTTTGGCAGGCGGGGGCTGCCAAGGCGTAGATTTGATCGGCCGGTCTTAGACGTCCGGTCCGCCCCAAGCCGCTTCGCGGTCCTCGGGGTTAAGCGTGTCCTGGGTCGCGGTGGCGTCCCATGTGGCCGGCTCGAGCGGCACGGCTGCCGGCACGGGCATGATGCCCGGGTCGCCCGGCATGGCCACGGGGCCAGGCAGGCTATCGCCGAAGGTCGCGGTCTGTCCTTCCACGAGCTCCATCAACATGCCTGCACCGTACTGAGCCTTCTGCACCAGCACCGCAAAAGCCTCCTGGCTTGTGGCGCAAGTCTGCGGATTGCGGTCGCAGAAGCCGGCAACGTCGCTGACCGCGGTCTGGGCGGTGCCATAAATCTGGTTCTGCTGGTCCTTATCGGTCGGGAGCAGCAAGACAAGGACGACTAGCCAAAAGGCGGTCCTGATAAGAAACATCATTGGTTTGCCCTCTCTGTTACCCTGCGGCTTGTTTTGCCGCCTCTAGTGCCTGCATTTCTCTGCAGCTCGCAACAATATAGCTCAAACAAAATAAGAGACCTTCACTTTGATCGATAAAGTTTGAATCGAAAATTTCAGACGATTCCATCGAAAATTCGATTATGACTTTTCTAATACTCCCTTCTAATTTCTTGTTGTTTGAGATCGTAATTGTCTAAAGTTTGAATCAAACGGCGAAGATCGCGCCGCAACCGCTTGGCGTCAGGGGCCTCCGTGCGCCGACCGCCTAGACTAGCTCTTCGCTCGGCGGGAGGAAGTGGCGCCTTATGCTTTCCTTAAGCGCGGCTGCCAATAATCCGGGATTCAAAGATGGTCGGGGACGTAGCGGAAAGTGCCCGCTCCGAGGTGCGTGTGTTCGGTAATGAAAGTGTACGAGGACTGGGGGTCTATTTTGGCTCGCTGGTCCACGATTCGGCCCGTGGGGACGCGTTAACCCTCGCTCGCCATCAGTCGTTCATCGCCTCGCGCTTGCTCGGTGGTCTTCTGGCGCTGTGCGTCTTCCCCATCTACCTCGTGGTCGGCGGCAAACCGTCCTTTCTCGACGCCGCGGCGTTTCTCTGGCTGCTGTCTCCCATCGCCATCGCCGTCTTCCTGTCCCGGACCGGCAAATTCGCGGCCGCCCATCTGGTCTCGGCGGCGAATTTCGCGGGCCTCGTGGCCTATTGCGCCTGGCTGACCGGCGGTCTCGGCTCGGGCTTGATCCCATGGATGGTCGTGGTGCCGCTCGAGGCGGCGCTCGCCACCGACCGGCGCATCGTTGGCTGGGCTGCTGCGGCGGCGGGGCTGGGCCTTGCGGTGCTTGCCATTCTCGGAGTGGTTGGCCTCGTGCCGCCACCCCACGCTTTGCCGCTGTCACCGCAAGAGTTTGCCCTGTTTGGCGCCGCCTCGGCGACGGCATATGCGGCCGGCTTGGCGGTGATGGTTCAACTCGTGCACAAGCAGTCGGAGACCGCCGTTCGTGCCGGCGAGGAGCGCTATCGCCTGCTCGCGCAGAATGCCAATGACATGATCACGCGCCACGACGACAAGGGCCGCGTGGTGTTCGCCTCCCCAGCCGCGCAACAGCTATTGGGCGAGCCGACGAAAAAGGCCCTCGGCGACGGGCTCTTCGAACACGTGCATGTGGCGGATCGCCCGGCCTATCTCACGGCCCTGTCACGCTGCCAGGCCGACAATGAAGCGATCGCCGTGGAATTTCGCGTGCGCCGGACCGGACCGGACGGGGCGGCACGGTATAGCTGGGCGGAGATGCGATGCCGGCCGATGCGGCCCGCGGATGGCGCCAAGCTCGATCGTCCCGGCATCGTCGCCATTACGCGCGACATCACCGATCGGAAGGCGCAAGAGGCCGAATTGCTCCGGGCCCGCGATGAGGCCGAGAGTGCGAACCGGTCCAAGACGCAGTTCCTGGCGAGCATGAGTCATGAACTCCGCACGCCACTCAACGCTATCATCGGGTTTTCGGAAATTCTCAACCGGGAACTTTTCGGTGCGCTCGGCGAGGCTCGCTATCGCGACTACTCGCGTTTGATCCATGAGAGCGGCGAGCACCTGCTCAACGTCGTCAACGACATCCTCGATATGTCGAAGATCGAGGCCGGTAAGTTCAAGATCGTCAAGGAGCCGTTCGAGGTCGCCTCGTTGATCAATTCTTGCTGCGATATCATGCGGCATACGGCCGAGCAGAAATCCCTGTCGCTCAAGGTCGACATCGCACCCCGCATCCCTGAACTCGCGGCGGACAAGCGGGCTTGCAAGCAAATGCTGCTCAACATGATCTCGAACGCGATCAAATTCACCGAGGCCGGGGGGTGGGTGCGCGTATCGGCATGTGCCAAAGGTGGCAATGTGGTGTTTACGGTCGCCGACAACGGTATCGGCATCGCCGACCAGGACCTGCCGAAGCTCGGCAGTCCCTTCGTCCAGGCCAACAGTTCCTACGATCGGAGCCATGAAGGCGCGGGGCTCGGACTGTCGGTGGTGAAAGGCCTGGCCCGGCTGCATGGTGGAACACTCGAGCTCGCCAGCAAGCTCGGCGAGGGGACGACGGCAACGATCACGTTGCCGCTCGATTCGCCGCTCGAAACGATCGAGGCGCCGTTGCATGCGCCGGCGGTGTCGGCGGCATGAGGCGCTTCTTCTCAAGGCAGCGCGCGTTTAGCATCTCTTTAGTTTCGGCAGCCAAGATGCGCCCGGAGGGGCGGGGTGCTTCTCTTTCCTGGGTCGTCAACAGTCATCGTGAGCCATGGGCGTAGTCACAGCGCGATTGGTGTTCCTGGCCTTCTTCGGGCTGACGGGAACGATCATCTACAACGCGCTCTATCTTCAAGAGCATGCGCCGCGGGGTGCTGCGTCGACGACGACCGCGCATAAAGGCGCGGGCGAATCGCCGCTGCCGGCGGCGACGCGGAGCACCACGTCACGCGCTCAAGAGGCTCCCGCCGCGCAAGCCGCGACCGCGACGGCACCCGAAAGCGTCGCACCGGTCAGCACCGATTTACCGCCTCTGGATCCCGCCACGGGCGAATCACAGCTCGTCGTCAGGGCTGTGCAGCGCGAACTTGCGGCCCGCGGCTATGATGTCGGGCCATTGGACGGCGCTCTGAACGACAAGACGCGCGCCGCGATCTCGACCTATCAGAGCGCTCAGGGTCTTGCAGTCACGGGCGTACCCAGCGACGAGCTGCTGCGCCAGATTCTCCTCGGAGACAGTCTCGAGACCGCCGCCGCGACGGGCTCGCTGGCCGCGTCCGACAGCATCGAGACGCAGGCCAAAGAGTCCGCGACAGTGCAGGGTGTGCAACAGGTCCTGGCCGATCTCGGCTACGCCCCAGGGCCGATCGACGGCGAATGGGGCGACAATACCTCACGTGCCATCGCTGCCTTCCAGCGCGACCGCAACATTGCCGAGACTGGTCAGATCACGCCGGAACTTCTGGGCGAGCTCCGTCAGGTGAGTGGCCGCGACTTCACCAAGATCGCTACGCATCCTTGAGATTCGCGCTAGGCTCCAGCCCATGCGCGTAAAGAGTGAGATCTGGGTGGCGGCCTATCTGCGCCGGTGCCAAGCCGCGACCGTTCCGGCCGTGATCGTGCGTCGGGGCGATGCGGCGGCTGGCGCGATCTTCATCAGCGTGGACCGGCTCGACGGCACGGTCTGCCTTTACGGTCCGGCACCGGCGGGACTCGAGGGAAGCGACACCGATCGGCGCTGGGTTCGTTGCCTCGGTGCCGGTCCGGTCGCGTCCGGCGAAGCCAGCATCTATCTCGCCCGGCAACGGGAGTTCGACGAGGATTTGTGGATCATCGAGATCGAAGACAGGCAAGGACGGCACTTTCTCGATGAGGCAGCGGTCGAGGATTGAGCGTGACCCGCTTAGGACTTCGTTAACCTTACCTGGGTCTAAATTCATCCGGGGCGCATTGGCGCCTCGTGAACGCGCCGCCAGCGCGAGGCACTCCGTGGAGACCGACAATGGCGACCATTTTGGAATTCCGCCGAACCGAGGAGGCCACGGCCCGAATTGGCAAGCCCGTCGAAGGCTCGCTTGGTGAGATCATTATCTTCCCAGGCGTGCGTATCGAGCGCCGGACGTCGAACGATACGCCGGTGCAGACGGGCACGACGAACCGCCGGCGCGCCCCGCGCGCCCGGAAGAAGTCGCGGGCCTAGGTCTAGCTCGAACTATTGTGGGGACCGCAGAACGTGGCCTTGAGCGCCCGTTCGGCCTCGCCGCTACGGCTCTGTCCGGCGAGAGGCGCGCGGATCAGCGCAATTCCTTCGACAACTGGCGAATTCACGACGACGACATTGTCGAAGGCCTCCGGCGCGTCTACGCCAACCTCGGCGACCGTTTGATCCGTGGTGGCGATGATCAGGTCGACCTCGGGCTGCTTCATGTCGGCGCCTACGACAGCATAGAAGTTCTCACCGAGCGGTGTGTAGAAGGCGATCAGCCAGAGGCCATCGGCAATTTTTGCCCTAAGCCGCACCGGGCCCTTCGAAAGATCGTAGCGGCACACAGCATAGCGAACGTCGGGTGCCATCAGCGGCATGACCTGGCGGCCGGGAGCGGCCGCCGGCAGTTGGATCATCGTGTTTGCCGGACCCAGAGCGGCCAGTCTCGCTTGGGCGTCTCGCGGCGCAAGCATCGGCAGGGTGAGCACTGCCACGACGTGGATCAGGCCCGCCAGCACGACGCAAAGCGCAATATAGAGTCCCGGAAGGCTTACCCGCATCGTACGCGCTCGATCTTTGGGAGCCGATCCGCGGGGATCTGCCCGATGCCACTAATGTCGGTGTCGCGGGCGCCGTAGACCCGTAAGACAAGTGTGAGGTTCCGGTCCGCGCCCGATCCACCTGGCAGCCAGTTTTCCGGCCGCGCATTGCGTGAAAGATTGATGCGAAAGCCTCCGTCGGCCCGACGAATGGTTTCCTCGCTGTTGAAGCTGTAGCGGTTAGACGGGTTAGCGATGAGCGAGCCATATTCGTCATAGACGGCCAGCGACCACCAGCGTGCGTTGAGCGGCGCGCCGACGATCAAATATTCGCAGCCCGAGCTCAGCGTGCTGCCGCGGCTATCCGTGTTGGCAACGAAATAGCGCGCGACGGTGGAGGTGAGGGGGAGCCTGCCGCTGCGAGCCAGATGCGCGCGCGTGTAGGGATCGGCGTTGGGATTGCCTTCACTGAGCCAGCTTTGCCACGGACCGACGCGCAGTGTCGTCAGCGGCGAGCCCCGCTCGATCATGTACCAAGCCGAGCCGATGCCGAGGATCAAGGCCACGGCAAAAGTCCCGATGAAGTAACCGAGCGCACGCATGGACGTGCTGCCCTCTTCGCGCCACAGGCTGCTGCGCGTCGAGGTGCCTGTAAGCGGCATGTCTGGAAGAACGCTGGTCAAGCAGGCATCGTCTTTCGAAAGGGTGGTGGCCGGCGAACGCCTATTGTGGAACCGGTGCGTTGGCGTTCTGTTCGACGGACGCCGCGTTCTCGGGTTCGGTCGCCGCGGGCGCGGGTGCCGGTGGCGGCGTCCCATCCGTGTTTGCCGCTGAAGCCAAGCTCGACGAGGGCGAGCCGGCGGCAGGCGTCTCTGCACGGCCCGGAAGGGCTTGACCGTTCGGCTTCAGCCGCGGAGCGTCCTTGAGAAGCTCGCTGAGCTTTTGCAGCACCTGGCGCGTTGCCGTGGACATGTCCTTAACATTCTCCGCAGGGGGCGGTACCGGCAACTCGGCGTTCGTGTTCTGCGACATGACGGCGGCGATCCGAGCCTGCTCGGCCACTTGCAGCGGATGGGGATCAACACCGGGGATGTTCGGGATGTTGTCGGTGTCGTGGGCCGCGGTCATGAATGCCTTCCAGGTCTCCGCCGGGAAGCTGCCGCCGGTCACCCGCGCCATGGGGGTGAAGTCGTCATTGCCGTACCATACGCCGGTGACGTATTGGCCGGTGAAGCCCATGAACCAAGCGTCACGATAAGCTGAGCTCGTTCCAGTCTTGCCGACGGCATTGGTGTAGTCGAGCTGTGCGCGGCGTCCCGTGCCTGCGTTCACGACCGTCTGCAGCATAGAGTTGAGTTGCGCGACGGCCTTGGGGTCGAAGATTTGCTTGCGCGGCGGCTCGTCCCGATCGTGGTTGTAAAGCAAGTCACCGGGAATGGTGCGGATTTCCTCGATGGCGTAGGGCCGAACCTCAAGCCCGCCCGCGGCAAAGACGGCATAGCCACCCACATGCTCAAGCGGGGTCATGCCGTTGTCGCCGAGCGCCATCGAGCAGGTCTTCTTGAGATGCTTGATGCCCATCTTTTCCATGTTGGCGAGCACGGTACCCCGATCGACCTCCAGAGACAGCTTTACGGCGACTGTGTTGATCGACTTCGCCAGCGCCGTCCGCAGCGACATGCGCCCTCTGAAGCCGCCGGAGTAGTTCTTCGGGGACCAACGGCCGCAGCTGACATAGCCATCGCTCACCGTAGAGTCCGGGGTGTAGCCGTGCTCAAGTGCGGCGAGATAGACATAAGGCTTGAACGAGGAGCCCGGCTGCCGATAAGCGTGTGCCGCGCGATTGAACTGGCTCGAGCCGTAGTCCTTACCGCCGACCATGGCGCGCACGGCGCCGTCGGTCTCCATTGAGACCAAAGCCCCGTTGTTGAAGTTACGCGAACGGCCGAACTTGTTCACGGTGTCTTCAAGCGCGTTTTCGGCGGCCTTTTGCAGGCCGAGGTCAACAGTGGTGCGCGCGACGAGGATGTGGTTTGGCTTGCCGTGCATCAATCGCTGCACTTCCTCGAAGGCCCAGTCGAGGAAGTAGTCCGGCGTCTTATTCTCACCGCGCTCGACGATTCTAGCCGGGTTGAGCCGAGCGCCGTAGACTTGACCCTCGCTCAAATAGCCGGCTTCGACCATGTTGCTCAGCACCTCGTTGGCACGGGCGCGTGAGGCGGCGAGGTTGACGTGGGGGGCATAGCGGGTCGGCGCCTTGAACATGCCGGCGAGCATTGCCGACTCAGGCAGCGTCACTTCGCGGATCGACTTGCCGAAATAATATTGCGCCGCGGCCTCGACGCCGTAGGAGCCGCCGCCGAGATAGGCGCGATCGAAATACAGCTTGAGGATTTCGGGCTTGGTGTAGTGGTTCTCGAGATAGACGGCGATAAACGCCTCTTTGATCTTTCTCGCGAGCGCCTTCTCGGGCGTCAGGAACATGTTCTTGGCGAGCTGTTGGGTGAGCGAGCTACCGCCTTGCACGACCGAGTCGGCGCGGGCGTTCTCGGCGAGGGCTCTGAACGTGCCCATGACGTCGATGCCGAAGTGATCGAAGAAACGCCGGTCCTCGGTGGCCAGCGTCGCCTTGATCATATGATCGGGAATCTCTTCCAGCGGTACCGAGTCGTCGCGCAGAAGGCCGCGCTTGCCGATCTCGTTGCCGTAGCGGTCGAGAAACGTGACGCTGTACTCGTCGGAAAGATTGATCTTGCCTTGGGCGATCTCGAAGGCGGGCAGGGCGAAGGTCAGCACGACGAGCAAACCGGCCACGCTCAGGGTCAGGCTCTCGCAGGCGAGCTCATTGCAGGCGCGCAAAAAGCCTTTGATTTCAAAGCGGCCGAAAAATGAGGAATAGGCGCTCCACCAGTCGCGAAATCCGATCCAAGCGCCGTAAAGGCCTGAATCGATCCAGGAATCGATCTTCAGCCAATCGATCAGCTTGCCGCGGCGATTGCCTTGTAGAAAGTCCCGCAATTTACCCCGACCTCTCGGCGCTTCCGGCCAAATTGGCACACCAAATCCGGCCGTCCAAAGGGGCGAGCCTGAGGCGAACCGTACACCCTGATTGCGGCGTTTTATAGAGATTCCGCGGGGTCCGGCAGCCCCAAAACACGCAAGCTGCCGGCACCGCCGGAAGTTGCGGCTAAAGCCTCGCGCAACTCCGTTAGCAAAGCGCTAACCAACGGGGGATCGCCCGGTCCTATTCGGGGGCGACGTAGCCCTTGCGCTCCATGCAGGCGACATAGTCGGATTTGGAGATCTTACCGCGCAGGAGAAGGATGCGCGTCACCGAGGAGATGCCCTTGCGCCGCGCCTCGTCGGTGCAGGCGACCTGGTCCGCCTCGAGCTTGGCCTTCGGATCGGGGGTCTCGGCCACCGCGCGCGTGGCGGTGAAGTCCACCTCCGGCGGCGGCTCCGAGCGGCTGCACGCTTGAAGCGGCACGCCAAGCAGCCCGGCCGCCAGCAGCGCCGCGCCAACTCTCCACATCCTCGACAACTCCCGGCCCCGCCTCAACAACTCCGTCCCCGTGCTTTGCATTCGTCACCCGGCCAATGCGAGGTTTAGGACCGAAAGATGAAGAGCCGCTTGCTCGATCCCGCCGGGGACGCACCGCCCGCCCGGCGGCAGTTTCGCCGGAAACGCAAAGCGCATCAAGGCGCGGACGGCCGCGACCCGGCGCGATGAACGCTGCCATTTGCGGTTTCACGATGACGTGACGGTGGCGCGCGTCGGCGGCGCCCGCCCGCGGTCTTAAACGGCACTGCTAAAACGCCGCACCCCCACGGACGGAACCGCGATCCTCGGGCCCGGGTTTCTCGTCGCCCGAATGAAGGGCAACCCCCTAATCCAATGGAGACGATCATGACCAAATCTTTCATCACGGCTGCGCTTGCCGGTGTCTTCGCGTTCGGCCTCACCACGGCCGCCTTCGCCAAGACCGGCGAGTTCAACAATATGTGCGCCGAGGGTCTCGCCATGCACAAGAAGATCGAGACCGATTGCGCGATCAACGGCGAGGTCGAAGGCAAGACCTATTGCTTCGGCAGCGAGCAGGCCAAGGCAGACTTCATGAAGAACCCGAAGGTGAATCTGAAGAAGGCCCAGACCTTCTACTCGAAGAACCAGGCTAATCCCGCCGGGCTTCGCCCGATAGGAAAGGGACGATGTCGCCGCTTCGTCCCAGGAGGTCTCCGCAAGGGCCCGCCACGCGCGGGCCCTTCGCGTTTATTCCGCTGCGGCGTTTGTGGTAAGACTGGCGCAACGAGCGGGCCAACATCGTCAGCCACCATTTCCCTGGGGAGGGAACCTTGAACAGATTTACCGTTGCCGACATCCGCCTTGCGTTGACCGTCGCGGTCCTTTCGCTCGCGCTGCCACTGCTCGCGTCATCGCTGCGCGCCGAAGACATGTCTGGTCAAGACATGGCTGGTCAAGACATGGACGCGATGCCCGACGCCGCCGAGAATCCAAATCTGGAATGCGCCACCGAACCGTTGAGCGGGAGCGGTCCCGGCTTCTCCAGTTCGCGGGACGCCTCGGAGGAAGCCGCGCGCGCCGCGTGGCTCGAGAAGGCGAAGGCCGTCTATCCGGAAGCGACTTGGGAGACCGCCAAGGACGCGGACGTGGCCTGCGCGGTGCAAGGTCTCTACAGCAAATGTTTCGCGCAAGGCATTCCCTGCCGGCCGAAAGCAGCCGACGCCGATGATGCGGACGCCGCCGCAGCGGCGCCGGAGAGCGACACGCCGAAGCCCGAGTGACGAAGCCCGAGTGACGCGACAACGCGCGCGTCACTGTCGCGTTCGGCTTTCGGGTGCAGATGATGAAGAGGAATGTGTGCGTGGGCTCCACGACACGGGGAACGCCGTCGATCCGACGGCCATACTCACCGGGGGCCACCCACGCACTTCAGCTACCTTGCGCCCTTTCGTCAGACGAAGCGAGTCTTTATGCCTGCGCAATGCCTGCGACGCGGGAGTCCTGTCAGCGACCAGTGTAGGAGCTGCAATTTTTACGTTGACCGAAGATTTCTTTGCCGGTGCCGCGCTTGGCCGGGGTGACCGGCGCCGGCCGCGCGCCGGGCGGGGCGACTTTCGGTTTGTTGAGATGAATGCGCGTCGACGGACCGATGCCGACAAGACTGCGCAGGACATCGACGAGCGAGAGACTGTTGTGCTGTTTGATGGTGACCATCGACCATACTGCCTCCCGCGTGATTAATATTGTTGCCGATTCCGGGCCGGGAAGAGAAAGAGAGTTCCGCATGATGAGAATGTTCGCCGCGATCCTGCTCGGCCTCACGATGTGCGGGGCGGCCCTGCCGAAGACGCCGCGGCCGACGCCAAGCCGCCGGCTCAGCCGGTGTGCAAGCGCGCGGAGATCAATCCGGTGACCGGCGCCGTGCTGTGCATCGATCCGCTCGGCGCGCCGGTGGAAGCGCCGCCGCCGGAGGACGCCCCGCCTTGCAAGCCGGGCCAGCATAAGGGCGAGGCCTGGACCTGGGGCCCGACCTGCACGGAAACGCCGGAAGGCTGAGGCTGTCAGCGGGGTGGCGCGCTCCTCGTACGGAGGACTAACATCTCCGAAATGACGCGAGGGGGAGGACATGGACGATCTGGCGGCGATCTTCAGTTTCAGCAACTTGCCCGGTCATGTGTCTTACGCGCTGATCGCGCTGTCCTATTGGATGACCAATATGTTCTGGTTGCGGGTGGTGGCGGTGGTCGGGCTCGCGCTCGAGATCGTCTACTTCCTCTCCACCGGCGGGGATTTACGCGCCGGGATCGGCTGGGACCTCGTCTTCATCGCCATCAACCTCTATCAGATCTACAGCCTGATGAAGGACCGCCTGTCCTTGCGCCTGCCCGAGGCCGATCGCGATCTGCTGCGCAGGGTGCTGGTCGGCCTCGACGATTCACAGATCGCCCGGCTCGTCGTGGCCAGCGATCTGCGCGACATTCCCGAGGGCACGACCTTGGCCGAAGAGGGCGAGGTGCTCGGAACGCTCTTCTTCATCTGCTCCGGCCGCGTCCAGGTCAGCATTGCCGGCCGCGATGTCTCGCAGCTCGAACCCGGGAACTTCGTCGGCGAGGTGGCCTTTCTGACCGAGCGGCCCGCATCGGCGACGGTGGTGTGCCGGACCCCCGTGCGGGCGCTCGCCTTCGAGCGCGGCAAGCTCAATCAATTCTTCAAGAACGAGACGGAGGTCGCGGGGCTGATCTATCAGCTCATCGGCCGCGAGCTCGCCCACAAGATGAAAGTCAGCAACAGCCTGCTCGCCGGGGGGAGCTTCGCCTAGACCGGCCGGCACGCCCGCCGTGAGGTGAGTGACGCGCACCCGGCAAACGCAAACGATTTGTTTGCTTCGCGCACGCCACACTCCGCGCCATGGCGCGGATCCTCAAACCTCAATTCGGCAGCCGGCCTCGCCGGCGCTCTCCAAGCACCCCAGGCGCGCCGCCGGAGAAGCGGCGGCGCTTCGACTGGCAGCTCGTGAGCCTGGTGGCGATCGTGTTCGTGGCGAGCTTCGTGTGGCTGTTCCCGGCGCTCGACGGCCGCACTGGTGTGCTCGTGTCCTCGCCGGACGCGCCGTCGCGCGGCGCCTGGTCGAGTGCCATTCAGGTGGTGGACGGCGACACGGTGAGACGGGGCGGGGAGACCTACAGGCTCGTGGGCTTCAACACGCCGGAGCAGGGACGCCATGCCCGTTGCGCACAGGAGCGCGCGCTGGCCTCGCAGGCGACCTCGCGGCTCGGGACTGGTGGGCGCGAGCGATGTGGCGCTGGCCCGCGTGGCTTGTTCCTGTCCGCCCGGCACCGAAGGCACGAAGTCCTGCAATCACGGGCGGTTGTGCGGCACCTTGCGAGCGGACGGCCGCGACGTGGGCGCCATCCTCATCGCCGAAGGCCTGGCCGAAGCTTACGCCTGCGGGGCGACCTCATGCCCGAAGCGCCGCGATTGGTGCGCGGGGTAGGGCATTCGATCCATCCTGCCCGACAGAGTTTCCCAGAGGCTTGTTCTATTCCGAATGGGCAGTTGCCCATGTATCTGTCGCATGGACAAGATCGACTCCGCATCGGACGCATGCATTGATCCGATTGCGAACAATGGGGCCGGTGAGCAATATTCGAGAGCCGATAGGTTGGCAGCTATATTCCGGATGCCCGCTCATCTCGTCCTTGAATTTTTGATCAATGACTCCAGCGCGATGCGCGATGAGATGCCTGAGCTTTTCAGTGTGTCTTAGCTCGGGGTGGAACGCCTTATCGATTTCCCCTTTGAACGCTCGCTTGTACGCTTCTTGAATCCCGTTCAGGCTATCAAATGTAACTTTCTTGGTATCGCGCAGAACGCGGCCCCCCACCTTGGAGATATCTCCGCCGTAACCGGCCACCACATTTGCAGGCAACTGCTTATCGCCCAGAGCGTTGGCTGCCAGTTTGAAGTGTATATCTACTATCGCTACCCACAAATCGGCCGCGAGCGTCTCAAACGCAGAGTACGCAGACGTAATCATGGCAGCCAGCATGGCCTCAAGTGCAGCTCGGCCAGGATGTCCCGGGCCAAGGAGAAACTTTAGATTGTGGGCTCCGTAATCAAAGGCCGTCTTACTTGCCCACTCAGAGTCTCGGATAATGTATCCGGCAACGCGCTTCCCCAGTGCGTCACGATAGCTATCTTCTTTGTCTTTGGAGGGATCGTTTGGGGCGACGCCACACTCGTACCGCGATTCGCAGATTGCGCGCTCGAAAGACCCAGCTAAGAACATCAACTGTAGGGGCATTTCGCCGAACAGCACCACCCGCCGAAGGTTTTCTGTAAAAGTGCTCACGATGGGAGCATATGCTTGCGTAGTCAGCTCGGAGGCTAGCCCCTCGAACTCACGGCTGAACAGGAACGCTTCCTCAAACAGATAGTCCTTCGGTTCGGCTTTCCATCTTGAGCCTACCACTGGCTGGTCTCCCGTAACAAACGTCGCATTGTGGCTGGCATGTCGTCATCGATAGCAAGGCAGCACGTCTCATGCGGTCGCTCATAACGCATCGGCTTCCAGCTTGTCACGTCAAGCTGTCCCGGCTTAGGGTGCATAATTAGGAATAAATCCCTTGACAGCGTGACGCTGATGAGCTAGGTTTCAGCTACAACGCGACAGGTGGGCGGCGGCGCTTAGCGCCAAGACATTTCGCCCGCCGCGTTGTGAGACGCCGCTCCCAGAGATGGGGCGGCGTTATTGGTTTTGAGGGGGCTTTGAGTGGGGCTATCGCCCCATCAGGCAGATGCGCACGCAGGCGAAGGCGAACACGCCGCCGATCATGCCGACATAGGCGCCGCCGCGCTCCACGAGAAATTCGCCGACGAGGCCGCCGAAGATCGCGGCGGCGATCAGGCCGAAACCCCAAACGGCGATTGTCCTCAGCATGCCGCCTCCAGACGCGGGCAAGGCCGCCTGAAAAGGCCCCTTTCGGCCGAGAGACTTCATTTCCAGGCCCGCATCATACCATGACCCAGGACGATCCTCTCGATCGAAGCAGCGGCACGCCCGCCGATCCGGAGAGACCGGACGACCGCGACTGGGAGCCGGTGCGGGACGACTTTCTCTATAGCGGCATGGCGCAGCGGTGCATGGGCGCGTCCGCCATGGTAGCTTTTTCCTCGGGCATTATTTGAGGGAGGCACCCATGGCGCTGCGACTGACACCACCGACCAAGAATATCTTCTATCTGTCGACGCTCTGCGCGATCGTCGCCTTCGTCCTCTATCTGCTCGGCGTGCTCGGCGTGGTCGGCGCGGAGATCCCGACCCTGGCGGTCGCCTTCTGGGTCGGCATGCTGGCCTGGGGGCTGATGACGGCGGGCGTGGCGCTGAAGGGCGTCTAGCCGCCTCGTCGCCGGGGCTTCGTCAGCCTCGTTCCTCGAAAGATATCAACATGCTGCAACGCTTTGGCGAAACCTTGCCGGAGCGCGAGGTCAAGTTCGCGCCCGTCGATCTCAAGTCGGTCGAGGCCAACGGCACGTTCTCGGGCTATGCCAGCCTGTTCGGCACGGTCGATCTCGGTCAGGACCTGGTGATGCCGGGGGCCTTCCGCGATAGCCTCGCCGCGCGCGGCACCCGCGGCGTGAAGCTCCTGTTCCAGCACGACCCCAACGAGCCGATCGGCGTGTGGCTCGAGCTCAACGAGGACGGCCGCGGCTTGCATGCGCGCGGACGGCTGATGCCGGAGGTGACCCGGGCACGGGAAGTCTTGAGCCTGATGCGGGCCGGCGCGCTCGACGGACTCTCCATCGGCTTCCGCACGGTGCAGGGGCGTACGGACCCGGCATCCGGCGTGCGCCGTCTCGACAAGATCGATCTGTGGGAGATCTCGGTGGTGACCTTCCCCATGCTGCCCGAGGCGCGGGTGAGCACGGTGAAGCGGCGGGCGACTCCAAAGCGCGGCGATCTCTCACATCTGGCGCGCAGCCTCCGCCGCGGCGCCCAAGCGATGCGGGCACGCTAGTCCGACACTAATCCAGAGAGTCTGGGATGTTTGTACCCGACGCGGGCCGCGCGGCCTCGCGCGCGCTTCATCGCGCGGGCTGGCTCCTGCATGCGTATGTGGTGGAGACGAAGCTCTGCGCGCTGCGCGACGCGGTCAATAAATATGACCCGAACCAGCCGCGCGTGCCCGCCGGCCATCCCGACGGCGGGCAGTGGACGGATACGGGTGGCGGTACCGGTGGGCGGCTGCCACGCGGTCCGGGAACGCTTCTCGACGTCGACGATGGTCCGTCCGAAGGTTGGAGAGGCAGATACGCGGTCTCGATCCAAATTGGCGACCCACTCCAAGTTTCGTCGAAACAGTACAAGGTGAGATTGATGCTACGAGAGCAGAAGTCCGCCAGGCGGCGGCCTATCTCTACGAGTTACGTGTGCGCGAGGTCGGGCCAGGGCCCTATGCCAAGCGGTCATTTCCCGCGAGAGGTCCGGACGTCAAACTGAACCGGTCCGAGCAAGTTGAGAACAATCGCAACGGACGCGAAGATGGCTGCCACTCTTGTGGTACAAGAAATCCTGGCATGCCTAGCGGAAACTTTGTTGGAGATCATCAAAGGCCCAGTGCGCTCATTCGGCCTGGTGAAACGCAGCGGATATACCCTCAATGCCGGTCTTGCAGTCAACGTCAGGGTGGCCACGTCGGGGCGCTGTCGAGGAACAAAAACAGGAACGAGAAATGATCCAGCGGGTGAAGATCGCACCTCCATATTCGATCATGTTCCTATCTGGCGAAGAAGATTGCGAGATTCCCGACATTCCGCGGGAGTCGAAGGATTTGGTCTGGTCGACACCCTCTTGCATCGTGGTGGGGTGCTATCCGCAAATGGATGGAGAGACCGAGATCACTGTTGGTCCTGCGCACGAAGTCGATCCAGGATACTCGCCGAGCTTTGAGGGAACGCTCGAGACGCCGAATTGGGCAATCGTTGTCTCGACCGCTGAGGGGAAGGAGATTTTGGAGGTCCCGGTTGCGAAAAGAGAGACCGCGCTGCGGATTTGGCAGAGCCATCCTCAATGGCCGGAGAAAGTCACCGTTGGCCTGGGGTAAGCTTTGTATCAAGCCGCAGAAGCGGATGATGCACGGGAAATGATGAGAGTCTCGGACGACGGCTCTTACGTGCCGAGCTAGGGAGCAGGCGCAATGCTCGATTTCAAGGATAAGGTCGTATTGATCACCGGCGGCGCGCAAGGCTTCGGCCGCGTGCTGGCGAATGCGTTTGCCGAACGGGGCGCGAAGCTCGCTTTGTGCGACATCAACGATGAGGGCGGTGAGGAGACGCTGGCGCAGGTGAAGGCTCACGGCACGGACGGCTTTTACCAACACGCCGACATTGCCCAAGAGTCCGACGTCGAGAGTTTCGTGGCGGCGACGGTGAAGCGCTTCGGCCGGCTCGACGTCGCCATCAACAACGCGTCCAAGGAGATCACCGGTCCGACGCTCGACCTGCCGTCGGAGGATTTCGGCACCGTGGTCGACACCAATCTGAAGGGCACCTATTACTGCCTCAAGCACGAGGTCGCGCAGATGCGTAAGAACGGGGGCGGGGCGATCGTCAACCAGGCCTCCGTCACCAGCAGCATGACCGGCGTGCCGGACAACGGCCTCTACGCGGCGACCAAGGGCGGCATTATCGGGCTGACCAAGTCCGCCGCGCTCCAAGTGGCGCCCGAGAACATCTCGATCAACGCGATCGCGTCCTGCGCCTTCGACATTCCGGACGACATGTTCCTGCGCTGGATCGACGATCATAAGGTGAGCCGCAAGGAGGCGTGCGGCTGGCTGCCGATCAAGCGCCTCGGCAAGCCTGAAGAGATCGCCGCGGCCACGCTCTATCTGGCATCCGACGAGGCGCGCTTCGTGGTCGGCGCGGTGCTGACCATCGACGGCGGGTTCACCGCGCAATGAGCCAAGCTCCGACCAAGAACAAGATCTCGGGCGGTGTGGTCCACGACCTGCCGGCAGACCTGAAAAAGGCGCTGCTCGCCGATGCCAAGGCGTTGGCGACCTGGGAGGACATCACGCCGCTCGCCCGCAATGAGTGGATCTGCTGGATCGAGTCGGCCAAGAAGGCGGAGACGCGAACGCACCGCATCGAATGGGGCTGTTCCAGCCTGAACGAGGGAAAGCGCAGGCCCTGTTGCTGGCCCGGCTGTCCGCACCGCGAGCGGGGCACGAGATCCTCCGCCTGACCAACTTCAGTTTGGCCCGCCGCGCCGGGGCCGATAAGGTCCAAACCCGAAAAGACGTCAGCAGCCGATTGGGAGGTGGAGGGTGAGTATGAAGCGAAGCGTCTGTCTGGGCCTGCTTGTGGCCGCGGCGGTCTCCGTATCAGCGGCGCGGGCCGAAGAGACCTGCACCAAGATCGTGGCGACCGGCCATCCTGAATATCCCGTCATGGCGTTCAAGGACGGCGACGAGATCAAAGGCGCGGCGCCCAGCCTCGTCGCCGAGATCGCCGAGGAACTCAAGGTGCCGTTCGAATCCAAATATATGGGCTCGTGGGCGGACGCGCAGACCGCGGCGCGCGAGGGCAAGGCCGACATGATCATCGGCATCTATTACAATGACGAGCGCGCCGAATATCTCCAATACGTCCAGCCGCCTTTCGCCTACGATCCGGTGCAGGTGTTTGTCGCCAACGATGCGCGGTTCGACTTCAAGGGCCAGAACGATCTCATCGGCAAGAAGGGCGTGGCGAATGAAGGCGAGAGTTTCGGCCCGGCGTTCGACACCTTCATGAAAGACAAGCTGACGGTGACGCGCGTGGACGGGCTCTCCGCCGCGTTCGACGCCCTCCTGTCAGGCGACGCCGACTATGTGATCGCGGCCTACTATCCCGGAAGCGCGGAGCTGGCGCGGCTGGGGCTCGGCGAGAAAATCGTTGCCCTGGAACCGGAGCTGTTTTCGGAGGAGTTGTTCGTGGCCTTCTCGAAGAAGTCGCCTTGCACTGCGCTGTCGCAGAAGTTCGGCGAAGGCATCACGGACATGACGGAGGGCGCCGACTTTCGCGAGATCGTCGGCGAGGCGCTGCGGGACTGGGACGCCGGGAACCCCCAGGACTAGGAGGTCTAACGTCATTTATTTCCTTCCTCATGCCCGGCCAATGCGCCGGGCATTTTCGTTTGATCTTCCCTTTTCGCTGCCGCGCTTCGCGCTGTCTCTGGCGCTTGATGCCGCAAGATCAGCCCCGCTCACGGCGCGAACGGCTGCGCGCCTAGGCGGGCGCCACGACGATCCCAAGGGGGATGACCGAGAACGGCGCGCGCGCTTCATCGAGCACGGTACGGTGCGGCGCCCCGCGTCCCCTTGGCTCCTGCCGATTTTTCGGGCGCGTTTACCTCGCGTTAAGCAGAGTCTCAGAAATATTTTGGTGGGCTCTTTCAAGAGGGCGCGCCGCGAGGTCTGATCTCAAATTCGTGAAGGGGTGGGGCTTTGCGTTTGGTGCTTCGGTGCCTACATGTTCGTTAACGAACGTTAGGAGATCCTGCCATGACCGCAGCGAGTTGGGCGCTCCAGAGGAGCATCTACCAGGCGCTGGTGAACTCGTCCGAGCTGACAACGCTGCTCGGCGGCGACCGCATTTACAGCGACGCGCCGCCCGCGACGCCGTTTCCCTACATCACCCTCGGCCAGACCGTGAACCAGGATTGGAGCACTGGCACCGAAGACGGGCTCGAGCACAGCCTGACGCTTCATGTCTGGTCGCGCGCCAGCGGCTCGATCGAGGTGCATGAGATCATCCAGGTGATCCGGATGGTGCTGCATAATCAGGCGTTGAGCTCGAGGATCATTATTTGGTCAATCTCCGCCACGAGTACACCGAGGCGCGGCTCGATGCGGACGGCGAGACCCTGCACGGTATCGTGCGCTATCGCGCGGTGACTGAGCCCATGCAGCAGGCCGCGGCCTAAATCTTCCAAATTCAACGGCAGACATTGTCATGGCCGGGCCTGATGCCCGGCCATCGGCTTTTTTGGTGATGGATTTTTGTGGTCGGGGTCTCGCATGGGCGGGGCGGGCTGCGCTATAGGGGGCGCTTCGCCTCTCATTTTGCGAAGCTGAGGGAGCCCCGATGTCGCTCTGGACCAAACTCAAGGATCTCGTCGAAGGCATCGATGCCGATGGCTCGCGCGCCGGCAATCTGCGCGAGGAGGAGCTGCGCCTCGCCTCGGGCGCACTGCTCGTGACCGCGGGCACGATCGACGGCGAGTTCGATGCCAATGAAAAGCGCAAGGTCAAGGCGCTGCTACAGAAGCGGTTCGACCTCGAGCCGGGCGAAGTCCGTCAGCTGTTCGAGGAGTCGGAGGCACGCGAGCGCGATGCCGTCGATCTTTACCGCTTCACCAGCGTTCTCTGCCGCGAGCTCGACCAGGACGGCCGCAAGCGCATTGTCGAGATGCTGTGGGAGGTGGTGATGGCCGACGGCGTGGTCGACGAGTTCGAGTCGAATCTGGTGTGGCGCGTGGCCGAGCTCATTGGCGTGTCCACGCGGGATCGCGTCGAATTGCGCAAGGTCGTCGAGGCGCGCCTCGGTCTGTAACCGGAGAGTGACGTGACAGATGTGAGGGCGGCTCCGGCTGGATTGAGCACGTCCGACAAGGCCCGGCCCGTCAGCGAGGCGAGATCGTGCTGCTCAAGGCCTCGGAAGGCGACCCCTAATCGGGGATGTCTTCTTCCTTGATCTCCTCGCCGCGCTCCCGCAGGAGCTCGGTCGTGGTCGGCCAAACGCGGTCGAGATAGGCCGAAGAGGCCCAAGTCGCCGGGAAGAAGGCGATGAACAAGATCAGGTATATGAGGATGTGGAGATTCATCGGAGGTAGAAATATGCCTCCGGAGGCCGCGCTTCAATCGGCAGAATGGTCGCGGGGCAAGACGTTGAACGGCTAAGGCTCGGAAGGGGTTTCCGGCGCCGGACTCGACTCGGGCGCTGCGGCTTCCCCGGGCTCGGGGCATTTCAGCGGCTCGGGCTCGGATTCCGGTTCGGCCAGAGGCGGGGGCTCTTGCGGCGTTGGGAAGTCGCGCAAATCGTTCGCGGCTTCCGGATATTGGGCGACCAGCATCTCGAGATCGCCGAACTCCACGTCGCGGGCGGGGTCGATGCCGGGCCAGGACGTGGCGCCGCCCAGGAACCAGCGCCGGTGGCCGGTGACGCGCGCGGTGTGGAACGTGCCGCCCGGCACGAACAGCTGCACGAGCTGGCCGCCGATGACGTTGGGACCCATCACGGTGAGCTCGCTGGTGCCGCTCTCGTAGAGCATCAGCACCTCGATCGGGTCGCCGCCGTAATAGTGATAGAGCTGATCGTTCTCGACGCGGTGAAGCTTCACCGGTGCGCGCGGCGTCACCATGAAGAACTGCGCACCGCCCAATGGCCGTCCGGTTTGAAACGGCGCAGGCAAGCCGCCCGGCGCGACATAGAGTGCGCTGCGATAGGTGTCGCGCGCATAGCCGAAAATTTCAGAGGGTTCGAGCTGCAGTGCCTCGCGCACTTGCGCGGCGGTGATGTCGGAAGGCATCGGTTTGCGTGGGTTCACCAGGGAGGAGGCTGGCGTGTCCGGCGAGAAGACCGGGGGTGAGCCGGAAGAGGGATCCTCCATCGGATCCGCCGTCGGGTTTGGCTCTTGGGCCTGCGCCGCGCGCGCCGACAAGACCGCGGCGCCGGCGAGGCTCGCGGTCTTCAGAATTTGCGGCGGCCAATCGGGGCTTGGCGCTTATGCATTGTGATTATCGGGCATGACGCTCTTGGACATTGGGCGATTCTTCTAAGAAGCGCCGCTCTATATCACAATCGCTGCAATCCAAGTCCGTCGATGACTGCCGCCGGCAAGAGCGGTGTGGGCAAAGCCGCGCGTCAGAGGTAAGACGGGCGGACGCGTTCATGCGCCGTTCATTGGGGCTCGTTTAGGGTTACCCGCAAAGCAAGGATATTGGGACTGAGATGATGTGTTGGGCGATGAAGCGGACTGCCATTGCGGCGCTCGCCGCGGTCATGTTGACCGCGGCCTGGGCGCCCGCCCAGGCGGGCTGCGTGCCGTGGAAATCGGCCGGCGCGATCATCTCGCAAAACTCGCTCGTTCCCGGCAACGTCATCTACAACAAGGTCCAGTCCAAGACCGGGGGCAAGGTCATCTCGGCCACCCTGTGCGAGAGCGGCGGCAAGTTCGTCTATAAGATCGTGGTGCTCGGCAAGAAGGGCGACGTCACCAATCTCACCGTTGACGCGCGTACCGGGCAATTCTAGGAGGGCGCTGGCAGCGTCCTGAATAGGGAGGGTCATCGTTTGCGGCTTCTCGTGGTCGAAGACGATCCAGATCTGAACCGGCAGCTCGTGACCGCGCTCGGCGAGGCGGCTACGCCGTGGATACCGCATTCGACGGCGAGGAGGGCCACTTCCTCGGCGATACCGAGCCCTATGACGCCGTGGTGCTCGATCTCGGCCTCCCCAAGAAAGACGGGCTGAGCGTGCTCGAGCAATGGCGGCGTGACGACCGCAAGATGCCGGTGCTGATCCTCACGGCGCGCGAGCGCTGGAGTGACAAGGTGGCCGGCATGGATGCCGGCGCGACGGACTACGTGGCCAAGCCCTTCCATATGGAGGAAGTGCTGGCGCGGCTCCGCGCGCTCCTGCGCCGCTCGGCGGGGCATGCCCGCAACGAGATGGAGTGCGGGCCGTTGCGCCTCGACACCAAAACGGCGCGCGTCACGGTCGACGGGCAAGGCATCAAGCTCACCTCCCACGAATACCGCGTGCTGCATTATCTAATGCTGCATCGGGAGCGTGTCGTGTCGCGTACCGAGCTCGTCGAGCATTTGTACGAGCAGGACTTCGACCGCGACTCGAACACGGTCGAGGTATTCATCGGGCGCCTGCGTAAGAAGCTTCCCATCGACCTCATTACGACAGTCCGGGGGCTGGGCTACCGCCTCACGGACCAAGAAGATGGGGCCTAAATCTCTCGCCTTCAGGCTGTTTGCCTCGGCCGCGGCGTGGACCCTCGTGGTCATCCCCATCGCCGCCATTCTCCTCGTCTCCCTCTACCGCCAAGCCGTCGAACGAAATTTCGACGCGCGCCTCAACGTCTATCTGACGAGCCTCGTGGCTTCGACCACGGCTGAGGGGGCGGCCACTCCCCAAGAACCCGCCAGTCTCGGCGATCCCATCTTCACCATCCCGTTCTCCGGGTGGTATTGGCAGATCAAGCCGCTCAAAGGCGCCAAGCGTCCGCTGTTCATCTCTGACTCGCTGCTGGACCAGCAGCTCGACTTGCCGAGCAGCGACGGTATTGCCGCCGACGATACGCTCACGCGCCGGAGCTATGCGCCGGGGCCCGACGAGCAGAATTTGCGAATCGTCGAGCGCGAGATCAGGCCCGAGGGGCCGGACTCGGCGCCGTACTCATATGCTGTCGCGGGCGACGCGGCTGAGATCGACGCCGATCTCGCCGAGTTCACCACCATGCTCATTCTGGCGCTCGGCGTGCTTGGGCTCGGCCTCCTGGTGGCGACTTTCTTCCAAGTGCGCTTCGGACTCCTGCCGCTCCGCGCCATCCGCCACGACCTCGCCTCGATCCGTTCGGGCGACGCGGAGAGCCTGCAAGGGGAGCTTCCCGACGAGATCAAGCCGCTGCAACAGGAGCTGAATGCGCTCATCCAATCCAATCGCGACATCGTGGATCGGGCGCGAACCCATGTCGGTAATCTGGCCCATGCGTTGAAGACGCCGCTCAGCGTGATCAGCAACGAGGCGCGCACCCACGAAGGGCCACTCGCCGACAAGGTGGTCGAGCAGGCGGAGATCATGCGCACCCAGATCACCCATCATCTCGACCGGGCGCGGGTGGCGGCGCGCTCCGGCGTGATCGGTGACACCACCGACGTCGGGCCCGTGCTCGAGGCGCTGCGGCGCACGCTCGACCGCATCTATGGCGAGCGGGGGATAGGCCTCGAGGTTGCCACGAGCCCGGGCCTGAAGTTCCAGGGGGAGAAGCAGGACTTCGAGGAGATGGTCGGCAATCTGCTCGACAACGCCTGCAAATGGGCCGGCTCGCGGGTCACGGCGCATGCCGAGCCCGTGCGCGGCAGCACTAGTTTCACGGTCGTCGTCGATGACGACGGACCCGGATTGACCGAGGCCGAGCGTGCGCGCGCCCAGAAGCGGGGCCAGCGGCTGGACGAGAGCAAGCCCGGATCGGGCCTCGGCTTGTCCATCGTGGCCGACCTGGCGCATCTCTATAAGGCCGGTTCGAGCTCGAACCGTCGCCGGAAGGTGGCTTGCGGGCCAGGCTAACCCTGCCAGCAGCCTGAAATTTAACCGTTAGCTTCGTTGCAACCTATTTTGGCCAGATTTGTTATTCTTAAGGGTCGTTAGAGACGCTAAACTCCAGCACTTCAGTCTCTCGCCGGGGGCCGACTGGTTAACTCAGGCCGAGGGGGAACACATGAGATTCACGCCGATTATTGCCATTGCACTTGTCCCTGTCTTCCTCGCGGCGTGCGGCCCGGGGAACAAGCAGGGCACCGGAACTATCCTCGGCGCCGTCGCCGGCGGTGCGGCCGGTGCTGCCATTGGCGGCAAGAAAAACCGCATCGGCGGCGTGGCGATCGGCGCGATGGCGGGCGGCATTCTCGGCAACCTGATCGGTGCGGATATGGATGCGCGCGACCGCAAACTGGCGGCTGCCGCGGAGTATCAGGCCCTCGAATACGGCCAGCCCGGTCAGGCGACGCCGTGGAACAATCCCTCCAACCAGCATCGCGGCCAGATTGTGCCGGGCAAGCCTTACCAGCAGGGCGGCTCGTTCTGCCGGCCCTATACCCACACGATCTATATCAGCGGTCAGCCGCAGACGGCCCGTGGCACGGCTTGCCGGGGCCCGGACGGCACCTGGAATCCCGTCGGCTAGTCACTCCACCGTCTGCGTGAGCTCCACGTTCGCCGCACATTGCGGCGAATTAATCCGCGCGCGCCGGCCGGACCTTGCCCCACCAAGCGCCTTTCCCTATGCCTAGCCCTTCTTTGGCTTTTGGAGGCTCGCGCCGCTCGTGCTGCTCTGGGTCATTCTCGCCGCCCTCACGGCAATCGTGCTGTTCTTCCTGTTGCGCCCGCTGGCGGGCGGCGGCGGGTCCGAGCCTGCGCGCGAGGCGTTCAACGCCGCCGTCTATCGCGATCAGCTTGAGGAGATCGACAGCGACCGTGCCCGTGGGTTGATCGGCGAGGCGGAAGCCGAGTCGGCCCGTCTCGAGGTGGCGCGCCGGCTGCTCGCCACCGACGCCAAGCGCCGCAAGGCGAAGGCGCGGACAAGGGCGGCGGGACCGGCCCGTGCGGCGCTGATCGCCGTGGCGCTCGCCCTGCCGCTCGCCGCGCTCGGCCTCTATCTTTTCTACGGCTCTCCCCGTCTTCCCGATCAACCGCTCGCGGCGCGCCTGCAAGATCCGGCGTCCGAGCAGAATATCGCCGTGCTGGTGGCGCGGGTCGAGGCGCGCTTGCGCGCCCATCCGGAGGAAGGCGAGGGCTGGGACGCGATCGCACCGGTCTATCTCAGCGCGCGCCGTTACGCCGACGCGGCGGAGGCCTATGCGCAGTCGATCCGTTTGCTTGGCGCGACGGCGAACCGCCTGTCGGGCTACGGCCAGGCGCTCGTCCTGGAGAAGGGCGGGCTCGTGACGGAAGAGGCGCGGACGGCGCTCGAGCGCGCCGTGGCGCTCGACGAGAGCTTGGTCGAGCCGCGCATTCTCATCGCCATCGCCAAGGAGCAGGACGGCGATTACGCGGCCGCCATCGACGGCTGGCGCGCGCTCTTGGAGAAGAAGGGCGCGGACGAGGCTTGGCAGGCGATGGTGCAGAAGCGGATCGCCAATGCCGAGGCGCATCTTTCAGGCAAGGCGCCCGCTGCGGCCGAGGGGGCGCCGCAAGGCGGGATGGCGGGGCCGAGCGCCGCTGATATCGCCGCGGCGCAGAATATGAGCCCAGCCGACCGTCAGGCGATGGTCGAGACCATGGTACAAAAGCTCGCCACAAAGCTTGAACAGAACAGCGACGATCTTGCCGGTTGGCTCAGGCTGGTTCGGGCCTATACGGTGCTCGACCGCAAGGACGACGCACGGCAGCGCTCGCCCGCGCCAAGGCCCAGTTTGCCGGCAACGCGGACGCGACGGAGCAACTCGACGCGCTGGCCGCAGAACTTGGATTGAAGTCATGACCCGGAAGCAGCGTAGAGGCGTCTTGATCGGCACATGCCTGGTGGTGCTCGGTGTCGCCGTAGGCCTCGTGCTCTACGCGATGCGGGATTCCATCGTGTTCTTCTACGCCCCGAGCGATGTAGCCGAGATGCAGATGTCCCCGGGGCAGCGGTTCCGCCTCGGCGGCCTCGTCGAGACGAGTAGCGTGGTCCGGGGCGAGGGCACGACCGTCCGCTTCGTCATCACCGATGGGGCGAAGACGCTGCCGGTGACGTATACGGGCGTGCTACCCGATCTGTTCCGCGAGGGGCAGGGTGTGATCGCCGAGGGCACCTTGGAGCCTGACGGGGTGTTCCACGCCGACAACGTGCTGGCCAAGCACGACGAGAATTACATGCCGCCCGAGGTCGCCGCCAAGTTGAAGACGCAAGGCGTGTGGCGCGGCGAGGCCGGTGCCGCGGCGCCGAGCGCGACCAACTAGGATAGGTCAGGAATGATTGCCGAGACCGGCCACTATGCGTTGATCCTCGCCCTTGGCGTCGCCATCGTGCAGATGCTGGTGCCGCTAATCGGTACGCATTATCGCGACCCAAAGCTCACCGCTGTCGCCGTTCCCGCCGCACAGGCCGAATTCATCCTCATCGGCATCGCCTTCATCGCCTTGATGACGGCTTACGTGACGTCGGACTTCTCGGTCGCCAATGTCTGGCAGAACTCCCATTCGGCGAAGCCGCTGCTCTACAAAATCTCCGGCGTGTGGGGGAACCATGAAGGCTCCATGGTCCTGTGGGTGCTGATCCTGGCGCTGTTCGGCGCCGCGGTCGCGACCTTCGGCAATAATCTGCCGCGCCAGCTTCAGGCCAATGTGCTCGCGGTGCAGAGCTCCATCGCCGTCGCCTTTCTGCTGTTCATCATCATCACGTCCAATCCTTTCATGCGGCTGGATCCCGCGCCGTTCGACGGGGAAGGGCTGAACCCGGTGCTTCAGGATCCGGCCCTCGCCTTCCATCCGCCTTTCCTTTACGCGGGCTATGTGGGTTTCTCGATGGCGTTCTCTTTCGCCGTCGCCGCGCTGATCGACGGCCGCATCGATGCGGCCTGGGCGCGCTGGGTTAGGCCGTGGACGCTCGCCGCTTGGATGTGCCTCACCATCGGCATCGCCATGGGCTCGTGGTGGGCCTATTACGAGCTCGGCTGGGGTGGGTTCTGGTTCTGGGACCCGGTCGAGAATGCGTCCTTCATGCCGTGGCTCGCGGGCACCGCGCTGCTCCATTCGGCGCTGGTCATGGAGAAGCGTGACGCGCTCAAAGTCTGGACCATCCTGCTCGCCATCATCACCTTCTCGCTCAGTCTCATGGGGACGTTCCTCGTGCGCTCGGGCGTGCTCACCTCGGTGCATGCCTTCGCCGTCGACCCGGCGCGCGGCGTGTTCATCCTCGCCATCATGGGCGTGTTCATCGGCGGCGCGTTCGCGCTGTTCGCCTGGCGGGCGCCGCTGCTCAGCCAAGGCGGGCTGTTTGCGCCGATCAGCCGCGAGGGCAGTCTCGTTCTCAACAATCTACTGCTGACCGTGGCCTGCGCCGCCGTGCTCGTCGGCACGCTCTATCCGCTGGCGCTTGAGGCGATCACCGGCGAGAAAATCTCGGTCGGCGCGCCCTTCTTCAATCTCACCTTCGTGCCGCTCATCGTGCCGTTGCTCATCGCCATGCCGTTCGGGCCGTTGCTCGCCTGGAAGCGGGGCGATCTGCTGGCGGCGGCGCAACGTCTGATGACGGCGGCGATCGCGGCTCTCGCCGTCATGATCCTGGTGCTCGCCGTGAACCAGCACGGCCCATGGCTGGCGCCGCTCGGCATCGGTCTCGGCATCTGGCTCATCATGGGAGCGCCAACCGAGATCGCCTATCGGGTCAAGCTGTTCGATGTCTCCGGGTCCGAGTCGTGGCGGCGGGCGCGAAACCTGCCGCGCGCGACGTTCGGCGGCGCGCTGGCTCATGCGGGCGTCGGCGTCATGGTGATCGGCCTCGTGTCCACCACGGCGTGGCGCTCCGAGCGCATCGAGCTCCTGGCGCCGGGCGAGTCGCTGGACATCGCCGGCTATGATCTCGCCTTCGCGGGCGTGGCGCCGCGCCAAGGTCCCAATTACAGCGAGCGGGTCGCCAAGTTCGTGGTGACGCGCGGGGGTGAGCCCGTCACCGAGCTCACCCCGTCGAAGCGCGCCTTCGCGGTGGAGAAGAGCGCCACCACGGAAGCCGGCATCCACAATAGCTGGCGCGGCGACCTTTATGTGGTGCTCGGCGATCAGCTCAAGGACGGCGCTTATAGCGTGAGAGTCTATTTCAACCCGATGGTGCGGCTGATCTGGATCGGCGCGCTGATTATGTTCTTCGGCGGCGGACTCTCGCTATCCGACCGGCGCTTGCGGGTCGGCGCACCGAAGCGGGCGCGCTCGAAGATGGCGGCCGCGGCGGCGGTCGAGTGACCATGCGTCTCCGTCAGTCAGTCCTTGCCATGCTTCTGGCTTGCGTGATCGGCGCGACGGCTATGGGTCCTGCGGTCGCGGTCCAGCCGGACGAGATCTTGCAGGATCAGGCGCTCGAGGCGCGGGCGCGGGCGCTGTCGGCGGGCTTGCGCTGCCTTGTCTGCCAAAACCAGTCGATCGACGATTCGGATGCACCGCTGGCCAAGGATCTGCGGGTCCTCGTCCGCGAGCGGCTGAAGGCCGGCGACACCGACGAGGAGATCATCGATTTCGTGGTGGCCCGCTACGGGGAGTTCGTGCTGCTGAAGCCGCGCTTCACGCCGCATAATTGGGTGCTGTGGCTCGCCACGCCGCTCGTCCTGCTCGGGGCGTTCGCGGCGCTGGTGATCGCCTATCGCCGGCGGAGCACGGCAGCCGAAGCGCCGAAGCCGCTGACGGCAACCGAAAAGCGCCGATTGAAGCGGATCATGGGCGAAGGCTGAAGCCACGCTCGCCGGCGCCAGAGGGCCCCGCAAATGCCTTCAAATCCTGACTTTTCTCAGCCTCAACCTTACCGAAATTTAATCCCGCCGAAACCGCGGCGTAATTGGTGAAGGCCTATATGTAGGCCCTTGGATGCCTGCCCCTAAGTGATTCCGGGCCAGGCGCGATCAACGGGATTTTTCCTTCTCAGGAGAGAGGTGACTGATGAAAACTGACCAGAGCCCTGCCGCGAATGAGAGCCCGCGAGTGCGGAAGCTGACCCGCAAGCCCGCGCTCCTCGCCGCTGCCGCCCTGATCGCGACGGGCGCGTTGGGAATTACGCTCGGCAACGGCGTGCCCTTCGCGGCCGCCGAGACCGCACAGCCGGCGCAGACGATCGAGACGCCGTTCGGTCGCGCGCCGCTCACCTTCGCCGACCTGGTGGCCAAGGTCAGTCCGGCCGTGGTCAGCATCAACGTCAAGGGCGAGACCAAGGTCGCCGATAACGACATGCAGATTCCCGGCATGCCCGACCTGCCGGAGGACAATCCGCTCTACGACTTCTTTAAGCAGTTCAAGAAGGGCATGCCGCAGGGTCCGTCCAAGCCGACCCCGAGCCTGGCGCAGGGCTCCGGCTTCTTCATCTCCGAGGACGGCTATGTGGTGACCAACAACCATGTGGTCGAGGACGCCGAGGACATCACGGTGACGATGGAAGATGGCGAGAAGTTCTCGGCCAAGCTCGTCGGCACCGACCCGCGCACCGACGTGGCGCTGCTCAAGATCACCGACAAGACGAAGACGTCCTTCCCGTTTGTGAACTTCTCGACCAAGGACCCGCGCGTCGGCGATTGGGTTCTCGCGGTCGGCAACCCCTTCGGTCTCGGTGGCACGGTCACGGCCGGCATCATCTCGGCGCATAACCGCGACATCGGTTCCGGACCCTACGACTACCTGCAGATCGACGCGGCGGTGAACCGCGGCAACTCCGGTGGCCCGAGCTTCGATCTCGACGGCAACGTCATCGGCGTGAACACCGCCATCTTCTCGCCTTCGGGCGGCAATGTCGGCATCGCCTTCGCCGTGCCGGCGGCGCTCGTCAAGCAGGTGGTCACCGAGCTGCAGAGCCATGGCAGCGTCGATCGCGGCTGGCTGGGCGTGGTGATCCAGAACGTCAACGACGACATCGCCGACTCGATCGGTCTCAAGGAGCCCAAGGGCGCCATGATCACCAAGGTGACGGAGGACGGTCCGGCGGCCAAGGAAGACATCAAGGCCGGTGACGTGATCGTCGGCGTGAACGGCGATGAGGTCGAGGACTCCCGCGACCTCGCCCGAAAGATCGCCGAGCTCGAGCCCGATTCTCAGGTCAAGCTCTCCATCGTCCGCTATGGCGATGAGCGTGTGGTCGACATGAAGCTGGGTGCCTTCCCGAGCGCCAAGAAGCTGGCTGCCCTCCAAGAGGACAAGCCGGAAGACGCCGGCGAGCAGATGAAGGATCTCGGCCTGTCGCTTGCCCCGGCGGTGAAGTTCCCGGGCGCCGGCGAGGAGGGTGTCGTCATCACCGAGGTCGATCCTTCCAGCGATGCCGCCGACAAGGGCCTGAAGCCGGGCGACATCATCCTGCAAGTCGCGGGCGTGACCGTGTCCGAGCCGGGCGATGTCGCGGCCGGGATCAAGAAGGCCATGGCCGCCTCCAAGACTGACAAGGATACCGTCAAGGTGCTCATGCAAGTCAAAACCGGCGATCAGACGCGCTTCGTGGCGCTTTCACTGAAGAAGGCTTGAGTATCTCGTAAGCCTTCTACGCCGGAGGGCGGCGCGGTTTCCCCCCGCCGCGTCGCCCACCCCTTCGTTCCAGCCGAGTAAGCCACCTTGTCAGGAAAGCCCGCCGATATGCGCGTTCTGGTGATCGAGGATGATCAAGAGACCGCGGCGTTTCTCAAGCGGGCCCTCAAAGAATCCGGCCACGTCGCCGAGTATGCGGCGGACGGCCAGACCGGCCTCGATCTCGCGCGGTCCAATGCCTACGACGTCCTGATCGTCGACCGCATGCTGCCCAAATGCGATGGGCTCGAGGTCATCAAGTCCCTGCGGACCGAGGAAATCCGCACGCCGGCGCTGATCCTGAGCGCGCTCGGCGAGGTCGACGACCGTGTCAAAGGCCTGCGCGCCGGCGGCGACGACTACCTCACCAAGCCTTATGCCTTCAGCGAGCTGCTTGCCCGCATCGAGGCGCTGGCCCGGCGCACCTCGCCGGAAGAGGGCTCGACCCGCTTCGTGGTCGGCGATCTCGTGCTCGACCGCCTGTCCCACAAGGTGACGCGGGCGGGCGAAGCCATTATGTTGCAGCCTCGTGAGTTTCGCTTGCTCGAATATCTGATGAAACACGCAGGCCAAGTCGTGACCCGGACCATGCTGCTCGAGAATGTGTGGGACTATCACTTCGATCCGCAGACGAACGTGATCGACGTGCACATTTCGCGGCTCAGGTCCAAGATCGACAAGAACTTCGCCAACCCCCTCCTGCACACGGTCCGCGGCGCCGGTTACAGTATCCGTGACAGCGCTCACTAAGCTCTTCCGGACCACCACTTTCCGTCTGTCGCTGACCTATCTCGCGCTGTTCAGCGTGGCCGCCGTCTTGGCGGTCTTTTACATCTACTGGAACACGACGGTTCTGCTGTCGCGGCAGCTCAATCAGACTATCGACGCGGAACTGAAAGGGCTCGCCGAGCAGTATCGCGCCGGCGGTCTCGATCAGCTCGTGCGCATCGTCGCCGAACGCAGCCAGACGCCGGGCAACAGCCTTTATCTCGTGGCCGACAAGGACGGGAAGCAGCTCGCCGGCAATCTCAGCGCCGTGTCGCCGCAACTGTGGGACAGTCTCGGACCGGTCGAGTTCGTCTATAGCCGACCTGCGCCTGGCGGCGTGGAGCGGCGGCTCGCTTTCGCCAACGTGTTTCGTCTGCCGGGCGGCTACCGCCTGATCGTCGGCCGGGACATCGAGGACCGGCGCGAGCTGGCGCGGCTGATCCGCACGACAATGCTGTGGGGGCTCGGCGTGATGGCCCTCGTGGGCATCGGCGGCGGCTATTGGGTCAGCCGCAGGCTGCTCACGCGCATCGACAGTCTCTCCGCCACCACGCGCACCATCATGGCCGGCGATTTGACCGGGCGGCTGCCGGTGAGCGGCTCAGGCGACGAGCTCGATCGATTGTCGGAGAGCCTCAACCTCATGCTGGCGCGGATCGAGCAGCTCATGGCGGGGCTGCGCGAGGTGTCTGACAATATCGCCCATGACCTCAAGACGCCGCTGAACCGCTTGCGCAATCGGGTCGAGGAGGCACTGCGCGAACCTCATGACGAGACGGCGCATCGCGAGGCACTGGAACGGACCATCGAGGAGGCCGACGGCCTCATCAAGACCTTCAACGCGCTGCTTTCCATTGCCCGGCTCGAGGCGGGGGCGGCCGGGGAGAACCGCGAGACGCTCGACCTGGCGGCGCTGGTGGGTGACGTGGCCGAACTCTACGAGCCCGTCGCCGAAGAGCGCGGCATCGGCCTTAGATCGGAAGCGGGCACGCCGATCGTCATTCACGGCGACCGTCAGTTGCTTGGCCAGGCCATCGCCAATCTCATCGACAACGCGCTCAAATACGGAGCCCTGAGCAGTGACGGGGGCAACGGTCGGGCGCCGGAAGTCGAGGTGCGGACGGAAGCCGGAGAGGGCTTCGCGCGTATTATCGTTGCCGACAGGGGCCCCGGCGTGCCGGCGGCCGAGCGCGATCGGGTGCTGGGCCGGTTCGTGCGGCTCGAAGCGAGCCGGTCGGAGCCTGGCAGCGGGCTCGGCTTGAGCCTTGTCGCCGCCGTGGCCAGGCTGCATGGTGGGTTCTTGAGGCTGGAGGATAACGAACCGGGCCTCCGTGTCGTCCTCGAATTGCCCACGGAGGGGGACGCGCTCGTCAACGGGGTGGCCGAGGAGCCGCCCGCGGGAGCAGAGTCGAGACCGACGTGACGGCGTTCGCCGAGCGGATCACCGAACTTCCCCAAATCTACGACGCCGCCCGCGGCGCCGATGTGCTTGCCAGTGCGCTTAAGGCACTGCGCGAGGTGCCAGCGCTTGCCGCGTCCGCCGAGCTCTTGGCCGCGCCGAAATCCGCGGCGCTGCTCGAGGCCGTGTTCTCGGCGTCACCCTATCTCGCCGCGCTCGCCGGGCGATCCCCCCATCTTCTGCTGGAATGCTTGACGCGCGATCCCGACACCCATCTGGCCGACGCCCGCGCTGCGCTGGCCGAAGATGTGGCGCAAGCGGCCGGCCAGAAGGAGGTCATGACGCTGCTGCGGCAGTTCAAGCAGCGCACGGCGCTGCTGACGGCGCTTGCCGATCTCGGCGGCGTTTGGCCCACGGCTGTCACACTGCGGGCCTTAAGCGAGACGGCGGATGCGTCGGTGCAGGAGGCGGTGGCATTCTTGTTCCGCAAAGCGCGCGAAGCGGGGCAGGTCACCGGGCAGGAGGACGCGGCGGGCTATTTCGTCATCGCCATGGGCAAGCTCGGCGCCATGGAGCTCAACTATTCGAGCGATATCGACTTCATGGTGTTCTACGACACCGAGTTTGCCGGGCTTGCCGCGGATGTCGAGCCGTCGTCCTTCTTCGTCCGCCTGACCCGCGATCTCGTCCGTCTGCTGCAGGAGCACACGGGCGACGGATACGTCTATCGCACCGACTTGCGGCTGCGGCCCGATCCCGGCGCGACCCAGATCGCGCTCTCCACCGACGCCGGCCTTACCTATTACGAGAGCTTCGGCCAGAACTGGGAGCGGGCCGCGCTGATCAAGGCGCGCATCGCGGCCGGTGACGTCGCTCTCGGCGGCGAGTTCCTGGACCAGCTCGCGCCCTTCATCTGGCGCAAATATCTCGACTTCGCCGCCGTCGCCGACATTCACGCCATGAAGCGCCGCGTGCACGCCTTCAAAGGTCACGGCGCCATTGCCGTGGAGGGCCACGACATCAAGCTCGGCCGCGGCGGCATTCGAGACATCGAGTTCTTCGCTCAAACCCAGCAGTTGATTGCCGGTGGCCGGCATCCGGAACTCAGAACACGCGGCACGATCGAGACCCTTGAAGCCCTGGCGGGGGGCGGGTGGATCGAGCCGCAGACGGCGGACGATCTCACCCGCGCGTATTATTTTCTGCGCCGGATCGAGAATCGTATCCAGATGGTGGGCGACGAGCAGACGCATATCATTCCGGCCGACCGCGCAGAGCTCGATCGGCTCGCCAGGCTGGCGGGGTTTGACGACACGGACGCGTTCGGCGATGCGCTCCTGGCCCAGTTCAAGCTGGTGGAGGCGCATTACGGTGCGCTGTTCGAGAAGATTCCGGAAGCACCCACATCGGCGCCCGGCATTGTCGTTGCCGACGAAAACGACCCGGCCACGCTGGCGAGCTTAAAGCAGCTTGGCTTCGACAATCCAGAGGCCGCGGTCGGCGCCATTCGCGCCTGGCAGTCGGGCCGCTATGCCGCGACGCGAAGCGCGAAATCGCGGGAACGGCTGACGGAATTTCTCCCCTTGCTGCTCGATGCCTTCGGCCGGACCTCGGAGCCGGACCTGGCGCTGGCCACCTTCGACAAGGTGATCGCGAGCATGCCCGCCGGGCTTCAGCTCTTCTCGCTGCTGGCCGCTAATCCGAGCCTGTTGCGCCTGGTCGCGGACATCATGGGCACGGCGCCGCGGCTGGCGAATATCATCGGCCGCCGGCCGCGCTTGCTCGATGCGGTGCTCGATCCCGGGTTTTTCGGCGCGGTCCCTACGCCTGCCAAGCTCAAGGAGCTGGTCGGGACGGCGCTCGAACTCGCCACCGACTATCAGGATGCGCTCGACCGGGCCCGGATCGTTGGCCGCGAGCAGGGCTTCTTGATCGGCGTCCGTGTGATGTCCGGCACGATCTCGGCGCGGCAGGCGGGTGCCGCCTATGGCGGTCTGGCCGAGACGCTGATCGAGGCGCTTGCCGGATTTGTCGGCGAGGAGCTCGAAAGCCAGTACGGGCGCATGCCGGGCGGCGAGACGGCGGTTGTGGCAATGGGCAAGCTGGGCGGGAGGGAGATGACGGCGGCGTCGGATCTCGATCTCGTCACCGTGTACGATTTCACCGGCGACGACGCCCACTCCGACGGCGAACGAAGCCTGCCGGGCACGCAATACTACACCCGTTTCACCCAGCGCCTGATCGCGGCGCTCTCGGCCCAGACCGCCGAAGGCGCATTGTATGAAGTTGACATGCGATTGCGGCCCTCCGGCAGCCAAGGACCGGTGGCGACCAAGCTCTCGAGTTTCGTGGACTACCAGACGGGCTCGGCCTGGACGTGGGAGCATCTGGCGCTGACCCGAGCCCGGGTCGTCACCGGACCCGTGGCGCTGCGCCTCGCCATCAACGACACGATCAGGTCCGTGCTGTCGCGTCCGCGTGACCGTGTCGCTGTGGCCGAGGAGGTCAGGGCCATGCGAGCGAGAATCGCCGACGAGAAAGGCACCGCCGATATCTGGGATCTCAAACAGGTGCGTGGCGGATTGATCGACCTGGAATTTCTCGCGCAATTCCTGCAACTCGTCAGCGCCGCCGAGCATCCGGAGGTGCTCGATCAGAACACCGAGATGGCGCTTACCAAGCTCTCCGCCGCCGGTGTGCTAAGCCCTGGCGACTCCGAAATTCTGATTCCCGCGGCGCGGCTCTATCACACGCTCACGCAAATCTTGCGGCTGTGTCTCGACAAGCCGTTCGCCGCCGACAAGGCGCCGCTCGCCTTGCGGGAGCTGCTGGCGCGGGCATCCGACATGCCGGACTTCGACACGCTCGAGGCGACGCTCAAGGATACGCTCGGCGCCGTGCATGAGGCGTTCGACCGTCTGGTGGCGTGAACTCAGGGAGGGCGGCTTTAGGCGCTCTTGGCGAGCGGCGCTTCCTCGTCCGGGGCCGCCGCGCGCGTAGGGAGGGTGCAAGTCACCGTCGTGCCTTGTCCTTCGCGGCTCTTGATCTGGAGCGTGCCGCCGTGCAGTTCCACGAGCGCGCGGGAAATGGCGAGACCGAGTCCGCTGCCCTGATGGCTCTTGGAGAACTGGTTCTCCACTTGCTCGAAGGGACGGCCGAGCTTGCCGATGTCGGTCTCGGCAATGCCGATGCCGGTATCCTTGATGGCGATCTTCACCTGTCCGCGAAGCCGGGACACATGCACATCGACACGGCCGCTGTCGCGGGTGAACTTCACCGCGTTGGCCAGCAGATTGAGGAATATCTGCTTTAGAGCGCGCCGGTCGGCCTCGATGGCGAGATGGGCGGGGCCGTGCCGCTCCACCGTGATGTCGCGGTCGGCGGCTGCTTGACTCACCACCTTCATGCTGTCCTCGATGATGTCGGCCACGTCCACGGTGCCGACGCGAGGCTCATGCGTCCAGCCTCGATCTTCGACATATCGAGAATGTCGTTGATGACCTCGAGCAAATAGGCGCCGCTGGCATAGATGTCGCGCGCGTACTCGTCATATTTGGGATGGCCGAGCGGGCCGAACAGCGCCTGCTGCATGACCTCCGAGAAGCCGATCACCGCGTTCAGCGGCGTGCGCAGCTCGTGGCTGATATTGGCGAGGAACTCCGACTTGGCGCGGTTCGCGGCCTCGGCGCGGTTCTTCTCCAGGGCATATTTCTCGGCGAGGTCGACAAGCTGCTGTTTCTGGTGCTCGAGCTCGCGGCGCGACAGTCTCAACTCGGCGACGCTGGCGCGAAGCTGCTGCTCGCTCTCGCCGAGGCGCTGCTGGCTCTCCTTAAGCACGCTGATGTCGGTGCCGACGCTCACATAGCCGCCGTCGCGGGTGCGGCGCTCGTTGATGTGCAGCCAGCGGCCGTCCTCGATCTGCGCCTCATAGGTGCGGGAATCGTCGACATATTGGCCGGCGACGGCAATGCGCTTGGAGACGATGGGCTCGGAGGCAGCGGCGATTACCTCCTCATAGGGGCTACCGGGCCGCACCATGTCGTCGGCTAGGCCGTGGAACTGCTGGTATTTGCTGTTGCACATGACCAGCCGGTTCTGGTTGTCCCACAGCACGAAGGCTTCTGAGATGGTCTCGACCGCGTCGCGCAGCCGGGCATTGGCGTCGCTTGAGCCCGGCACGGCGTCCTCGTCGGCGAGCACCGCCATGCCGGTCAGATAGGGCTCGGCGTCCGTCGGGCTGCGGGTGATGTGGCCGCGCAAGCGCACCGAGATCCAATGGCCCTCGGCGTGGCGCAGACGGAAGCATTGATCGAAGGCCGAGATGCCTTCGCGCATATGGCGGTCCAGCTCGGCGCGCAGGTCGTCGTCGGGGTGCAGCGCCTTGGCCAGGTTGCGGTAGGGCATCGCGTCACCGGTTGGCTCCAGGCCGAGCAGGCGGTGCATTGGCGCCGACCAATGGACATGGCCCCGGGCGAGGTTCCAGCGCCAGACGCCGCAACCGGGCAATGTCTCGGTCAGCTCTTGGGTCAGGCTGTCGCTGTCATTGCTCTCGCGTGTCGCCGCAGAAGGCACGAGATACCAAAGGCCGCCGGCGAACAGCGCGAGCACCAATCCGGCGCACACCAGGAGCGTGATCTCGATGATCGCGTCGCTGCGCCAGGCGCCGAGCGCGCCGCTGATGGCTGAACGAAGGCGATTTGCGCGTCGGTCTCGGGCACGTTGCGGACGGTGACGAGCGCATCGGTGCCGTCGAGGAGGGTGATGCGGAGCACGCCTGCATTGGCGCCCATGATGGTGAGGGGTTGCTGCGGTCCGAGAATCGTGAGGAGGTTGCCTTTAAGGGGGCTATCGATCGGCGCCCGGGCTTGGACTTCGCTCTCGGCGTCGGCGAGGAGGGCGGTCCGCCCGTCGCGGGTCGCGCCTCTGGGCAGGCTGCCGGCCAGGGCGCCTTGCCAATCGGTGCTGGAACTGAGGGTCTCGTCCTTGAGGTGAAGGGCGGTCACGTCGGCGACCAGGGCAAGCTGGCGTTCGGCGGACGAAAGGGCCGATGTCTTGCCGTTGCCGATCTGGTAGGCGAAGCCGGTGATTGCTACGACGGCGAAGCCGATCAAGAGAAGTGGAACGAGGCGGCGCAATGCGTCAGTCGAGGGGAGATGCAGGTCGATAATCTGCCGCAGGTCCTGCCATTGCGGCCCCGCGACGGAAAAGACTCCCTCACCTCGCGCAGAACGTGCCCGCGCCATTCGGTCCCCCTTCTTCTCCCGCGATCGTATTCCGGAGAAGTTGCCGCATCTCCGAATCGCTTCCGTCCATGGAATCGACGATCAGAGCATCTGTCCAGAGGAAACCTGTGGAAATTCGGTTAATAACCCGTTGACAGAGGTTAAGACTCTAACCGTCGCCTAGGGTCTTGGTCACGATCTCGTAGCTGTCGGTGGACAAAGATTGCCCCGCGAGATCCTCGAGAGCGGCCTTGGCATGGCGTTGCCGGCCCGGTTCCAGGGTCCGCCAACTCTCGAATGCGCCGAGAAGCCGCGCGGCCACATGGGGATTGAAACGATCGATCTCCAATGCCTGGCCGGCCAGCAGCGCATAGCCCGCGCCGTCGGCACGATTGAAGCCTGACGGGTTGGCTTGGGCGAAGCTGCCGATCAGAGCGCGCACGCGGTTGGGGTTCTTCAGCGAGAATTTCGGATGGGTGAGGAGCGCCCGCACGGTCTCCACGGAGTCGGGACGGGTGGCGCGGGCCTGCACGGCGAACCATTTATCGAGAACGAGCGGCTCGTCTTCCCAGCGCGCATAGAAATGCGCGAGCGCGTCATCGCGCACCGGCGATTGAAGCTGAGACAGAATGGACAGCGCCATGATGGCGTCGGTCATGTTCGACGCCTCGCGGTAGTGCGCTCGGCGCGCGCCGCCTGGTGCCTTGGTCGCCGCCAGCAGATCGAGCGCGGCGAGGCGCAGCGCACGAAGCCCGGCGCTTTGCGGATCCGGCGAGAAGGGAGCGTCCGTCCCGGCCGTGTCGTAAAGCGCGGCCAGCGTGTCGCCGATGCTGCCGCCGATCTTGGCGCGCAACGCCTCCCGGGCCGCATGCACGGCGTCGGTATCGACGTTGCGGGCAAGCTCCCGGGCAATGTCGGACTCGCTCGGCAGCTTCAACGTCTCGGCGCGATAGGCCGGACGCAGGGTGTCGTCCCTGGCCGCGGTGGCGAGCGCCTGGGCGAGCCGCACCGCCTCCTTGCCCGTCGCCCGGCCGACATCGCCCTCGCGCGCGGCGGCCGTGAGCAGATTGCCGGCGTAAGTTTGCGTCGCCTGCCATCGATTGAACGGGTCGCTGTCATGCATCATCAGGAACTCGATCTGATTGGCATCGAGGCTGGTGGTGAGGCGCACGGGTGCGGAGAAGTCGCGCAACAGGGAGGGTGTCGGGGGCGCGGGCACGTCGTGGAACTCGAAGACCTGCTCGCGGTCCGTCACCTCGAGGAGCCCGTCGGTGAGTATCTCGCCATTGAGCTTGAGCGGCAGCTCATCGCCATTGGCGCCGATGAGCCCCACCTTCAGCGGGATCAGCATGGGCTCTTTGCTGGTCTGACCTGGCGTCGGCGGTACGACCTGGCTCACATGCAGCTTTGCTGTCTTGGCGTGCGGATCGTAGTCGAGGGAGCAGGCAAGCTCCGGCGTGCCGCTTTGGGTGTACCACAGCATGAATTGCGTCAGGTCGCGGCCGGAGACATCGGCCATGGCGTCGACGAAGTTCTCGACCGTCGCCGCTTCGCCGTCATGGCGCTCGAAATAGAGGTCGAGGCCTTTGCGGAAAGGTCTCGCGCCGAGCAGCGTCTGCAACATGCGACAGACCTCGGCGCCCTTCTCGTAGACCGTCGACGTGTAGAAGTTGTTGATCTCGATATAGGAGGCCGGACGCACCGGGTGGGCGAGGGGACCGGCATCCTCCGGGTATTGATGAGTCTTCAACATGCGGGCGTCGATGATGCGCTCGACCGGGCCGGTGCGGACGTCGCTGGTGAACTCCTGATCGCGGAAGACCGTGAGCCCTTCCTTCAGGCAAAGCTGGAACCAGTCGCGGCAGGTGACGCGGTCGCCGGTCCAGTTGTGGAAATATTCGTGGGCGATCACGCTTTCGATCGAGTGATAGTCTGCGTCGCTCGCGGTATCGGGTCGGGCCAGCACGAGCTTGTCGTTGAAGATGTTGAGCCCTTTATTCTCCATCGCCCCCATGTTGAAGTCGCTGACGGCGACGATGTTGAACACGTCGAGATCGTATTCGAGGCCGAAGCGCTCCTCATCCCAGCGCATGGCGCGCTTCAGAGATTCCATGGCCCAGCCGCAGCGGTCCTCCTTACCGGGCTTCACATAGATGCCGAGCGCCACCTTTCGGCCCGAGGCGGTGGTGAAGCTGTCATGCACCGAGGCGAGGTCGCCGCCGACGAGCGCGAACAGATATGAGGGCTTGGGAAAGGGATCGTGCCACACGGCGAAGTGCCGATCCGTGCCCGCAACGTCCCCCTGCTCGATCAGATTGCCGTTCGACAGCAACACCGGCGTCGTGGCGCGATCAGCCTCGATCCGCACGGTGTAGACGGCGAGCGCATCAGGCCGATCGATGAAATAGGTGATGCGGCGAAAACCTTCCGGCTCACACTGGGTGCAATAGGTGCCGCGCGAGCGATAGAGGCCGGAGAGCTCCGTATTGGCCTCGGGATCGCACAGGGTGACAATTTCCAGGGTAAAGGGCTGGGCCGGCACGCTGTTAATGGTGAGCGAGCCATCGGAAAGCGCGTAATCGCCGGGCGACAGGTCCTTGCCGTCCAGGGCGACGCGCTCGAGCGCCAAATCCTCACCATCCAGCACCAGTGGCTGGCCGGGGGCCATTTTCGGGTTCGGGCGCATTCTGAGCTTGGAGGCGATGCGGGCGTTCTTGGGCGCCAGGTGCACGTCGAGCGCGACCTCTTCGATGAGATATGCCGGTGGTGCGTAGTTCCGCAGGAACTTGGTCTGACGGCTGGAATCGTTCATGGCGGACGAATTAATCCTCGAGGGTGGCGGTTGGAAGCCGGGCGGCCATGCCTAATCCGAACCGTGGCGGCTGTCGAGGCTGGCCATGGATTGCGGGATGAAACCCAAGGCCGTTTCGTGCGTTAGCCCCGCTACACCTCATGTCGGAGAGCCTGTTATGAGCAAATTCACGCTAAAATGGCCGATCGCCAGGTGAGACAGCGCCGGAGGCCTATTCAGCTGAGAAGGCGCGGCAAGGCGAGATCATCCTTAAGACCAAATGGTCGCGGATTGTCTTCCTGACCGGGCTGTTTGGCGGCTTTGTGGTGCTTGCCATATTGGCGATCTTCCTGGGGATCCTAGTTTAGACAGGAAACAGGAGAGCCAATGACCACGGCAAAGATGGATCGATCTTCATCCCGGCCATTGCATCAGGTGTCCGGCCGCGACTATCCGCGCGCGTGGATGCGGCGCATTGAGCTGTTCTTGGACGAAGGCCATCACCGCCTCGTGTTTTTCGGCGGTCTGTTCGGCGGATTTGTCTTGCTCTTCGTGGTAGCGCTTCTCATCGGCGTCATCATTGATGGATCGCCGATGGCGGTGTCGGCCGCCGCTCTCGGCTAGTTGAGATCGATCCGCCGCAGGCGGAGCGCATTGCCCACCACCGAGACGGACGACAGGCTCATGGCCGCGGCGGCGACGATGGGAGACAGCAAGATGCCGGCGACGGGGTAGAGGATACCGGCCGCGACCGGTACGCCGACCGCGTTATAGAAGAACGCGAAGAACAGGTTCTGCTTGATGTTACGCATGGTGGCACGGGCAAGTTTGACGCCGCGCACGACGCCACGCAAATCGCCTTTGAGCAGCGTCAGCCCGGCACTTTCCATGGCGACATCCGCGCCCGTTCCCATGGCGATGCCGACATCCGCCTTGGCCAATGCCGGGGCGTCGTTGATGCCGTCGCCCGCCATGGCGACCACGGCACCCTTCTTCTGCAAGCCCTCTATCAGCGTCAGCTTCTCTTCCGGCTTTAGCCCTGCATGAACCTCGTCGATGCCGAGCTTGGCGGCGACGGCCTTTGCGGTGGTCGCGTTGTCTCCCGTGGCCATGACGATGCGAAGGCCCACTGCGTGAAGCTTGGCGATGGACTCCGCGGCACTTTCCTTGATGGGATCGGCCACGGCGACGATGCCGGCGAGCTTGCCGCCGGCGCTAAGAACATCACCGTCTGACCGTCCTTGCGCCGGGCCTCGGCGGCGTCCGCCAGCGGGGCGATGTCGATGCCGGATGCTTCCATCAGCCGGGCATTCCCAAGGAGTGCGTCGCGATCGCCGACGCGGCCTTTGACACCCTGGCCGGTGATCGCTTCGAAGCCTTGCGCCTTCTCCGGCTTGAGACCTTTGTCTTCAGCGCCCCGCAGGATCGCCTCGGCCAGCGGATGCTCGCTGCCGGCCTCGAGCGCCGCGGCCAGGCGAAGCACGTCGTCCGGCTCGAACCCTTTCGCGGCCTCCACCCCGGTGAGGGTCGGCTTGCCCTCGGTCACGGTTCCGGTCTTGTCGACCACAAGCGTGTTGACGGCGGCGAGGCGCTCCAGCGCGCCGGCATTGCGCACCAGCACACCGGCCTGCGCGCCACGTCCGGTGGCCACCATGATGGAGATGGGCGTGGCCAGCCCGAGCGCGCAGGGGCAGGCGATGATGAGCACGCTCACAGCGGCAACCAGGGCGTGGGCCAATTGCGGCGCCGGCCCGAAGTAGACCCAGACAAAAAAGGCGATAACCGCGACGGCAATGACCGCGGGCACGAAATAGCCTGCGACCACATCTGCCAGGGCTTGAATGGGCGCGCGGGAGCGCTGGGCGTCGGCAACCATGTGGACCACTTGCGACAGCGTGGTCTCGGCGCCGGTGCGGTCGACGCGCATGTCGAAGGAGCCCGAGCCGTTCAAGGTGCCGCCGGTCACGGCGTCGCCTTTTGTCTTCTCCACGGGCACGGCTTCGCCCGTCAGCATGGATTCGTCGACGGCGCTACGGCCCTCGGTCACGGTGCCGTCGATCGGGATCTTGTCGCCCGGCCGCACGCGCAAGACGTCGCCGACCTTGACCTCGGCGAGCGGCACCGTCTCGGTCTTGCCGTCCTTCAGGACCCGCAACGCGGTCTTGGGCGCCAGATCGAGCAGCGCACGGATGGCGCCGCCGGTCTTCTCCCGCGCGCGCAGCTCCAGCACCTGTCCCACCAGCACCAGTGCCACGATGACCGCAGCCGCCTCGAAATAGACAGGCACGAGACCATGGGCGTCGCGCATGGCGGCCGGGAACAGGCCGGGCGCGAGGGTGGCGACGACGCTGTAGAGATAGGCGGCGCCGGTGCCGAGCCCGATCAGGGTGAACATATTGAGCCAGCCCGAACGCAGCGACTCGAAGCCGCGCACGAAGAACGGCCAGCCGCACCACAGGACGGCGGGGGTCGCCAGCACCAAGAGGAGCCATTGCTCGGCCTTAGGCGATAGGAAGGGCAGGAGATCGATGCCGAAGACATGCGCGCTCATGTCGATGGCGGCGATGACGACCGACAGCGGCACGGCGACCTTGAGACGCCGGGTGAAGTCGATCAGCTCCTCGTTGGGCGCATCCTCCGGGAGCACGCCCATGGGCTCGAGCGCCATGCCGCAGATGGGGCACGGACCCGGCCCCTCCTGCACGACCTCCGGATGCATGGGGCAGGTGTAGAGGGTGCCGGGCGGCGCAGGCTCCGGCTCGTCCTGCTTGTTCAGATAGCGCTCGGGGTCTGCGGCAAATTTCGCCTGACAGCCGGCGGAGCAGAAATGGTAGACGTGCCCCTGATAGTCATGGCTGGGCTTGCCGGCATGAGGATCGACCTTCATGCCACAGACCGGATCGATGGCGAGATGGGTATCGGCGGCTGTGGCTTCTGTCATGCTTTCAAAACCGTAGGGGCTCAACCCTCATATAGTGATTCATGCCTGGCACATCAGCGCCTAGCATAGTGTAAAGACCGGATTTGTCGGGGGATGGTTTTGCGGACTCTTATCATCGAGATTTTTATCGCGCTTGCGGCCGTGGCCGGCTTCTGCGCCGGCTATCTGCTGTGGGACACGCAGACCAACTGGTACGCGGCCGACGTCTCGACACTGGGACCGGGGCCGGAGAACGATCTGATCCGCTACGGCCACGACCTGATCGTCAATACGCCGCGCTACATCGGCAGAAGCGCCGAGAACCCCGACATGGCCTTCGCGGGCAACGATCTCAGTTGCCAGAGCTGCCACCTGAAGGCTGGTCTGCAGCCCTTCGCGGCGCCCTTCGTCTCGACGGTTGCCTCGTTTCCGATGATGGTCAACAATCAGGTGCTGCCGCTCAGTCAGCGCATCAATAGCTGCATCGAGCTCGGCTTGAACGGCCGGCCCTTGCCGGACGACAGTCGCGAGCTGCAAGCGCTCGTCGCCTATATGGTCTTCGTCGGCAAGGGAACGCCGCAAGGCGTGCGCGTACCGGGGATGGGGCTGATGCCCATCGGCTTTCCGGCGGCGGTGCGACGCGCGGCGCGGCGAAGCGGTCTACACCCAGCACTGCGCCAGCTGCCACAAGGCGGACGGGCAAGGGGAGAGGCTGGCAAGCCCGGCGGTCGGCTATGCGGTGCCGCCGCTGTGGGGCGAGGGCAGCTATAATGGCGGCGCAGGCATGGGCAAGATCGCTTACGCCGCGTCCTATATCCGCTCCAACATGCCTTTGGGCGTCGACTATCGCGAGCCACGCTCACGGTGCAGGAGGCTTGGGACGTGGCCGCCTATATGAACGCCCAGCCGCACCCGGTGGCGCCGCCCGAGCCCGAGCCCGAGGAAGCGGCGGAGGGCGAGGAGGCTGCTCCCGAGGAGACGCCGCCCAACTGATCCGCGCGTTAAGCATTGGGCGCTTGCGGGTCCGGCGCCCTGACGCCATGTTCAGGCCTGGAATCTCGTCGAGAGCGTAAGCCGTTGAAATCTGACTCACACCGCTTTTGCGTCGCGCCCATGATGGAGTGGACGGACCGCCACTGCCGCAGCTTCCTGCGGCTCATCTCGCGCGCGCCTTCCTCTACACGGAGATGGTGACGGCAAAAGCCGTGCTCTATGGCGACCGCGAGCGCGTGCTCGGCTTCGATCCGGGTGAGCATCCTGTCGGGCTTCAGCTCGGCGGCAGCGATCCCGACAAGCTTGCGGCCGCAGCGCGCATCGGCGCGGACTGGGGCTATGACGAGATCAACCTCAATATCGGCTGTCCGTCGGACCGGGTGCAGTCGGGCCGCTTCGGCGCGTGTCTCATGGCCGAGCCTGTGCTGGTCGCCGATTGCGTGCGGGCCATGGGCGAGGTCGCCGCGCTGCCCATCACCGTGAAGTGCCGCATCGGCATCGACGATCAGGATGCCGAGGAGAGCCTCGACAGCTTCGTCGACACGGTGGCGAATGCCGGCTGCGCTACGTTCATCGTGCATGCGCGCAAAGCCTGGCTGCAGGGCTTGAGCCCGAAGGAGAACCGCGACGTGCCGCCGCTCGATCACGGCCGCGTTCATCGCTTGAAGGCGCGCCGGCCCGAGCTTGAGATCGTCATCAATGGCGGCATCGCTTCGCTGGCCGAAGCCGCGCCGCAGCTAAAGCAGCTCGACGGCGTGATGCTCGGCCGGGCGGCCTATGCGGACCCCTATCTCTTGGCCGGGGTGGACAGCGCGCTCTACGGGTCGGAGGCGAAGCCTCCCAGCCGGGGCGAGGTACTCGACCGGTTCATGGTCTATGTGGAGCGGGAACTTGCCCGTGGTGTCCGGCTAAATTCCATGACGCGGCATATCCTCGGCCTGTTCCATGGCCAGCCGCGCGCGCGCGCCTTCCGCCGCCATATCGCCGAGAACGCCCATCGGGACGGCGCCGGCATCGAGGTGCTGCGTGAGGCGCGGGCGATTGTCTTGGGTGAGAGCTATGGGGCGGTGGCGGCCGAATAGCGGCGGCGCCGTTTGGCTGAAACCAATCTCGTCATGCCGGGCACCCCGGATCTGAGTTTCGATCCAAGCTAGTGCCCGGGCATGACGAATTCCGTTTGTCCGCTACGTCGTATGGGTTGCCGGTTCAACCAGTCTGGCGGGACGGTTTCTTGCGATCTCCGATAGCGAGGATGAGACCTTGGACGTCGAGGAAGCGGGCGGTGCGCTCGCAATATTCGCGGTAGCTCGTGCCGTAATGCTCCTTCAGCCACGCCTCTTCGACCAAGGACATCAGCACATAGGCGCCGATCATCACGCAGGAGAGGACGATGGTGAGGATTGAGTTGGCGCCGATCGACAGGCCGATCAGGCCGACGATCGAGGCGGTGTATTGCGGGTTGCGGCTGAAGCGATACAGGCCGTGGCTCACGAGACCGTCGGAGCCGCAATAGGTGTTGCCAAGGCCGAGATTGAAGTAGCCGTAGACGGTGACGAACAGTCCGCCGAGGCCGAGCGGCAGTCCGATAATGAACCGTGTCCAATCGAGCAGCGAGGTCGCGTTCCAATCGAGAACGGCGACGACGAAGGTCAGCACCATGCCGCCGCGGAACAGTCCCCAGAAGGTGAGGCTCTGCCAGCTGCCCGGCGCCGGCGTGGGCCAGATGCGGAAGGGCGGAAAGAAGAGGGTGCGCAGCAGCAGGCAATCGAGGGTGAGGCCGACGATGAGGCCCACTGCGAAGACGGCGCTTGTGTAATCGAAATGGATCATAACAAGCGTGCAAGGAAGCAGATTCGGATTGCAAATTTGCGACAGAGATCTGACGGTTCTGTTGCGGTCATCGCATTCCGAGACCTCTCCTAGATCTTTTGATTGTACTCCCCGACCTCCGGCTGCTTGGCGAGTTCCGCGTCGATCTCGGCGAAGATCGCGCGCATATTTTCCTCCGACGTCGGGCTCTCTACCACGACGACCAGCTCCGGTTTGTTGGAGGAGGCGCGGACCAATCCCCATGTGCCGTCATCGAGAACGATCCGGATGCCGTTCACGGTGATCAGTTCACGGATCTTCTGTCCCGCGAGCGTGCCGCCTTTTGCGGCAACGTCCTGAAAATGTTTCACCACGCGGTCGACCACGTCGTATTTCACCTCGTCGGCGCAATGCGGCGACATGGTGGGCGACTGCCAGGTGCGCGGCAGGGCATCCTTGAGCTCAGCGAGGGTCTTGCCGGGGTTGCGGTCGAGCATGTCGAGCACCGCGAGCGCGGAGACCAAGCCGTCGTCATAGCCCCGGCCGAGAGGGGGATTGAAGAAGAAGTGCCCCGATTTCTCGAAGCCGACCAGCGCGCCGGTCTCGTGGCTGTAGCGCTTGATGTAGGAGTGGCCGGTCTTCCACAGGACCGTCTTGGCGCCGTGTTGCTTGAGGACGGGATCGGTCTGGAACAGACCGGTCGACTTCACGTCGGTCACGAAATGCGCATTCGGATTTTGCGCGGCGATGTCGCGGGCGAGCATGACGCCCACCTTGTCGGCGAAGATCGCCTCACCCGTATTGTCGACCACGCCGCAGCGGTCGCCGTCGCCGTCGAAGACGAGGGCGAGATCCGCCTTGTGCTCGAGCACGGCATCGCGCGTGGCGTTGAGCATGCCGAGATCTTCAGGGTTTGGGTTGTGGGCGGGGAAATTGTGATCGAGCTCGCAATTGAGCGGGATGACGGTGCAGCCGATCTCGGCGAGGACATGCGGCGCGAAGGCGCCGGCGGTGCCGTTGCCGCATGACACCACCACTTTGAGCGGTCGCATCAGCTTGGGGCGCTTGAGCAGATCCGCCATGTAGCGCTCGGCCAAGTCTGGCACATAGATGTAACGGGCGCCCTCGTGATAGGGGGCGAATTTCGCGTTCATCACGATCTCCTTCAGCGCCGTCATGTCGTCGGGCGAGAAGGTGAGGGGCCGGTCGATGCCCATCTTGATGCCGGTCCACCCATTGTCGTTGTGACTCGCGGTGACCATGGCGACGCCTTCGACCTTGAGCTCGAATTGCGCGAAATATGCCATGGGCGACAGCGCCAAGCCGATATCGTGGACCTCGGCGCCGCCGGCGAGCATGCCCGTGGTGAGTGCAGCCTTGATCGCGGAGGAATAAGAGCGGAAGTCGTGGCCGACGACGATGCGGACCGGCACGCCGCGCTCCCGCATCAAGGTGGTCAGCCCAAGACCGACCGCCTCCATGCCCAGCAGGTTGATCTCCTCAGGGTAGCGCCACCGCGCGTCATATTCGCGGAATCCGGTGACCTTGACCAAAGGCAGACGTTCGAACTCGGCGGTGTTGGGTACGAGGTCTTGGCGCGGTTTCGGGAACATTCTCCCCCCTGGCTTTTTGCGTTTCGGGCTAAATTCTGTCCATAACAAGCGTGACGAGAGCCGCGAAGTTCCTGAAACAGAACTCGTTATGCATCGCTCCTAATGCAAGCGAGTTGCAATCGAAAAGAGAGCGCTTGCATCGCGCGGTCTAGGCCCCTAGGAGCCATTTGATCATCCATCGCGGGGTCGGCTCCTGCGTCATCTCACCATCAAGCACCGTATCGGCTACTATGAAGAAGGTGATCAAGCTCGCACTTTCGGGAATCGGCATCGGCGTTCTCGTCTTGGCGCTGAAATATGCGGCTTATCATCTCACCGGCAGCGTCGCACTGTACTCCGACGCGCTAGAGAGCATCGTTAACGTCGCGACAGCGCTCGCGGCCTTCTTTGCCGTTCGTCTCAGTGCCCGTCCGCCGGACTCCAATCACCCTTACGGTCACCACAAGGCCGAATATCTTTCCGCCGTGCTGGAAGGCGTGCTGATCGTCGTGGCGGCGATCGCCATCCTGCAGAGGGCCTATTTCGCTTACCTCGATCCGCGCCCGATCGAAGCGCCCTTTCTCGGCCTTGCGATCAACGGCGTCGCCACGGTCATCAATGGCGCTTGGTGTCTAGTGCTGCTCCGGGCCGGCCGCACGCGCCGGTCGCCCGCGTTGCTGGCGGATGCGCGCCATCTCCTTACGGACGTGATCACGTCTATCGGCGTCTTCGCCGGCGTTGCGCTGGTGGCGGCCACCGACTGGCTCGTTCTCGATCCCCTCATGGCCGTCATCGTTGCCTGAACATCCTGTGGTGGGGATGGGTGCTCGTACGCCAGTCGATCGGCGGGTTGATGGATGAGGCGGTCCCCGAAGACGAGCTTGAGAAGATCCGTCAGGCGATCTCCTCCGCGCCGAAGGCGCGCTCGAGGCGCACGACCTCCGCACGCGTCACGCTGCGCGCGCCACCTTCGTGCAGTTTCACCTGGTGGTGCCGGGCAGTATGAGCGTTGCCGAGTCCCATGAGATTTGCGACCGGATCGAGGCGGCGATCAAGGCCGACGTGCCGGATGCGGTGGTCACGATCCATGTGGAGCCCGAGCACAAGGCGAAGCACCCGGGAGGCGTGCCGGTCGTATAGCGGGCCGCGCTGCCGCTATTGGACGAGCACGAGCTCGCCGCGTTGAATCTGGAAGCTCTTCAATCGGCCGAGGAAGGTCATGCCGAGAAGATTGGTCCCGAGGGCGCCCTTTTCGGCCACGGCTGCGGGGACGTCGCGAATGGTGATGTCCTCCACGCGCACCCGGTCCAGCGTCACCGGTGCCACATAGGTGATGCCATTGGCGGTCTGGACCGGCGCGGTGAAGTCGAGGCTGCGCGGCGACAGCCCGAGGCGCTCGGCATCTTCATAGGTGAGCACGACGAAGGTGGCGCCCGTGTCGGCCACGAAGCTGGCGAGACGATCGTTGACCGCCGCCTTGAAGACGAAGTGACCGCTCTCGTTCGCCCGCAACCTGACCTCTCGGGTGAAGCCGGACCCCTTGTTCTCGGGTGCGGCGGGGCGATCGCGCATGGCCTCGGCGAAGGTCGGCAGGCCACCGCGGTCGGGTCCGAAGGCCGCACGCAGATCGTCAAAGAAATAGATCACCGCGAAGATGCCGAGGGCCAGAGCGCCCCACTGCATTGCCTCGATCAGCGTATGTTTGGTGGCTGAACGCAAAACGCCTCGCTTCGATAGCGGCGGGCGTGGAGGGCCTTTAGCCGCGCAAGGTTAGGAAGTCGCCGGAAAACTCATAGGAGCGGAGGCGGCTTAAGAAACTCATACCGAGCAGGCTTTGGGTGAGGGCGCCGGGCCGGGCCACCAGGGCCTCGACCTTGGTGCGGTCCAGCGGGCCGATGGCGACCTCGTCGAGCCGCACGCGCGCCGCCACGGTCCGCCCATTCGCCGTCATCACGGGAACCCGGTAAGTGAGCGTGTCGGGGTCGATGCCGGCCTTCCTGGCGTCCTCGGGCCGCAGCACGATGGACGAGGCGCCGGTGTCGACGATCATCGAGATCTCCTTGCCGTTGACCTTGACGGTGGCGAAGAAGTGGCCGTTCAGGCGTTTGCGAATGCGGACCTCGGTGAGGCCGCCGGCGCTTTGCTCGACGGTCATGGCCGTGCCGGGCAGGAGCTCGCCCACGACGCGGGCGCGATGGGTGTCAGCTCGTCCTTATAGGCGTAGAGCGTCACCAGGCCGAGACCGAGCGCGAGCCAGGTGACCGCATCGCGGAACATGGCGCTGGTGCCTCCCGCATAACGTGTCACCAGCCCGCCGGCGACGTAAACGAGAAGAGCGAGGAAGACCGCGACATAGCCGAAGGTGGTGGCATCGAGGCCGACAATCATGCCATTAGCGTCGCTCACCAGCATCATGGCGCCGAGGGCGAGAATGAACAGGGCAAGCCAAGTGGTCACGCGCGTGAGCCTTCCGCTTCTGCCTGACGCTCCAGCTGCTCCAGGCGCTCGGCCAGGACAACCATGATGGCACGCCGGTCGGCGGGCGCATGTCTACCCAGCCCGCGATCTCCTCGCCGCTGCGGCCGCAGCCGACGCAGAGCCCGGACTTATCGTCGAGCAGGCAGATATTGATGCACGGTGTTTCCAAGAAGCCCTGCCGGTTGATCGTATCCCTCGGGCCTATGTAGGGAGTCTCGCGAGGCAGGGCAAATTAGGACCCGGGGGGGCAGGCTAGCTCGCGCGCTTGTCCCGGCCGGCCCGCCACGGCACGTCCGGCTTGTCGGGCTGATCTTCGCCCGGCTCGGCCAGGCGCGGCAGCGCCTCCATGACCCGGCTGCGGGGCAGGGTCACGGTCACCTCGGTGCCGTAGCGGAGCTTGCTTTTGAGCTCGAACGTGCCGTCATGCAGCTCGGTGAGCCCTTTGGTGATGGGCAGGCCGAGCCCGGTGCCGCCTTCCGCGGTCTGGTGGGCGAGCGACCCTTGGCCGAAGCTGCGGAGTACGCGCGGAATTTCGCCTTCCGGGATGCCGGGGCCGGTATCCTTGATGCTGAGGAACTGGCCGCCGAGCGCCGTGCGCCCCACCTTCAGGGTGATGGTGCCGCCGGACGGGGTGAACTTGATGGCGTTGGACAGCAGGTTGAGACAGATCTGCCGTATCGCGCGTTCGTCGGCCCAAAGCTGCGACAGATTTTCCTCGAACGACTCGACGATCTTCAGTCCTTTGTTCTCGGCGCGAAGCCGCATGAGGCGGTGGCAATCCTCGACAACCTCGGGGAGCGAGATGGGCGACTCGCGCAGCTCGTAGCGGCCGGCCTCGATCCGGCTGATATCGAGAATCTCGTTGATGAGCGTGAGCAGGTGCTGTCCGCTCTGGTGAATATCGTCGGCATATTCCTTGTAGGTAGGGTTGGCGTGTGGCCCCAGAATCTCGCCGCGCATGATTTCCGAGAAACCGAGAATGGCGTTGAGCGGCGTACGCAGCTCATGGCTCATCGTCGCGAGGAAGCGGGACTTGGCGAGGTTGGCTTCCTCGGCGCGCAGCCGGGCATCGTCGGAAATCGACTTCGACTGCTCGAGCTCCGCGATCAGGGCATCCTTCTCGGCCCGATATTCCAGCATGGCGAGGACGGTCGAGTTGAAGCCGTTCATGAGCCAAATGAAGTAGATGTGCACGCCGACGGCCATGGCCGCCATGGCCCAGAAGAATGGATTATCGAGGAGGGCGAAGCGCACCACGATGGCGATCGTCATCGGCAGCGTGCCGGCATAGACGATGGGCATCACCGTCGAGGCGAACAGCATCCGCATCGAGATGACGACGAGGAGGGAGGCGAAGATGAAGGTGTGAGCCGCCTCGCCTTGGGTCTCGGGACTGATGAAGGCGACGCTCGCCCAGGTCACCCCGTAGAGGAACTCGGCGGAGGCGATCTTGGCGCGCCAGCTGGCGGTGGTGGCGTCGTCATGCGGGGCCTTGGAGAATTGCCGGCAAAGGGCGATGAGGATGCCCTTGGCCACGAACACGGCGCAGAGCCAGAGTAGCAGCGCGCGGGGGGGCGCCCAGAACATGGCGCCCATGGCGACGACGATGGCGAGCAGGGGCGTGGTGATGGCGGCTGAGAGTTCGTTCTTCACGAACATCATCAGGAGCTCGTATTCGAACTCCGGCCTCGGCCCCGATTTATAGGCGAGCTTCTCGCGGGCCTCCTGGACGCTGCGATAGGCACGCCGCTTATGGTTGTCGAGCGATCCCGAACGAACCCGCGGGGCCTCGGCTGACGCGCCTCCTGACATGACCTATATTAAACTCGCAACTATCCCGCTGACCAAAAAGCCTCGAAGGATCAATGGTATAGCTCCGGCGCGCGGCCGGAGTCGGACCCCCCGATTTAGGCTTAACGAGAACTATCAGCGGAAATCCCTAACGGCGCGTTTACTGTCGCTCCGGGCTGACACGGGATGGGATGAGGCGGAGCCGCCGATAACGCGCTCACGAATGGAAGGGACTACGAAAAGATGGGAACTCCATGCAACTGACCGTGATCGGCTGCGGCGACGCTTTCGGCGCAGGCAGCCGCCTCCAGACATCGTTTTGCGTCCGCTCCGGGCCTTCCACCTTCCTCATCGACTGTGGGGCGACGTCGCTCATCGGTATGCGCCGCCTTGGGATCAGCCCCAACGACATCGACACGGTGTTCATCAGCCATCTTCATGGCGATCATTTCGGCGGGCTGCCATGGCTCCTCATCGACGCGAAATATGTGAGCAACCGGACCCGGCCGCTGGTCGTCTTGGGACCGAAGGGCATCGAGGCGCGCTTCAACACTTTGGCCGAGGCGCTCTATCCGAATGCCAGCACGGCGGAGCGCGGCTTCGATCTCATCTTCGTCGAGTATGAAGAGCAGACGCCGTTCACGGTGGAAGACGTCACGGTGACGCCGTTCGAGGTGAAACATCCATCCGGTGCGCCGCCTTATGCGCTCAGACTCGAGGTCGACGGGAAGGTGATTTCCTTCACTGGAGATACCGGCTGGGTCGAGGTGCTGTGTGACGTGGCGCGCGGCGCCGAGCTCTTCATCAGCGAATGCTTCCAATACGACGTGACGATGCCCATCCATCTCGACTACCAAACGATCGATGCGAACTACGAAAGGCTCGGCGCCAAGCGCGTGCTGCTCACGCATATGGGTGACGCCATGCTCGCTGAATTGGGCAAGGTCGATGCCGCACGTTATCTGGTCGCCGAGGATGGCATGACCCTCGACCTATGACCGCGCCCGCGACTGAACTCGCCGATCTGCTCGGCGCGATCCGCGCTGCCGCCAGTGTGTCGAAAACCCTCGCGGCAAGACGCTGCCGCATGAACCGCGGCCGGTGTTGCGGGCAAGCGGCACGGCGCGGCTCGCCGTTTGCGGCCAGGCGCCGGGCACGCGCGTGCATGCCTCTGGCACGCCGTTCACCGATCCCTCCGGCGACAGGTTGCGCGCATGGATGGGCGTGACCGAGGACGAGTTCTACGACGAGAGCCGTCTCGCCATCGTGCCCATGGGCTTCTGCTTCCCGGGACAGGACGCCAAGGGCGGCGATCTCCCGCCGCGGCGTGAGTGTTCGACCCTGTGGCACCGCCGCTTGTTCGACGCGCTGCCGCAGATCGAGCTTGTGCTCGCCGTTGGAGCCTATGCGCAGGAATTCCATCTCGGCGCATCGCGGGGCAAGACCTTGCAAGAAACAATGCTGCGCTGGCGGGAGCACCTCAAGGCAAAGCGGCGCCCCAGAATCTTGCCGCTGCCGCACCCGTCTTGGCGCAACAATGCCTGGTTGACCAAGAATCCCTGGTTCGAAGCCGAGCTGCTGCCGGTGCTGCGGCGCGAGGTGCGGCGGCTCCTGTAGGAAGCTCGCTTGCGGGTCGTAGAAAAATAATCTAACACCGTGAGCAGAGAAGCAGGGTAATGGAACCTTGTTTTAACAAGCCGCCATATCCGTGCGGAATTTTGCAGCCGGAAAATCAAGCAGGCCATGGCGATACTCGACCGCATGGACCGCAAGATCCTCGAAATCTTGCAGAAAGACAGCACGCTGCCGGTGGCCGAGATCGGCAAGCAGATCGGCCTGTCGACCACGCCGTGCTGGCGCCGCATCCAGAAGCTGGAGGAGCAGGGGGTGATCGAGCGCCGCGTCGCGCTGCTCGACCCCAAGAAGGTCAATGTCGGGGTGACGGTGTTCGTCTCCATCACCACGAGCCATCACACGAAAGAGTGGCTCGAGCGGTTTCACGCCGCGCTCAACGATTTCCCCGAAGTGGTCGAGTTCTACCGCATGAGCGGCAAGGTGGACTATCTGCTCCGCGTGGTGGTGCCCGACATCGAGCGCTACGACGCGTTCTACAAGCGGCTCATCTCAAAGATCGAGCTGTCAGACGTGAGCTCGGCCTTCGCCATGGAGCAGATCAAGTTCACCACGGCGCTGCCGCTCGACTATGCCGCCGAGGAACCGCGGGTCTGAGCTATTTGCGGCCGAGGCGCGCGATCAGGCTCGAAGTGTCCCAGCGGTTGCCGCCCATCTCCTGAACGTCCGCATAGAACTGATCGACAAGCGCCGTCACCGGCAGGCTCGCGCCGTTGCGGCGGGCCTCGTCGAAGCAGATGGCGAAATCCTTGCGGACCCAGTCGACGGCAAAGCCGAAGTCGAACTTTCCCTCGATCATCGTCCGCCAGCGATTGTCCATCTGCCAGGATTGGGCCGCGCCTTTCGAGATGGTGTCGATGACCTTCTCGACATCGAGGTTGGCCGCCTTGGCGAAGTGAAGCGCCTCGGCGAGGGCCTCGATGAGACCGGCGATGCAGATCTGGTTGACCATCTTGGTGAGCTGGCCAGAACCCGACGGGCCGATCAGATTGGCCGCGCGCGCATAGGCGTCGATCACCGGCTTTGCCTTGGTGAAATCGTCTTCGTCGCCGCCGATCATAACCGTGAGCGTGCCGCTTTCGGCGCCGGACTGGCCGCCGGAGACGGGCGCATCGAGGCTGCCTGCGCCGCGCTCACGCGCCGCGCCATGCAGCTCCCGGGCGATGGTGGCCGAAGCCGTGGTGTGGTCGACGAAGACGGCGCCCGACTGGAGAGTTTGGAACACCCCATCCGGGCCGAGGGTCACCGAGCGGAGGTCGTCGTCGTTGCCGACGCAGGCGAAGACGAAGTCGGCATCGCCTGCCGCTTCGGCCGGCGTCGCGGCGAGTCTGCCGCCAAACGCATCGACCCAGCGCTCCGCCTTCTCGCGCGTGCGATTGAACACGGTCACGTCATGGCCGTGGGTTTTGAGATGTCCGGCGAGGGGGTAGCCCATCACGCCGAGCCCGATCCAAGCGACTTTGCTCATGGGCGACGTTCCGTCCTTCGTTCCTGCGCTGCCTTTTCGTCGGCATAGCACAAAATGAAATGGCCGGGACGAGCCCGGCCATTTGCGAAAACCGATCTGAAGCGCAGCGCGATCAGGCGATCGGCGCCTCCGGGAAGGCGAGCTGCTCGCGGGCGCGCCATTCGTCGGTCACGTAATTGATGATGAGCGACTTGCGCACGCCCTTGATCGGCCGCTTCTCGAAGCCGTGATAGGTGTCGCTGCCCGGCACGAAGATCATCGCCGCGTTCGAGGCGAAGGGTGAACGGCCGACATGCTTCTTGTCGGCATCGTAGATATCGGTGCCGAGATCCTCGTGGCTGTCGTCCGTCGACAGGTAGAGCAGCATGGTGAAGGACTTCACGCCGAGATCGGTATGCGGCTCAAGCCAGAAGCCGTCCGTGTCTTGGGCGAACTCGATACGCAGATAGGTGCCGTCGAGCTTGGTGCCGAATGCCTTCTCGACCAACTGGGTGACGCGCTTGTCCTGAAAGGCTTCGGCCACTGCCTCGCAGACCGGGAAGGCCGCGCGGTTGTCGGCGTCGAAATATCGGCGCGTGTTGTTGTGGAGCTCTCGCTTTCCCGACACGCCTTCGAGAGACGGGGCCGGGAAGGGGAGGGCAAGAATGTCCTCGATGGTGTCGGCCGGAAGACAGGTCCTCAAGACCCAGTGCGGGTAGGGCTGATCGGAGCGCTCACCCGCTGCGACGCTTTGCGAAAAGGCACGGACGACGTCGTCGGCCGAACTTTTCACAGTCTCAGCGTCTGATTGCTTTACCGCCACGCTTTCCCTCATGGTGTAGGTCAACTCCCTCGAAACGATGCAAAAAATGCTGGCTGATCCAGCGCCCAGGCAGACCCATCCAACCGCTCAAATAGCACCCCGGCGCCCTTAGGCGCAAATGCCAAGGGCAGGTCCCCGTTGGGGCGAGCCCCAAGCACTAGATCGACCCAGGCTTCGCGCCATTGATTAGGGTCAAATCGCGCCAGCGATCAGTTGACGCTGATCCAGCGGATTTCGCTGAGGTCGAGATCCTCCTCGCCTTCTTCGCCGTCGGTGACCACGCGCTCGGAACGCAGGCATTGGGCGAGCAGCTCAAGCAGCGATGCGTGGAGCTCGCGCTCGGCCTCGAGTTGTGGCGGATTAGCGGCGAGGAACGCCAGGATCTCCCCGTAATCGGGCATTGGAACCCCCGTATTTCCCCAGCAGAACGAGGGTGGGGGAGCCGTGTGTCAAAACTTAGGCTCGTTCTAAAGCGTCGGAGCAAGTCCGGCACCGGGCCGAAGCTCAGCCGCCGAGATGATACGTCCGATCAGGCGCATGGGCATGCGGCCGCCGGCATCGCCGAAGAGGGACAAGCCGTCCACGCTGACTCCCGACGCGCAGATCTCCTCCATCACCGGCCAGAGGGCTTGCGACACCCGCTCCAGATGGGCCGCGTCGAGCGGGCCGGTGAGCGCGATGCAGAAGCGATACTCGCTCATCACGTGGGGATGGCCGAAGCTCCGTAACAGCAGGCGCTGATGGTCGCTCAGATGGCGGCTGTCCTGGCCATCGTCGTAGCCGGCGGTCGCGGCGAAGTCGTCGAAGGCGTTCACGCATTGCGTGGCAAGCCAGTCGAGCTCGGGTCTCGGCTCGACTGGGCGTAGCACGAGATAGCGGCCCGACCGCGCGAGCGTCAGCGGCCCGGTCTCCACGGGTTTGCGGTGCGCGGCGAAGGTGACGAGGCGCGATTTCAACATGTCGAGCCCAACATTGTCGCGCAGCGCAAACGGTGGCCGGAAGAGGGCGTGCAAGCCGGTGTAACGGCCGGCGGCGGCCGGTGTCTTGGCAAGCCCGAGCCGGGGAGGCCGTCGCTGGAGAATGCCTGCAGCGTTGCGCCGTCATTGGCGCGGCCGAACCAAGAGCGCCCAAACGACGCGAGGGCGCTTCCCGGCTGTGGCGTGTAATAGATAGCGTAACGGGCGAAGCTCGATTGGCTAGGAACGGTACCCTGCGGGCGTTGACTGTCGAGATGAGCACAATTGAGCATCAGAACCTCCCTCGGCGCGCGAATGCGTCAGCCGCGCCTAATCCTTAAGGCTAACAGCCGGCTGTGGCGTGGACGCGACCGGTTCTGGGCGATAGGGAGGCCGCGGGATGAAGACTTGGTGAATCGAATTTTTCGCAAATGCGAACGAGCCAGCCTGCGCAGTGCGCCTTTGACGGCGATGTGGTTCGTGTGCAGACCTGTGCAGCGCAACAATTAAAGTGGGGGAAGGATGATCGATCTCTATACGTGGATGACGCCGAACGGTCAGAAGATCTCGATCATGTTGGAGGAGGTCGGGCTTCCGTATCGCGTCCATCCAATCGACATCACCAAGGACCATCAGTTCGATCCGGCCTTTCTCAAGATCTCGCCCAACAACAAGATCCCCGCCATCGTCGACAACGACAACGGGCTGCACTTGATGGAGTCGGGGCGCATCCTGCTCTACCTCGCCGAGAAGACCGGCCAGTTGTGGCGCCAGGACTTTCCCACCAAATGGCGCGTGGTCGAGTGGCTCATGTGGCAGATGGGCGGGGCGGGTCCTTTTCTCGGCCAGACCCATCATTTCGTGAAGTTCAACCCGGGCAAGAGTTCCTACGCCGAGGAGCGCTACGCCAAAGAGGCGAAGCGAATCTGGGGCGTGCTGAACACGCGGCTCGCCGAGTCGGCATATGTCGCCGGCGACTACTCGATCGCCGACATCGCAATCTGGCCTTGGATCTCCCGCTTCGAATGGCAGACGGTTGACTTCGCCGACTATCCGCATGTGAAGCGCTGGTATGCGGCGATCGCCGAGCGGCCCGCCGTCAAGCGCGGTTGGGACGTGCTCGAGGAGGGGCGACCAATCCCCATGCCTTAGGCGAACCGGCGGGTAGAAGACGGCGCTTGCGCATGGCAGGATGACGTCAATGCGCTCTTGGACAGCGCGAACGAAACGCAAGGTTGGATGAGGGCCGCCGCAATGCGCGGCCGATCTGGGAGAAGTCCATGCAAAGAGTGACGTTCATCGTGGGCGCTTGCTTGGGCGCGATCGTCTTCGTTGCGGCGGCGAGTGCGGCCGACGATCTGGCCCAAGCCGTAAAGGAACGGCGTGAGCTGATGGACGACGTGGTGCGGCCCGCGGCGAAGCTCGGCGGCGACATGATCAAGGGCACGATCCCGTTCGATGGCGCCAAGGCGGCCGCGGCCATGCTGAAGATCAGCGATGTGCCGGAGACTTATGTGACGCTGTTCCCCGCGGCTCGGAAGTGGATGCTGTCCCCGATAGCGAGGCGTCGCCCAAGATTTGGGAGGACTTCGAGGGCTTCAAGGCGCTGGCGCAGAAGCTGGAAGATGCGAGCACGGCGGCGGCTGAAGCGGCCGAGCAAGGGGAAGGACCGTTCAAAGCCGCGTTCGGCGACATGACGAAAGTCTGCAAGGAGTGCCACAAGGCCTTCCGCGTGAAGAAGGACTAGGCCTTTTCGGGAGGACCGGGTTGTGCGCAGAGCCTTGCTCGTGCTGCTGGTGCTTGGTGCCGCGGGTGCGCTTGCCTTCTATCTGCTGACGATTCCCGTGACGGTGCCGGCATCGGCGCTGCCGGACGATCATGTCCCCGATCTCGATAACGGCAAGACCATGTTCACCGCAGGCGGTTGCGCCGAGTGTCACGCCGCGCCGGCCGGTGCGTGCGACGATCTCGATATCAAGGACGAGACGGTGCTGGCGGGCGGGCGTTGCCTCAAGACCGATTTCGGCACCTTCTATGTTCCGAATATTTCCCCGGATAGGGAGACCGGCATCGGTGCGTGGACCACGCTCGACTTCGTCAATGCCATGAAGCGAGGCGTCGCACCCGGCGGCGTCCATCTCTATCCGGCGTTTCCCTACACGTCCTATCAGCGCATGAGCTACGCCGATCTCATCGACCTCAAGGCCTATCTCGACACGCTGCCTTCGATCAGCAATGAAGCGCCGGCCCACGCGTTGCGCTTTCCCTACAATATTCGCCGAGGGGTCGGGCTATTCCAACGCCTCTACGTGGACGGCAAGACGCGGGCGCCGGATGCTGACGCCAGCGACGAACTGAACCGCGGTGCCTATCTCGCGCTGGGGCCCGGCCATTGTGGTGAATGTCACTCGCCGCGCAATTGGCTCGGCGGAACGATCGCGGCGGAGGCGTTTGCCGGGGCGAAGAGTCCCGAAGGCGGCACGGTTCCCAACATTACGCCGAGCGCGGACGGAATCGGCGATTGGACCGAGGAGGACATCGCCTATCTGCTGGAGGCCGGGAACACGCCGGATTTCGACGTGATCGGCGAGACCATGGCGCCGGTGCAGGAGAATATGGCGAAGCTCACGCCGCAGGATCGGAACGCGATCGCCGCCTTCATCAAGTCGTTGCCGCCACGCCCCAATGCCGTGCAAAAATCGAAGGCCAAGGGTGAGACTGCTGGCGAAGAGGCCGAGAACTAGCGGCAGAGCGGGAGCCCCGTAAACCATTCCCGTTCATGGGGCGTTCAGTTGCCGTCTTCTAAAGGGGAGCGGATAACCGTGGTTCTCGACCCAACGGAGGTCTTGATGAGGTGGCGATCGATGCCCGCGCTGCTCGCGCTCGCCGTGCTGTGCATGGCGGCGGGATTGGGCCAGTGCCGTCGCCGTCGAGACGATGGCCGGGAACGTCGCGGCGACCCCCGACGATCCGGTGGCGCGCCCGCCCTGAACGCGCTCGACAAGCATTGCGCGCGCTGTCATCAGGCCGGGCCGGCCCTGAAGCGGCAGAAGCCCGCAAAGAATTTCGGCAACGTCCTGAGACTCGACGAGATCGCGCGCGACCCGGATTTGATCCTACCCGGCAACCCGGACGGTTCCGGCCTGTTCATTCAGATCGCCAAGAAGGACATGCCCTACGATTGCTATCAGGAGTTCGACTGCGACGCCGAGCCGACGGCGAACGACGTCAAGGCCGTCTATGACTGGATCAAGGGGCTAGGCGATACGGTCGAGGCGGCGTGCGGAAACCGCGTGCCCATCGATACGGGCGCCATGGTCAGCGCGATCGCCGACGATATCGCCGCGCAGGATGCGTCCCGGCGTCCGGGCATGCGCTACGTCACGCTGACACACTTCTATAATGCCTGCGCCTCGAACGAAGACATGGTGCGCTACCGGCAAGGCGTGGTGAAGCTGCTCAACAGCCTAAGCCGCAATTCGGTCGTGCTGAAAATGCGCACGATCGATCCGAACGCCACGATCATCGCCTTCAATCTCGATGATCTCGATTGGCGCAAGGAGGCTTGGGCGCGGATAGCCGGCGGCTATCCCTACGGCATGGAGCCGGAGGGGATGGCTTACGACACGGCAACATCCACCACCGGCACGAAGCTGCCCTGGGTCAGAGGCGACTGGCTCGCCTTCGCCGCGTCGCGTCCGCCGCTCTATTACGACCTACTCAGGTTGCCCGAGACATTCGCCGAGCTCGAACGGGAGGAGGGCGTCGACGTCAAAGCGAATCTCGAGGCATTCCTCGCCAGGCGCGCGGGCTTTCAGAAGTCGGGTGTATCCAAGCATAATCGTCTGATTGAACGGCATCCGATCCCGACCGGCTATTTCTGGACATCCTACGACTTCAAGGGCGATGCGTCGGCCCAGAGCCTTTTCGTCCATCCGCTCGGTCCTTACGGCGCCGATGCTTTCCAGCACGATGGCGGAGAGACCATCTTCAGCCTGCCCAACGGATTCCAGGCCTATTATCTCAACACCGCCGAGGGCGAACGTTTGCGCAAAGGCCCCACCGAGATCGTTCTCGACGATAGCCAGCGCGACCGCGCGGTGACCAATGCCATTTCCTGCTTCGGCTGCCACAACCAAGGCATCCGCCAGGCGTCCGACGACATCCGCGAGCATGTGCTGCACGACAAGAGCTTTCCCATGAGCGTTCGCCGTCAGGTCGAGGCGCTCTATGCGCCGCAAGCCGAGATGAAAGAGTTGCTCGCGTCCGACGCGGCGCGCTTCCGCAAGGCGATGCTCCGCGCCGGTCTCGATCCCGATCTCGACTCGCAGGCCGAGGGCGTGGAGAGCATCAACTTTCTCTCGCGGGCCTATGAGAAGTCTGTCGATCTGAGGATCGCGGCGGCGAGTACGGGCTTCAGGCGGACGTGTTGGCCGAAGGCTTGGCCAAAGCCGGCGGCGAGGCCGGCCGGATCAAGCGCCGCCTGGAGCAGGGCGTGCTACCGCGCGAAATCCTCGAGGCCGAGTTCGGGGATCTGGTCGCCAAGGTCTCCACCAGCAAGCCCATCGAGATCGCTTCGTTGACGCCGACCGCCGTGGCTCGGATCAGAGACGACAATGAAGACGTGTTCGACGATTTCGATCTGGCGCTTACCTCCGACAAGAGCACCTACCGCGTGAACGACCTTCCCGTGTTCAGCATCCGGTCGGGCAGGGATTGCCACCTCACGCTGATCAATGTGGAGGCGGACGGGAACGGCACCGTGATCTTCCCCAACCAGTTTCAGCAGGACAATTTCCTGCCGGCGGAGACCGAGGCGCGGTTCCCGGGCGACGAGGCGCCATTCCAGTTCCGGCTCAAGGATCCCGGAACGGAGACCGTAATCGCCATCTGTAACGCGAGCGGTGTCGAGGCCGATGGGATCGAGCACGATTTCAAGACGCGGCAGTTCACCCCGCTGGGGAATTATCGCGACTTCCTGACCCGCCAGATCGTGGTCGAAGGGGCTTCGAAGATCGCAGCTGGGCAGAAGGCAGCCGGGAGCCAGGTGGCGCTCAAGGCCAAGGAGGCTGGGTCCGACGACGATCAACCGGGCGCGGGCGAGTCCGGGGACACCGATTCCGGGGATTCCGAGGACACCGAGGTTCTGGCCCGGACTGCCATTAAGCTTGTGGTGCGTTAGCGGGTCCCATCCGGTCCCATGGCGCGGTTTGCCAATGTCTTGCCGCCATCGCCCCTTAGCGTTCCTGGTGGCGCTCCCGGAGAGGCCTTGGGTCGCCTGATTGCTTGGCCTAATCTTTGCTCTGGAAGATGGCAAATATGTTTGAAGTGGGCCGCGCCAGAGGGCGCGGTCAGAGTGCGTTTTTGCGTTTGAGGGTATCCATGGCGGGGAGATTGGGACGCGGGCGGAGCCTGTTAGGCGGGCTCGTCCTTACGCTTGCGGGTACGGCGGCGTGCCTTGCCGTGGCACGTGCGGAGCCTGCGGCCGGTGCAGCAGCGGCACAAAATATGGTCATCGCGGTGGTGACGCCGGAGGTGGAGGCCACGGCGGCGGCCGAGCCCAAGGACAAGAAGGCCGAGGCGACGGCCTGGGTGCAACGCTGCTTTTCTCAGCTCGGATATTACAAGGGCCCGATCGACGGCAAGGCCAATGACGAGACGTGGACGGCCCATTGGTATTTCAAGAACGAACACGGGATGAAGGCCTACGGCGATTTTCTCGCCGAACCGGTCCAGAAGAAGCTGAGGGCGCTGTGCAAGGACCTGCCGGTGGCGAAGCCCGAGCCCCCCGCGCCGCCGCCCGAGGCCGTCGAAGCGGAAGCGGCCGGCGCCGAGGCAGCCGAGCCGGCGACGGGGCCCGATGCGCCGGAGGCCGATACGACCGAGGCCAGTGAGACCGGCGTCACCGCGGCGCTCGCACCTCCCGCCGAATCCGCGCCGCCTATCGAGGAGGAGGCGCCCGTGCCGCTGACGCGGCTTGAGATAGACTGCCTGCCGGAGGATCTTATCGGGATTCTGCGCAAGGCTCACGGCGACAGTGTCAGGGCCCGCGCTTGCGCGTCCGGCTGCCTGCCGTCGCCTGACGGGCTCAACCAGATCCAGCTCGATGATCTGCAGAGCCGCTATGGCGTTGTGTGGTGCCGCAATTGCGTGCAGATCGAAGGGCACTTGTCCCTGGCCGACGTGCGGAAGATCGAGAGCGAAGGTCATTTCGATCTTTGCACCATGCCGCCGCGCCACTTGCCGCGCCCGGGGAGCGGCAACGGCAACGTCGTGAAGTCCTTCACGCGCATTCGCGAGCTCTATCGGGCGTTGCCGGCCGCTGCGGAGAGTCCGGGTGACATTGCCGTCATCATCGGCAATAGCGCTTACGAGAACCTGCCTACCGCCGAGACCGCACGGAACGACGCCGGCGCGATGTACTTCTTCCTCACCGAACATCTCGGCTATCGCCAAGACAACATTATAGACGTGCGGAATGCGAAGCGTGCCGACCTGGAGCGGCTGTTCGGCCCGGTGCCGGGGTCCGACGGCGAGCTTGCCCGTCTGGTGCGTGCGCAGCCGGGCGGCCGGGTGATCGTTTATTATTCCGGTCTCGGGGCGACCAATAGCAGTCACAGCGACAATTATTTGTTGCCGGTGGACGCGGAGCCCTATCGCGAAGAACGGGGTGGCTATCCGCTGTCGACCCTCTACGACAATCTCGCCAAGCTCAACGCGAAGTCGGTGCTCCTCCTGCTGGAAAGCGAATATGGCCGGGATCACGGTTCCTATGTCCTGCCGCCCAACCTGCCCGAAACGACGAGCTCGGTCCTTCCGCCGGCGCCGCTCTCCACGGTGACGGTGCTCGCTGCGGCGGACCGGGGCCAGCGCACCCTGATCGACACGAGCTACGACATCGGGCTGTTCACTCGCTACCTGATCGAGGGTCTGGCCGGTTCCGCCGATCTTTATCCGGTCGCAACGGCGATGGCATGGTCGATAGCGCTGAGATCTACGCTTACACCGCTGCCATGGTGAGGCTGTCGGCGCGCAAGACATTCGGGCTATTGCAGGAGCCGGTCTACTCGAGCGCGGCGACGCCTATGCTGTCGGGTTCGGACGCCGTCGCCGCCAAGCCCGATTGATGGCGCGAGGCGGGAGACAGAGATAGTCAGCACACGAATTCTCCTTTACAACGGGCCTAGGATTTCTTAGGGACCAAGCCGGCTCGCAAGCGCACTCGCCCAAGGGCAGCACTGACATCGGCAATCTCGTGTGGGAGTAGACATGAGATGGACGTTTTCACTTCTGCCTCGGAGCTTCTTCGTCATCATCGTCCCGAGCGACCTGTCCTAGCTCTTCGGCCGCACGCCGCGCAGCGCGCGGCGAAGTGGTTTCTTGCCAACTTTCCCGGCCGGGTGCTCTACGCCGCCAAGGCGAACGATGCGCCGCAGATCATCGAGGCTCTGGCCGAGGCCGGCATCACGGCCTTCGATGTCGCTTCTCTGGTCGAGATCCAGCGGATGGCGGCGGTCAAGGACGCCGAGCTCTATTTCATGAATCCGGTGAGTCGCGGGGCGGCCATCTCGCGGGCTTATCGTGAGTTCGGCGTACGGCGCTTTGCCTTCGACTCCGCCGATGAGTTGGACAAGGTCATCGAGGAGACGGACGGGGCGGACGACCTCACCCTGTTCCTCCGGATCGCCTGTCCCAACACCCACAGCCTTATCCCGCTCGAAGGGAAGTTCGGCGCTAGCCAAGCGGAAGCGCCGGAACTCCTGCTGAAAGCGCGCCAGCGTGCGACCCGGCTCGGAATCACCTTCCATGTCGGCTCGCAGGCCGTAGTGCCCGCCGCCTTCGGTGAGGCAATCCGGCAGGTGGGACAGCTGATCGTGTCCTCGGGCGTGCTGGTCGACGCCATCGACATCGGCGGCGGTTTTCCGAGCCGCTATCCCCATTCCGAGCGCCCGATCTGGCGAGCTTCATGGACGAGGTGGTGCGTGCCGCGGACGAACTGGCGGAGCACTCTTGCGAGCCTTCTGTGTGAGCCGGGCCGGGCGCTGGTGGCCGAGGCAGAGTCCGTCATCGTCCGCGTCGACGCGCGCCGCGACAACGCGCTCTACCTCAATGATGGCGCGTTCGGGACGCTATTCGACGCAGCATATTCCGGCTTCCGTTTTCCCGCGCGGCTCGTCACGCCGTCGCGCGGCAGGACTGCGCCGGAGGCGGAGTTCGTGCTCTACGGTCCGACCTGCGACAGCTCGGATTATCTGCCGGGCCCCTTCATGCTGCCTGCATCGGTCACCGAAGGCGATTATCTCGAGATCGGACAGATCGGCGCTTACGGCCGCGTCTTGGCGAATCGTTTCAACGGCTTTGGTGTGTTCGATGAGGTGGTGCTGACGGACGAGCCGATGCTGTCCATGTATGAGAGCGCCGAGGACGAGACCTCCCAAGCCGCGTGGCCGGCGCGCGCCTAAGCGCCGGAGTTCCCCATAACGAAAGAGGGCCGCGCTTTGGTAAGCCGGCCCTCTGCGATCAGTTGCTTGTCACGGTCGCGCCTCGGGCGCACCAGCAAGCCCATGTCAGTTCTTGCGCGTATGCGCAGCCTCCCGGACCGCCTCTTCGTGGTACCAGGCGCCGCCCGCGACGACATTGGCCGTCCGCAGCGCGAATTCGTCCATGGGCTTGACCTCATAGCGGCCGCTGGTTAGACCCGCGCGACCGCCTCTGGGGAACTGGTAGATCTTGGCGGTCCCCTCAAAAGAACTTGTCGTCATTGTATTCTCCATTCGAATGTTTCGCGTCGAAGCACTAGCGACTCGACGACTGATTACCCTCACCATAACGAAATTCAGGGAGTCACTGCACAACAAATTTGCGGAATGACTATTATTTCAGCGCCTTTTGCTTCTGCATTCTGGCGCAGCATTGTGCAGTGCGGTCGATGTCGCGTCGTCGACGAAACAATCGAAGACTTTTGGCGCGCGCCGAGGGCTCCGGCGAAGTGACGCTAATTATTACGAAAAAATGAATGGTCGGCGGCGGGACTGGCTTGCGCGTGGGGCCCCTGCGCCGGGACTGCACTGTCCCAGGGTCCGCATTGGCACAAATGCTGCTGGAATACCAACGCATTGGCCGCCAGTCATCCAGGCGACGTCAGAGACTCTCTCTCATTCCGCGAGAACAGCTTCAAGAAGGACCCGCAATGACAAAGTACAAACTCGAGTATATTTGGCTCGATGGATATACTCCGACACCGAATCTGCGTGGTAAGACGCTGATCAAAGAATATGGCAGCTTTCCTTCCCTCGAAGAACTTCCGTTGTGGGGCTTTGACGGAAGCTCGACCATGCAGGCCGAAGGCAAGAGTTCGGATTGCGTTCTCCAGCCAATTCGGGTCTTCCCGGACGCGGCGCGCAAGGACGGCGTCCTGGTGCTTTGCGAAGTGATGATGCCGGACGGCACGCCGCATCCGTCGAACAAGCGCGCGACCATTCTGGACGATGAAGGCGCCTGGTTCGGCTTCGAGCAGGAGTATTTCCTCTACAAGGACGGCCGTCCGCTCGGTTTCCCGTCCGACGGCTATCCCGCGCCGCAGGGCCCCTATTACACGGGCGTCGGCTTTTCGAACGTGGGCTCGATCGCCCGCCAGATCGTCGAGGAGCATCTCGATCTGTGCCTCGCCGCCGGCATCAATCACGAAGGCATCAATGCTGAGGTGGCGAAGGGCCAGTGGGAATTCCAGATCTTCGGCAAGGGGTCCAAGAAGGCCGCCGACGAAATGTGGATGGCCCGCTATCTGCTGGAGCGCCTGACCGAGAAGTACGGCGTCGATATCGAGTATCACTGCAAGCCGCTCGGCGACACCGACTGGAACGGGTCCGGCATGCATGCCAATTTCTCCACCACCTATCTGCGTGAGACGGGCGGCAAGGCGTATTTCGAGGCGCTGATGGCGGCGTTCGAGAAGAACTGCGCGGAACACATCGCGGTCTATGGACCGGACAACCACATGCGGCTGACCGGCAAGCACGAGACCCAGGCGATCGATCAGTTCAGCTACGGTATCGCCGACCGTGGCGCGTCGATCCGCGTGCCGCACAGCTTCGCCAAGAACGACTACAAGGGCTATCTCGAAGATCGCCGTCCGAACTCGCAGGGCGATCCCTACCAGATTGCCTCGCAGATCCTGAAGACGATCGAATCCGTCGCGTCCGAAAAGGTCAGCGCCGCGGCCTAAGCTCTGCGACGTACGCGAAGACAAACAAATGGGGGTCCCCATCGCGGGGCCCCCATTTTTTCTTGGCGAATCGTTTCAAGCGGTTCGTGCCATTGGCTGACGCGGTGGTGAGAGAGATTGCCAGTTCGGGAGGTGACTATGCCTAACGAGAGCGTGTACTGACGGCGCCCGGCGCGATGGGCTACACTGTCCTCCACTTAATGCTCAATCAGAAGCCGAGGGGGATTCGCACGCCATGACCACCGACAGTCTCCAGAGTGAATGGGCGCCACGCGTCCTCAGCGTCTTGCGCATCGTCGCGGCGCTGCTGTTCTTCGAACATGGGTCGGCGAAGCTGCTCGGCTTTCCGCCCTCGGACATGTCGCCGGCGGTCATGTCTCTGCCGTGGATCGCGGGCGTGCTCGAACTCGTCGGCGGCGCGCTTCTCGTGGTCGGCCTCTTCACGCGGCCCGTCGCCTTCGTTCTTTCCGGTCTGATGGCGGTCGCTTATTGGATCGCGCATGCGCCCAACAGCCCATATCCGCTTCTCAATCACGGCGAAGCCGCCATCCTGTACTGCTTCATCTTCCTCTATTTGGTCTTTGCCGGCGGCGGGCCTGGAGCCTCGATGCGCTGCTCAGGCGGAAGGGCTAGGCGCGGCTACGGGGCTCGTAGGCGCTTGCGAAGTCCGATGGCGATGATGCGGTCGAGCAGGGGGCCGTAGTTCATGCCGGCGGCCTCGGCGGCCTCGGCGAATTCCTCGCCGTAGCCGATGTCGGGGTTCGGATTGGCTTCGAGGAAGTACGGGCGTCCCTGGGTGTCGAGGCGGAAGTCCACGCGGGCATAGCCGCTGAGCTGGAGCAGACGATAGAGACGCTTGCTCGTCTTGATCAGGAGCTGCTCGACCGCCGGCGGCAGGTCCCGTGCCGGGCCGATCTCGACGCCGCGGCGCTCTTGGAACTTGCGGTTCCACTTCGCCCGTCTCGTGGCGATCATGGGTGCGTCGGCGCGCAGCCGCCGCATTTCCAGTTCCCAGACGGGCAGCGTCTGCAAGCGTGCATTGCCCATGACCCCGACATAGAGCTCTCGGCCATCCACGTATTGCTCGAGGATGAGGGGGGTGCCCACTTGCGCGTGCATGAATTCGATCCGCTCGGCGAGCTTCTCGTCGCTGTTGACGATGGAGGCCTCGGCGATGCCGATCGAGGCCTCCTCGACCTGCGACTTGACGATAAGCGGGTAGGTGAGCCGGGCAGGCTTGCGCTTGAGCTTGCGGCCGGCCGGGACGACGGCGAAGCGCGGAACGCGGATGCGATGGTAGTACAGGATCTTCTTCGACAGCGCTTTATCGCGGGCGAGCATCAAGCCGCGGGGATTGCAGCCGGTGTAGGGCACCCGCACGAGCTCGAGAAAGCTCACGACGTTCTGGTCGAGCATCGGCTCACCGTGAAACTCCTCGAGCAGGTTAAAGACGATATGCGGCTTGAAGTTCTGGATGGCGCGGCGGAGCGGCGTCAGGTCGTCATAGAGCCCAAGCGGCTCGACCTCGTGGCCCTGCTCACGCAAGCCGGTCACTACGTCATATTCGGTCTTGTATTCGACGACCTCTTGCTCTGGCTTGCCGGCGATGTCGTCGGGGGGCACCAGGTCAGCGTGCATCAGCACGAGCACCCGCTTCTTGAGCATGGCCTAGGGCCTCACATGACGTGCCATTCGCGCCCCCGATAGAGGTAGTTCATGCCATGCACCGTCAGCATGATGGCGAAGTCCAGGACTAGCTTGCGTTCGGGGCCGTCGGCGACGAGGCGCAGCTCCTTGCATCGCCCCATCATCTGCTCGAGAACCTGATTGAGCGTTAATTGGTACTCGCCGGTCCACTTGGCGACCATGCCTCTGATCTCGCGGCGGTGCCGCCGCAGAAACGTCGCCGCTGTCTCGCGCCGGTCGCGGGGACCCTCGGCCTCGCTGAACAGACGCTTTAGATCGCGGTCATAGGCATCGGTAAAGCCAACCGAATAGTGGGCCCGCTTGCGCTCGTAGTAGGTCCCTAGCGTCATCCGTTCGCGAGACAAGGGGAAGGGCTTGGCGCGGCTGCGAACCCGCGGCGGCTGACCGGCCAGTTCCGCCATCAGCCTGTCGACATATTTGAGTTTGCGCAGCGCCGGCCAGCCCTGGTAGTGCCGGCGCCAGTTGTAGCGGGGGCGCAGCCAGACCGCGAAAGTCTCGGCGAAGTCTTCCTCCGGATGGCTCTGGGCGTACCAGGCGGGAAGATTGTGTACGTAGCGGCGGCTCGCGGGATTGGGCCGGTAGGCCTCCGGATAGGGTGTGCTCGCCTTGCCGAACAGGCGCTGCCACTCGCGGCGGCGCTCCAGCTTGAAGGCGTGCTGGATGGCGTGCCCCAGCTCGTGGCGCAATAGCCGCAGGCAGGCGTCAGCCGTGGCTCCCTCCGCTTCGAGCATCTGCGAGCGCTCGAGACGCGTGAGCTTGGGATGGGCAAGATAGAACGGCAGCGCGACGCCAGGCACTCCGGTCGGCGAGAACCACTCATCGGATAGCCAGAAATGCGGGTTGAAGCGCAGGTCGCGCTGGCCGAGCTCATCGCGGACCCGGGCGATACGTTCCTCGAGCCAGGTTCCCTCGATGGAGACTTTCAGGTCACACAGCCTGACAGACAGCAACTCGCGCTGCGTCATGTGCTCCCAGGGATAATGCCGCCCGCTTGTCGTTCGATTTGAAGGCACTTGCGCAAGTCTAGTTGCTTTCACACTTGAGCGACAGCGTCGCGCGCAAAGATCACCGCCCAAGGGCGGCGAAGGTCACCATACGCCCCGCGCGTGTGTCAGGTCTCCGGCACGGTCCGCTCCCGGCGCGAAGTCAATAAGCTTACTAATTTCCGAATGTTAATGGTGGGCGGTACTGGATTCGAACCAGTGACCCCTGCGATGTGAACACAGTGCTCTACCAGCTGAGCTAACCGCCCGATCCGCTTGGCGCGTTCATCGTGCCAAGACCGGTTGCCCGATCTTTCGCGATGATGCGGCTGGAACGGGGGATTTAGCGAGTGGGTCCGGGGTAAGTCAAGGAAGCCGCGGCGCCGGCACTCTTGGCGTGCCTGGGAGCGGGGCGCCAAGGCGCCTCGATCCGAGCCAGCGGCCTACTGATCCGGCGCGGTGACCAGCTTGGTGACGGCGGCCAGGGTCGCCTTGGCCTCATCGAACTTCCCTTCGGTACACTGCGCATCGGCGTCGTCGAGAAGCATGCTGGCCTTCTCGACCATGGCCTCGTTCGGGGAATTGGCGCCTTCGATCTTGTCGTGGAACAGTCCCTCGACGCGGGCAAGCTCCTCGGTGCAAGCGTCCACCCCGGCCTGGTCGTCAACGGCGTGGGCTGCGCTCCCCATGAGCCCCAAAAAGCAAGCGCCGATTACGATGCGTTTGCGCATTCCCGTCTTCTCCTTTTGCGTCAGCGTCCCAGTTCAAACCAGAGCCCGCGAGACTATCCGCCGACCATGACTCTTCGTTGCGACCGCGGCCGGCATTAGGCTCGATCTCGGGCAGAATTGGGGCGTATTAGGACGGCGCGCCGGTCGCGTCTGTCAAGCGATTCAGCAAGGCGCGGATCTGCTCTTCAAGGGCATCAAAATGGTCGATGACGGCATCGGCGTGAGGGCCTTCCGGCGGTGGCGGCGCGTAGCCGAAGCTGACGAGGATCGAGGGCACGGACGCCGCTCGCGCGGCCGCGATGTCGACGGCGCTGTCGCCGACCATGACCGGCGCGCGAGCGTCACCGCCGGCAAGGGCGATGGCGCCAGTGAGGTGGCCCGGGTCGGGTTTTGCGACGCCGAGCGTGTCGCGTCCGGCCAAGCCGGCGAAAAAGTGCTCGATGCCAAGGGCTTCGAGCAGCATGCGGGTAAGCCGCTCGCGCTTGTTGGTGCACACGGCGAGCGTGGCGCCGGCCGCCGTGAGCCGGTCGAGCGCCGCCAGGGCGCCCGGGAAGGGGCGGCTCATCGCGGCGATATTGGCCTCGTAGTGGACGAGGAAGTCGGTCAGCATCCGGTCGACGTCGTCTTCCGCCTGCGCCATCCGGAGTGCCTGCTCGATCATCACTCGAGCCCCGCGTCCGACCGCTTCCCGCACGGCGGCAGGCGCGACCGGGTCGTAGCCCCGGGCCATGAGCACGTGGTTCAGCGCATTGGTCAGGTCCGGCGCGGTGTCGATAAGGGTGCCGTCGAGGTCGAAGACGATGGTTGCACCTTTGAGCATGGCGCCTCTGTCACATGGGTCTCCCTGCCTGGCAAGCGTGGGCCTCGTGGTCCCCGTCCGGGGGCGGGTCTTGCGGCCCGGCAAGGGGCGGCGTAGAGAGCGGGCCATGCAGTTGAAAGCCCCCACCATCATCAAGGATCTCGGTCACGCCATCCTATGCCTTTCGCGTGCTTGGCGGGTGGCCGAGGCGCTCGAATATGGCATGATCGGCGTCAATGAGGGCATCATCTCCTCCGAGCTGGCGCCGTTTGGCGGCGTCAAGGAATCCGGTCAAGGTCGCGAAGGCTCCCATCATGGGATCGACGAGTTCGTTGAGTTGAAATACGTGATGATGGGGGGCTCGAAGGCTGATGGCGGACGCTGCGACCAAGGCCGACGACTATAAGGTGCAGGCGGCGCGCCCCGCGATCGATCTCGTCAAGCCCGGCATGAAGCTCGGTCTCGGTACCGGCTCGACCGCCTATCATTTCGTGGAGGCGGTGGGGGAATTGGTGCGGAACGGGCTCGAGGTGCTTTGCGTGCCCACGTCCGAGGCCACGCGGTCCCATGCCGAGAAGCTTCGCATTCCGCTGTCCTCGCTCGACGAAACGCCGCAACTCGATCTCACGGTGGATGGCGCCGACGAGATCGACGACCAGCTGCGCCTGATCAAAGGCGGCGGCGGCGCGTTGCTGCGCGAGAAGATCGTGGCGACCGCTTCGGACCGGATGGTGGTTATCGCCGACGAGAGCAAGATGTCCGAGACGCTGGGCTCGCATCCTCTGCCTGTCGAGGTGGTACGCTTCGGCTTGCGCGCGACCACGCGGCTAATCCAGGCGCTTGCCGCGGAGGCCGGCTGCGAGGGCGAGGTTCGCTTGCGGCCGGGGCAGGGGGATCTGCCCTTCATCACCGACCAGGGCAATCTGATCGTCGATTGCGCCTTCCACACGATTCCCGAGCCGGAAGTGCTGGCCTTCGCGCTGAAGCGCGTGCCGGGCGTCGTGGAGCACGGGCTGTTTCTCGGCCTCGCCGATGTGGCCATCGTCGCCGGCAGCGGCGGCGTCCAAGTGATACGACGCGCGGGAGCCTGAGATCCAAGTGGCAGAGTACGACTACGATCTGTTCGTCATCGGCGCGGGCTCGGGCGGTGTCCGGGCGGCGCGGCTGGCGTCGGAGATCGGCGCCCGCGTCGGCATCGCCGAGGAATATCGCATCGGCGGCACCTGCGTGATCCGCGGCTGCGTGCCGAAGAAGCTTCTGGTTTACGGCAGCCGCTACGGCGGCGAGATCGAAGATGCGCGCGGCTTCGGCTGGACGTGCGAGGATATGCGCTTCGATTGGCCGACGCTCATTCATAATGTCCGGCGCGAGGTCGACCGGCTGAATGGTGTTTATACGCGCACGCTGGAGAATGCCGGCGTCCAGCGCTTTCTCGCGCGCGCGACCGTCGAAGGGCCGCATACGATCAGGCTCGCCGACCGCGACGAGCCGGTCTCGGCGAAGTATATTCTGGTGGCAACCGGCTCCTATCCTTCCATGCCGCAGGTGCCCGGGGCGGAGCATCTGATCAGCTCCAATGAGTGCTTCCAGCTCGACGCGCTACCCGACAGCATCGTCATCATCGGCGCCGGCTATATCGGCATGGAGTTCGCCTCGATCTTCTCCGGGCTTGGCGTGTCGGTCACCGTGCTTTATCGCGGCGACCAGGTGTTACGCGGCTTCGACATGGATCTCCGCGACGGCGTGGCCGAAGCCATGCGCGACCGGGGCATCGATCTCCGCATGGACACGGATATCGCCGCGATCGAGAAGGACGGCGACGGCTATCGCGTCGCACTGAAGGACGGGGGATCGGTCTCCGCCGCCCTGGTGATGGCCGCCACGGGGCGCACGCCGAACACCATGGGTCTAGGGCTGCAGCAGGTGGGCGTCGAGCTCGGCTGGAACGGCCATGTGGTGGTGGACGACTACTCCAAGTCATCGGTGGACAGCATCTACGCGGTCGGCGACGTGACCGACCGGGCCAATCTGACGCCGGTCGCCATCCGCGAGGCGACGGCCTTCATCGAGACCGTGTTCGAGGACAAGCCCAAGGCCATGAGCTATGAGTTCATTCCCACGGCGGTGTTCTCCGAGCCGGAGATCGGCACGGTCGGGCTGTCCGAGGAGCAGGCACGTGAAATGTACCGCGTAGTCGATATCTATAAGTCGAGCTTCCGGCCCATGCGGGCGACCATCAGCGGCCGCAACGAGAAGATGTTGATGAAGCTCGTCATCGATGCCGAGACCGACAAGGTGCTCGGGGTTCACATCCTCGGTCCCGACGCGGCCGAGATCGTGCAGATGGCGGCGGTGGCGCTCAAGCTCGGCGTCACCAAGGCGCAACTCGATTCGACCATGGCGCTACACCCGAGCGTCGCCGAGGAGCTGGTGACCATGCGCCACAAATGGGAGGCGCCGGTGCCCATCAAGGGGTCCGATGCGGCGGCTTGAGGACAAGATCGCGCTCGTCACGGGCGGAGGCGCCGGCATCGGCCGCGCCATATCCGAAACCTTCGCGCGCGAGGGTGCTCATGTCTTCGTGGCGGATATCGACGGCGACGCCGCCAAGACCGTGGCCGACGCCATCGTCAAGGCGAATGGCGCGGCGACCGCCTATGCCGTTGACGTGACCGATACGGCGCAGGTCAAGGCGCTGATGGAGACCATCAAGGGCGCCCATGGCCGCCTCGATGTGCTGGTCAACAATGCGGGCATCGGCGAGCGCGCCGATTTCCGGCATATGGACGATGAGTCTTGGGACCGCGTGTGGCAGGTCAATGTGGACGGCACGGTGCGCTGCGCGCGCGAGGCGTTCGACCTGATGCGCGCCTCCGGCAAGGCTTCCGTGATCAACCTGTCCTCGGTGATGTCGGCGAAGCACACGCGACAGATGTCGGTCTATTCGGCGACCAAGGGCGCGGTGTCTGCCCTGTCGCGCAGCCTCGCGGTGGAATACGCGCCCTACGGCATTCGCGTGAACACGCTGCTGCCGGGCTATGTGGAGACGGCGCTGATCGGCCGGTATCTCTCGAACCCGATGATCGCCAAGGCGCTGCTGACGCAAACGCCGCTGCGGCGCTTCGGCGAGCCCCAAGACATTGCCAACGCCGCGCTGTTCCTCGCTTCCGACGAGGCGGGCTATGTCACCGGCGCATCGCTCAATGTCGACGGCGGCATGGGGACGACGCTTTAGAGCTTCGTGCGGTCGTTCAAGGGTCGGAAATGACGCGCGCAAAACGAGCCAATCCAGCTAGGCGCTTGCATTTCGGGGCCGGGCTCACGCTGTGTGCCGTCTTGCTGTTCTTATCCGGCACCGTGCCGGTGCTGGCCGACGCTGCGGCGGCGGAGGTCAAGCGGGCTTTGACCCAATGGATGGCCGACTTCAATGCGGGCAAGTCGGACCGGGTCTGCGATCTGTTCGCGGACGACATTCGCGCCGACTATCGGGGATATCCCACGCGCGATCACCAAGCGGTCTGCGATCTGCTCACCAAGTCGCTGTCCGACAGCACCCGGGATTTCCGCTACGCCCTGGACATCAAGGAGATTCTGAGTTTCGGCGACGTGGTTGTCGTGCGTCTCGTGTGGACGCTGACGATCAAGCAGAACGATGGCCGGAAGATCACATCCGTCGAACCAGGCATGGATATTTTCCGGCGGCAGGCGGACGGGCGCTGGAAGATCGTCCGCTATATGGCTTACGAGGAGTAGCGCCCGCCTAGGGTTTACTTAAATGCCGGCTTTCGCCCGGGCGGCTTTCTGCTTCGTCTCCGGCAGGGTCAGCGTCTCCTCGACGATCTCGTCGACCACGGCGACGAGCGCCGCATGGTCGGTGCCGCCGAGCGTCTTCACCGCCTCGTAGCGCGCAAGTTGGCGGTCGGCCGATGTGCCGCGTTGCAGGATCGTCCTGGCATGGGCGACCTCGGCGGTGCAGCCGAAATAGGCGGCGTCCTCGGCCACGAGATCGAACAGCTCTTCAAGCAGCGTGTCGAAGGGCACGATGGCGCCCCGGCCGAAATCCACCATGCCTTGCTCGACGCCGTAGCGCTGGGCGCGCCAACGGTTCTCGCGGATGAGGAAGGGCGGATAGTGGCGCCAGCGTTGGTTTTGGCGGCGCAAGCGATAGAGCAGCCGCAAGATGCAGCGATAGAGTGCGGCGATGGCGATCGTGTCCTCGATCAGCGGACAGACATCGGTGATGCGCATTTCGAGCGTCGGAAAGCGCGCGGATGGCCGCATGTCCCACCAGATCTTGGTGGCGTCCTCGATGAGTCCGGCGCTGACCAGAAGCTCGATGGTGCGCTCGTACTCGCTATAGCTCGCGAAATTGTGGGGGAGGCCGGTGCGCGGCAGCTCGTCGAACACGGACAGGCGATACGACTTCAAGCCGGTCTGCGTGCCCTGCCAAAAGGGCGAGGACGTGGATAGCGCCAGGAGGTGCGGCAGAAAATACGGCGCTTGGCTCAGCAGGTCGATGCGCAGATCGTCGTCCTCGATGCCGACATGGACATGCATGCCGCAGATGACGAGCCGGCGCGCCACGTGCTGCAGGTCCTTGGCCAGAACGTTGTAGCGTTCCTTGTCGGTGTGGTGCTGGCTTTCCCATTTGGCGAAGGGATGCGTGGAGGAGGCGATAGGTGCGAGTCCGAACTCGTCGGCGATGCCGCCGACGGTCGCGCGGAGCTCGACCAACTGATCGCGCGCCTCCTGTACCGTGTGACAGACGCGGGTGCCGACCTCGATTTGCGAGCGCAAGAACTCGGGGCTCACTTGGCCGTGCAGCGCCTCCTCGGCCTTGGCGAGTAGTGCCGGTGGCGGCTCGGGCGCGAGGTCGCGCGTCTCTTTGTCGACGAGGAGATATTCCTCCTCGATGCCGATGCTGAAACTTGGTTCCGGAGTGACCATGGCGCGTATGGTGGCATAACTGGCAAGGCTGGGGGTAGGGTGAATGCTCTCAGACAAGCCCCTTCAACAAGTCGCCGACGAGATAGGCGACGCCGGCGGCAATCATCCCGATGACGAAAGTTTCCAGGCCGGCACGCCACCAGGGCGACGGCGACCAGTGGCTGCGAAACGAGCCGATCAAGAAGAAGGTCGCTCCGGCCATGACCGCCGATGGCAGCGCCGCATCCGGAAGATGTAGCGCATAGGGAATAAGGGGGACGGAACCGCACAACACGAAGGCGACAAAGGTCAGGACCGCCGCCTTTAGGGGCGAGCGAATCTGCGCCGGCATGCCGTGCTCTTCGGCCATCATGGTGTCGATCCACCGACCGCGATGCTCGGTGATGACGTTGACGGCGGAGTCCAGCGCTTCACCCTCGAAGCCCTTGGCGCGGAAAATCTGCCTGATCTCCTCGCGCTCGCCTTCCGGCGCGAGCGCCACGTGGCGCTCCTCCATGTGACGGAGTTGCTGGTATTCGTCCTGCTCGGCCTTGGTGCCGGTGAAATTGGCGGCGGCCATGGAGAATCCGTCGGCGAGCAGGTTGGCGACGCCGAGAATGATCACCACGGTCGCTGAGAGGTTGGCGCCGACCACCCCCGCCATGATGGCGAATGTGGTGACCGTGCCGTCGATGCCTCCATAGACCCAGTCTCGCAAGTAGCTCACGCGCGGTCCGTCGCGCAGGCGCTTGGCAATCGCGCGGGGCGTATGGCTATGCTCGAGGCGAACCAAAATTTCGTTCCTTCCCATGACCTTAAGGAATATGTGGCATGCATGGCGGGAGTCGGCAATTGCCGCAAGCCCGCCTAGCCACAGTCCCTTCAATCGCTTATATAGCGGGGACTTTTTGTTGGAGAGTGTGACAATGGCACCGCGATGGAGCCCCGATAGCTGGCGTACGAAGCCGATCGAGCAGGTCCCGGTCTATCCCGATCCGGATCAAGTCGCTCAGGTCGAGCAGCAGCTGACCTCGTTCCCGCCGCTGGTTTTTGCAGGCGAGGCGCGGGAGCTGAAGGCCAAGCTCGCCCGCGTCGCGCAAGGGGAGGCCTTTCTCCTTCAGGGTGGCGATTGCGCCGAGAGCTTCGCCGAGCACAGCGCCGACACGATCCGCGACTTCTTCCGCGTGTTCCTGCAAATGGCCGTGGTGCTGACCTATGCCGGCGGCTCGCCGGTGGTGAAGCTCGGCCGCATCGCCGGCCAGTTCGCCAAGCCGCGCTCCTCGCCCACCGAGACGCAAGACGGCAAGGAACTGCCGAGCTATCGCGGCGACATCATCAACGGCATCGACTTCACCGAGGAGTCGCGGACGCCCGACCCGCAGCGCATGCTCATGGCTTACCGGCAGGCGGCCGCCACGCTCAACCTGCTGCGCGCCTTTGCCCAAGGCGGCTACGCCAATCTGGAGCATGTGCATCAGTGGAATCTCGGCTTCGTCAAGGATAGCCCCGCCGGGCACCGCTATCAGGAGCTTTCCGACCACATCGCCGAAACGCTGCGCTTCATGCGCGCCATCGGGTTGACGCCGGAGAATGCGCCGCAGCTTCGCTCGACCAGTCTTTATACGAGTCACGAGGCGCTGCTGCTCGGCTACGAGCAGGCGCTGACGCGCGTGGATTCCACTTCGGGCGATTGGTACGCGACCTCGGGACATTTCCTGTGGGCCGGCGACCGGACGCGCCAGCTGGACAGCGCCCATATGGATTATCTGCGCGGCATCAAGAATCCGATCGGCGTGAAATGCGGTCCGAGCATTAAGGCGGACGATCTGCTGAAGATGATCGACCTGCTGAGCCCGCAGAACGAGCCGGGACGGCTCACGCTGATCTGCCGCTTCGGTGCCGAAAAGGTGGGTAGCCATCTGCCGGCGCTGATCCAGGCGGTGGAGCGCGAGGGCAAGTCGGTCGTGTGGGCGTGCGATCCGATGCACGGCAACACGATCAAGGCCGGCAGCAGCGGTTATAGAACCCGGCCGTTCGACCTGATCCTGTCGGAAGTCGAAGCCTTCTTCGATATTCACCGCAGCGAGGGCACTCATGCGGGCGGCATCCATGTGGAGATGACCGGCCAGAACGTCACCGAATGCGTGGGCGGTGCCAAGGCCGTCACTGAGACGGATCTGTCGGACCGCTATCACACCCATTGCGATCCCCGGCTCAACGCCGACCAATCGATCGAGCTCGCCTTCATCGTGGCTGAGCGGTTGAAGCGGGAGCGCGAGGGGCGTCCGGAACCCAAGGTGTCCATCGCCGCCGGCGAGTAGGCTCCCGGTTGGTATATAGGCTCGTCATGCCTGGCCTTGTGCCGGGCATCCAAGAATTTCTAGAAAGCAAAGACGTGGATGGCCGGGACAAGCCCGGCCATGACGAACGAGTTTCGGATTAGGCTCCGGTCATGGCAGAGGGCAACAGAGACTCCTTGAAGCTCGCGATTGCGCAGCTCAACCCGGTCGTGGGCGACATCGAGGGGAATCTCGCCAAGGCCCGCAAGGTGCGCGGGCCGCTGGGCAAGGCCGGCGCCGACCTGATCGTCTTCACCGAGCTTTACCTCACCGGCTATCCGCTCGAGGACCTGGTGCTGAAGCCCGCGCTCAGAAGGCGGCGCGCGAGGCCTGCGAGGCGTTGGCGCGGGACACGGCCGATGGCGGGCCGGCCATCCTCATGGGGCTGCCTTGGGGCGAGGCGCCATTCGTCTACAACGCCGTGGCGCTGCTCGACGGAGGCCGGATCGCGGAGGTGCGCTATAAGTACAACTTGCCCAATTACGGCGTGTTCGACGAGAAGCGCGTGTTCGCGCCTGGCCCGGTTCCGGCGCCGATTCCGTTCCGCGGTCTCTCGCTCGGCGTGCCCATCTGCGAGGACATCTGGTCGGAGGAGGTCTGCGAGCCTTGGCGCAGGCGGGCGCGGAAATCCTTATCGTGCCTAACGGCTCACCCTATTGGATGGGCAAGCAGGAAACCCGCTACGGCGTGGCCGAGACGCGCGTGGCCGAGACGCGCCGCCCGCTCGTCTATGTCAACCAGGTCGGCGGCCAGGATGAGCTCGTGTTCGACGGCGCATCCTTCGTGCTCAATGCCGACGAGGAGCTCGCCGTGCAGCTTCCGGCTTGGGAAGTGGCGCTCGCGGTCACCGAATGGCATCGCGAGGGCGGGCGCTGGCATTGCCTGCCCGGCCCGGTTGCCGCGGTGGAGGAGGGCGACGCCGCCAACTATCTCGCCTGTGTCACGGGCTTGCGCGATTACATCGACAAGAACGGCTTTCCAGGCGTGGTGCTCGGGCTTTCCGGCGGCATCGACTCGGCGCTCTGCGCGGCGATGGCCGTGGATGCGCTTGGCGCGGAGCGCGTGCACTGCGTGATGATGCCTTACGAATATACCAGCGAAGAGAGCTTGAGTGACGCCAAGGCAATTGCCGAGGCGCTCGGCGTGCGCTACGACATCGTGCCGATCCACAAGAGCGTGGAGGGCCTAAACGAGAGCATCGGCAAGCTGTTCGAAGGCCTTGCCGCCGACGCGACCGAGGAGAATTTGCAGTCGCGCGCACGCGGCACGCTGCTTATGGCCATCTCCAACAAGCTCGGGCCTCTCGTGCTCACCACCGGCAACAAGTCCGAGGTCTCGGTGGGCTATGCCACGCTCTATGGCGACATGAATGGCGGCTTCAATCCGATCAAGGATCTCTACAAGGGCCAGGTCTATGCGCTGTCGCGCTACCGCAATACGCACCGGCCCAAAGACTGCCGCGGACCGGAGGGGCTCATCATTCCCGAAAGCGTCCTCACCAAGGACCCGTCCGCCGAGCTCAAGCCCGGGCAGCGCGATCAGGATACGTTGCCGCCCTATGAAGCGCTCGACGACATCCTCAATTGCCTGGTCGAGCTGGAACTGCCGATTGCCGAGATCGTCGCGCGCGGTCATGCGCCGGAGCTCGTCAAGAAAGTGGAGCGCATGCTTTACCTCGCCGAGTATAAGCGGCGGCAGGCGGCCCCGGGCGTGAGATCACGGCGAAGAATTTCGGCCGGGACCGCCGCTACCCCATCACCAACAAATTCCGCGAGCGGCTGTAGATGCCCGTCACCGTCCGATTTGCGCCGAGCCCCACGGGACGGCTTCATGCCGGGAACATCCGCACGGCGCTGCTCAACTATTTGTTCGCGCGGAAGCACGGCGGCGATTTCATCCTCCGTCTCGACGACACCGATCAGGCGCGCTCGACCAAGGCGTTCGCGAAAGGCATCGAGGAGGACGTTGTCTGGCTCGGCATCCAGTGGGCGAAGCTCGTGCATCAGTCCGACCGCTTCGCGCTCTACGAAGGCGCGGTCGAGAGGCTGAAAGCGATGGGCCGTCTCTACCCGGCCTATGAGACGCCGGAGGAGCTCGACCTCAAGCGCAAGCGCCAGCTCGCCCGGGGCAAGCCTCCCGTCTACGACCGCGCCGCCTTGCAGCTCTCCGACGAGGACAAGGCCAGGCTGGAAGCGGAAGGACGCGCGCCCCATTGGCGTTTCAAGCTCGAGCCGCGCGACGTGGTGTGGGACGACCTCGTGCGCGGCCGGCAGCATGTGGACGCGGCATCTCTGTCCGATCCGGTGCTGATCCGGGGCGACGGCACCTATCTCTACACGCTGCCGAGCGTGGTCGACGATATCGACCTCGGCGTCACCCATGTCGTTCGCGGCGAGGACCACGTGGCCAACACCGCGCCGCAGATCCAGCTCTTCGAGGCGCTGGGGGCTACGCCTCCGGCCTTCGGCCATCACAACCTCCTCGTCGGGCCGGACGGCCAGGCGCTGTCGAAGCGCGACCGGTCGCTGGCGATCGAGGGCTTGCGCGCCGAGGGTTTGGAGGCCCTGAGCGTGGCGAGCTACGCCGCCACTATCGGCACGTCGGACCCGGTCGCCCCCCATGTGAGCCTCGACGAATTGGTGGAGGCTTTCGACTTCATCAAGCTGTCGCGGGCACCGGCGCGCTTCGATCCCCATGAGCTTCGCTTGTTGAACGCCAAGCTATTGCACGCGCTCCCCTATGAGGCGGTGGCGGCCCGCTTGGAGGGTCTGGGTGTCGGCGGGGGCGAGGCTTTCTGGGAGGCGGTGCGGGGCAATCTCGCGGTGCTGTCGGAGGCCAAGATGTGGTGGGGCGTGGTGCAAGGACCGCTCACGCCGGTGATCGAGAGCCCGGAGCTTGCCGTCAGGCGGCGCAGCTGCTCCCGCCCGAGCCCTGGGGACGAGGAGACGTGGCCGGCGTGGTGCGCCGCCGTCAAAGCCGAGACCGGCGCCAAGGGCAAGGCGCTGTTCCACCCCTTGCGGCTGGCGCTGACGGCCGCGGAGACCGGGCCGGAGCTCAAGCATCTCCTGCCGCTGATCGGCCGCGACCGGGCGCTGGCGCGGCTCGAGGGCAAGACGGCCTAAGTCCCTTGGCCTAGATCCCTTGGACAGCCGAAGACTGGATTAGTTCACCGCGGCGCTGGGCTGCTTGGTGATGACCGACTGTCCCGGCTCCGGCGGGGGAGGGGGCGGCGTGATGTCGGTCGTGACCTCGGTCGCGGGCTCGGCAGGCGCTTGTTCGACGGCCGGTGCGGCCGGTTCGGCGCTGCCGGTGATATCGAGATCGAGTTGAGGCGCCTCGCCGGCGTCGGCGGCAGGTGCCGCCGCAGCCGTCTGGGCTGCGCCGTCGGCCGGATCGGCCGCAGCCTTCTTATTGGCCGCCTCGATCTCGGTTGGGTTGTATTCCGCCTGCTTGCACGAGCAGCCCTTGACGTATTCCTTGCGGTATTTCAGCGCCACCGGCAGATCCATATAGGCGGAGCCGTGCAGCGAGATTGCCTGCTCGATTTCCTGGCCGGGGTTGCGATAGACGTAAAGCTCGGCGGGCGCGGCGCAATTCTGCTCGCACTGCGCCTTGTCCTGCTCCAGCCGGCTGCCATAGGTCGAGTAGCTGACCGGATAGTAGAAGCCGTCGCACAGGCGTACGCAAACCGAGCGATAGCGCCCGTTGGGATTGATGCTGCGATAGACCGGTGTCTGGTATTCCGGCTCGCGGTCCCCGCCGAAGAAGTCGAACAGACCGCCGCCGCGGCGCTCCGGGGCACCGCTACAGCCGCTGCGCTGCATCGCCTGGCGCAGCTCCGCTTGGAGGCGCCGATTGCCGCCGCCGCGCTGGAGCGACTTGCGCTGCTCTTGCAGACGGGCGAGCTGCCGGCGGGCGTCTTCCACCCGGGCATTCATGTTGAGGCATTTGGGATTGCGCTTCAGGGCGCGGCCGAAAATGAACAGGCGCTCGTAGCAGCCGGCGTCCTCCATGGAGGCCTGGGTGCCCTGGTAGATCCGGTCTTGCTGGGCGATCTCCTGCTGCAGACGGCCGAGCTCTTCGCCGCCGGCGCCTCCACCGGAGGCCGCGGCGAGTTCCTGCTGGAGCTGCATGCAGCGAATCTGCTGCTCGCTCATGCCTTGCGCGAGCGCACCGCCCGAGACGGCCAGGCCGATAAGCGCGAGCGCAACGATGCCGGGACGGCCGACCGACCGCGCAGACGGCGCGAACACGCGCCGAAGATGGCGATTAACGCTCACGATTGCTTTTCCGATCCCCGGGGAGCCTCTAACCCATTATGCGCCCTTAAATCCGGGGTCAATGAGGCATGAATATGATTGGCTCGCTTGACGATTTGGCCGTTTCCCGCCATAAGCGGCCCCATCATGATGCCAGAGCAACCCATCCTTATGATTTCGTGCTGCATCATTACCGGCTAGCAATCAGCTCGCGCGGGTCGTTCCTCCTTTAACCTTATTCCTTCTGCTGACGAACATCCGGCGAGCCTCAAGCCGAAGGGGCTTGGCAGTGGCGCTTACGCTTTACAATACGCTTTCCCGCAAGAAGGAGCCGTTCGCGCCCCTCGATCCGGCACAGGTGCGCATGTATGTGTGCGGGCCGACGGTTTACGACTATGCCCATATCGGCAACGCGCGGCCCGTCATCGTCTTCGACGTGCTCTACCGCCTGCTGCGGCACCTCTATGGGCCCGAGCATGTCACCTATGTCCGCAACATCACCGACGTCGACGACAAGATCAACGCACGCGCCGCGAAGGACTATCCCGGCCTGCCGCTGAACGAGGCGATCGCCCAAGTGACCCAGAAGACGGCGGACCAGTTCCACGCCGACATGGACGCACTGGGGGCCTTGCCGCCCACGGTCGAGCCGCGCGCCACCGAGCATATCGGCGAGATGCGGACGATGATCGACCGCCTCATCGCCAATGGCTGCGCCTATGTCGCCGAGGACCACGTGCTGTTCCATGTGGCGGCGATGCCCCGATTACGGGCGGTTGTCCGGGCGTCGCTGGACGAGATGATTGCCGGCGCGCGCGTCGAGGTGGCGCCGTTCAAGCGCGACCCGATGGATTTCGTGCTGTGGAAGCCGTCCAAGCCCGGCGAGCCGTCATGGACTTCACCTGGCGGCATCGAGACGCCGGGACGCCCGGGCTGGCATATCGAGTGCTCGGCCATGGCCGCGGCCCATCTCGGCGAGGTGTTCGACATCCACGGCGGCGGCATCGACCTCGTGTTTCCGCATCACGAGAACGAGATCGCGCAGTCCCGCTGCGCTCATGGCTCGGCCGTGATGGCGCAAGTGTGGATGCATAACGGCTTTCTCCAGGTGGAGGGAGAGAAGATGTCGAAGTCCCTCGGCAACTTCGTCACCGTGCATGAGCTGCTGACGGGCTGGCAGGGTTATGCCTGGCCCGGTGAAGCGCTACGCCTGAACATGCTCAGGACCCATTACCGCCAGCCGCTGGACTGGACCTTCGTCGGGCTCGACGAGGCGCATAAGACGTTGTGGGAGTGGTACGGCGCCGTGGAGGGCAGCGCGGCCGCGCCGGAGGCGCCGGCCTCGATCATCGAGGCCCTCTCCGACGACCTCAACACGCCGAAGGTCATCGCCGAGTTGCACAAGCTGCATAGTGCCGGCCATTTCGAGGGCTTGCGTGCGGCACTTGGCTTGCTCGGCTTTTCGGGAGAACGGGCTAGGATCGAACGGTCCCGGCAGGATGAGGCCGGCAGCGAGGCGGCCGACGCTGACGCCGTCGATGCGTTGATCGCCGCCCGCAGCGACGCGCGCAAAGCCAAGAACTTCGCCGAGGCCGATCGCATTCGCGGCGAGCTGGAGGCCATGGGCATCGTCTTGAAGGACGCCAAGGACCCCAACACGGGCGAACTCGTCACCACCTGGGAGGCGGCACGATGAACGCACAAGCCAATCCCACGCTCGCCGTGCGGCCAATGCTGCCGGGCGAAGGGCGGCTCCTTGCCGAGATCTTCCGGTCCAGCATCACCGAGCTGACGGGCGAGGACTATACCGAGATGCAGCAGGAGGCCTGGGCGGCGGCGGCCGAGGACGAGGCGGCCTTCGCCAAGCGGCTCGGCGACCAGTTGACCATCGTCGCCACGCTCGGCGGCGCGCCGGTTGGCTTCGGCACGCTCGAGACCGACGACAAGATCGGATTCCTTTACGTGCATCCGGCGGTCGCGGGGCAGGGCGTCGGCGCGGTTCTGGCCGATGCCTTGGAGAAGGTGGCCGGCGGGCGCGGCGTGGCGAGCCTCAAGGTCGATGCGAGCGATACGGCGTCCGGCTTCTTCGCCCGGCGCGGTTATGTCCCTCAGCAGCGCAACAGCGTCCGCTGCGGGGATGAGTGGCTCGCCAACACCACGATGCATAAGCCGCTCGGCGGGAAAGAGACCGCGCAGTGAAACCGTTTCTCCGGGATGTGCCGTTCAAAGGATCGCGGCGCGTCTATTTTGTGATCAAGCTTGTGGTGCTGGTGCTGGCCGTGTTGCTGGCGCTGCACTTCTTCTTCGGCGTGGTGTAGGTCATGGCTCGCGAACGGCTCTCGCTTTACGATACGACGCTACGGGACGGCGCCCAGACCCATGGCGTCGACTTCTCGCTCGAGGACAAATGGCTCATCGCCGAGCAGCTCGATGCGCTCGGCCTCGACTATGTCGAGGCCGGCTATCCCGGCGCGAACCCGACCGACACCAAGCTGTTCGGCGAGCCGCGCGCCCTTAACGCCAAGTCAACCGCCTTCGGCATGACCAAGAGGCCGGGCCGCTCGATCTCCAACGATCCCGGGTTCCAGGCGCTCCTTGCCGCCAACGCGGATGCCGTCTGCCTCGTGGGGAAGACCTGGGACTTCCATGTGGACGTGGCCCTCGGCATCACGCCGGAGGAGAATGTTTCCGGCATCAAGGAGTCGGTGGAAGCGGTCGTGGCATCGGGTCGCGAGGCGCTGCTCGACTGCGAGCATTTCTTCGACGGCTACAAGGCGAACCCGGCTTACGCGCTCGAATGCGCCAAGGCCGGCTATGAGGCCGGCGCGCGATGGGTGGTGCTGTGCGACACCAATGGCGGCTCCCTTCCCGAGGAGGTCGAGACCATTGTCGCCGAGGTGGTGAAGCATATCCCCGGCGATCACGTGGGCATTCACGTGCACAACGACACCGATAACGGTGTGGCCAATTCTCTCGCCGCGGTGCGCGCGGGCGCGCGTCAGATCCAGGGCACGCTGAACGGTCTCGGCGAACGTTGCGGCAACGCCAACCTGACCTCAATCATCCCGACGCTCATGCTCAAGCCGGGCTATGCGGAACGCTTCGAGACCGGCGTCACGCCGGACAAGCTGCGGACGCTGACCCATGCCTCGCGGGTTCTCGACGAGATCTTGAATCGCGCGCCCAACCGGCATGCGCCCTATGTCGGCGAGTCAGCCTTTGCCCATAAAGGCGGCATCCATGTCTCGGCCGTGCAGAAGGACCCGCGTACCTATGAGCACGTCCCGCCGGAATCGGTAGGTAATGTCCGCAAGCTCCTGGTCTCCGACCAAGGCGGCCGCTCCAACATCATGGCACAGCTCGACCGCATCGGCATCGCCGTGCCCAAGGACGACCCGCGCGTCACCCGCCTGCTCAATACGGTGAAGGAGCACGAGGCGGCCGGCTATGCCTATGAGGCGGCCGAGGCGTCCTTCGAGCTTCTGGCGCGGCGCATGCTGGGCAACGTCCCGCAATTCTTCGATGTGGATTCGTTCCGCGTCATGGTGGAGCGCCGCCACAACGCGCTCGGCGAGCTCGTCACCATCTCCGAGGCAACCGTGAAGGCGCGCATCGACGGCGACACGGTGATGTCCGTGGGCGAGGGCAACGGTCCGGTCAACGCGCTGGACAACGCGCTCCGCAAGGACCTTGGCCCGTACCAGAGCTATATCGATGACCTTGAGCTGGTGGACTACAAGGTGCGTATCCTCACTGGCGGCACCGACGCCGTGACGCGCGTTCTGATCGAGAGCCGCGACGGGGAGGGGAACCGCTGGTTCACCGTGGGCGTCTCGCCGAACATCGTCGACGCCTCCTTCGAGGCGCTGCTCGATTCCATCAACTACAAGCTGATCCGCGACGGCGCGCCGGCGCCGGGCGCCTAAACGGCGAAGGGTTCAGATCGTGAGCAGGAAGCGGTGATAGAGCGTAGCGCGCGCTGCGCTTGCGGTGGCCTTATGGCGGCGGTGCAGGGCGAGCCGCTCGATGTCTATCTGTGCAGCTGCACGGACTGCCAGCGCGGAACGGGAAGCGCGTTCTCCTATGCCGCGTTGTTTCCGGAGGCTGCGGTGTCGATCGCCGGCGAGCGGCGGCAATACACGCATCGCGGGGACTCAGGGCGCGCCATCGACAGCACGTTCTGTCCGACGTGCGGGACGGCTATTGCCTTCCGCGCCGAAGGTCTGCCGGGAACGCTCGGCGTGCCGGTGGGCTGCTTCGCCGATCCGGGCTTCCCGCGGCCCTCCAAGCTCTTCTGGGCGTCGCGGCGGCACCACTGGCTCGAGCTGCCCGACACCATCGCGCTAATCGAGACGCAGTAGGCCGCCTCAAAACTTCGCGGCGATCTCGGCTTCCGCCTCGGCCTCTTCGGGATAGGCTTCGAGCCTGCTCTCGATGGCCGGAAGAATGTCCTCGACGCGGTCGGCGACGGTCATCTTCAGTTCGAGCCCGGAGCGGATGAAGGTCTCGCCGCTCATCTTGTCGAAGAGTTCGAGCAGGGGATTCCAGAAGCCTGCGATATTGGCGAGCACGATGGGCTTTCTGTGCTGGCCGAGCTGCGTCCAGGTCAGCTGCTCGACGAATTCCTCTAGTGTGCCGAGCCCGCCGGGCAGCGCCACAAAGCCGTCGGACTTCTCGAACATCAAATGTTTGCGCTGATGCATGTCGTCCACGACGATCAGCTCTTGGGCCTCGATCAGCATGTGCTCGCGCTGGCGGAGGAAGCCCGGAATGATGCCGGTGACGTAGCCGCCGTTCTCCAGCACCGCGTGGGCGACGGCGCCCATGAGGCCAAGATCGCCGCCGCCATAGACGAGGCCGATGCGTGAAGCGGCCAGGATGCGGCCCAGTTGACGCGCCGCCTCCATGAAGGCGGGATTCCGGCCGGCGCCCGAGCCGCAATAGACGCAGATATTCCTGATATTAAGCGTGTTCTTGCTGTCCTTCATGGGCCCCATCTGCCACTGGGCCTCCGCATGCGTCAAGCAACCCTATTTCGCTTGCTGTGTGGCGGCGGCGCGGCCGATCCGCTAGGGTCCGGCCCAAGCTGGCGGGTCCATGGATCGGCTCCCCCGGCACGATGGAATCTTTTAGAGGAACGACCTAGATGATCGGTAACAAGTTCATCGCCCTGATCGCGGCAATTGCGGCCGTCGCCGGCGCGCCTTATCTCGCGCCCGCCGCCGCGGCGGAAGACGGATCGGCTGACGTTGTCGGTGAGGCGTCTTCGCCGTCACCGAAATCGCCGATCAAGGTGAGCGTTGTCGACTATGCCAAGGCGGAAGAGGGCCCCGGCACCCTGAAGCTCGCCGGTACGGCCATCGCCAACAGCAGCGTCTATATTTACGTGGACGGTAAGCCCTTTGCTCAAGTCGCCGCCGACGGTGAGGGGAAATGGAGCGCCGAGGACAAGACGGCGCTCGACGATGAGGTGCACCAGATCAGGGTCGAGCAGTTCGACGACAAGACCCGCATGCTGGCCGGCCGGGCGATGTTCAACATCTCGCTCACCAAGCCGGACCCGGCGAATATGCCTCCGCCCGGCGTCAGGCCGTAGTCCAAGCGCGGGCTAAAATCCCCGAGGCGCTTGGCGCGAGAGCGCCTGAGGACTATATCCTTGAGACAGCAGGGGCAGCTCTTGGCGCTGCCCCTTTTGCCGCGCGCTAACGCGCTGATAGAAAAGACCTTTCATGCGAGACCGGCTGCCGCAATCGACGAGCGACGCCGTGCTTCAGGCACGGGCGGGGCAGCTCGCCGTCTTGCGCCAGCTGGTGCCTTATGTGTGGCCCGCCAACCGGCCGGATCTGCACCGGCGCGTGATCTTCGCCTTCGCGGCGCTGGTGCTCGCCAAGGTCATCACCCTGGCCGTGCCGATCGCCTACAAGAATGTCGTGGATTTCCTCACCGGCGAGGGCGCCACGGGCCCGGCGCCGGGGGTCAGCTTCCTCGGCCTCGCCGCCGTCCCGGCCATGCTCATCATCGCCTATGGGGTGGGGCGCATCCTCATGGTGCTGTTCGCCCAGCTGCGCGACGTGGTGTTCACGGTCGTATCGCAGAACGCCGTGCGCCGGCTTGCCAACCGCACCTTCCGTCACCTGCATGCGCTCTCCTTACGTTTTCATCTCGAGCGGCGCACCGGGGGGCTCAACCGCGTCATCGAGCGCGGCATCGCCGGCGTCGACACCATCATGCGCATGGCGGTGCTGAACTCGATTCCGACCGCGGTCGAGCTCGTCATGATCGCCGGTCTGGTCGCCTGGTATTTCGGCTGGATCTACGTGGCCGTCGTGTTCGTCACCGTGGTTCTCTATGTGTGGTTCACGTTCTTCGCCTCCGAGAAACGCATCGCCATTCGCCGCGATATGAACGAGTCCGACACCGAGGCGCACGCCAAGACGGTCGACAGCCTGCTCAACTTCGAGACGGTGAAATATTTCGGCAATGAAGAGCTGGAGGCGCGCCGCTTCGATGCCTCCATGGCGCGCTACGAGGGGGCGGCGGTCCGCGCCTACACCTCGCTCGGCGTGCTGAACACCGGCCAGGCGGTGATCTTCACCCTCGGCATGGTCGTCTGCATGTTGCTGGCGGCGCGCGACGTGACGAATGGCGTGCTCACCGTCGGCGAGTTCGTGATGATCAACGCGATCCTGTTGCAGCTCTACATGCCGCTCAATTTCATGGGCATGGTCTATCGCGAGATCAAGCAGGGGCTGATCGACATGGAGACCATGTTCGCGCTGCTGGATGAGAAGGCGGAGATCGTCGACAAGCCCGGCGCGAAGCCGCTCGCGGTGACCAAGGGCGAGATCAAGTTCGACGATGTCTCCTTCGCATACGACCCGGCCCGGCCGATCCTGAAACATGTGAGCTTTGAGGTCCCGGCGGGGAAGATGGTCGCCATTGTCGGGCCGACTGGCGCGGGCAAGTCCACTATCTCGCGCCTCCTGTTCCGCTTCTATGAGTTGTCCGGCGGGGCGGTGACCATCGATGGCCAGAACATCCAGGACGTGACGCAAGACTCGCTGCGCGCGGCGATCGGCATGGTTCCCCAGGACACGGTGCTGTTCAACGACACGATCGAGTACAACATCCGCTACGGCAAGCCGGACGCGAGTCCGGCGGACGTTCGCGAGGCGGCCCGGCTTGCGCAGATCCACGACTTCATCATGGGGCTGCCGCAAGGCTACGACTCCCTGGTGGGCGAGCGCGGCCTCAAGCTGTCGGGCGGCGAGAAGCAGCGTGTCGCCATCGCCCGCACCATTCTAAAAGGTCCGCCGGTCCTCATGCTGGACGAGGCGACCTCTGCGCTCGACAGTCACACCGAGATGGATATTCAGGATGCGCTGGAGCGCGTAGCGCGCGAGCGCACGAGCTTGGTGATCGCCCACCGCCTCTCCACGGTCGTGCACGCCGACAACATCATCGTGCTCGATCACGGAGAGATCGTCGAGCAGGGCACCCATCTCGAGCTGCTTGCGAAGAATGGACTCTATGCGAGCCTGTGGGCCCGTCAGCGCGAGGCCGACGAGGCGCGCGAGCGGCTGGCCCATGCGTTGGACGAAGAAGATCTTCCCGCCTCCCGGGCGCCGAGCGTCTCGAGGACGAGGCGTTGGCGTCGACCTGAACCGATTGGACCTGAAGCAACACATGAACGACCGGCATAGTATTCTGGACAGCATCACGGGCGCCTTCGTGCCCATTCACCGCGACGGCTACAAGTTCGTCGCCGGCTTCGCGGTGGCGACCTTGTTCTTGTTCTTGCTGGCGCCGCCGCTGGGTTGGCTCGCCGCAGTCCTCACCGCGGCATGCGCTTATTTCTTCCGCGACCCCGACCGGGTGACGCCGGACCGGGATGGCCTCGTGGTCAGTGCCGCCGACGGCAAGATCGCCGCCGTGGCCGAAGGCGTGATGCCGCCGCGCGAGTTGGCGCTCGGCACCGATCCGCTGACGCGTGTCTCGGTGTTTCTCTCGGTGCTCGACGTGCACATCATACGCGCGCCGGTGGGCGGCAAGATCATCCACGGCGCTATGTGCCCGGTGCGTTTCTCAACGCGGAGCTGGACAAGGCGAGCGAGGAGAACGAGCGCCAGCCTTCGTCATCGAGACTGCGGCCGGGACAAGATCGGGGTCATCTTGATCGCCGGCCTCGTGGCGCGGCGGATCGTGACTTTCGTGAGCGAGGGGGCTAGCGTGGCCGCAGGCGAGCGGATCGGCTTGATCCGCTTCGGCAGCCGCGTCGATCTCTATCTGCCGGAGGGCGTCGAGATTCTCACAGAGCTCGGCCAAACGGCGATTGGCGGAGAGACGGTGCTGGCGGCACTCGTGGGTGAAGCGCGTCGTGGGCAATCCGCGGCAGGGGAGGCGTAGGCGGTCAATGTTTCCTCCTTTCGAGCCGGGGCGCGAGGATCGCAAGCGGCGTCCGCTGAGTTTCGCCCGTGGGCAAGTCCCGGTGCGGGTGCTCATCCCCAACATCTTCACCTTGGTCGGACTCTGCGCCGGTCTCACCGCGATCCGCATGGGCATCGAGCATCGCTGGGATTTGGCGGTGGCGGCGCTCGTGTTCGCGGCCTTTCTCGACGGCATCGATGGCCGCGTCGCGCGCCTGCTGAAAGCGTCATCGCGTTTCGGCGCCGAGCTCGACAGCCTTGCCGACTTCGTCAATTTCGGCGTGGCCCCCGCCATCATCATGTTCAACTGGGCGCTGGAGGATTTGCGCAGTCTGGGCTGGATCGCCGTTCTGGTGTTCGCGGTCTGCTCGGCGCTCCGGCTCGCCCGCTTCAATGTGTCGCTCGATCAGACCGACCAGCCCGCCTGGAAGAACGCCTTCTTTGTCGGGGTGCCGGCCCCGGCTGGGGCCATCATCCTCCTACTGCCGATTTATTCCCAGGATCTCGGCCTGCATGTGCCGGTTCTGACGCCCCTGATCTTGGTCTACACGCTCGCCATCGCGCTCCTCATGGTCAGCAATGTGCCGACTTTCTCGGCCAAAATGATCGGTCAGCGCATCCCCCGGGAGTATGTGCCGCCGGTTTTTGTGCTCGCCGCGCTTTTCATTGCCATGCTCTTGACCTATCCATCCCTGACGCTCGCCGTCGGCTCGGTGCTCTACCTCGCCCTGATCCCCGTCAGCGCCTATCGCTATCTCGCCGAGAAGCGGAAGGCCGAGGCGCATGCCAAGACCCAGAACGGCAAGGGTTCTGATAAGGAAAAGCCGGCGAAGGCGTCCTCCCGGCCCGCCGCCGACAAGACCAAGAGTACGAGTGCCTGACGATGAAACATCGACTTTCCAGCTATCTTCGCCAGCTCGAGGCCGAGAGCATCCACATCATGCGCGAGGTGGTGGCCGAGTTCCGGAATCCGGTGATGTTGTATTCCATCGGCAAGGACTCCGCGGTGATGCTGCATCTCGCCATGAAGGCGTTTTATCCGGCCAAGCCGCCATTCCCCTTGCTGCACGTGGACACCACTTGGAAGTTCCGCGAGATGATCGCGTTTCGCGATCGCGAAGCGCAGCGGCTCGGCGTCGATCTCATGGTCCACACCAATGAGCAGGGTAAGCGCGAGGGCATGTCGCCGATCACCCATGGCAGCGCGCTCTATACCGACGTGATGAAGACCGAGGCGCTCAAGCAGGCCTTCGCCGCGCATGGCTTCGATGCGGCCTTCGGCGGCGCGCGGCGCGACGAGGAAAAGTCGCGGGCCAAGGAGCGGGTGTTCTCGTTCCGCAACGCCGCGCATAACTGGGACCCGAAGCGCCAGCGGCCGGAGCTGTGGCACTTGGCGAACACCAAGGTGAAGCCAGGCGAGAGCATGCGCGTGTTCCCGCTGTCGAACTGGACCGAGCTCGACGTGTGGACCTACATCTATCTTGAGAACATTCCGGTGGTGCCGCTCTATTTCGCCGACAAGCGGCCGGTGGTCGAGCGCGGCGGGACGCTGATCATGGTGGACGACGAGCGTCTGCCGCTCGATCCCGGCGAGACTCCCGAGATGGCCAAGGTGCGTTTCCGCACGCTGGGCTGCTATCCGCTGACCGGCGCCATCCGGTCCGACGCGACCACGGTGCCGGAGATCATCGACGAGCTGATCGCCTCGCGCCATTCGGAGCGTCAGGGCCGGGTCATCGACCACGACCAGACCGGGTCCATGGAGAAGAAGAAGCAGGAGGGCTACTTCTGATGCCGCAGTTGAGCGTAGTCGGCGGCAAGAAGGAGAGCGCCAGCGATCGCCTCGCCGCCAGGATCGCCGCCGAGGAAGATCGCGGACTGCTGCGCTTCCTCACTTGCGGCAGCGTGGATGACGGCAAGAGTACGCTGATCGGCCGGTTGCTCTACGACTCCGCGCTCGTGCTCGAGGATCAGCTTCTAAGCATGGAGCGCGACTCCAAACGTCCCAACGCCACGCAAGGCGGCGAGATCGATCTGTCCCTCCTTGTGGACGGTCTCCAGGCCGAGCGCGAGCAGGGCATCACCATCGACGTGGCCTATCGCTATTTCTCCACGCCGCGGCGGAAATTCATCGTCGCCGATACGCCGGGCCATGTGCAGTACACGCGCAACATGGCGACGGGCGCGTCCAATTGCGATTTCGGCGTGCTGCTGGTCGACGCGCGCCAAGGCGTGCTGACGCAGACCCGGCGTCATGCCTGTATCCTGTCGCTGCTCGGCATCCGCAAGGTCGCGGTCGCGGTCAACAAGATGGATTTGATCGACTTCGATCAGGCGCGGTTCGAGGCGATCGCCGAAGAGTTCGCCGAGTTCGCCCGGCCGCTTGGCTTCGAGCTGATCACGTCGATCCCGTGCTCGGCGCTGCGCGGAGACAATGTCACCAGCCCCAGCCCGCACATGCACTGGTATCACGGCCCGACGCTGCTTGCGCATCTGGAGACGGTCGATGTCAGCCATCGGGTGACGAACGCGCCGTTCCGCTTTCCCGTGCAATGGGTGAACCGGCCGCATCTGGATTTCCGCGGCTATGCCGGCACGGTGGCGAGCGGAAGCATCAAGACCGGCGACGAGGTCGTCATCCATCCGTCCGGCAAGCATGTGCATGTGGCGCGCATCGTGACGGCTGACGGCGATCTCGAGAGGGCGGAAGAAGGGGATGCGGTGACGCTGACCTTCGCCGAGGAAGTCGATGCCAGCCGTGGTGACGTCATCGCGGCGGCGATGCCGGAGACCGCGCCGTCCGTGTCAGATCAGATCGCCGCGAAGGTCATTTGGTTCGACGAGGAGGCGATGCTGCCGGGCCGTGCATACACCATCAAGTGCGGCAGCCAGGCGACTACCGCCACCATCTCGGCGCTCAAATACAAGCTCAATGTCGACAGTCTCGACCATGTGGCCGGCAAGACGCTGGAGCTCAACGAGGTCGGCTTGTGCAATATCAGCCTGGCGCGGCCGCTGGTGTTCGACCCTTACGGCGACAACGCCGAGACCGGCAGCTTCATCCTGATCGACCGCTTCACCAACGCCACGGTGGCCGCCGGCATGATCGAGTTCGGCCTGCGCCGCGCGACCAATGTTCAGTGGCAGGAGCTGTTCATCGACAAGTCGGCGCGCGCCACTCTCAAGGGTCAGAAGCCATGCGTGCTGTGGTTCACCCGGCTGTCCGGCTCGGGTAAGTCCACCATCGCCAACACGCTCGAGAAACGCCTGCACGCTCTCGGCCGACACACCTATATGCTCGACGGCGACAATGTCCGCCACGGGCTCAACAAGGATCTCGGCTTCACCGACGCCGACCGGGTGGAGAACATCCGGCGCGTGGCCGAAGCGGCGCGGCTGTTCGTCGATGCTGGGCTCATCGTCATGGTGTCGTTCATCTCGCCGTTCCGCTCCGAGCGGCGCATGGCCCGCGAGCTGGTGGGCGAGGGCGAGTTCATCGAGATTTTCGTCGATACCCCGCTCGAAGTCTGCGAGGCACGCGATCCGAAGGGGCTGTACCGCAAGGCGCGGGCGGGCCTGATCCGCAACTTCACCGGCATCGACTCAAGCTACGAGCCGCCGGAGCAGGCCGAGCTTGCCCTGTCGACGAGCAATACCAGCCCCGAGCCTTGGTCGAGATGCTGGTCGACGAGCTCAGGCGTCGCCACGTCGTCTAGCCAGAACCTTCAGGCGCTGGGCCGCGCCGGCATGGCCTTCCCTGGCGGCATATTCGTACCAGGCGGTGGCGATGGCGGGGTCGGCGTCGACGCCGTGGATGCCGGCATGATCCAGCACTTCCCGGTCATAGGTGAGGGCGAGCTCGTAGGCGGCCTCGGCGTGACCCTCTTCCGCCAAGCTTGTGAGCAGACGCCGTGCCGCGGCGAGCTTACCTTCGCCGAGCAGCACTTGGGCGCGCTCGTGTAGCGCATCGGCGTCGGCCAGCAGGGCGGACGCCGTGCCGGTCTCGGCGGCAGGCGACGGCGGCGTCTGCGGCGCGGGCCAGGTCAGGCCGAAACCGGCCGCATAGGCCTGCGGTGCTTGCGGCGCCGGATCGACCCGGAGCACCAGGCGCCGCCGGGCCTGCGGGCCGTTGCTTGTATCCAGCAGATAGACATCGAGCGGATAGTCGCCGCCCGCGCCATCGTTGAGGGTGAGGGTGAGATCGGCCATGTCCGCGGCTTTGACCATCCAGGTGCCGGTGCCGGTGCGGCGTCCAGCGGAGAGCTGTGCTTCCTCGGGAAGTCCTCGCATCATGAGATAGCGCGCCGAGCCGAGCGGCAGGAGCGGTCCGAGGGCGAGCGGGCGTTTGGCCGTGGCGTGGACGACGCTGGTGTCCAAGGCGCTTTGGTCGGACGCCGGTACTTCGGCTTTGGCCCGGATCAGGAGGGCCGCGGGCGCAGCCGGCCGGCTCACGCGCACGGGGATGGGTTGAAAGAACGGGGCTTCGATCTCCGCGCGCGCGCGGCGCGGGCGACGGAGGTCCCGTCCTTCGGCGCCGCATCCTCGCGTTTGTCCGGCCCCGGACCCGTCATGCTGAACAGCAGAATGAGACCGCCGAAGGTCAGCACGACCGCCGCGGCGATCGAGGCCGCCACCAACAGGCTCGCTTGGCGTTGGCGCCGGTAAAAGGCCTGCACCAGCCCCTGCAGTTGCAGCAGCTCCGTCCTGTCGAGCATCTCGTCCTCTCCCGACGACTCCATGGCGGAGCCCTCCGGGGCGCTAACATCGTTGCCATATGTGACAGGCGACTGACACACGCCGGCCGCGTCGTCGATGGACAGCAGGCCGAGAAGCGCCGGCAGCGAGGCGGGCTGCGCCATGCTGACCGGGCCGTTCACGAGTTCGACCGGCGCCGGATCGAGGCGGTATAGGCGATCGCCCCAAATCTCCGCGGCATCCGGACGGGACGAGGCGGAGGTGAGAAGCGCTTGGCGCAGCATTGCCGTGGCCCGGTGTACCGGGTGCCAGTCGGGATGCTCGACCAACGGTAGTGTGGAACTGATCATCGTAGGCTCCCTCGCTTGGCCGTACGGGTTCCCCACCGTTGCGGCCTACGCCCCCCATTCCCCAATTTCGGACGTGCGCTCGTGCCCCTGAGCGCGGCAAGGTCATCAGCGGTGTCGGCGGCACCTCCCGTGAATTGGTTGGGTTGAGGCTGGGACAAGCAGGCAAGCGCCAGCGGGCCAGCCGGCACGCACGTGGCTCCGAAGCAATGGTCGTGGCATTGGCGAGGTCCCTCCAAGACCGGCCGAAGTCCCCTTGCCGGCGGTCCTGCACCCCAATGCGCGAAGTCCCGATCCGGTTCCCGAAATTCCGCCGTGGGCCGAATGATAGTTGGGGAAGCGGGGCATCAGCCCGGCCTCAATGGGGCGAAGCCTGGCTTTGTCTGTGGCGGCGAGTGTGAGGCCGCTCACAATGAGGCGCCCCGCGGGCCGCCATCTGTCCCTCAAGGCCAACGGCAATCCTGCCTTTTGGCGAATTTCTGAGGAGACTGAAAATGACACGCAAACTTGCGATGCTTGGCGCGGGGCTGGCCGCGCTATCCCTGACCGCGGTCGCGCTCGTTCCGGCCACGGCTAAGACCGGCGAAAGCAACCATGACAAAGCCATTCAGGCCTGCTCCACGGTCAACCCGGCCCAGCCGGTCGAGGCTATCGGCGCGGTCGACGACGGCAGCGGCATCGGCTTCAGCCTGGTCTGGATCACCGATTCCGAGGACCGGCTGTGGATGTGCGATGCCGATTCCGAGGGCTTCGTCTATTCCTACTCCCTGGTGAACGACGATCTTCTCGAAGGCGCGGGGCCGGAGTTGATCGGCCTGAAGCCCGCGTCCAATGGCGGCTACGAGGATCAGCCGCAGACCGTCGCCGAGACGATCTGCGCGGCCTATTTGACGGAGGGCGGCACGGTGCTGTCGAGCCGGCCCGATGGGCTTTCCGAGGATCCCGGCTATGCCGTTTTCGTCGAGGACAAGGGCGGTGCGCTCTATCTTTGCAACGCCACGGGCGACGCCATGGTGTGGGCGTTCGAGCCCATCGGCGATCCGCTGACCTTCGGTAAGACCGAGGCGGTGAGCTAGCCGGCTGTCCCTGGTCCGCTTAGCGCAACGGGCGCGGGGCTTGCTCCGCGCCCGTCAGCATGTCCGGCGCGAGCTCATCGAGCATCCGCACATAGAGACGATAGGCCAGACGGTTGAGACCGAGCCGCGCGGCGATGGCCGCGGGCAGCACGAAGCGGGCATAGACCGACAGCAAGCGCGTTTCCCGCGTCTGCGTGGAAAGCCCCGCAAGGATGCGCGGCGCCTGCGCGTAATAGCGAGCGATGTCGGATACGCCACCCGGCTGCTTGGCGAGCACCTCGTCACGGTAGCGCCGAAGCGCGCGCAGCTCGAAGCAATCGTCGCCGAGACCCAGCACCTCGCAGCAGGCAGTGGTGATGAAGCACCCTTCCGGCGAGACGCATTTGTCGTCGTCGCGCTCTTTGGCCAGCGCATCCCGCCGCTCATCGGCCCAATCGAGCGCTTTTCGCAAGGTGACGGTGTCCACCTTGAAGCGGCAGTCCGCCTCCTTGCCGGCAAGCCTGATGACGAGTTCGACGCTGTCCTCATCGCGGAACAGCGGGGCGGTGGCCAGCGGCAGCACGACGCTCACCTGGTCGTCGTAGATGTCGGTGCAATTGCCGCATAACTGCTCGTCCACGGTGACCTTGCCCGCGGCGGTCTTGGCGATCAGGCGGTTCTCCGGCTTGATAAGGAAGTCCTCCGGCAATTCGTCGGGATTGCCGGTGATGAAGATCTTCGCGTCGAAGTCCGTATTGACCTGAAGCTCGATGGTCAGGTCGCAGGCCTTGGGATTGAGCACCGGCACTTCGCCTAGCCGCGCTCCGGCGCTGCGGTCGCTGGCTTGCGCCTTCCAAGGGCCGAAGTCCTTGGAGTCGTAGCACTCGACCTCGTCCGACTCTGCCTCCTCGGCCTCCTCCATATCCTCCGTGGTCTCGGGCTCTTCGGCCTCACCGGCGGCGAGGGCGCGGGAGGCGCCCGGAACGAGGCGAATGCCGATGCCGGCGGCGATCAGAAGACCCAGCGCGCGGCGGCGCGAATGTTTGAGCATGAACCGACCTTATTGAGTTGGCGGGGATTTTTTATGGCGCGACACTAGCAAAGCGCGCCAGCTTGCGGGAGCCTGAAGGTGCGCGAATCGCAGGCAATCGAGAATCTGCTAGGATCGGCATTCCCGTTCCTAGGGGCTGGCCTCATGGCGGGGGAGGCGGGGGCTATGGCTCAGGTGATGAGAGGCGGGGCGGGGCGTGCAGCCCTTTTCCTTGCCCTCTTGGGGTGCGGCTTGGCGGCCAGCGCCGGGCTTTCGTCCCGGGCATTCGCCCAAGGCGCCACCGATTATCCCATCCCGTCCAGCGCCAAAGAGGCTTTCAGCCCGATCGGTGAGGGGTTCACGACGCCTCTCGGTCCGCGGGACGATCTGAGGGGTCCGAAGCCCTATGCCGATTCGCGGGAGGCGCGTTTCGACGCGGTGCGCGGCGAGCACATGCCGAACGCGCCGGCCTTCTTCCGCGACACGCAACTTAAGGCCAACAGCCGGACCTACTGGTTCGACGAGCATAACTTCGGTTACGACGAGCCCAAGGCGCTGACCACCGGCGGCTCCCTGGCCTACGAGTCTGGCTATATCGCCGATTTCTTCCAGCTCCGCAGCGTCCTTTACACATCCCAGCCGCTCTATGGGAATGCGTTCGCCGGGGACTCGGTCAATCTCACCACTGACGGCGATCAGATCACCACGCTCGGTCAGATCAACGGGCTGGTGAAATTCGGGGGGCAGGAGCTCGCCGTGGGCCGGCAACTCGTGCGCACCCCGTATATCAATCCCTACGATGTCAGGATGATCCCTCTGACTTTCGAGGGCATTGTCCTCGTGCCGGAGCACAAGGAGAACCAGACGCTCGACTACATCGCGTCCTATCTGACGCAATACAAGCCGCGCAACACCGCCACGTTCCAGTCGTTCAGCAACGGGCTCGGTGTCGCCCAGGATGAGGGCGTCCTCGTCAACGGCATCGGCTATCACGGCGCCCGGTGGAATGCCGGCGTCGCGAATTATTGGATCAAGGACACGCTCAACACCGCCTATGCGGAGCTCGACTATATGCTGCCCTTCGGCGGTGGCGGGGATGGTCCGAGTTTTCGCGTTGGCGTCAACACTCTCGACCAGAGGACGGTGGGCGCGGACCTGATCGCGGGTGGCCCCTATCAAACCTATCAGGCCTCGGCGCGGCTCATCGCCAGCTATGCGGGGTTCGTCTTCACCGGCGCGGTGTCCGATGTCGGCGACGAAGCCAGCATCCAAAAGCCGTTCGGCTTCTCGACGTCCTACACGGCGATGATCGTGACGAATTTCGACCAAGCGAGCGTGCGGGCCTATCTCCTCTCCCTGTCTTACGACTTGGAGCAGATCGGGCTTGAAGGGGTGAAGCTCCATGCCGCATGGGGCAAGGGAAGCGGCGCGCCCGATCTCGCCACCAATGGCGGCTTCGCCGACCAGGAAGAGCTCGACCTGCGTTTCGTGTATGAGCCGCATCGCGGGCGTCTGGAGGGGCTGCGTGTGGAGTTGGAATATATCGACTGGCAGGTGTTCGATGCCGGGCTGCCGAGTGACGACCTGACGCAGTTCCGCGCAATCGTCAATTATTCGGTGCCGCTCTTGTAACCATAGAGCGCGATGACGGCCTCACAGCCCCTTTTTTGCCTGGTTTGCGCCCAAACTAGCGAGGGCGAGTAACCGACTTGGACATCGGTTTTAGTTCGTTAGGCATGGACGAGGGATGCGGGGAACGGCGCTATGGCGCTGCGTGTTTTGTCTCCCGAAAGCAACAATCGTCAGCCGCGAGCTAATGGTGGATTCACCAACCAGAGGCATCACGCTCGCGCTTTTTGAAGTTGGAGCGCAACCATGTACTGGGATTTTGTTCGCGAGCCGCATGAGGGGGGTCAATCGGCTGGCTATTCGGAAGGGAAAACCGAACCCGTGACATCGCTACAGGTCTTGCAGGTCGAAGACCAGGACGACATCCGGGACATCGTCAAGATTTCGCTGGGCGTCGATCCTGACATCGCACTGAGGACCGCCGCGTCCGGTATGGAGGCGCTCAACCTTCTGTCGGATGGTTTCAAGCCTGACGTCATTCTGCTCGACGTCATGATGCCCGAGATCGACGGCATCGAGACGCTTGCACGTCTTCGCGGCTTGCCGGGCCACGCACGGACGCCAGTCATCTTCATGACGGCGCGCACCATGGATCACGAGCGGTCTCGTTACATGGATCTCGGCGCTCTTGGGGTCATCGCCAAACCGTTCGACCCGATGACCTTGGCCAAGAACGTCCGCGATATTCTTGCGCGTTCCTCGGCCTGATTGCAGGCGCCTGCGCCGCTTCGCGCATTCACATTTTCAATTCAGGAGAGTCGGAGTAGGCGTGCGCGTCGCTCAGGCGCTCTAGCTGGCGATGCGCGTTTGAGCCGGCGCCTCCGACTCCTCGCGCAAGGTCAGGGTGAAGGTGCTGCCCTGGCCATAGAGGCTGCGGAACGTTACCTCACCCCCGAGCGAGTGGGCGAGGCTGCGGCTCAGATGGAGCCCAAGGCCGGTGCCGCCTTGGTTTGCGTCCGGGTTCAACTGCGTGAACGGGTGGAAGAGTTTTTCTTGATCTTCCGGCCGGATGCCGATGCCGGTGTCGATGACGTGGATGCGCGTGATCGTCTGCGTGTTCTGCGACGCTCCCTCGATCACGATGCGAACCGATCCACTATTGGTGAACTTAATGCTGTTGTTGGCCAAGTTCAGTAATATCTGCAGGAGGGTGCGGCGGCTGCTGCGGTTGAGGTGATATTTTTGCGGACATTCGATCTGGAGGGCCAGACCTTTGCTCTCGGCAAGCGGGCGCAACGAGGTCTCCACGTCCTCAAGGACGGATCGAACGTCAACGGGCTCAAGACTGATGTCCTCATTGCCGGACTGCACCTTCGTCAGATCGAGAAGGTCGTTGAGCAGAGCCAGGAGATGTGTCGCGTTGGCTTCGATCTTTAGGACCTGCCGCTCCTGCTCGGCGGCAAGCGGACCTGACACTTTCATCATCAGTGTCTTGACGAAGCCGATGATGACGGTCAGCGGCGTGCGCAGCTCATGAGACATGTTGGCGAGAAAATGATCCTTCGCCTTTGCCGCCCGCTCCAATTCGATATTCTTCTCACGCAAGGCCTCGAAGAAGCGTATGCGCTCGCTGATGTCGCGAATGCTGCTGATGACGAGATCGCCCGTATCGGTCTGAACGGGGCTTAAGGCGATCTCGACGGGGATCTCACTGCCGTCCTTGCGCAGTCCTGACAGTTTCGACCCCTGGCTCATCGGCCGCGTGCTCGGCTCGCTCCAAAAAGTTCCGCGATGGCTGCCATGGATCTGCTGGTGGCGCGTGGGCACCAACATGTCCACGGATTGGCCGATCAGCTCATCATGGGTATATCCGAAAAGTTTCTCGGCCTCTGTGTTCGCCATGACTATTTCGCCCGCTCGATTGACGACGAGCATGCCATCAGGCGCCGCGTCGAGAACGTTGCGGATCGTGTTCTCGGCGCGCTTGCTGGAGACGACGGCGGCGCCGAGCCTCTCGCGCTCCACTTCAGCCCGCGCGAGCGCCTCGATGGGGAGTAAGATAAAGGACAAGACGATAATGAGCGTCAGCGAGATGAGCAGGGCGACGCCCATTTCCGCGGTGACGAGGCCCGCGAGCTCGGCCTCGACCCTCATCCATCCAAGCAGTGGAAATAGAACCACGCTTATGAGAACGAGCCGCCTGGCGAGACGGCTGCCTTTGCCGCTCCCGATCAGCAGCCGGGTGATGCCCGTCTCCGGCGAGGAAGCCATGGTGCCGATGCCGAGGAGCATTTGGCCCACGGCCGTATGGAACGCCACGGAGACAAATCCGGGGATCTGATAAAGCGAGCTCGAGGACAGGGCGTAACCAAGCAACGCGACGTAGGACAGCGTCAGCACGGGAATGGCCACCATCTGTGCCGCGGCGCGAGGTCCGCTCGCCTTGATGCAAAGCAGGAGCATCGCCACGCCGAGCAGGGTGAAGTTGAACGCGGTTATGGGCGCGGGGCGGCCAGGCAGGAACTCGTTATCGTCGGTGGGGAACAGCGCCTGATCGATGCCGAGATCGACATGGGTAAAATATTGAATCAGCGTGATGCCGCCGAGCGCCACCGTCGCCAAGGCACAGGCAATCGACACGGGTACGACCCATGGCGTGATGGAGCGGCGCTGGATCGACCATAGAGCCGTGCCGGCGAGGATGAATCCGATCGCAGTGTTTGCCTTCATCGTCGCCCAGCCGGGCTGGATGGACTTGATGGCATCTACGCCGAAGACCCAACCGGCGAGCACGATCAGGCCCAGCAGAACGGAGGCGACGCCGATCAGCGTAGCGGCCACGACAGCGCGCTTTTGGGGGCGGTCATCGGACGGTGAGTGGCCGACACTCACCTGCGTGCCGGGGACGTCTCGCCTGTCGGTGAATTTCAGCATTCTTCTTTCGGTACGTTCGCTCTCGGTCAGCCTTTACAGAGGCAATGTAGAGCCGACGAACTTGCAAGATGCTCTACAGTTCTGAAAACCGGAAAAAGGTTCTATGCCGCAGTAAATAAAGGATAAATCGTGGCTGGTCAGATGTCGGGATGGCGTGGCGGCCGCCGCCTTCGCGCGGCGTTTGGGGCCGCGAGGCGGGGCGCTCGCGGGCGCTTTGCAGAGCAGAAAGCCTTGCCGGGAACCGCACGCTCGGGCCCTTGGTGGCCTTCAGCTTTCCTTAACTACAGCGCCCACTTCGAGACCTGCAGGCGGGACGAGATGAAGGTCTCGCTGCGGGTAGGGGATCTCGATGCCGTGCTCGTGGAATTTGTCCCAAACCCTGAGGAGGATGGCACTCTTGATGTTGGACACGCCGTTGCGCGGGTCGCGAATCCACACCCGCATCTCGATGTCGACCGAGCTGTCACCGAAGCCTTTCAACAGCACGTTGGGCGCCGGCTGCTTCAGTATGCGGCTCTCCTCGCGGGCGGCTTCGAAACAGAGCGCGATCGCCTGGCGCGGATCGGATTTGTAGGAAATCCCGATTGGGATTTTCAGGCGGACCGCGTCGTTGCTGTAGGACCAGTTCACCACCTGATGGGTGATCAGGTCCTCGTTCGGGATCAGATATTCCGTCCCATCGCGCGTGACGACGGAGGCGTAGCGGGCGCCAAGCGAGTTGATCCAGCCAAAGGTCTCGCCGACCGAGATGACGTCGCCGGGCTTGATGGACTTGTCGAGCAGGATGATGACGCCGGCGATTAGGTTGGACACGATCTTCTGAAGGCCGAAGCCGATGCCGAGGCCGATGGCGCCGCCGAGAACGGCGAAGGCGGTGAGATCGATGCCCACCGTCGATAGGGCAAGAGCGATGGCAATGCCGACAAGCACCACTTTGAGCAGCTTGATCAGCAGCACCTGAAATGTGGGCGTGAGCTGCACGCTTTGGGTGATGCGCCGTTCCAAGATGCGGGAGGCCATGACGGCGACCCACAGCAAGATGGCGAGCGACAGAACGGCATTGAGGACGAGCAAGGCGGAGACCCGCACACCGCCGATGGTCAGCGACACGCCGTCGAGAACGGCGACGGCGTCGTCCAGCAACCCGACAATGCTCAAGGCGGCGATGGCCCAAGCGATGACGGTAATGGCCTTGGCCCAGCCCGGATCGCGCACGAGCGTGGAGGTTAGACGGATGACCAGCCACACCGCCAGCAGGACGGCGGCTATACGCAAGAACTCGGCCGGCTGCTCATAGTAGTCAAACGCCACCAGGGTGACCCAGAGCAGGAACAGCCATGTCGCCGGCAGCGTTAATGCCGTGAGCTTGGCCGCGTTCTTGAGCAGGATGGAGGAGACGCGCCGGCGGGTCTCACGGGCGAACAAGGTATCGAGCCTGGCCTGCAGCACCCGGGCGATCGGCCGGGAGACGGCAAAGAGCAGCACGATGATGAGCAATTGGACGAGATTCGACCACACGAAGACGTCGCTTCGCACCCAGTGCTCGAAAAGCTCCCGGGCCTTCGTCAAAGTCTCGCCATTCAGAATGTGGTCCAAGCGAACCTCCAAGGATGAGACGGCCTCGTCCGCGCTAGATCCATTTCATCCAGCGCAAGAAGAGGAACTCCAGCAGCGCAAGTCCCGGAATCAGGATGGCCACCGCGAGAAATGCCCAGTCGGACTCCACGCCCGGTACGCCGCCGACATTGATACCGAGCAGCCCGGTGAGCAGGCTGGCGGGCAGGAGCAGGGTGGCGACGACGGTCAACAGGTACATGGTCCGGTTCATTTGGTCGTTGACCCGGTTGTTGAGCTCGTCCTGAGCGATGGCCGCGCGCTCGCGGATCGAGTCGAGATCCTCGACGAAGCGCAACGTCCGGTCGGCGGTCTCGCGCAGATAGGCCCGGTCGAGATCGTTCAGCCAGGTCATGGGCTCGGTCTGTAGGCGGGACATGGCGTCGCGCTGAGGCGCGAGGTAGCGGCGCAAGGCGATCGCCTCCTGGCGGATGCCATGCAGCCGTTTGCGGATCGGCTTGTCCGTCGAGACGAGAAGCTCGGTTTGCATCTCATCCACCGCATCGTCGAGATCGCTGATGATCGGCACCATGGGATGCAAGAGCTCTTCCGCCACCGTTGCGAGGAAATCGCTCGGGTCGCGCGGGCAATCCCCTTGATGAGACGATCGCGGATGGCTTGTCCGGCCATCAGGCGGCGGCGGCGCAAGGTGATGATCCGCCCCGGATCGATCCACATATGCAGGCCGACCATGTCGTCGTGCTCTTCGCCCGGATTCTGGTTGATGCCGCGCAGGACGACGAAGAGCCCGTCGGCGATGCGTTGCACCCGCGGGCGCGTCGCCGCCGGCAACAGCAAGGTCTCAGAGGTCGCCTTGTCGATGCCGGTCTCGTCGGAGACCCACGACCGGGCCTTCTCGCCGGTCCGGTCGAGATGGACCCACAAGACCCCATCTGCCGGTGACCACGCGCGAATGCCCTGCCAGTCGAGCTCCCTCCCGCCGCCTTGTCCGTCCAGGACATAGGCGAAAAGCAAGCCGTCACTTTGGTCCATCAAAGACCCCTCTCAGCGAGCCGTCCCGTGGCCCCATATAGTGGCTGCTAGGCTTGTAGGCAAAAAAAAATTTCCATAGACAAATTCTCTTTGGCTTTCTATGGATGGGACGCATGAGTTATCGACTCGACTATAGCTCGGTCGCGGACAGGCTGGCGGCGCTCTACGCCAAGCCCTTCGGCGGCAAGAAGACCGGCCGCTATCGCATCTCGGCACGGCTGTTGCGGGAGATGTTCGGATGCCGCCGGCTCTATGAGGATGACGTGCGGATGCTCACGCGGGCGCTCGCGCAGCAAGGCTATATCCTGGTCGATATGGACACCTTCTTCGTGGTGATGGCCGCCAACACCTTCGTCAATTATCGGCGCGCCAACGAGGATAGCCTGTCATGAAGCACAGGAAGCTTGGCCCAGCCGACAAATTGCGGATCGGGCGGGAGATTGGCTGGCGCGAGTATGTCGGCCTGCCGGATCTCGGGGTCTCCTCCATGCGTGCAAAGATCGACACCGGCGCGCGGACCTCCGCGCTGCATGCGGGGGGAATCGAACGCTTTGAGCGCGACGGGATCGCCTGGGTCAGATTTTCGCCGCTTACCGGACGGAAAAACGAGTTGCGCTGCGAAGCGCCGCTCGTCCATCACCGCCATATCAAGAATACGGGTGGCAGCACGGAAGAGCGCCCCATCATCGAGACCACGTTGGTCCTTGGCCGGTACCGCTGGGTCATCGAGGTCTCGCTGACCAACCGGGACAATATGGAGTTCGATCTCATCGTCGGCCGCACGGCTGTTCGCCGCCATCGCATGGTCGTCAATCCTGGGCGGTCCTATATCGCCGGAATGCCGCTGGGACCCAAAGCCGCGGCGTCCTGCGCCTAACAGCGCGCCGGACCAGATAGAAACGGAGATTTTTATGAAGATCGCAATGCTGGCGCGCAACGCCAAGCTCTACTCGCACCAGCGCCTCAAGGATGCGGCGGAAGAGCGCGGCCACGAGCTCGAAATTATCAATACGCTGCGCTGCTACATGAATATCGCGTCCCGGCGGCCGGAGATCTTCTACAACGGCGAAAGATTGCCCGTGTATGATGCAGTGATCCCGCGTATCGGCGCGTCGGTGACGTTCTACGGCCTCGCCGTGTTGCGTCAGTTCGAGATGATGGGGGTATTTCCGCTCAACGAGTCGGTCGCCATCGGCCGGTCCCGCGACAAGCTGCGCTCCATGCAAATTCTCGCCCGCGACGGCATCGGCCTGCCGGTGACGACTTTTGCCCACGATCCCTCGCAGACCGAAGAGGTGGTGAAGCTTGCCGGCGGCGCGCCGCTGGTGGTCAAGCTGCTCGAGGGCACGCAAGGCATCGGTGTGGTTCTCGCCGACACCGACCGGTCCGCCAAGTCGGTGATCGAAGCCTTCCGCGGCGCCAATGTGAACATCCTCGTGCAGGAGTTCATCAAGGAGGCCGGCGGCAGCGATATCCGGGCCTCGTGGTCGGCGGCAAGGTCGTGGCGGCGATGAAGCGCCAGGGGGCGGAAGGCGAGTTCCGGTCCAACCTGCATCGCGGCGGCAGCGCGATCCCGGTCAAGATTTCTCCGGAGGAACGTTCGACCGCGGTGCGCGCGGCGAAGTCGCTCGGGCTCAATGTTTGCGGCGTGGATATGCTGCGCACCAATCACGGCGCTGTGGTCATGGAGGTCAATTCCTCGCCGGGGCTCGAAGGCGTGGAAAACGCGACGGGCATCGATATCGCCGGTAAGATTATCGACTTCATGGAGAAAGAGGCGAAGCCGGGTAAGACGGGGACGCGCGGCAAGGGCTGATGGCGGCACAGAGCGCATTCAAGATCGGGGGCCACAGCGTCGCCCCGGGCACGCGCCGGACGGTGGATCTGCCGGTCAGTGTCATGTCCGATCACACGCCAATCACCATGTCGGTGCATGTGGTGCACGGCAAGCAGCCGGGTCCGACATTGTTCGTTAGCGCCGCAATTCACGGCGACGAGGTGATGGGGGTGGAGGTTGTCCGCCGAATCTTACGGACGCCCAGTCTCGATACGTTGAGGGGCACGTTGCTCGCGGTGCCGATCGTCAACACCTTCGGCTTCCTCCACCACTCACGCTATCTGCCGGACCGCCGCGATCTCAACCGCACGTTTCCGGGCAGCGCGGCGGGATCGCTGGCGGCACGGCTCGCCCATCAGTTCATGACGGAAATCGTGTCGCGCTCGGATGTCGGCATCGACCTGCATTCGGCGGCGATCCACCGAACCAATCTACCACAAATCCGCGTATCGCCGCGCAAGCCCGAGACGATGGCGCTGGCGGAAGCTTTCGGCGCGCCCATCGTGATGACGTCCAAGATCCGCGACGGGTCGTTGCGGCAGGCGGCTCAACGGCACGACGTGGACATTCTGCTGTTCGAGGCCGGCGAGGGTTTGCGGTTCGACGAGCTCGCGGTGCGTACCGGGGTGATGGGCACGTTGCGCGTGATGCGGCAGCTCGGCATGCTCAAGGCCAAGGGCATTACCAAGCCGCATGTGGCGCCGATGCGATCGTCCTCCAGCTTTTGGCTGCGGGCGCCGGCAGGCGGGCTGTTACGGACGTTGAAAGCGCCGGGGAGCCATGTGGAGCAGGGCGACATCCTCGGTCTGGTGTCCGACCCGTTCGGCGACGTGGAGACCGAGATTATCGCCGACGAAGCGGGCTTGATCGTGGGCCGCACGAATTTGCCCGTGGTGAACGAAGGGGACGGTCTCTTCCATGTCGCGCGAATTCGCCAGCGCGACGATCCGGCCGCGACGATCGACTTGCTTGCCGGTCAGCTCGAAGAAGACCCGCTGTTCGACGAAGACGAGATTATCTGAACGGCGTCCAAGCCGCCGCCCGACCCAGCGCCGTCACCGCTTCGGCTTTCGCCGGCCGTGCGAAAAGGCGGGCGAGGGGGGCAGCTTGATCCGCGTCGCCGATGCGAAGGCCGGAGCATCGACGACCTGCGGACTCGTGAAGAGGCCGACCGGTGCCTTGCCCCCCGTTTTCAGAAACTCCGCATGACTGACGAGACCCGCGAGCTGGTCGGGACGCGCCTTGCGTTCGGCGGCGCGGTAGCGGTCATACGCGGTACGGCTTAGAGACGGCGCCTTCGCCAGCCTGGCGTCCTTGTAGAAGCCCTTGGCGATCAGTAGCAGGGTGTAAACCGGACTGCCGAAGAGATATGAGCTGTCGAGGTCTAGCGATTCCGGCGTCGTGTGCCGCCATAGCTTGAGATTTTCCTGGAGGCGGTCGGAAAGCTTCATGCCTTCGCGCGCCGTTCGCCAATACTCGGAGTCCTGCCGATTGTTCAGGTGGTAATGCGCCTGGATGAAATCCCGCACCTCCTCGTACACGCGGCTCACTTGACGGTTATAGGCGGCGGCGAGTTCGGGCTCGAAATCCTGTGTCGGCAAATAGTGCTGGAGCCAACGCGCCCCGAGATCGGTCATGAAAATCGCGGTCGCTTCCAGAGGCTCGATGAAGCCGCCGGCGAGACCCAACGCGACGCAGTTCTTGACCCAGGCCTTGCGCACGCGGCCCGTCCGTATGGGAATGATGCGCGGCTCGCAGCCCTTCGCCTGATCGCCATAGAAAGCGAGCAGCTCCTCGATGGCTTTTTCGTCGGAGATGAACTGGCTGGAGAAGATGTAGCCGGTGCCGACGCGCGTCGTCAGAGGGATGTTGAAATTCCAGCCCGACGAGAAGCCCGTCGCCCGCGTTGTCGGCGCGATGATGCGCGGATCCTTGTGTGGGATCTGCACGACAGCCGCGCGATCGTTCAGCAGATAGTCGGCATAAGGTTCGAAAGGCTCTCCCAAGGCCTGCTGCAGAATCGATCCGCGAAAGCCGGTGCAGTCGATGACGAGATCGATCGCGTGCTCGCCTTGGCGGCGCAGCGTGAGCGACTTGACGTATCCCCGCTCATCGAGATTGACGTTGTCCACGTCGTCCAGGACGTGCTTCACGCCACGGCCGGTCGCGACGTCTTTCAAGAGCACGGCGAGCTTGGTCGCGTCGAAATGATAGGTGTAGCCAACCTCGCCGCTGAAATCAGGCTCGCCGGGGCGGCGCGGCGCGAGATTGCCGCGCACGATCTCCGCGACCGGCGAGAAGGCGCGCACATAGGCCATGCCTGCGTCCGGCGCGGCGCGTGCCGGGTCGTATGTGACGAAATAATCGGCGAGCGGGCGGCCATCGATCGCGCCGGGAGCGTTGAGGATGTTCAGAAACTCGACGGGCCGGCCTTTGTCGTCGTGGTTCCAGTTGATGAAATGCGCGGCGACCTTGAAAGTCGCATCCGTGGCCTGGAAGAACTCCGATTCAGGGATGCCGAGCTGGTTCAACAGCACGACCATGCCCGGCAGGCTCGCTTCGCCCACGCCGACAATCGGGATCGTCGGCGACTCGATCAGCGTGATGTCGAGCTTGTGCTTTGAATCGTGGGATTTGCAGTAGCGATTGAGGACGCAGGCCGCGAGCCAGCCCGCCGTGCCGCCGCCGACAATCGTGATACTGCGCAATGGCCGGCCCAATTCGCCTCCCCCAGGTCTGCACGCCAAAGGCTAGACGCCCAGCCGGCGGGTGCCAAGCCGGAATGCCCGCGAGGGCTGTGCTTCGCTTGCGGATCGCACGGTCGGGAGAGTGAGAAAGTGCTGAGGTGGCTGGGGGACTAGGATTCGAACCTAGACTGGCGGAGTCAGAGTCCGCTGTCCTACCATTAGACGATCCCCCACCAGAGGCCGCCAAGTCTTCTAGCCGCAGCCGCGCTCGCTTGGCAAGGCTAGCGACAGTCTAACGGACTTTTTACCCTGAGGCGGCCGGAGGGGCGGAAAAACCCTTGGGCAGTAACCAAATTTGCAAGGCTTCCGGGTAATGTGGCCGGATGGAAACGCTCTCGCCATCGGCTGATCGCATGGGCGCGGCGCTTCGCGCGCTGCGCGAGACGCACACGGCCGAGGACGGGGATATCACCGTGCTCGGAGCCAAATGCCTGCGCGCGGTGATCGCCCAGCTTGCCGCGGATGGCGTCTCCACGGACGATCTTCAGCCACTCGTCGATTTGCAGACGCGTCTCGATGACACGTGGAAGCCGCAGCCCGGCCCGGTTGCCATGCAACGCGACCGCCGTCACAAATCGGCCCCGAGCCCGGTGCTTCTGGCGCGCGCGCCGCGGTGATCGATCTCCTGGTCAAGGCCGGCCAAGACGAGGCCGAGGCGGCCCAATCCGTCATGCGGCGTCTGGTGATCGCCGGGGTCCCGCCGCCCCAGAAGGGGGGCGATGCGCGCGGCTGGCGGCGTCTCTTGGAATGGCGCAACAGCCTGCTCCATGGGGTTGGGCCCGAGGACGCGCGGCACGAATATCACAGCTTCACGCGCGAGCTCGAGGAGATTCCTCCGGCGGAACGGGTCCAGCGGGTCCTCGACGAGAGACTGTGGGACCGCAGGCGGGCGCCTCGCTAGGCCGAACGCCGATTATTGCGATACGGCTGGTTCGCCTTATCCTTGTCGGGCGTCCCCATATGGTCGAGTTTCCTGTCGCTGGCCCTCTCGGCCTTGGCCTTTTTCTGACCAAGATTGCCCGCCGAGCGGTCAGCGTCGTTGGCCGGCTGATGCGAGGGATGCTGTCCTGTCATAGTCGTTTTCCTTTTGTTGCATTGCCAGGACAGGGAAAACGCCCAGCGCTCGGTTTCGTTCGGCAATTTTGAGCGGGCGCCACGATTAACCGCGATCTCACAGAGACCCGGGATGCTGCGCTCCGGGCTGCTATTTTCGGCCCATGGACGTGATGGGGCCGCGAAGGGAAACAGTGTCCGAGCAAAATGTCATATCACGCGGGCTGTCCGCGGCGCCTGGCTCGGTGGCCGGCCGCGACAGGGCCGAGGCCAGGCGCGCGTGCTTGTTTCGCGAAACGCCGTTTCAGATCTGCGAGCGGATGCTTCTCGGCACGGCTTGGGCGCTGAAGCCGGGCCGCATCGGCACGCTGAGGCCCTTGGCGCGGATGTGGCTCGCCAGCCTCGTCGCCCCGAGCCGCGGCCTGCCTGATGCGGGCGCGCTCGCCGAGACGTGCGAGCTCGCCGGGATCGCTCCGGACCTGTCGGTGCCGACCTTGCTTGCCGCCTATCGCCAGGGATTGTTTCCGCATGGCCATGTGGGGGCGCCCAAATGGCTGTCGCCGGCAAAGCGCGGCGTGCTTCATCTCGACAATTTCCGGATCTCGTCGCGCTTACGCAGCATGATGCGCCAGGGCCGCTACGCGGTCACCTTCGACCGCGACTTCGAGGGCGTGATCAAGGCGTGCGCCGGACGGCGGCCAGGCCAATGGCACCTGACCTGGATCACGCCGCGTATCATGCACGCCTATGCCGAGGCTCACGATGCCGGGCATGTGCACTCCTTCGAGGTGTGGAACGACCAGGGCGAACTGGTCGGCGGTGGCTATGGCGTCGCCGTCGGCCGCGTCTTCGTCATCGAGTCGCAATTCTTCCGCGTGTCGAACGCGTCCAAGATCGGCTTCTCGGTGCTCGCCTGGCATCTCGCCCGCTGGGGCTTCGTTCTCGCCGACAACAAGTGGCTCACGCCCACCACGGCGCAGATGGGATTCCACGAGATGCCGCGCGCCGACTATTTGCGGCGGCTTGCCGCGCTGGCCGATGCGCCACACGAAGCGCCCCGGCAGGGCGGCCGCTGGGAGCCGGAGCTGGATGCCAAGGCGGTCGCCGATTGGCGGCCCGGGGCACACGCCGATACGCCATAGGCCTTATTGACGAGGCTTTGCGCCGCCCGTCCGAGTAGATCGAAACGCCAGGCCATGCCATGATCCGGGCATGGACCTAGGCCCCACCAAACCACAGCCGAAGCTCGGCAGATTCTCGTTGAAGCAGGTCGCGTTCTTTGGCGTCGCCGGCCTCATTCTCGTGGTGGGTATCGGGCTGCGCGCGGGCCACTATATCGGTGGGCCCGCCGGCGAGGATAAGGCGCCGGCCGCGGTTGAAACCTCTACGCCGCAGACCACCACGGTCCCCGAGGCAGCCAAAGCGCCCGAGCCCGCTCCGGCGCGTGAGACTACCGCCCGCAACGGTACCCGGTCAGACCCCCCGCCCGCCACGCAGGAGGCCGCGACCCCGCCGGCGAGCCGGTCGAGCAGACCGGGGGATGCGGCTCAGCAGGCCGGGCCGACGCGACGCGGCCGAACTGCCGGGCGCCGGCTTGATGCTGGTCGCCAGAAGGCCCGTCGAATTGCTGGCAAGTCCGTCGCCATCGGCGGCGGTCATGTTCGGCTTCCCCGCGGGCAGGCCGTTCCGCGTGATCGGTCAAGAGGGAGGCTTCGCCCATATCCGGGACTGAAGAGCGGCGCGACCGGCTGGATCGACAAAGAGGCCCTCGCACCGCCGGCGCGCTGCGACCGCGCCGCCCCCGCGGGCCGCCCCGGCTGCGGGCGGGCGAAAGCCTTCAACGGCGTCGGCGCCGAGAGCAACGCCGAAGGAGACTCCGGTTGCCGAGGAGTCCGCCCCGGCTGCCGAGCCGCGCAAGCGGGGCTTGTTTGGTGGCGATGGCCTCTTTGGCGGCCTTTTCGGCAAGAGCAATTAGCTCGCGCTACTTCACGGCTTGGACAGCCGGCGGCTGCCAGCTGCCTTCGCCCGCCGGCAGGACCGACGGTGCTTCGGTCTTCGGCCAGTACAGCCGCATCACGAGATAGATCGGGCCGTCCGGCGCGGGCAGCCAGTTGGATTCCTTGTCGGTGCCGGGCGAGTCCTTTTGAATGTAGAGGGTGAGCGAGCCGTCCGCGTTCTTCTTCAGCTCGGGCAGCATCGGCGAGTTGATGAGGTAGCGGTTGATCGGATTCTCGATCAGGAGCTGCGTCTTGCCGTCATACATGGTGACCGACCAGAAGGCGTTGACCGGCGGCAGTTCACCTTTCGGGAATGTCAGCGTGTAGTTGTGCTTGCTGCCGTCGAGCGGTTGACCCTTCCCATCGGCGCGGGTCAGGGGATAGGTCGCCTCCACAGAATCGTTGCCGTAAATGCCGCCCTTGGCGCCGGCGGCGCGCAGCAGCCAATTGCCGTCGAAGAAGGCGCTATCGCCGAACCAAGAGCCGATCTTCCAGCCGTTCACGTTCTTGGCGCCGCTGGCCACATAGGCGTCAACCTTCTTGTCGCCTTGCTTCATGCCGAGGCCGACCTCGAGTCTGTGACCGAGCGGCAGCTCGTGGAAGTCGAAGTTCTTCCCCGCGCCGACGCCGATCTGAGCGAGCTTGGCGCGAATGTCTTTTTCATTCGGTTGGGCCGGCGCGAACTGAAGCGCGAAGTCGAGATATTCAAAGAAGTGGGCCTTGACCAGGTCATTGTCGATCTTCGGGAAATCAATCTTCGGCGCGGCCGCCGGGGCCGGCTTACCGAGATAGGCCGATAGCGGCTGCACCTTGTAGCCGGCTTGCACCTTCTTCACATTATCGATGTCGGCTGGATTGAAGAGTTGCGTGCGATAGGCGGCAAGCGAGAACTGGGTGGACGAGCGGAAGACTTTCTTGATGCCTTTCGGCGCTTCGCCCTGCCAATCGGGACCGACAACCATGTAGTCGCCAGCCTCGTTGCCGGTCGCGCGGCTGCCGATATAGCCGTAGTTGTACGTGTTGCCGTCCTCGAGCTGCACCGCGTAGTAGCGGGTCTTCTCGACCTCCGGCACCGAAAGCACGACGGGCTCGGCACGCAGGTCGAGCCAGGCGAAGGAATAGGGCGTGTCGCTGTTCGGCGTGACGATTGCCGTGTCCTCGTAGGTGAACACGCGCGCCTCGTTCTTGATCTCATTGAACGGGGCCTTGAACTGGCCCGAGTTCTTGTCGACGGCGTAGGCGTACATCACCGCATAGTTCATCACGATGGGCAGGCCGTAGATGAAGCCTTCCTCGGCGATATCCTTGGCTTCGACGATGCCGGGCCATTCGGCCGCTTTTGCTGCTGGAGCGGAATAGGCGGCCAAGACGCCGGCGAGCGCCATCGCCACCGCTGTCTGGGTCCAATGTGTCGCGTGTTTCATGGTCCAAAAACTCCTATCCCGCATTCGCGATCTGTGGCCGTAAGAGGCAACAGCCGAGACACTACCGTTGTCGCGAGCATCTTAGTGGCGCGCTTCGGTGCATTTCTGCAGTTCTCGGCCAAGCAACCCGATGGCCCAGACAAAGCCGATCCAGTTCATCAAAAACAGCGCCCGGAGAACCGGGCGCTGTTGTGCAATGACTGCTAGCAATAATAAACGCCAACGGCGCAACGACGTACCGTACGGCGCGCGACCCCGGCATAGCTTAGTGGCGTCAGGGGGCGTCCGATGATCGCCTGAGCCTCTGTCACGAATCCCGACTTTGAGGTCTGGGTGATGTCTCCATTCCAGAGGTAGGCGGTAGCGCCGACAGCGACGGCTGCGGCAACAAGCATGAGAGACTTCGCTGACTTCTTCATGACTATTGTCCTTTCGCGGGTGCTGCTGGGGGGAGCTCGTCGAGCTTGGCGAGGGCATCCACATCGAGCTTTGTTGCGCCATCTGGAGGCGTGAACTCAAACATCGCCTGATCCGCCGTTACGTCGGTCTTGAAATCCTTGACAACGAGCGTGTATTGCGGCGCGCCGCCAATGGCCTTGCTCGTGATCACAAGTTTCCGTGGGATGGGCTTGTCGCCAACCTCGACCCACAGCTGCCAGTCGACATCCTGGTTCCGAAAAGCCAGGTGGTGGCACTCGATGCCACCGACAACGCCAAGGCCGATGTTCTTGGAGGAGATCACATCCGACATGAGGGTGCCGGAGATGTCACCGAGGAGCAGATCCGCCCCCGGCAGGGCCCAGCCGCGCCCACGCAACGTGTCGATCAGCTGGTCCACCGACCCGGGCGCGTCCAGCTGCGCATAGCCATTGATGTTCTTGCCATACACCGTGAGCGTCTTCCCGTCGAAGAACAGCTCCACGTCTGCATATCCGCCCGTGCGCGTCGCCTTGAGCTCGTTGGGGCGCTGCATGAGTAAGGTGCCGGAACTGGCGAACTGAATCTTTTCCATTTCCGGTGTGATCACCTCGAGACTGGAATCGAAGGTGAGAGAAATGGTTTTCTGCGCTGCCATATAGTCCGACATCGACTTGAGAATCTTGCCGGCGTCGTCGTCCGCCGCCTGCGCCTGTCCGATCGACACAGCAGCCAATCCGCCGAGCGAAACTGCAAAGGCAAGCGCGGCTAAAGTCAGTCTTCTCGACCACAACATTGTTGGTCTCCCTCTAATGAATTTGGAACGATTACGGAACCTGCACGTCGACGGCGACGGCTTGTTTGATCTGTATCGTCACGCCGTCACCGGCCTTTAGCTGTTCGATCGCGACCGCCGGACCGACCTTCACGCGCCGGGACAACCCGTTCTGGCCGGCCAAGGTGACGATGCGGGTATCGTATTCGACGGCCTCAATGGTCGTGTTGATGGTCACGACCTCTCCCACCGCGGCGCCGGGCTCGGCGCCCTTGGCTGCGACCGCCGCTCCAGCTTCGACGTCCACGGTGGCGGGAGGAGGCGCGTCCATGCCGCCTTCGGCATCTTCTTCAAGACCTTCCTCTTTGGTCATCGGCGGGCCGTCGGACGGAGCATCGGTGACGACGACGGAAATTTCCTCGAAGTAACTGGCGACGACATCGTCTCCGGCCTTGATCCGATCGAAGTTCCTCACCTTGGGTCCTGCCTTGATCACGACGGTGTTGCCCTGCGGACCCGTCAGGGTGATCAGGCGATCTTTTTTGTCGACCGCATCGACCGTCGCGGTGACTTGAATCAAGTCCGCCGTCGCGCCGTCGAACGCGATCGACTGCGCCATACTCGGAGAGGCGATAATTGCAGCGACCGCGAACGCGAGAGCACCGGATCTGGTCGCGAACAGAGTTTGCATCAGGGAGTTTCCTTCATTTTGCACGAGATTGTGGTGGCGCATTCGCTGAAGCCGCAGGAGGCTCGCGCTATTCGGCCTTTGGCGGGATGCCTAGTTCTTGTCCATCCGTTCCTCGATCTTCTTTTCGATCTTCTGGATCATCGTGCCGCCCGCCTTTTCGCCGCCGGCATCGACAAGCTCGATCTCGCCTGGGCGCCAGCTCTTGTCGAAGAAGGACGGCAGCGGGCTGTAGAGGCGCAGGATTGTGAACCAGCCCTTCTTGGGGTCGGTTTGGATCCAGTTGCCGCGCTTCACGCCGTCGGGCTGCTCGGGACCGAAATAGACGGTCGTCGAGCCGTCGCCATCGGCTTCCGCGGCGGGCGAGGGGTAACTTTGACTGCCGGCGCGCGGATATTTCTGCGGCGTCTGCAGCATCGAGCGGGTCTGGTTGTCGTAGAGGGTGAAGGACCAGAACGCCTCTGCCGGAATGTCTTTGGGCAACGTCACTTTATACGTCTTGTCGCCGTCGAAGGGATTTCCATCCGCATCGAGAAAGCCCATCAGATACTGCGAGCCGACGCCCGGAATGCGCATGATCATGCCCGGCGAGTCGAGTGTGTAGCCGTAGTAAAAGGCCGCGCGCGAATCGAGCGTGCGCGCACCCGTCGGCGGATACGGTTTGAACATGCCGTCCTTGAAGGCGGGCGGGGGCGTTTCGAAAAATGCACCACCCTCCCAAAGCATGCTGCCCCACTTCGACCCTTCGTAATACGCCCAGTCTGAGTGCTTCATCGCGTAGCGCCAGTTGAGCGACCGGCCGGTTGCCTGGCCGAAGGCGGCCGCCTCCGACAGAATCTTTTTCATCCGATCGCCCGGCTTGAAGTCCTTGCCGTGAACAATGCCGATGGCGGCAAGCTGACCGGCGAGCTCGACGTCGTAGCTCGTGGCCGGCTCGTTCTGGACGTTCTCGTTGATCATCTCGAAGAAGCCGAAATCGCTCGGCGGGATCGTGTTGAACGACAGGTGGCTCGCCTCAATGAATTTCGTTTCGGGGATTTTCGGCTCGCCCGCGATGCGCACCGTTCCCTCAAGGGCCTGCGCAATGCTCGTGCCGAAGCTGCCCGGCTGGTAGGGATAGATCTTGAGGTTCTGCTTGACGTTGTCGATGGCCGGTTTCGGGTCGTTGTCGACGAGGTAGGCGCGCGCGGCATAGAGGGCGAGATTGGTCTTGGAATGGGCGATAAAGTAGCCGCCCTCGGGCAGCGGGCCGTCATAGCCGGGTCCTACGATCAGATACTTGCCGCCGAGCCCGCGATCCGGTCCGGGACCGCCGATGTCGATGATCCAGGAGAACCACATATCGTTGATCGTGCCGACGGCGTTCGACGGCTGTTCGATCACCACCGGCCCATGGCTCAGATCGAGCGCTGTGAGGTAGTAGACCGTGTCGGCGTTGGCCGTCAGGAACAGCGAGTTCGAATCCATCAGCTCGGAGAAAATGGCGACGTCGCCGGGCTTGCGCCGATGGTTTCGAAGCCCTTGACCAATGCCAGCGCCGAGGCGCCGCGGAAGCTGTTGTTGTAGACGTTGAGTGCGCGTGTGAAGTCGAGTGTGTCGTAGACCTTCTTGGCCGTATCCACAGTCGGCGCACCGTCCTCGAACTCAAGCGTGCCCCGGCTGGTGTCGATCTTGTTCGGCGCGGAGAGAGAATCGACCGTCTCTTGAGAGACCTCGGCGAGGGCGGCGCCGAAGCTTGTGAGAGCGGTTCCCAAGGTCAGAGCCGTAGCAAGCGCGGCGAGTTGGATAGGCTTCATCCATCTTCTCCAGATTGGGCATTTTCGTGTGCGAACACATGCTCTCGCCCGGCATCATCACGATCCAAGCGAGGCGGTCCCGGATGGCCCGGGTGAATTACATTTTGCCTTAGCAGGGAATTGCGACAACCTGAGGTCGCGACGTCGGGCCATCCGTGGTCGGCTTAAGTGGAGCAGCGAAGCCTTGCGGGCTTCGCTTATTGGCCCCGCTTCTCAAGTTCGGCCTCCTCTTGCGGCGTGACCTCGCCGGCGTCTTCCAGGGCCTTGATGCACTGCGCGGAGAGCTCCTTGCCGTGCTGGCGCATGCAAAGTGCCAGCAACTGGCTGCCGATCCCGTCCTCGTTGCAGTACTGCCGATAATCATGGGCGCAGAACTGGGTTTCTTCCTGCGTGGGCTGGCCGGCGAAGGCCGCCGTGGACAGCATTCCAGACAAGGCTGCAATTACTAGAACTGATTTCGTCATGTGTTTCCCCCCTGGGTTGATGATGGCCCGGCATCCTGGCCAGCTGATAATTAGGAGGTCTTATTCGCCGCGATAGCAACAAGTCTTGCCATTTGGCGCCAATTGACGGCCGTGGATGCCAGTTTTAAAGGCGTCCGCTGTCTTCCACCTCGAGCGTCACGAGGCGTGCCAGCAGCGTCGCCGGATAAAGCTGTCCGATCATGGCCTCCACAATGGTCAGGCTGCGCGCGATCGGGTGCAGCGCCGTGATATCGCCCGAACCGATGCCGGTCAGCGCTCCAAAGCTGAAATAAATCATGGTGTCGGCGAGGTTTGGGCTGTCCCTGACGACGAAGCCCGAGAATGCTGCGTCGTTCGCTAAGCCGATAAATGTATAGAGCGCGGCGAAGGCCAAGCCCATGGCGAGATAGAGCAGTATGGCGCCCATGACGCGGTGATAGGTGACGCGCCCCGGACCGAAAACCGCGCGGCCCACCTCCAAAATGAGTGCCAGACTGATCAGCAGCCACGCCGTGGCGTCGAGATACACATCCAAGGTGGATGGCTGAAAATGCCGATGGATGGCGGCGATGGCAGCCATGAGAATGGCGACCATCAACGCCCACATGGCGAACCGTTTCCCAGACAGAATCAGAACCGCGCCCGCGACCAGGGCCACGAGCGCGAATCCCAATTCCTGAGCGCCTGGAATTTGCTCCGCACGAAGCGGCGCGAGAACGAACATCAGCAGAGCGAGCAGCAGCGTGAGCGCCGTCAGAAGCGGGTCGCTCCAACGTTCTCGCAGACTGCTGAGTCTCGTCCCTGTCATCCGGGCAGCATACGATCTTTAGTAAATGGCAGCCCGCCGAAATGAGCGGCGCGCCACGCCCGCGTAGGAGAGCGGCGTCAACGGCATACCGATGATGTCGATGAACACGGCAACGTCTTCGCCCTTGGCCGGCATGTCGCCCTCGAGCACCTTGGAATACTCCTGGTTGAATGGCGGCGTGATATGCCCGGTGACGCTATTGGCTGTACGCGCTATAAGTCTTGCCATTTCGCGCCAAAGGAGAGTTGGCCAATGTCGAGTGAAGCCTTCGCGCATAATCCAAGGACGCTGCTCCACATAGCGCCCTATTTGCGAAGCCGCTCCGTCAATCCCATCGAGATCTTCAAGCGCGCCGGGCTGGCACCGTCGGCTCTGCTGGATGCGAACGGGTGGGTACCGCGCAATCTCTGCTTCCGTCTCGGTAACGAATTGTATGCCGCCACCGGCGAGCTGTTTCCCGGCGCCGCGGTCGGGCGGCGATTCAGGCTGGCCGATCTCGGGCCATGGGGCGAAGCGGTGTCCGGCGCGGCGACTCTCAGGCAGGCGTGCCACGCGGCCATAAACGGCATCGGTCTCATCCACAAAGGTACCGAAATGCGGTTGGTCGAGTCCAACGGCGTCGCCAAACTCAGTTTGGCGTTCGCCGGCCGGTCCAGCGCGGACCCCCGGCAGCACATCCACGGCGCGCTGGCGGTGTTACGCAGCGTGGCCTTGCTCGCCGGCGTGCCCGAAGCGATCGGTGTGCAATTCTCCGAACCTTATGGGCGGACGGTCGACCGGCTCGAGGAGGCGTTCGGGCCGTCGCTTCAGTTCGGTTGTGATTTCGATGCCATCGTGATCGATCGCGCGATCATGGATTCTAGCATGGCAGCACCGCATGCGACGTCAAATGGAGCGGATCCCATGCAGACCGCCGCCAATCTCTGCGCGCTGGTGAAGGAGATGTTGCCTTACGGTGGGGTGACGATAGAGCGGGTGGCGGCGTTGCTGCGCATGAGCACGCGAACATTGCAGCGGCGGCTTCGCGACTGGGGCTTCGCGTTCGAGGAGATCGTCGACGACGTCAGGCGCGTCGAGGCGGCTCGCCGTGTCGTGACCGGTGACGGCTCGTCCATGGAAATCGCCTTCATGCTTGGATATTCGGATCAGGCGCACTTCATTCGGGCCTTCCGGCGCTGGACCGGGATGGCGCCACGCGATTACGCCCGCCGGGCCTAGGCGCCGCTGGCACGCAAAGGCTGGCCGGGTCTGTAGTCCCGGATGCCCTATGGTCAATCCGCCACAAGCCCGGTAGCTTTGCGCGAAAATGGCCGTGGGGGCCTGGCGCCTTTGGGGGGATGCCGCGTGGCTACGGATTTGGTTGACGGTGGGGCCGGTCCCGCACGCCCCATGGGCGGCTGCTGTTTCGTATCGAGGCGGTGCTGGTCGGCTTTCTGTGTTTCGCCTCGCCGGCGTTTCCGCGCCTGCTCCCGGTCCTCTTGGGCCTGCTCGGCATCGTCGCCGCGTTCCACGTGTTCGCCGCCGATGCGAAGCGGCCGTCGGCCTTGCTGCGCACGCCGGTCGGCATCGCGCTCGTCCTGTTCATCGTCTATCTCTTCGTCAATACGGCCTGGACCGGCAGCGGCGAATTCTCCAGGCCGCCGCCACCCTCGGGCTTGTGGTGGCGGGGTTCCTCATCGCCTCGTCCTTCCTGCTGGGCGACCCACGGGAGACGCGGGTGCTGGCCAAGTCGGCGTTGGCCGGCCTCGTGCTCGGGGTGGCGTTTCTGCTGCTCGAGCTGGTCTTTGACGAGCCGATCAAGCGCTACATCGCCAACCATGTCATTCTGCTGTTCGATCTGGCGCCGAAGAAAGTGGTGATCGTCGACGGCGAGATCGTCGATGTGAAGGCCTCGGTGCTGAACCGCAACGTCACCAGCCTCGTGCTCCTCCTGATCCCCGGATTGATGTTCACGTCTGCCTTGGCGGCGCGGACGAGGCGTCACGCGGTGCTCGCGGCGCTGGTCCTCGCGGCGGCCATCTGCGTGCTGATCTCCGAAAGCGGCACGTCGCTCGTCGCCTTTAGTCTCGGTGCGCTGGTGCTGGGCGCAAGCGCGCTGTCGCTAAAAGCCACGCGGGTGGGTCTGATGGTGGCGTGGACGATCGCCATGGTCTTCGCCGTGCCGCTGTCGGCGCTGCCCTACGATCTCGGCTGGAACCGTTGGACGTGGCTGCCGCCGGCGAGCGTGGCGGCACGCTTCTATATCTGGAAGCACATGGCCGACGAGGTCTGGAAGACCCCGATCATGGGCGTGGGCATTCGCGGCGCCCGCGGGCTCAAGCTGCAATTGCCGGCCGATCCCAAGATGCTGCGCGAGGCCAATCCGGTGGCCGACGGGCGGCGCGTGCCCCATCCGCACAATATCTTCCTGCAGATCTGGCTCGAACTCGGCGCTATCGGCGCGGCTCTGGCCCTCGGGCTAGGGCTGGTGGCCCTTTGGCAGATCGGCACCCTGCCGGCCTTGGTCCAGGCCGGCGCCAATGGGCTTTTCGCGGCGGGCGCGGCCGTCGGCGCCTCGGGCTTCGATCTGTGGCAGACATGGCTGTTCGCCTCCTACGTCTTCGCCTGGGCAGCGATTCTGTTGGCCAAGCGTCTTGCGGCAGTCGCGCTAAACGACCAGATGAGCCCGGGTGCTTAAGACGGAGGGGCAATCGTCAGCTTTACGCACTTCTTCTCGCACTGCCGATACGTGTCCAGGGCGTAATCCTCGGTTAGCTGGGCTGCGTCGCAGGGGGGGCGAGGGATCGAGAAATCCGCACGGCACTCTTTGAGTTTGCTCTGCACACGGTCGGTCTTCGCTTTGTACGTTGCAATGCACGCCCGCTCGCAGACCATCCGAGCGCTCTCTGCGAAAGCAGGTCCGCTCGCGACAGATGCGGCGAGTAACATTCCGATCAAATAGATATTGCGGTTCACTTCGCTACTCCTGACCGACGGTTCGACCCCGGATCTTCCATTCGGGGCCCGCGGCTGGATAGCCGCGATGGCTTTGGGTGGAGCCGCGGTCCCGATCCGCGTCTTGGGGGTCTAGCATGTTCATTGGCTTTGAGTCGTCTTGCGTGTCTACGCGCCGGAAAGACGACGCTCTCGACCTCCGCTCGCTCTTTGACCGCACGCTGACGTGGGGCCTGGCAAGGCTTTCGGCCTGTCCGCGGTGGCTTTCCGAAACCCGCTTTACCTGCCCCAGGAGCTTGTTAGATTAGTCACATAGGATCAATGCCGTAGCCGCTGGCTGGGCTCAAGAGACGCTGGCGGCTCTCGGCGAACGAGGTTTGACCATTGTGATAGGGCCGAGCGGCGATCCCCGCACGGCTGCCATAGTTTCGCGTGACGCCGACCCCATGCGAAGCGAGACAGGCGAGAGCGGTGCGCCGGTCCCGGTTGGGGCCAAGGCGCTCGCAGGCGCGCCGGTCAAAGGACCGGTCAGTGCGTTGGCCGACGGTGTCGCGAGGGCAGCCGAGGGTACAAAAGCGACGGGCGCGCTCGCGCGAGGTCCGGCTCATTCGGTATATGGCGCGCTCGACCTCGGCACCAATAACTGCCGGCTCCTCGTCGCCAAGCCGTCGCGCCGCGGCTTCGTCGTCATCGACGCGTTCTCCCGCATCATCCGCCTCGGCGAAGGCGTCCTCAGCTCCGGCAAGCTCTCCGACGCCGCCATGAAGCGCACGGTCGACGCGCTCAGGGTCTGTGCCGACAAGATGCGCCGGCGCGGGGTGACGCGCTCCCGGCTCATCGCCACCGAGGCGTGCCGAGTCGCCACCAACAGCGCCGAGTTCATGGACCGGGTGCAGAACGAGACCGGGCTCAAGCTCGAGATCGTCGGCCGGGAAACCGAGGCCAAGCTCGCGGTGTCGGGCTGTGCCTCGCTGCTCGACCGCAATTGCGACTGGGCGCTGGTGTTCGATATCGGCGGCGGCAGCTCCGAGCTGATCTGGCTCGACCTCAAGCGGCTCGGACGCGGACGGCGAACGCTTCACGACCGCGCCGAGATACAGAATTGCGTCGCCGCGTGGACGTCTCTGCCCATCGGCGTCGTCAGTCTGGCCGAGCGCCACGGCGGCCGCGACGTGACGCCGGCCAATTACGAGGCCATGGTGGAAGACGTCATGGTGGCGCTGAGAGGCTTCGAGTCGCAGCATCGCTTCGGCGAGAGAGTCACCGAAGGCAGCGCGCATTTTCTCGGCACGTCCGGCACGGTCACCACGATCTCCGGCATTCATTTGAAGCTGCCGGCTTACGAGCGCTCGCGCGTCGATGGCTGCTGGCTCTCCGAGCGCGACGTGCGCACCGTCTCCAACGACCTCATCGCCATGAGCTATGCCGACCGCGTCGCGCAGCCCTGCATCGGTCATGAGCGCGCCGACCTCGTGTTGGCCGGCTGCGCCATTCTCGAAGCGCTCTTGCGCATGTGGCCCTGTGAGCGCCTGCGCGTCGCCGATCGCGGTTTGCGCGAGGGCATTCTCACCACGCTCATGGCCGAGGACGGTCACGAGCGCCGGTCCGCGCCGCGCCCGCAGCGGCGGCGCCGTAGGGGCGGGGGCCAGCCTCATCCCGGCCGCGGCTAGCGCCGTCCGACTACACCGTTTCGACTGGCTTGGCCGGCTCGCCCGACCGCATGCGCGCGCCGCGACAGGCTAGAGCCCGCGGTCTTCGGCAGGCGCATGAAGACGAGGGCCGAGCTCGCCGCCAGGGTGGCGACCAGCAGGAAGGCGGGCGGGAAGTCGCTCGCCAGCACCTCATGCGAGTCGCGGCCCATGCGCTCGAACTCGAGCACGAGCGCCCCGGTGGCGACGCCGGCGGACATGGACAGTTGCTGGACGACGCTGGCAAAGCTGGTCGCCTTGCTCATCTCATGCTCTTCGATATCCGCATAAGCGATGGAGTTGATGGCCGTGAACTGGAGCGACCGGAAGAAGCCTCCGACCAGGAGCACGGCGAGGATGACCGCCGCCGGCGTGGCGGCGGTGAACAGCGCGGACGCGCCGACAAACGCGGCTGTCACCAATGCGTTCCACACCAGGATGCGCTTGAAGCCGATGCGGCGGATGATCGGCGCGGCGGTCGTCTTCATGGCGATGGCGCCGACGGCGGTGGCGAAGGTGAGGAGGCCCGATTGCAGCGGCGTCATGCCGAAGCCGAGCTGGAAGAACAGCGGCAGCAGGAAAGGCGTGGCGCCCACGCCGATGCGGAACAGAAAGCCGCCGAGCACGCTGGCATAAAAGGTGTCGATTTTAAGCAGCCGCAGGTCGAGCAGGGGCGCGGGCGTGCGGAGCGCGTGGCGGACATAGAGCGTGCAGCCGATGGCGCCGACAACGAGGAGGCCCGCGACGAACTCGATGGGAAACAGGGGTTGTCCAATGACGGTGAAGCCGAAGGCAAGGCCGGACAGTCCGATACCCGAGAGGAAGAAGCCTTTGACGTCGAGCGGCGGCACCTTCTCCTCGCGGAAATTGTGGATGAAGCGCGTGGCGAGATAGATGCCGAGCAGGCCGATGGGAATGTTGATCCAGAAGATCCAGCGCCAGTCGAACACGGTGGAGATGAAGCCGCCGAGCGGCGGGCCGATCACCGGTCCCATCAGCGCCGGCACGGTTAGCCAAGCGAGGGCGGAGATGAGCTCCGCCTTGGGGATGCTCCGCAGAATGACGAGGCGGCCGACAGGCACCATCATCGCCCCGCCCATGCCCTGCACGATGCGGAACAGGATGAAGTCGCCGAGACCTTGGGCGAAGCCGCAAGCCGCGGAGCCCAGCGTGAAGACGACGATGGCCGCGCGGAACACCGTGCGCGCGCCGAACCGGTCGGCCATCCAGCCGCTGACCGGGATGAATACGGCGAGCGACAGCAGATAAGAGGTGAGCGCCAGCTTCAGCGCGATAGGATCCTCGCCCAGATCGGCCGCGATCGCCGGCAGCGACGTGGCGATGATGGTCGAGTCCATGGTTTCCATGAACAAGGCGACCGCAACGATGAGGGTGACGAAATAGCGGGGCATGTGGCAGGTGTTAGAGGACGGACAAGGTGGACATGGGGCGAGCCGGCCCGCTGGGTCAAGGCGGTGCGGCGTGGGGCGTGATTAACACATGGTGAAATCAACGAAAGGCGGGAGTTCCGGCGGTGGCGGGCGGCGCGGGCTCACGGTCCGGGTCAAGACCGCCAAGGGGCGGAAGATCGCCTCGACCCGTTGGCTCCAGCGGCAGCTCAACGACCCTTACGTGGAAGAGGCGAAGCGCCAAGGCTATCGCAGCCGCGCCGCCTTCAAGCTCATCGAGATCGACGACAAGTACCACCTGCTCAAGCCTGGCAAGACGGTGATCGATCTCGGCGCGGCGCCGGGCGGCTGGAGTCAGGTGGCGGCCGCGCGCGTGAAGTCCGAAGGCGGCAAGGGCAAGGTGATCGCCGCCGACCTCAACGAGATCGAGCCGGTGCCGGGCGTCGGCTTCATGGTGCTCGACGTGACCGATCCGGACGCGGGCGAGAAGATCAGGACGGCGCTCGACGGCGCCCGCGCCGACGTGGTGCTGTCCGACATGGCGGCGTCGGCCACCGGTCATCGCGCCACCGACCATCTGCGGGTCATCGGGCTCGCCGAGGCGGCGCTCGACATCGCCGAGAATACCCTCAACCCGGGCGGGGCCTATCTCGCCAAGGTGCTGCAAGGCGGCGCGGGCCAAGAACTGGTGACGCGGCTGCGCCAAGGCTTCACCAAGGTGGCCCATGTCAAGCCGAAGGCGTCCCGCGCCGATTCCTCGGAAGTCTACGTGCTGGCCACCGGATTCCGCGGCGCGCCGGCGGACGGCTAGGCCGCGGCCATTCACGGGACTGTGCTTGGGCGTGTGCTGCTGCCGCCCCACGACTCTTGCTAAACTGTGCCCATATTGATCGGTTGCGGCGAACAGGGAGCGCGCCATGAATGTCGAGGTGGTGAAGGAGTATTACGGCAAGATCCTGAAAGGCTCGCAGGACCTCAAGACCTCGGCCTGCTGCGACGGCGGCGGAGTGCCCGGCCATCTCGAGGCGGCCATCGCCAACGTGCACGAGGAGGTGCGGTCGAAATATTACGGCTGCGGCATCGTCATCCCGTCGGCGCTGCGAGATTGCCGCGTGCTCGACCTCGGCTCGGGTTCGGGGCGCGACGTCTATCTGATCTCGCAGCTGGTGGGCGAGCGGGGCGAGGTGGTCGGCGTCGACATGACCGACGAGCAGCTCGCCACGGCCGAGACCCATAAAGACTGGCACATGCGGCAGTTCGGCTATGCCAAGCCCAATGTCCATTTCCTCAAAGGCTATCTTGAGAAGCTTGACGCGCTGGATCTCGAGCCCGGGACCTTCGACGTGGTGGTGTCGAACTGCGTCATCAATCTCTGCGTGGACAAGCTCGCGGTGTTGCGCGGCGCACATCGCCTGCTGAAGCCGGGCGGCGAGATCTATTTCGCCGATGTCTATTGCGACCGGCGGTTGCCCGACGAGGTGCGCGCCGATCCGTTGCTCTATGGCGAGTGTCTCGGCGGCGCGCTCTATTGGAACGACTTCTTGCCCATGGCGAAGGCGGCAGGCTTCCTCGACCCGCGCCTCGTCACCTCACGGCCGATCACCGTGGAGAACGAGGCGATGCGGCAGAAGCTCGGCCAGGCGAAATTCTTCTCCGCCACCTACCGGCTGTTCAAGCTCGATGGGCTGGAGCCGGCGTGCGAGGATTACGGCCAAGCGGTCATCTATCGCGGCGGCGTGGCCGAGGAGAGCCAAGCCTTCGCGTTGGACCAGCATCACACGATAGAGCGCGGCAAGGTGTTTCCGATCTGCGGCAACTCCTGGCGCATGCTGGCCGAGACGCGGTTCCATCCCTATTTCGATTTCATCGGCGACTTCTCGACCCATTACGGGATCTTCCCCGGCTGCGCGAGCCCGGGAACGGCGTTGCCGTTCAATGCGGCGGAGCCGTCCGAGGCGACATCGAGCTGCTGCTAGAAGGGGCGCGATCGAGACCTGTCGCTCAGGCGCTTCCTCTCTCACGCGCGACACGTTGGACGCCGGCTCCAGCCTCGTACCAACCCTTGCTGCTGTTCACGATCTTGACCACGGACAGCATGACGGGAACCTCGATCAGGACACCGACAACCGTTGCCAGGGCAGCACCTGAGTGGAAGCCGAACAGGCTGATCGCTGCGGCAACGGCGAGCTCAAAGAAATTGCTGGCGCCGATCAGGGCCGACGGGCCGGCGACCGAATGGGTCTCGCCGGCGGCGCGGTTGAGGAGATAGGCAAGGCCTGAGTTGAAATAGACCTGAACGAGGATCGGTACCGCCAGCATGGCGATGATCAGGGGTTGGGCCAGGATCTGCTCGCCTTGGAAGCCAAACAAGAGCACGAGGGTCGCGAGCAATGCCACGAGCGATAGCGGTTGCAGGAACGATAGGAGCCGCGTAAGCGCCTCGCCGTTGCCATCTGCCAAGACAAATCGGCGCACGAGTTGGGCGATGATCACCGGCACGACAATATAGAGACTGACCGACAGGAGCAGGGTCTCCCACGGCACGGTGATCGCCGACAGCCCAAGCAGAAGCCCGACGATCGGCGCGAAGGCGAAAACCATGATCGTGTCGTTCAAGGCCACTTGAGTCAGCGTGAAGTCCGGCTCGCCGTGGGACAGATTGCTCCATACGAACACCATGGCCGTGCAAGGCGCGGCTGCGAGCACGATCAGTCCGGCGATGTAGCTGTTGATCTGATCGGCGGGCAGATAGGGGGCGAAGACATAGCCGATGAAGAACCAGCCTAGAGCTGCCATCGAGAACGGCTTGACCGCCCAGTTGATAAACAGTGTCACGCCGATCCCGCGCCAGTGCTCACGCACTTTGCCGATCGCGCCGAAATCGACCTTGATGAGCATCGGTATGACCATCAGCCAGATCAGCGCCGCGACAGGTAGGTTGACGTGGGCGATTTCCGCCGCACCGACCGTCTGGAAGAAGCCCGGAAAGAAATGTCCGAGTGCGATGCCGACGAGGATGCAAAGCGCGACCCAGACAGTGAGATAGCGTTCGAAAGTGGACATGAGACCTCAGTCTTTGTTGTTATTGGTGGCGGGCCGCACGCTTCGCCACGTCATCGAGAAAGTGCCGCAGTGGCTCTAAAGCCGCAGCGTTGAGCGAGTAGCAGACCCGCGGACGCTCGATGCTCCCGGTGATGATGCCGGCGGCTTTGAGGATGCGCAGATGTTCGGAGATGGTGGACTGGGCGAGGCCGATTTCGTCGACGATATCGCAGCCGATGCAGGATTGTTTCTCGTGCAGCATCTGCACAATGCCAACCCGGGCAGGGTGCCCCAGCGCCTTGGCCAGGGACGCGATGTTTTCATGCTCGGCCGGGACGCGCGCGAGGGGCGCCGGGTCGCGCAATTTGACGGCAGCCATCGTCTCTCCAGTTCATCGTTATTCGACGATGGACGATGTTTAGCACGCTTGCGGGCTCGCGCAAGGGCTGACGCGGGACATGGGGTGAGGCCGGCTGCGCTCGAGGGCGCCCGCGGCGGCTAAGCGTGCTCAGCAAGCGCCGCGCGCAGGCGCGCATTGTCCGCTTCGAGCAATTGCACGCGTTCGGCAAGCCGGGTCACGTCCTCGGCAAAGAGCATTTTCGGGATGTGCTGCGGACAATTGGTGTCCCAGGCGGCGACGGTGAACAGGATCGCCGCTTCGCCGCGTGCGCCGTAATCCTCGGGCATCAGGCTGGCGATCAGGTCCGGATCGTCCTCGATCACGCGGGCCGTGCCCCAGATCTTCACCCGATGGCCGGTGGCGTAATCCATGAGGAAGAGCATCGCCTTCGGATTCTCGGCGAGATTGCCGGTGGAGATATATTGCCGGTTCCCGCTGAAGTCGGCGAAGGCGATCGTGGTCTCGTCGAGGACGCGCAGGAAGCCGGGCGGTCCGCCGCGATGCTGGATATAGGGCTGGCCATTGCTGCTCGCGGTGGCGAGATAGACGGACCGCATGCTCGCGATAAAACCGGCGAGGTCGGCGTCGAGAAACGTCCGCTGCGAGCCCTTCGCCTCCATGCGGGCATAGGCTTGGCGGGAGCCGCGCCGGGTCTGCGCGTCCTTGACCGCGGGCGAGAAGGCGATGTCCATCCAGGTCGTCATGCGAAGGCTCTCTAGAGCGCGGCATGGTGATGAAGCCGGGGAGCGCTTTGATGCGGCCGATCCAGGCGCGAATGGCGGGGTAGGGCTCGAGCGACACGCCCCCTTCGTGACCGAGCGCGACATAGGGCATGCAGGCGATGTCGGCGATGGTCGGGCGATTGCGCGCGAGCCAGTCGTTCTTCTTCAGATGCGCTTCGAGCAGACCTTGAATGCGGGCGGCGTTCTCGCGGGCGCGCTCGACATCGATGGCGTAACCGAACTTGTCGTGCAGCCGGGCATCGCCCGGTCCGCGCGCGATCTCGTTCTCGGCGACCATGAGCCAGCCCACGATTTCGGCCATGGCGACGGGATCGGTCGGCAGCCAGTCCTCGCCGCCGAATTTCCTGGCGAGGTAGACGAGGATGGTCTGGGAATCCCGCAAGACCACGTCGCCGTCCTCGAGGATGGGGACGTCGCCGTAGGGGTTCATGTCGATGAGCGGACTCTTCTTGTGGGCACCGGCCATGAAGTCGACCGGCACGAGGTCGAGCTCCAGTCCGAGCAGCGCGCAGAAGAGCCGGACCTTGTAGCAATTCCCCGACGGCTCGAGGTCGTACAGCTTCAGCTTGGCCACGTGATCCTCCATTGGCGGTTCAAGAGCCGGATGCCGGCTCGCGAGGGCTGTTATGCCGTATTCCGTTTAGCGGCGGTATCCTCTAATCTCTCAAGTGATTGTCCCATATTTCGGAAGGATTAAATGGACCGTCTCACCGCCATGCGCGTGTTCGTCGCCGTCGCCGATGCGGGCGGTTTGTCGCCGGCGGGGCGTCGGCTGGCCATGCCGCTCACCACGGTCAGCCGCCATTTGAAGGCGCTCGAGGAGGCGCTGGACGTCCGTCTCGTCACCCGGACCACGCGGCGGCTGTCCTTGACCGAGCCGGGGCGCGCCTATCTCGAGACCTGCCGGCGCGTGCTCGGGGATCTCGACGCGGCCGAGCGGCGCCTGACCGGCGAGCAGGCCGAGCCGCAAGGCATGCTGGCGCTCACGGCGCCGGTGGTGTTCGGGCGGCGGCACGTCCTGCCGGTGGTGACGGCGTATCTGGACGCCTTTCCGCGCATGGCGGCGCGCATGCTGCTGGTGGACCGGGTGGTCGATCTGGTGGAGGAGGGGCTCGATCTCGGCATCCGCATCGGGCACTTGCCCGACTCGTCCATGCGCGCCACGCAGCTCGGCACCGTGCGCTACGTGACATGCGCGAGCCCGGCCTATCTGGCGCGGGCCGGCGCTCCCCAGACGCCGAAAGACCTCACGCAGCATCACTGCATCAGCTTCAACACCTTCACGCCGGCGGAGCGGTGGGCCTTCGCCGGCCGCAAAGCCGCGAGTGTGACGGTCGAGCCCCGGCTCATCGTCAACACGGCGGATGCCGCCATCGACGCGGCCAAGGCCGGGCTCGGCATCGTGCGGGTGCTGTCCTACCAGGCCGATCCGAGCCTGGCGGACGGCTCGCTCCGCCTGCTGCTGGAGGATTTCGAGCCGGAGGCCATCCCGGTCAGCCTCATCCATCGGGAGGACCGCTTGCCGCAGGTGAAGGTCCAAAGCTTCGCGAGCTTTGCGGTGCCGCGCCTGCGCAAGCGGCTCAAACGGGCCGAACCGGTGGACAGCGAGGGTTAACCGGGCCGGGCAGCTTTCCAAGCCCGGGACAAGCTGCTAAAGGAAGCCGCCAACCGGCCACCGCTTATTGCACTGCGCAAGACCGCGAGAGGCCCGACGAAAAGAGGTTGGCCAATGCCCAACGGGCAGTCTTCGAATAGCTCCCGATTCCCCGACAGCGCCCTGGCGCTGACTTTCGACGACGTCTTGATCCGTCCGGGTCCGTCGGAAGTCCTGCCCAACGAGGTCCAAGTGACCTCCCGCGTCACCCGGTCGATCTCGGTCAATATTCCCATCCTGTCCTCGGCCATGGATACGGTCACCGAGGCGCGGCTCGCCATCGCCATGGCCCAGGCCGGCGGCATCGGCGTCATCCACCGCAATCTCGAGCCCGAGGAGCAGGCCGCCGAAGTGGCCCAGGTGAAGAAGTTCGAGTCCGGCATGGTGGTGAACCCGGTCACCATCAACCCCGAGCAGACCCTGGCCGACGCGTTGAAGCTGATGGCCGATTATCAGATCTCCGGCATTCCGGTGGTCGAGCCCGCGGGCAATGGCGGGGTCGGCGGCAAGCTCGTCGGCATCCTCACCAACCGCGACGTGCGCTTCGCCACCAATCCGACCCAACGCGTGGCCGAGCTGATGACCAAGGAAAAGCTCGTCACCGTCGCCGACAATGTCGACATGGAAGAAGCCAAGCGGCTGCTCCACCAGCACCGCATCGAGAAGCTGCTCGTGGTCGACAACGATTATCGCTGCGTCGGCCTGATCACCGTCAAGGATATCGAGAAAGCCCGTGCTCATCCTCATGCCTGCAAGGACGAGCAGGGACGCTTGCGGGTCGCCGCGGCCACGTCCGTCGGCGATTCGGGCTTCGCCCGCGCCGAGCATCTGATCGATGCCGGCGTCGATCTCGTGGTGGTCGACACCGCCCATGGTCATTCGCAGCTCGTGCTCGATCAGGTGGCGCGCATCAAGCGCCATTCGAACGCCGTGCAGGTGGTGGCCGGCAATGTCGCCACCGCCGACGGCACCCGCGCGCTGATCGATGCCGGCGCCGACGCCATCAAGGTCGGCATCGGTCCCGGCTCCATCTGCACCACGCGCATCGTCGCCGGCGTCGGCGTGCCGCAATTCACCGCGCTCTTGGAATCGGTCGAGGTGGCGAAAAAGGCGGACGTGCCGGTGATCTCCGACGGGGGCATCCGCTATTCGGGCGATCTCGCCAAGCGCCTCGCCGCGGGCGCCGATTGCGTCATGCTCGGCTCGCTGCTTGCCGGCACCGACGAGAGCCCCGGAGAGGTGTTCCTGTATCAAGGCCGCTCATACAAATCCTATCGCGGCATGGGCTCGATCAGCGCCATGGCGCGCGGCTCCGCCGACCGCTATTTCCAGCAGGAGATCAAGGACACGCTGAAGCTGGTGCCGGAGGGGATCGAGGGGCAGGTGCCTTACAAGGGCCCCGCCGGGAGCGTGCTGCATCAGCTCATCGGCGGCTTGCGCGCCTCCATGGGCTACACCGGCGCGCGCACGATCCCCGAGTTCCAGACCCGCACCGAGTTCATCCGCATCTCGAACGGCGAGCTTCCGCGAGAGCCACGTGCATGACGTGACCATCACCCGGGAATCGCCCAACTATCCGCGCGAGGGGTAGGCGAGAGGCTACTTGATGCCGAGCTTGCGGACCTCGTCGAAGATGCCAGGCTCGAGCCTGTTCGCCATCTTGAGATCGGCGCTGCCGTCGGTGGGCTTGCCCTTGCGGCTCTTGACCACGCCGCGGCCGACCAACGCCATGGCGTTGTTCTCTTGCAGCTTCAGCGCGGTGTCGAAATCGGCCCCGGCACTGTCGAGGTCGTCGTTGAGCACGTAGATCCAACCGCGATCGATATAGCCCTGGGTGCTTTTCGGGTCGATCTTGATGACCTCGGAATAGTCGGCAATCGACAAGTCATACTCTTTCCGCTTGCGGTAGAGCGCGCCCCGGCTCGAATAGCCGTTGGTCGCCTTCGGATCGAGCTCGACCTTCTTGTTCATGTCGACAAGCGCTTTATCGAAATCGTTCTTGTGGCTGTAGACGGTGCCGCGCAGCAGATAGTAGTCGGCGTCCGCGTCGTTGATGCCGATAGCGGTATCGAGATCGGCGATCGCCTTGTCGTAATCCTTCTTGGCGTCGTAACCGGCCGCGCGCATGAAGTAGCTATTGGCGCGCTTGGGGTTGAGCTCGACGGCGGCGGTCATCTCGTCCAGAGCCTCATCGAGGCTGCCGGTCGCCGACAGCCCCATGGCGCGGATGGTGTGGGCCCGGATCAGGAGCTTCGTATCGTCGGAGCCCTTGGCGATAAAGTCGGCGCAGGCGTCGAGCACCTCCTTGACCGAGCCGTGGGCGTCGAAGCACGGATCTTTCTCCGCCTCGGCGGCGGACGCCGGGACGGCCGCGACGAGAAGCGCGGCGGCTGCGGCGGAAATGAGCATGGAAGCGCGAAAGCGCATGGAAAACCTCCTTGGGAACGCTTGGACTTTTTCTTTGGGGCTAGGTGTAGAAGGGCCCGGCGGGTCGCGTCAATTGAACATCCGTCCATGTTTACCAAGCAATTTGGCAATTAATTGCGCTCGACCAGATATCGGATCTCGTAGCCGTCTTCCTTCGTTCCCCGGCGCAGCGCGCCGTCCGGCCGGTCGGCGACATGATCGACCGGCTGCCAAGCCCCGAATTCTGCCGATGCGGAAGGATTGCTTGCAAGCTTCAGGAGAAACAGCCGGTCCGGCTCGCCCTTGACGCGCAGCACGACGATGCGGTGGCTCGTGCGGAAATAGAGCTCCACCACGCCGGAGAGCACCGGACGCGTGCCGTCGCTGCCGGTCCGCAAATAGGCGGCGGGCATGGAGTTCTTGTCGGTATCGAGATCGACCCCCACTCCCTCGAGCTTGGCCGGGAGAACGGCATCGGGTGGAAACCGGATCTCGAAGGCGAGCCGCGGGGCCGGTCCGTTCGTGACGAGGACATCGCCCGAGAGGCTGTAGATCCAGAGCCCCAGGCCGGTGGCGGCGGCAAGGCCGATGACCACCGCGGCCGTGCGGCCGGCGAGGCCCGCGAGCCCCCGGTAGCCGCCCTGATAGCGCAGCACGATCAAGACGCCGAGGACGAGGCCGGCGAGGGCGCCAAAGGGCCCCACGCCCCAAAAGGCGAACATAGCGCGGCCGCCTTCCATGTCCGAGACGCCCGCGAGCCCGGCGAGGTAGCTTGCCGCGAACCCTGTCAGGAACCAGCCGAGCACGGCGCCGATGGCACCGGCCAGGAAGGCGAGCGGATAGGTGAGCATCGGTCTGGATGACATGCGGTTTCGTGCCCCGGCTTACAGATGGCGTCCCACAGCGTATAAGGGCTCCGCGCCGGGTTGTCGCTCGGTCGCTTGTTCGCGGCACATGAAGGGGACCCAATGTCGATCGAAGCTATTCTGATGCCGATGTTCGTCCAGGTCGCGCTGACCTTCGTGCTCTTGTTCTGGACCATCATTCTCCGGCTCCGGGCGGTGCGGCGGGGCGAAGTGAAGCCGGAGCAGATCGCGCTGCGCGAGCCGAACTGGCCGCCGCGCGTGCTCCAGATCAGCAATGCCTTCCACAATTCCGTGGAGATGCCGGTGTTGTTCTACGTGGTGGTGCTGCTGGCGCTGATCACGCGGACCCTCGACGTCACGCTCTATGTGCTGATGTGGATGTTCGTCGTGTCGCGCATCGTGCACGCCACTATCCATGTGACCTCGAACCGGCTCAGCCACCGCACGCCGGTCTTCCTGATCGGCGCCATCGCGCTGGCGCTGATGTGGGTGATCGTCATCGCCCGCGTCATCCTGTTCCAGGCGGCCTGATGACCCCAGCGGCGCGGGCGAGCGCGGCCATCGAGGTGCTCGCCGATATTGCGCAACGCAAGCGGCCCGCGTCCGAGGCTCTGAAGGATTGGGGGCTCGGCCACAGATTTGCCGGTTCGGGCGACCGCGCGGCGATCGGCAATCTGGTGTTCGATTGTTTGCGCAAGCGCGCGTCCTGCGCCGCCGCCATGGGGGAGGAGACCCCGCGCGCGCTCGTGCTGCGCACGCTCGTCACAGGCTGGGGCATGACGCCCGATGCGGTAGTGGCCTTGTGCGACGGCAGCCGCTTCGCGCCGCCGCCGCTGTCCGAGACCGAGCTCGCGGGCGTGAAGCGTCATCTCCCCGACGATGCGCCGGCTCATGTGCGGGGCGACTTTCCGGACTGGCTCGATGCGGCTTTTGTGGAAACGTTCGGGGAGCGCGCAGCGGCTGAAGGCGCGGCGCTCGCGGCGCGCGCGCGGTCGATCTCCGGGTCAACACGCTGAAGGCCACGCGGGAGAAGGTGCTGAAGGCGCTTCACCGCCTAGATGCCATGCCGACCCCTCATTCGCCGCTTGGGGTGCGGATCGCGCAAGGGGCGGGGCCGGGGCGTAGCCCCAATGTTGAGGCGGACGCCGCGCACGGCAAAGGCTGGTTCGAGGTGCAGGACGAGGGCTCGCAGCTTGCCGCGCTGCTCAGCGGCGCGGGTCCGCGCCAGCAGGTCATCGATCTGTGCGCGCGCGCGGGCGGCTACAGACGCTGGCGCTCGCAGGGCTAATGCAAAACACCGGACAGCTTTATGCCTACGACTCCGACCGGGTTCGCTTGCGGCCGATCTTCGAGCGGCTGAAGCGGGCGGGTGCGCGCAACATCCAGGTGCTCGGCGCCGGCGAGCCCGATGCGCTGACCGCGCTCGACGGCAAGATGGATCTGGTGGTCATCGATGCGCCGTGCACGGGGTCCGGCGTGTGGCGGCGGCGGCCCGACGCCAAATGGCGGTTGTCGCCGGAGATGCTGGAGGCGCGCTGCGCCGAGCAGCGGGCCGTGCTCGATCTCGGCGCGCCGCTGGTCAAGCCGGGCGGGCGTCTCGTCTATGTGACCTGCTCGGTGCTGCCGCCGGAAAATCGCGGCCAGGTCGACGCCTTTCTCGCGCGTCATGCCGACTTCAAGCTCGTGCCGTGGCGCGCGGCCTGGGAGGCCGCCCTGCCATCGGCGCGCCGCCCTCGGCCGACGGGCGGAGGAGACGCTGCTGATGACGCCGCTCAGCCACGGGACCGACGGGTTCTTCGTGGCCGTCTTCGAGCGTACAGGCTAGCGCTTCCCTCAAGCGGAAGCGCGAGTCATTGCAGCGCCTTCGCGGCGCGGCTTTGCATGGCGTCGCACAGGGATCGGGGCGCCGTGCTCAGCTTGAAGACCTTGTCGTCCACGTCGCCTTCGAGGTCGACGGCGTCGCCTTCGCTGCAGCCTTGCGTCATGCGGATGCGCTCGAGCCGCACGAGGACCGCGCCATCGCCGCCCGCGACCGGCTCGACCTCGATGCCGCCGCCGTCACATTCCACGCCGCAGCCGATCGCCTCCTCCGAAGGCGCTGTCGCCGCTCGGCGTAAAGGGTCTCGCGCCGGTCTCTGACCTTCGCCGCCAACGTGAAGTCGTAGCGGAAGTGCTGCTTCCTGATGCCGCCGTCTTCGGTGGCGACGAGGATCGCGTCGTCATCGCTCAAGACGACATAGCGGATGAGGAGCACGAGCGCGGTGACCTGCTGCTGCTTATGCTTGTTCAAGTGATCCGCGTCGTAGGTTCGGGAGAGGCAGAGCGCCGCGTCCGGTCCCGGCGGCAGCAGCGCCTTGAGCTTGGCGTAGTCCGGGCCGCTATAGGCGATGAGCGTTCCGCTTGCGGCGGCCATGCCGAAGGCCAAGGTCAAACCCGCCACCCAGCCTCGCATCGCCGTCAGTATCCTGTCGCCGCCAGTGGTTTTCAGCATAAGCCGTCCGGGTGTCAGGCGCCATGGCGCTTCCGGGGGCAAGGCGATTTCACGATTCCTTTGAATCTGTTCGCGGATTTTGTTGCCGCCGGGGCGGAGCGGTTTTTGGTCCCGCTCGGCGCCCGAACGGCCCGCCGCAATTGCAGCGGCAAAGCGTACGCCCCTCGCCGCAGTTCGGACTTGACGTTGTCAAAATCCGCTCGTAAGCGTCGAGTTGGCCGGTTTCCGGCGGTCTTCATCTAGGAATAACGTCAATGAAAAGTCTGGTTGCGATGCTTCTTGCATTGGGCCTAGCGGCTCCGTTTGCCTCGTCTGTCGCGTTCGCTCAGGACGCGCCCACGGATCAAGCGAGCTGCGAGGACGCTGGCATGGTTTGGGACGATGCTTCCGGGACCTGCGCGCCCGCGGACTAGCCGCTGAGACACGCTGCGACGACAGAAAGCCCCGGCCCAAAGGCCGGGGTTTTTTGATTCACGGGCGGGTCGCCGCGATGAGGGAGAGGCCGGTCCGGGTGGCGGAGAGATCGGCGGGGGAGAGGCCCGCATCGCCGATCAGCGCTCTGATCTCGGACTCGGTGCGGGCCTTGCCGCCGGTGATCGCCATCATGTGGAGGTCGAGCATGACCGCGGCGGGGTCGTCGGTGGCGTGCTCCGGCAAGAGCCGCTCGATGACGACGAGCCTGGCGCCGGACTTCATGGCTTTGCGGCAGTTCTCCAGGATGGCGCGGGCTGGCGCATCGTCATGCTGCTGGAGCACGGACTCAACAGATAGAGGTCCGCCTCGACGGGCATGGCCTGCAGCATGTCGCCGGCCATGAGCCCGACGCGGCCGGCCAGCCCATCGGACTGAAGATAGACCCGGGCGCCTGAGAGCTTGTGGGGCACGTCCATCAGCACGCCATTCGCGTGCGGATGCGCCAGGAGCACGGCGGCGAGGAGTGCGCCATGACCGCCGCCGATCTCGGCCACGGTCTTCACCCCGGCAAGGTCGAGCGCGTCCACGATGGGCTGGCTTTGCGCGAAGGTCTCGCCTTCCACATAAGCCTCGAACACGGCGCCGGCTTCCGGATGGGACCGCCGCCAGGCGCCGACAGACTCGCCGAACACCTGCTCGAAGGCGGGGGTGCCCGTCTTCACGCAAGCGGCGAGGTTCGCCCAGGGACGCCAATATTGCTCGACCACGATCAGCAGCTTCTCGCGCAAGGTTGAGTGGGCGTCCGGCGCCAGCGCGCGGCCGGTCTCGGTCAGCGCGAAACGCCCGCCGGGCTGCTCGGCGCAGAGGCCGATGGTCACCAGCCCGCGCAAGGTGCGCAGGAGATGAGGGGCCGAGAGGTCCAGCGCCTTGGCCAGATCCTCCGCCGTCCAGGCGCTTTCCCCCATGGTCTCCGGCAGGCCGAGCTTCACGCAGGCATAGGCAAGTGCCGCGTCATGATAGGCCTCGATCTGGCCCCGCAGGCGCGCCTCGGCGTCGTGCTCGGACTGGCTCATAAGGCGGAAATCGCATGGGGCCGTTTCCGGCACAAGCGGCATTGCCGACTCGGGTTCCCTGCTATAACCACCGGCCATGACGGATGTGAGCGAGATTTCAGTCGAAGAGCCCCAAGACCCGGCCCCCGACGGCTCCCAGGACCGGGTGCTGATCGTCGATTTCGGCAGCCAGGTGACCCAGCTCATCGCGCGCCGGGTGCGCGAGGCGGGGGTCTACTCGGAGATCGTGCCCTTCGACAAGGCCGAAGCCGCCCTCGGTCCCGTTCTGCCACGCGCCATCATCCTGTCCGGCGGTCCCGCTTCGGTGCATGAGACCGGCACGCCGCGCGGCGCCGGCAAAGCCCTGTTCACCGCGGGCGTGCCGGTGCTCGGCATCTGCTATGGCGAGCAGGCCATGGTCGCGGCGCTGGGCGGTCAGGTGGAAGCGGGACGCGAGCGCGAGTTCGGCCGCGCCGAGCTCAGAATCATCGACGAGACGCCGCTCTTTGCCGGCGTGTTCGCCGAGGGGGAGCGGGCGCAAGTGTGGATGAGCCACGGCGACCGGGTGACCAAGCTGCCGCCGGGCTTCCGCGCCGTCGGCATCTCGACCGGCGCGCCGTTTGCGGCCATCGCCGACGACAGTCGCAAGCTGTTCGGCGTCCAGTTCCATCCCGAAGTGGTGCACACGCCGAAGGGCGCGGCGCTCATCGCCAACTTCGTACGCGAGATCGCCGGCTGCGACGGCGATTGGAGCATGGCGCAGTTCCGCGAGGCGGAGGTGGCGCGCATCCGCGATCAGGTGGGCGAGGGCCGGGTGGTGTGCGGGCTGTCGGGCGGCGTGGATTCGGCGGTCGCCGCGCTTCTCATCCACGAGGCGATCGGCGATCAGCTCACCTGCATCTTCGTCGATCACGGACTGCTCCGCCAAGACGAGGCTCGCCAAGTCGTCGATCTGTTCCGCGGCACCTACAACATTCCGCTGATCCATGTGGATGCGAGCGAGCGTTTCTTGCGCGCGCTGGACGGCATCTCCGATCCGGAAGCCAAGCGCAAGATCATCGGCCGGCTGTTCGTCGAAGTGTTCGAGGAGCAATCCGAGCAGCTCGAGGACGCCGAGTTCCTGGCCCAAGGCACGCTCTATCCGGACGTGATCGAGAGCGTGTCGGCGACGGGCGGTCCCTCCGTCACCATCAAGTCACATCATAATGTCGGCGGCCTGCCCGAGACCATGAAGCTGAAACTGGTCGAGCCGTTGCGCGCGTTGTTCAAGGACGAGGTGCGTAAGCTCGGCCGCGAGCTCGGTCTTCCCGAAGCCTTCGTCGGCCGGCATCCATTCCCGGGCCCGGGCTTGCCATTCGCATTCCCGGCGGAGATCACGCAAGAGAAGCTGGAGATTCTGCGCCAGGCCGACGCCATCTATCTCGACGAGATCCGCAAGGCCGGCCTCTACGACGCGATCTGGCAGGCCTTCGCCGTGCTGCTGCCCGTGCGCACCGTGGGCGTCATGGGCGATGCGCGCACTTACGACTTCGTCTGCGCGCTGCGCGCCGTCACCTCGACCGACGGCATGACGGCGGACTATTACGACTTCTCCCACGAGTTTCTGGGGCACGCCGCCCGGCGCATCATCAACGAGGTGCGCGGCATCAACCGCGTGGTCTACGACATCACCTCCAAGCCGCCCGGCACGATCGAGTGGGAGTGATCCCTCTTAGCGGCGCGCATCACGCGCCGGGCTGATCCGTGGGGTGACCGCTGCGCTTCAGGCGCACGATCGCCGCATCGAGCGCCTGGAGGAAGGCCGAGCGGTCAGCCTTCGAGAACGGCCGCGGGCCGCCCGTGATCTCGCCCGCCGAGCGCAAATCGGTCATCAGATCGCGTATGGCGAGGGTCATGCCGATGGAAGCGTCGGTGAAGGCTTTGCCGTTCGGTGCGATGGCCTCGGCCTTCGCAGTGAGGGCGCGATGGGCGAGGGGCACGTCGTTTGTCACCACGATCACGCCGGGGCGGGCCCGCTCCGCGATCCAATCGTCGGCAATGTCGAGGCCCTGATCGACGATCACGCGCTCGATGTTCGCGTCCTTCGGCAGCATCATATAGGCGTTGGAAACGACGATGGTCTTGACCGCGTATCTTGCGGCGACCCGAAAAACCTCGTCTTTTACGGGACAGGCATCGGCATCGACAAGGATCAGGATGGGTTCGAACATGGCTGGATGTTTAGCAGCCGGGCCCCCGCAACAGCAACGAGGTGCGCGGCATCAACCGCGTCGTCTACGACATCACCTCCAAGCCTCCCGGCACGATCGAGTGGGAGTAGGGGGGAACGCGCCTCTGACCCGAACCCGGCCTTATTTGGCAGGTTAGGATCGCCGATGGACTGGGACCTCGTACGATTTCTAGCCGAGGAAGCCGGCCTCTTCGCCGCTGGCTATGTTCTCGGCGCGCTCTCGTTCCACGCGATCGCCCTGCCGCTTCTCTATGCGCTGCCCCGCGCCGTCTTGTGGGCGGTGCAGGGGCGCTTGCGCTGGCGCGCGGTCCCCGGCTTTCTCGTTTCTCCCATCGTGTGGGGCGCGCTGTTCGCCTTGGCCGGCTATCTCCTGGCGCTCTACGCACCAGTCGCTTGGGAGCGTCTTTATCCGAGTCCGCCGTTTTACTTAGGCGTGTGGCTTGGGATCAGCGTGCGCGCGTTCCGCGCCTTCGGCTCCAAGGCGGGGCAGTTGAAATTGCGGGACCGCTTTCTCGACCGCGTCCGGTCGCATTTGAAGGCACGGGCGCCCACCGAGGACGAGCGCATGGGCGAGGACATCTTCGAGCGCATCTGGCATGTGTCGCGCGGGGGCACGCGCTCGGGCCCGTTCACTTACGAGGAGCTGCGGCGGCAAGCGAAGCGCGGCGAGCTCCGGGATGACGACCTACTGTGGCGGCCGGGCGTCACCGGCTATATGGAGGCTTCCGCGGTCTTGGGGCCGGTCGAGAAGCGATCCCCCGCGCGCTGAGGCAGGGCCGCCGCCGTTTAGGCCCGATTAAGCACTCCGCCCTAACGTCTCAGATTAGACAATAATTTTCCTGATGATCTGGACCGGTTGGGGCGCCTAGGGCGGGATGCTCGGGGCACCATCGAAAATCGGATCGATGAGGGGATTCGATCCTATGCGGATGTCATCTCTCCTTCTCAGTCTCCTTGCGCTGGCTGCGTTCTGCGCCTTGCCGGGCTCGCCTAGAGCCTTCGCCGAGGATCTGCCGTGGCTCGTCGCGCCCGTTCCGGCCGCGCCGGTGCCGCCGTCGCCTGCCGCGCCGTCCGCGCCGGGTATTCCGCCCTGGCTGCAAGCTCATGTGGGCGACGGCGACGGACAGATCTCGGGGCTGGTGCTCCGCCGAGCACGGGCGTTCTATCTGCAAAAGGTTCGCGAAGGCGCTGTCGACAATGCCTGCTATTTCGCCTTCGACGCCACGCGTCCGGCCGTCTCGGGGCGCCGGTTCTATGTCATCTGCGAAGCCAACAAGACGTTCCGCGCGGTGCCGTCCGGCCACGGCAGCGGCCGCAATCTGCCGGGTGTCGCCGATCTCTCGAACAGCGTGCGCTGCGCCAAGAATTTCAGCAATGCGGAGAATTCCAAGCTGACGACCGGCGGCGGCTATGTGACGGCGGAGACCAGGACATCCTTCAAGGGCTATTACCGCGCGGACGGAAGCTACCAGCCGCTGGTCCGCTCGTTCCTACAGTTCGAGGGCGAGGGCGATACCGCGAATGCCCGGGCGCGCGCCATCGGCGGCCATCCCGGCCTGATCGTGTCGTGGATCTGCCGGATGAAATATCCGAGCAGCCCCTACGCGGACGAGGACGGCTACGTGCCTTACGGCAAGCTGATCGACTACGGCGCCGGGCGCAGCAATGGCTGCACCAGCTGGCCCGCGTCGGACTCCGCGAAGATTCTGCCGCTGGCGGAGAACAGGCCGACCACGGTCTATATTTATCCCGAAGCGCGGGACATCGTGGCCGTGGGACGCGCGGTGAAGGCCGGCCAATCGCCGGCGCGTGCCGGGCTCTATTGGAACGCGTCCTGCCTGGCGGAGATCGGCGCGCCCAACTTCTGGCCGCGAGAGACGGTCGAGCCGGCGCTGGTTGCGTATAAGAAGGATCATCCGCCGGCGAAACCGGAGCCGTTGCCGATCTGCAAGCGGCCGTAAGGCTTCAGGAAGGCGGCCGAGCCGATGCCAGGACGCGCATCGCCATCGCGCGCCCCGCTCATTCTCATGATCGGGCCTGGGTTGTTGCTCGCCGCGACCGGCGTCGCGCCGGCGATCTCGCCACGAGCAGCTTCGTCGGTGGATTGCTCGGCACGGCCGTGCTGTGGGCCGTCGTCGTCGGCGCCTTCTTCAAGTTCGTGGTCACCGAGGGGCTCGCGCGCTGGCAGCTGGCGACGGGCGAGACGCTGATCGAGGGCGCCGTCGGCCGTCTCGGCCGTGGCGTCGTCTGGCTGTTCCTGCCCTATCTCCTGCTGTGGTCCTTCTTCGTCGGGTCGGCGTTGATGAGCGCGACGGGCGTCACGCTGCACGCCATGCTGCCGGTGTTCGAGGATGCGGCGCGCGGCAAGGTCGTGTTCGGCATCGCGGCAAGTCTCGCCGGCCTCGTGCTTGTCTGGTTCGGAGGCTACCGGCTGTTCGAGGCCGTGATGCGCGCCTGCATCGTCGTCATGCTCGTCACCGTCGTCCTCGCGGCGGGGCTTTTATGGCCCGGCACGCTGCCCGTCCTCGAGGGTCTGTTCGTCCCGCGCATTCCGGATGCGGGCGGGCAGGGGCTGTCCTGGACACTCGCTTTGATCGGCGGCGTCGGCGGCACGCTGACCGTGCTCTGCTACGGCTATTGGTTGCGCGAGGAAGGGCGGACGCAGCCGGACGATCTGCGCGTGTGCCGTATCGATCTCGCTACGGGATATCTCCTGACCGCTGTCTTCGGCCTCGCCATGGTCATCGTGGGCTCGAGCATCAGCATCGAAGGCTCGGGCGCCAAGCTGCTGGTCACGCTGTCGAGCCGGCTCGAGGAGGTCATGGGGCCGGTCGGCAAATGGCTCTTTCTCGTCGGCGCGCTCGGCGCGGTGTTCTCGAGCCTGCTCGGCGTCTGGCAGTCGGTTCCCTATCTTTTCGCCGACTGCTGGGGGTTGCTGAAAGGCGGCGTCTCCGACGCGTCAACGCGCGTCGATACGCAGGCCGCGCCCTACCGCGCCTATCTCCTCCTCATCGCCACCGTGCCGATGGCCGGACTGTTTTGGGGTTTTCGCGACATCCAATTGGCCTATGCGGTGACGGGCGCGCTCTTGTTCCCGGTCCTCGCGCTCGCGCTTCTCATCTTCAACGGGCGATCCCAATGGGTGGGGCCGGCGTTCAGGAACAAGCCGCTGACGATCGCCGTGCTCATGGTCGTCTTGCTGTTCTTCAGTTGGATCGCCTTGCGGCCTCTCGTCTAGATCTCTGCGCGGCGCATTCCTCCGCGAAATTGGGCGCCATCGTGAGCTTCCCCGGATCGATGGAGTGGAAACCGGCCTTTGGTCGTCACCGCGCGGCGGTCCGACAGCGCTTAGGACCAGAAGGCCTTGATCCCGTCCGCCTCCACCTTCGCGCGGACCCTCCTAGACGGGTCCCGAGCGCCGCTGCGCCAAAAGATATCCCCGCCCCGAAAACCTGCCTTACACTCACTCCACCTTGTCTTCTGAGGGGCGCTTTCGCGAGGCGTCTTGATCGCGGGACGGGGTCCGGCGCCCGAGGACGGCGCGGGACAGATGGGCTCATCGCGGACGGCAATTCCCGC
>NZ_LPWF01000017.1 GCF_001723305.1 Methyloceanibacter superfactus
TGCCCGTATGCGGCGCCGGATACGGCCCGGTCTCGGCGCCCACTTGCGGATCGTAGTCGGCACTCTGCGCAACCGCCGAACTCCCCGCGGCCCCAACCGCGAGAACGAGCGATACCCCCGCCATGAGAAAACGTGCCCGGCCCATACCCTGCAAAATCCGAACTGACATTTTTCGCCACCCAATTCTGTTGTTGTTTCTCTTCGCCCTGGCGGGGGTTCGCCCGCGACGGCGTTACGCTTCGGCGCCCGCTAAGACACATCCCCCGTTCATTGTCGTGATGAGCTTCTTGATTTCCGGCTGGCAGGAGCCGCAATTGGTCCCCGCCTTGAGATGCTGTCCGACCGCCTCGACCGACACGGCTGCGCCGCTCGCAATGAGCTCTTGGATCGTCGCGAGGCCGACGCCGAAGCAGGCGCAGATCACTGGACCCGTATCGGCCATGCCGTCCGGTGCGCGACCCGCCAGCAGCGCCTTCCGCGCGCCCTTGTCGAGCTTGGCCGCGCCGAGTTGCTGCTTGAGCCAGTCCAGCCCAGGCAGGGGGCGCGCGCCGTCCGCCAGGTAGAGGCAGGCGTGGAGCCGCTCGTCCCGCACGCAAGCCGCGCGATAAGTTTGCTGGGTCTCGTCATGCAGCTCGATGACGGCGCCGCCGGCGCCGAGCAGGCGATGCGCCAAAGCCTGCCATCCGTCCGCGGGCGCGTCCGTGGCGAAGCGCGTCAGCGTGCCGCCGTGAACGGATGCGCGCGCCCACCAGAAATCATCGGGAAGCGCGAGCGGCGCGCGAGACAAAATAAAACCATGAGCGGCGAGCCGCACCGGCGCGATAGCGACCGGCGTCGCTTCATGTCCGGCTGGCCGGAATGGGGGTCGCGCGCCGGATGGACGAGCGCCCCCAGCCGCGCATCGGACGCCGTCTCGCCGTTCCAATGGATTGGTGCGAAGACTTCGCCAGGTCGCTGTCCATCGCTGACCCGCACCCGTAAGACCGCGCTGCCATGAGCCGAGGTCAGCCGGGCTAGCCCGCCCTCGGTGAGGACCAGCCTGTCGGCATCGGCGGGACATAGCTCGACGAACGGCTCATCGATATGACCGCCGAGGCGCGGGGACTTCCCCGTGCGCGTCATGCTGTGCCAGTGATCGCGCACGCGCCCCGTATTGAGGAAATAAGGATAGGTCCCGGTGCAAAGCTCCGCGAGTTGCGGCGGATCGATGGGCACGAAGCGGGCGCGGCCGCCGGGCGTGTAGAACCGGCCATTGGCGAAGAGCCGCTTCTGCCCGGCGGTGTCATTGCCGGAGGCGGCCATTGAACCGGGGCAAGGGCGTTGTAGGCGTTTGGCGAGACCGTATCCAAGCCGCCGAGGTCGAAGTCGCGGCTACCGTCATTCTCGAAGCCCGAGAGCGCCGCGTGCTCGCGGAAGATCTCATACGGATAGCGGTAGCCGAAGGCTTTGCCGAAGCCGAGCCGCTTGGCCACCTCGCAGACGATCCACCAGTCGGGCTTGGCTTCCGCCGGCGGCACCAGGAAGGCGCGCTGCCGCGAGATACGCCGCTCGGAGTTGGTGACCGTGCCGTCCTTCTCGCCCCAAGCCGCGGCCGGCAAGAGCACATGAGGCTCCGAGGCGATCGTGTCGTTGGATGCCACCGCGTCGGACACCACAAAGAGGTCGAGCTTGCGTAGTGCCGCACGCATGGCATCGGCGCGCGGCAGGCTGACAGCCGGATTGGTTGCCATCACCACAGGGCCTTGATGCGGCCATCCTCGATCGCATCGAACAGATCCATGGCTTTCAGGCCCGGGGCGGTTGCCATGGCCGGGGCGTCCAGAAGCGCCGGACCTGTCCACGCTCTCGGGCTCGAAATCCATATGCGCGGCGAGCTGATTGGCGAGACCGCCCACTTCGCGCCCGCCCATGGCGTTCGGTTGACCCGTCAGCGAGAAGGGGCCCATGCCGGAGCGCCCGATGCGGCCCGTGGCGAGATGGCAGTTGATGATGGCGTTGACCTTGTCGGTACCCTGAACCGATTGGTTCACGCCTTGCGAATAGAGTGTGACCACTTTCTCCGTGACGCGGAACCAGTCGAAGAAAGTGATCACGTCCTTGACCGCGATCCCGCAGGTCGCGGCAACAGCCTCGGGATCGGGTGCGATATCTCGGGCACGGGCGAGCGCCGCGGCAAAGCCGCTGGTGCAGTCGCGAATGAAGTCGCGGTCGAGCCGCTCATGCGCGGCGAGATGTGTAAACAGACCGGAGAACAAGACGCCGTCGGTCCCTGGCGCGATCAGGAGCACAAGGTCGGCATCTTCCGCCGTGGCCGTGCGCCGCGGATCGATGACGACGATACGTGCGTTCCGCTCGCGCCGGTTCGTGACCATGCGCTGGTGGAGCACCGGATGACACCAAGCCGCGTTGGAGCCGGTGAGCACCAGAAGGTCGGCCTGATCGAGATCCTCGTAGCAGCCCGGCACCGTGTCGGCACCGAAGGCCCGCTTGTGCCCGGCAACGGAGGACGACATGCAAAGCCGCGAATTGGTGTCGATATTGCCAGAGCCGAGAAAGCCCTTCATCAGCTTGTTGGCGACGTAATAGTCCTCGGTGAGCAGTTGGCCGGAGACATAGAAGGCGATGGCATCGGGACCGTGGCGGTCGAGAACCTCGCGGAATCCGCGCGCTACCCGGTCGAGCGCGGCATCCCATGACGTCTGTTCAAGCAAGCCGGCCCCTGCGCGCATCATGGGATGAAGCAGCCGGCCGTCGAAGCCCAGTGTTTCACCCAGCGCCGAGCCCTTGGAGCAGAGTCGCCCGAAATTCGCCGGATGTTCGGGGTCGCCGGTGATATTCGTGCCGCCGTTGCCGTCCGGGCTCGACAGCACGCCGCAGCCGACCCCACAATAAGGACAGGTTGTTCGCACGGGGGGGACGGTCAGCGACAAATCCATGTGGCGGGCCCTAGTAGACATCGGTCTGGTAGCGGCCCGATGCACGCAGCGCCTTCACATAGGCCCGCGCGTCCTCCGGGGTCTTGTTGCCGCAGGTGCCGACAATGTCGGCCAATGCCGTGTCGACATCCTTGGCCATGCGCTGGGCATCGCCGCATACGTAGAAGTGCGCGCCGCGCTCGAGCCAAGCGAAGAGCTTCGCGCTCTCCTCGCGCATCTTGTCCTGCACGTAGACCTTCTTGTCGCCCTCGCGCGACCAGGCGAGCGATAGGCGCGACAGCGCACCGGTGCTTTGGAGGCCCTCCAACTCGTCGCGATAGAAGAAGTCGCAAGCGCTGCGCTGATGACCGAAGAACAGCCAGGCGCCACCGGTCGCCTGCGTCGCCAGCCGTTCTTGCAGAAAGGCGCGGAACGGCGCGATGCCGGTGCCCGGGCCGACCATGATGATCGGGGTGGCGCCGTCTTGCGGCAGGGCAAAGCCATGGGCCTTCTGCACATAGACTTTGAGCGGATCGCCGGGTGCGACGCGGTTGTCGAGATAGGTGGAGGCCAGCCCCTCGCGCAAGCGGCCATCGATCTGATAGCGCACCGCATCCACCGTCAGGCACACCCGGCCTGGGTCTGCCTTGGGCGACGACGAGATCGAGTAGAGGCGCGGCTGCAGCGGTTCTAACGCCTCGATGAAAGCTTCCGGATCGGGATGGATTCCGGGAAACTTCTCTAGCGCGGCAAGCACGTCGAGCGTGTCGGCATCGCCGTCCGGGTCTTCGCCCTTGGCAAGTGCCTGCGCCTTCTTCCGCCGCTCTCCGCCGGTAAGATAAGAGATGAGCTCGAATAGCTCGTCCGGCGCCGGCGCCAGCGCGGTATCCTCGATCAGCATCTCGCGCAGCGTCTTGTCCATGACCGGGAAATCAGCCGGCGCACCGATCGCCGCGATGATCGCGTCGGCGAGTGCCGGGTCATTCACCGCGAACACGCCAAGACTATCGCCAACCTCGTAGTCGAGTCGGCTCTCCGACAGGTCGATGACGATATGATTGGTGGTTTTCACCGAGGCCTCGCCGTTGAGCCGCGTCCGCGACACGAAGGTCGCAGTCACCGGACTCTCGCGGCAGTGGCCGGCGCGCAAGTCGTCGGACTTCGGTGGACGCGCCGCCTCTTTGGCCGCGTGCTCCTCCGGGTCGATCACGCCGCCGCCCATCTCTTCCACGAGGGTCTTCAGCATGCGCGCGGTGGCCTTGCCGCCCGGCACGCAGAGATTGAGGCGCGGCTCCGCCTGCTCGGCGATCGACGCGGAATACTCCTCGCAGGACGAGCCGCACTGGCCGCAATCCTGTTGCGCCATCGCCGCCATCATGCGCCGCTTCAGCGGGCGGCCTTCGGCAAGCTTCATGCGCTCGTCGAGCGACATGGCGGGGTCGTGCCACGGGGCCTCGTCATCGTCTGCGTCTTGGCCCGGGAGGGACACCGAACCGGCGGCAACCGGCGTCGCGCCGGCATCGAGCGACAGCAGCCCGGCGAAGAAGCCGTTGAGCCACGCGCGCTGCTCCTGGCTGAAGGGTGCCGACTCCGGGATCAGCGGCGTGGGAGGCGGGGGCGACTGCATGGTCATGCGGCCTGCTCCTCCAGGAGTTCGTTCAGAGCCTCGGTGTCGTGACGATTGGCGAAGGCCAAGAACGGCTCGGTCGGACTCGCACGGTGAGCCAAATAGACGCGCAACAGCTGCTCCACCTTCTGGGGGCAGTCCTCTTTCTTCACGTCGCGGGTGAGCTCGCGGCCGATCTTGGCGTTCGGGCCGGTACCGCCGCCGACCACGATGTGGAAACCTTCCACCGTGTCGCCGTCGTCATTGACCGGAACTTGCGCGGCGATGAGGCCGATGTCGCCGATGTAGTGCTGGGCGCAAGAATGGTGGCAGCCGGTGAGATGGATGTTGACCGGCTGGTCGAGTTCGAGCCGGCTCTCGACATGAGCAGCGATCGCCTCGGCCGTGCCCTTGGTATTGGCCGCGGCGAACTTGCAGCCCGTATTGCCGGTGCAGGCGACGAGACCGGCGCGGATCGCCGTGGCCTTGGCCGAAAGGCCCAGCGCCTCGATACGTGTTACCGCCTCGGACACGTCGGCGTCGGCGATGCCGGAGATCAGCAAATTCTGCCAAACGGTGAGGCGGATATCGCCATCGCCGAGCTCACGGGCAATTGCTGCGATGCCCCGCATCTGTTCCACCGTGAGCTTGCCCACGGGCAGTACGAGGCCGATCCAGTTGCGCCCCACTTGCTTTTGCGGATGCACGCCGAGATGGGCCATGCGGTCGGCTTCGGGGCGCGGCTTGACATGATCATGTTCGATCCGGGCGAGCTTGCCGCCGAGCTTGTCCTCGACCGCCGCCAGGAATTTGTCGAGGCCCCAATCGTCGAGCACATATTTGAGCCGCGCCTTGTTGCGGTTGGTGCGGTCGCCGCTATCGACGAACACGCGCACAATCGCGTCGGCGACACGTGTCGCCTCGTCTAGCGGCAGCACCACGCCCGTATCGCGGGCCAGATCCTGGTGACCGGTGATGCCGCCGAGCACCAAGCGGAAATAGATGCCGGCGGGGAGGACGGCGCCCTCCGTCACCTCGACCGCCTGGAAGCCGATATCGTTGGTCTCCTCCAGCACGGCCACCTTGCCGGCTCCGTCGAATGCCACGTTGAACTTGCGTGGCAGGCCGGTCAGCGATCGATCGTTCAGCACATGGAAGTGCCAGCCCCGCGCGTAGGGCCGCGTATCGAGCAACTCTTGGCGATCGATGCCGGCAGTCGGGGTTCCGGTGACGTTGCGGATATTGTCAGCGCCCGATCCGCGGGAGGTGAGGCCGAGGTCTTGAATTGCCTCGACCACGTTGACGGCGTTCTCGGCGCCGATCTCGCGGATCTGCAGATTGGCGCGGGTGGTGACGTGGGCGTAGCCGCCGCCGAAATCCTCCGCCACGCGCGCGACGCCCTCGAACTGCGCCGCGCTCAAGATCCCGTTGGGGATCCGCAAGCGGCACATATAGCTGTTCTGGTTCGGCGCCACGTAGAACAGCCCGTAATAGCGCCAGCGAAAATTGTCCGGGGGCTTCGGAAATTCGCCCTTCGCCGCCTGGTCCTTGATGCGTGCATAGGCGTCGAAAGGATGCTCCTCGCGCTTCCACTTCTCCGGGTCCGACAGCTTCTTGCCGGCGGCCTCGGTGGCCGCTTGCGCTTTCAAATGCGCCGCGTCCGGTCCCTTCGGTTCTGACGCACCACCACCACCGCCCTCACCAAGGGGCTTCAGGCCTTGCGCCGCGCGCCTCGCCTGTAGACCCGAGACTAAGCCTTCGAGGAAATTCTTCTGCTCGCCGGAAAATTCTTCGGCTTTCGTCTCGGTGATGCTCATGCCGCCTCCGCGTGTAGAACGGCGCCGGACTCATCCGGCACGTCACAAAAGGCCCGGCCGAAAACGAGGTCGTCGCGCATGACGCCGATGGGGGCGGCGGAGCGGATCAGATCGAGATACCAGAGCGCGTCCGCCGTATCGCCGAGCAGCACCGCGCCGGCGAGACGGCCCTGCTCGATCACGAGCTTGCGGTAGATGCCATGCTCCGGATCGCTGAGGACGATCGGCTCGGTGCCGGGCGCGCCGATGAAATCGCCCGCCGAGAACACGTTGACGCCGGACACCTTGAGATTGGTGGCGAGTAGCGAGCCACAATATTGGGCGGTCTCACCGGCCAGATGACGGGCCAACATCCGTGCCTGCTCATAAGCCGGCTCCACCAGCCCGTAGCAGGTTCCGCGATGCTCGGCGCACTCGCCAAGCGCATAGATGCCGGGCTCGCTGGTCTGCATGCGGTCATCAATGACAATGCCGCGCTTGACCTCGAGACCGGCCTGACGGGCGAGTTCGGCGCGCGGACGAATGCCGGCTGCCATGACAATGAGTTCGGCCGGGAGGAGACGGCCGTCGGCGAGGCGAAGGCTTTCGGTCTTGTCGCTTCCCTCGATCGCGGTGCTCTGCGCCTTGAGCAGCACCTCGATGCCGAGGGCTTCAAGTTCGGCCTTGAGCATCGCCGCGGCGGGTGCATCGAGCTGGCGTTCCATCAGCCGGTCCATGAGATGCACGACCGTGACGGTTGCGCCCGCCTTCTTCAGCCCATAGGCGGCCTCGAGGCCGAGCAGCCCGCCACCAATGACCACGACGCGCTTCCTCGCTCCCGCCCGCGCTATCATGGCCTCGACATCGTTCAGATCGCGAAAGGTCAGCACGCCGCAGATGTCTGCCCCGGGAAGCGGCAGGCGGATGGCCTCCGATCCGGTCGCCAGCACCAGCTTCGAGAAGCCAAGTCGCGTGCCGCCGTCGAGATGCACTTCATGCAAACGCGCGTCGATCTTGGTCGCGCGGCGCCCATAGACCAGCGTTACGCCATGGGCCTCCCACCAGCCGCGGGATTTGAGCTCGAGATCCTGCTCGACCACCTCGCCGGCGAGCAGAGACGACAGCAGCACCCGATTATAGGCGAGGGCCGGCTCCTCGCCGATCACCGCGATGGCGTAGCGGCCCGACGCACGGCTCGTCAGTTCCTCGACAAGACGCGCCGTCGCCATGCCGTTCCCGACGATGACGAGTTGCTCGCTCATGCGGCGGCCTCGAGCGACTTCTCACCCTCGGGCTTGCCGCTGTCCGCTTTGCTGATCGCGCCGTGCTCGAACTCGTCGAGAAAGCCCAGGATCGCCTCGCGATACTCGTAATAGCGCGGATGTGCGAGCAGCGCCTGACGCGTGCGCGGCCGTGGAATGTCGATCTCCACGATCCGGCCGACCCGCGCATTCGGGCCGTTGGTCATCATCACCACCCGGTCGGCGAGCAGAATCGCCTCGTCCACGTCGTGGGTCACGCAGACCGCCGTGACCTCCGTACGGGTCCACACCTCCATGAGCACTTCCTGCAGGGCCCAGCGGGTCAGGCTGTCCAGCATGCCGAACGGCTCGTCGAGCAGCAGCAGCTTTGGCGACAGAGCGAAGGCGCGCGCCAGACCGACGCGCTGCTTCATGCCGTTGGATAGCTCGGCCGCGTATTTCGTCATGGCGCCGCCGAGCCCGACCCGGTTCAGGTAGTAGCTCACCACGTCCTGACGCTCGGCACGCGAAGCGTCCGGGTAGACGCGGTCGACGCCGAGCGCCACGTTCTGTTCCGCCGTGAGCCAGGGCACCAGTGACGGCGCCTGGAATACCACGGCGCGGTCGGGCCCCGCCTCGTGAACTTGGCGGTTGTCGAGAATGACGGCGCCCAGGCTGACGTTTTGTAGTCCGGCGGCCATGGACAGCACCGTCGACTTGCCGCAACCCGAATGGCCGATCAGCGAGACGAACTCACCCTTCTTCATCTTCAGATCAAAACCGTCGACCACGGTGAGCGGACCGGTCGGCGTTGGATAGGTCTTGGAGATCTGGCTGAAATCGAGATAGCGATCCGCGCGCCGCGCCTCCGTCGCCGCCTTGACGTATGCCGCGGGCAGCGCATCGTTCGAAACATTGTCCTTGGCGAAGAACGGCACGACATTAGGCAGCGCCACGCCCCCCTCGCCCGCGTCCTTGCGCATCTCGCCGGCGTCCATCAGGTATTTGGTGATGTCGCCGCGGAGCCGATGGTAGGTCTCGTCGTGGTTGAGGGCCACGCGGTTGCGCGGCTGCGGCAGGTCTACCTGGTAGATGGGCCCCAGAGACCCGTCGGGATTGAGCGGCACGATACGGTCGGCGAGGAAAATCGCCTCGTCCACGTCGTTGGTGATCAGCACCATGGTGGCGTTCGTCTCGGCGCGAATCTCGGCGAACTCGTCCTGCAGCTTCGCACGGGTCAGCGCATCGAGCGCCGACAGCGGCTCATCGAGCAACAACACCTCGGGCTGCATGGCGAGCGCCCGGGCGACGGAGACGCGCTGGCGCATGCCGCCGGAAAGCTCGGCCGGCCGGCGCTCGCGCGCATGGCCGAGACCGACCATGGTCAGATATTTCTCGGTCAGCTGCTTCCGCTCGGCGCGCGGGGCCTTGGCGTGCACGGCGTTGACCGCGAGCGCGATATTCTCCTCCACCGTGAGCCACGGCATCAGCGCGTAGCTCTGAAACACCACGCCGCGCTCCGGCCCCGGGCCGGTGACCGTCTCGCCCTTGAATAACACATCGCCCTTGTCCGGCATCTTGAGCCCGGCCAGCAGCGAGATCAGAGTGGTCTTTCCGGTGCCCGAGAAGCCGAGCACGGCGAGAAGCTCTCCGTCCTCGACGCTGAGGTCGATGGATTTGAGAACTTCGGTACGCGCCTGCGCCGGGCCGAAGCCCGCGCACACACCTTTGAGTTCGAGGATCGACATCTGCGCCTCCCTAGCGGCTGGGGCTGTGGGTGACGGCGGTCTCGAGCGCCACCATGAGGCGGTCAAGCAGGAAGCCGATGATGCCGATGGTCAGAACGGCGACCATGATGCGCGCCAGAGAGTTGGACGATCCGTTTTGGAACTCGTCCCACACGAATTTCCCGAGGCCCGGATTCTGCGCCAGCATCTCGGCGGCGATCAGCACCATCCAGCCAACGCCGAGCGACAGGCGAAGGCCGGTGAAGATGTAAGGCAGCGCCGACGGCAGCACGACCTTGAACACTTTGGTGGTCCAGGACAGCTTCAGCACGCGGCCGACATTGACGAGGTCGCGGTCGATCGACGCCACGCCGATGGCGGTGTTGATGAGCGTCGGCCACAGCGAGCACAGCGTGACGGTGACGGCGGAGGTCACGAAGCTCTTGGGGAAGCCGGCCTGCTCCTCGATATAGACGGCCGACACCACCATGGTGACGATGGGCAGCCACGCGAGCGGCGACACCGGCTTGAAGATTTGAATGATCGGATTGAGGGCGGCATTGAACGTTGGCGACAAGCCGCACAAAACGCCGAGCGGAATGGCGATGATGCTCGCCAGCAGGAAGCCGGTGAACACGGTCAGCAGCGACGTGAAGATCTGATCGATGAAGGTCGCGCGGCCGATATAGCTGCGCCACTTCACATTCGCCTCGGGGTCCTTTTCGAGGGCGGCGGCGTTGCGCTTCTCCTGGCGCACGTAATAGGCGGCCTCCTTCTCGCGCACCATGAGATGGTCCTGCCATAGCACGCCCGCCTGCTCGGCGACGGCGACGGGGCCGGGGATGGCGCCGAGCGAGGTGACGACGCGCGGCGCCAGCACCGCCCACAGCACGAGGAAGCAGCCGATGGCGATAAGCGGGATCAGCAGGCTGTGCCAGATCGCCTTCAACTGAAGTTGCGGCCGGTCGCCGACGGAAAGGCGCCCGAGCGGCACGATCCAGCCGAGGCCGAGCGGCTTCAGCGTGCGGTCGAGGCGCTCGAAGGTGGGCGCCAGCCGCTCTTTCAGCGGTGGCGGAGACGGAGCGGCGGCCTGATCCATGATGGTCATGTTGTTCGTTGTCCCTTTGCCTGGAGCGGCTGAGCTGGACGGCGGCGCTAGCCGCCGACCACCTGATTGCCGGCGACCGTTTGCTTGTCCTTGAGCCCGATGGGGAATTTCGACAGATATTCGTTCGGCTTCGTGCCGTCGTATTCGACGCCGTCGATGAACTCGGCGGTCGGCGCCTTGAAGCCGTCGGTGCCGAACGGGAAGTCTTCCTTCTTAGCGTATCCGTCGGCAATCAGCGCTTCGGCCGCCTGCATGTAGATGTCGGGCCGGTAAACCTTCTTGGCCGTCTCTACGTACCAGTCGTCGGATTTGGCCTCGCCGATCTGACCCCAGCGTCGCATCTGCGTGAGGTACCAGATGGCGTCGGAGTAATAGGGGTAGGTGGCGAAGTGCTTGAAGAAGACGTTGAACTCCGGCGCCGGGCGCTTGTCGCCCTTCTCGAACTCGAACGAGCCGGTCATCGAATTGGCGATCACCTCCTCGTCGGCGCCCACATATGCCGACTGCGACAGGATCTTCACCGCCTCGTCGCGGTTCGCCGGATCGTCAAGCCATTGGCCGGCGCGGATTAGCGCCTTGACCACGGCGAGATGGGTATTGGGGTTCTCCTTCGCCCATTTGTCCGTGACCCCGAACACCTTCTCCGGGTTGAATTTCCAGATGCCATGGTCGGTGACGACGGGAACGCCGATGCCCTTGAACACGGCGGCCTGGTTCCACGGCTCGCCGACGCAATAGCCGAGGATGGTGCCGGCCTCGAGGGTCGATGGCATCTGCGGCGGCGGCGTCACCGAGAGCAGCACATCGGCCTGGATTTGACCGGCGGTGTTGTCGGGTGAGTAGTAGCCGGGGCGCAGGCCGCCCGCGGCGAGCCAGTAGCGCAGCTCGTAATTGTGGGTCGAGACGGGAAACACCATGCCCATGTTGAACGGCTTGCCGTCCGCCCGGTAGCGCTCGACCACGGGCTTAAGGCTGCCGCCGAGATCGGATGCTTGAACTTGCCGTCGGCGTCCTTCTCGATATGCGGCTTCATCTCGTCGAAGACGCATTCGACACGGTGATGGCGTTGCCGTTGAGATCCATGGAGAAGGCGGTGATGACATCCGCCTTGGTGCCATAGCCGATGGTGGCGCCGAGCGGCTGGCCCGCCAGCATGTGCGCGCCGTCGAGCTCGCCGGTGATCACGCGGTCGAGCAGCACCTTCCAATTGGCCTGGGCTTCGAGCTCGACCTGGAGCCCTTCATCCTCGAAGAAGAATTTCTCCTTGGCGATGGCGAGCGGCGCCATGTCCGTGAGCTTGATGAAACCGAATTTGAGCTGATCTTTTTCCAGCTCGCCGCTCATGGCCGGGGCCGCTTGCCACCTACCAGCGTGACGACGCTCACCACAAGCGCGAGCGCCTTCGCCCCGTCGCCCAATCTCTTCGTCCACCTCAACATCCCCGATCTCCCTTTGGCGCCGTTCGGCGCGCAAAACAAAAAAAACGCCGCATCGAGAGACCGACCGCGCAAAAGCGATCAGTCTTCGAGGCAGCGTTGCCTTGGCGGCCCGCCATTGGACCGCATCAAATTGTCGGAAGAGTCATTCTTCCGTTCGGGGCTAGAGACTCAAGATGCGTGCCAATCTGGGCCTGCGAAAAAATACCAGTGTCTTCAGTGAGATAATTGAAATGATCCGGAGGCGGATGAGTTGCGTGCCGCTCATTCGTTGAGCACTTGCACAATGGGCCTGCCGGATTCGCAAGCAAAAGCCGGTCGCGGCGAGATCAGAGATTATGCTCGGCGAAGGCTTCGAGATCGGTTCCGGCGGCGCGGATCGGCAGCGCTTTCAGATGGCCGATCGCGGCTTGCGGATCGAAGGTTTCGCCTCCGAAGAACGCGCTTCCTGGCGCGATCCCCTCGCTCTTGTAGTCTTCATCGGGCGGCGCAAGGCTCAAGGGCGCCACCGCCGCGCGGTAGATCTTCGGCCGGTAAACACGCTCCGCCAGCTTCAGAATGTCGAAGGGCTCGCGCACCTGGCCCCAGCGGATCATCTGGGAGATGAGCCACACCGCGTGCGACCGCCAAGGGAAGTTTGCGTCATGCCGGTGGAACACGACCGCGTCGGGATCGACGATGTCCGGCTCCCCACCGCCGCGCTGCAACTGCCCCGTAAGCGGCTTGAGCAGGCTCTCTTCCGTCACGCCGACATGGTGAGGCTGCGCCAGGATCGCCGCTGCCTCGTACCGGTTTTCCGGCTCGTCGAGCCATTGGCAAGCCTGCGTGAGCGCCCGGATGATGTCGTGCAACAGCTCCGGCTTTTCCGCCGCCCACGCCTCGCGCACGCCCAGCACCTTTTCCGGACTGAATGGCCACAGCTCGCTCTTGGTGGCGACGATCACGCCATGACCTTGCTCGACCGCGACGCTGTTCCAGGGCTGACCCACGCAAAACCCGTCGACCCGCCCCGCTTTCAAGGACTCCGCCAGCAGGGGTGGCGGCACGACGATGAGATTGACGTCGTTGTCCGGATCGACGCCGGCCGAAGCGAGCCAGAATCGCAGGTCGTAGTTATGGCAGGAGAAGGGATAGACCATGCCGAGCGTCAGCGGCTCGCGGCCGGCCTTGGCTCTGCGGCGCACCACCTCTGCAAGCGCGCTCGCCGCGGCCATGCCGCCGGCGCGGACCGCGTCTGCATCGGCGTCGCGCATCTCCTGGTGGAGCCCCATCGACACGGTGATGGCGTTGCCATTGAGGCTGAGCGACATCGGCGCGATAACCGGCTCGGTGGCGCGGCCAAGCCCGAGCATTGCCGCGATCGGCATCGGCGCCAGCATATGGGCGCAATCGAAGACCCCGATATCGAGCTTGTCCCGGATATTGGCCCAGGAGACCTCGCGGTGGAGATCGAACGAGAACCCGAAGCGTGTGTCGAAGCCGCGCTCGCGCGCGATGACCAGCGGCGCGCAATCGAGCAGCGGGATGAAGCCCGCCCGCACAACGCGTTCGCTCCGTCTCATTGGTTTCGGTCCATGCATGATGCTCTTCTTTAGTCCTTCAACAGCTCGAACGTGCTGATCAAGCCTTCGGCGACGTCGACCAAACGCTTGCCTTGGCTCATGGCGGTCTTGCGCAGGAGCCCATAGGCCTCGTCCTCGCTCATGCCGCGACTCTTCATCAGGATGCCCTTGGCCTTCTCGACCACTTTGCGCTCTTTCAGCGCGCTCTTGGTCTCCTCGAGCTCGGTGCGCAAGCGGTCGAAGGCCCGGAAGCGCGACACGGTCATCTCGAGAATGGGTTTGACGCGTTCCTTCTTCAGCCCGTCGACGATATAGGCACTGACGCCGGCATCGATGGCCGCCTCGATGGTGGCCTTGTCGCTCTGTTCCACGAACATGGCGATTGGCCGGCGCACCGCGCGGGACACCTGGAACATCTGCTCCAGCACGTCGCGGCTCGGATTCTCGAGGTCGATTAGGATGACGTCCGGGTCGAGCGCATAGATCCGCTCCACGAGCGCGCTCGCGGTATCGAGCGTCGTCACGTCGAAAAAGCCTGCCTCTTTCAGCCCGGCTTCGAGGATGGCAAGCCGGATCGGAGTCTCGTCGATGACGAGGATCTTGAGGTCGCTGTCAGGGATATTGGGGTTGGATTTGGGCAACTGGACCGGAAGCCGTTATTTGTGCAGCGCACAATAGTACGCTGGTCGACGCCACTTGCAAGGCCCGCTTGCAAGACCCGCCTGAGCTCACAAGCAGACATCCGGCATTCTTAGGGGCGCAACTCAGCCCGACTGTAGAGCATCGATCACACCCCTCTTCGGCTGCATTGCCGATTGCTTCCATCACTTAAGGGCACGACCGAAGCCGGTCAGACAGCTAGGCCGCTTCACCATAGGGCAAGCAACTTGACGCGCGACAACGTTCGGCGCGGCGCCGCAAGCCAATATTGGGCTCGCTCGTAGGAATCTGCTTGCGGGTTTGCAGACTTGGTGGCGCCTGGGCAACGCATGGCCACGACCGGCACTCTACTCACCGTCACACGGATCGCGGTCGTTCGCCCGTCGCTCAGCGATTGGAAGAAATCATGAGCCATTTCCTCGACCGTCTGACCTTTTTCAATCGCGCGGTCGACGACTTCGCGGATGGCTATGGCGTTGTCACACGCGAAGACCGCCGGTGGGAGGATGGCTATCGGAAGCGATGGCAGCACGACAAGATCGTCCGCTCCACCCATGGCGCCAATTGCACCGGCTCTTGCTCATGGAAGATCTACGTCAAGGGCGGCATCGTCACCTGGGAGACGCAGCAGACCGACTATCCGCGCACGCGCCCCGAGTTGCCCAACCACGAGCCGCGCGGCTGCTCCCGTGGGGCGAGCTATTCCTGGTATCTGTACTCCGGCAACCGGGTGAAATACCCGCTGGTGCGCTCGCGCCTGCTCAAGCTGTGGCGCGAGGCGCGCGCCGCCCATACGCCTGTTGCCGCATGGGCCTCGATCGTCGAGGACCCCACCAAGCGTGATGCCTACACCAAGAAGCGTGGCCTCGGCGGCTTCGTCCGCGCGACCTGGGACGAGGTCAACGAGATCATCGCTTCGGCCAATGCTTACACGGTGAAAGCCCATGGGCCGGATCGCGTGTTCGGCTTCTCGCCGATCCCGGCGATGTCGATGGTGAGCTACGCCGCGGGCTCGCGCTACCTGTCGCTGCTCGGCGGCGTTTGCATGTCGTTCTACGACTGGTATTGCGACCTGCCGCCCGCCTCGCCGCAGACCTGGGGCGAGCAGACCGACGTGCCCGAAAGCGCCGACTGGTACAATTCGGGCTTTCTCATTCTGTGGGGATCGAACGTTCCCCAGACGCGCACCCCCGACGCGCATTTCTACACCGAGGCGCGCTATCGCGGGGCCAAGAGCGTCGTGGTGACGCCCGATTATTCGGAAGCGGCGAAGTTCGCCGACCTTTGGGTGCACCCGAAGCAAGGCACCGATGCGGCGCTCGCCATGGCACTCGGCCATGTGATCGCCCGCGAGTACCATGTCGACCGCCAAGTTCCCTATTTTGTCGACTACGCCCGCAAATATACCGACATGCCGATGCTGGTTCGCCTCGTCGAGAACGAGGACGGCAAGCTCATCCCAGAGCGCTTCGTGCGCGCGAGCGATTTGGACGGCGCCTTGGGCGAGACGGCGAACCCGGAATGGAAGACGCTCGCCTATGACGAAGTCTCGGGCGAGGTCGTGGCGCCGAACGGCGCCGTCGGGTTCCGCTGGAGCGATACCGGCAAGTGGAACCTCGAGGAGAAGGACGGCAAGGGCCGGGAGACGAGGCTACAGCTTTCGCTCGCCGGCATTCGCGACGAGCTCGCCGATGTCGCCTTCCCCTATTTCGGCAATCGTGAGCACGATCATTTCGCCGGGACCGATCATCCGGGCGTCTTGATGCGCCGGGTGCCCGCCAAGCGGCTGCAACTGAAGGACGGCGAGGCGCTAGTGGCCAGCGTCTTCGATCTGTTCATGGCGAATTACGGCGTCGATCAGGGCTTGGGGGGCGAGCATCTCGCTAAGTCCTATGACGACGTGGAGCCCTACACGCCGGCCTGGGCGGAGATGATCACCGGCGTGCCGCGCGGGCAGATCGTAGCTATTGCCCGGGAGTTCGCCACCAACGCCGAAAAAACCAATGGGCGCTCCATGGTCATTCTCGGTGCCGGCGTGAACCACTGGTACCACATGGACATGACCTATCGCGGCATCATCAACATGCTGGTGATGTGCGGCTGCGTTGGACAGTCGGGCGGGGGTTGGTCCCATTATGTGGGGCAGGAGAAGCTGCGGCCGCAGACCGGCTGGCTCCCCCTCGCCTTCGGACTGGATTGGGGGCGGCCGCCGCGCCAGATGAATTCGACCTCGGCGTTCTACGCCCATACCGATCAGTGGCGCTACGAGACGCTCGACGTGTCGGAGATCCTATCGCCGACGGCGCCGGCCGGACCGTGGGACGGCGCATTGATCGACTATAATGTGCGCGCCGAGCGCATGGGCTGGCTCCCGTCCGCGCCACAGCTCGAGGAAAATCCGCTCACGATCGCGGCCAAGGCGGAGGCCGCCGGCCAGGAGCCGAAGGACTACGTCGCCGCGGCACTCAAGTCCGGCGACCTGAAGCTCTCCTGTGAGGACCCCGACAAGCCGGCCAACTGGCCACGCAATTTGTTCGTGTGGCGCTCCAATCTTCTGGGCGCCTCGGGCAAGGGGCACGAATATTTTCTGAAGCACCTGCTCGGCACGTCGAACGGCGTGATGGGCAAGGATCTGGGCACGACCGGAGCGCAGAAGCCGCAAGAGGTCGCGTGGCATGATGAGGCACCGGAAGGAAAGCTAGACCTGCTCGTCACCATCGACTTCCGCATGTCGACCACCTGCATGTATTCCGACATCGTGCTGCCGACGGCGACCTGGTACGAGAAGAACGACCTCAACACCTCCGACATGCATCCCTTCATTCATCCGCTGACGTCGGCAGTCGATCCGGTTTGGGGGGCGCGCAACGACTGGGAGATCTATAAGGCATCGCCAAAGCTTTCTCCGAGGTGGCGCCCGAAGTGCTCGGCGTCGAGAAGGACGTGGTGCTCACACCGATCCTGCACGACACGCCCGGCGAGATCGCGCAAGCGCTCGACGTGAAGGATTGGAAGCGGGGAGAGATCGATCCGATCCCGGGCAAGACCATGCCGCAGGTCACGGTGGTCGAGCGCGACTACCCCAATCTCTACAAGCGCTTCACCGCGCTTGGGCCGCTGATGGCCAAGCTCGGCAACGGCGGCAAGGGCATCAATTGGAAGACGGAGGACGAGGTCGAGTTCCTCAAGCGCCTCAACGGCGAGGTCGAGGAAGAGGGTGCGACTAAGGGCCTGGCGCGCATCGACAGCGATATCGACGCCGCCGAGGTGATCCTCACGCTTGCGCCGGAGACCAACGGCGAGGTGGCGGTCAAGGCGTGGACCGCGCTGTCGAAGACCACTGGCCGCGGGCTCGCCCATCTCGCCCTCCACAAGGAGGATGAGAAGATCCGCTTTCGTGACGTGGTCGCCCAGCCGCGCAAGATCATCTCGTCGCCAATCTGGTCCGGCTTGGAGTCGGAGAAGGTCTGTTACAACGCCGGCTATACCAATGTGCACGAGCTGATCCCGTGGCGGACGCTCACCGGCCGGCAGCAGCTTTATCAAGACCATTTATGGATGCGCGCTTTCGGCGAAGGCCTGTGCGTGTATCGCCCGCCGATCGATACCAAGTCCGTGAAGCCTGTCATCGACCGTAAGCCGAACGGCAATGCGGCGATCGTGCTCAACTTCATCACGCCCCACCAGAAATGGGGCATCCACTCCACCTATACCGACAACCTTCTGATGCTGACCCTGTCGCGCGGCGGCCCGATTGTCTGGATGAGCGAAGTCGACGCCGAAAAGGCCGGCATCGTCGACAATGACTGGATCGAGGCCTTCAACACGAATGGCGCGCTGGTGGCCCGCGCCGTCGTCTCCCAGCGCGTCAAGGAAGGCATGTGCATGATGTATCACGCGCAGGAGAAGATCGTGAACGTGCCCGGCTCGGAGCAGACGGGCCAGCGCGGCGGCATCCATAACTCGGTGACGCGAACAGTGCTGAAGCCGACGCACATGATCGGCGGTTACGCCCAGCAGTCCTATGGCTTCAACTATTACGGCACTGTCGGCTCCAACCGCGACGAGTTTGTCGTCGTGCGCAAGATGGCGGAGGTCGACTGGCTCGAAAAGCCGGCCGCGGACGCGCTCCCGGATACATCCCGACTGGAGGCCGCAGAATGAAAGTCCGCGCGCAAATCGCGATGGTGCTGAACCTCGACAAGTGCATCGGCTGTCATACCTGTTCGGTCACCTGCAAGAATGTTTGGACCAGCCGTGAAGGCATGGAATATGCGTGGTTCAACAACGTCGAGACCAAGCCCGGTATCGGTTATCCCAAGGAATGGGAGAATCAGGAGCGCTGGAACGGCGGCTGGCGCCGCAAGCGGAACGGTAAGATCGAGCCCCGGATCGGCGCCAAATGGCGTGTGCTCGCCAACATCTTCGCCAATCCCGACCTGCCCGAGATCGACGACTATTACGAGCCCTTCACCTTCGACTACCAGCATCTGCAGAAGGCGCCGGAGCTCCAGGCGATGCCGGTCGCGCGGCCGCGCTCGCTCGTCAGCGGCGAGCGGATGGAGAAGATCGAATGGGGTCCGAACTGGGAAGAGATCCTCGGCGGTGAGTTCGCCAAGCGTTCGGCCGACGTCAATTTCGACGGCGTGCAGAAGGAAATCTACGGCCAGTTCGAGAATACCTTCATGATGTATCTGCCGCGGCTGTGCGAGCACTGTCTCAACCCGGCTTGCGTCGCCGCGTGCCCGTCCGGTGCCATCTACAAGCGAGAGGAGGACGGCATCGTCCTCATCGATCAGGACAAATGCCGCGGCTGGCGCATGTGCGTGTCGGGCTGCCCTTACAAGAAGATCTATTACAACTGGTCGAGCGGGAAATCGGAGAAGTGCATCTTCTGCTTCCCGCGGATCGAGGCCGGTCAACCGACCGTCTGTTCGGAGACCTGCGTCGGCCGCATCCGCTATCTCGGCGTGGTGCTGTATGACGCCGACCGCATCGAGGAGGCCGCAAGCGTGGCCGATGAGCAGGACCTGTACGAGGCCCAGCTCTCGATCTTTCTCGATCCCAACGATCCGGCGGTCCTCGATCAGGCTCGCGCCGACGGTGTCCCGGAGAACTGGCTCGAAGCCGCCATCCGCTCGCCGGTGTGGAAGATGGCGATGGACTGGAAGGTCGCCTTCCCGCTTCACCCCGAGTATCGCACCCTGCCGATGGTCTGGTACGTGCCGCCGCTGTCGCCGATCAACGCGGCGGCGGAGTCCGGCAAGATCGGCTTCGACGGCGAGACGCCGGACGTCCGCAGTCTGCGTATCCCGCTCCAATATCTCGCCAATCTCCTCACCGCCGGCGAGGAGGAACCGGTCGCGCTCGGGCTGGAGCGCATGCTGGCCATGCGCGCCTATATGCGGGCCAAGACCGTGGACGGCGTGATCGACGAAAGCATCGCGCACCGCGTCGGCCTGGACGGCCAAATGATCGAGGACATGTACCAGATCATGGCCATCGCCAATTATGAAGACCGCTTCGTCATTCCGACGGCTCACCGCGAGCTCGACGAGGACGCCTTCGACCTTCGCGGCTCCTGCGGCTTTTCGTTCGGCAACGGCTGCTCGGGCGGAACGACAGAGCCAAATCTGTTCGGCTCGCCCAAGAAGCACGTCAAGACGCCGATGGAGGTCCGCTGATGAGCAAGATCTTCAAGGCCTTCTCGGCGTTGCTCAGCTATCCGGACGAAACGTTGCAAAAGGCCGCGCCGGAGTTGCGGGCCGCCATCGGCGAGGCGGAGCTTCTGCCGGCGGAGAATGTCCGGATGCTTGAGGCTTTGATCGAGGAGATTGCGACGGGCGATCTCTTTGCGATGCAAGAGCGCTATATCGAACTGTTCGACCGAACACGCTCGCTGTCGCTGCATCTCTTCGAACATGTTTATGGCGAGAGCCGCGATCGCGGTCAGGCCATGATCGATCTGAAAAGCCTGTACGAGCGGAATGGGCTCTATCTCAGCAGCAGCGAGCTCCCCGACTTCCTGCCGGCCTTTCTCGAATTTCTCTCCATCCGTCCCCTGGATGAGGCGCGCGAGCAGCTAAGCCAGCCGTCGCATATCCTGACGGCGCTGGCCGAGCGGCTGCACAAGCGACACTCGCCTTACGCGGCCGTGTTCGAGGGGCTTACGGCGCTTGCCGCGGCCGCGCCGGACCCGGAGGCCGAGCTTGTACCGGAAGACCATGACGCCGACCCGAACGATTTCGCGGCGCTCGACGCGCAATGGGAAGAAGAAGCGGTGACGTTCGGACCGGGCGCGGCGCCGACCTGCAAGGACCGGATCGTGTCCCAAATTCGCGCCGGGCGCGGCCCGTGGCGGACGCATCCAAGGGAGTGGCGCCATGAGCGAGACCGTCAATCAACTTCTGTTCGGCTGGTACCCCTATCTTTGCATCGCGGTCTTCCTCGGCGGCAGCCTGTTGCGCTTCGACCGCGAGCAATACACGTGGCGGTCTGGCTCCAGTCAGCTCTTGCGGCGCAAGCAACTCACTTGGGGCTCCAATCTGTTTCACGTCGGCATTCTGATCATCTTCTTCGGCCATTTCGTCGGCCTGCTGACACCGATCGCCGTGTTCGATTTTCTCGGCATCGGTCATGGCGTCAAGCAGATGATGGCGATCGTGATTGGTGGCATTGCCGGGATTGCCTGCCTCATCGGGATTACGCTTTTGGTGCATCGGCGCCTCTTCGATGCACGCATCCGCAATACCTCCTCGTTCGGCGATATCGCCATTCTGCTCCTGCTCTACGTGCAGCTGCTACTCGGTCTGGCCACCATTCCGATCTCGCTCGAGCATTTGGATGGCGGCGAGATGCTCAAATTCATGACCTGGGCGCAAGGCATCGTCACGTTGCAGCCGGGGGTCGCGTCGCTGATCGCCGACGTCAATCCCATCTTCAAGTTGCACCTGTTTCTCGGCATGACGATCTTCCTCGTGTTTCCCTTCACGCGGCTTGTGCATGTGTGGAGCGCGCCGATTTGGTATCTCGGCCGTCGCGGTTATCAGGTGGTGCGCACGCGCCAGCAGGGAGGAGCGCCCGCCGGGCGAGGTGCGCCGCTTCCGCCGCGCCGTCCCATGCCGGCGGAGTAGTCATCGTGGCATGTGCGTCCCATACGGTCCAATCACTCCCCGAGCCTGAAGCGGTCAGCGTGAACGGCGTGACGATTCCGCGCGATGAAATTGCGCGCGAGGTGCAGCATCACAAGGCATCAAGGCCCTTCGAGGCTTGGCAGTCGGCCGCCCGCGCTCTTGTCATTCGAGAACTGCTTTTGCAGCGGGCACGGAGCCTTGGGATCGCATCGGCTCCGCGCGAGAATGACGGTGGCCGGCGCGAAACCGAGGAGGAGGCGCTTATGCGGGCGCTCATCGAGAAAGAGGTGGCCACGCCGGATCCGGATGAAGCCGCCTGCCGGCGCTATTTCGAGCAGAACCGGCGCCGCTTCCGTTCGCAGCCAATCTACGCGGCATCCCATATACTTTTTGCCGCCCTCCGCGATCAGACGGACAGCTTCGCGCGGGCGCAAAGCCTGGCAAACTCGGTGCTTGCGGAGCTAAAGCGGCATCCGGAGCGGTTCGGCGAACTCGCGCGCGCTCATTCGGCGTGTCCGTCGGCGGCGCAGAGCGGGTCTCTCGGTCAAATCACTTGCGGGCAGACCACGATCGAATTCGAGCGGGCGCTTGAGCGGCTTGTGCCTGGCGCGATGACGGACGCCCTGGTGGAGACACGCTACGGCCTTCACATCATCCGCCTGGATGGCAAGATCGATGGGGAAGCGTTGCCGTTCGAACTCGTTGCCGAGCGGATTGCCGCCTATCTCCGCGAGAGTGTCATGCACCGGGCAACGGCGCAGTATATCGCGCGGCTGGCCTCGGCTGCTGAGATTGCCGGGATCGAAATCGCCGGCGCCGAAGCACATCGGGTAAGCTGACGGTCAATCATGCTGCTCGGCGATCTTCTCTCTCGATTCGACGACGAATCCGTTGCCGCGAGCACACTCTTGCGGCTCGGGGACGGCGATCTGCTTGCGGCGGTCCATGCCGGCGCCGAAGCGGACGGGCTGACGCCGGGGCTGTTTATCGCGCGCGCGGTACAGCGCTATGCTCATGAGGCATCCGATGAAGAGTGGACTGCGCTGATTGGCGAGTTGGGGCGCGCCGAAGACCCTGGCCTAGCCTGCCTCAAACGCGCCCTGATCTATACGATCAACGGCCTCCGCTGAAAGTGCCAAACCTTCCTTGGCGGAACGTCGTTTGACCTCATGAGGCGCCAGTCGCTACCCTAGGGGGCCCGCTATCCAAATTCCCGAAAAGGCCCTCGGCAACATGGCAAATCTGGACCGCAACCTTATCCGGGAGCTGCCGGTATTTGGCGCCATGAGTGAGGAGGAACTCGACGATGTCATCACCCATGCCAGGGCGCAGCGGATCCCAAAAGGGTCGGCCGTGTTCCAGCAAGGGGAGAAGGCCTCGGCTTTTTTCGTCCTGCTGCATGGGCGGCTCAAAGTCGTGAAGACGACGCCCCACGGGGAGCAGATGATCATCCGCTTTGTCCACCCCGGGGACATTTACGGGATCGCCACGGCGCTTCGCCGCGAGGACTATCCGGCGACGGCGATTGCCGTGGTCGATAGTGTCACGCTGGTCTGGCCAGCTGAGATTTGGGACGACTTCATGGCTTCGCACCCCGCCTTCGCGGTAAACGTCATGCGGATGATGGGCGATCGCCTGCAAGAGGCTCATGCCAGGATCAAGGAGTTGTCGACTGAAGAAGTCGAACACCGGTTGGCGCACACGGTCCTTCGTCTCATCACGCAATCGGGAAAGCAGACGGACGAGGGTGTGCTGGTCGATTTCCCGATTACCCAGCAGGAGCTCGCCGAGGCATCGGGAACGACGCTCCATTCGGTGAGCCGAACCTTGAGTGTGTGGGAAAGCGCCGGCCTTGTTACCCTCGGGCGACGTAAGATCGTCGTTTGTGACGTCCAAGGCCTGTCCCAGGTTGCCGAGCGCCGCCGCAATCCGAAGGACTAGCGCGCAGGATAGGTCGCCCTGATACGAGCTTGCTCTGCATCAACATCGAACCAGCACTGCGTCCGCTAAAACCTAGCCATCAAGACAGATCTCTTGGCGAAGGAGGTCAAGGCAATGCAGCGCAGCCTTGAAGCGGAGGCGAGCGGCCGACGGAGACGCGCGGCTGCGAGCACGTTCGCTCCGCTTTTCAGCTATGGCTTTCGACCGTTCTTTCTCGGCGCTGGCGTTTGGTCGATCATCGCCATGGTCCTCTGGATCGGGTCGCTCTCCGGACTGTGGCGTCTGGCCGAAGGGTATGGCGCGACCGCATGGCACGCCCACGAGATGCTTTTCGGATACAGCGTGGCTGTTGTGGCCGGGTTTCTCCTAACGGCGGTGCCCAATTGGACGGGCCGTCTTCCAGTCGCGGGTTGGCGCCTCCTGAGCCTTTTTCTCCTCTGGTGTGCGGGGCGTGTCGCCTTCCTTCTTACCGGGTGGACCGGGCCTCTCCCGGCGGTGGTGCTCGACAGCGCCTTTCTTCCCTGCCTCTTACTTCTGGTGGCGCGCGAAGTCGTGGTCGGCCGCAATTGGCGAAACCTGAGGCCGCTTGTCCTTGTCGCACTCCTGGCCGCCGCCGATATCGGCTTCCACATGGAGGTGTTGCGCGATGGAACTGCGAGCGCGGCAAGCCGTCTCGGGGTGGCGGCGCTGGTCGGGCTCATCATGCTGATCGGGGGACGCATCGTCCCAAGCTTCACCCATACCTGGCTGCTGAGGAGAGGATCGGCGCATCTGCCTGTTTCGTTCAACCGCTTCGATGTGGTGACGCTGCTCGGCTCCGGCGCGGCGCTTCTACTGTGGCTTGTCAGGCCGGATGCCCCAGCCACCGGCATCGTGTTTCTGCTTGCCGCCGTCCTTCAATCCGTGCGCCTGTGGCGATGGGCGGGCCTTCACGCGTGGCGAGAGCCCCTCGTCCTCATTCTGCATCTCGGCTACGCCTTTGTTCCGCTCGGCTTCCTGCTCGGAGGCCTGGTCATCTTGGAGCCGCGAATTCTTGCCGGCACGGCGGCCATGCATGCCTGGACCGTCGGCGCCATCGGCATCATGACGCTCGCCGTGATGACGCGGGCGACGCGGGGACATACCGGCCACGAGCTCAGGGCTTCACCGCTTACGATTGTCATATACGCCGCGATCATCGCCGCCGCCGTACTGCGCATCGCTGCCGGCTCCTTCCCGCAAGCCTATGGCGGCCTGCTGGAGCTGGCCGGAGGTGCCTGGATCGCCGCCTTTGGGCTCTTCTTGCTCGAATATGCGCCGATGCTGCTTCGGGCCCGCATAGCGCAGAACTGATATAGGCCGGATTTCAGGCGTCAGGCCGTCAACTTGTTTTGGCGCAAAGACATCTTCATGCCGCCGGCCTAGGAAGGATCATGCTCGACGGCGGTGCTCGCACAGGGAGGTGAGTGATGCCCAATTCGAGGTTGCTATGGCCGACCCGCGAGGAATTGCGTCAGCGTTATGAGCTGATGGATCGCATGATGGAGACCCGCGGCGTGGACGTTCTCGCGGCTCTTCGCGTGGATGGCGGGCTCGCCTTCATCGAGGCTCGGGCCAAATGCCGCTACTGTCAGCATGAAGGGGTATGCCGGCACTGGCTGGCAAGCGAAGGACAGCGGGGACCCGCCGATTTCTGTCCCAACGCGGCATTCTTCAAATCGCTCATCGAGAGCTGAAGTCGAGGGGCCGGGTCGGCGACGTCCCCTCCGTACCCAGAGCGGCCCCCCGATGCTTCCTGTCAAATGCCAT
>NZ_LPWF01000018.1 GCF_001723305.1 Methyloceanibacter superfactus
CCTCGGCGGGCTGCATCACCACTACGTCCGAGTCTAGGTTTTCGGTACACACAGCTCAGTCTTCCTTGACTAGTTGGAATCGCAGGAACTTGCCGATCCGCACGTCAGCGGTCCCGGAATGCGCCTTCATTTCCACATCGCCAAGCCGCATGGGCTCAGTCTTCTCCACCTGTGCAATCCGCGCCGGAGTCGCAGGCGCTCGCGGCAATTCGTGGCCGGTCGCGGCGCGAAGGGCTGAGAGCACGGCAGCGGGCGCTTGGACATGTGGGATCTCGGCAATGCCATTAAACCCTTGCGGAATCCCCGGCTCCAGCAAATCGGGAAACTCACAGTTGACGAGCGGCGCATCGGCCAGAGTTGGAATCAGGTAGCCGCCCCAGTCCCCGTTGGCCGGTTGCCCGTCCGTATAATCGAGGCTTTCCGAAAGAGCGAAGCCAAGCCCCATCAGCGACCCGCCTGCGATCTGACCATGGGCTTGGACGGGATTCACGATGCGCCCGCCATATTGCGCCACGTCCATCTGCACGCCGCGCGCGAGCCCCAGCTCGGGATCGACATCGACGACACAGCGATTGGCCGAGAATGTCAGCGCCACATGGGCAGGATGAGTGGCATCGACTTCGTTCAGCGGCCAGGTCTGGCGCTGGTCAAACCGCTCCGTGGCGCGGAAGACCAGTCCCATCCCGGCTTCCGCAACGCTCGCCAGCCGGCTGCCATCCACAGCGGAGACCACGTAATCGTCGCGCACATCGAGCGTGGCGGGATCGACATCGTGTTCGTGACCGTAGAATGTCAGAAACCGTTCCTTCAGCCGCGCGGCGGCGAGATACACGGCGGGACCAGACGTCATCGTCTGTTCCTGCGCATCGGTCGTGCAGGCGGGCGGCATCGTGGTGTCGCACCCGCCAAGCCGCACGATGCTCACGCCGAGCGCCGTCTGCACGATCTGGATCGCGCACGTAATGAATCCCTGCCCGACTTCGGCGGCGGCGCACTCGAGCGAGGCCACGCCGTCATGAAGGCTAATCATAGCGGTAGTGTTCACCGGGCAGGCCTCGGACATTCCAGTATTCTTGGCGGCAGCGGAGACACTCACCCCACGCCGAATGTCCTTGCCGCGGGTCGGCGAGGCGAGGCCGCCGGGAACAGCCGCGGGCGCAAGCGGCGCATCGGTCTTCAACTCCGGCGGCAGCGGCATCGCCTGGCAGGCGTCGATGAGCTCGGCCACGGGCGCCGGCCCCTCCTGAAGCTGCCCAAAGGTCCACTGGTCCCCCGTCTTCATCGCGTTCTTGCGGCGCAACGCGGCACCATCCATCCCGAGTGTCCGCGCCAGCTTGTCCAGATTCGCCTCACAGGCAAAAATCGGTTCGACCACGCCGAAGCCGCGCATCGAGCCGCACATGCCATTGTTCGTGGCGACCGCCCAACCCTGAATGTCGGCGTTCGGAATATGGTAAGGCCCCTGAATAAAGGAGCACGAATTCCCGATGCCGCTCGCGGCGGTATGGCTGTAAGGACCGTCCTCCAACAGGATGCGGGCCTCGAGTTTAACGAGGGTTCCGTCGCGGTTCGCGTGATGGCGCACCCAGATGCGGCTCGGATGGCGGTGATAGCGCGCAAGGAACGTTTCCTTGCGCGAATAGACGAATTTCACCGGACGACCTGTCTGCAAGGCGATCAAAGCTGCGTGCACCTGCCACGTCATGGAAACGCGGCCCCCGAACGAGCCGCCTACCCCGGAATTGACGACCAGAACCTTTTCTTCCGGCATCGCCAGGCAGGCCGCGATCTGTTCGCGGTCCGCATGCACCCATTGGGTCGCGCCGGTAAGCACCACCCCGCCATTGCCGTCGATCCGCGCGATTCCGGCATCGGGCGCGAGAAAGGAATGGTCTTGCCGCGGCGTGATGTATTCGCCTTCCACCTGGACTTCGCCGACCACGGAAGGGTCGCCGCAGTGGAGAGCGACGCGGCGGAAAACCTTGCCGGCTCTTAGCGCTTCGAGGGCATCGGTCACCGGCGCTTCGGGTTCGTATTCGACCTCGATGGCGGTGGCCGCACGGCGGGCAAGTGCGGGCGTCTCCGCCGCCACGACGGCCACCGGCTCGCCCACATAGCGGACCCAATCGTCGGCGAGAATGGGCGTGTCGTGATTGACGGCGCCGCAGAGATTCATGGGAACATCCCAGGCCCCAAGCACCGCATGGACGCCGGACATGGCCTTGGCGGGATTCAAATTCACGCGACGAATGCGGGCGAGCGCATGGGGCGAACGCAACGTCGCGCCCCACAACATGCCGTCCTCGCTAAGGTCGGGCGCGTATTCGAACTCTCCGCGTACTTTCGCATCGCTGTCCGGCCGGCGGCTGGACGTGCCGATACCTTTGGCTTCGGGATCGGTCTGGCGTTCAGGATGCATTATTTCCATCCGCGACTTCGGCAATGGCATTGATGATCGCGCTGTATCCCGTGCAACGGCAGAGATTGCCATCCATCCCTTCGCGGATGTCGTCGACCGTCGCTTTCGGGTGTTCCTTCAAGAACGTTTCGGCCGCGAGGATGAAGCCCGGAATGCAATAGCCGCACTGGACGCCCGCATGTTTGACGAATGCCTGCTGTAGACGCGTGAGCGAACCATCGGGGCGGTTGTAGCCCTCGATCGTCATGATCTCGGAACCAACGGCTTCGGCGGCGAGTTCGACGCACGCATTGACCGGTTGGCCGTCGATGAGCACGGTACACGCGCCGCACGCGCCTTCCTCGCAAGCTTGCTTCGTTCCGGTAAGCGTCAAACGGTAGCGCAGGACCTCGAGCAAGGTCTCCGTGTAATGGGCGCCCGAAATTTCGTGCTCGGTCCCATTGATCCTCAGCGGATAGCTGAGCGTCTCGCCGTTATGCATGCTATCCTCCCAAGGCTCGCTCGAGAATCCGTCGCGCCATCACCTTGATCGCGTGGCGGCGGTAGGCTGCGCTCGCGATCGCATCTTCCGGTGGGTCGCAGTGATCGGCGGCGATGTCACCGAATTTTCGCGCCATGGTTTCGCTGACGCTTCCACCTTCCCAGTCGATGGCTTTTTTGGCGAACTGCTCAGCCTCCGGGGCCCGCATGGCCACCGGCCCCGCTCCGCCAAGTCCAAGGCGGACGGCTTTGCGCTCGGGGTCGACGCACAGCGCCACGCTCGCCGTCGCGTTGCCTGCGCCGTTCCGCGGAGCGACGCGTGTGAAATCCTGGAAACCGGCCGTCGGCGGCACCGTTACGCCAACAAGAATCTCCGGCTCCGCGCTGGGATTGCGCAGCGCCTCACCGAGATCGCGTTTGGAGTCGCCGCTGGCGGAAACGAAATGCCCAACCGCTTCGAGCGCAAGCAGACATGGCGGCAATGTGCGGTCCGTCCGGGTCGTGAACAGATTTCCACCGACCGTCGAGCGCGAGCGAAGCTGGCGTGTTCCCGTCGTTCGTGCTGCCAGCCGGATCATGGGCTGGTCTTCCACAAGCGGATTGGTCAGCAGATCGGCCATCGTGCAACCCGCACCAAGGAAGAGGCCGTCTCTCGTGTTCTCGATCTTCTTGAGAGAGGGAATCCTGCGGAGACTGATATAGCCATCGGGTTGGAACCGTCCGAGATTCTGGTCCGGGATCGTCGCGGTTCCGCCGGCGACAAATCGCGCTGCGGGATGTCTCGCCCTGGCTTTCAGAGCTTCGTCCAGAGTTATGGCTTGAATGAACATGCGGCCATTCAACTCCTAGAACCCCCAGGTTTGATAAATGAAAATGGCTAATGAAACTTCGACAGCGTAGCCGATCACGAGAAGTACCGTGCCGCGCACGGTTTGCGCCCCTGTCGCAAAGGGATTGAGCCACCAATCGAAGGCCCGGATCACCACGGGCATGAGGACCCAGCTGAGCAGGATGGTACCCACCACATTGCCCAGGAAAACCACAAACGGAAACGGCAGCCCCAGTCCTCCGAACACGAAATGACCGTCGACCTTCAGCCCTCCGCCGGCGGCATTGCCAAGCGTCATGTCGTAAACCGTCACCAGGGGAAAAAGCACGAGCAGCGCGACCATTGCCTGCTTCCAAGTCGGGGACTCGGCTGCCGCCCCGGCACTGAACCACTGCCCATAGGCGCTAGGGGTCGCGATCACCTCGTCTCGCCGGTCTATGGCGAATTCATCGAGAAGCGCCCGCCGCTCGGGCGACTCCTCCCAGCGGTTGAGATCCTCCTGGGTCCGGAACGAGAGGACCGTCGTCCAAACATCGCTGCCCGTTGCGGGCTTGAAGACATCGACTCCGTCGAAGCCCGGGCTTTTCGCGACCGCGGCCTGAAACCTGGCCTGCGCGGCATGCCATTCAGCTTCCTGATCCGGCGATATCTGCGAGCGCACGACCATCAGAGACCGGGCCCGCCCTTCCTCGAAGCCGAGCCTCTCCTGCGGCGGAGAAGTCAGCAGCCCGCTGCCTTCGGCATGCGCTTTGACGCGCGGAGCGGAGGTCCTCCACGCATCGCGCTCGCCATCGGTGTCGAACTTATAGGTGACGCACCATTCGATTTCCGTCGGGCGCTCTTGGCGCGTATCGGTACCCATTCCGAGAAAGCCCGACGCCGCGAAGGCGGATTCGTTCAACGCCGCAAGCCAGTCACGAAAGCTATGCTCTTGATCGGGGCGCACCGGGTAGGTGACGGTGAGAATGGAAGGCCCTGCTTGCATGGCTCGCAATCGAGGGGTTCGACTCGTACCGACACAGAATCATCCCGGTATCAGACCATCTCGCTCGGGAAAGAGCAACGCGGAAGGGCTGCAAGGCCCTTGAGATGGCTTCACAGGGGCCGGCAGCCGGCTCGAGCCTGGACGAATTGCACCACATAGCGGAGGATGTGCGGGGCGAGCGTTAGCAGGAAAGTTCCTGGGACCGACACTGCCAGACCTCATGTTCGACCTCCCGAGGGAACGCGGATGAACAGGGTGGAGCCACAGCGACTCGCAGCCGTCGAACCCATCTCCACCGCACGCCATTGGCTCGAATCTTTCGACACTATCGGGTTGGCAACCGTTGTGTCGGCCTGGGGCTCCGCGCCAGTACCGGTTGGCGGACAGTTGGTCGTCACGCCTGACGGCCGTTTCGAAGGTTCGGTGTCGGGCGGATGCGTCGAAGTCGACGTCATCACCGAGGCACAGGACGTCATCGCAAGCGCCAAGCCCAAGGTTCTCGAGTTCGGAATTGCCAACGACGTCGCATGGCGAGCGGGGCTACCTTGTGGCGGTACCATCAAGGTCTTCATCGAACCGCTACAGCATTCGGACCGGGGCCTTCTTGATCTCATTCTCGACGCCCGCCGGTCGCGCCACGGGGTCGCGATCGCGACGAATCTCGAGACGGCAGAGCGCCGTCTCGTCGATCTCCAATCGGCCGCGGATCCCAAACTCATGGCGCAAATTTCAAGCGGCGAAAGCGGGGTCGTCACGCTGGCCGAAGGAGAAACCTTCGTGCTCGTCTGGATGCCTTCCGTCCGCCTCGTCCTCGCCGGCGCGACCCATATCAGCCAAGTCCTTGCCGATATCGCGTCCCGTGTGGGGTATGACGTTACCGTCGTCGAGCCGCGCCCCGCATTCGCCACGACGAAGCGCTTCGGCGCTGTGACCGTCATCGAGACCTGGACCGATCCGTCGTTCACCATCGACGACCGCACGGCCATCGTTGCGTTGAGCCACGCTGCGCATCTCGACGACGAAGCGCTTGCCGCGGCGCTGCGGTCCGATTGCTTCTATGTCGGCGCGCTCGGTTCGAAGAAGACTCATGCCGCGCGTCTCGAACGCTTGCGCGCGGACGGCTTCGCAGACCACCAGCTCGAACGCATCCACGCTCCGGTCGGACTTGCCATCGGCGCCAAGGGACCTGCTGAGATCGCCGTCTCGATCCTTGCCGAAATCGTCAAGGTCGCGCGCGGAGCAAACTGATGGTCAAGCTGGCCGCGATCTGCTCGCCGCAGGTTGCTCCTCACGCTTCGGACGCCACAACAAACTTCTCGCGAACATCGATGGACGGCCGATGGTACGGGTCACAGCGGAGGCGCTACTCGGCGCCGGCTGCATCGAAGAGGTGCTCGTCGTTACAGGCCATGACGCCGAAGCCATCGAGGAAGCCCTTGAGGGGCTAGCCGTTCGAGTCCTATACAATTCGGACTGGCGCGACGGCATGGGCCGCTCGATTGCGCGTGGCGTCGCGGGGCTTACCGCCAGGCCCGATGGCGTCGCCATCGTCCAGGGCGACATGCCGTTTCTGGCCCCCGAACTGATCGAGAGGCTTGGTGCGACGTTCCGCGACTGTCATGGGAAGTCGGTTGTTTTCCCGGCGACGCCCAGCGGGGAACAACGAAATCCCGTGCTCTGGCCACGCCGTTTCTTCGACCGATTGAAAAGCCTAAGCGGACCCGAGGGCGCCAAAAGTGTGCTGAACGAAGCCGCCGAATTCTGCTGCCCGGTGCTCACGAGCGATGAGAAAGCGCTTCGCGATATCGATGTCCCGGACGATCTGCCTGGCTAGATTCTAAATCAGGAACCTTTAAATCGAGTGCTTCGACACGCTCGGTGTCCCGGGCTTGGCATAAGAGACACTCTGCCGGGTAGCCCCAAGTCCGCTTAGCAGACACTCTAAGGGAGGGAATGTTCGCCTTGCTCCTGCCTCCGGAATCAACACCGAAGCCGAGGTCAGGAGCAGAAAACGGCGCTATCTCCGTTACCCGGCGGGGGTCGAAATTCAGCGAGAGGCGAGGGCGGTCCCTTTTGCCCGAGAAATGGTTCGCTGTTCGCAGCTAAAAATTCCCTGATCTGCTCACTAGGGAATTCCGCCCGCAATCCTTGCGTAGCAAGCGCTCCAGGGGCGCTCCACAAACTGATTCCGACGAAATTCCCTGTATTTTCCCGGATATCAGGGACTTTGACGGCAGAGACGCGTTCGCTGCAGCCTTCCAGCACAGCCACACTAAGTCATTGATATAGAGGTATTGTTATGCTCTGGCGAGGTGGCCGACTTCCCCGCGGAATCCGGTGTGTGTACCGAAAACCCCATCCGCATTTGATCGGCTGAAGGAATCACCTAACGTCAGAGCAGAATGTTAGCGCTGCTCTGCTTTCTCCTGGCCGTCTTGGCCTCGCCATTCAAGTCGAAGAGCCGGCTTGAAGCAGAGAACGCGGCACTTCGGCATCAGTTGATCGTTTTGCGGCGTAAGGAGCCGGGCCGGATCCAGCTCACGAACAACGATCGCTGGTTCTTGGTCCAGCTCTATCGGTGGTTTCCGTCGACCCTGCAGGTCCTATCGATCATTCGCCCCGAGACGCTCGTGCGTTGGCATCGGGCGGGCTTTCGCAGCTATTGGTGTTGGAAGTCGCGCTCACGGGGAGGGCGGCCGCAGATCGAATCTGACCTCCGTGCGTTGATCCGGCGGATGAGCATCGAGAACCCGCTTTGGGGAGCGCCACGCATCCACGGCGAACTGCTCAAGCTCGGGTTTGAGGTCGCACAGTCGAGCGTCGCCAAGTACATGGTCAAGCGACGCGGCCCACCGAGCCAGGGATGGTGCACCTTTCTGCGTAATCACGCGCCGGACATTGCCGCCATGGACTTGTTCGTTGTCCCGACCATTGGCTTCAACCTGCTCTATGCCTTCGTCATCGTTCGGCTAGACCGCAGAGATCTCGTTTGGATCAACGTCACGACAAACCCGACAGCAGAATGGATTGCGCGTCAAATAACGGAGGCATTTCCTTGGGATGATGCCCCGCAATATCTCATTCGCGATCGGGATCGGATCTACGGGACCATCGTCACGCGCCGATTGCGGGCCATGGGCATTCGGGACAAACCTACTGCACCAGCCTCGCCTTGGCAGAACGGCTTTGCTGTACGGCTGATCGGATCGATCGGCGCGAGTGCGTGGATCATTTCGTCGTCTTGGGTGAGGCGCATCTGCGCCGAATCCTGAAAGCCTATGCTCGCTATTACAACGCCATCCGAACGCACCGGTCATTGGAGAAAGATGCGCCGGCCTCTCGCCCCGTTCACCGCACCGGAGCTATTAGTTCGCACGCGATCCTTGCCGGACTTCATCACCATTACGTCCGAGTTTAGGTTTTCGGTACACACAGGGATTGCGAGCAAACAATAGGGCGGAGAACTCGCATCAGCCGATACGACGTCGAGAACGAAAACTGCAGCGGTTCAAATCACCCGGCTCAGCCCAACGTTTCCTTGCCATCCATGCCGCCACATTCAACGCATTCACCCATCAACGTCATCTGCTGCGCCGACCGCACTTCAAGGAGCTTCGCGCCGGTTCATTCCGCACTTGGGCCGGGTCATCCGCCACCGCATGACGCCTGTTGCCCGCTACATTCACCGCGACTGAACGTCGATAACGTGACAAAGCCCCAAGCGCCTCAGATTTCGCTTGGATCAAAGCGGCAGCGCAGAGGATAGTCCGTACCTGGCAGCGTGCCCTGACATTCCGGCATGTGCCAGCCGACGACGTTCCCGTCGACGAGTTCGGTGGGGCAGCCGACCTTCACAATCACCCAGTTTCGGTGTGCTGCTTCCCATGTTGGCGCATAGGCCATGCTGACTTCAGCGCAGGTTCCATAGTCCGCGAGATTCGGCGTCATTTGCCGGAGCCAGAGATTGCTTAGGGCTGCGGCATCCGTCACCGTCTCGACGACTCTCATGCACTCGACCGGTAGTTGCCAATCGAGCTCTCGCTCCGCTCCGGTCGCAGTGCCCTCCTGAGACCCGCTATTGACCCGGCAGGCGATGATGGCGAGCTTTGTCGGTGGCGCCACCGCCTTGCGGCCATCGTCGGTAATCAATCGAAGCCAGAGGCTCGGTTCCGCTGACCTCTCGATCATGACCGGTTGTTCGACCTTCTGCTCCTGTCGTTGTCCCGTGTCGGCGATCACACTTTGGGCGAGCGTGCCCAGGACAACCAGACCGACGAGTGTATTGACGAGCATGCTAATCATAGCTCACTGCCTCCCTTCAATCATGGACCGGGACTTCGCTGCTAGGCGGCTGGTGACGCCTGACACCTTCCACCGCATGCAGAATTTGCTCGAAGCCGTCGGTAAGCGGCGACGCAAGTGACTTCCCGATTTCGGTGAGTTCGAGCCGTGAACCCACGCGCCCCACCAGTTTACATCCAAGAACCTTTTCGAGCAGGCGCAAGCGATGGCTGATTGCGGACGGGGTAAGACTGAGCTCGACCGCGGCCGCCTTGATCGACATGTGCCGTGCGACAGCCTCGAATGCGAGAAGTCCATTCAGCGGTACTGCTGAGAGAGACTTCTTCTGCACCCACTCATTCATCCGCAAGTCTAAGCCTCAATTTCATTTTGGAACGATGCCATCGCTAGGCCTTACGAATCGCAATAAGCACTCTACGCCTCGCGCCCGGCCCGCGGATCACACCGAGCCGTTCAACAGTCCGTGACTGTGCATAGTGATCCATCAAGACTGGGCCGCCGTATCATGTTGCAAGCCAAGAGCCTCGGGTGTCGCCACATGACCTACTTCGTTGCCTACATTGCTGCCGCTGCCGGATTTCTACTTCTAGATTTTCTCTGGCTCGGATTCGTCGCTAAGGGCTTCTATCGACAGGAAATCGGCGCGCTACTGCTTGATCAGTTCAACATGGTGGCGGCGATCGGCTTCTATCTTGTCTTTGTTGTGGGGATCGTGATCTTCGCCGTCCTGCCAGCTTTGCAGACTGGGTCGTGGAAGACGGCCTTGCTGTATGGGGCGTTATTTGGGTTCTTCACCTACGCCACCTACGACATGACCAATCTCGCGACCCTCAAGGGGTGGAGCCTTTCCGTCACGTTCGTCGACATAGCCTGGGGCACGCTGCTTACGGGAACAGCGTCGCTCCTCGGCTACGCGGCAGCGCGGGCTGTGAGTGGCTAGGCTCGCTTGCACGCCAAGTGAGTGATCCGACACTCCGCCCCATGCGTATCGTGACGGTTGGGTCTCAAACGGATCGATGAAAATGGCTCCTCTGAACATCGCGGTGATCGGCTCAGGCATCTCTGGCCTATCCTCAGCGTGGCTGCTCTCCCGAGGCCATCGTGTGACCCTGTTTGAGCAGGAAGGGCGCCTCGGCGGTCACACCCACACGATCGATGTTCAGACCTCCGACGGAAGGGTGCGGGTGGATGCCGGGTTCATCGTCTATAATGAGCTCAACTATCCAAACCTGACGGCCTTGTTCGGTCACCTCGGGATCGTCACCCAGCCCACGCGCATGACCTTCGCCGTTTCGGCAGACGGCGGCGCTTTCGAGTATTCGGGCAGCGGACTAGCTGGGCTGTTTGGCCAGGCGTCAAATATCTTGCGGCCACGGCAGTGGCGTCTCGTCGCCGACCTGCTCCGGTTCTTCCGCTCATCGCGCGACAGGCTCGCGGCGTATCGGGAAGGAATTTCGCTCGGCGACTTCCTGGCCGAGGAACACTACTCAGCGGCTTTCATCGAGGATCATATCCTACCCATGGGCGCGGCAATCTGGTCCACGCCCATGTCCGGCATGCTGGATTTTCCGGCCAGCACACTCGTCAATTTCTACGACAATCACGGCATGCTGCATGCCAATGGCCGGCCCGATTGGAGGACGGTATCGGGCGGCAGCAAATCCTATGTCGACCGCCTGATCGCCGATGGTAATATCCAAGTGACGAGCGGTGCTGCTGTCCGCCGCGTGGGACGCACCCCGACATGCGTGCACATCGAGGATCAGCGAGGGGTGGTCCGCCTGTTCGATCACGTGGTGATCGCCACCCATGCCGACCAAGCGCTGCACATGCTTGGCGATGCCACGCAGCAGGAGACCGAACTTCTCGAGAAATTCCGCTACGAACGCAATCGTGCCGTACTGCATCGCGACAAGCGGTTCATGCCCCGGCGCCGGCGTCTCTGGGAGAGCTGGAATTACCTTAAACAGGGGCGGGGCATTGAGAGCGCGCTTTGCGTCACCTATTGGATGAACAGCCTGCAAAGCCTGCCGACCTCGACCGATCTGTTCGTGACCCTCAATCCGTCCCGGGAAATCCATCCCAAGGCAGTGGACGCCGTGATCGATTACGATCATCCGGTCTTCACCGCTGAGGCCATCAGGGCTCAAGCCCGTCTATGGTCATTGCAGGGCAGGCAGCGCACCTGGTTCTGCGGGAGCTATTTCGGCTACGGTTTCCACGAGGACGGTTTGCAAAGCGGGCTGGCCGTCGCCGAGCAGCTCGGAGGCTTGCGGCGCCCGTGGTCCGTTGCGGGGGAGTCGGACCGTATCCAAGTGACGGATGTGGTGATGGACACGGAACACGTCCCACTTGAGGCGGCCGAATGATGTCAGCAACGTGCGCCTCCGCGCTTTACGACGGTGTCGTGACCCACAAGCGGCTGCGGCCCATTCAGCACGTGCTGCGCTACCGTGTATTCTCATTGCTACTCGACTGCGAGCAACTGCCGGTGCTCGATCGGCGGCTTCGGCTGTTCTCCTATAACAGCTTCAACCTGTTGAGCCTGTATGACAACGATCACGGTGACGGAACGGCACTGCGCGGTTACCTGCAAAGGATCGCCGCGCAAAGCGGTCAGGTCGGGATCAAACGCTTTTTAATGCTCTGCTATCCGCGCGTGCTGGGCTACGGCTTCAATCCGGTTACGGTCTATTTCGGCATGGACGCGGAAGCGCGCCCCAAACTCATCGTTTATGAGGTCAACAACACGTTCGGCGAGCGCAAGTCTTATGTCATTCCGGTGCCCGAAGACGCCGCCACAAACACGGTGAGCCAGAACTGCTGCAAGGCGTTCTACGTCTCCCCCTTCAACAGCGTGGAAGGGCGTTACAGCTTTCATGTGACGCCGCCCGGCGAGGAAATCACTATCGGCATTGCTCTCGACAACGATCAGGGGCCGGTGCTGAAGGCATATTTCCGGGGCATACGGTCGGACCTGACCGACGCAACCCTGGCGGCCGCTCTTCTGCGCACGGGCTGGCTTTCGGTAAAAGTGATGGGCGCCATCCACTTCGAAGCGGTGAAGCTCTGGCTCAAGGGGTTGCGGCTGACCAAGCGGCCGCCACCGCCCGAGATTGCTATCGCCTTCATTCCCACACCGAGAGAGAACTAGGAACGATGACTGATAATACGCTCGCAGCGGCTCGCTTGCGGCGCCCCGACCTGTTCACACGTCTTGTGGTTGGAGTCGGCGCGCGCCGGCTCGCCTGGCAGCCGCGTGGCTCGCTGATGATCGAGCTGCCGAATGGCCGCCGGATCACATTCGGTCAAGACCGGCCCTACGATGCCGTCCTGCGGCTCAAGAACTATCGCGTGATTGCCAAATCGCTCCGTCGTGGAACGCTCGGCTTCGCCGACGCCTACATTGCCGGAGATATGGAGTGCTCGGATCTGCTTGGTCTGTTCCGCTTCTTCGTCCGCAACTGCGCCGCACTTGAGAAGTCCGGCCGCGGCCTGTTCAGGCACAGCATTGTGGATCGGCTCTGGCATTTGCTGCGGCAGAACAGCCGCCGCGGTAGCCGCCGAAACATCACGGAGCACTATGATCTCGGCAACGCCTTCTTCGAGAAATGGCTGGATGGCGAACTTGTATACTCGAGCGCGCTCTTCAGCGAGAGCACGGCAACGCTCGAGGAGGCGCAGGAGGCCAAGTTGCAGGCAATCCTGCAATCCTTGGCCCTCGAACCCGGCATGAGTCTGTTGGAGATCGGCTCCGGCTGGGGGGCGCTTGCACTGCGTGCTGCGCGTGACAACGGCGCCGCCGTGACTGGCATCACGCTTTCCCATGAGCAGCGGGTCTGGGCCGAGGATAGGGCGGAGGCGGGCGGGCTGTCTAACTGCTCTTTCGAATTGCAGGACTACCGCGATACGGAAGGCCAGTTCGACCGGCTCGTCTCGATTGAGATGATTGAAGCCGTAGGCGAGGACCGGTGGCCGTTATTCTTCCGCACCATTCGCGACCGCCTCAAGCCGGGCGGCATCGCCACGCTTCAGGCAATCACCATCCACGAAGATCATTTCGACGACTACAGGGGAAAAGCAGACTTCATCCAGCGCTATATTTTTCCCGGCGGGATGCTGCCGACGAAGACGATCATCGCAAACCTTGCGGAGCAGGCCGGGTTGCAGTTCGAGCGGGTTACGGAATTCGGATTCTCCTATGCGCGCACGCTCCGCGAATGGCGGCTTCGCTTTGAGGCCAACTGGCCGGAGATCGGTGCGCTGGGCTTCGAGGAGGAATTCCGCCGCAAATGGCGCTACTACCTTGCCTATTGCGAAGCGGGGTTTCTGGACGAGGTCATCGACGTCGGCCTTTACCGGCTGACCCGCCCGGCGGCTGGTGCCCTCAAGACTTGAGCATGACGTCCGCACGACCCAAAAGAACAAGGCATTGGGCATGAGACGCAGTGCCTTCATCGCCCAGGCCAAGCGGCGGGGGAACACGATCTCGTAGTCCTTGTTCTCGAGTCCGTGCAGGAGCCGGCGTGCTGCTTCATCGGCCGGCATCAGGAAGGGCATAGGGAATTCGTTCGAGGCCGTCATCGGCGTATCCACGAAGCCCGGATTGACGATCGAGAGTGCGATCCCCTCGGCGGCAAGCTCTGGCCGCAGCGCCTCCGCCAGATTGATCAACGCCGCCTTGGTCGGACCGTAGGCAGCGGCTTTTGGCAGCCCGCGGTAACCGGCAACGGAGGCGACGATGGCGATCTGGCCGTCTTGGCGGCGGGACATGCCGGGCAGGAGCCGCGCCAGCACATTGACCACCCCCATGAAGTTGACCTCCATGGATTTCTTGAAGGCGTTCACATCGAGGTAGGGCGGGCTGACGATTTCCCAAGTGCCGGCGGACAGCACTACGAGGTCGATGGGGCCGTGGACGGCTTCGATTTCGCGCACGCACTGGCCCACCGCCTCTTCGTCGGTCACATCGAGCGGGTAGGCTGCGATCGTACGGGATCCGGCCTCCAAAGCCTCCAGCGTCTTGACGGAGCGGGCGGATACGGCAACAGCAGAGACCCGTCCATCCAGCAGCTTTGCCAGCTCAAGGCCGAGGCCGGAGCTCCCGCCCACGATCCACACCGTGCGCCAGGGGAGCGAGGCATCGCAAGCCACTCAGATCCCCACCAAAGGTTGAAACAGCCGCCCAAAGAAGCTCTTGAAGCGTGTCGGCGCTTCGGTCGCGACAAGGCAGATGCAGGGCTCGGAGGAATCCACCATAGGCTGATGCTCGACATTCTCATCGAGATCGGCGACGTCACCGGGGCCGAACCGTCCGAACGCATCGCGGTAGGATCCCGTAAGGACCAGGGTGATCTCCGTGCCGCCGTGACCGTGTTCTGGAATTTTTTTTGCCCGGGGCGATCTTCAACAGTCTCAGCGAGCCGCGCGCCGCCTTTGAGGTCGGCAGCCGGTGCATCGCCACACCAGGCGCCACTGTCTTCCAGGCAACGTCATCGAGGCCGCCCCCGACGAGCCGGGCGAGGGGACGGGAAAGCGACGGCTTTCTCTGCTCGGGCTCGACCAAGGTCTCGACCGGTTCGTTCAGCCTTCTCATGGCGCGCTCGAACGCCGCTGCGTCCAACGGTACCGCGTCAATGGCCTCAAGCAGATTGCCACCGATCTCCTCGGTCTCGCGGATTCGGGAGCGGCATTCCGCGCATGAGGCGAGATGCGTTGCGACGACCGTTGCGAAAGCCTCGTCGAGACTGCCAGCGGCATAGCTCATCAAAGTGGCCCTGTCGGGATGATGTGCGATCTTCACGTTACGTCCTCCAGACGCTCCCGCAACTTGCCGTAAGCGAGACGCATGCGGGACTTCACGGTTCCAAGCGGCACGCCAAGTTTCTGCGCGATGTCGGCCTGCGGCATGTCCTCGATGAATGACATCTCGATCACGCGCTGCTGATCCGGAGGCAGCTCCGCCATGGCCTCGAACACCAAGGTCTTGCGCTGCCGCGCCTGCACGGTCTCCTCGCCGTCCGCATCCGGTGACTCTAAATCCAGGTCGTCTATGTCCTCATACGCGTGAGGGGATTGGCGTCGAAGCCTGTCAATGCGCCGGTTGCGCGCGATGGTGAAGATCCAAGCGGCGACACTGCCTCTCGCTGGCTCGTACAGCTCTGCCTTTCGCCACACGGTGATCATGACGTCTTGAACGAGGTCCTCGGCCACATCGGCGTCGGCACCGCTCTTGATCATCAGTGCCTTGACCCTTGGTCCGAAGCGCAGGAACAGGCACTGGAACGCCGCGCGGTCGCTGTCATATGCGAGGCGTTTGATCAGGTCCTGGTCATCTTCGCCTTGACCGGGGCGAGAGGACGAAGATAGGGCGTTGCTCATGCGCAAAGAGCAGCCTTTGTCTTAGCGGACTTACTTCGACAGTATACGCGGGAGAAGGCGGGGCGGATCACCCAAAAGGGGACACTCTTTCGGCTCTGAGCAGGACCGTTGTTGGCACTTGGCAGACGTGGCGGTCGCTTTCTAAGAATGTCCGCTAAGTGCCATGTGTGGACGGCTCCATGTTGGCAAGGGTTTTTTGAGCGCTATCGCACGGCTGGTCGGAGCTGCCATGTGTTCGGCCTGTTGATGCGGCGCTGTTCATGGCCGCTGGCCATAATGCTCCGCCAGCGTCCACGCAAAGAGAAAGCCGCCCCGGTTTCCCAGGGCGGCCCCAGCGTGCTCTGGCGAGTGGACAGTGTCCAGAGCATCGGCAACAAATATCAGGGTCACCAGTGGCGGCGCACACCGCGGCGCACATAGTGGCGCGCACGCGGGTAGCCGTAGCGGTAACGTGGGTAGTTACCATAGCGCGGGTAACGGTATCCATAGCCGTAGCGTGGGTAGCTATAGCCGTAACGAGGATAGTAGCCGTATCCGTATCCATAGCGCGGGTAGCGGTAGCCGTAACCGCCGTAGTAACCTCGGTTAATGTTGATGCTGACACCCGGGGTGTTGATGCTGACACCTCCGGCTGACGCCCTAGAGGGCACGAACATCACGAAGGTAAGGGCGACGGCACACACAACAATTGCCAAAGAATTTTTCATCACCAGCTCCTTTCGGCGGAACGCAATCCTCGCATCCTCGGCCCGCGTGAGCGCGGCAGCATGACCTCAGGATTTTTAGACCGTGGGGCAGATCGTTAAACCAAAGCGCCAATGTCCATCGCTCAGAGGGCCAGCCGCTCATTATCACCTCACCACCCACCGCGACCTGACCTATATCAAAACCGCTTCACCTTGGGCGCGTGATGCGAGGGTGATATGCTCGGCGTATGGACTGATGCGATAGTCGTAACAACGCCCAAGAGGATATTTCATGCTGAGAACCATCGTTCTGTCGTCAGCACTACTCCTGTTCCTCACCTCTCCACTTAGGGCACAGGTGACTATCGACATATCGAAGATCAGTTGCGAACAGTTTGCCCTGTATACGGTCGCAAGCCCGGACACTATCGCAATATGGCTGCATGGCTACATGAGCGGCAAACGCGGCGATACGGTCGTGGATGTTGAGGCGTTGAAGGCTAACGCAAAGAAGGTCCGATACTATTGTGTGGAACATGGAGACGTGCCGCTGATGCAAGCGGCGCAGGAGATATTGAAGCCCTGAGACTGGCTACTGGAACGCTGATACGAAGGTATGTGAAGGAGCAACCATGATTGCGAAAGTCGTGATGCTCTATCTAACTGTTTACAGCTGCGACACTGGCGCGGTGCTGTATCAAAGCGCACGTCAGATGCCAGAGTTCTCAGTTAGCGGCGACCGTGTAGAGGACTGCCGCAAGACTGGCGTGCAGCAGGCAAAGACGCTGGCGGTACGCTTTCAAGAGAATTATCCGCATGCAAGCGCCAACGTGGTTTGCAGATGGGAGCGTGGGCCGTTGTCGCAACGCGCCTAGTGGGTAACCGCTTGGCAGCGTCCCTCAAAAAAAAGCCGCCCCCGGTTTCCCAAGACGGCTTACCTGTCATTCGGCCCGCCCAGCCCTAGCCTTTTGATCTGCGTCATTCTCACACTCGGCAACTTGCGGCCTACTCGTTAAGATGAATTGTCAATTTCAAGATAGTAGACCCACAAATGAAGGACCGCGAGTAATGCGTCGTTTGCTGTTCGGTGCCGCCGTGATTGTGGGTGTCGTCTGGGCGGTGCCCGCCACGGCGATCCCTGTAGCTATGCCGGGGTTTAACAGCCAAAACGTCGAGGCCGCGACGGTCGAGGAAGCTGCCTATTGGCGTCGCCGTTACCGGCGCTATGGCTATCGTGTGCCCTATGCCTACCCTCCCGCCGCCTATCCGCCTCCGCCTGCATACGCCTACCCTCCCGCCTACTATCCGTCTCCGCCTGCCTATGCCTACCCTCCCGCCGCCTATCCGCCTCCGAATGGCAACTACGGCGACTATCCGTATGCGAATGGTGACTACGGCGACTATCCGCCCCAGAACGGCTACTAACCGACCCAGCGACAGGCTGCGTCACTCGAATTCCTAACTTCCGTTAGTGGCACGGAGCGGACATGCCGGCGGTGCGGTCTCACGTCGGCTTTTGACCCTAAACGGACTCAACCACGATTTCGCTTTCTAGACGAACTGGGACCGAAAGCGAGGCGGTCACAAGGCAGGCATTCTTGCCCTTCTCAAGCATCCTTTTTGCGCGCTCAGGATCTCCGTTGTTGGGAAGTGTGAGCCGCAGCTTGAGAACAATTTCTGTGAAGCGGGTGGTGCCTTCCACGCGGTCGACCGTCCCGCTGCCCGACAAATCGAGCGATGCGCAGTCGAATTTGGAAGCCCGCGCGACCGCCCGGAATGTGAACAAGAAGCACGTTACCACGGCGGCAAGGAGGAGCTGTTCAGGGCTCCATGCATCGCCAGGGCCGTCAAACTCCTTTGGCGGCGCCGAGCGTAACGGGGGGACTCCTGCGGCCGATAGCGTTGCATAACCTGTTGGACCACCGGAAAGGCTGACTTCGTACAGATGTGGCAATGGCTTCATCTTGTGACCGAGTTCTTCATATTGCGTGAGCCCTGTGTGTACCGAAAACCTCATCCGGTTTGTCTAGTTGAAGGAATCGCCTAACG
>NZ_LPWF01000019.1 GCF_001723305.1 Methyloceanibacter superfactus
ACGTTAGGTGATTCCTTCAGCCGATCAAATGCGGATGGGGTTTTCGGTACACACAGGGATCTCGCGCTCTTCAACCTGGCGATCGATAGCAAACTACGCGGGTGCGATCTTGTTCGACTTCGGATCCTGGATGTTGCACCCAACGGTTACGCGATCGACCGGGCCTCGATCCGGCAGCGGAAGACCTGTCAACCGGTCAAGTTCGAGATCACCGAGCAGACCAAGCTGGCCATTGATGCTCATCTGGCTGCGCTGCCTAGCAGCGGGGATCGATTCCTCTTTCCAGGGAAAGCGGATGGATCTCACCTCAGCACACGGCAGTACGCCCGCCTGCTCAACAATTGGCTGGCTTTGATCGGTCTCGATCCGTCGCTATTCGGAACACACTCGCTCAGAAGAACCAAGGCGACGTTGATCTATCGAAAAACGGGGAACTTGAGGGCCGTCCAGCTGCTCCTGGGTCACACCAAGATCGAGAGCACCGTTCGATACCTGGGAATTGAGGTCGACGACGCCCTTGAGATTGCGGAGAAGGTAGACGTCTGAAAGCTAGGGTGAAGCGGACATGTTCCGCTTCACCTCTAACGTCTCATTCGTGCCAGGAGCGGACATCGGGCCAATCAATCTAAAGTCAGATCATCGCAGGACGCCGGTTAGTAAGTTCTGAGTGTCTCACCTGGCTTGCCGTAGAGAGACGGCATGGGCACTTTGGCGCCGCGCTTAGTCGCCGCCACGGCCTGGTCCCGCGTGAATTCGTGGAGTTCCTTCGCACTCACCGTGCCATCACCATCGCCCTCGCCCGTCGAGTCGGCTATCCCCCGCCAGACCTGCTACCAAAGATTCGATGAACAGGCTGCGCTGCCGCTGCGCATCGCCGACCTCGCTCGTGTCGCTGGCGGCGGACAGCGTCACCCAGTGACGTGGCGTGAACAGCCCGAACAGACCGATGCGCGGACCGGCTTCGATCTCGACCACATCTTCGTCCTTGATCCAGGACGGATCGAGATAAACGCGAAGTCTCTCTATACCTAAGGCCGCTAGACGGTCATAGAGCGCAGACAGCTTGACGCCGGTCTCAGTCTTCGCCGGGTCGCATCCGCCGGCAGCAGCAGGACATCTCCACCACCATCGAGGGCCCGTGCCTGACCCGCGTAATAGACGATCAGCTCGGACGCCTCCCGATCCTTCAGCAAATCGCCCAACTCGCTCTTGGCGCCGCCCCCCATGCCAAAGATGTCCTCAAATTCCGCGCCACCAGCGTTGCGTCCGGTGATGATCCTTGTGTCGTCCATCCCAAGATCGCCCTTGAGGAAGCGCACCAAATGTGCGGCGTGGCGATGGCCTGCGGCGACCCGGAGAGCGCATTGTTATCGTAATCGTCGATGGCTATGACCACCGCAACCGGCAGCGCAGGTGGAGTCTCGGCGGTCTCTTTCGCTTCACTCGGCTTGCTCGGCGCAGGCGTTGGTGTTCCGCTTGAAGGCGGTGGACCGCTCGGAGGTGGCGGGGCAGACTCGGCCGGCAGTGGCGGTGTTTGATCATCCGGCGGAGGCGGAGCACCTTCGTCGGTCTGCTGCTCCTGACATTGCGGGAACTGCGGATTCTGCTCGCAGATACTGCCGTAGTCTCCGTCGCCAGGTGGTATCGGTGTCTCTTCTTCGGCAGGCGGGGGCGCCTCTTCTTCCGGCGGTGGTGCCTCGTCCGGAGCTGACGGGACCTCTTCCGTTGGTGGCGACGCCTGCTCGTCAGTCGGAGTAGTCGCTTCATCCGCCGGCGGCTGTGCGTCGTCGCCCGTTGTCTCTTCCTCGGCAGGTGGAGGCGTCTCGTCCTCGGGCGGTGGCGTCTCGTCATCGGTGGGCGGCGGTGCCTCATCGTCTTCAGGCGGGGGAGCTTCACCATCGCCATCGGCAGGGGGAGACTGCTCGCCTTCGGGAGGCGGCGGCGGCTCGAATGTCCCGTCGGCGGGATTGGCGATATCGCCGCAATAACGCGGAACCTGCGGATGCAGGCCAGTACTGAGATCGACGCGGTTTTCGCAACTTTCAACAATGGCTGCTTCGCAAGCAGCACGGTCCATCCCGGTTACGCCTTGGGAGAAGCCGCCGCCCGCCATGCATATTTCAACGGCATCTTCGAAAGGCACCTCATAGACGTTTGTACATATGCCGTTGACCGGAACTGTGGGCGTATCGATGTTGTACGAGCCGACTGAAGGACACTGCCCAGTACAAGTTGTTGAACCCGAAGAGGAATAGGCTTGGCCTTCGGGGCATTGCTGTCGGCACTCGCCGTTTTGATGTACCTGACCTTCGCCGCACGGATTTGAGCATGTGCCATCCGCGCCCTGCGTATCGCCGGGCACGCAATTTGCCACACATTGATCACCCTGCCGCGCATAACCCAGCGGACACTGGCGGGTCAAAAGGCACTGGCCGTTCAGAACCGCCGCATTGCCCCCCACATACCGACATTGAGACACACATTGGCTGCCCTGGCTGCGATACATCCCCTCCGGGCAACTTGCGACGCAACTTCCATTCTCCGCACTCAATTGCCCCTCGGGACAGCTTTCTGCACATGTTCCATCTCCACGCGCATACTGGCCGTTGGGGCAACTTGCCGTGCAACTGCTATCGGCAATCTGGTCGACCGGACAGGTTGCCGCGCAACTGCCGTCCTGAACTGTCACCTGTCCCGCGGCACAGGCGCACTGGCCATCCGAGTTACGCACTTGGCCCCCAGAACAAGAGGCAACGCACTGGCCGGAAACACGCTCCTGCTCTTCTCCGCACGGTGCAACGCATTGCCCGCCGACATTTTCCAAACCGTCTGCGCATGGCCGCTCCAGGCAAGCTTGTGCATTACCTGAAGGCGTATTCCCGAGACCGCCTTCCTGACACGCGGTCGCCGCGGACTCTTCGCATTGCTCCTCAGGCGTTGAGCCCTCCGGCACCGGTAGGCTTAGCTCATCTGTCTGAGCGACGCAGAACGCGATGTACTCGTCGTATGTGAGATTTTCGAAAGGCTTGCAGACAGCGTCAACCCGCACTTGGCCCACTGGGCACGGCGCCGATACGCATTGGAATTCGTGCCGGATGGTACCTGAAGGACAGACGTCCAGGCATTGGTTCCCCACCCGCTCTTGACCTGCGGGACATGGATCGAGGCAGGTACCCGCTTGGAGGGTCGTGTCACTCGGGCATTGCTCGACGCATTCATCCGCATGGACAAAGCCGCCCTGGCTAATGCAATACGAAGTCCCGATGCAGGAGCCGAGCCGCTCGACCTGCCCTTCTGGACATGCGTCGACGCATTCTCCGCCAGGCTCGCCGGTCTGAAGATGCACCTTCGAGCCAGGACAATCACGCGTGAAGACGCACTGCCCATTCCACTCCTCGAAGTCGTCCGGACATTCCGAGTAGCACTGAAGGTCTACCTCGAACTGGCCTCGGGACATTGGGCGAGACATTGACCGTCTAGCTCGATGAGACCGCTGGGGCAGTTTGAGAGGCACTGCCCCTCATGGACAAAGTTGTAGCCGGTGCCGCATTCCTCAACGCAGCGATCGAACTCGTGGAGCGTCCCTTCCGGGCATTCCACCGGCAAGCACGCGCCGACGGCGTCGCCTTCGCCTTGGACGCGGCCTTCGGGGCATTCGGCAACGCAATAACCACTGTTGTACAGCGTCCCTTGCGGGCACTGCGCGATGCACTGATTCTCATAAATGACTCCGTTGCACCCTTCGCACAGGCTGTAGGCGTTCGGGTCCGTACTTGGGAGATAGCGCGCGTCGCACTGGCACTGGTCATCGACGATCGTGCCGCCCGCGCATTGCCGGCATTGGCCCGAGCCGTCATCCACATATCCCCCAGGTCCACCGGGACATTCGGCCAGACACGTCTCGCTCCCTGGATACCAGGACGTCCCTTCGGGACAAGGTTCAAAGCAAACACCCGTGACGGAAAGGCGTTGCCCCGCCGGGCATTCGGAAACGCTCTGGATTTGCGGCCCCGGTGGCGGCGCCTCGCCTTCACCCTGGTCGGACGGTGGCGGTGGCGGCGGACCCGGAGGCGGTCCCGGCGCGCGCCGGGTGGCGGGAAACCTGGCGGAGGCGGGTCGGTATCATCGGGACCCGGGGGCAGCGGTGGTGGAACCTTGTCCTCGGGACGCTGCACCTGGCACTGCGGTAACTGCGGGTTTTGCTCGCAGATGCTGCCGACGCCACCTTCGTCCTCGGGCGCGGGCGGCAGGCTCGGTTGGTTGAGCTTGTCGCAGCCGGGATATTTGGGATTGGCATTGCAGATTTTGTCGGTGGGCGGTGGCGGCTGGTCAGTCTGCCCCGCGCATTTGGAGCCAGTCGGGTTCTTGGCGCAGTACGCGTCGTTCTCTTGCTGCTGATCGGCGGGTGGCGCTTTCTCCGCCGGCGCACACTTGGGGCTCGTCGGATTTGCCTTGCAGTAGTCCGCGTTTTCCTGCTGCTGCTCGGGCGTTCCGCCAGGCGCGGGCGGCGCCTTTTGTGCCGGCGGCGCTTCTGCGGAGGCGGCGTCTTCTTGGCCGGAGGCGCTTTTGCGCCGGCACATCCTTCTTGGGCGGCGGCGCCTTCTTTGGCGGAGGAGCTTTCTTTTTGGGAGGTGGGGACTTCTTAGGCGGCGGCGACTTTTTCTTCACCACCGGGCGCCTTCTTCCGCGTCGGCGTCGCCTTCTTTGGCGGCGGCGCCTTCTTCTTTATAACCGGCGCTTGCCTTTTCGCAGGCGGCGCGGTCTTTTTCTGCACGGGCGCGGATTTGAGCTGGGTGCCGCCGGACGATCCCTTCTTCTCCTCATCGCCCTTGCTACGCTGGGCGACGCGGATGATGCGATTGATTTGCGGTGTGAGGCGATAAGCGGGATTGGGGCCGTAATGGGTGCCGGCAGACTGGTGGCTTCCGGGATCGGGTAATGGCGCGTCACTGTGCGCGGCGACGCCGCCCAGCGAAAAAGCTAGGCTGGCAAGCACTGCGGTAGCCCCGAGACGGCGGACCCACCACGCCGTGTTCCTTGCGTCCTCCAACAGCACACCCAGCGGCCTGGGACGCCTCGGCGCGTCCTGATGGCTCAGCTGTTGGCAATATTACATGCTGACTCTTATCAGACTACCCTTGATTGCACGCGCGCTTTACTCGCCTCGCTTTTGCGGCACTTTCCGGCCCGCAGCAAACAGCCGATCAGAGCCGTGGCAGCGAGCGCGTCGAGAATTTGCGCCGCCAGAGCGGCCGGCACGTCATGGCGCGCGATACAGCGTCCCTCGTGCTGTCCGAGGCGTGGCGTTAGTCTGCTTTGGGTCAGTAGCGGACCTGGGTGCGCGGATCGGGGATGTCGGCTTTATCGCCAACAGCAGACATCCTCTGCGTTGAAATCGATGTCCGCTAAGTGCCATAGGGCGACATTCGCGGCGGACTGGTCGCTGTTCTTGGGTTGCCACTATAGATCTGAGAAAGGTTTCGAACAGTGATCATCGACAGCCCTCGCAGGCGGCAGCAGCTAGCGGCGGTAGCGGAGCGGCTCCCCTCCCATGTCGCGCGGCTCTCCTGGTCCGTTGAACAGATCAAGGCCGAGCGGCAGCGCGCGTTGCGAGAGACGCTGGCATTCGCCAAGAAGAATTCCCCGTGGCACGCCGAACGGCTGAGCCAGATCGACGCGGCGTCGTTCACCGAGGCCGATCTCAATCGGTTGCCGGTGATGACCAAGGCCGATGTCATGTCAAACTGGGACCAGGTGGTCACGGACCGGCGTTTGACTCTTGCCGGCTGTAACGATGACATAACCGCCAAACTCGATAGAACGACGAGGGACTATTACTACCTCGACGACTACCTCGTCATTGCAACTGGCGGATCTTCTGGCGTGCGCGGTGTGTTCCCATGGAGCTGGAGCGAGTTTGTCGAGATTGCCTGCGCGACCTTTCGCTACCAAGTTCGCGACGAACCACCGGATCGTCTGTCGGGGCGGAGACTATTGGCTGTGATCGAGGCCGGCGAAATTGTTCATGGCAGTCCGTTCCTATTCTCCGTGTCGACCGATCCAGCGGCCGATATCCGTTGGCTTCCAGCCAACACACCGCTCTCGGGCCTTGTCGCTGCCCTCAACGATGCACAGCCGACTCAGATCAACTGCTTTGGCTCAGTAATGGAAGAACTGGGTGCGGAGGCTCTGAGTGGCCGTCTCAAGATTGACCCCAAACGCGTGACAACCAACTCAGAGCCGCTCCTACCTGAGACACGGGATGCCGTCAGGAAAGCTTGGGGCGTGGAGATCAATAACATGTGGGGCTGCGTGGAGGTCGGCCATATAGGTATTGAATGTGACGCCCATGAGGGGATGCACATGACCGATGATCTTATTATTACTGAGTTCGTCGACGAGCATGACCAGCCGACTCGCGACTCAGCCGCCGTCGACCGAGTGCTCGTGACATCGCTATTCGGACGCACCTTGCCGCTCATTCGCTATGAGCTGACAGACATCCCGGTCCCTGACGATAAACCCTGCTCGTGCGGCGCGGTCTTTCCTCTTGTCAGCGGTGTGAAGGGGCGCGCGGACGACATCTTTGCCTATCCTGGCGGCGTTCATGTCCACCCGCTGGTCTTCCGAACGCTGTGTGTACCGAAAACCTAGACTCGGACGTAGTGGTGATGCAGCCCGCCGAGC
>NZ_LPWF01000020.1 GCF_001723305.1 Methyloceanibacter superfactus
TAGAAGAAGCGTTCGAGAACGTAAATAGTGTCGCCGGGCTGGACGGGATAATCGGTTGGGACCATGACGGTGGACATGACGCCGCCGAATCGTCTGGTGAGGCGTACGAAGCGCTTTTTGGCGCGCTCGGTATAGCCTTCGGAGATGGCGACGGCGGCCTCGACGGTCATGGCGCTGACGTATGGATATTGGCCGGGCTTGTTGACCTCGCCCAGGATGAAGAAGGGCCGGTAGGTCTCGACTTCGACGGTGACCTTGGGGTCCTTGATATATTTGCGCTTGAGGTCGCGGGCGATCTCGCTTGCGAGTTCGAAGGTGGTGAGGCCGCGTGCGCGCACCGCGCCGATCAGCGGCATGGCCACTTTGCCCGCGCCGTCGACGCTGTAGACGCGGGAGAGATTGTCCTGGCCGAAGACGATGACGCGGACCTTGTCGCCTGAATCGAGGGTGTAGGTCTCGTTGGGCACGACGGGGACGCCTGGGGGCGCGGAGCCGGCGCCGGCGGGATAGGCCTCGCCGGGGGCGGGCAGGGGCGCGGGCGTTGAGAGCGCGAAATCCGGCGTCGTTAACCCCGGCACGCCACGCATCTTGCAGCCGCCGAGAAGACTGGCCGACACTGCCAGCAGCAATATCGCCAACCGAACGATCCGAACGCTTTTGGTCCCCAACATGGCTCCAAGCTACCCGAGCCATGGTTAACGAATGCTGAGCGGGCGTGCCGCGGCGAGGCGGCACTTAATCCTTTGGTTACGGCAATCTGCGTTAATGCGGGCAACGCGTTCAGTCCCATTTTTTTGAGTCCACCGAAGTGAGTCCGCCCCAGTGAGCAAGTCCCGAAGAGATTACGCGGCCGCCGACGACATCGACCTCGCCACGCTGGGGTCCGCCGTGTGGCGGGCCAAGGGCTGGATCGTCGGCCTGGCGCTGCTGGCGGGGTTCGTCACCTTTATCGGCCTGTCCATGGTGCGGCCGCTCTATACGTCGGAAGCGCGCATTCTCATCCAGAACGAGGAATCGGTGTTCACCCGGCCGACGGGCGAGCGGACGATGGAGCCGCGCACCACGCTCGACGAGCAGGCGGTGCAGAGCCAGGTGCAGGTGCTGACCTCGCGCGATCTGATCCTGCAGGTGGTCAAGGATCTCGATCTCGCCAACAACACGGCCTTCGCCAAGGACGCGGGGGTGACGCTGCTTAGGCGGATGCTGACCCGGTTCGGGCTTGGCCGCGGCACGCCGGAATCGCAAGAGGAGCGGGCGGCCAATGCGCTGGCCGAGCATCTCGACGTGTTCCAGCTGTCGAAGTCGTCGGTGATCGCCATCGAGTATACCTCGGGCGATCCGAAGCTCGCGGCGCAAGTCGCCAACAAGCTGGCCGACGTCTATGTGGGCTGGCAGCGCAGCGCCAAGATCGCCCAGACCAAGGACGCCACGGCCTGGCTCAAGGACCAGATCGAGGTGTTGCGCAAGACCGTGGCCGCCTCGGAGGAGGAGGCGGAGAAGTTCCGCGCCTCCGAAGGTCTCTATGCCGGCTCCAACAACGTCACCCTCACGCCCAGCAGCTCTCCGAGCTCAACAGCCAGCTGATCCTGGCCGACGCGCAGAAGTCGGAAGCCGAAGCGAGAGCCCGGCTGATCAAGAAGATGCTGGCCGATAACGGCGACATCGACGCCACGCCGGAAGTGCTCAAGTCGCAGCTGATCATCAATCTGATCGAGCAGCGGGTGCAGGTGCAGCGCAGCCTGGCCGAGCTGTCGGCGACGCTGATGCCGTCCCATCCGCGCATCCAGCAGCTCAGGAGCGAGCTCGCCGACGTGCGCGCCCAGATCCGCGCCGAAGCCAATAAGGTGGTCAAGAGCCTGGAGAACGAGGCGCAGGTGGCCGCCGCCAGAGAAGCGTCTTTAAGAGCGAGCCTCAACTCGGCCAAGTCGAAATCGGCGGGGCTCGGCGATGCGGAGATCAAGCTCCGGGCACTCGAGCGCGAATCGAAGGCCAACCGCGATCTCTTGGAATCCTATCTCGCCCGCTACCGCGACGCGTCCGCCCGCCACGACATGGGCGCGGTGCCGGCGCAAGCCACCATCGTCTCCCGCGCGCATGCCTCCGTGCTGCCGTCCTTCCCCAAGCGCGGTCCGCTCACCCTCCTCGTCATGGTCGCCACCGCGCTCCTCGCACTCGCAACCATCCTCGCCCGCGAACTCATCTCCGGGACGCCCC
>NZ_LPWF01000021.1 GCF_001723305.1 Methyloceanibacter superfactus
GCGACGTCCCCTCCGTACCCAGAGCGGCCCCCCGATGCTTCCTCAATATTGATAGCCGAGTCCGAAGATGACCTTCTCGACGTCGGTGAAGTAAGTGTCCGCTTGGTAGTTGGCGTATTTGGCTTCGGCGTAGAAGCCGCTGCGTAGCGGCAGATAGGCGTAGAAGTCGAACTCCGAGCCGTAGTCGAGGTCCTGCACGGCGGAGCGGAACTCATGATACTGGGCGAGCAGCAGCAGCCCGTCGAAATAGCTGAACGGCCCGCCGGTATTGGCGGCGACCTTGTATTTCAGCTCGCCGTAGAAGTCCTGCAGGCCGGTCGGCGGGATCACCAGGAACACATCGGCGAAGCCGTTGAAGATATGGCCGGTGGCCAGCGGCGTCTGGAACGCGGCGAAGCCGTTGTCGCTGCCGAGCAGCTCGTAGATGAGCGTCCCCGTCAGCCCGCCCGTGGTCAGCCCCTGCTCGACCCGCACATAGTCGGCGTCGTAGTCGACCGGCGCGTCGCCATAGCTCGTCTGATGGGCGTATTCGAAGCGGTAGTTGTATTTGAGCGTGCCGCCGGCGGGCTTGGAGCCCTTGAGGAAGCCGCCATAGCTGGCGTTCGACAGCCGGTCGAGATTGTAGAGGTCCATCAGATAGGTGTAGGCGGTGAGCGTGCCGAAGGAGAGCTCCTTACTCTCCAGATGCATCAGATGGACGTTGGAGTGGATGTTGCCGACGGGCGAGTCGTCGCTGAAGATGCGATTGACGTTGCCGATATAGGCATAAAGCAACGTGACGCCGGGCAACGCCGTGACGGTCGCCTTGGCGCCGTCGAAGGTCTGATCGTTCTGGCGCCAGGCGACCGAGCCGACATAGCGGAGGTTGTCGAGATTCTCGAGATAGCGGCCGCCGAGAAGCGCCACGCCGGGAATGCTGAGAGACTCCAGATAGGCTTGATCGACCTCCGCGGACTCGACGTCGACGACGACCGGGTACTGGGTCCTGCCGTTGATGGTGTTGTTGAAGTCGTCCGGCCCGATCTCGACCACGAACTCGCCCTCGACGCCGGCGCGGAAGCCGTGAAAGAAGCCGGACTCGACGCCGGTCTTGTTGCGCACCGTCGAGGCGCGCGCGTCCTTGGGCAGATTGGCCTGGTCGACATATTCATAGCGGTAGCGGGTGTCGGTCCAGAACCGGCCGTTCAAGATGCCCGTATGCGGCGCTGATACGGCCCGGTCTCGGCGCCCACTTGCGGATCGTA
>NZ_LPWF01000022.1 GCF_001723305.1 Methyloceanibacter superfactus
CAGCTTCAATCTTCTTTATGCGCTCGTCATCGTTCGCATAGACCGCAGAGAGCTGCTCTGGATCAATGTGACGGCAAATCCAACGGCAGAATGGATTGCGCGCCAATTAACCGAGGCGTTTCCGTGGGATGATGCCCCGCAATATCTCATCCGGGACCGGGATCGGATATACGGCACCATCGTCACACGCAGGCTGCGGTCCATGGGCATACGGGACAAACCTATTGCGCCGGCTTCGCCCTGGCAGAATGGCTTCGCCGAACGGCTGATCGGTTCGATCCGGCGCAAGTGCGTCGACCATCTCATCGTCTTAAGCGAGGCCCATCTGCGGCGAATCTTGCGGGCCTATGCTCGCTATTACAACGACATCAGAACCCACTGGTCTTTGGCTAAAGATTCACCGATTTCTCGGGCCATTCAGCCGACCGGAAGCATCCGGTCAAATGCCATCCTCGGCGGGCTGCATCACCACTACGTCCGAGTCTAGGTTTTCGGTACACACAGC
>NZ_LPWF01000023.1:0-110000 GCF_001723305.1 Methyloceanibacter superfactus
TGCGACGACGACAACACCCCCACCCGCCCTCCCCCTTCCAGGGGGAGGGAGAATGAGTCACGTACGTTTGAAACTGAACTCCACCGCATCGAAGACAGGCTGCCGCCGCGAACGCCGCTCTATCTCGCCGCCCGCCATGCTTATCGCGGCGATGATCGGGCCCGCATCGAAGCGCTGGCCCAGCTTGCGGTGCGCATGAACACTCCCCTCGTCGCCACCGGCGGCGTGCTCTATCACGCGCCCCACCGCCGGCCGCTGCAAGACGTGCTCACCTGCGTGCGCGAGAAATGCACGATCAACGACGCCGGTCTCCGCCTCGAAGCCAATGCTGAGCGACATCTGAAATCGCCATTGGAGATGGCGCGCTTGTTCAAGGGCCATGAGGACGCACTCCACCGCACCATCGAGATCGCGGACGCCTGCCGTTTCTCGCTGGATGAGCTGAAATACGAATATCCGGACGAGCCGGTGCCGCACGGCAAGACCCCGCAAGCGCATCTGGAGACCCTCACCTGGGAGGGCGCGGCCTGGCGTTTTCCGAACGGCATTCCCGATCATGTGCGCGACACCATCCAAAAGGAGCTCGTCCTCATCGCCGAGCTCGACTACGCGCGCTATTTCCTCACCGTCCACGACATCGTCCACTACGCGCGCAGCCTCGGCATTCTCTGCCAGGGGCGCGGCTCGGCGGCCAACTCCGCCGTCTGCTATTGCCTCGCCATCACCAATGTCGATCCCACCGAGATCGACCTTCTGTTCGAGCGTTTCGTCTCGCCCGAGCGGCAAGAGCCGCCCGACATCGATGTCGACTTCGAGCATGAGCGGCGCGAGGAGGTGATCCAATATATCTACGCCCGCTACGGCCGCGACCGCGCCGGCTTGGCGGCCACCGTCATCTCCTATCGCGGCCGCTCGGCGGTGCGCGAGGTCGGCAAGGCGCTCGGCCTCTCCGAAGACACCGTCGCCGCGCTGGCCACCACCATCTGGGGTTTGAGCAATTCGTCGCTGCCCGAGAAATATGTGCGCGAGGCGGGGCTCGATCCAAGCGACCCGCTGCTCGCCCGCTGTCTTGAACTTGCGCACGAGCTGATCGGCTTCCCCCGCCATCTCTCCCAGCATGTGGGCGGCTTCGTGCTCACGCGGGGACCGCTGTCCGAGGTCGTGCCCATCGGCAACGCCGCCATGGCGGACCGTACCTTCATCGAATGGGACAAGGACGATCTCGACGCGCTGGGGCTCTTGAAGGTCGATGTGCTGGGACTCGGCATGCTCACCTGCATCCGCAAGGCTTTCGCTTTGCTGAAAGCACATTACGGCAAGGACATCGCACTCGGCACCGTGCCGCACGACGATCCCGCCGTGTACGACATGCTGTGCCAGGCCGACTCCATCGGCGTGTTCCAGGTGGAGAGCCGCGCGCAGATGAACATGCTGCCGCGCCTGAGGCCACGATGCTTCTACGATCTCGTCATCGAGGTCGCCATCGTCCGCCCAGGGCCGATCCAGGGCGACATGGTGCATCCTTATCTGCGTCGCCGCTCCGGCGCCGAGCCGGTCGACTTCCCCTCGCCGGACCCGGCCCATGGGCCTGCCGACGAGCTGCATCAGGTCCTCGGCAAGACCATGGGCGTGCCGCTGTTCCAGGAGCAGGCCATGCGGCTCGCCATGGTGGCGGCGAAGTTTTCCGGTCCCGAGGCCAACGAGCTGCGCCGCGCCATGGCCACGTTCCGCCGCCGCGGCACCATCGGCACGCTGCAAGATAAGATGGTCGGCCGCATGACCGCACGCGGCTATCCGGCCGATTTCGCCGAACGCTGCTTCAACCAGATCAAGGGCTTCGGCGAGTATGGCTTTCCCGAAAGCCACGCCGCGAGCTTCGCCCATCTCGTCTATGTCTCGGCCTGGCTCAAATGCCATTACCCGGCGGCGTTCGCCTGCGCCTTGCTCAATTCCCAGCCCATGGGCTTTTACGCGCCGGCGCAGATCGTGCGGTGCGCCCGCGAGCATGGGGTCGAGGCTCGCGAGGCCGACATCAATCACAGCGCCTGGGACTGCACGCTCGAGCCAACTCGTGACGGTGCCTGTGCGCTGCGTCTTGGGCTTCGTCAGATCGACGGCCTGGGCGAGGCGGACGCCCAAAGCATCGTCGCCCATCGCGATGGCGGCGCTCTCTATAGCGATGTGCGCGACCTGTGGCGGCGCGGCGGCATGGGGCGCGCCAGTCTGGAGAAGCTCGCAAGCGCCGATGCGTTCCGCTCGCTCGGGCTCGACCGCCGCCAAGCCTTGTGGGAGATGCGCGGCCTGCCGCAGGACATTCCGCTGCCGTTGTTCGATCATGCCAACGCGGTCGAGACCGGCGAGGAACCGCGCGTCGCCCTTCCCCTCATGCCGCTGTCGGAGCATGTGGTGAACGACTACCGCACGCTTCGTCTCTCCCTCAAAGCCCACCCCATGAGCTTCCTGCGCGCCCGTGCGTCCGCCGCGCGCATCGTCTCTTGCGCCTCACTCAAGCAAGCAAGAGACGGCGCCCGCGTGCATGTCGGCGGCGTCATCCTCGTGCGCCAACGCCCGGGCTCGGCGGCCGGCGTGGTGTTCATGACCATCGAGGATGAGACCGGCGTCGCCAATGCGGTGATCTGGCCCAAAGTGCTGGAGCGGGAACGCAAAGTTGTGATGGGCGCGCGGCTCGTCGTGGTGCATGGCCGCGTGCAGCGACACGAGGATATCATCCATGTGGTGGCGGCCCGGCTGGAAGACCACAGCGATTGGCTGCATCTCCTCAGCGAGGATGGCGAGGCCATGGAGGCGGCGCTCGCCAACGCTGACGAGGTCCGCCGCCCCGATCCCGGCTCTTGGCGTGGCGGCGAACGGTACGATCTACCGCTGCCTCTATCCCCCGCCGATCACGTCAAGCACCCCGAGGGCGGCGATGCGCGCATGAAGGGGGAGCACCGTCATCCGCGCTGGCACCCACGCTGCCATCCGCGCGAGGAGCGCGTCATTCCGAAATCACGCGACTTCCATTGACTGGTGGATGACTGGTCAGCCTGGCGAAACCGGATATGCTGCGCCGCATGTCACGCGCCCCTTTCACCGTCGCGTTTGCCGCCGCGCTCGCGCTGCTTCTGCTGGCTGCGCCCGCAAAAGCCTTCGACATGCCGGAGGGCGAAAGCGGCCTGAACCCCAAGCCTCTGGTCAAGGCGAAGGAGCACATGGTCGTCGCCGCCCACCCGCTCGCCGCGGAAGCCGGGCTTGCCATGTTGCGCAAAGGCGGCTCGGCCATCGACGCCGGCATCGCCACCCAGATGGTGCTCACTCTCGTCGAGCCGCAGTCCTCCGGCATCGGCGGCGGCGCCTTCATGCTCTATTGGGAGGCCGCCACCGACACCCTGACCAGCTATGACGGCCGCGAGACCGCGCCGGCCGGCGTCACGCCACAACTCTTCCTCGACGCGAACGGCTTGCCTCTGTCGCGCGACGCGGCCATGCATAGCGGGCTCTCCGTCGGCGTGCCGGGCGTGCTCGCCGCGCTCAAGCTCGTGCATGACGAATACGGCAAGCTCCCTTGGGCGGCGCTGTTCCAGCCCGCCATCGACCTTGCGCGCGAAGCTTCGCCGTCTCCCCGCGCCTGGCCAAGATGCTTGCGGGCGCCGACCCCCAGACCTTCGCGCCTGCCGCCCGCGCCTATTTCTTCGATGCGGACGGACGCCCCTGGCCCGTCGGCTACAAGCTCAAGAATCCGGCGCTCGCCGAGACCTTCGAGACGATCGCCAGAGAAGGGCCCGACGCCTTCTATGAAGGCGCGCTTGCCGCCGAAATCGCCCAGGCCGTTGCAACCGATCCGCGTGCGCCCGGCACCCTGTCCGAAGCCGACCTCGCGAACTACCGCGCCAAGAACCGCATCGCCGTTTGCGTTCCCTATCGCGGCCGCAAAGTCTGCGGCGCCGGGCCACCGTCCTCCGGCGCGGTGGCCGTCGGCCAGGTGCTGGGCATCGTCGAAGCTTTCGATCTCGGCACGACCACCTTCGAGCCCGAGGCGGCTCACCTGATCGCCGAGGCCGAGCGCCTCGCCTACGCCGATCGGGCGCGCTATCTCGCCGATCCCGATTTCGTGACGGTCCCAGTCGCAGGTCTCCTCGACAAGGACTATCTAGCGACGCGCCGCGCCCTGATCGATCCGACGCGCGCCCAACGTAAGGTGACCGCGGGCACGCCGCGCACCGTGCCGCCCAGCGCCTTCGGCCGCGATCACACCAAGGAGCGTGGCGGTACGAGCCAGGTCTCCGTGGTCGACGCCTGGGGCGACGCCTTCTCCATGACCACCAGCATCGAATACGCTTTCGGCGCCCGGACCATGGTGCGCGGCTTCCTGCTCAACAACCAGCTGACGGATTTCTCGTTTCTGCCGGCCGATGCCGACGGCCGCCCGGTCGCCAATCGCGTCGAGCCCGGAAAGCGGCCGCGCAGCTCCATGGACCCGACCATGGTCTTCGGCGAAGACGGCAAGCTCGATTACGTGCTGGGATCGCCGGGCGGTCCCGGCATCATCATGTTCAACCTCAAAGCCCTGTTCGCGCTCATCGATTGGCGGATGGACGCGGCGCAAGCCGCCGCGCTGGTCAATTTCGGCAGCACCGAGGACGTGCTTCTCCTGGAGCCCGCGCCCGTTTGGGACCCGCTCGCCGAGAAGCTCGTGGCCAAGGGCACGCGGTTCGCCGCCGGGACATGACGAGCGGCCAACACATCATCGCCGTGACGCCCGACGGGCTCGAAGGCGGTGCCGACCCCCGCCGCGAAAGCATGGCTGTCGGCGACTAGCCGCCTTACCTGACAGCGTCACCCTGGGGGCTAGACAGGCGCGGCCGTCCCAGGCACCCAATAGCGCATGAGCCAGCCTCTCTCCATCGCCATCCGCGGCGCCGGCATCACCGGCCTTTGGCAGGCGCTCACCCTCGCCCGCCGCGGGCACACGGTGACGCTTCTCGAGCGCTCCGCCGCGCCCTTCGCGCAGAGTTGCAGCCCCTATGCCGGGGCCATGCTCGCGCCCCGCTGCGAGGAGGAGAGCGCCGAGCCGATCATCCGCGAGCTCGGCGAACGCGGGATTGCCCTGTGGAAGGCGGCCTATCCGGGCCTCATGACCAAGGGCAGCCTCGTGGTCACGCCGCCACGCGACCGCGTGATGCTCGACCGCTTCGCGCGCATGACCCAAGGTGCCGAGCGCCTCGACGGCAACGCGCTGGCCGCGCTCGAACCGGAGCTCGGCCCACGCTTCGGCACCGCTCTCTATTATCCCGGCGAGGCCCATGTGAACCCGAACGCCGCCCTCCTCTTTCTCCTAGGAGAAGTGGAGAAGGCCGGCGTGGACGTGCGGCTCGGCGTGGACGACGTTCCGCAAGGCGCAGATCTCGTGATCGATTGCCGGGGCCTGGCCGCCAAGGATGCGTTGCCCTCGCTGCGCGGCGTTCGCGGCGAACGGATCGTGGTGCGCGCGCCCGACATCGCCATCGCGAGACCCATCCGGCTGCTCCATCCGCGCTTCCCCCTTTATCTCGTGCCCTGGGGTGACGGTCTATTCATGGTCGGCGCCACGGCCATCGAGAGGGAGGATGCGGGACCCGTCACCTTACGCTCCGCACTCGAGCTGCTGAGCGCCGCCTATGTGCTCGACCCCGCCTTCGGCGAGGCGGAGATCCTGGCGCTTGGCGCCGGCGTGCGCCCGGCCTTTCCGGACAATCGACCTAGGATTATCGTCGCGAAGGGCTATATCTACGTCAACGGCCTCTACCGGCACGGCTTTTTGCTGGCGCCGGTCATGGCCGAGCTCCTCGCCGGCTATCTGGAGACCGGCGCCATCGAACCGGAGGTCTTCGTTGCAGATCCTGCTCAACGGTGAGCGTTTCGCCACCGATGCCAGCAATCTCGATGAGCTTTGCGCCACGCTGGGCTTCACCGACGCCAAGGTCGCGACCGCCGTCAACGGCAGCTTTGTGGCCTCCGCCAAGCGTAGCGTGACGCCGCTCGCCGAGGCCGACGAGGTCGAGATCGTGGCCCCGAGGCAGGGCGGCTGATGCTCCAGCTTTACGGACAAGAATTCACCTCGCGGATGCTGCTCGGCACGGCGCAATATTCATCGCCGGATATTCTGCGCCAGGCGGTCGAGGCGTCGGGTGCCGAAATCGTCACGGTCTCGCTGCGCCGGGAATCGGCGCGCGCCCGTACCGGCCAAGCTTTCTGGGGTTTGATCGAGGAGCTCGGCTGCCGCGTGCTGCCCAATACAGCCGGCTGCCACACGGCGAAGGAGGCCATGGCCACCGCGCAAATGGCCCGCGAGCTGTTCGGCACGTCTTGGGTCAAGCTCGAAGTCATCGCCAACGCCGATACGCTACAGCCTGACCTGTTCGGATTGGTCGAGGCGGCCACCGTGCTCTCCGCCGAAGGGTTCGACGTGCTGCCTTACACCACGGAAGATTTGAGTGCCGCCGAGCGCCTGCTCGCCGCGGGCTGCAGCGTCCTCATGCCCTGGGCATCGCCCATCGGCTCGGCGCGCGGGCTCATCAACAAGACCGCGCTTCAATCGATGCGGGCCTATTTCCCCGACACGCCGCTCATCATCGACGCCGGCATCGGGTCGCCCTCGCATGCCGCCGAGGCCATGGAGCTCGGCTATGACGCGGTGCTGCTGAACACGGCGGTCGCCAAGGCGGACGATCCGGTCAAGATGGCGCGCGCCTTCGCACAGGCGATTGAAGCAGGCCGGCTCGCCTTCGAAGCGGGACTTGTCGAGCCGCGCGACATGGCGTCCCCATCCACGCCGGTGGCCGGCACGCCCTTCTTCAAGATCGATCACGCCTCCTGACCGCGCGCCCGACCTTTGAGGTGTGACCGTGATCCATCTCGATCCGTTCTATCCCATCCTTCCCGATACCGGCTGGCTCGCCCGTCTTTTGCCGCAGGGCGTCAAGCTCGTGCAGCTCAGGATCAAGGACCAGGACGCCGAAACAGTCCGCGCCGAGATCGACAAGGCGCTGGCGCTATGCACGGCGCACGATTGCCAGCTCGTGATCAACGATTATTGGCGCGAGGCGATAGCCGCCGGCGCCGACTTCGTGCATTTGGGCCAAGAGGATTTGGCTGCCGCCGACCTACCGGCGATCCGAGCGGCGGGTATCAAGGTCGGGATCAGCACTCACAGCCATGAGGAGCTGGAGACGGCCCTTGCCGCGGGCGCGGACTATGTGGCGCTCGGTCCGATCTACGCCACCACGCTGAAAAAAATGCCCTGGCAACCGCAAGGTCTGCCTCGCCTCGCCGAGTGGCGGGCAATCGTCAAATGCCCTCTCGTTGCCATCGGCGGGATCACCCTTGAGCGGGCGCCGGTCGTGCTCGCGGCCGGCGCCGACACCGTGGCTGTCATAACCGATATTGTGACAAATCAAGACCCTGAGAGCAGAGCAGGAAACTGGGTCGCTGTCACACAGCCGTGGCGCGGCTTATCAACAGGGTTTCCACAAGGTTGAGGGCCCAGTTTGGGGTTGACCCTGTCCGCCCCGGCGGGAATCATGACACGGGGACTTTGAAGAGATTAGAGTGGGGCCGCGATGAGTTACCGGCTTGATCCAGCCTTGCCGATGAGCGAGGCGCTGAGAAGCGCGGCCCTCGCCGAAATTGAGATCGCCCATAGCTCCCTGTCGGCCACGCCCGACCGCCATACCGGCGTCCACAGCGCCCGTAAGTGCTTCAAAAGACTGAGATCCCTCCTTCTGCTCGCGCGGCCGGGCATGCCGGAGCCTGTGTTCAGCAACCTGACCGCGCGCGTCGCCAGTATCGGCAAGGGCCTCGCCGCCGCACGCGATGCTCAGGCGCTGCTTGATGCCGTCGACAAGCTGGAGCGCAATACCCAGCCGGGCGACGGCGAAGGACCGATCCAGTCCGTGCGCGGTTGGCTCCACAAGCGCCGGCAGGCTGCCGAGCAAAATCTCGAGCACAGCACCGCGTCGGACGCCTTGCGCCGGTTGCTCGAGTTGCGACCGGCCTTCACCGGCCTCGCGGTCTATCCCGACGATTTCAACCCGCTCGCCAAGGGCCTTGAGCGCTGCTACCGCACCACGCGCAGGAGCTTCAAGATCGCCGCGGACGTGGGCGAGGCCGACGAGCTGCATGAGTGGCGGAAGGGCGTGCAGCATCACTGGCGGCATATGCAGTTGCTCGCCCCGTGTTGGCCGTCGGAGCTGACTGCCCGCGCCGAAGCCGCGCACGCCTTGTCGCAACTGCTCGGCGACGACCACGACATCGCCATGCTCATCCACCTCGTCTCGACGCCGACCATGACATTCGGCAGTCCCGAGGAGACGCGCGCCTTCATGAAGCGTTGCCGCAAGCGGCACAAGGCGCTGCGCAAAGAGGCGAGGATCAAGGGCGAGAGATTGTTCGTGGAGAAGCCGGGTCCGTTTACCGAGCGGATTCACGCTTATTGGACAACCGCCGCAGTGGGCGCGGACAAGCCGGTCATCCAGCCGCCGCAGCCCGGCAATGTCGTGGCGATCGGCAACGCCCGCACCGGACGCGCCGGCCAGAGCTAGGACGTCACAACCATCCCATCGTAGGAAACTTCCCAACCGGCCGCCTCCACCGCCGCCCGCTCGGGCGAGTCGTCGCGCAGCACCGGGTTGGAATTGTTGATATGGATGAAGATCTTGCGCGCAATGTTGAGCGGCGCGAGCTGCGCGAGCGTACCTTCCGGCCCGGACATATTCATATGGCCGATCCGGTCGCCGGTCTTGCTCATCAGCCCCTGCTCGATCATCTCCTCATTGGTGTAGAGGGTGCCGTCGAAGAACAGGAGCGGCGCCCCTGAGAGACGTGCGCGCAAGACATCGTCGACCCGCGAGCAACCAGGAATAAAGAAGAAGTGCTCGCCACTCGAATCCTCGGTGACTTTCAAGCCGACCGTATCGCCTTCCTCGGTGCCGAAGCTGCCGCCGGTGCCCTTCTCTTCGTCCTCGAGATAAAGCGGAATCTTTCCAGGCACGGTGAAAGCCTCCACCGTGAGGCCAACGGGGCCTTCGGGCCCCACCACGGGGAACGCCTTGCCGAGCGCCATGGGCACGCGCTTGACGAGATCGGGATTGAGCACGTCAAAGATACTATTGCCGGCAAGCACGTCGAGCACGCGGTCGCTGCCATAGACCGTGAAGGGTTGTCCTTCGCGCAAGCACAGCAAGCCTGCGACTGCGTCCACGTCGCCATTGGTGAGCACGACGGCCTTGATCGGGCTATTGCGGGGCGGACCGTCGGGATTGGGCTGCAGTTCCGGCGTCGCGTTGATTTGCTGTCTGAGATCGGGCGCCGCGTTCAGCAGAACCCACTGGCGGCCGTCGGCGCTCACCGCCACCGAGGCCTGCGAGCGCGGGCTCACGGTCGGCACCCCTTTGCGCGCGTCGGCCGAGTTGCGGCCGTTACAGTTCCACTGCGGCAGACCGCCGCCTGCTCCCGCGCCGATGACCTTGATCAACATATGAAGGTCAATGGCTTCTGTGCCCCCGTTCAGTCAAGGCAAAAAGTCCGGTGTTCATCAGTCCCCCGCTCACGACCTATGGCTTGACGGCGACGCCCCATGGCAGACGTCCGACGGGAACGGACTTTTCCGCCTTCAGGCTGGCGGTGTCGATCACCGTCATGTCGTTGGTCAGGCCGTTGGCCACATAGAGCTTGCTGCCGTCGGGCGACATTTCGAGATGCCAGGGCCGCTGGCCGACAAGAATGTAGTCTTTGACCTTGTATGTGGCCGCGTCGATCACCGCCACGCGGTTGGCAGGACCCAGGGCAATGAAGACGAGCTTGCCGTCCTTGGCGAATTCCACACCCAACGGCTGAATGAGCTCGGCGGGCACGCCGGGGATGGCGAAGCCGATCTTCTTCAAGACCTCGAAGCTCTTGGCGTCGATCACCGCGACGGTGCCGCCCACTTCGGCAGAGACCCACACCGTCTTGCCGTCGGGCGCGAAGGTGGCCTCGCGCGGCCGCGTGTCGACAAGAACATTCGCCAGCAGTTCCAATGAGTTGTTGTCGATGAAATGAGCCATGCTGGTGGTCTCGGACGTTGCCACAGTGACCTTGGAATCGGGGCTAACGCTCATGCCCTCCGGCTCCAGCCCAACGGAAACCTCACCTACCGTCTCGCCGCTCTTGCGGTCCACGACCGTGACCAGCGAATCGTCCTCGTTGGCGATATAGAGCCGCTCCCCTTTTGGATCGACGGCCATCAGCTCCGGATCGGGACCCGAGGCGATGCGCCGCGTTACTTCGAGCGTGTCCGTATCGATGACGGCGACCTGCTCGTCGTCACCGAGACAGACATAGACCTCCTTGTGGTCGGGCGAGATGATGACGCCGCGCGGGCGCCGGCCGACCTCGATGGTCTTGACGATCTCCAGCGTATCGCCGTCCACCACGGTGACGGTGTTGTCCCGCTCATTGCTGATGAAAATGCTGACGGCGGATGCCGGTATTGCCGGGATCGCGACGGCGGCGGCAAGGGACAGAACGGCGAAGGCATGTTTCATGATCATGAACTCTCAGTTGTCTCAACTGGCTTTGCCGCCGAAGCGGCATTGACTCTCGGGCTCGTCGAACCCGAGCGTGTCGGTCAGATATTTCGGATGCAGGAACCCCTCTTGCGGTGACATGGAGACCAATGCCTGCGGACCGATGATGAGGAGCGGCTGACGGAGCTGGTGGTTCCAGGGGCGGAAGGTCAACTGCTGACCCTTGAAGCCAGCGACCTTGAAGTCATCGGACAGGATATGCGCGCGGAGGGTGGGGATATCGGTCTCCCGTGTGCGCGTCGCCGCCTCGCCGAAAACACGGACCGCAAGCCACGCCTCGTAATCACGCTCGGTCATGATCCGGTGTGCGGCCTCCTCGAAAGCGTTCTGCAATTGCGTGCCGGCATATTGCTCATAGGCCCGGTGCCACGCCGCCGCCTGTAGTCCTTGTGTCCCCACCACCGGGTCTGCGTCATACGTGCGGAACAGCAGATAGGTGCCGAACGCATCGCCCACATCGGCCGCCCAAACCACGTCATGGGTTGCCGCGCCTTGCGTCAGCTCGGGCATCTTCGTCTGGATCTGCTGGTGGCCGGAATCCGTCCGGCGATAGCCGGCGTCGAAGTCGAAACGTCGCTCCTCGACCACCTTGCCGCCAAACCGCTTGGCGGCGCGTTTCACGGCTGCCGCATAACGCGCGTCCTCGTCGGTCTTGCCCTGGACCAGGAACCACCGGCTCCAGCGCTTCCACACGAGATATTGCGCCAGGGCATCGGCCCGCATCGCGTAGCTCGGCGAGATGTGGAACACGTTACGGCGGCAATCTTGCTCACGCAGCTCGTCGCGGTCGCTGCGGATGTTGAGGATCACCGAGCCGGCGGCCTCGGGCAGGTCGGCCACGGCAAGGAGATCGTCCGGCTCGAGATCGGCGACGATCAGCGCATCGCCGCCTTTCAGAATCTCCTTGGCCTTAGCGACCACATCGCCCTTTTCCGGCACAATCGCTTCCTCGATGACGAAAGCCTGATCGAGGAAATTGCCGGTCGTGTTGTTGTCGCGAATGCCGAGCCTCGCCCCGGCTATGCCTTTGTCGCTCAATGGCTTCTCAAGCAGGGACAAGGGCGGCGGCTCTTTATAGGACTTGCCGAGATAGTAGATGGTGACGATCTCGGGCGCGGCATCGCCGGTCGCCTTGACCGCATGTGCCGAACCGGCAACGCCGGAGACAATGGCGCTGAGAAGGCCCCAGTTCAGTACAAAGGCGGCGAGCCCGAGCCAAATACGGGCCCGCCGGAACGCGTCCATCGTCATTGTCCGACGCCAGGCTGCCCGTTGGGTGTGGTCTTCGTCTCGGCCGCCTGAGGCGATTTTGCCGGTTCGAGCAATTCGAGCTGCTGCACGGCGGCGGCGTTCTGATTAAAGGCGGCGATCTCCAAAGCGGTCTTGCCGTCGCGCGCCTTGGCCGTGACGTCGGCGCCGGCCTGCACCAGAACGCCGATAACCGGCGGGTTGTCGTGCGCCGCCGCCACCATGAGAGGCGTCACGCCCTTGCTGCTCTTGGCGTTCACGTCGGCGCCCCTGTCGATCAACATCCTGGCGATCTCAACCGAGCTCGGCCCTTGACTGAGGCTCGCGGCGCGGCCCTCGACTTGGCGCAGACTGGCGATCAGCATCAGCGGCGTTAGCGCGTCCTCGCCGGACGCCTTGTCGACGGATGCCCCGACGTCAAGCAGACCCTTGGCGGCAAAGAGCTTGCCCTCGGCCAGGGCAATCGACAGCGGCGTGAAGCCGGGCGCCCCCGCATCGACATCGGCGCCGGCGGCGGCAAGCACCTCGATCGAGGGCACATGATTGCGGAACGCGGCATGAGCGAGCGGCGTCCAACCGTCGCTGTCTCGCTCATTGACGTCGGCGCCATGAGCGATCAGGAACTCGATCATGCTGGAGTCCCGCTGACGCGCCGCGCCGTGCAATGGTGCCAAACCCTGAATGTTGCGCTTGTCGATGTCGGCACCCTTGTCGAGCAAAAGTTCGACGCGGGCCTGGTCGGAGGCCAACACCGCGTTGGCAAGCTCCTGGGTTAGATCCGCACCCTCCTCCAGCCAATTCTCGAGCCGCGCGGCCGTGACGATCTGATCGGCGCTCGCTTGATCCTTGTTGATCTGCGAGCGCTCGGCGGAGAGCGGCTCAAGAAACAGCTGGCGGACCGCCTGTCGGCCGCGCTGGAAGTAGCTGCCGTGAGAAGGGATGTCGCCGGGCACCACGCATTTGCTGCATGCCACCAGCGGTACGCCATAGTCAGTTAGAACCTGCTTGATCTCATCCTTCGATTGCTCGAGCGCATCGTCCAATCGGTATTTCAGCACGGCCTCGGTGTTGCGCATCCCGATGGCAAGATCGAACTCGAGTGGGATCTGATCTTCCATCAGATTGGCCGGCTGAATCGCCAGCTTCTCGCCTTTCGTGGTCTTTACGAAACCGGCGAAGGGTCCCCAGACAGCGGCCACATCGAGCTTGCCGTCGACCACCTCCTGCACCTGCCGCCACGGCTGCTTCTCAGGCGAAAGGTCGGCGTCATGGCTGATCACGTGAACACTGACATTGTCACGCACGCCGTGCTTGGCCAGCGCTAGGCGGATGCCGGAATGCTGAAAAGCGCCGACCCGAAGCTCTTTCAGCCGCGGGTCGTCAAAATCCGTAAAGGTGAGATCGTCTCCCTCACGCGTGGCCAGGACATAGGCGCTGCGATAGATCGGGACTGTCGTCAACAGGCCTTGATAGTCCGCGGGCATGTCGAGGAGTACATCGCACTCGTCATTGGCGAAGGTTTCGCGCGTGAGTCCCCGCTCGAGATAAGGGCGCCAGAAATACACCACCTTGGTACTCATGGCCCGGCCCAGAATCTCGATGATCTTGTTCTGGTAGCCCTCACCGTTAGCGCTGGAGAGCGGCATGTTGCCGGGATCGGCGCAGACCCGCAGTTGCCTCAGCTTCGTGCTGCGCGCGAGCGTCTTGGCGACCGTCTTTTCGGCATGGGTGAGTTGATCGAATCCCTTGGTGTTGTCGAAAGTCTTCGTGCCGGCGGCGCTTGCGAGCGAGGCACCAAAGCCAAGACTAACGCAGACGACGGTCAGCGATAGCAGACCGGTTACACGGAATGTCACGTCACCGAACTCCCTAGGTTTTTCTTGTTTGGGCCGCACCAGAGATCTTCGTGGCGGGCAATTGCCTCCTGGAATCGGACGACGCCAGGTGCGAATTCTCGCACCTGACGCCGTTGGACTAGGGAGAACTAGTCTTCGGAGACCCTGAACGTGTAGACGTTGGCACCCTGCGGGATCAGGTTGAGCCCCGCGGCCTTGGCCATAGCGGTGGCGCCGATGGCACCGAACTTGTCGTTCAGGTCCAGACCGGCGGTCACCGGCAGGCCGATCCAGCCACCGATGCCTGAGTGCACCGACACATACTGCTTGCCGCCCACCTTGTAGGTGATCGGGTTGCCGATGATGCCGGAGCCCAGCTTACGGCTCCACAGGATCTTGCCGGAGTTGCGATCTACGGCGCGGAAGTCGCCATTGAGGCTGCCGTAGAACACCAACCCGCCAGCGGTGACCATGCCCCCGCCCCAATTCGGGTACGGGTCCGGAATTTCCCATGCGGTCTTGCCGGTAAGAACATCGAACTTCTTGAACTTGCCGGTGATGCCTGGCTTCTCAGGATACATGTACACGTTGGCGAACACATAGACCGTGCCCTGTTGCGTGTGCGAGCGTTCCTGCGGTTCGTCCTCCATGCACCAGTTGTTGGTGGGGCAATAGAACATGTTCGGCTCGCCGGGATCGACAGCGCAGGGCTGCTGATCCTTGCCGCCCATGGCCGACGGACAAGCCGATGTGTTCACGCCGATGTCGAAGGGCGAATGCGCCTTGACCTTGATGGGACGGCCGGTCTTGAGGTCGACCTTCTCGGCCCAGTCCACGGTCACGAACTTGTTGGCCCGCAGCAGCGTGCCATCCTCGCGATTGAGAACATAGGCAAAGCCATTCCGGTCAAAATGCGTGAGCGCTTTGACCGTCTTGCCGTCGATCTCCATGTCCGTGAGGATATTCTCGTTGACCCCGTCATAGTCCCACTGGTCGAAGGGCGTCATCTGATAGGCCCAAACGACCTCGCCGGTGTCAACCTTGCGGGCGAAGATCGTCATCGACCATTTGTTGTCGAACGGGCCGGAGCCTAGCTTTTCATCATACTCGTTACACTTCTCGTGCGTATGGTCGTCGCCCGTTAGCCCGCAACGAAGACCCGGGCTCCAATGACCGGGATTGCCGGTCGAAGCATAGATCATCCTCAGTTCGGGATCGTAGCTGAACCAGGCCCAAGGAGAACCGCCACCGATCTTCCACTCGTCCTTCGGATAGGTCTTGATGCCGAGATCCTGACCGTAGGTACCGTAATGGGGATTGGCCTTGTTGGACTCGGGCGTCAGGCAGACATCCTTGTCGGAGCCGGTCGAGTGACAGGTCCAGACGAGTTTGCCGGTTTCGATATCGTAGGCGTCCAAGCGGCCCCGCGCGGCGAACTCGTCACCACCAAGCCCGCGATCACCAGATTGTCGGCGATCATGGCCGGCCCGGTATGGGTCTCGCCTTTCTCCGGATACGCATGCTTGACGACCCAGAGTTCCTTGCCGGTCTGGGCGTCGAGCGCGATGACGAAGCCATCAAGCGTATGCATGATGACTTTGCCCTTGGCATAGTTCAGGCCGCGATTGACGGTGTCGCAGCAGGCGCGAGGGATAGCCGACTCGTCACGGTCGGTCTGCTTTACGTAGTTCCAGACCTCTTTCGGATTGTCCGGATCGCTAAGGTCCAAGGCCTGGACCCAATTGCACAAAGCCATACTGGGGCAACCACTGACGAAGAACATCATCGGCTTGCCGCCAACGTCATCGATGACGATGGGTTGACCCTCTTGGCCGCGCAGCGAGTTCATCGACTGCGACCAGATCATCTCCAGCTTATTGACGTTGCCGGTGTTGATGTCCTTCAGCGGGCTGAAGCGCGTGAGCAGATTGTCACGCCCCGGCGCGGGCCACTGGTTGGGGTCTTGCGCCCGTTTGTCGATCTCGGCCGAGGCGGACTCATCCGCCATGACCGGTCCCGACAACATTAATAGAGCGGCGAAAACGCCGCCCGCAAGCAATGCATACTTTTGGAACCTCATCGTTCGCTCCTCCCGAAGGACTGCAAGTGAATGCCTGTTTGGCTTGACCGCTATTGGCGCCAACGGCACGGATTCTGAGGAGGAGTTCCATCGAAGCCGGCAAATCGTACTAACGCGCTTCGTGGCTTGTTGGTGCCGAGACACCGATGAACCACCCTCCACGAGGCCCTGAAGCGGAACTCGATGCATGGGAAGCTAGCTCATGGATTGTTGGAACTGTTACCAAAGCTCGGTGGGAAGTGGTTGCCGCTCTCGCATAGAGGCTAATCAAGCGCGAGGGAGATCGCTTTCCGCTATCGGTACCGTCAAACGGTAAGATCTATTGCAACCGATTTGCGTCAGCCATCACGCGCGGTGCGGGATTCTGCACGGTCGTCAAGACTCGTCGCGCGCGTCCTCCCGCCGCCGATCTTTGATCGCGGCCTCGAGCCTAGCCGTATCCGGCAGGTGTTGGAGGGCAATACGCATCAATTCCGGACGCGTCCGCGCGCCAAGCTTGGCTTTGAGCTGAGTGCAGATATTGGCAACCGTCTTGTAGCTCACCCGCAGTTCCTCGGCGATTTCGCCATAGGGCTTGCCTTCGGCCACCAAGGCGAGAGTTTGCAGCTCGCGGGGTGTCAGGCGGTCGAGCTTGTTCTTGTTGTCCCTAATGCGATTGAAGACCACGTCCGAAGCCAAGTCGTGACTGAGATAGGGTTTGCCATCGCGCACCTTCTCAAATGCCAGGACGAACTCCTCGGGCGGCGCGTCTTTGAGAACATAACCGCTGGCGCCGAGCTCGAGCGCACGGCTTACGACGACCGGATCGCGATGCATCGTCAACACCAGCACCGGGGTCTCCGTATCGATCCGCCGCAAGCGTCGCACAAAGGACAGACCGTTCAGCGCACCCGCCTGCATCGCCAGATCAACCACGATCACGTCTGGCTTACGCCGGCGGTAAAGTCGAAATCCTTCGGACGCACTCTGCGCTTGGTCGACATCGTCGGCGCCGGCGCTTTCCAGCAGCTTCTTGCAGCCCTGTAGGACGATAGGGTGGTCGTCGATGAGAAGAACATGCGTCACGGCCATTGCCCCCTAGCTCAGAGCCAGCGCACGCTGCGCCGTGGCGCGCTTGATCGGAATGTCGATGCGGATCGTGGTGCCCTTGGCCGGCGGGTTCCTGAATGTGTATGAGCCGCCAAGCGCGCGCACCCGCTCGGCCATCGTAGCGAGCGTCAGGTCCTGCGGCTTCGATACGCGAAACCCTTCGCCGTCGCAGCGCAGCGTCAGGCGCAGGATCTGCCGGCTCTCCTTGCGCGCCCCACGGCCGGCGAGCCGCCGCTCCGAGACATCGAGATAGACGGTCTGCGCCTTCCCCGTGCGAATGGTCGCGGTGATTCCCTCTTGAATGCAGCGATAAAGCGTGAGGTCGACGCCCTCCCCGTAGGAACTCGCAAGCTCGCCGATGGTCGCCAATATCTGCGTGTCGGGATGGTTGCGTTGCAGCCCGCTAACGAGCTCGTTGATGAGCTGGGCGAGCTGCACCTGACCGAGCGGCCCTGGCCGAAGCTGCTTCAGAATTGTCCGGTTCATCGTCTTCAGCCGCTCCGCGTTTCCCAGGATCTCTCCGACATGCTCGCCAATCTCGGTGCTGTGCGTTTCATCCAATTGGTTGGCGAAGCTCCGGATCGACGATGCGTTGGCTGACAAGCCGAACAAGCAGGCGCCGGCTTCGTCATGGAGCTCGTGGGCGATTTCGCGCCGGACCTTTTCCTGCGTGGTAATGAGCTGGCGATAGAGCTGGCTGTTCTCCTCCCGCGCTCCGTCGAGACTATGGGCCAGCGCGTTGAAGCGATCGGTGATCAGCGCAATCTCGCGCACCCTGGACGGTTTGAGCCGCGTGGCGTAGCGGCCGCCTTTTAGGCTTTGCATCCCGCGTGCGAGGCTCGCCAGCGGATCGAGAACCCGCCCGAGTACGATGTAAAGGATGACGACGATCAGCGCGTCGAGGGTGATCCAGATAATGGCAAGCGACGAGAAATCCCGCCAAGCCTCGGCGATCTCATCGGCGGGCTCGCCGATAATGATCACGGGATCGGCCCGGCTTGCCGATACGACCCTGATGGACCGGCCGGAGAGTGTCGGGCCAACCAGGGCGGCAAACCATTTAGGCGCCCAACGAGACTCATACTCCTCGCCGGAGCTGGACCGCGGCGACAGCATTGTGAGTTTGCCATCGGCCATAAGCAGGATGCGCACGTGGCGCAGACTCCTGAGCTCTTGGGGCAGCCGTTCGGACAACCACTCCATGCGGCCCTGGCTCGCAAGGTCGCGAATGGTGGTGGTGGCGAAATGTTGCGCGACCTCGAGGGAAGCCTCGATCTCAACACGCGTGGCGGAGCGCGTATTGAGAATCCAAACCGCCCCGGCCGTGGCGGCGGCCAGGAGATTCACGGCCCCGATGATCACAAGGAGCTGAGTCCGAACCGAGCGACCCTGCCAAAGGGTTATCGGACTGAGCATCCTGACGATCTGCCAGGCGCGGCTTTTCCCTGCTTTGAGCATGCGTTTGGGCTCTTGCGTGGTGGGGATAGTAGGTAGCCCAGTTAGGAAACTTGGGCAAACCGCCGGGGGAGCCTTCAGCCCCTGAAATATCCTTCAGCGGCTCATTCCGGCCAAAGCAAAGGGGGTGCAAGCGATGCTGCACCCCCTTGGCCGAACCGGATCATGCTTGCACAAAGGATCTTGACGCCCCCGTAGCAAGCGTATCGCAACGGTGTTCGCCTAGTCTTTGGTGATCACGAAGACTTTGAAGTCTTTGTCGAGACGGAAGTCGTACTGGCCGGACTTGCACTTCACGTCCTCGGCCTCATACACGCCCGTACCCTCGGACTCCTTCTCGTACTCGCCGCCTTCGCAACCCCATTCGGCGACGGCGGCCTTGATCTTGGCGGCCTCGTCGGCGCTCGGATCGTCGTCCGCAATCGCAGGAACGGCAGCGAATGCCAAAGCAACAGCAGCAATTGATAGCCTATTCATAGGATGAGCCTCCTTTGACGATGAGATGAATTGTAGACATTGGTCGCAGTGAACGGCCCGTCCTGGCGTTTCCAAGCGGGAAACTTACCCCTTCGCTGTGGGAGTACGTAGGAAAAATACGACGGGATAACTAGGCAACGATTTTGCCAGCTTCAAAATCTTGTCATGTCGCTGCGAAATTGGAGATCAACTGAAAGGAAGGGGACGAGACGACATGCGCCCCGTCCCCTGAGCTTTGTCACAATACCGGTCGCGACAATCACCACTTAAGCCTGGCACCAGCCATCAAGGTACGGCCCAGGCCAGGCTTCACACCGTCCTCACGGTCGGTGATATACAGCTTGTCGGCAAGGTTCTCACCGGAGACGAAGAACACCAAATCGGCATTGGGCATCAAGTTCTGGGGGACCGTGTAGTTGGCCCGCGCGTTGAGCAGCCAGACGCTCGGCACAAAGCCATTCTCGCCTGAGAAATCACCGCCGTACGGCGTGTTCTGCTCATCGGTGAAGAATCCGCCCCGATAGACCCAGCTCACACTGGCGTTCCAACCCTTCACGCTCTCGATGCCGGCGGTCAGATAGGCCACCTCACGCGAGACTTCCGGGATGAGGTTCCCCACTAGCGAGGTGCCATCTGCATCGGCGCCTTCCGTGATGGTGCCGTCGTTGTAGGTGAAGGTCCCTTCAAGGAACGGATTGAGGTTCCCGCCGATAAAGGGCCTGGTGTCGAGTCGCGCATACATCTCCACGCCGGGGATCTCGACCTGATCGAGGTTTGTGTAGACGTTGTTGCCCGCAGCATCCGTCGACGAGCCCTTTACCTGGAAATTTTCTATCAGCTTGTAGAAGCCCGCGACGTCCAACGTCACACCTTTGATCCCCGTCGAGCGAATGCCGACTTGGTAGTTGTCGCCGAGCTCGCTGGGCGGTGGGAAGCGAACGTTCGACTCACGCAACACGTTCATGGTCAGACCACGGTTATAACCGCCATACATCGTTGTGTGATACGTGGTCTTGGGCAGTTCCAAGGATTTGCCTGTCGGGACGGTATGCTTGCCGAGCAACCCCCATGAGAAGCCGATCCCCGGCAGCACGTGCGTCTCGGTGAACGCCTCGGAGAGAGGATCCCGGTCGACCTCGAACACCGCGCATTCTTCGCCGTCAAAGAATTCCCGGCCACCGATCTCGCATTCCTCGAGTTCCTCGCCCTCACCCTCTTCCTCGGACCCGACCCGGATATCCCGCGAGATGCGGTAATGATCGAGACGCGCGCCCGGCACGATGCTGAGCGCCGGCGTAACCGGGATCGAGGTCTGCAAGAAGAACGACCACGCATCCGCCTGGGTGTCCACATCGAATACGTAAGCGCCCTTCTCATCACCGTCCTCCAGGATCTGCCCCTGCCGCCCGAAGAAGTTGGCATTCGAGAAGTTGTGGTGCTCGTAGCGAACGCCCGCCTGGATGTCCTGCGTAAGACCGAAGGCGAGCGGGCGATTGGCGAACTCCGTCTGAAGCGCCGTGCCCACGAAATTGTAGGTCCGCAGGCGGCCGAGCATCACACCTTCCGGGATGACGACTTCGTCATCAAGGAAGAGCGCGGTGAAATCGCCCTCTGCTGCAGCTGGATTCGCTCCCTCGAAGTTCTGATACCGGTCGCGCCTGTGGTGTTGCCCGTAGATGCGATAGTTCAGGGTCGTGTCGGCGTTGAAATAGTAATTATAGACGCCCTGCAATAGCAACACGTCGGCGTTGTAGGTGTTGTAGCTCGAGCCTGGGTTGTAGCACGTCTTACAGTGCCCGATTTCTTTGAAGAAGGCCTCTTCGACGGTGTCGGAGCGAAAAGACGTTTCCTCCTCCTCCTCAAGCTCTTCGTCCTCGGCCAAGTCGCCGCCTTCCTCGTCGCCGTCTTCTTCTTCCTCTTCAAACTCGAGATTGGCTTCATCGTAATTGTCACGCTGGCGGAAATAGACTGCGGACACGGTCGCGTCCGACTTCACACCCTTCCAACCGAGCGCTGCATAAAAGTCGTTGTAGCGGAGCCGCTCGCTATCCCAAGCGCCTTGCGCATTGGCGCCGGTATAGGACACGACGGTGCCCCAATTGCCCGACGTTTTCCGCGTGTGCACATGCCACTTAGCCGCCGAGCCGGCGTCGTCAAGGCTAGGGCCATCCAACGACACCGCGCCGCCTTCACCCGAGATCACGGTCTCGTCGGGGCCGAACGGCTGGAAGTTGCGGAAGTTGATCGCGCCGAAATTATTGTTCGGTCCGTAGATCACCGAACCACGCACAACCTCGACGGCTTCGAGACGCTCGGGCGGCGGTGTATAGTGCGTCGATGGGTCGAGCCACAGGCTCATATTGATAGGACGCCCGTCTTCCATCACGAGCACCTTGCGCGAACGCCGGGGGGCGATCCACGCACACCGATACCGCCGTGACGCGCCAGTCCGTCGTCGGCGACGATATTGACGCCAGGCACTCGGGTCAGGATATCGTTGGTGGTCAGCGGATCTTGCTCATCGATCTGCTGCCGCGTCACCCGGCTCGCCGCGCTCGAAAAGTCCTGCAGATTCCCCGGCGCGATGCCATTGACTGGATTGATGGGCGACTGAGGCGAATCCATCGCCCGCTCATACGCCGCTTCGCCGCCGGGCGGGCCGTAATAGCCGGGCAAGGGCTGCACGATCTGGTTCGGAATGTCGAACTCGGGCTCGAGGGGTTCCGCAGGCGGAGGAGGAGGCGCTGCCACCACGGGCCGCGGCGCGGGACGGGCACGCGGCTTCGGCGCGGGCTTCGCCTCGGCCTGGGGTACGGGCACCGGTTCCACCTGTGGCTGAATAACCTCGACGGGGGGAATTTCATCGTCGTCGGCGGGCGATCCCCCGGAAGCGGGCTGATCCGTGACGGAAGACGCCGTCCCGTCGACAGTCGACTCGTCTTCGTTCGTTTGTGCGATGCTTTCCCCCGGCGCGAACATCGCCACCCCGAGCGCGAGCGCGCCCCCAAATAAGCGCTTCTTCATGTCAGCCCCCCAAGTCCTCTTTGACCTTCGAACATGCGAAGGCTCATTCCCTGTCGGCGGGGCGATATTTTTTTGGGCGAGAGAGGGAACGCGAGAGAACTGCGCCAGCCGATTCACTTGGTGGAGAGAAGTATGGCTGCCCGTCTTAATGTCCCCGCGCGAATCCCCCGTCTCGTCACTTGCCCCCAAGCGACCCTATTGATCGGAGGGGGCGGGGCGATCCAAAAGGCGCCGGGAACACTTTCCGCCACCGCGTTATCGGGGAGCCGGCTGTGGATTGCGGTCTTCGCTCGAGGCAAAACGGAATCCGTAGATTTCCGCCGTTAGACTCGACCAAACCGGAAAATGCCTCTTGGATTTCTTCCCGGTTTCGCGGAGTGAATCTTTCTCGCCGAGCGTCACTTCGCGGCGGGCTCTCCGTCGAGCGGCGCGCGTATTTCGGTTGCTGCGGCGCATTTGTCACAGAATTGCCACCACCATAAAAAACAGACGACGCGCCAAGAAGGCACGCCGTCTGCGGCAGTTTCAGGGTTTGGAAGAGAGACCGGAATCGCGGGCCCTGGGCACGCGATCCCCTAAGTAGCGTCTACCAGAGCTTCACCTTCACGCCGCCATACGCGACCGTCGGTGGCGCCGGCGTGATGGTGCGCGGGTTGGTGAAGAAGTCGTCTCCGAGCTGAGGATCGGCCGAGGCGCCGGAATTACCGGCAGCCAGATTGAAGAAGGTGCCGAACACGCCGTATTCCCGGTCAAAGACATTGTTGACGAGACCGAAGATCTGGATCCGTGGCGTAAGGTCGTAGCTCGTGTGCAGATCGACGGTCCAATACCCACCGAGTGGATCGTTCAGATTGGCTTCATCCTGGAAGAAATACTGGCTGCTGACAGCAAGAAGGTCGCCGCCGAATTTCCACTTCTTCGTGATCCAATAGTCGAAGCCGGCCTTAAATCGATGTTGCGGAATGCCGGGAATGCGATCGCCCGGCCGCACGAAAATGCAGCGGATCTCTTCCTCTTCGCCTTCCTCGCCGGCCTCGTCCTCGTCGCCGCCGCCACGCTCGAGACATTCGGAGGCACGAGGATTGTCAGGCGCCGCAAGTTCAAGCGGCGACTCGTAGGTCGCATTGATGAAGGCGTAGTTGGCGTAGCTGAAGAAGCGGTCATTGGTATAGGCGACGCTCGCCTCAACGCCCTGACGAAGCGTGTCGCCGCCGTTCTCGAAGACGCCGCGGCCGGCGATCGGCGAGTACACGGTGATGATATCGTCTGTGTTGAGGGTCCGGAACAGGCCGGCACTCCATTGCAGCGATTCATTGCCCCTCTTGTGCTCACCCCTGATACCGGCTTCCCAAGTATGGGACACCACCTGGTCCAGAGGAGGATCGGCGACGAGGAAGCTCTCGATCAGACAGGGGTTCTCCGGATCGGAACAGGCCAGCTCGGCCGCCACCGGCGCGCGGTTGGCTTCAGAGTAACCGCCATAGAGCGATAGACCGTTATTGAGCTGATAGGTGGCACCCGCCGCCGGGTTGAAACGCTCGTACTCGCTGGTACCGTCGAGTTCCGGCGCGTTGCCGCTCAGATCCCCAATTTCGATCGTGGCGTGGTTCCAGCGGCCGCCGGCGGTGACCGCCAACCGTTCCGTGAGATTGAATGTGTCGGAGAAGTAGATGCCGACATATTCGTTCTCCGTGCCAAGCTCCTTGTTTTCCACCTCGGTTGGTGCGGAGAGAACGATACCGGAGCCCTCGACCACGAAACGCGGCTTGAAGAAGCCAAGCTCGCTGGATGCGCCGTAGGTGACATCGCCCTTATCGTAGCTCGCGCCAACCAGGAATTGATTTTCGCGACCGAACAGATCGTTGGTGTTCACAGCCTGAAGCGAGCCGCCCCAGCTATTGGCCTTCTGTCCGGTGCGGTCGATCGAACCGATCGGCATGCGCAAGGAGTCGAACTCGATGGGGTTGCCCGTCTGATCGAGCGCCTCTTCTCCTTCGATACACAGGAAGCCTTCCAGGGTGGGATCTCCCTCGCATTCCTCGGCTTCCGAGATATTGCCGTCGTCGTGGCTTTGCCTGAAGTCTCTATAATAGGCCACACCACCCAGGGTCGTGGTCTCATTCAGCTTTACCGTGCCGTTGAAGGCCGGCATCAGCATCTCGTTCTTCGTCGTTTGCGGCGACGTGAACGTCCGCTGCGGGTCGAGCGCCAGGAGTTGGACCGGCGCCGACGCGGTCACGCCCACGAAATTGTCCGCGCCCGTCAAGTTGAAGTGGAGGTCGACGATGCTGTTCTTGTATCCGAGATCGAAGAACATGCGCTTGACCTCGGACGACGAGAAATCACGGTAGCCATTGTCGGTGATCCGCTCGCCGCCGAAATACACACCCCAGTTGCCGCTCCTCAAACCCGCCTGCACGTCGCCTTCCGCCCGCCCGAATGACCCGGCCGAGAAGACGACTTCACCGCCCTGGTAGGTGAAACCGCTCTTCATGTTGACGACGATGGCGCCGCCGAGGGCATTGAGGCCATAGACCGGGTTGCCGCTGACCACGGCGACGTTGTCGATGGCGATTTCCGGCAAGAAGTCCCAGTTCACGTTGTCGCCGAACGACTCGTTGATGCGCACACCGTTTTGGTAGACGGCGAGGCCCTGCGGCACGCCATTCACCGGCGAGGCCTCGAAGCCGCGATACTGGATATTGGTCTGGAACTCGTTGCCCTGGAGATCGCCGATGATGACGCCGGGAACGCGTTGCTGGAGGATGTCCTGGAACGTGTCGACATAGCCCTGACGCGCGAAATCACCACCTTGGAGAACGCTGACGCCACCCGGCACCTTGGCCAACGGAAGCTCGGCGCCGGGCACTGGCGACACGGGCACGCCGGTGGTCGCCGACATGACGCTGCCGTCGGATTGAAGGCCGAGTGGCGCGATCTCGTCGGCAAAGTTTTGCGGGGCGGGCGGCGCCGGGGGCGGGGCTCGCCTGGCCACGGGCTGGGGCCTGGGCTTGGCTTTCGGTTTGACGGTCTCTGCGACCGGCTTGGGCTTCGGCTGAACCACCTCGACCGCGGGGACCTCCTCTACGGCGTCCTCGGCGCTAGCCCCCGGAACCGCTTCTTCCCCAGTCGCCCCGTCCGCGGGTGCGGCCTCGGTCCCTGTGCTTGATTCGGAAGTGGTCGTGTCTTCTGTCTGTGCGCTGGCCCCGTTTGATCCAAAAAGCACCAAACTGAGCGCCAGCACGCCCCACAGGACGCGAATTGGCATGTTGTAGTCCCCCGTTAACCCCGTCCGTTTTCGGACTTATTAGGAATCTATCCTTGCAGAAGGCTAGCATCTACCCGGGGGCCGATCTACCCGGGGGGATCGTTTCTGCCAGGTACGTTAGTAATGTATTTTTGGCATGCCCATTACCAAAATGTCCGTGGGCAACATGCTTGAATGCACTTCGCCACCACGTTAAATAACCTTCGGCACTTCTAAAAGGGCCAGTTAGTCTTTGGTTTGTAGGTCGGTCCAACTCGTCGAGACGCCAGGTATGGGCCTGGTGCCCGCGCAAGGTGCCTTAAGCCAAGATCGACGAAAAAAGCAGGAGCGGCAAGAGCCGCCGGTAAGCCGTTTGGCAACCGAAACCTGATTATCTCGCGCCGGTTCGCTTAGGGAGGTTTTTTGTGCGCTCAACTGCCAGCAGGGTATCCCGGATCAAGTCCGGGTTCGATCTCTTCAATCTCAGGCACCGCAATATGGCAATGCCGCTTGTCGCCGCGGCGTTGCTGCTTCTGGGTCTAGGCACGGCGGTCGCCGAGGAGGGAAACATCGCCATTGAGCTGAACAAGCTCGAGGCGCATGACAAGGATTGCCGCGCCTATTTCGTCATCGACAACAAGAACGACAATTCCTACGAGACGCTGAAGCTCGACATCGTGCTGTTCCGGCCCGATGGGGTCATCGGCCAAAGATTTGCCGTCGAACTCGCGCCACTCAAGGCCAAGAAGCGCACAGTCAAGCTATTCGACGTTGCCGGGACCGCATGTGACGAGGTCGGCAGCTTCCTCATCAACGAAGTGCTGGAGTGCAAGGCCGATTCCGGCGAGGTGAGCGACTGTCTTCAGGACATCTCCGTTTCCAGCCGCACCGACAATCAATTGACCAAGTAAGGACGCGTTCCGTGGATCAAGAAATCGCAGTGACCGCCGTCGCCGCCGTGCCCGACTATTCGATCTGGGGCCTGGTCATGCAGGCCGACCCTGTGGTCAAGGGCGTGATGCTCATTCTCGTGCTGGCCTCGGTGGCCTGCTGGGCCATCATCTTCGAGAAGCTCGTCCGCATCGCTTGGCTCAATGCCGCCGTGCGCCGCTTAGCGCAAAGCGAGGACGGCAGAGCACGAGGCAAGCTCGCCAGCCGCATTCTGGAGGCTGGAGAGCGCGAACTCGAGACCGAGCAAGAAGACAGCCCCACCGAGAGGCGCTACCGCGTGGAAAACGCCATGCGCTTGGCGCTCAAGACCGAGATCCAGCAGATCGAGGTCGGATTGCCCTTTCTTGCCACGATCGGCTCCGCCGGCCCGTTCATCGGTCTGTTCGGTACCGTATGGGGCATCGTCAACAGCTTCACCGCTATCGCCCAGCAGAAGGACACCAGCCTTGCCCGTCGTGGCGCCGGGCATCGCCGAGGCTTTGATCGCCACCGCACTCGGCCTCGCCGCCGCCATTCCGGCAGTGGTGGCCTATAACCAGATCGCCGTGGCCCTAGGCCGCACATTCGCGCGTGGCAATGCCGCCATCATCGAGATTGCCCGCAGATTCGCCACCGAAGACGATCGCGAGACGCCCGCGGCACGCCGTTCGCGCGGTGCCAATGTCGAGCCGCTTCGCGCCGGAAAGCACTCCTGATGGGAATGGCCCTGGGAAATAACGGTGGCGGCGACGACGCCGAGTACCGGCCGATCTCCGAGATCAACATCACGCCGATGGTCGACGTGATGCTGGTGCTGTTGATCATCTTCATGGTCACGGCGCCGCTTCTCGTCGCCGGCGTTCCGGTGGAGCTACCGAGCACGGCCGCGGCCAAGGTCAGCCAGCCGAAGAAACCGATGATCGTTTCCCTTGCCGCGGACGGATCGATCTACGTGCGCGAGGAGCAGGTCGACGACACCACATTGGTGCCAACCTTGATCGCACTCCGTCAGGCCGAGGGCGACACCGTGGTCTATGTCCGAGGGGACAAGAAGCGCCCCTATGGCGAGGTCATGGAGATTCTGGGCCGGGTTGGCGAGAGCGGCTATTCGCGGGTTTCCTTGCTATCCCAACCGAAAGCCTATGGAAGCGCACCCGGACAGAGCCAGTAGGCATTAGGCAAAGCAAACCCTCATGCTCCGTATCGTAACATGGCTGGTCTCCCTCGGTGTTCACGCCGCCTTTGCGCTCGCCATGCTTCTGCCCGCCGGTGGCGCTGCCCTCGAGGAGGGAACCGGCGAAGACATCATGGTCGTCGAGAAGGGCATCGCCCTTCAAGGCTTCGCCAAGTTGGGCGAGGACTCCGTATCGGTCGAGGCCATCGAGGCGCCGCCCGTGTTGATGGCCGCCGCCCAGCCCCTCGAGCAGGTCGAGGCGATCGAGGAGCAGAAGGAACTTCCGGTCGAGGACGTGCCGGACGTGGAGCCGGTCGAGGATCGGGTTATCGCCTCCGACGCAGGGCCCGCGCAGGAGCTCATCGAGCCCACGCAGAACGAGATGAAGGAAGCCGAGCCCGAGGTGGTCGAGCAGCCCCTCCCTCAGCAAATTGCCACCGTGCAGCAAGAGAGCGTCATCGCCATGCGCGAGAGCTCCGGTGAAGAGAAGAAGGGCGGCGATGCCACGGCCCGCCGCGCGTATCTCGGTAAGCTCAGGACCCATCTCGAGCGCGCCAAGATCAACCCACGCACGAGCATCATCGGCACCGCGGTGGTGCGGCTGACCGTCAAAGCCGACGGCGAACTTCTCTCCCGCAGGATCATCAAGAGTTCCGGCTCGAAGGTCCTCGATAACGCGGCGATGGCGTCCATCGAGAAAGCCTCGCCCTTCCCGCCGATCCCCCAGAATGTCGGCCGCGACACGATCGAGGTCTCGGTCCCCTTCAAGTTCTCGGTTCGCTGACTGCGGGTCTGCCGGATCAGTTGAACTCGTAGCCGATGAACACCTTCAAGGCGACGTCGGAGGTTTCCTTGGTGAGCCCGAACTGCGCCCCGAGGCTGACCGTGAGCTCCTTGCTCTTCGCGTAGACATCGTCGTCCCCACCCTCGTCGTCATCGTCCTTCCCGAACGTGTAGTAGAAGGTCGGACCGATGCTGTGCAGCTGCTCATCGAAGGGCCCGGCATTGGCCATGTCGTCGATCTCACCAAACATCTCCACGGCGAGCCACAGCTTCGAGTCCATCATCTCGTATCGACCCTGCCAGCCATATTCGAAGCCGAACCCCTCCTGATCGGCCATATGCCCCTGCTCCTTGAAGAACAGCGGGTTCAGCACCAACACAAAATTCGACTTAGCCAGCTCGACGATCGGCCCGAAGTGGATGTCCGGGGGCGCCTCATCGCGCGCGGCGAACACCGGCGTCTCCGTGCCGCCCTGAAACGAGAGGCCCAGCCCCTCCCCATTCCGGGTGATGAGCTCCACCTGGCTCTCGAGCTCGATGGCACTCAGCCGGAAGTCGTCGCCGACCGGCTCGTCGAATGCATGGGTGACGGCAATCAGCCAATGGCTGGTGATGCTCATTTGAAGCTCGAACTCGTGACTCTGGTGGAGCGGCGCCTCCTCGTCGTCGGGCAGTACGTCCGCGTCGAGCTCCACCGGCGAAATTCCTGCCGGCAGTCCTGAATGCCAGGCACCGCGATATTGCAGCTGGACTTCGCCTGGATCGATCGTCGATTCCTGGATTTCGAACTCCGCGAGCGCAGGCGCGCCGGAGATGGCGAGGATTGCCGTAGCGCCGAGCAGCCGCCGGCTGCGAGCGAGGCGTTGGTGCAGCCCCCCCGCCATCGTCAGTACTCCACCGCAAAGGTGATGCGGAGGGAGGTGTCAGGCGAGGCGTCGGTCAGGCCGAAAAGCACGCCCGCACCGAGATTCCACTCGCGGTCTGCATCGGGCGCGGAGAACACATAGAGGCTCGGCCCGAGGACGTGACTTTGCGCATCGAAAGGACCGCTATGAACCAGCTCCTCGATCTCGCCGAACATCAGCACGGCAACGCCCCATCGCTCGGTCACGCTGTATCGCGCTTGCGTGGCGTATTCGAAGCCCAGCCACTCTTGGTCGGCGAACTCCCCCAATTGGTCGACGAGACGGGGATTGAACGTCAGCAGCCACGGGCCGGGCGCCAGTTCCATCACCGGGCCAAACTCGAACTCGTCCGGACGACCGTCTGCGACTAAAAATGAGTAAGGGCCGTAGCCTGCCATGAAGGCCAGACCGAAGACGCCATCATGGCGCGGAACCAGCACGAACTGCGTCTCAATGCCGAGCGAGGCCAATTCCAGCTGGTCCCCGGCGACCTGCTCCACATTCGGGGTCAGACGGAGCATCCACCAATCGGTGACCCCGTATTGGAACTCGATCTCGTGACTTTGGCGGAGCGCGTCGAGTTCGCCTTCCCCCGTCTCCTCCGCCGGCGGCAAGCCCCAATGGGAGGCGCCGCGATACTCGGCCTCGATCGCGCCTTTCTCGGCGTCGACTTCGGGAATTTCATACTCGGCGAAGGCCGGTCCGGGCGGCCGTGCGAGGGTCGCTACGGCGATCGCGGGAACCATTGCCGCAGCCGACAACACTCTGCAGGCAACGCCCCGTCTGCTCCCAACCCAACGCAAGAGCTGTCCCCCGCCAGCTTAAATCCCATGCGGTTTGCCCGCTTTTTCGAATTGCCCAGCCAATGACCGGCAAATATCCAATGCCAGCCATGCCATGTCTAGTAAGTGATGCGGGAAACAGTAGCAATCAGATCGGGAAAATCGGGGCTTGTTTCATCAAACAGGTGCCGGGCGGCCCCCTTGGAACCCCCGTCAATCCAGCAATAATGCAGTATAGGTAACGGGCCGCCCGAGGGTCGGGCGGTGGGAGGCTGGCCACACGAGCGGGAGAAGGGTCGCCTAGAGGCACCCACCTCGCGGCCGCCAAGGAGACTTGAAGGCGAATGCGTTATCGCACCAAGCTCATGATCGCGGCTGGTCTGCTGCTCGCCATGTCCCTTTCGGCGGCGGCCCTGGCTTATTGGGGGGTTGCTCAGTCGCACCGTTACCTCACGCGGTCCCGCATCGCCCATGAGCAGCTCGAGCGGCAGCTTCAGCTCTCCCGCCACAGCCAGCAATTGTTCAAGGCCTGGACGGATACCCTCCTCACCGGGATGACGGACCGGCCTTTGGGGGCCGCCTATCTCAACAAGGTCATAGAGTCGGACCTTTCGGCCCTTCAGGATCTTTCCGAGAAAGAACTCACCATCGCCGGCGGCGACGAGCAAAGAGCGGAATCCGCGGAGATCGACCGTCTCGCCGCCATCCGGCGCGAGTATCAGCACACCCTCGACCAGCTTGCCGAGGTCGAGCAATTGCGAAGCCGCGGCCGGCCCGACATCGCCTGGCAAAATTTGATCGGGCTGCTGAGGGGCGGCATCGACCAGCAGCTCAACGAGCTGATCGAGGTCGCCGTCGCCGACGAGACGGCCGAGGTCTTGCGCATCGACGCCGACGCCAGCGGCCTCTTGAGCCGGCTTGAGCGCATCAGTCAGATCCATGCGGCCCTCGCCACGTTGACGACGCTGGCACTGCTCTTCCTGCTGGTGCGGGGTCTGCGGGCGCCACTCGCCGAACTGTTGCAGGGGACGAGACGGCTCGCCGAGGGCGATCTCTCACACCGCATTACCGTCTCCGGCCGCGACGAGTTCGCCGAGCTGGGCCGGAGCTTCAACGGCATGGCCGCCGATCTCCAGACCCATCAGAAGGCCCTCAAGGACGCCCACGACAATCTTGAGGCGATCGTGCAGGAACGCACCGAGGAACTGCGCCAAGCCAACGAATCCCTGCGCAAGATCGACGAGACCCGCCGCGGCTTCTTCGCCGATATCAGTCACGAGCTGCGCACACCCCTCACCGTCATTCGTGGCGAGGGCGAGATCTCTTTGCGCGGCAAGAACAAGCGCGTCGCCGAGTACAAGCGCTCCATGGAGCGGATCGTCGAGCAGGCTAAGCATCTCTCCGTGCTCGTGAACGATCTTTTGTTCATCGCCCGCCAGGGCGCCGGCGCCGCCAAGCTCAATCTCAAGCCGATCGACTTGAGCGCTCTGGTGGAGAGGGTTTGCGGCGACGCAACGGTAATCGGCTACAGCAAGTCCATCGATATCTCCCTCGCCAACGGGTCGACCCATGAAATGGTTCGTGGCGATCCGGCGCGGCTCCGGCAATTGTTACTGGTGCTGCTCGACAACGCGGTGCGCTATTCGAACGCCAAGGGCGCGATCGAGGTCGAGGTGGGGCGGGCCGATTCAGAGGTGACCGTTCGCGTGTCCGACCACGGCGTGGGCATTGCGCCGGAAGAGCTCGAGGGCATTTTTGAGCGGTTTCGCCGGGGCGGAAACGCTTCAGATATGAACGAGGAAGGGCTGGGCCTGGGTCTCCCGCTCGCCAAGGCCATTGTCGAAGCGCACAAGGGCAGGATCGAGATGCAGAGCCGGGTCGGCGAAGGCACCACCGTGACCGTCGTCTTGCCGGCGGAAGCTGAAGGGGGACAGGCGTGAACGTGCTGCTGGTCGAGGACGAACCGCGAGTTTCCGATTTTATTGACCGCGGCCTGCGCGCCGAGAATCATGGAGTGACCGTCGCGGCCACAGGGGCCGCGGGCATCGATCTCGCCAAGACCGGCGAGTTCGACGTCATCATCCTCGACCTCATGCTGCCGGACATGCATGGCTACGACGTGTGTCAGCGGCTGCGCCAGGACGGCCAGCACACGCCGATCCTTATGCTGACCGCAATGGACGCGCTGGAAGACAAGATCAAGGGCATCAAGATCGGCGCCGACGACTACCTCACCAAGCCGTTCGACTTCGACGAACTTCTCGTCCGCATCGAGGCGCTCGTCCGCCGCTCGCACAATTTCGCCCAGAGCTCCAACGTGCTGAAGGTGGCGGATCTCGAGCTCGACCGGGATCTGCTGGAGGTCACGCGCGGCGGCGAGGCCATCAAGCTCACGGCAAAGGAGCTTGCCATCCTGGAGCTGCTGATGGGGGCGCCCGGCCGGGTGTTCTCCCGAACCAGGATCCTCAACCAGGTCTGGGGCTATAGCGAGGACCCGCTCACCAACGTGGTGGACGTCTATATCGCCCGGCTCAGACGCAAAATCGACACGGAAGGGCGGGAGCCCTTGATCGAAACGGTGCGTGGCCACGGCTATCGCCTGAAGGCGCCAAGCTGATGTTGGGAAAACGCAGTGCAACATTTTCCAGGCCGCCGTTTGATCACCGGCAGGCTGGGAATGGAACCTTGCTAAGTGGGGCGGGATCGGTAGATTATGCCCCGCCACTCTCGCTGATTACGCGCCATAAATCTTCCGGGCCTCGCCAGATGGCCACGGTTCCGCCTGCCCGTCAGCGACAGGAGTTACGGGCGCGCGCTGCCTGGCTAGTCCCAAAGACCTTGATTGACACCAACCCGTGGAGGAGTTCCAGTTGCGGTCACGTCTGTTAGCTTTCTTTTTCGTCATCCTGACGAGTGGCGCGATCGCGCACGCCGCGGAGCCAGCAAGCAAGCTCAAGATCGCCGTGCTCAAATTCGGCACGGTTAGCTGGGCGCTCGACACGATCCAAGCCAACGGGCTCGATAAAGCCGAGGGCATAGAGCTCGATATCGTGCCTCTGGCGAGCACCCAGGCGACCACGGTGGGGCTGCAATCCGGCTCCGTCGACCTCATTGCCACGGACTGGCTCTGGGTCTCCCGCGAACGCACCAACGGCGCCGACTTCACCTTCGTGCCATTCACCACGGCACTCGGCGCCATCATGGTGCGCCCGACTCGCCGATCAAAACCCTCGCCGACCTCAAGGGCAAAACCCTCGGCGTCGCCGGCGGCCCCCTCGACAAGAGCTGGCTGCTCATCGTGGCCTACGCGCTGCGCACGGCCAATATCGACCTTCGGACCGAGACGACGCAGGAATTCGGCGCCCCGCCGCTGCTCGCCGAGAGAGCCAAGCAAGGCGCGATCGATGCCGTGCTCAATTTCTGGCCCTATGCGGCGCGGCTCGAGGCGGAGGGCTTTACCCAGCTGATCGGACTCGAGGAAGTCGTCGGCGAGCTTGGCGCCAAGGGCGAGGTTTCCATGGTCGGCTACGTCTTCAACGAGAAATGGGCGGACAAGAACCTTGCCGCCACTCAGGGCTTCCTTCGCGCCGCCGCCAAGGCCAACGAGCTGCTCGCCACTTCCGACGCGGAGTGGGACCGGCTGAAGCCGCTGATGAGCGCTAACGACCCAACCTTCAACGAGGCAACCTTCGAAGCCTTGCGGCGGCGTTACCGCGAGGGCATTCCGGAGCGGTCGAGCGCCGCCGACGAGGCCGACGCCAAGGTGCTCTATCAGTTCCTGCGTGAGCTGGGTGGTAAGAAGCTGGTCGGCTCCGGCACCGAGTTGGCGCCCGGAACCTTCTGGCACGGTGCCGACAAGTGAGCGTTACCTTCGCTCGCACCGAGACCGGACGGAGCTTCCGCATGTCGCGTGGCGCCTGGATGCCGGTCATCTCGGTGGTGGGCTTCGTTCTCCTCTGGTATATCGGCGCCGAAATTGCACAGAGCCGTCTGCTGCCGGGCCCGGTCGCCGTGTTGCAATATATCTACGAGGAGACGCTGCACGGCAATCTCCTCACTCAGCTCGGCATTACCTTATGGCGCGTGGTCGCCTCCTTCGCCGTGGCTATGCTGATCGGCAGCGTCATCGGCCTAGCCATGGGCCAGATGCCCGCCCTCAACCGCGTGCTCGATCCTTGGCTGATCGTGCTGCTGAATCTGCCGGCCCTGGTGATCATCATCCTGGCATATGTCTGGTTCGGCCTGAACGAGGCGGCGGCAATCGGCGCCGTCGCGCTCAACAAGATCCCCAATGTCGTGGTCACCTTGCGCGAGGGTGCTCGTGCGCTCGACCCCGGTCTCGACGAGATGGCGCGGGCCTATCGCATGTCGCCCTGGAGCAAATTCCGCAATGTCGTCCTGCCGCAACTCCAGCCTTATTTCGCGGCCGCCTCGCGCTCCGGCATCTCGCTGATCTGGAAGATCGTGCTGGTGGTCGAACTCCTCGGCCGCCCGAACGGCGTCGGCTTTGAACTCCACCTTAACTTCCAGCTCTTCAACGTGACCGCGATCCTCGGCTATACACTCGCTTTCGTGGCGGTCATGCTGGCGATCGAATATTTATTGGTGCAGCCCCTTGAACGACATTCAACACGCTGGCGTAACAAGCCAGTTTAAGATCAGAGTCGAAGAAAAGACTCATGTGGGGGCTGACGGCACGGAGCTGACAGCCATCCGTGATCTGACCCTCGACCTCAAGCCTGAGAGCATGACCGTGCTCATGGGGCCGTCAGGCTGTGGCAAGACCACATTGCTGCGGATCGTCGCTCATCTTGACGATAGGTTCATCGGCGAGGTCGAGTTTCCCTCCGACGCGCGCATCGGCTTCATGTTCCAAGAGCCGCGCCTGCTGCCGTGGCGGACCGTCCGCCAGAATATCGAGCTCGTCGCCGCGCCGGGCTTCACCGAGGAAGAGCTCGACCGGCTGGCCCGTTCGGTTGGCCTCACCGAGATGCTGCCGCGCTATCCTCAAGAACTCTCGCTGGGCTTGGCCCGTCGCGTGGCCTTGGCCCGGGCCTTCGCCACCAAGCCGGACCTTCTGCTGTTGGACGAGCCTTTCGTATCCCTCGACGAGAAGACCGCCGATCGCCTGCGGCGTCTCTTGCTCGACGTGTGGTCGGCACGGCCAACGACCGCCGTGATGGTCACCCATAATGCCCGCGAGGCGATCCTTCTTGCCGACCAACTCGTGCTGCTGGCCCCGCGGCCGACCCATGTGGTGGCCATCGAGACCATCGATGTGCCGCAAGCGGAGCGCGACCCCAAGATGATCGAGGCGCTCCACAGCGATCTTCTGCAGCGCTTTCCAGCCAATTTCTCGGGCCTTTAGGCCCGCGAGACGGCTCGGCTCAGCCGGCGGCGGCCGGCGCCGTGGCTTTGCGCTGGAGGATGCCCCGCGAGGGATCGTAGGCCCAGACGGACAGCGCCAGGAACACCACGGTGCAGCCGGCCACGATCCCCAGCGCCTCCCAATTCACCTTGAGATAGAAGGCGAAGCGGATCAGCTCCACCGCCCAGGTGAAGGGGTTGTAGAGGCAGACGTAATAGAGCGTCAGACTGCCCTCGCGCATCTTCCACAGTGGGTAAAGAGCCGACGAGGCGAAGAACATCGGGAAGATCACGAAGTTCATGATGCCGGCGAAATTCTCAAGCTGCTTGATGGTCGAGGACAACAGCATGCCGAGCGCCCCGAACATCATGCCCGTCAGGATCAGCGCCGGGAGAGCCGCCAGATAGCCCCAGGCCGGCAACTCCACGCCGCAGAGATAGGCGACGAGGAGGAAGGTGTAGACTTGGAAGAGTGAGACGAGCACGCCGGCGAACAGACGCGACACGAGCAGGAACCAGCGGGGCAGCGGCGTGGTGAGCAGTACCCGCATCGACCCCATCTCCCGGTCGTAGACCATGGAGAGCGAGCTCTGCATGCCATTGAAGAGCTGGATCATCGCCAGCAGGCCCGGCGTGATATAGACGTCGTAGGTGATGTAGGTCTCGTAGGGCGGAATGATCGAGATGCCCAGCGCCGCCCGGAAACCGGCGGCGAAGATGATCAGCCAGATCAGGGGCCGCACCAGGGCGGCGAAGAACCGCTCCCGCTGCTGCAGGAAGCGCAACAGCTCGCGCCACACGATGCCCCGGAAGGCGCGGAAGAAGTGCATGAACGTCATACGGCCACATCCTGCCCGGCGCTTCGGATCAACAGCCTGAAGGCGTCACCCAAATCCTTGGCGCCGGTCTCGGCCACCACGGTCTTGGCCTCGCCGCGTGCCACGATCCGCCCACGGTCGAGGACAAGCAGATCGTCCTCCGGCTTGATCTCATCAAAGAGATGGGTGGCCCACAGCACGCCGATATTGTCGGTGCTCGCGAGCGCATGGATATGCCTGACGATGGCCGCCCGCGTCGGGTCATCGAGCCCGATCGTCGGCTCATCCAGCAACAGCAGCTTGGGGCTATGCAGCAGCGCTCTGGCGATCTCCACCCGGCGGCGATGGCCGCCATTGAGCGAGCGCACCTTCTCGGTGATGCGCTCCTTCATGTCGAGGGCATCCAGCGCCCGGTTCATGCGCTCGTCGGCTTCCTTGCGCTTGAGCCCCCTGAGCGATGCGAAATAGCGCAGATTCTGTTTCACGGTGAGGTCGAGATCCAAGGTCGGCTGCTGGAAGACCACCCCGAGCGGCCCCAGGGCCTTGAATCCCTGCTCCGCTGCCGAACGCCCATCGATCTCAATGCGGCCCGTAGGCGCGTCGAACAGCCTTGTGATCAGGGAAAACAGGGTGCTCTTGCCGGCCCCATTGGGTCCAAGCAGCGCCGTGACCTTGCCCGGGTAGACATCGAAGCTCACATCGTCGAGCGCACGCTTCTCACCATACCAATAGGACACGTCCTGGACCGATAGGACCGGCTCGCGCGGCGATCCATCCTTGGAAGCTTCCTTTTGCATGGCGGTCTTAATCAGCAATCGGGGGCTATTGCCCCTCTCCTTAAGCGTCCTCGTCCCAGAGATAGCCTTGGTGGGGCGCTTTCACAAGCCTCAGCGGGCTTGGACCGCGGCCGTCTTGCGGCAAATGCCGCCGTCTCGGCGTAGGGGTCAGTACATAAAAAAGAAGCCGCCCCGAAGGGCGGCTTCCGTAGTCTGTCGTTCCGAGTGGTGGATTAGAAGAAGATCACGCCACCAACCTGGAACAGATCCCAGTCGTCGAAGCCCTGGTTCAGGTTCGCACCGGTTGCCGTGTCCTGAAGGTCCACGTCGAGCTCGAGGTGCTGCCAGCGAGCGTAGAGATGCATCGCAGCAGAGTCGATCTCTTGGACGCGCCGAGGCCGAAACGATCGACCTGGGAGCCAGTCACGATGGCACCGGTGGCGCCGCCGTTGCAGACGTTGGCACTAGAGATAGCACCCACGCCAGCGGCGCAGACATTGGTTCCGGCGATGCCGCCGAACATGTCGTGGTACTCGCCATACTCACCGAACAGCACGGTCGCGCCGAGCGGGTTCCAGGTGCGCTTGATACCACCCTTCAAGTACCAGACGTCCGTGTTGTCGGCGGCCGCAGCGCCCGCGACGGACTGGCCAAGAGCGCCAGTTTGACCCGGGTTATAGCCACCCTGCTCGTTCTGATACATGCCGTAGATGAACAGGCCCGAAGGAACGTGCATCGCGGATGCGCCAACCTGGTAGAGGTCGACACTCTGCTTGAAGCCGGCGAGACCGCCGCCGCCACCGAGGTAGCGTTCGTCCGTCGAATGGGTGTAACCACCAGCGGCCGACACCTTGATGTTGCCGAAGTCACCCGCATACTTCAGGGCGACGTCGTAGATGTCGTCCTCACCGTATGAGGTCGAAACGCTGAAGCCACCGAAGGTCGGCGTGTCGTAGCGAACGGCACTGTAAGGAACGCCGTTGCAGTCCGCGCCGATACCGGCTTTGGCGGTCTGGCAGAAGAGGAACGAGCCCCAAGCTGCGTTCGTCAGGCCAGCAGTATTGCGGTTACCGTTCGGGTTAAGCCGGAAGCCGATGCCCTCGAAGAGCACCGCATTCGACTCGATGATGGTGCCCGACAGGTCAGGAAGCAGGGCCACGTTATCCGTCGCCTGGCTAAGCACGCCCCAGTTCAGGGTACCGTACTTGTCGCTCTTGACCCACATGTAGGACAGCAGCGTGTCGATCACCTGGACGCCGTCGTCGTCGCCAGGAACGAACTGGTTCGAGCCGAAGCCGAAGGCCGTACCCGGCGCTTCGACGCTCATCGTGTAGCCGCCAGACCAACCCGGAGCGATCGTTGCGGAGCCAGAGAGCTGGAAGTGAGACGAAAGGGTCGTGCCCTTGTCACCCACGTAGAAGTTGCTCTCATTACCGTCGTCCCACCAGTTGGCCGACTTGGTGACCCAACCAGAAATGGTCAGAGACACCTTCTTGTTGCCCTTACGGACCGTCGTTGCTTCTAGTTCCGCAACTCGCTCCTCGAGATCGGCGCAGCAGTCGCCCCCGAGGTCCGCAGCCTTGGCCGGGGTGCTCATCGCATATCCCCCGAACGTCACGCCAAGTGCGGCTGCGATGGCGATGCGGCTGGATGTTTTTGTCAGTCCCCCAAACATGTCCATCTCCACCTTCCCTGATAAATTGCCTAATCCAAACTCTCGCTTCGAATTTTGCCTTTCGGCTCCGTATCGGCGAAATTCTATCGAAACGGGACAGAAATCCCCGACAGAGAGTTCTAGGTTCCGGTTATACGCGTTCCCGCTAGAAGGTAAATTGCTATCAAAGCGTGCGGGGACGTTTTTGGCCTTCTTGTGACATTTCCGCCACGAGCCTCCCCTCCCCCCGAGCTAGGCCGATAGCAGCCCCGATCGTGCCAAAACATGCTTCTTTGTCAATGATTTAGTGCGGGCCATCCCCTGCGGCATCATGGCTTCCGAGGGGGCCTAAATAGGAGGCAAAGAGGCGGCAAGGGGTCCGGGAGAGGGCGCTGGAACAGCCTACATTTGCTTAATCTCTGTCCAGCTTTGGCGCATTAAACATGCACCTGGCGATTCTCCCTTCTGCCCTAGTCCTTTAGGCCCCTGGAAGGCGAATTAAGGCTCGCGGAGGACCCGCTCCTGGTCTAGAAAACGCCTCCCGTCGAGCCGCGCCTACCCGCGTTCGAGCCTACGTTTTGGCCTTATCCGAAGCCCGCGAGTCGCGGCCAGAGGCGGACAGACCGTGAACGATTCTCTCCAGCCCCCGAAGCTCAGCGGCCTCCGGGTCCTCGTCGTGGAGGACGAAGCGCTCGTCGCGCTTCAACTCGAGGATATGTTGACCGGGCTGGGCTGCACTGTCGTCGGGCCGGCAAGCCGAGTCGGCCAGGCCCTTCAGCTCTTAAGCGGGCAACAGGTGGATGCCGCCGTGCTCGACGTCAATATCGCCGGCGAACTCGTCTATCCGGTCGCCGACGAGCTTACAAACCGCGGTTTGCCTTATATTTTCGCGACAGGCTACGGCGCCTCCGGCCTGACCGAGGCCTATCGCGGCCGGCCGGTGCTGGAGAAGCCCTTTCCGAAGAAGGCACTTCTGCATGCCATGCTTGAGAGCCTTGAGCGCCTGGAATAGCGAATCGATGCCCGGCCTTAGGGCCTAGGCAACATCATCGGCGGCGAGTCGAGGCTGAGGGACCCGGTGCAGGCGCAATTCATTGAGCCCCTGCCTGCGAGGCTCGAAGCCGCCGCTCGAGAGGGCAAGGGTCGCCCCAGCGAAGGACAGCACCAGCATCGCCGCGCAGACAGCGCCGAACAGGAAGCTCGGAGCCGAGCTCCTGGCGGAGCGGTAGGATTGGTTAGAGAACATGGACGCGCTTCCCGTTTTGCTGCGGGCCGACTGACGCGGCCCGTCAGGAAGCAGAACTACCAGCGAGTCCTTTTGTTTCCGTAAAATGCGTACTCGGCGCCCCCACGAGCGCCCCGCCAACCGCGCCGATGGTTAAGGAGAAGGGTCCCCGGCCGCGCGCAGGCAGTTTGAGCCAGGTCAAAGCTTGACCGCCCAGAAAGACGCTAATGCGACAATAGAACTGCTCTAGGAAGTCTTGTGACTGCCGACCTATTGGGCTACTTAGCGGGGTAAGAACCCGGTCCAACATGAACTTTAGCAAGTGGTACAAGAACTTGCGCAATCCGGGCGGGCACAACCATATCCATTCTGTTCAGCCAATAGCTGGGTGCCATTGGCGGACGCCAATGGTCTAGGGGAACGGAGACAGATGGATTACGAGGATCGCTTCCGCCGGCATTTGGAATCGCTTCACAGCGAGGGCCGTTACCGCGTTTTTGCCGACCTGAAGCGCCGCTGCGGCGCCTATCCGACCGCCGACCACTTCACCGAAGAGGGCACCCGGGACGTCACCGTGTGGTGCTCCAACGATTATCTCGGCATGAGCCAGCACCCGAAGGTGCGCGCCGCCATGCACGAGGCGATCGACGAAGTGGGCGCCGGCTCCGGCGGCACCCGCAACATCTCCGGCACCACCCATTATCATGTGGAGCTCGAGGCCGAGCTCGCCGACCTGCACGGCAAAGAGGCGGCCCTTCTGTTCACCAGCGCCTATATCGCCAATGACGCGACGCTCTCCACGCTCACGCGCCTCATTCCCGGCCTCGTCATCTTTTCCGACGCCAAGAACCATGCGTCCATGATCGAGGGCATCCGCCATGGCGGCGGGCCGAAGCACATCTTCCGCAATAACGACCTCGGCCATCTCGAGGATCTGCTCAAGACAGTGCCGCTGGACACGCCCAAGATCATCGCCTTCGAGAGCGTCTATTCCATGGACGGCAATATCTCGCCGATCGGCGCCATCTGCGATCTGGCGGAGAAATACAACGCGCTGACCTATCTCGACGAGGTGCACGCGGTCGGCCTGTACGGCCCGCGCGGCGGCGGCATCGCCGAGCGCGACGACGTCATGGACCGCGTCGACATCATCAACGGCACCCTGGCCAAGGGCTTCGGCGTCATGGGCGGTTATATCGCTGCCTCGCGCGCCTGCTGCGACGCCATCCGCTCCTATGCACCGGGCTTCATCTTCACCACGTCGCTGGCCCCGGCCATCGCCGCGGGCGCCCTCGCCTCGATCCGCCATCTGAAGGGCAGCGATTTGGAGCGCGCCCGTCACCGGGAACGCGTCCGCACGCTGAAAGGTCTGATGACGAACGCGGGCCTGCCGGTGATGGACAATCCGAGCCACATCGTGCCGGTCATGGTCGGCGATCCGGTCCACTGCAAGGCCGTCACCGACACGCTGCTGACCCATTACGGCATCTATGTGCAGCCGATCAACTATCCCACGGTCCCGCGGGGCACCGAGCGCATGCGCTTTACCCCCTCGCCAGTGCACACCGATGCGCAAATGTCCTATCTCATCAATGCGCTCGAGGAGCTGTGGGCCGCCTGTCCGGTGGCCAACGGCCAGTATGTCCGGCTCGCCGCCGAGTAGGCCGACGGCCTGATCGCCCATTTGCCGGGCCTTATTCGCGCCGACTTGCTCACTATCTCTTGTGGGCCGAAGCGCAGCGCGAGGAGGCGATCCGTGCCAGCCCGAAATCTTTTCCTATCTTCGATTCTTTGCCTGGGCTTTGTCGCCATGGCCATGCCGGCGTCCGCGCAAGACGCCGATCTCTGCCTGACCACGGCGGAGCGGGCGGCAAGCGGCGAGGAGCTGGACGGCGACGAGAAGACCAAGGCCCACGAAGCCTGCCTGCGCGCCCTCTCCGACACGGCGAGCGTCGTTCAGAAATACCAGTTCCAGGAGGCTGACTTCGCCATCATGGGGACCCATCACAAATTCTGAGGGCCGTCGTGGCGGCGGGAGCTAGCGGCGGAGCAGCCAAGCGGCCAGGAACGAGGCCGTCAGGACGGCCAAGAGGCAGAGCAGCACAATCACGCCGATAGCACCGAGGATTCCTTTCAGCGTTCCCCAGAATCCGAACGTGGCCACCAGCGCGGCAAGCAGCAACAGAATGATAATCGGCATGTGAATTTCCCCTGCTCGTCTTTCGGTGCGGAGACTCAATCTACTCATGCCATGCTTACAGAATATGGCGCACGCGGAAAAGATACGGCGACATACGCTTTGAGCCGCCACCCGAAGCCTCCGAAATAGGACACGGCTAAAGGGAGTAAGACATCGTGGATGCTGATCAAGACAATCCGGAATCGCGCAGCTATTTGCTCGCCTTCGAGGACGCGGATTCTTGCAGAGCGACGAGATGCGCGCGATGCGCCTGGCGCTCGAGTTCAGCAAGGCCGACCTCGCCCTGAACGAGAAGGGCATCGTCTCGACCATCGTCGTCTTCGGCAGCTCTCGCATTCTCTCGCCGGAGCAGGCCGAGGAAGCCCTAAGCCGGGCACAAGATTCAGGTGCGGTGGAACGCGCCAAGAAGCAAAAGCAGCTTTCCGCTTGGTATCAGGAAGCCCGCGCGTTCGGCCGCATCGTGTCGGAGCGCGGCGGCGCGCTTACCGGCGACGGACAGCGCCAGAACGTCATCGTCACCGGCGGCGGACCGGGCATCATGGAGGGCGCCAATCGCGGCGCGGCGGAAGCCGGCGCACCGAGCATCGGCTTCAACATCGTCCTGCCGATCGAGCAGCCTCCAAATCCCTACACCACGCCCGACCTCACCTTTTGCTTCCACTATTTCGCCATCCGCAAGATGCACTTCGCCATGCGCGCCAACGCGCTCGCCATCTTTCCCGGCGGCCTCGGCACCATGGACGAGCTGTTCGAGATCCTCGCGCTGAAGCAGACACGGAAATGCGCGCAGATGCCCGTGATCCTATTCTCGCGCGAATATTGGCGGACGGTCGTCAACTTCACGGCGTTGGAGGACCTCGGCATGATCGACAGCCAGGATGCCGGTCTCTTCGAGATCGTCGATTCCGCGGAAGAGGCCTGGGACGCGTTGGTCCGCCGCGGCCTCACCGTCCATACCCCGCTCCGCGAACCGTAAGGCTCGCTAGCTTCGTCCAAACAGCAGCTTCAGGAAGGCGGCTGGCCCGACCACGCGTTCGAACTCCTTGAAGGCGAAGAACGGGACGAGCGCGATACAGAAGATCAGCACAAGCCGAAGGCGCCGCCGAGGCCGCCGCCGACATTGGGGACGCTGGCGAGGACGCCTTTGCCGAAGATCCCGCCAATCAACATTTCCTCCAGCACATAGGCGGCAAAGAGCAGCGTGGTGAAGGCGACCGCCTTGTAGATGATCGGATAGATGAGCGGCATGCCCTTGAGCCGCTCGGCGAAGCGAAAATTGTCGGCGATCAGCATGATCTTCGCCAGCACCAGGGCATTGATGGCGGCGAGCCCATAGAATTTGAAGTTGATATGGTTCTCGGACAACACGATCCACTCGTGCAGCAGGAGCACGATGAAAACGACCCAGAGATAGACGAAGATTCCCGCGAACTTTTTGATCTCTTGGAGAACGCGGGCCTTGAGGGTCGGCTTGGCCGGCTCGCCGCGCCCCGTGAGGGCCTGGATGAGCGCGTCGACATCCTCTCCATTCGGTTCGGCAGTGGCGTGGGCCGCATCGTCGAACCCATGCGCGGCGTCATCGAAAGCCGGCCCCGCGTCGAAGACCGCGTCGCCCACATCGCCCAACGAGGCAGGGATATCGACAGGCTCGGCCTCGGGCGCAGGCAGCAGGCTGAACGTCACTGAGTCGGAAGCCCCGTCCCGCTTGGAGGCGCCGTCCTGCTCGGAAGTCTCGCCCTGCTCGGAGGTCTCGTTGACCGGCTCGGGAGCAGCTTGCGTGGTGGCTTCGGGCGAAGGGGAAAGGCCGAAGACATCGTCCGCGGGTTTCCACGCGTCGAACCCGGCCGTCCAAACCAGATCGCCAGGCTTGAAATTGCCACCCTCGGCAAACAGCGACAGCTCCCGGCCCGTCAGGGGTCCCAGCTGCTCTCCGCCCCGGGTCAGATACCAAGTCGGCTCGCTATCCACCGCCTCGGGCTTGGCCACGCGCTCCTGCATTCGTCCCCCCAACGCCAACGCATTCTAGCGAGTGCTTAGCTTACCTGGGAATTGCCGTCGAGATGGGACAGGTGGCCGCAGCCACGGAGCGGAGAGCAGACCAGGGGCCAAAGCCCAGGCCAAGTCGCAGTCTAGGCGCTCATCCTCGCGAGGTGATCCCCCAGCCTCAGCCCCCAGGCATAGATCGTGAGCGAGGGATTCACGCGGCTGGCACGCGGCAGCGGGCTGCCGTCACCGACATAGAGATTCTCCATGCCATGCACCTTGCCGTGCGGATCGACCACCGACGTCTTGGGGTCGTCGCCGGTCACCATGCTGCCGAGCGCATGCGCGGTGCCGGCCATGCCCATATATTTGTCGAAGCCCACAAGGCCGGCACGGAGCAGATTCTCGATCCAGTTGTCAATTAGCGCGTCGTGCTCCTTCGTCGCCGTTTTGATGCGGTCGAGGCTGTAATCCATGATCGGCTTACCGCCGGGGGCGCCCGAGATGATGCGGTTCTCCGGCGACGAGGCATCCTCGGTCGTCGCCCAGAAGCCGATGGCGCGCTTGCCGAGGAACTTGTCGAGGAAGCCCGGCATCTCTTTCGGCGCTTGCGTGGCGAGGATCTCGGCGTCGATCCAACCCAGGCACTGCATCGACGAATGCGGAAACTTGTCATTGTAGAGCACGGCCGTCTTGCGCAACACATCGTGGTCGGTGAACGGCGAGAAGCCGAGCACGGCCGAGTTGATGTGCATCTTGAAGTTGGCGCCAACCAAATCCCCGCACGGCAGGTTGATCCCGCTCCCATGCAAATGATCTTGGAGAATGCGCGGACTTGTCATGGCGCCCGCGGCGAGTACCACCGTATCCGCCTCGTAGGTCGAGCCGTCGGCGCATTTGACACCGATGATGGTGCGAGGATCTCCCGGCGCGGCGATAAGCTCGGAAACCGGGTCCCCAGCGATCAGCGTAAAGTTCGGCTTGTCGCGAATATGGTCGATCAGGTTGCGCTCGGAATCGGACTTCAAGCCGGCCGGTGAGGCAAAGCCATCGAAATGCTTCGCTTCCTCCGGGTGATTGACGATGTCCTTCGACAGGCCAAGCGGCAGCGGATGCAGCTTCCACTCGGGGTCGGCGGTGGTGATCTTGTCGAGCAGCGCCTGGAGCTGCGGCTCGTTCTCGAAGCTGGTGATGGCGAGGAGATCCGTCGCCTCGTCGTAGTAAGGCTTCAACTCGTCGTAGCCGAACGGCCAGCCAAGCAAGCCGTAGTCGGGCTCCGCCTCGAACTCGACCGGGCGGAAGCGGAACAACGCGGCGCCGTACCACTTGGTCTTGCCGCCCACATTGTAGAATTCGCCGGGCACGAAATCGCGGCCCTTGCTGTCGAGCCAGACGACGTGATTCTTGAATACGCCGTCGACGAAGACCTGTCTGACTTCGAGGGTGGAAGCGTTGCGTGGAAGGAACGGGCCCTTCTCGATCAGCAGGACGCGCTTCCCGGCATTCGCGAGCTTGTAGGCAGCGCTGGCGCCGCCGGCGCCGCTGCCGATAATGATCACGTCATGCTGCGCTGTCATGATGTGCTCCCTGTGAGTGGCGGCCAGGGCGTCATGAGAACTCATGAAGTTAGGACGTTAGCAAGGTTGCCGATGCTATGGCCAATGTCTAGGCTTATCCGTCGTCAATTGTTGTCGAGGTGAGTCGAATACGCTTGCAGCGTTAGTGGAATATGAAAATCGTCCACTAGATGGAGCACCACGCATGACTTTGAAGAACAAAGTTGCGATCGTCACAGGCGGCAACAGCGGAATCGGTCAGGCGATCGTTCTCGAGTTGGCGCGGCAAGGTGCCAACATCGTCATCGATTATGTAGCTCACCCGGATGCGACGGTGGAGCTCGAGCGTCAGGTCGCGGCTCTCGGTGACCAATGCATCGGCGTCGACGCGGATGTGAGCCAGATCGCCGATCTCCAAAAGCTCGTCGATGCGGCAGTCGCTAAGTTCAAGCGGCTCGACATCATGGTGAACAATGCCGGCATCGAGACGCGCACGTCGGTGCTCGATACTACCGAGGATCAATATGACGCGGTTTTGAAGATCAATCTCAAGAGCGCGTTCTTCGGCACCCAGATCGCGGCCCAGCAGATGATCAAGCAGGGCGGCGGCGGACGCATCATCAACATCACCTCGGTGCACGAGGACTGGCCGATGCCCGGCAATACTGCTTATTGCCTCTCCAAGGGCGGCATGCGGATGCTGACGCGCACCGCCGGCGTCGAGCTTGCGCCCCATGACATTCTTTGCGTCGGCGTTGGTCCGGGCGCGGTAGCGACGCCGATCAACACCGGCACCATGGACGACCCCGCTAAGCTTAAGAAGCTGGACGACGCCATCCCGCTCGGACGCATGGCGCAACCGGGCGAGATCGCCAGCGTGGTCGCTTTCCTGGCCGGCGACGGCGCAAGCTATCTCACCGCCACCACGATCATCACGGACGGTGGCCTCATGCAAAGCAGCCCCGGTCTCTAGCGCCATGGCGCTCCCCATCGAAGACTATGCTCTGATCGGCGACTGCGAGACCGCGGCGCTTGTCGGCCGCGACGGGTCGATCGATTGGTTCTGCACGCCACGCTTTGACTCGGAGGCCTGCTTCGCCGCCATTCTCGGCACATCCGAGAATGGACGCTGGCTTCTCGCGCCGACCGATCCGAACGCCAAGATCACGCGTCGCTATCTGCCCGACACGCTCATCCTCGAGACGCGGGTCGAGACCGCCACCGGGACCGCGACCCTGGTCGATTTCATGTACCCGACCGAGCCCCACCCGCACATCGTGCGGATCGTGACCGGCGACAGCGGCACGGTCGAGTTCGAGACCGAGTTCGTCGTACGCTTCGGCTATGGCGAGCAAGTGCCCTGGGTCACCATGCTGCCGGACCGGCGCCTGCGTGCGGTGGCCGGCCCCAACAAGTTGATCCTGCAATCCACCATCGAATTGCGTGGCGAGGACTTTAAGACCAAGGGCAAGTTCACGGTGAAGGCCGGCGAGACAGCGTCTTTCGCCCTCACCTACGGGGAATCTTTTCTGCCGGATCCCCCGGCGGCCGACTTCACGAAGCTGCTCCCCAAGACGGAGCAATATTGGAAAGATTGGGCGTCTCGATGCAACGTCGAGGGGCCTTATGCCAATGCGGTGAAGCGCTCGCTCATCACGCTCAAGGCCATGACCTACGCACCCACCGGCGGTGTGGTGGCCGCCATGACCACATCGCTGCCGGAGCAATTCGGCGGCCCCCGCAACTGGGACTACCGCTATTGCTGGCTGCGCGATGCGACCCTGACTCTGCTCGCGTTGATGAACACCGGTTATTTCGACGAAGCGCGCGCCTGGCGCGAATGGCTGCTCCGCGCGGTCGCCGGCAGTCCCGATCAAATGCAGATCATGTACGGCATCGCCGGCGAACGCCGGCTCTACGAGGTCGAACTGCCCTGGCTCCCCGGCTACGAGAAATCGGCGCCCGTGCGCATCGGCAACGGCGCCCATCAGCAAACGCAAATCGATGTCTATGGCGAGTTGCTCGACGCGCTGCACCAAGCACGTAAAGGCGGGTTGGCGCCGGAGAAGTCGGGCTGGGACCTGCAGCTCGCCATCCTCGAACATCTCGACGACGTTTGGCAGAAGCCCGACCAGGGCATTTGGGAGGTGCGCAGTGGACCGGAGCACTTCACCTATTCCAAGGTCATGGCCTGGGTCGCCTTCGACCGCTCGATCAGGAGCGCCGAACGTTTCAAGCTGAAGGGCCCCATCGATCATTGGCGCGACATACGCAAAACCATTCACGCTCAGGTCTGCGAGAAGGGCTACGACAAGGAGCTCAATAGCTTCGTCCGCGCCTACGGAACCAAGGTGGTCGACGCCAGCCTCTTGCTGCTTCCCGCGGTCGGCTTCCTGCCGGCGAGCGACCCGCGCATTGCTGGCACCGTCGAGCAGGTCGAGAAGACATTGATGAAAGACGGTCTCGTGCAGCGTTACGACACGTCGAAGAGCAATGACGGCCTGCCGCCCGGCGAAGGCATGTTCCTCGCCTGTAGCTTCTGGCTGGTCGATGCCTACACGATGCTGGGCCGTCGCGACGACGCGACGAAGCTATTCGAGCGGCTCCTGTCCTTGCGCAACGATCTCGGCCTGCTCAGCGAAGAATACGACACGACCACCAAGCGGCTATGCGGTAACTTCCCGCAAGCCTTCTCGCATCTGGCTCTGGTCAACAGCGCCTGCAATCTCGGCCGCGACGGACGTCCGCTCGAGCAGCGCACCGACTGCGAACCGGATTCAAAGACCGCAACGCCAGGCAAGGCCGCGTCGGGCAAACCGGCGGTTTCGACTCACTAGCAGCCCGGCAAACCGATCATGTCAGACCGAACCCCTGGAACTGGACCATCGAACTGGCTGCGCTCGGGGGCAAAGGTCCTCGGCGGCGCAAGTTTCGTGCTTGTGATCTTGCTCCTTGCAGTTGCCCTATCCGGCCCGACCGAGGCGCCCGCACAAGAGCCCGACCAGGCCGGCAGCCCGGTACCGAGCTACACCGCCGATATCCAGCCCATCTTCAACAAGCGCTGCATCGCTTGCCACGGCTGCCTGGGGTCGCCGTGCAACGTCAAACTCACGTCGTTTCGGGGGGTCGAACGCGGGGGCTTTGGTCAGAACCCCTATTCGAGCCACTTCTTGGCGTCACCGCGCACCGGCATGGACGTCGTCCAGACGACGGCGGAGTGGCGCGCGCGTGGCTTCTATCCGGTGTTGTCCCGCGGCGGCTCCAAGATCGAGAACCAGTATCTCTCGCTGCTTTATCAGATGGTGGAGAACGGAACCCGCCACAACAGTCCGGGCTTCTCGCGCCAGGCGCTCATGCCGCTCTACACCAAGCGCTACGCCCATCAATGCCCGGCCACGCCCGATGCGCTCAGGGCCCAGCTCAAGCAGAACCCCGCCGCGGGCATGCCTTTCGGCCTGCCGGCGCTCGACAACAAGGACTTCAAGACCTTGCAAGCGTGGGTCAGGGGCGGATCGCCGGGACCGACGGAAGCGGAGCTGCGCGCCGCCGAGACGCCGAACAACCCGGCCGCCGTCCTCGCCTGGGAAACTTTTTTCAATGCCGAAGACAAGCGGTCGCAGCTCGTCGCGCGCTACATCTTCGATCATCTTTTCTTGGCGACCATCGTGCTCGAGGAAAGCCCCAGGGACTATTTCCGCCTTGTGCGCTCGAAGACGCCCCCGGCCGCCACGCCCGCGGCCGCGCCGGCACCCGTCGCGGTCATCGACACCCCGCTGCCTTACACCAACCCGTACAAATATGCCGGCGTCGACCGCGTCTATTACCGCCTGAAGAAGCTCACCACGGCGATGCTGCAGAAGAACCATTTTGTCTGGCGCCTCAACCACGGCGACATCGAGCATCTCAAGGCACTCTTCCTGGAGCCGGATTGGGGCGATAATGCCAAGCTCGACGCGCCCTGGGACATCGGCAATCCCTTCCTGGTCTATCAAGCCATTCCGGTCGAGGCGCGCTACCGCTTCCTCCTGGAGAATTCCGAGCTGATCGTCTCCGGCATCACCTACGGCCCGGTGTGTCTCGGTCAGACGGCGACCTACGCAGTCAAGGATCAGTTCTGGGTCTACTTCGTCGATCCCAAATACGACGTCTCGGTCCTCGATCCGAAACTCGGGCTCGACACCTGGAACACGTTCATGGACCGCTCGCTGCTCGGCAACGACAGCTACGAGGCCGCCTACGGCCAAGCCCTCAAGAAGCTCCAGCCCAAGGGTTACACCATCGACGCCATCTGGAACGGCGACCGCAAGAACCCGAACGCTTGGCTGACGGTGTTGCGCCACGAGAGCAATGTCTCGGTGATGAAGGGCCGGCAGGGCGGCATCCCGCGCACCCAATGGCTGATGGATTATAGCGGTTTCGAGCGCATCTATTACGACACCGTCGCCAACTTCGAATATTGGTCCGGTGACATCCCAAAGCTCGAGACCTTGGTGTTCTTCAACTATCTGCGCCAGGAGTTCGAGGACAACTTCCTGCTTCTGCTGCCCGAGGGCGACCGCCAGGCGATCCGCGACGACTGGACCCAAGGCATCGGACAAGCTGCCCTCGCCCTGGAGCCCTTCGCCGGCGCCGATCAACCCACGCAAATCGAGACGTCGAAGCACGATCCCATCTTGAGCCTGGTCGGGGATATCCAAGAGCACATGGGCGAAGCGGTCAGCGGACCGGTCGATCTGCTCAATCCGCATATCAAGCCCAAAGTCTCCTTGAGCGACCCGATCAAGAGCTATGACGATTGGGTCAAGGCGGCGTCGCTCTTGACCCAGACTCACGCCTACAAGTTCCCGCGTTACCTGCCGAGCGTGATTCTGTTAAAACTCACCGACGGCGACGATGACGCGCGCGTCTATTCGCTCATCGCCAACCGCGTCTACGCCACCCAGGACACGCTGCTGTTTCAGGACGGTCAGGAGCTTCCGCATCTCTACACCATGAGCATCTACCCGACGGTGATCGGCGGCTTCCCCAATTACTTCTTGGAGATGGACCTAAAGCAAGCAGGCGACTTCCTGCGCCGCTTGCGCGACGTGCAATCTCTCGCCGACTGGAATCGTTTGCGGGATCGTTACGGCATCCTGCGCAACGACGAGCGCTTCTGGCCGACCTATGACTGGTTCACCGCGTGGAACTTCGCCAATCGCGGCATCAAGGCCGGCTATCTCGACCTCTCCTATTACGATCTATTCGACTCGGTTTACTGAGCCGGCGCCTGCGTTAAGCGCGGTGCTCGGGATTGCCGTAGTCGAAACGGCACCCCGCCTTCCACGCCTTTCGATTGTTCCCGTGATTGGGATAACACCGCCGGCGTCCTTCAGCAGCGGCGAGACTTTCGCGCGCCATGATTGGCTGCGTCTCCCTGATGGCGCAGATGCGAGCGCGACCGCCGGGCCCGCCGGTGCGCGCGTCTGGGTCAAGACCGGACATTTGCGCTTCACCGCGAACAGAGACGCCGCGGGTTAAAGATCACGCAGGGCCGCGTCGATGATGGCTTGCAGCTCGCGGGTCGGATAGCCCGAGCGCGCCAGCACGCGTAACCCCATATAGGTGTTGAAGATGAAGCGCGCCGTCTCGGTGCGCCGCTTGGCCGACCACCGCCCGGCCCGTTTGCTCTGCTTCAAGGCCGTGGAGAAGGCGGCCTCCAAACGCCGCATCATGGCCGCCACCCTTGCTTCCACCTCGGGGTCGACCCGCGCCTGGTCGATCGCTGCGTTGCACAAAAAGCAGCCGCGCCGGTCCTCGTCGTCGCGCACGCCTTCGAGCAATGTGCGGATGCGGCTCAGCCCATCTCCGGCTTCAGGGTCGCTGAGGAGCGAAACACCCGTCTCCACCGTCGTCTTGTCGTAGAGATCCAGCGCGGCGAGATAGATGCTGCGCTTGTCCTTGAATGCTTTGTACAGGCTGCCGCGCGCGATCTTCATCGCGCTGAGCAGGTCTTGGAGTGAAGCGGCCTCATAACCCTTCGCCCAGAACACGCCCATGGCGTGGTCCAGCGCCTCGTCGATATCAAATTCCCGTGGCCGGGCCATCAGTCACCTCCTCGCCATTATGTGGTGTTCGCGACCGATCGGTCAACATCTCACCGACTCGTGATTCTCTGTTTATTGACCGTTCGGTCCATAACGCCATATCGATGGAGGACCGGCGTCCGTCGCCGGTGGCAAACCCTGAACCTCTCAAGGAGACTATCAATGCCCCGTATCCAACCTCTCGACCCGGCCGCGGCCGACGACCGAACCAAGACACTGCTCGACGGCGTTAAGAAGAAGCTCGGCACGGTGCCGAACTTCATGAAGACCATGGCGCATGCGCCCTCCTCGCTCGCCGCCTATCTCGCCTTCTCCGGCGCCGCCGCCGAGGGCAAGCTTCCCGTGGATCTTCGTGAGCGGATCGCGCTCGCCACGGCGCAAACCAATGGCTGCGATTATTGCGCCTCGCTCATCAGGCCCTGGGCAAGATGGCGGGCCTGGACGCCAGCGAGATCGCGTTGGGCTTCGCCGGTGACTCCACGGACCCGAAAGCGAAAGCGGCGCTTGCCTTCGCCAAGGCGGTTCTGGCCAAGCGCGGCGAGGTGAGCAATGCCGACCTGGAGACCGTCAAGGCCGCCGGCTTCACCAACGGAGAGGTCATCGAGATCGTCGCCAACGTCGCGCTCAACGTCTTCACCAACTACTTCAACAACGTCGCCGAGCCGGACATCGACTTCCCGCGCGCTCAGACCGTCAAGCGCGCGGCGTAACCCCCCTCACCCCAAACCGGAGAACCAACCTATGGATATTCGCTTCCTCACCCCGAGGCTCCACGGCATCGTCGACTATCTGGCGGCCGCGAGCCTCCTCACCCTGCCCGTCGTGCTTGGTCTCGGCGAGACGCATCCGCTCGCCAAGTGGCTGTCGGTCGGCACTGGCGCCGCCGTGGTGATCGTGTCGCTTCTGACCGACTACCGCTACGGCGCGTTCCGCGTGCTGCCCTTCCGGGGCCATCTCGCGATCGATGCGGCCGCCGCCAGCGTCTTCGCTCTGGCCCCTGCCGTGTTCGGCTTCACCGGCCTCGACGCTTGGTACTACTGGCTCAATGCCGTCGCGGTGTTCGCGGTCGTCGGACTCAGCACGATCGACGAACCCGAGCCGGCCATGGCGCGCGTCTGAGACCCTTGAATGCGCGGGAGCCTCGACACGCCTCGGGCTCCCGCGTGCACCTCCATTGGATAACGAACACGAGGAAATCACCATGAGACGATCGCTCTTCGCGGCTTTGGTGCTACTGCCAAGCGTCCTAACGTCGGCCGTTCTGGCTCAACTCGCTCCCGAGAATGATCCCGCCATCCCATTGGCGCTCGAGCGTTTGCTCCATGTGCCCGCCGCAAACTACAGGCGGGACTGGGTCTTGCTAGGCTCCTTCTCTGTCCGGGCCGACGATCCCGATGAGGGCGCCAAGGAACTGCACGTGGTCTATGCGAGCGGCGAGACCGTGGACTCCTACCGCGAGACCGGCGCATTTCCCGATGGCGCCGTTCTGGTCAAGGACGTGTTCGCCACCAAGACGGAGACCTTGACCACGGGGCTGGCAAGCTATGCAGACTCGCTAAAGGGGCGATTCGTCATGGTGAAGGATACGAGCGGCAAGCACGCGGGCAGATCGCCGCTTTGGGGCGATGGCTGGGGCTGGGCCTTCTATGAAGGCGGCGAGGCCGAGAAGACTGTGACCACCGATTACCGGAAGGACTGTCTCGGTTGCCACGAGCCTGCAAGAAAACAGGATCTAATTTACCTTCGGGGCTATCCGGTCCTGAGACCCTAGAGGTCTCCAGAAACCGTATTGCGCATGTCACGCGCTTCAATCACGATCCCCGGCGTTGGATCGCCACAGAGTTGAGACACCATCCCCGATGAAGGCACCGTCCGGGCCTTGCAACCCCACCTGGGCCCCGGCCCGCAAAGATATTGTCGGCGCCAGCCTCGGCTCGTCGCGGCTATGGTTCACCATCGCCCAAGGCATCGTCACCGAGGTCTATTACCCGCGCATCGACATCCCCCAGATCAAGGATCTCGGCTTCATCATCGCCGACGACGAAGGCTTCTGGGTCGAGCTGCGGCGGATCGAGGACTACACCGTCACCCTACCGAAGGCGGGCGCCCGGCGGCGACCATCGTTCATCGCCACCCCCGCTTCACCTTCACCACGGAGGTGTGTCCCTCCGAGCGCCGCGACACGCTTCTGCTGCGCTACAAACTGGAGGGCGACGCCGGCCTCAAGCCCTATGCCCTCCTCGCCGCACGCCTTGGCGACGATTCGCAGAACAACGTGGCCAGTGTCGCCAGCCATGACGGACGCGGGGTCGTGTGGGCCGAGCAAGGGCCGTTCGCGCTGGCGCTCTCGGCCATCGATCAAACCGGGACCGATTCTTTCGGCCGCCGTTCCGTCGGCTGCCTCGAGGTGAGCGACGGCTGGCAGGACTTCAGCCGCAACGGCCGCATGACCTGGGTGTATGACACGGCCGGCCCCGGCGCCGTGACCCTGATGGGCGAAGTCTCCCGGCAAGGCACGCTGGCTTTGGGACTGGCCGGAACCAAGGAGGCCGCCGCGACCCTTTCGGTGTCGGCGCTGATGGACGATTTCGACGAGGAGTGGGCGGCCCACTGCACCGCCTGGGAAGAATGGCTGGCCGGATGCCGGCGCGCCGCCTTCGGCGGCGAGATCGATGACCGTCTGGCCCTCTCGGCCACAGTGCTTAAGGTCCACCAAGACCGCACCTATCGCGCGCCGCGGTGGCCAGCCTGTCCGTGCCGTGGGGCGACACCAGCACCAGCCGCGGCGGATACCACCTGGTTTGGCCGCGCGACCTGGTGGAAACCGCCGGCGCGCTCGTCGCCATGGAATCCTACCGCGATGCCCGCGACGTGCTGCGCTACCTCATCGCCACCCAGCACCAGGACGGCCACTGGTTTCAGAACCAATGGCTGGGCGGCCGCCCCTTCTGGCAAGGCGTGCAGCTCGACGAGGCGGCCTTCCCCATTCTCCTCGCATCGCTGCTGCAGGAGCGCGACGCGCTGGACGGCATCCCGATTAAGGACATGGTCACGCGCGCGGTGGGCTTCATCGCCCGCTCCGGGCCCACCACGAGCCAGGACCGCTGGGAGGAGGACGCCGGGCTCAACACCTTCACCCTCGCCGTCGCCATCGCCGCCCTGGTCGAAGGCAGCGAGCATCTCGACGGGGCGGCGAAGGAACATGCGTTGAGGCTCGCCGACTATTGGAGCGCGCGCCTCGAGGCGTGGGCATTCGTGCGCGGCACGCCGCTGGCCGAGACGCTAGGTGTGAGCGGCTACTATATCCGCACGGTGCCGCTCGACATGCTCGGCAGCAATCGCGTGCTCACCGAGAGCGTGGTCATCAAGAATCTCGACCACGATCCGGATCTGCCGGCGAGCGGTCAAGTCTCGACCGATTGCTTGCAGCTCGTCCGTTACGGGTTGCGCGCGGCGGACGATCCTTTCATCACCGACAGCATCAAGGTCATCGACCATTTGTTGAAGACCGACACGCCCTCGGGCCCGGTATGGCATCGCTATAACGACGACGGCTATGGCGAGCATGACGACGGCTCGGGCTTCAACGGCACCGGCCACGGACGCGGCTGGCCGCTTCTCACCGGCGAGCGCGGTCACTACGCGCTAAGCGCCGGGGCGGACGTCACGCCTTATGTCGACGCCATGATGGCCATGAGCAGTCCACTTGGATTGATCCCCGAGCAGGTTTGGGACACCGCGCCCATTACCGCCGACGACCTCGTGCCCGGGAAGCCGAGCGGCTCGGCCATGCCGCTGGTCTGGGCCCATGCGGAGTTCGCCAAGCTGTGCCATAGCCTGGCGCTCGGCCGTCCCGTGGACCGGCCGAAGGCCACCTGGGCCCGCTATGGCGGCGTCCGCCCTGCGATCGACTATGATGTCTGGGGACCGAGCTTCCGGCCGTCGCACATCCAAGCAGGCCATACGCTCATCATCGCGCTCACCGCTCCGGCGCAGGTCCATTTCGGCCTCAATGGCTGGAAGGACATCCAAGACCTGGACACGACCGATACGGGTCTCGGCGTGCATGTCGCCGAGTTGCCGACCGAGGCACTGAAAACCGGCGACAGTGTCCAGCTCACCTTCCTATGGCGCGACTCGCAAACCTGGGAAGGCCGAAACTACGAGGTGGCCATCGTCGCCCCATAACTTGACCGTCAGAAAGACGGTAGGATGAGCGGCACGCTCACGATAAGGACGAGAATGGCCAGGACCACCGACAGGCTGAGATCGGCGACCATGCCGGGGGCATGAATTTTCTGATCGTCGAGCAGCCATCCGGTGCGCACGAAACGCACGGTCGCCACCAGAATAAACACGATGCCGACGACGATGAACCCACGTCCGGCGCCCGCGCTGAAAGAATGAGACAGCGTTTCGAGCTCGGCGCGATGGTCCGGACGGACCGAGACGGCGTCGGCCATGGTCAAGATGAAGAGATCGAACCGCTCCATCAGGAAGCCGAACGCGATCACCGCAACGCCAGTGCGAAGCCAAGCGAGGAAGGTCCGCTCGTTGGCGGCGTGGTCGGTGTAGGACTTGATCATGGCAGGCCTCGATCAACCGTCTAAGACAGGCGATCTTCGCAGACCCGACCCAAGAATGACTTAAGACAGGGTTTTTTTGCCGCGCCCAGCGTGGCTTGCCCATTCCCGGCATGGTAATTTTCCCGGCCCAGCCTTGGAATATTGGGCAAATAGCATGGGGGGGATGCTGTGGACTCTTCTGGGGGGCTGCCTGACGTAAGCACGATCACGATGAGGACACCGTTCAGGTGGCTGGGAGCCGGCTGGCGCGACCTATGGAAGGCGCCCGGCCCTTGCCTCGCTTACGGACTTATCGTGGCCCTGCTCAGCTTCTTGCTTTGCTACGCGCTCGTTGTCTCGAACGCGGCGTTCTGGGTGCTCGCCCTGACGGTCGGTTTTGTGTTCATTGCCCCCATGCTGGCCATGGGCCTTTACGAAGCCGGGCGATTGATCGAGCGCGGCGAGAAACCCACGCTTGGACGCATGCTTTATGTGCGCCCAGCCCTTAGGCAAGACATTGCCTATCTGGGTCTGGCCCTGGTGCTGATCTATCTGTTTTGGGGACGCATTGCGCAGATCGTCTACGGCTTGTCGACCTATCACCTGCACCGGACGGTCAACGACTTCGTCACCTTCGCCACCAGCACGTCGGACGGGCAAAGCATGCTGCTGACCGGCTCAATCGTCGGTGGCGTGATCGCCTTTTTCACGTATTGCCTGGTGGTCGTGTCCGCGCCGATGTTGCTCGATCAGAAGACAAATGTTTTCGCCGCGGTCGCCACCAGCGTCAGAGCGGTGATCGAGAATTTCTGGCCGATGGTGCTTTGGGCAGCGATCCTCGGCGTGCTCACGCTCGCCACCGCGGCAACCGGTTTCCTCGGTCTCGTGATTGTCTTCCCGTGGCTCGGCCTCGCGAGTTGGCACGCTTACCGGGAACTCGTTCCCGAGCATGCGCCGTCATCGCAATGACCGAACGAGCGCGTAGCGCGCTACGGCGAGGCGGTTTCTCGAAGGCCGTCTAGAGGCGCCCCGCGTCCGTCATGGACAAGACCTCGCTAAACATGGCTGCGGCCAAAGAGACGCTGTCAGAGTGTCGCGAGACTCCGACAGCGCCAGTTTCCTTTGGGTAGTTACGTGGCTAGCATGGGCGCGGCGCCCGCACCGGGCAATTGGCGCAACTGGGCGATCTCATGGCCCCGATGGGGGAGGACTCCTCCAATCTGGGTAACTTCCGCTAAGGAGTTGAGCATTGAGAAGCGACCTATTCGAGATCGTCGCCAATTACACCTACGACTGGGAAAGCTGGTTCTTGCCGGACGGTCGGGTCCGCTGGATCAATCCTGCAGTCGAGCGCATGACCGGCTTCACGGTCGACGAATGCCTCGACATGGCGGACTATCCCCTCGATATCGTGCACGCGGAGGATCGGGCGGCGGTCAAGACGCTGCTCCAATCGGCGCTTTCGGGCACCAGCGGTAATGACGTCGAGTTCCGCATCAGCCGCAAGGATGGCAAGACCGGCTGGGCGGCCGTTTCGTGGCAGCCGATGGTCGATGCCGACGGTAAGCAGCTCGGGATCCGTACCAGCGTGCGCGACATCTCTTGGCGTAAGCGCGCCGAAGAAGCTTTACGCTTGGCCAAGAGCGACGCAGAGCGCGCCGACAAGGCCAAGAGCCGGTTCCTCGCCGCCGCAAGTCACGACCTGCGTCAGCCACTTCAAGCCATCGGCCTGTACATCGCTGCCCTCGCCTGCCACCCGTTAGATGACGCCAGTCAGAGCATTCTCGACGATATCCGGAAATGCCTCGGAGCCAGCAGCGAGCTGCTCGAGGATCTCGTCGACATCTCGCGTCTCGATGCCGGCGTCGTGGTGCCCGAATTCGCCGACGTCGCGATCGCCGACGTATTCGAACTGCTGGAGAAAAGCTTTCAACGGGAAGCCGACGCACGGCACATCGAGCTCCGCTTCGTCCCGCGGAGCCTTTTTGTCAGAGCCGATCCGGGCATTCTCGGCCGCATCCTGCAGAACATCGTTTCCAACGCGCTGCATTACACCGCCAAAGGCCGCGTACTGGTCGGCTGCCGGTCGCGCAACGGCGCGGTAGCTATGGAGGTGTGGGATACCGGCATCGGAATCGCGCCCGAGGAGAAGGAGCACATCTTCGAAGAGTTCTACCAAGTGGACAACCCGGCGCGCGACAGGCGTCGCGGCATTGGACTTGGCCTGGCCATTGTCCGCCGCCAGGCGGCACTCATCGGGGCGCGAGTCTCGGTTCGATCGACGCCCGGTAAGGGATCCGTGTTCTCGATCACCCTGCCGCTAGCCGAGAGTCATGACTGTGCAGCGCCGGCGGCCGAAGACTCCGAGTTCGATTTCAAGGGCCGCATCATTGCCATCATCGATGACGAACCTCTTCAGCTCAATGCGCTCCAGTCGTTCCTCAGTCTCCACCAAGCGCGCGTCATCGCCGGAGAATCGATCATCGACATCCTAAAGCAACTCGATAACGCCTCGGTGCAACCCGAGTTGATCATCGCGGACTATCGGCTCGAAGCTGGTATGACCGGCGCTGACGCCATCGCCGCCGTGCGCTTCAGGATCGGCAAGCCGGTACCAGGCATTCTCGTCACGGGAGATACCGAGCCGCAGCGCATCGCCGAGGCCGAAGCCAGCGGCTGCTGGCTGCTACATAAGCCTGTGGATCCCGGCAAGCTGGCCAAGACAATCGACCAAGTGCTGATCGGGCGGTGACGACTCGAGCAGCCGGAGGCTGCGCGAGCATCAGCGGCCGCACCTCTAAGATGTGCGGGTCCTTATCCGGCGAGGCCAACCGAGATCGGCGGCGATCAGAGCGGCCTGGGTGCGATTGTGCGCCGAGAGCTTGCGGAGGATGACCTTGACGTGCGCCTTGACCGTGCTCTCGAGGAGATTGAGGCTGCGGGCGATCTCCTTGTTTGACCGTCCTTCGATCATCAGCGCCAGCGTGCTGCGCTGGCGCGGCGTGAGTTGCCGCAAGGGATTGCCCTCGGGCAGGCCTTCCAGATCCTCGGCCACATCACCGTTGCCCTCGGACAGAATTTGATTGATCGCGTTGACCGGAACGTAGATTTCGCCGGCCAGCACCAACGACACCGCGTTCTGCAGCACGCCCTCGCTTGCGGACTTCGGGATATAGCCGCGCACGCCCAGTCCCATGCATTCGACGATCTCGTCCGGCTCCGAATGCGCGGAGAGAATGACCACAGGCACGGCAGGCCGGCGCTCAACAAAGCGCCGCACGCCGGCAATGCCATTCATGCCCGGCATCGCGAGATCCAGAAACACCAGGTCAAAGGCGGATTCCGCATTGAGCACGTCCCAAGCCTGGTTCGCGTCGCTGACGTCCGAAAGTGACGCTCCAGGGAAGAGCCGCGACACAAGCAGCTTAAAGCCGGACCGAAACAGCTCGTGATCGTCGGCTATCAGGAGGTGCATGGGCGTCCGACTCCCGGGGCCCGGGAGCTTTCCAGTCCCGTGATCCGTTGATCTATGGGCCTTTGAGGTTCCCCCGTTCATTGGCGAAGCAACAAGCTCTATTTGGGACGAAGCCTCCCCCGGAAGGGGAAGGAACACCCTCCTTTACCCCATCGACAGTGTCGAAGTCTCGCACGAAGCTGACGATCAGGAAAAAATATTTACCCAGCGGAAATGAATGGGCCTCGCCGAATCGAAGGCCCCCGCCGCAAAAGGGCAAAGGGAGGAGCGACAATGAGAAGCTTAAACGAGCGTATCGACGCGATGTATCGCAGAGATCGGCTCAGCGCCTGGACGTTCGTCGCGGTGCTTTGGGTGGTCATCCTCTTCGTTCTTTTCATGGTCTGGCAGGTCACACCCGACCCAGCCATCCGGCTGGTACTCGCCGTCGCCGCCGGCGCCGTCCTCCTGTTCAACACCGCCTCAATCGGCGCGATGGTGAAGCACTACCGGGAGGACAAGGAGTTCATCTACGGCTTGGACATTCGTCATCTCGACGCCGCACGCGAACTGCGCGCGGAGGCATCCAAGCAATCGGCACAAGAGGCCTAGGGGGAGAGCGACGATGAGCAAAGCTTACAAACCACCAGAGCAGAGCAAGGCCGGGCAGATTTTTGATTCTGTCTTCCTTCTCGCGCTCGTCTACATCGTGCTGTTCGCCCCCCTGGTTCTCGGCCTCACGGGCGGTGGCACCACGACGACGCCCGTCGAGCAGCCCACCTGGGAAGCCCTAAATCAGAATCCGACGATGGCCGCTCAGTGGGAGAAGCTCGGATACACACCCGAGACCGCCAGCGAGCTCATCACCACTCGCTTCGACTATTCGATCAATCCCTGGGCGCTCCTCGTCACCGCCATCGTGATCTTCGGTTACTTCTTCTTCGTGATCCGTTTTTCCGACCGGGAGTATCGGGACGTCATCGACGAGCGCTTTGGCCGGAAGAAATAGGAGGCGGATATGGATTGGTGGAACGTCCTCGAATACGGCGCTTGGGCAGTGTCATTCTGCGTTCTGGCCTGGATGCTCTTCGACGCGATTCAAACGAACCGCGACTACAGCGAGGATCTTCTCACCTCGTCGCGTGAGGGTGAGCTCGAAGGCATCAGCGAAAAACACGACATCTCGGATGTACATAAGACACCAAAGGGGGGTTGAGGGTCATGTCCATGACGGGAGCTGCCGGGCAGGGCGGGCAAAGAATTTCGCTTCTGCGCGTATTGGGACCTGCGCATGTGTGGGCACTTGGTGTCGGCATCGTGCTGGTTGGAGAGTTCATGGGTTGGAACTTCTCCGTCGGCAAGGGCGGCGCCATGGGCTCGCTCATCGCCTGCTGGGTCATCGGCCTTCTCTATACCTGCGTCGCCATGATCGACTCTGAAGTGACGTCGACCGTCGCGGCGGCCGGTGGGCAATACGCGCAAGCCAAGCACATCATGGGGCCCTTGATGGCCTTCAACGTGGGCCTCTATCTCGTCATGGCGTACACCATGCTCGAGGCGGCCGACGCTCTTGTGGTGGGCGATCTCCTGACGGCAGTTGCCGGCGAGATGGGCCATTCGGCTCTCGATCCGCGACCATTCGTGGTGCTGACGATCGCGTTGCTGGCGTTCCTCAACTATCGCGGCGTGTTGATGACCTTGACGGTGAACTTCGTCATCACCGCCGCCGCCTTTATCTCAATCATCGTCTTGTTTATCGGCGTACAGCCGTGGCACCCCGGCGCGATATTGCAGCATCGCGAGTTGCTCACCGAATTACCATACGGCTGGATCGGCGTCATCGCCGCCTTCCAATTCGGCATTTGGTACTATCTCGGCATCGAAGGCACCTGTCAGGCTGCCGAGGAGGTTCGCTCTCCTTCGCGCTCCCTGCCTTACGGCACCATGAGCGGCATCATCACCCTGCTCATCGCCGCGTCGCTCACATGGTACGTGGCCACCGGCTTGCTGCCCTGGGAGTTCCTCGGCCAAGCGGCAACGCCGCTCTATGATGCCGCGCGCGTGACGGGCAGTACCGCTCTTCAGGTGTTCCTGTTCGTGGGCACGATTTTCTCGGCGATCGCCTCGGCCAATGGCTGCATCAACGACGCATCGCGTTCCTGGTTCTCCATGGGTCGCGACCGCTACATGCCGCTGTGGTTCGGCGCGGTTCATCCAAAGTACCGCACGCCATACCGCGCCATCCTCTTTCTTATCCCCATCGCGGTGAGCTTCTCGTTCACCGGCCTTCTCGACCAGGTCATCACCTTCTCGATCTTGTCGGGACTGCTCGGCTACACGTTCATGCCGATCAATATGTGGATGTTCCGGAAGAAGTGGCCGCTGGGTTCGATCCGGCGCGGCTATGTGCATCCCTTCCATCCCTTGCCGGCAATCGTGCTCCTGGCGCTGTGCATCACGACCTACTTCGCCACGTTCCTCGGCTACGGCACCCAACTGCTTGCCATGATGTGCTTCTACATCGTCGCTTCGCTGTGGTTCGCCTTCCACCGCTACAAATACGTTCGCCGCGGCGACCAGTTCACCATGCTGGCAACGGCCGATTCGCTACGTAAGGGGGGCACGATGATCAAGAACATTCTTTGCGCCACAGACGGGTCGAAAATCTCGGCCAAGGCCGTGGACTTCGCGATCTCCCTGGCTCGAGAGATCGGCGCCAAGCTGACCGTCCTGACGGTGGAACGGGTCTCCCGTGCCGAGGCTGCCAAGTCGGCCTTCTGGGACTCGACGGTTCTCAACGCAGCAGATGCCATCACCCGCGCTGAGTTCCGCTCGGTCGCCGATAAGGCGAAGAAGGCGGGCCTCGCCAAGGTCCAATGCGTCACGGTCAGCAGCCGCGACATTGCCGGGGCGATCGCCGCCTACGCCAAGAAGCAGAAATGCGATCACATCATTATCGGATCGCATGGTCATAGAGGCGTGCAGCGATTGGTCCTCGGCTCCATTGCCGAGGCCGTCGTGGCTGAGGCGCACTGCCCGGTGACGATCGTTCGCTGAGCAGCAAGACGGGATATCAAATGCTGCCGACGCTGACAGCCATCGCCGGACTTATCCTGCTTATCGTGCTCTACCGGCGCGACCAGCGGCGAGTCCGGGAGCAAAGGGCGGAGTTCTTCGCCGACTGCCTCGACGTGCTCGACAAGCCGAAGCTCGCCTTCGATCACTTCGGCTATCCCTATATGACGGGATCTTTCGACGGCGTCCCCGTCCGGGCTGACGTCGTCGTCGATGCTGTGGTGTTGCGCAAATTGCCGTCCCTATGGCTGAGAGTGACCGTGGAGGCGCCGGTCGCTACCAAGGCGATACTGGACGTCATGATGCGGCCGTCCGGTTCCGAGTTCTTCTCGCCGTTCGCGGGATTGCCGGACCGCCTCGACACGCCGGCCGATTGGCCGGAGCGCGCCATCATCCACACCGACCACCCCGACAGGTTGCCGCCCCCCGAAGCATTCACCCCTCACATTGCCGTCCTCGACGAGCCAAAGGCCAAGGAGTTGATTGTTTCTCCCAACGGCGTGCGGATCGTCTGGCAGGCTGACGAGGCCCGGCGATCGAACTATCTTTTGCTGCGCCAAGCGAATTTCGAGGTGGTGCGCTTCGATCGCGAGCGCTTGCACGATCTCGTCAGGCGCTGCGTCGAGCTCCGGAACACGCTGGCCAAAAATGCGCCCAAGGAGATCCGCCGTGAAGCAGCCGCCTGAGATCGCCAATCGGCCGATACCGGATCAGCGGCCGGTCAACCCCTATGTCGTTCTGGCGATTGCCATCGTGCTTCCCGGGGCGGGCCACGTGATCGCGGGCATGCCTGCCCGCGGTCTCGTCTTCGTGTTCTTCATGCTGCTGTTCGGCTGGATCACGTTCCACCTCACCACGCCGGACCAGACACTCCTCGGCCGCTACGCGGGTGGCGTCTTCATCTACGCGATCTCGATTACCGATGCCTACAAATGGGCCCGGCTGCGCTGGGAGCAATACGCCGCGTCAAAATAGTGTGGCTTCAGGATGTGAAAGACCTCGCGACCCGCGCTAGCGCGACCGTCTTCTCGGCGAGGTGATGGGCCGTTTCAAGCCTCGTTCTCTTGACCTAGCGGCCCATATGAGCGGCCATCAGTCTGCCGGTGAGGTGCGCCTTCACCACGTCTCCCATACTGATAATGCCGACGAGCTCGTCACTGTCCTTCACCGGCAAATGGCGAATGCGGCGCTGAGTCATCAAGTTCATGACATCGTCGATGCTGTCCTCGGTCGTGCAAACAATCACGACTTTTGTCATCAGCTCGGACACTTTCATGTTCGGTAGCTTATCTCCAAACTTGGAGAGACCGTATGCGATGTCGCGCTCCGAGATGATGCCGTCGAGTGTGTACCCGTCATGGGTGACGATCATGGCTCCAATTCGCTCATCCTTAAGGTGTTTCGCGAACTCCTGCACGGTCTCGTCAGGTCTCACGGTCTTATAGATTCGCCCTTTGATCTTAAGGACGTTGGCGACTGTCATGACCATTGCCACAACTCCTCTATAAGCGCCGGCTGCACCAGCGCGCTAGCCTCTCAGATCTGCATGGCGGCGCGGGCGGCTGCGGTGCGCTGCTCACGCAGCCAGCCGTACCAGCTGTCCAGCCCTTCACCGGTGCGGGCCGACAGGCGGAGCACCGCGATATCCGGATTGACCTCGCGCGCATTGGCGATTGCGCGATCGACGTCGAAATCCACATGCGGCAGGAGGTCTGTCTTGTTCAGAACCATGATTTCGGCCGCCCGGAACATATGCGGATATTTCAATGGCTTATCCTCGCCCTCGGTGACCGAGAGAATGACCACCTTGGCGCGCTCGCCGAGATCGAACATGGCGGGACAGACGAGATTGCCGACATTCTCGATCATCACCACCGACCCTGCCGATGGGCGGAGTTGGCTCAGGCCGCGCGCCACCATATCCGCCTCCAAATGGCAGCCGGTGCCGGTGTTGACCTGCACGGCCGGCGCACCCGCCGCGCGGATGCGCTCCCCGTCATTGGCCGTGGCTTGATCGCCTTCCAGCACGAAGAGCGGCACCTCGTCCTTGAGGTCCTTGATGGTGCGCTCCAACAGCGTGGTCTTGCCCGCGCCGGGTGAGCTCACGAGGTTCAGCGCCAGAATCTCCCGGCCTGCGAGCCAGGCCCGGTTCTTCGCCGCGCCGGCGTCGTTCTTGGCCAGGATGCGCGCCTCGAGCGCGACCACGGCATCGCCGTTGCATTCTGGTGATGATGCTCGTGCTGATGCCCGTGATCATGGTCGTGGGAATGGCTGTGCCGCGTCCCGTCGGCATGCACATGCTCATGCCCATGTTCATGACCATGTTCATGGGGCTGGGTGGCGCCGTTCTGCATATCGAGCAAGGTCGTCTTAGCCTCGCTGCCACATCCGCAATGCCCACACATCAGGCTGCCTCCTCTAGCTCCATGGTCTTGATATTCAGCTCCTCGCCCGCGAGTCGCTCGATCCGGTGCGAGCCGCAAGCACAAGGGGTGTAAAGCGTGGCGGTGGCGAACTCGGACCCGCAAGAGGTGCATCTGGCGCGGCCCCTGACCGTCCGAATATCGAGCGTGGCACCTTCGAGGGCTGTGCCTTGCGCCACCACATCGAAGCAAAAGGCGATGGCATCGGTCATGACGCCCGACAATTCGCCAACCTCGAGGGTCACGCGGCGCACCTTTCGCCCCTTCGCGGCGTCGGCCACGATAGCAACAATGTTGCGGGTGATGCCGAGCTCGTGCATGGCGGCCTCAACAAATCCGCGGCAATTGCTCGCCGACCAGCATGTCGACGATACGCCGCCCGCCAAACCCGGTGCGCATGGTGACGCGGCCAGGCTCACCCTCGTTCACCGTGCCGATGGCGCTTGCCCCGGCCCCCAGCGGATGCGCCAGCATGGCGGCGAGCGCCGCCTTGGCTTCGTCCGCGGGCACGACAGCGACGATCTTGCCCTCATTGGCAAGATAGAGCGGGTCTAGGCCCAAGATCTCGCAGAAGCCTTTGACTTCTTCGCGGATCGGCGTGTGCGTCTCGTCGATCTCGATGGTCACTTCGGAGGCCGCGGCAATCTCGTTGAGGACGGTGGCCAACCCGCCGCGCGTCGCGTCGCGCAGCGTGCGCGCATTCGGCGAGGCGGCAAGCAGGGCCTCGATCAGTTCATGCAAGCAGGCGCAATCGCTGTCGATGGGCGTCTCGAGCGCCATGTCGCCCCGCGCGCCTAGAATCGCCGCGCCGTGGTCGCCCAGCAACCCGTTCACCAGAACCACATCGCCCGGCCGCGCCAGATGCGCGCCGAGTACCCGGCTGTCGGGGATGACGCCGATGCCGGTGGTGGTGATGAAGAGCTTGTCGCAAGCGCCCTTGTGCACGACCTTGGTGTCGCCGGTGACGATCTGGCACCCCTGCCCCGCGCGCGTCTCCGCCATGGAGCGGGCGATCTGACGCAACAGCTCGATAGTGACGCCTTCCTCGATGATGACGGCGCAGGACAGATAAAGAGGCCGGGCACCACCCACGGCGAGGTCGTTGACCGTGCCGCACACCGCGAGCTTGCCGATGTCGCCGCCGGGGAAGATCAACGGATCGACTACGAAGCTGTCGGTGGTAAAGGCAAGCCGGTCGCCATGGGCGGCAATGTCGGCCAGATCAAATCGCGCCTGATCTTCGAGCGGGGCGAGCGTGGCATTGTCGAAGGCCTCGACAAACACGTCGTCGATCAAATCCTTCATCGCCTTGCCGCCGCCGCCATGGGCGAGCGTCACCGTCGGCACGTTGACCTTGCCGAGCCTCCGTGGGCGCATCATGGGGACGATGTTCATATCGCCCCCGCCCGTTCTGCTTTGAGGCTGCCATATTGATAATAGGCGGAGCAGGCGCCCTCGGCGGACACCATCAGCGCGCCGAGCGGCGTCTCGGGCGTGCAAGCAGCCCCGAACAGCTTGCATTGCCAAGGCTTGATCATGCCTTTCAGCACCTCGCCGCATTGGCAGGCCGTGGGGTCGGCGATCGTGACGTTGGGCAGGGCGAATCTCCGCTCGGCGTCGAACCGGGCGTAAGGCTCGCGGAGCCTCACGCCGGAATGGTCGATGGAGCCGAGGCCCCGCCACTCGAAGAACTCGCGCAGCTCGTAGACTTCCGCCACCGCCGAAAGGGCCGCGGCATTGCCGTCATCTGGCACCACGCGGGCATATTGGTTCTCGATATCGGCACGGCCTTCCTTGATCTGCTTGAGCACCATCCAGATCGACTGCAGCACGTCGAGCGGCTCGAAGCCGGCCACCACCATGGGCTTCTTGTAGAACCGCGCGATGAACTCGTAAGGCGCGGTGCCGATGACCATGGACACATGGCCTGGGCCCAAGAAGCCATCGAGATGGAGGTCGGGGCTTTCGAGAATAGCCTTCAGCGTGGGGACGATGGTGATGTGGTTGCAGAACACCGAGAAATTTGTGACGCCCTCGCTTGCCGCTTGAAGGATGGTGAGCGCCGTTGAGGGCATCGTCGTCTCAAAGCCGAGGCCGAAGAACACGATCTCGCGATCCGGGTTCATACGGGCGATGGTGAGCGCGTCCATCGGTGAATAGACCATGCGGATGTCGGCGCCATCGGCCTTGGCCTGCATGAGGCTCTTCTTGGAGCCCGGCACGCGCATGGCGTCGCCGAAAGTGGTGAAGATCACCTCGGGGCGTTCGGCGATGGCGACGCAATCATCGACACGGCCCATGGGCAGCACGCAGACGGGACAGCCAGGCCCATGCACAAGATCGATCTCTTTCGGCAACATGCCTTCGATGCCGTAGCGAAAGATCGAGTGCGTATGGCCACCGCACACTTCCATGATGTTGAGCGGGCGTTCCTTGGCGAGCGGGATGGTCGAAACCAGAGCCTCGATCTCCTTGATCAGGACGGCGGCCTTCTCGCGGTCGCGGAACTCATCGATATATTTCATGACGCTGCCCTCCCAATCTCCGCCGCGGACGTCGCATGGCCTCAATCTCGGCCTGTGCCTCACCGAGCTCGGTGAGAATCTTGAGCGTTTCCGCCGCCTCCTGCGCGTCGATGCGGCTCATGGCGAAACCGACATGGATGAGCACCCACTCGCCGACGCATGACGCGACGGGATGCTCGTCGTTGACGATGCAGGCGATGTTCACCTGGCGCTTGACGCCGCTCACATCGACGGTGGCGAGTTTCCTCGCTTCGTCATCGATCTTTACGATGCGGCCTGGGATCCCGAGGCACATGGCGTATTTCCTTCCCTTGCAGCATTGTTGGCGTCGATGGCCCTGGCGGCGCCGATTGCCGCCTGGCCGAGCGCCAGCCCGCCGTCATTGGCGGGAACCCGCGCATGGCTGAGCACCGTGAAGTCTTCCGCTTCTAGACGGCGCACGACCTGTTCAAACAAAATGCGGTTCTGAAAGCAGCCGCCGGACAGAGCGACCGTGGTGAACAACGGTTCCCCGGCGCTGTCGCGGCCCGAGAGCTTCCGCGTCATGGCCACGATCGCTTTGGCGAGGCCCTTATGAAAGCGCGCCGCCATGACCGGGACGGGCGTCTCAAGGATGAGGTCGCCGAGGATCGCATTCCACATTGCAAGCGGCTCGATATAGGGAAGACCGTAGCCGCGCAGATTTGGAATGTTGAGAGGATATCCGAGCGTTTCGTCCTCGTGCAGCAGCGTGTCCTCGTCGACGATCGCTTCGAGCTTGGCGGCGGCCTCGCCTTCATAGGCTTGAACGTCGCAGCAGACTCCGAGGGCCGCGGCAACGGCGTCGAACAGCCGCCCGCAGGACGAGCCAAGCGTTGCATTGACGCCGTTCTTGATCATGGCGTCCAGCGTCGCTCGCGGCTTCGCATCCAAATAGGCGTGGAGCGAGAGCTCGTTGAAATTCATGGCGAACTGCGCCCAGCCCATCTCCGCCATCAGATGGGCGTAGAGATTCCGCCAGGGCTCGCGGACCGCCGATGCGCCACCCGGCATGGCGACCGGCTTGAACGTGCCGCGCCGCTCATAGCCCCGATAATCGGCGAGCAGAAACTCACCGCCCCAAATCGTGCCGTCGTCGCCGAAGCCGAGACCGTCGAGCACGATACCGAGCACGGACGGCGCATCCAGTGCATAGCCATTCTCGGCGAGGCACGCCGCGATATGGGCGTGATGATGTTGCGTCTCGATAAGGGCCACGCCTTCGTCGCCGGCGCGTGCGCGGCCAAGCTTGGTCGAGAGATATTCCGGGTGCTTGTCGACGACGAGTGCTTCAGGCGCGTGGCCGAACAAGGTGGCGTAGAGCCCGAGATTCTTGCGGTAGTCGTCGTAGGTCGCCGCATCCTCGAGGTCGCCTGGTGCTGGGAGAGGATGGCTTCGCCGTCCTTCACCAAGCAGAACGTGGCTTTGAGCTCGCCGCCAAGGGCCAGCAGCTCGGGCGCCCCCTCGAAGCCAGCCGGAAGCTTGATCGGGGCCGGCGCATAGCCGCGGGCGCGGCGCAGCAGCCGCGTGCGGCCCGCCATGACGCGCACCACCGAATCGTCGATGCGGTTGGCGATCGCCCGGTCATGGATCAGCGCATAGGGTGCGATGGCAGGCAGCCGTTCGCGGGCGTCGTCCTCGGTGATGACTTGGGGCTCGTCGGAAAGATTGCCGGATGTCATCACCACTGGCCGGGTCATGCGGCGCAGCATGAGGAGATGGAGCGGCGTCGTCGGCAGCATGAAGCCGAGCGTCCCGAGGCCGGGCGCGACAGTCTCGGCGAGATGCTCAGGTCCGCAGGCGGGAAGAAGGACGATGGGCCCCTCAGGCGCCGAAAGCACGCGCTCGGCCTCGTCATCGACGGTGCAATAGTGCCGGATGATATCGAGGTCTCGGGCCATCAGGGCGAAAGGCTTGGCGTCGCGGTGCTTGAGCTGGCGGAGCCGCGTCACCGCCTCCTCCTTGGTGGCATCGCAAGCGAGCTGGTAGCCGCCGAGCCCTTTAATGGCGACGATCTCACCCTTCTGAAGCAGACTGCACACCGCATCGACGTCGTCGAGCATGGAATGCTGGTCGAAGCTCACCGCGCGCCCGTCGAACCGGATCAACTGCGCCTTGGGCCCGCATACATGGCAGGCAATGGCCTCGGCATGAAACCGGCGGTCGGACGGCTCGCGATACTCGGCCAAGCAATCCTTGCACAGCGCGAACGGCGTCATGGTGGTCTGGGCCCGGTCGTAGGGAATGCCGGTGACGATAGAGAAGCGAGGCCCACAATGGGTGCAGTTGGTGAATGGGTAGCGGTAGCGCCGCTCGAACGGGTCGAGCATTTCCTTCGCGCATTCCGGGCAGATCGCGGCATCGGGGGTGACTTGGGTATGGGCCGCCCCCCCGACGCTCTCGGCGATGGCGAACTCACCGGGCAGATCGCCGTCATATTCCATGATCTCAATGCGGTCGATGTGCCCGAGCGGTGGTGGCTCCTGGCGCATGCGGGCGACGAAATCGGCGATGTCGCGGGTCGTGCCGGCAACGCGGACGAGCACGCCGTCGGCGTCGTTAAGCACCTCGCCGGGCAGGCCGGCGTCGCGCGCGTAGCGCCACACGGTCGGGCGAAAGCCCACGCCCTGCACACGGCCGCGCACGCGTATCTCGACGGCGGTGATCTGCTCGCGGGCCAGCGGCGGATGCAGGCTCATGGCGCCGCCCCCCACAGAAGTACGCGATTATTGCCGGAGTCGGCGACGACCAGCGTGTCCGCGCAAGCCGAAACGTTGTAGGGCCAGCACAGGCTATCGCGGACAGGCGCGCCCCAACGATTGTCACCCTTGTCGGCAAATCCGCGCTGCCCCGCGAGCCGAGAGGCCGGCGCTCCCATGCCGAGGTCTGTCAGGTCGAAGCCGAGCAGGCGCGAATTCGCCGTGTCGGCGACCGCCAGACGATCTCCCAGCACGGCAAGCCCGTAAGGCATGTTCAGGCCGCGCGCCGTCGGGTAATAGGCCGCCTGATTGTGATCGACATGCTCCATGTCGTCCTGGCCGAGGACGAAATCGCAGGGGCAGCCATTGGCTGCGGGCAGGCCACGCCAGACCATGACGCGGTTGTCGCCGGCATCGGCGACGAACAGCCTGCCGTCGTCCATGGCGATGCCATGGGGCCAGCGCATGCCGAGCGCACCCGGCGCACCGCCGGCATTCTCATCACGCGTGATGAAATCAAGCTGGCCGAGGACCAGATCGGCAGGAGTCCCGTTCCGGGTCGGAATCCGGTCCCACACCAGCACGCGCCGATTACCGGTATCGGCGACCATGAGACGGCCACCGATGATCGCAACGCCATAGCACCAGAACATCGTATCGGCGTCAGGTCGGTCGGTGCCGCGATTGGCCAGCGCGCCGGAAAAATCGGCCTGGCCGAGCACCACGTCGGCGGGACGGTTGGTCTCCTCCGGCAGCCCATGCCAGATGAGGACGCGATGGTTCCAGGCATCGGCGACCGCCAGCACATCGTCGGCGGCGCAATCCCGGTCGGCACGTTGAGCGTCGCCGCCCCGGGCTCGCCCTTAGCATTGCGGCCTTCGCGCGAGAAATCCGGCTGGCCGATAACGACATCGGCGGGGACATGATCCTCGGACGGGACTTTGGTCCACACCAGCAAGCGATGGTGACCGGTGTCGCACACAATGAGCGGCCCGCCGGGACCGGCGAGACACGCGCCGCGGGGCCCGAACAGGGTCGTGGCGCTCGGCACGATCGGCTCGGCAAGCCCGCTTGCGGCAAGCTCGCTGCCGAGAACCACATGCGGGCCCGTCTCGGCCAGCAACCGGTCTTGCGGCGCCCTCTGGTCGGCGCGAGCGGCCACAGTGTCGGCCGGCCGGGTGCGCAAATGGATGGGAGCGAGTGAGACGCGCATGATTAAACGACAAGCCTCACTTCGACCTTGCTGCCGGTCACGCGCACGGCGTGGGACTGCAATTGGACCTCGGGCGCCGTCAAACATTCGCCGCTCCCGAGGTCGTAGCGAAAACCGTGATGCGGACAGGTGATGATGCCGTCCTCGACCTCGCCGTCCTGAAGGGGGAAGCCGAGATGGGCGCAGGCATTCTGGAAACAGGTGACCATCGTGCCGCGGCGCGACAGGAGCAGCTTCTCACCGCCAACGACCATGGAGCGCACGCCGCCTTCTGGGATCTCCTCAAGGGTGCCGGCGTCGACCCAGTTGTCGGTAGCGGCAGCGGCAAAGGGGCTGACGAAATGAACGGCGTTCTCGTTCACGGCGCCCGACCCCTTCACTTGACGAACCTCGGTGATCTCGGGACACGACTCCTCGACCGCCTTCTTGACGCCGGCATGGAAGGTGAGCTGCGAGGCGGGGCAGCCGTCGCACGCGCCAAGGAAGCGGACTTCAATGACGGGCGGTGCCACCTTGACCAGCTCCACATCGCCGCCATGAGAGGCGAGCATCGGGCGGATGCCGGCAAGCGCCACCTCGACCCGCTCGGGCAAGCTTGCCTTCAGGATGCCGTGGCGCCGCAGCACGGCGTAGACGATCTCATCGCCGATGGCCCGCTTCATCGCCGCAAGCGCGGCCGGGTCTCCTTCAGCGCCCGCACGAGACGAGTGAGCGCTTCGCCATGCAATGTCTCGATGGCCGTCCGATAGGCCGCCACGACATTGCGCGGCGTCTCTTCCCATGTCGCGAAGATCGACTCCAGCCGTTCGACATCGCTCAGAAACTCGGCGAGGTCGTTGCGCTTTGTTGGAGTCGTGTCGACGACGTTCATACTGCCCTCAGCGGTATTTGAGATCCTTGAAGAGGTAAGGCTGGATCGCGCCGCCGATCAGCCCGCCGACGATGGCGGCAAGCCAGACCGGTGCGCCGATCAACGATAGGACGACCAAGACGACGGCGGTGACACCGCCACCGACGGCAAGCTGGCGATAGGCCTTACTCGGATCGGCGAACAACTTGCCTTGGAAGAAGAGCGTCATGGAGTTCGTTGCCATGGACACATGATGCGCCTCCCTCAGCCTATGAGTGCGAGCACGATGAGCCCGACCACGAGGCCCGGCACACCCGCGAGTGGTCCGTAGAAGCCGCCCATCAAAGCGGCTAGCTCGTTGCCGAGCGCCTTGCCGCCGACCAAGACGCCGCCGATCGCGCCGCCCACGAGGGACGCGGCCGCTCCCGCGATGAGAGCGACTGCCGCTCCGACAATGGACAAATCCCCGCTTTCCACCCTTCCGTTCTCCTTCTCGCTCAAACTTCCGTCAGTTCATGGCTTCCGTGGCGGCGCCCTTGCCGCTGGCCTCCGGCAGCGCCAAGATCTCGCGCTCGATCTGGGTCACCGCCTCGGCCACGATGCGGGCTTTGTCGGCTTCGCCATTGGACATGAAAATTTCCCGCGCCTCGGCGTAGTAGGCGCGCGCTTTGGTGAGGTTGGCGCGGTTGCCATGGGTCGGCGCCGCCGGATCGTCGGGCAGGTTCCACAGGCAGTTCGCCTTGTTGGCGATGGTGTTGGCGTATTCGAGGGGAGCCGCCTCGCGCGTGCGGACTTTCAGCGCCTCGTCATAGGCGTCGAGCGCGCGGAGATTGTTCTCGATCGCGTGGCTCGATGACGCGTATTGCAGCGCGTTGCCGAGATTGTTCTGGAGCATCGCGTATTCGGACGGGTGATCGACGATGTTGACCACCTTGAGGCCCTCCTCGAAGGCCTGCACGGCGAGCGCTTCGCGCATCTTCCCCCGATCGTCGGTGAAGGGCATCGACAGAAAGGCGGTGGCGAGATTGTTCTGGAGAATGGCGAATTCTTCGGGATGGTTGGCACCGTTGAAGGTGCGCAGCGCGCGTTGATAGGCGGAGATGGCATCGGTGATGCGGGCGCGGTTCATGCCAGCGAGAGCCTGCACGACGACACCCTGATTCATTTCGGCCTCGGCCACCTCTTCCGCGCTCCCGGATCGCATTAGGATCGGGATCGCCGCATCGAGGCCGACCGAGCAAGCTCCAGGGACTCGGTGCCTTGCTCGGGGATGGCCTGGAGCGCGGTGCCCTTACGTGCCGTGATGCGGGCCCGCAGCAAGTCTTGGTTTTCGGGACAGACAGACAGCGCTTTGTCGTAGAGCTCGACGGCGGCGTGCAACTGGTCGGGGGTCTTGGGACGCTGCTGCAGACCGAGCGCGATTTCCATCAGCATCTCGGCGCGCTCGACCGGGCTCGCCGCCTGATCGTCGGCCACCGCCAACGCCGCCCGCACCTCTTCGGTGACTCGCTGAGCCAACACTCCAGGTACCCTCCCAACTCCACCTTGAGGCGCGTTTTTCTGATTGAAGTCATGCTAACGGAGTTGAGAAAAACTGTCTAGATCATTCGCGAACTGCAAACTAAGTTGGCAGTTTAAAGATATCGACCGCGCACAAAGCCGCCTTTTCCGGGCTCCACGTCACGGGAAGGCAGAGTTCCATGTCCTCGCCGATCCCCTGCTCACGGAAGAAGTCCGGTGCGCTCACCACCCGGTCGCCGGCGCCGTTACGGAGCTTCAAGAGATAGCCGCCGGATGCGGCGTGCCGGACCGGCAGGATCAGCAGATCGTCCTCGCGCCGTAAGAGGACGACCGCATCGAGCCCCGGAAAATAGCGGTCGTAAACTTCGCGGGCGAGATAGAGGCTGCCGCGCCGCACGGACACGCTGGCCGGATCGCTCATCCGTCCGCCGTCATCTTGGCCATGCGCGCCTCGACCAGTCCTTCGATGCGAGCCGCGACCTTGGTCACCGCCGCGGCGACTCGCGGGGTGAGCCCGAGGCCGAGATCGACGTCGGCCGCCTCGATCAACAGCACCATCACGTCGTCAGGGAAATCCGCGCCGTAGATGCTGCGCCCCGCATGAAGCGCGTGGTCCCAGCGAAAATCGTGCAGATTGAGCGAGGGCTGGTAGCGCTGTTGCAGCTCGCGCCCGGCACCTCGAAGACGGCACCGGGTTCGGAGCCCGAACGGCAGGCGTCGATGACGATGAGGGAGCGGCAACCGCGGGCCGCGAACATCACCGCCATGCCGTCGGTTCCCGCGTCGAGCAGGCGCACATCGGGACCCTTGCCACCAAGGGTCCCGGCTTTGAGCGCGCGCATGACCTCGGGGCCCGCACCATCGTCGCGGCGATTGGCGTTTCCACAGGCGATGACAGCGATCATGAGCGCCGACCGGTGCGATGAAGGGCGAGAAGAGTTGGGGACATGCGCATCAAATGCGCCAAAGCCGGCAGGACCACTCCGGCTCCACGGGAACTTCAAGCTCCGGCAGCTCGCAATAACGGCGATGGACCTTGTAATACATGCAGGTCTCGCAAGATTGCTCGATGCCGTCGTGCTCGATCGGGGTGAGCGTAAAGCCACCAATCGCGAGACGCGCCTTGAGATCGCCCTTGGCGGCTTGCAACTGCGCGACGATGGCTTGCACCGCCTCATGCGTGTCGGCGCGCGGGAACGCCTCGATCTTGAGCCCCCCCGTCAACAGGGCTTTGATTTCCTCGCGCTTTCCATCGTCATCATTCACGGCGCACTCCCGGGTCTCGGCAGACGCTGTCAGATCCGCCAGAGCCGGCACCACCATTCGGGCTCGACTGGCACCGCCAGTTCCGGCAGATCGCACCACTTGCGGTGCACGAGAAAATACATGCACTCCATGCAGCGCTGCTGCTCGGGACCGTAAGGGTGGTCCACGAAGCCGCCGATGACGAGCTTGCCCTCCAAGTCATCCGGGCCGAGCTGCCGGAGCTTGATGAGGATATCGCCGAATTCCTTGTCGGTCTCCGGAAACGGCTCGACCTCGGTCTCGAGGCCAGCCGCAAGCATCTCGGCAATGGTCTTCAGCACATCTTCCCGGTCCGACCCCATTGGCGACCCTCTGAGCTCCATGGCCTGGCCGGACTCCGCAGTCCGGCAGGCAGACGTTTCACCGGGCCCGTCTGGTTCGCCCTGTGGTCTCGGGTCAGGCTGTGCGGAACCGCGCAAGTTCTTCTCCGGTCCGCGCGTCGTGCGCGTGAACGGTGCAGACGAGGCACGAATCGTACGAGCGACAGACATGGCCAACCTCCACCGGGTCGTGCGCATCCGCAATTGGGGTGCCGATCAACGCCTCCTCAATCGGGCCCCTCTCCTCGTCCGCGGCGCGAGGGCCGACATTCCAGGTCGTGGGAGCAATGATCTGGTAGTTCTTGATCTTGCCGCCCTCGACTTCGATCCAGTGGCACAGCGCGCCGCGGGCCGCCTCGGTGCGCCCCAGCCGCGACCGTCCTGCTCCGTCGGTTTGATGTACCAGGGATCATTCAACTTGAACTCACGCAGGCAACGCTCGGCTTCACGATATAGCTTAGCGCCTTCATGCATGCGCGCGAAGTGCCGAAGCAACACGCTCGGACCGCCCATCTTACGATACATGTCGAGCACAAGCGGGCTGTGATACTGCCAGGACTCGCCATGGGTGCCGCCGGCGATGAGCTGACGCGACAGCGGGCCGGCCTCGAGGCGTCCGTTCTCGTCATGCCGCACAGCGGTGGCCCAGGAATATTTCCCGGCCGGATCGACCGTATTCTTCTGCACCGGATTCGTTGTGCGGTCGAAGGGATGCAAGCCGCCCGGCTCGTCGTACCAAGCGTGCTTGATATCCTCGCGGGTGAACACTTGATCCATGGTCTTGTGGGTGTCGGCCTTGCCGTCATAGACACCGGATTTCATGATCACCGCAGCATTACGGCCTTCGATGGTCGGCTTGTTGTACTTGTCCTCGTGCGGCATGTAGCCCCAGCTCACATACTTGCCGAGACCCTCGCCGTATTTGTCGAGGCCGATGTCCTGGCTCATCCGCCAAAATAGACCGAGATCGGAGTTGGCATGCTCCGGGCGCTCGTCGAGCCAAGCCAAGAAATCGTCGTAGGACTGGATCTCCTCGTAGCGCTCGAGCGAGCAGCCGTACCACACGGGCTCCATCCAGTTGCGCCGGAAGTGCTCGAGGATCGACCAGGCGCGGGTGACGTCGGTGAGCGTCGGCGCGCACATCACGCCGCCCGGTACCATGTAGCTCGAATGCGGCCACTGGCCGCCGAGCAGAGCGTAGATCTCGACTGGCCGGCCCGAGATGGTCACGCCAAGCTCGTAGTTGGTTCCGGTGAAGGGCGCCCAACGCTTCACGGCCTCCTGATAATATTGCGACTTCGCATAGTTCTTATGCGTGTAGTCGATCATGAACAGGCCATAGTGATGCCGTGGCAGGCTCTGGATCGTCTCGACGATCTGGCCGAGATTGCGCGCCAGGATGGCATTGCGCGGCACTTCGGTTCCCCAGGCGGTGTCGAGCGCCCAGGCGGCGCAGGTCAGATGTGAGGCGCCGCAAATACCGCAGGCGCGCGGCGTCACCACGAGGCCGGCTTGTGGGTCCTTGTCGCGCAAAATGACCTCAAAGCCGCGGAACAACTCGGCTTGCGTCCAGGCATTGATAACGACGCCGTCCTCGACGTCGACCCGCACGTCAAGGTCGCCTTCAACGCGGCCGACCGGCGAGATGTCGAGAGTTTGTACTGCTGCAGCGGACATGGGGACCTTCCTCCCTGAAAGTGATGGCGTGGCCAGAGCCAGCGCTCTTGAGCCAAGTCAAACGACGAACAGATCTTCCTCGGCCCAAGCCGGAGAGGCCGCCTTGGCGGCAGCGGTGAGTTTGATGTAGCCGGCCTTGTCGACGCCTGTCGGCATGTCCTTCGGCGCGCCCATGACCGTCTGAGTCTTGAACAGCGTTCCGGGTTCGAGATCGAAGAACGGGAACTCGGGCTCGGTGCAGCCAAGGCACGGCATGCCGGCACGGGTCTTCGACGACACGCGGTTCCACAGGATGCGGTTGCAGGGCGAGTGGGTCATCGGTCCGCGGCAGCCGAGGTCATAGAACAGGCAGCCCTTGCGCTGGCCGAACTCGGTCGCCGAGACCTTGTAGGCGAAGTGCATGTTGCGGGTGCAGCCGGTCTGCGTGAAGCTCGTGAAGAACGTCTTCGGCCGCTGGAACTCATCGAGCGTGAGATCGCCACCGCGCCCGGTGGCCACGGCCACGACGATCTGCGTGATCCAGTCGGGATGAGCGGGGCAGCCGGGGATGTTGATCACCGGCAGTCCGGCCTTGGACGTGTATTCCTTGCCGAGGAAGCCACCGTGCTCGCGCTTGAGGAATTGCAGGCCTTCGCTCTCGGACGGGTTCGGCGCCGTCGCCGGGATGCCGCCCCAGGTGGCGCAATCGCCGACGGCGACGGTGAAGGTCGCGACCTTGGCGAGGTCGGCCACCCAATCCTTCATCGGCCGCCCGCAGAAGCGGTTCCACTCGCCGGTGCCAGCTGGCGCGTTCACCACCGTGCCTTCGAAGACGAAGATATCCAGCGCCACCTCGCCGGACACGATGGCGTCGAGCAGCCGCTTCAGATTCTCGCCGAGTTCGACCCCAAGTGAGGGGTGCCACAGGACATTGATCCCGAAATCCGTAACGAGATCGCAGGCGCTGGGCTCCTCCGCATTGAGGAACGACATGGTGTTGCCGGAGCAGGCCCCGCCCTGGAGCCACAAAAGATTGGCCATCTGCTTCCTCCGCAAACGGCGGCTTGAGTGCCGCCATTGGTTAATCGGAAGAGCAAGCGACGTGCCAGGGCGGCTTAGAATAAGAACAATTCAATGATGGCAAGATGTTAGGGCGAAGCGAAATATTGTTGCAACGCAATAATTTAGCGCGATGGCAAGCCAACTATCTTTGCAGTTGAATAGTTGCTTTGCAGGTGACCTCACAAAAAAAAATCGGCGCCAGAACGGCGCCGATCATTTTCTTCGCGTCTTGAATGCGCGGCTAGGCGTAGCCGATCAGGAGAGCGACACCCGCGACGGAGGCCACGCCACCGGCGACGCGATAAACCGTCTTGCCGTAGGTCTGGCTCATCGTTCCGGCAAGAATCCCGAGGCCGATGCCGGCCGCGTGCAGCGTTGCGGTGGCAAGCATGAACCCGGCAGCGTACATGGCGCCCGAGACAGCCATCGGCATCTCCGAGCCGTGAGCATGGCCATGGAAGATAGCGAATAGTCCCGCAAGCCCCATGGCCACAGCGACCGGCGCCTTGATACCAAAGGCGACAATTGCTCCGAGTACGATGACCGACAGCGCGATACCGATCTCGACGAACGGCACCGGCACGGCCGCGACACCGAGAAACCCGCCGAGCGCCATGACGGCAACGAATGTCAGCGGCACGAGCCAGAGCGCGCGGCCGCCGAGCTGGTAGGCGAAGATGCCCACCATGACCATGGCGAGCAGATGATCGAGACCACCGAGCGGATGCATGAAGCCGTGCATGAAGCCACTCGCGTCACCCACGCCCGTGTGGGCGAGAGCGGCGGTAGGAACGAGACAAAGCGCCGAAACTGTCAGCTGAAGAATGAACCGCTTCATGGACAACCTCCCTCTTATGTCGTGTGTCTTTCTTAGCGGTAAGCACTATCAGAATAGACATCATACCATGCAGCGACAACTACTCACACGGACCCACACGCAAGAAAATTGCGCCTGCATACTTGGTATGCAGATCGCGGCGTCTTCTCTTATCGACTGGTCTCGATGATGACGGCACGCGATTTCGGCGAGATGCGCGCGGGCGCCCTGCTGCCAATCTACCTGCCGCGCGTTACGGCGCGTTTGCGCTTCGCGCGTGCCGGCGTCTTGCCTCCATGGCCATGACTATGCGCGGAATGTTTGCGTGCCGGCTTGGCAGGCTGCTCGACCGGCATGCGGACGATCTCGCCATGGCGAACGCCGCGCTCGGCGATGACATGCTCGCCAAAATGCTGGACGTCGTCCGACTTGCCGCGCAGCACCGTTACCTCGAGACAGGTGTCGTGGTCGAGATGCACATGGAGAGACGCGAGCGACATCTCGTGATGGTCGTGAAACGCCTTGGTCAGACGCTTGGACAGCTGGCGCGCGGCGTGGTCGTAGACATAGACGAGCGCCGCTACGCAGTCACGCTGCCCGTGGACATGCTCGGCCGCCTCGCGAATGCCGGCGCGCGCCAGGTCGCGGATCGCCTCGGAGCGGTTCTGGTACCCCCGAGCCGCGATGATGGTGTCGAGCTCGTCCATGAGGTCGTCGTCGAGGGTGATGGTAACGCGTTGCATTTATTGGGTCTCTCCAATGGAAGTCGGCGTGTCCAGACAGCCCGCCGCGAGGTTTGCCGCGCCGGTCAACAATCGCAATCTAGGCATGATTTTTCGTTTGAAGCGACCGGCTCAACCGTGACGATTTCCACAAGCCGGGCACGTCACATCGAGCAGGTAGCCGTACCAGATGCCGCGGCAACGGCTGCACCAATGCCCCGTGGTCTGCTCCGACGGCGCGCCGAGAGTGCCCGCAAGCGCGCGCGTGCCGATGAGCTTCACGGGCTCCTCGCTACCGGGCAGACGCACGCGCGACTGAGGAAAGCGGAGGACCGCGGCGTCGGCAGGGGGTTTGTTATTGTCGTCGTCAGAGTCCGCCATGGCACTAGCTCGTTTCGGCAAGCCCGTAGCGCTTGATCTTGTTGGCAAGACCAACGCGAGAGAGACCAAGTTCGTGCGCCGCCTGCTCTGGTTCCATCGATGCCGCGATAGCACTTCGCCGACGAGTTGCTTCTCCAAACTCTCGACCTTCTCTTTGAGAGTAACCCCTTCCGGCATAAAGCCACCGGCGCGAGGCACACGCGGCGCTGTCGCCAATATGGCAGGCGAAAGCGTTTCCGTCGTCAAATATTCGCCGTCCTTGGCCAGCGCAACCATGCGCCGGATCTCGTTTTCCAGCTCGCGCACATTGCCGGGCCAATCGAAATGAAGGAGCTTCTCGAGCACGCTCGCCGAGATGCCCAGCACCTTCCGACCGATAGCATTGCTGTGCTTGGCGGCGAAAAACTCCGCGAGCGCCGGTATGTCGTCGGGCCGGTCCCGCAGGGGTGCCACTTCGAGCTCGAAGCCCCGCAAGCGGAAATAGAGGTCCTTGCGGAACTTGCCCGCCTCGGCCATCGCCTTCAACGGACGGTTCGACGCGACGATGACGCGCACATTGCATGTTTCCGTCTTGTCGGAGCCGAGCGGCTTCACCTCGCCCTCCTGGAGGAAGCGCAACAGACTCACTTGGAACGACGGCGAGACCTCCGAGATCTCGTCGAGAAATACGGTGCCATTGTCGGCGGCCCGAAACAGACCGAGCCGGTCGGAGATGGCGCCGGTGAAGGAACCGCGCTTGTGTCCAAATAGCTCTGACTGCAAGAGCTCGTCAGGCATCCCTCCGCAGTTCTGGATCATGAGCGGGCTGGTGCGCCGGGCCGAGTTGTAGTGGATGCCGCGAGCGAGCAACTCCTTGCCCGTGCCGGTCTCGCCCTGGATCAGGATGGGGAGTTCCGTCTTGGCGGCCTTCCGCGCGAGGTCGCAAAGCTCAGCCATCTTCTCGCTCACATAGACCAGCTTCTCGAACCGTTGGCTTTCGGGCACGAGGGGAAGACCTACCCGGCCGTCGACGCCAAGAGATTCGCCGGAGAATTTGACTCGCGAGACAAGAGGCGATGACGGCGGGCCAACTCACGGGTCTCCAGCGCCCGCTTGACCACCAGGCCAACCTGGTCGGCATCGAGGGGCTTGCGCAAGAATTGATAGATCGCCGCCGCCGACAAGGCTGGGGCGCAAGGTCTGATTGCGGGTCGAGCGCGAGGATGCGAATGACATCTGGATGGGAGATACGCAGGGCGGATAGGAGGTCGAGCCCCTCGCCGTTTCCGTCACCGTCGGCGATCACCAGGTCCACATGGGCGTCGGCGAGCGCAGCTTGGGCATCTGCCGTCGATGGGACGGCAAGAACGCGATAGGCATATAGGCTCGAAAGAAGCTTCAGCGCATCGGCCCACGCGTCAGGCGTCCGGGAGACCGCCAATACTGTCCCGAGCTGTTCCATAGCAACTCGCTTGTCAGTTAGAATACCTTCTTAGCAGTTGCCGCCGGTTCAATCAATTTGCGGCGTGCAGCCGACCTCGCACGGGGTCGCCTCGGGTCCATGCGGCCCGAATGCCTAAATCGCACTCCGAAGATCGTGTCGGCCGTTGGGGCAGGAAGCGGAAGTCGGACCGACTCTGTCGCCCTGGAACGAGGCTGCGCTGAACGTCGCGCCGGTGTGGTGTCAGGTGTCACAAGCCATGTCGTTGCAGAAGCGCAGACTGCAGGGGTTTGGGTTCCGCCAGCGTCACTTTCGCGCTGGGAGCAGGCAAGACGCCGGCAGAGGACGGCTGGCGACCTCCCGCAGGGCGAAGCTTGACTTCAGTCGGGCGACGCCGGGGAGTCGCGACAGCTCCTCTTTATGGATGCGCTCGAAATCGTCGAGGTCGCGCGCCAGGACCGTGACGAAATAGTCGTCCTCGCCTGACATCAAGTGGCAGGAGACTACCGACGGCGCCAGCGTGATGGCCTCCTCGAAGGCCTTGAGAAGATCTTCATTCTGGCTCTTGAGGCTGATCTGCACGACGACGGTCATGCCGAGACCGAGCGCATGGCGATTGAGGCGCGCCTGATACCCCTCGATGACGTCTTTCTCTTCGAGCGCCCGAATGCGCCGGGCGATCGCCGTGGCCGATAGCGGAATGCGTTCGGCGAGATCGACTTGGCTCTGACGCCCGTCCTCCAGGAGGGCTCCGAGGATCGCGCGATCCAGCGCATCTAGGTCCATTTCTTTCATTTTTCTGCGCCTTGTGGCGATTTGAACAAGCTTTATAGCACAAAAGGCCGGATGTGGCTGAGAAAACGCCGGGTAACCTAGCGCGCAAAATGCCAATATTCTGCACCAAAAACCGCATCCCTGATGGAGTGGATCATGCGCATCGGTGTACCGACAGAGATCAAGAACAACGAGTTTCGCGTGGGGCTCGTCCCCAGCTCGGTTCGTGAGCTGACGGCGCGGGGCCACGACGTCGTGGTCCAGGCCGGGGCCGGCGCCGGAATTTTCGCCGATGACGCGGCCTACGAGAAGGCCGGCGCGCAAATCCTGCCAACGGCCGACGCCGTGTTTGATGCCGCCGACATGATCGTCAAGGTGAAGGAGCCCCAGGCGGTCGAGTACCGCCGGCTGAAGCCGCACCAGATTCTCTTCACCTATCTTCACCTCGCTCCCGATCCGGAACAGGCCCAGGGGCTTATGCAGTCCGGCGCGACGGCCATCGCTTATGAAACAGTGACCGATTCCGCCGGGGGTCTACCCCTCCTTGCTCCCATGAGTGAGGTCGCCGGCCGACTGGCCATCGAGGCCGCCGCGATTGCACTTCGTCGTCCAACGGGCGGCCGTGGTGTGCTCATGGGCGGCGTCCCGGGCGTGCGTCCCGCCAAGGTTGTGGTGCTAGGCGGCGGTGTCGTTGGCACGCATGCCGCCCGCATGGCCGCCGGCCTCGGCGCCGAGGTGTCGATCATCGACCGCTCGCTGCCGCGCCTGAGGCAGCTCGACGAGCTGTTCAAGGGGCGCGTGCGCACGCTCGCCTCGACCTTGGACACCGTCGAGACCGAAGTCCTAGGCGCCGACGTGGTGGTCGGGGCGGTGCTGATCGCCGGCGCCAGCGCGCCGAAGCTCGTCCGCCGCGACATGCTCGCCCAGATGAAGCGCGGCGCCGTGCTCGTCGATGTTTCCATCGATCAGGGCGGCTGTTTCGAGACGTCGCGACCCACGACGCACGCCGATCCGACCTTCGAGGTCGACGGCATCATTCACTACTGCGTGGCCAACATGCCTGGCGCGGTCCCGACAACGTCCGCCCAGGCGCTCAATAACGCGACGCTTCCGTTCGTCCTCAAGCTCGCGGACAAGGGCTTGGCCGCGCTCGACGATCCTCATCTGGCCGCGGGAGTGAATGTCCACGGCGGCCGGATCACGCACCCAGCCGTCGCCGCCTCGCTCGGCTTTGGGCACGCCCCGGCGGAGCGGTTTGCGCTAGCAGCCGCTTAAGTTTTCCCCCGGACGCAAATCCCCCCGCGTCCGTTGCCGGTCCGTTTCTCCCCCTCGAAGCGGACCGGCATTTCACTTCAGACTAGGAAAATCGAACTGCGCGCCGCCACGAATGCCGGTTGGCCAGCGCGCGGTCACGGTCTTGAGGCGCGTGTAGAAGCGCACGCCTTCCGGACCGTAGACAGCAAGATCGCCGAACAGAGACCGCTTCCAGCCGCCGAAGGAATGATAGGCGACAGGTACGGGGATCGGCACATTGATGCCGACCATGCCCGCCTCGATCTGATCGGCAAAGGCGCGGGCGACGTCGCCGTCGCGGGTGAAGATCGCGGTGCCGTTGCCGAACTCGTGGCTGTTGACCAGATGGGCGGCTTCTTCATATCCCCCGGCTCGGACGACGGACAGCACGGGGCCGAAGATCTCGGTCTTGTAGATGGCCATGTCCTTGGTCACGCGGTCGAACAGCGACCCGCCAAGAAAGAATCCGCGTTCGTAACCCTGCAGCTCGAGCCCGCGGCCGTCGACCACGAGATCGGCGCCTTCCGCGACGCCCTGGCCAATAAGACCCGCGATGCGGTCCCGTGCCGCTGCCGTGATGACGGGACCCATCTCGGAATCGGAATCAGTTGCGGGCCCGACCTTCATCATGCGAATTTTTGGGGCGAGCGCTTCGACCAGTCGGTCCGCAGTCTTCTCGCCCACGGGAACCGCCACCGAGATGGCCATGCAGCGTTCGCCGGCCGACCCGAAGGCCGCGCCCATCAACGCATCGACGGCCTGGTCCATGTCAGCGTCCGGCATCACGATCATGTGGTTCTTGGCGCCGCCGAGGGCCTGCACGCGCTTGCCTGAGGCGGCACCCTGCCGGTAGACGTGCTCGGCGACCGGGGTAGAGCCGACGAAACTCACCGCCTTGACGTCGGGATGATCGAGAAGCGCATCGACCGCCTCCTTGTCACCATGGACGATATTGAGCACGCCGGGCGGGAAACCCGCCTCCTGGAACAACTCCCAGATGAGCATCGGCGCGGACGGATCGCGCTCCGACGGTTTGAGCACGAACGTGTTGCCGCATGCGACAGCGACCGGATACATCCACATCGGCACCATGGCGGGAAAGTTGAACGGTGTGATGCCGGCGACCACGCCGAGCGGCTGGCGGTCCGACCAGCTGTCGATCTCGGGCCCGACATTGCGGCTGTACTCACCTTTGAGCAGGTGTGGAATGCCGCACGCGAAGTCGACGACGTCGATGCCGCGGGCGAGTTCGCCGAGCGCGTCCGCATGCGTCTTGCCGTGCTCCTTCGATATGGCGCGGGCGATGTCGTCGGCGTGGCGCTCCAGCAGCTCTCTGAACCTGAACATGGGCTTGACCCGCTTGAGCGGCGGCGACGCAGCCCATGGACCAAAGGCCCTCGCGGCGGCCGCCACGGCACCGGACACTTCCTCGGCGGTCGAGAGCGGCAGGCTCGCGATCTGCTCCCCGGTGGCAGGGTTATAGACGGGAGCGACACGGGGGGCGTGGGACGTCACATTACGTCCGTCAATAGCGTTCTGGATCGTTTCCATCGACGCTCAAGCGGCCGCTTTGAGAACGCCGGAGAGAATATCGATCAACTGATCGATCTCCTGCTTCTCGATGATCAGCGGTGGCGACATTGCGATGATGTCGCCGGTCGAGCGGACGAGTAGGGCCTCGGTTGACGCCTCGACAAAGGCGTTATAAGCGCGCTTCGACGGCTCGCCGGGAATCGGCTCGAGCTCGATGGCGCCGATCAAGCCGATATTCCGAATATCGAGGATATGAGGGCAGCCCTTTGAGCGAGTGGATGCCTTCCTCCCAATAGGCGCGAGCTCGGCCGCCCGCGTCAGCAGCCCCTCCTCCTTATAGGTTTCGAGCGTGCCGATGGCCGCCGCACAGGAGACGGGATGGCCGGAATAGGTGTAGCCGTGGAAGAAATCGATCACGTCCTCGGGCCCTTGCATGAAAGCCTCGTGGACCTCCTTTTTGACCAGCACCGCGCCCATGGGAACGGTGCCGTTGGTGAGGCCCTTGGCCGTGGTGATGAGGTCGGGGAACACGCCGAAATAATCGGCGCCAAAGGGCGTGCCGAGGCGTCCGAACGCGGTGATGACCTCGTCGAAGATCAGCAGAATATCGTGCTTGGCGCAGATCGCCGCCAACCGCTTGAGATAGCCCTTGGGCGGTATCAGCACGCCCGTGGAGCACGCCACCGGCTCGACGATGACGGCGGCGATGGTCGAGGCGTCGTGGAGCGCCACGAGCCGTTCCAGGTCGTCGGCAAGCTCCGCGCCGTGCTCGGGCTCGCCGCGGCTGAATGCATTGCGCGACAGGTCGTGGGTATGACGGATGTGATCGACGCCGCTCAGGAGCGGACCGAACATCTTGCGATTGTTGGCAATGCCGCCGACCGACGTGCCGCCGAAATTCACGCCGTGATAGCCGCGCTCGCGGCCGATCAGCCGGACCTTGGTCGCATTGCCCTTCGCCCGATGATAGGCGATCGCCATCTTGAGCGCGGTCTCGACCGATTCCGATCCCGAGTTGGTGAAGAACACATGGTCGAAGCCCGGCGGGGCGATATTGACGAGTTTCGAGGCGCATTCGAACGCCTTGGGATGGCCGATCTGGAACGAGCCCGCGAAGTCGAGCTCGCCGACCTGAGCGCGGATCGCCTCGATGATCTTCGGCCGGCAATGGCCGGCGTCCACGCACCACAGACCCGACGTGCCGTCGAGAATCCGGCGTCCGTCGTCCGAGGTGTAATGGGTGCGTTCGGCGCTCACGAGAAGGCGCGGCGCCTTCTTGTATTGGCGGTTCGCCGTGAACGGCATCCAATAGGCTTCTAGATCGTTGGTCGAGAGCCTGGCGCTCATGTCGATGCCTCGCAGCCGTGAAATTCAGATGATGATTTGAGTCTAAGGCCTCAGCCTTGAAGCACGACCGGGCTCGTACCGCTCCAGCTGACCCAGACCTTCTCACCCCAGCCAAAGTCATCCTGATCAAAGCGGGATCGGTTGGGACGCGATATCCGGACCAGCGTCCCATTGGCAAGCTGGACGTGGAAGATGGAAATATCGCCGAGATAGGAAATCTCCTTGATCTCTCCCTTGGCGACGTTGTGCGCCGCCGGGCACTCTGGCACCGAAGGCGGCGCGTCGGTGTCTTTGTGCAAGTTCATTTTTTCCGGGCGGATCGCGACCCAGACCTTGGACGACTCCTGGCCGAGGACGGCGTGGGGCACATGGATGCGATGTGGTTCGAGCTCGGGGCAAGCGACAGTCGCTTCGTCCGGCTTGTCGTCGATCAGCGTGCCTTCGAACATGTTCACCGAACCGATGAAGTCGGCGACAAAGCGCGACGCCGGGAATTCGTATAGATCCGAAGGCGTACCGAGCTGCGCGATCGAGCCCTTGTTCATGACGGCAATGCGAGAGGCAATCGCCAGGGCTTCGTTCTGGTCGTGGGTGACCATGATGAAAGTGATGCCCACCTTCTGCTGCAACTGGGAGAGCTCGAAGCGCATGGCTTCGCGCAACTTGGCGTCGAGCGCCGAGAGCGGCTCGTCGAGCAGCAGCACCTTCGGCTTCTTGACCAACGCACGGGCCAGCGCCACGCGTTGTCGCTGACCGCCCGAGAGTTGGTCGGGCTTACGGTCGGCAAGCTGACCGAGCTGCACCAGTTCTAAGGCTTCCTGCACGCGGTCCGCCCGTTGCGGCTGAGGCACGCGGTCGATCTTGAGCCCATAGGCGACGTTATCTGCCACCGTCATATGCGGAAACACGGCGTAGGACTGGAACACCATATTCACGGCGCGCTTGTTTGGCGGGATATCGCCCATGTCCTGACCGTCGATCAGGACATGCCCCTCAGTCGGCACTTCGAGCCCCGCAAGCATGCGCAGAAGGGTCGTCTTGCCACAGCCGGACGGCCCGAGCAGCGCGAAGAACTCGCCAGGCTCGATGTCGAGGCTGACATGGTCCACGCCGACCGTGGATCCCCATCGCTTACAGATGTCGCGGAAGCTGATGATAGGTTTGACGGCCGCTTCAGTTCCGCCGGGTGACACTTGGTCCACGTTCATCATCCCTCTACGGCTTTTTCTGCCCCCTGCCCTGCATCAGCATCATCAGAGCCATGAGCACAATGGTCACAAGGATCAGCATCGTCGATGCGGCGTTGACTTCGGGCGCACCGAGAAGCGCAGCATCGAGTAGACCTTCACCGGAAAGGTGACCGTGTCGGGGCCCGAGGTGAAGAACGTGATCACAAAGTCGTCGAGTGACAGCGTAAATGCTAACAGCGCGCCCGCGATCAGCGCAGGTTTGAGATGAGGCAACAACACGTCGCGGAACGCCTGCCAATCATTGGCGCCGAGATCGCGCGCAGCCTCTTCCTGCTCCGTGTTGAAACTGGCGAGCCTGGCACGGACCACCAGCGCGACGAAGGGAAAGCAGAACGAGACATGGGCGATGATGATCGAGCCGAGGCTGAACGGCCATATCAGATCGTTGGGCCAGGGCAGAACGCGGGTGAAGAATAGGAGCATCGAGACGCCCATGCAGATTTCCGGCACGACGATCGGCAGGGTAAAGGCGCCCTCCACGGCCGTCTTGCCGAAGAAGCGGTAGCGCCACAACAGAATGCCGGCCAGCGCCCCGATGACGAGGGAAATCAGTGTCGCGAAGAATGCGATCGTCAGCGAGTTGGCGAAGGCGATCAGCAGGTCATCGTTGTTGAAGAGCTTCTCGTAGTATTTAAGGGTGAAGCCGCGCCAGACGATGTTGCGTTTGCTGTCGTTGAAGCTGAAGACGATGAGCGCGAGGAGCGGCGCATACAGGAAGAAGAACACGACGAGGAGCCAAAGCTTCATCTGCCATGCGCGATTGTATTCGAGGGGTGCGCGTCGTGTGGCCATGTCCTAGATCCCGTGACCGTCGGCGGTGGGCTTGCCGCGGGTGAGATAAACGCGCAAGGCGATCGCGGCGAATGTCGCGTACATCAGCAGAAACGACAGCGCGGCGCCAAACGGCCAGTCGTTGGCCTTTTTGAACTGGCGCTCGATGACATTGGCGATCATCTGGCTGTCCGGGCCGCCGAGCAGATCTGGCGTCAGATAGGCGCCGAGCGCTGGCACGAAGGTGATGATGATACCCGAGACGATGCCCGGCAGCGCCAGCGGCACCACGATCAAGAACAGGGTCCGGATGTGGCCTGCGCCAAGGTCGAGGCTCGCCTCAATGAGAGATTTGTCGAGCCGGTCGAGCGCCGCGTACAGCGGGAGCACCATGAAGGGCAGATGCACGTAGACCAGCCCGAACACGACGGCAAAGTTATTGTAGAGCAACTGCAAGGGTGTGAAGTCGCCCAGCGGCTCCAGCCCCACCAGGGTCATGAGCCAACTGCCCTGATTCCAGAACCATTCCAGCGTGAAGTTGACGTAACCTTGAGTCCGCAGCACGGCGATGAGCGCATAGGTGCGGATCAGCAGATTGGTCCAGAACGGCAGCATGATCAGCAGCAAGATCCACGCACGCCAGCGCTCGCTGGCGAAGACGATCGAGAGCGCGACCGGGAAGCCGATGACGAGACACAGGAATGTCGTGATCCCGGCGACGAAGATCGACTTGGCGAAGATGCCGAGATAGAGCGGCTGAAGCGCCCGCGCGTAGTTGGCGAAGGTGCCGCTGATGTCGACTTCGGTCAGACCTTGATTCTGACCGAAGCTGTACGCCCATACGATCGCGAGTGGCGCGAGGAAGAACACGACCACCCAAGCGATGGGAGGCAATGCTGTCGCCAAAAAGGCTAGCCGACGCTCTTGTGTCCGGGTTGCCATGGCGGCTGTCTTGTCCCTCCCCTATGCCACTCGCGTTCCTGACTTTATGCCGCCCGCAGCCGGGTCATCGCCTCGTCAAGCAACCGCGTGAACTCGGGGCCGAGGTAGCGCGGGTACTCGCATTTGGCCATGACATCGGCCGGTGGGAAGATGACCTTATTGTCCTTGTAGGAGTCCGGCATCAGCGCGACGGCTGCCGCGTTGGGAGACGGATAGAGAATGGTCTTGGTGATCTCGGCGCCGACCTCGGGCTCGAAAATGAAGTTCAAGAACTTGAGCGCGTTCTCCGGATGCGGCGCGCCCTTCGGGATGGCCAAGGTGTCCTGCTGCTTCATGGCGCCTTCCTTTGGCACGATGAAGTCGATGTCGTCATCCTCGGTCATGATCTGCGCAATGTCGCCGTTGTACTCCATCACGAGGTCGACCTCGCCGGACAGGAGAAGGTCTTGGCCGTTGTCCTCGTGGAAGGCCTTGATGTTGGGCTTCTGCTTGATGAGCATGGCCTCGGCCTCTTTGATCAATTCGGGCGAGTCGTCGTTGATGGATTTGCCGAGATACTTGAAGCAATTGCGGAAGAGCTCGCTCGCGTCGGACATGACGGCGATGCGGCCCTTATACTGGTCGGAGTTGAAGAGGTACTCCCAGCTATCGGGCACTTCCTTGACCTTGGACTTGCGGTAGCCGATGCCGATCACGAGCCAGGTGTAGGGCAGGCTGTATTTGCGGCCTGGATCGAAGGGCGCGTCCTCGATGAACTCCGGGGCGATGTTCTTCATATTCGGAATCTTGGCGTGATCGAGGGGCTCGAGCAGATCGGCCTGGATCATCCGCTCGACGAACTCGCTACCCGGGACGATCACGTCGTAGCCAGGATTGCCTGCGCGCAGCTTGGCGAACAGCTCGTCGTTCGTTGCGAACAGGCTCATATTGACGTCGATGCCGCTCGCGTCCGCGAAATCTTCGAGCGTGGTCTCGCCGATATATGTGTCCCAGTTGTAGAAGTTCAGCTTCTTCTCTTCGTCGGCGGCCCAGGCAGAGTAGTTCTTGCTCGTAAGGGTGATGCCGACTGCGGCAGCGCCGAGTCCCTTAAGAATTGATCGGCGGGAATGGGGTCCGAATAAAGATTTGGTGCGCTCGTCCGACATGCTCACTCTCCCTATGATTACTGACCGTGCTGTCCGTTCCTACTTACAAGTCCTTGCCGCCGGTGGTTTCTCGCTTCGAAGTATGACTGCTTGCAGTCTTCCCCACCAGCCCAATTGCTAGCCAACTTTCTCTGAACCTGATCAATCATGCATCGATGGCGCCCAGGCAGATATATTTGACCTCTAGGTACTCCTCTAAGCCCTCCGCCCCGCCTTCGCGGCCCAGGCCGGATTCCTTGACGCCGCCAAATGGAACGACTTCGTTCGAGAAGATGCCCTCGTTGATGCCCACCATGCCGGCATCGAGCTTCTCAGCGACGCGCCAGGCGCGGCTGACGTCCCGGCTGAATAAATAGGCAGCGAGCCCGAACGGGGTATCGTTGGCGAGCGCGATGGCGTCGGCTTCAGTCTCGAACCGAACCAGGGCGGCGACGGGTCCGAAGATCTCCTCGCGCACGATGCTCATATCGGACGTGACGTCGCCCACGACCGACGGGCGGTAGAACAGCGGACCGGCAGGAGCCACCTCGCCGCCGGTCAAGACTTTGGCGCCCTTCTTCACGGCGTCGGCGACGAGCGTCTCGACCTTGTCGATGGCCTCTCCACTGATCAGCGGGCCCACGGCGTTGCCGGTCTCCAGACCGGGACCGACGGCCAGATCGTTCACGCGCTCGACCATGGCCGCCGCGAAGCGGTCGTAGATGCCAGATTGCACGAGAATACGATTCGCACAGACGCAAGTCTGGCCGGCCGTGCGGTATTTTGATGCCATGGCACCCGCGACGGCCTGATCGAGATCGGCATCGTCGAAGACCAAGAGAGGCGCGTTGCCGCCAAGCTCTAGGGTCAACTTCTTCACCGTATCGGCGCACTGCCGGTAGAGGATCTTGCCGACCTCGGTGGAGCCGGTGAACGAAAGTTTGCGCACGCGCGCGTCTTCGCAGAAGACCTTCCCGATCGCAGGGGCATCGGTGGTCGTGACGATGTTGAGCACGCCAGGCGGCAAGCCTGCGTCGGCCGCCAGCTTGGCGAGCGCAAGCGCGCAGAGCGGCGTTTCGGCCGCCGGCTTGACGACGATCGTGCAACCCGACGCGAGCGCCGGCGCTACCTTGCGGGTAATCATGGCCACCGGAAAATTCCACGGCGCGATCGCCGCGACGACCCCGATCGGTTGCTTGATGGTGATGTACCGCTTGGAGGCGGCAGTCGTCGGGATCGTCCGCCCGTAGGCGCGCTTGCCCTCCTCGGCGAACCACTCGATGAAGGAGGCTCCATAGGCCACTTCGGCGCGGGCCTCGGCGATGGGCTTGCCCTGCTCCGTGGTCATCAACTGAGCGAGGCTATCGGTCTCCGCCGTGACCAGGTCGAACCAACGTCTCAGGATAGCCGCCCGCTCCTTGGCGGTCTTCGCCGACCAGTCCGGCAGAGCGCGGCTCGCGGCGTCAATGGCGCGGCGGGCATCCTCGGCGCCAAGATCGGGGACGGCCGCCACCTCGGCGCCCGTCGCTGGATCGGTGACCGCGAACGTCTTTGCCGAACTGATCCATTCGCCATCGATGAAGGCGGTTGTCGGAAACTTCTTGACGATCATGTTCATCGCGAGCCTCCGTCAGCGTATCGTGATCGAGACCGATTTCAGATCGGCATATTTGTGCAGAGCGTGCAGCGAGCGGTCGCGGCCGAAGCCAGACTGCTTGAAGCCGCCGAAGGGCATGGTGATGTCGCAGGCATCCCACCCGTTGATCCACACGAGGCCCGCCTTGATCTCGCGGGCGGCCCGGTGGGCCAAATTGATGTCGCGCGTCCACAGGCCGGCGGCGAGGCCATAGACCGTATCGTTGGCAAGGCGGAGGGCCTCGTCCGGCTCCTTGAATCGGCTTACGGCGAGGAACGGTCCGAAGACCTCCTCCCGCGCCAGTTGCGCATCGGGCGCCACGGCGTCGAACACCGTCGGCTCGATGAAGAAGCCGCCGCTATCGACCCGAACGCGGTTACCGCCGAGACGCAAGGCGGCGCCGTCTCGAGCGGCATCCTCGATATAGCTCAAGGCCGTCTGCATCTGCTCTGCGGACACCATGGCGCCGAATTTGGTCGCCGGCTCCAGCGGGTCGCCGGGCACGATCCGCTTTGCAATCATGAGGAGCTTGTCGAGGAAGGCATCGGCGATGTCTTCCTGCACCAGGAGCCGCGACGCAGCTGTGCAAACCTCACCCTGATTGAAGAAAATTCCCCAGGCCGCGTGGAACGCGGCTGCATTGAGGTCGGGGCAATCCGCGAACACGATCTGCGGCGATTTTCCGCCGAGTTCAAGGCTGACGCGCTTCAGGTTGCTCTGCCCTGAATATTGCATCAGCAGGCGGCCTACGGAGCCGGAGCCGGTAAACGCGATCATGTCGACGTCCATGTGGAGAGCTAGCGCCTTGCCCGCGGCGGCGCCGAATCCCGGCACGACATTGAGCACGCCCGGAGGAAGCCCGGCCTCCAACGCCAACTGACCGAGCTTGAGCGCGGTCATCGGCGACTGCTCGGCGGGCTTAAGCACCACCGAGTTGCCCATTGCCAGCGCCGGCGCAACCTTCCACATCGCCATATGCAGTGGGAAGTTCCAGGGCACGATGGCGCCGACCACGCCAAGCGGCTCTTCGACTGTGAATGAGAAACGGTCGCCGGTACCGGGCCCTACCTCGCCATAGATCTTGTCGAGCGCCTCGGCGTAGTAGCGAAGCGTGCGAATTGCGCCCGGCACATCGACGGACAACGCGTCGTTGATCGGCTTGCCGACATCGAGGCTCTCGAGTACCGCGAGGATCTCGGCATCGCGCTCCATGAGATCCGCAAGCGCGAAGAGGATGCGCTTCTTCTCGCGGTAATGGAGGTTGCGCCAGCGTCCGTCCTCGAAGGCCCGCCGCGCGGCGCTCACCGCGGCATCAATGTCGGCGGCATCGCATTCGGCGACCCGGTTGATCACGGTCCCGTTGCGCGGCGTAACGTTCTCGAAGCTGCGTCCCGTCGCGCTCGGCTGCAGCCGTCCATCGATCACCGCCTGGTGAGGCAGCTCGATGACGCTGGCAATCTGTTCGAAATGAGCGAGGGATGTCATTGATGCTTCACGCGCCTTGTGCGTACCAGAGATGGTCGAGGGGGGTCACGATACGCTCGAAATTGCTGCGTTCGACGTGCTTCAGGCGCGAGAAGGCATCCTGAAATGTCGGGCCGAATGCACCGCGCACGATCTCGGAACTTCCAAAAAGGTCGAGTGCGTTGATCCAAGATGTAGGCAACGGCGGCGCCTCAACCGTTTCCGCATGACCTTCAACGGCTGGCCCCGGATCGAGTTCATGGGCGAACCCATGGCTCATGCCTGCAAGCATTGATGCGATCACGAGATAGGGGTTGGCGTCGGCTCCGGCAACCCGATGCTCGACGCGGGTCGACGCGCCGTTGCCGTGGGGCACGCGCAAGGCGACGGTGCGATTGTTGAAGCCCCATTGAGCGGCCATCGAAACATAGGACTTGGGCACGTAGCGGCGATAGGCATTGGCCGACTGTGCCCAAACGGCCATGAAATCCGCCATCGTCTCGCACAACCCGCCAAGCGCATGCCGAAACAGCGGCGAAATGGGATCGCCGGCAAAAACGTTCTGTCCGGTCTCATCGAGGAGACAAAGATGGACATGCATCCCGGAGCCGGCCCAATCATGGTGCGGCTTCGCCATAAATGTCGCATCGAGCTGGTGTGCGTGCGCCGCGGCCTTCACCGCCCGCTTCAGAAGCAAGCCGTCGAGCGCAGCCGCCATCGCATCCGGACGGTGCTTCAGATTGATCTCGAACTGCCCGGGCCCGGATTCCTGAATGACAGCATCGACGGGAATCCCCTGCGCCTCGCAGACACGGAAGATGTCGTCGATAAGCGGCGACAGTGCATCCATGTCCTCGAACCCGAAGGTCAGGGGCCGCTCCGGATCGTCTGCGACGCCTTCGGGTGTCTCGAGCACGAACACGCCAGCAGCATTCCGCTTCGTGACGTAAAACTCGAGCTCCACGGCGACAACGGGCGTACGGCCCGCGCGCGCGAAGCGCTCGATCTGATTGGCAAGAACCGTACGGGGATCCAGCTCATCCCTGACGTCGGTCGCGACCACGGCCTGGCCGCGCTTGCCGTCGCCCACCGGGATCGGCGACAAGGTCCCGCTCAGCAAATGGCAGCACGCATCCGGGTCGCCGGTTTCCCACAGCCTTCCGGTCTCTTCGACGCTGTTGCCGAACGGGTCCATAATGAAGACCGAGCTTGGCATCATGAGGCCGCGCTTGGCGACGCCCAGCAGGTCCGGGCGGCGGATGCGCTTGCCCCGCGCGATGCCGTTCATGTCGAACATGAAGGCATCGATCCATTGCACTTGCGGATTGGCGTCTAGGAACGCTTGCGCCTCGTCAACGCTGAGCCGTGCGTCGGTCATGACGGTATGCGCCTCGCCGCGGCTCCGAAGCGCTGAAACAGGGCCACGGAAACATCATTGGACTTCGGCGCCCATTCGGGGTGCCACTGCACACCCAGACAGAACACCTCATCGTCAGGCCCCCGCACGGCTTCGATGAGTTGGTTTTCAGCAAATGCCTCCGCCTGCAGATCGGAAGCGAGGCGTTTGATTCCCTGCCCATGCAGCGAGTTGACCATGATCTCGTCGCGGCCGAGCCAATCGCGGAGTTTGCCGCGGAGAGACACGGGATGCACGGGACAGTATCTCTCATCGACCGGAAGGTTGGGCCGCTCGCGGTGATCACTTTGTCCGGTCACGTCATGCACCGCCTGATGCAGACTTCCCCCAAGAGCGACGTTCAGCTCCTGAAAGCCACGGCAGATCGCGAATAGAGGCTTTTTGTGCTCCACAGCGGCCCGGATCAGCGGGAGCGTAAGCGCATCGCGAAAGGGGTCCAGCGCCTCTGGCTTTACCGGAGGCTCGTCGCTGTAGTGGCTCGGCTCGACATTCGAGGGACTGCCCGACAACAGGATCGCATCGGCGACATCGAGCAGCGAGGCAATATCCGCCAGACCCGGTCCGACCGGGACCAGCAAAGGCTGGCACTCGGCGACGTCGGCGACCGCCGTGGCGTATTGGCGGCCCACCGCGTCAAACGTGTAACCGCCAATGCTCTTGGTGCAACACGGAATGATGACGACCGGACGGGTCATGCGGCGATCTCTCCCGCCACATCCGAAAGCGTGAGATCGAGCGCGCGGCCGATCGCGGCTTCCGCCTCGTCGAACTGCTCTTGCGTCCAAATCAGCGGCGGCGAGGTGACCATGGTGTCGAACACCGCGCGCATGATGAAGCCTTCGCGGAAGAAGTGGTCGCGGCAGATGAGCCCGACTCGACCCGGATCGGCGAAACGGCGGCGCGTGCGCTTGTCGGCGACGAGCTCGATGGCGCCGAGCAGTCCGATCGAACGGACTTCGCCGACGAGGGGATGGTCCTTGAATTTTGCAAGAACCTTGGCAAGTGCAGGTCCGGTGAATTCATTCACCGCGGGACGAGCCTCTCCTCTTCCATGATCTCGAGATTCTTGAGGGCCACGGCGCAGGCGACCGGATGGCCCGAGAAGGTGTAGCCATGATGGAAGTCGTCTTCATGCGCGAGCAGCGCAGCAACAATCTTGTCGTCGACGAGCACGCCCGAGAGCGGGATGTAGCCCGAGGTCACCGCCTTGGCGAAGGTGATGAGATTAGGCCTGATGCGGTAATGCTGTGAAGCGAACCACGTGCCGATCCGGCCGAAGCCGGTGATGACTTCGTCGGCGAGCAGCAGAATCCCATACTTATCGATGATGCGCTGGACTTCGGGCCAATAGGTCTCCGGCGGAATCTTGACCCCTCCGGCGCCTTGCACCGGCTCGGCGGCGAACGCCGCCACATTCTCAGGTCCCACCGCGAGGATCTCGTCCTCGAGCGCGCGCGCGGCGCGAAGGCCGAAATCGGCGAGCGACTCGCCGTCCTTCCCTTCCCCATACCAATAAGGATCCATGATGTGGCGAAAGCGCTCATACAGCGGATAGCTGTGCGCATGCATATGGGCCATGCCGCTCATCGAAGCGGCGCGATCGTCGAGCGTGATAGGCGCTTTTGCGCGAGATGATGATGCGCCGCTTGGGTTCACCCTTCAAAACCCAATAGTGTCGGATCAAGCGGATGGCTGTGTCGTTCGATTCCGAGCCAGACGAGCCGAAGAACACCTGATTGAGATTATCGGGAGCGAGCTCGGCGAGCTTGCGCGCCAAGGCGACGACGGGCGGATGCGTGGTGCGGAAGAAGGTGTTGTAGAACGGCAGCTCCATCATTTGCGCGTAGGCAGCCTCGGCCAGCTCGCGGCGGCTATGGCCTATATTCGCAGTCCACAAGCCGGCCATGCCGTCGAGAATGCGATTGCCCTCGCTGTCCCAGACATAGGGCCCGTCGCCGCGAACGATGACCCGCGCGCCGCCTGCCCGAAGCGACGTGTGATCCGAGAAGGGATGCAGATGATGGAGAGCGTCGAGCTCTCTTAGTTGCGTCGTCTGATATTGATTGGTCACCGATAAACCTCCAGCAGAACGTGACCCGAGGGCCGACATCGAGTTAGCGCTGGGAGCTTACGGGCGGGGTATAGCCAATGCGGGCGCAGAGCTGCAGCAGCCGCGCCTTGCGGTTCAGTCCGCTCAGAATCAGATCGCTTTCAGAGGCAAACCTGCGGTGCGGCTTCAGGCATGACCCAAGCGACCGTCGGGTTGTGGCGGCGAACGGCCTTGAACCGGGCACGCGACTCCTCCGCTGCCTAAGACCCGCCGGGTCATCCTTGACAGGAGCCTTTGAGCGGGTATGGCTAGGTCGAAAGCTTATTGGCTACGGTGTAGAATTGTCAACACGCTCGGCACGGAAAGCGCCGTCCCGGCCACGTGGACCACGCGGCCTGGACAAGGACGCGATCCTGGATACGGCGTTCGACATGCTGTCGCGCGACGGAGAAGCCGGGTTCTCGGTGCGCAAGCTCGGCTCGCGCATTGGCGTGGACCCGATGACGGTGCTGCATCACTTCGGCTCAAAGGACGAGCTGTTGCGGCGGATAGCCGATCTGGCTCTGTCGACGGTCGAGCCACCCGCCCCCAGCGGCGACTGGCGCGCGGACCTGCGCAAGGTCGCTGCCGCCTACCGGGATCTTGCCCACCGGCACCCGCGGCTGTTCCATCTCCACTTCCGGTTTCACGCCACGGGGCCCGCCGATCACGCCTCAAGCGAGGTGGTCTATCGCGCCTTGCGCATGGCGGGATTGCCCGACGCCGAGGCGGCTGGGCTGGGCCTCGCGTTTTACGCTTTCATTCTCGGCTATGCGCTGGCCGAGACCGAAGGACTGCTACACCCGATCAGCGATCAGGATGAAGCCGAACTCCAGGCCCTCGATCCGCTGGCCTATCCGGCGACGGTGGCGCTCATCCCCGCATTCAAGGCACTCGACCGCGACACGGCTTTCGATGCCTCGTTGGGCGCGTTTATCGACGGAGTGGCGTGCCGCTGCGACCGCGAGAGGATGGCGTGTCCGGAATAATTGGTTGCGGGGGCAGGATTTGAACCTGCGACCTTCAGGTTATGAGCCTGACGAGCTACCGGGCTGCTCCACCCCGCGCCAATTCGATGGGCCATGAATGGCCAAAACCCCTCAAGCAGCGCCGTCCTATTGCGTACACGGCGGGCCGCGAAGGGGGGGAACCTATAGCAGGTTCGAAGAAGAAGTGAAGCGCGACATCAGGGGCTCGCGAGCGCCCTGCGCGCTTGCCCCTATATGGGGATTTCCCTTGAGTTTGTAAAGCCTAAGCGCGCCCATGAGGCACACCCTGTGCGGCGTCAGGAGCGATCCTGGGCGATTTTCCCCGGATTGCGGCTGCCGTCGCCCAAAAGCTTTGGCCCATGCAGCGCCACGCGCACCCGCTCCGGCCAGCCGAGCCAGGCCTGGGTCCTGGGCCCGCGGATTCGGTAACCGCCCTCAGCGGTACGCTCGAATAGCCACCGCCGGGCCGCGAAGCGGTCACGCACCCAATATGGGAAGGCCGTGCCGAGCGCGGCGCCGAGCACCACGTCGGTGAAGTAATGGGCGCCGATCAGGACGCGGCTGGCCGCGATCCACGCTGCGGCCGTGTAGAGCATCACGCGTCCGCGCGGCCACAGAATGGCGATCACCGCGGCGAAGGCGAAGATGGTGGTGGCGTGGCCCGATGGCGTCGAGGCGTAGTCCGGGTCGAAGGCGAAGAGCTGAAACTCGAACTGGCTCACCGTCTCGAACAGCTTGGGGCGGGCTCTGCCGAGAATGCTTTTCAGAAGATTGGCGATCAGGCCCGCGCCGCCGACACTGACGAACACGAAGCCGATCGTGCTGGCGATCAGTCCATACGCCGCCCCGTTTCGGAATCCCGCGTGATTGCGCCGCAGAACAATGGCGAGCGCGATGGCCGCCCCGGTGGGAATCAGGATCCAGTTCGACCGGCCGATATGGGTGATGGTACGGAAGAATTCGCGGACCTCGGGCGGCAGCGCCCGCGCCCGCTCCAGCAGGAACGGGTCGATCACGAGGACCCCGACGGCGACAAGCGACAGCGCCAGGACCACCTGCTCGATTACCGTGAGGTCTTTAAGGCGCAAGGTCATGTATCCCGCCAAGAGGCGTCCGAGGGAAGGCCGAACCGGATCGCCCGCTTAGGCGACCTTGGCCGTGCCCGGCACCCGCTTTCCAAGCCAGATGAAGTAGATATTGCGCGAGTAAATCACGAGCCGGTGGCCTGGCCAAGGATGAAGACCGGATCGAGCCGGTAGATGGCATAGGCGAGCAGAAGCACGCCGCCGGCGAAGCTGAAATACCAAAATGTCTCCGGAATGATACTGGCGCGCGCCCGCTCCGTGGCGATCCACTGCAAGAGAAACCGCGCGGAAAACATGAGCTGCGCGACGAGACCGATCCCGAGCCAAACCAGCTCGACGGTCGGCGTCGTCTGCCACCACTGAACAAGACCTCCCCCAGACATTGCGGTTCATCCCCTCTGACTAATGACTATGCTCGAATTTCATGTGCTGCGGCATCCGCGCTCGATCGGGCCGGTGCAGCCGGCGCGGTCCCGATCCCCGGCGCGTCCTCCGCCACCGGTGGAATATGCGTCCGCTTGCGCAACCAGCTCACGCCGACCAGGTCGTAGAGCCCGATCAACGCCCGGCCGAGATTGGTGTATTTCGACGCGCCGCGCAGGCGCGGGCGGTCGTTCACCGGCTCGTAGACGGCTTCATGGCCGTAGGTGATGAAGAAGGCCGGCAGGTAGCGGTGCATGCTGGTGAAGTAGGGAAGCGCCAGATAGGCGTCCCGGTGATAGAGCTTGATCCCGCAGCCGGTGTCCGGACAGCCATCGGCCAGCACCGCGTCCCGCAGCCAATTGGCGAAGCGCGAGGCGAATTTCTTCGATCCGGTATCCTTGCGGGCTGCCCGCACGCCCCCGACCAGCGCCGGCTGCTGCCCCACCGCGCCGAGACGGCCATAGAGCCGCATGATGTCCTGGGGATCGTTCTGGCCGTCGCCGTCCATCGTGGCGATGGACGGGAAGCGGGCGGCCAGGACCCCGGTCCGCAACGCCGCGCTTTGCCCCGCCCGCTGCCCATGTCTGACATAGCGCAGCGCCGGATAGGTGGAAAACAGGGCCTTGATCTCGGCCCCGGTCCCGTCGTCGCTGGCGTCGTCGACCGCAATCACCTCGCCCAGCACCGAATCCGGCACGGCCGCGAAGGTCTCGGCGATCAGATTGCCGATATTGCCTTCCTCATTAAAGGCCGGAATGACAACGGAAAGGCGCATTGGACCCCCTGGGGACACTCGCTATGCTCTTTGGGGGCCGAGACTTAGGCCCAATTTTGACGCGCCGCCAAAAAATGAAAACCAGGTGACACGACTATGACAAACAAGCGTGTCAATTGGGCGCCGCGAGGAGCCCACGGGGGTGGCATTCGTGGGAGCATCGAGCCTTGTCCAGCCAGATTTCGTCTGCATCCCGGCAGCCTAGCATGCTGGGGGGGAGCCCGCCCTCCACTATCTCGGACAATGGCTACATCCTCCGCCTGATCCTCTGCCTGGGGGCACTTCTAGCCCTGCGCCTGGCGGCCGTCCACGCCTCGGCCGTCGATTTCGTCATGGACGAAGCGCAGTACTGGACCTGGTCGCGCGACCTCGCCTTCGGCTATTTCTCGAAGCCCCCGCTGATCGCCTGGATCATCCGCGGCGCCGGCGAGCTCTGCGGGCAGTCCGAAGCGTGCATCCGCTCCGCCTCCCCCGTGCTCTACACCCTCGCTTCGGTGATGCTCTTCGCCAGTGCCCGCGCCCTGTTCGATGCCCGTATCGGCTTCTGGTCAGCCATCGTCTTCGCCACCCTGCCCGGCGTGTCCTACTCCTCGCAGCTCATCACCACCGACGTGCCCCTGATCCTGCTGTGGACCGTCATGCTCTATTTCTGGGTGATGTTGGTGAAGCGGCAGAGCATGGGCTGGGCCATTCTGCTCGGGGTCGCCATCGGCATCGGCCTACTCGCCAAGCAGGCGATGATTTACGCCGCCCTATGCATGGCCTGCCACGCCGCCGTGTCGCGCGATGCACGCGACGCGCTGAAAGGCAGCCGCGGCATCGTGGCGGCCGTCATCGCGCTTGCGCTATTCTCGCCGAACATCGTGTGGAATGCGCAGAACGACTTCCCCACGGCGAAGCACACCGGCGCCAATATCAGCTGGCAATATCCCTACGTTCACCCTCTGGCCCTACTCGAATATGTCGGCGCTCAGTTCGGCGTGTTCGGTCCCATCCTGCTCGTCGTGCTGATCCGCGGGGCATGGCGCGAGATCCGCGAGCCGCGCGACGAGAACAAGATCCTGCTGCTCGCCTTCTCGCTGCCGGTTCTGGTTCTGCTGCTGTTGCAAGCCTTACTCTCGCGCGCGCACGGCAACTGGTCCGCCACCGCCTATCCGGCGGCCACGATCTTCGTCACCGCGGTCATGCTGCAGATGAACCGGCAGGTCTTATTCAGGATCTCTCTCGCCCTGCATCTCGCGGTCGCGGTGATCTTCGCCGCCGTGCCCGCCTTCGCCCGGCAATGGCCCATGTTCGAGCAGCTGCAATTCCTGCGAAGCGCGCTCGGCTGGCAAGACGTCGCCGGCGTGGTTCGCGCCAAGCTGGCGGCAGAGCCTTATGGCGCCGTCCTCGTGCGGACGCGGGATATGGCGGCGGAGATGCTCTACTACCTCCGCGACTCCGACGTCCCGCTCGTGATCTGGGCGCCGGGACCCGAACCGCACGACCACTACCAGATGACACGTCCCCTCACGGCCGCCACCCCGGAGCCGATCTTGTTCGTCTCGCTGCGGCCGTGCCCGACGACGATCCTCGACGCTTTCGACACGTCCGAATCTCTTGGGGTCGAGCGCGTGGACCTCGTCAAGGCGCAGGCGCGCGACGCTATTTCTGCAAGCTGTCCGGATACAAGGGCGCCAGGTGATCCGGCGCGAAGTGATCGGCGCGAAGTGATCGGCGCCCTGATCTAGTGGTGCGCGTCACCGCCGTCCGCCCCGGCAGCAGCGCTGGCCTGCACCGGCAGGACAATCTCGACCGGGCCGGCCTTGGCGAACTCGAGCGTTATCGCCAGCTCGCCGCCAGCGGCCAGCGCCTCGTCGAGCCCCATGACCATCACATGCATTCCACCGGGCGACAGCTTGAGGGTCCCGCCCACGGGGATCGGCAGACCGCCTTCGACCGGGCGCATCTGCATCACGCCATCCGCGGTCATCGTCGTTTGATGCAGCTCGACCGACTTCGCGTTTGCTGTCCGCGCCGCCATCAACGTGTCATCCACGTCGCCTTTGTTCGTGACGGTGAAGTAGGCCGCCGTGGCGCGGCCCTCCCCGATGGTCGGCCGCACCCAACCGTCAGAGACGGCGATCTTTTCAGGCTCCGCGGCCCAAACCGTCAAGGCGACGAAGAGGAGAGCAGCCACGGTCAGCACGACGGCCACGCAAATCTCGAACAGGCGTAGCCTGGATAGCCGAGCCCTGGCCTCCTCCGAATAGACTGTTCTCACCGCATCAATCCCTGGCCGCAAAACCTTCCCTCCTATTTATGACGCGCCATGGTTGGCGTCTTGCGCCCTGGTGTCGCGTGCGGCGTCGGGTCGCCGCCCACCGGGGGTCCTCCGGATTCCGCAGTATAATGGACGGCTTCGGGCCGAATTCTAGGGGGTGACCGCCCGGCTCTCCGAGATGACCACCGCATCCGGGCCGTCGTCGAAACCATCGTCACCCGCGTCCCGGCCATAGATATCGGGGCGGAACTGGGCCACGCCGCTGCCGTTGGCGAAGGCCGTCAGGTACACGAAGTGCACCGGCACCGCGCGCTTGAGTTTGACATTCTTCTTCTGACCGCTCGCGATCTGCGCTTCGACCTTGGACAAGTCCCAGCCCTGGTCGCTCAACAGCCAAGCGACGAGCTCGAACACGCTTTCCACCCGCACGCAGCCCGAGCTGAAGGCGCGCTGGCTCTGACTGAACAGACGCTTCAGTGGCGTGTCGTGCATATAGACGGCGTGCTTGTTCGGCATGTTGATGCGCACCAAGCCGAGCGCGTTTTGCGGGCCGGGATCCTGACGGAACTTGTAGCTGACCACTTGCGGCGACGCCCAATCCACCTGCGCCGGATCGAGCGGTGGCGACCCCCAGGACCGGCTGACATTGAACCTGTTGTCGTAGAAGTAGGACATGTTTTTGCGGATGGCGGGAATGAGGTCTTTCCGGGCGATGCTTTCGGGCACGCTCCATACGGGGAAGAAATTCACCTCGACGATCTTGGCCGAGACTTGCGGCGTCGCCCGTGACGGCTTGCCCACCACCACGGCGCTGTCGATTTGGAGCTGGCCCTTGGCCACCCCTTGCGCGGTGAAGGCCGGCACGTTGACGATCACGTAGCGGGGCGCCTTGTTGATCTTCATGAGCTCCTGGATACGCGGCACGTTGGTCTTGAGCTGCTGCAAGCGTTCGGTCGCCGGCACGTTGAGCGCCTTCAACGTCCGCCGATCGACGAAGCCGGAGACCCGCAAGCCGTTGCGAATCTGGAATCGGGTCAGCCCGTCGCGGAACTCGGCATCGAAATCTTGGGCTCGTGCCCGATCCGGGCGCAGATCGCCCTCGATGATGAGATGCTTGCGGATGGCGACGATCTCGGAGCCGGCGTCGCCCGGCCGCAGCGTCACGGTCTCGGGAACCCGAGGCCAGCCGCCCGCGGCGACGATCTGCTGATAGCGCTGGATGGCCTGTTGCAGCCCAGAAATGGCGGCCTCGCTCACGAAGGGCACGTCCATGCGGTATTGCGGGCTGAGCCTGTCGTAGAGCGCCTGGCGCTGCGCTTGGCGGCGATCCTTGTCTTCTTGCGTGACCGGGCCGCTATCGGTGAACACGCTGTAGGGATTGAGCGGGTCCGCGCGCAAGACGCCCGCAGGCGCGAGAGCGAGGAACGCGGCACCGGCAAGCGCCAGACCGCTGAGGAAGAGGGGAGATGTGAGGCGGCGGGGGAGAAAACGAGCGATGGGCATAAATCAGCGAATTTCCGGTTCTTGCCGGGCCACGCGAGAAAGCGGACCGGGCTGCCTGTTCATTCGTCGGGGGGCGAAGAAGCGCATGATTCCATGGCACAAAAGTGGACGCCACGGCGTCCTCTCTTGTCTTGCACGTACCCAACTTGCCGCTTGCCCCGCAACCAGATGGACGTGCCGCCATGGTATCGCGGAGACGACGCCGATGAAAGGCACGGACCGCTGCAACCTGGGCGCGCAGGGACCGCTTGGGAGGCTCAGGTCAATCGATCAAGCAGACGATCGATGAACGGGATCTGGCGCGCGAGAATCTTCGTGCGCGCCGCCTCGGGCGGGAACCACGCCACACGATCGACCTCCGGAAAGGACTGCATGCGGCCGCTTCGGGGAGGCCATTCCATCTCGAAAGCAACGGATTTCAGGGCGGCGGGCTCGAAATCGCCGGTGACGCCGAAGGCGGCGATGGTCTTCCGCCCCCTCTGCCGCACCTCGCCGAGATCGACATAGCCTCCTTGGGGCGGCGCTTGACCCAGCTCTTCGGCGAACTCCCGGCGGGCACAGGCGAGCGGCTCCTCGTCCGGCTGGTATTCGCCCTTCGGGATCGACCAGGCGCCGTCGTCCTTCTTGGCCCAGAACGGCCCGCCCGGATGCACCAGCAGCAGCTCGAGCGCCGTCCCGGCCCCGCGATACATCAAGATGCCGGCGCTCCGCTTTGGCATCCACGGAGCTTAGACGGAATTAAGGCCTGGCACGTAAATTTGCCGACTGACACGGGCGCGGCGGAGCCGTAGATGTGCTTGATCCGGCGAGGGACGCGCGCGCCGACGAGGGGGACATGAGGCGAGGGATTCCGGCAGGAGCGCTGATGGCGCTGGCCATGGCTGTGGCCGTGACCGGCTGCTCGGGGCGCCACGCGACGCGCCCGGCGGAGACGACCGCCATGGCCGGCAGCTCGCCAGAGCGGACCTGCCTCGTTCGCGCGATGTATTTCGAGTCCAACCGCTCGAGCCAGGACGGCCTGATGGCGGTCGGCACCGTGGTGATGAACCGGGTCTCCTCGCCCCGCTTCCCTAATACGATCTGCGGCGTGGTGAGCCAGCATCGCCAGTTCGCGCCCGGGGTCATGACGCGGCCTCTCGATCCGAAGCAACTGCCGCCGGCTCAGCGCGCCGCGGACGCGATCCTCGCCGGCGAGCGCTACGCGCCGATCGGCAAGGCGATGCACTTCCACATGGCGAGCTTCAAGAACCCCTACCCGGCCCGCTATGTGGCGGTGGCGGGCGGCAATGCCTTCTATCTCAAAGTCGGCAGGCGGTGGCGCGACGACGGCACCACAGGGGCCATTGCAAGTCGGACGCCGGCTCTCGTCCCGGTATCGACCGCGGCCGCCGAAACCAGCGCAACCGCCGAAAGCAATGCCGCCTTCGCCAGCGCCGCGCCGGAGACCTTCCTCCAGAGACTCTATAAGAATGCCACCGCGGGCGGTCCGGCATCGCCGCCCTGCGACAGCGCAACCGGATTTGGCGCCACCTCGCTTGCTTGCGAGACCGACGCCGAAGGGCGCTAGGACCTCCCGCCGATCGGCCGCCAGCGCTGCGACTTACGCGTCGAACTGCGCAGCTGGCGTCGAGCGTGAGATCTCGAGTTCCTCGTCGGTCATTTGCTCCGGCACGTCGGCGAAGAGCGGCGTGCTTAGATAGCGCTCCCCGGTATCCGGCAGCATGCACAGGATGTTGGCGCCGGCCGGCGCCTCGGCGCAAATCTGCAACGCGCCCGCGAAGGTCGCGCCTGAGCTGATACCGACAAAGATGCCTTCCTGCCGCGCGAGCTCGCCGCTGCATTTGAGTGCGTCGGCTCCCTTGATGGAGAGGATGCGATCGATGAGCCTCGAATCCACGACATCCCCGGAGCTTGGGGATGAAGTCCGGCGTCCAGCCTTGCATGGGATGCGGGGCGAAGGCCGGATGGGGCCCGCGGGCGCACCGTCGGGACGCCGCATCTGCTCAACGCCGCTCGCCAGAAGCTGCGCGTCCTCGGGCTCGCAGACGATGATCTTGGTCTCTGGCATCTCCGCCTTGAGGACCCGCGACACCCCCTTCAGCGTGCCGCCGGTGCCATAGCCCGTCACCCAGTAGTCGAGCGTCTCGCCGCTGAAATCCCGCACGATCTCCTGCGCGGTCGTGCGCGAATGCATATCCGGATTGGCCTCATTCTCGAACTGCCGCGTCAGAAACCAGCCATGGGTCTCGGCGAGCTCGAAGGCCTTGGTCACCATGCCCATCCCGCGCTGGGCGGCCGGCGTGAGGACCACCTTGGCGCCGAGAAACCGCATCAGCTTGCGCCGCTCCACGCTGAAGGTCTCCGCCATGGTCACGACCCAGCGGATAGCCCTTCTGCGCGCACACCATGCAAGGCCGATACCGGTATTGCCGCTCGTCGCCTCGATGACCGTCTGGCCCGGCTTCAGCTGGCCGGACTTCTCGGCCGCCTCGATGACACCGAGCGCCAAGCGGTCCTTCACCGAGCCGAGCGGGTTGAACGCCTCGATCTTCACGTAGAGGTTCACGCCTTCTGGCGCCAACCGGTTGATCCGAACGACCGGCGTGTTGCCCACCGTCTCCAGAATGCTCTGGAATTTGGCCATCTCAGCCCTCGCCTTTGAGACCCTTCTCGAAATATTTGTGGACGATCTTATCCTGGTTTTCGAGCAGCCAGTCGATTGAAGGCTCGAAATTCATCGCCTTATGGATGGCCTGCGTGGTGGCCTTGCGGTGAATGTCGAACAGAACCTGATGGTCGAGATCCTTGACGTCGACGATGCCGGGGTTGAGCCACACGGACACGATGATGCCGAGATCGTCGCACTTGTCCTTGGGGATGTCGCCCGAGCGTACCGCGTCCAGCACGCCCATGGCGGTGGCGTACTGCACCGTGCCCATGAGGATATTGGTGTAGCGGGTGTCCTTGACGGTGACCTTGCTGACGCAGAGCGTCGGCGGCCGCACCATGACGTCGGTGTTTAGCAGTGCCAGGACGCGTGAGTGCCCCTTGACCTGGTCGCCGAGAAGATTGGCGAAGGCGGTGCCGAACGGCCCGTCCATCTCGCCGATCGCGCGTTCCGGCTCCGCGGCGGTGCCGGGCGGTCCGCCGGCGACGAGGCTCTCGCCCACTCTCATGACAATACGATCAGCCATTTGCGTCGTTGTCCCTTGTGTCGTTTTCGGATGCGGGCGGACTATGGCCGCAGGGCTCCGACACCGCAATACTCCAAGGGCAATAGGCCGCTCTCGCGGGCGGGCCGGAGGCCGATAGCGCAAGCCAACCGCGCTCAAGTAGGCCGGAGGCCGATAGCGCGAGCCAAAACGAAAAAACCGCCGACGGATTTCTCCGGCGGCGGTTCTTGCTTCGTGGCTGCCAATCTCGTCGAAACAAGATTTGTGGCGAAACCAACTCGTGAAAGAGGGGAACGCGCTTCATGGAAGCGCGCAATCTCGATGAAGGCTCTGGGAGCCCAAGGCTGCGCCCAACTGACTTAGTGAGCGACAGCGCAACTAAGCTGCGCTCGACGCGATCCGCGGTAGCGCAGCGATCCGTCGCGTTCGAACAGGCCAAAGGCCAAGAACGCGACGAATGAGTTTTGAAACCGCCCTTGGCAAGCCTGGCGACGACCTACTCTCCCAAGCCTTGAGACTTAGTACCATCGGCGCTGGAGCTTTTCACGGCCGAGTTCGGGATGGGATCGGGTGTGGACACTCCGCCAAAATCACCAGGCCAGCGAAGGGCGGTTTCAAATCTGGTCTCAACATACTCATCCACTTGCCCTCAAAGTAGCGCGAAGCGCGGTAGGGCAAATCAGATGGGCACTGACAATGAAAGCAATCAAGCCAATCGAGCTATTAGTACTGGTTAGCTTCACGCATTGCTGCGCTTCCACACCCAGCCTATCAACGTGGTGGTCTTCCACGGCTCTCAAGGGAGAACTAGTTTCGAGGTAGGCTTCCCGCTTAGATGCTTTCAGCGGTTATCCCGTCCGCACTTAGCTACCCTGCTGTGCCGCTGGCGCGACAACAGGTCCACCAGAGGTGCGTCCATCCCGGTCCTCTCGTACTAGGGACAGCTCCTCTCAATTCTCCTACACCCACGGCAGATAGGGACCGAACTGTCTCACGACGTTCTAAACCCAGCTCACGTACCACTTTAATCGGCGAACAGCCGAACCCTTGGGACCTGCTCCAGCCCCAGGATGTGATGAGCCGACATCGAGGTGCCAAACGATGCCGTCGATATGGACTCTTGGGCATCATCAGCCTGTTATCCCCGGAGTACCTTTTATCCGTTGAGCGATGGCCCTTCCACTCGGGACCACCGGATCACTAAGGCCGACTTTCGTCTCTGCTCGACTCGTCAGTCTCGCAGTCAGGCGGGCTTATGCCTTTGCACTCGACAGCTGATTTCCGACCAGCTTGAGCCCACCTTCGCGCGCCTCCGTTACTTTTTGGGAGGCGACCGCCCCAGTCAAACTACCCACCATGCACTGTCTCGGACCCGGATAACGGGCCGCGGTTAGATATCCATAATCGTAAGGGTGGTATTTCAAGGTTGGCTCCCCTGGAACTGGCGCCCCAGGTTCAAAGCCTCCCACCTATCCTACACATGCCATCACGAATACCAGTGCAAAGCTATAGTAAAGGTTCACGGGGTCTTTCCGTCTAACCGCAGGAACCCCGCATCTTCACGGGGAATTCAATTTCACTGAGTCTGCGTTGGAGACAGTGGGGAAGTCGTTACGCCATTCGTGCAGGTCGGAACTTACCCGACAAGGAATTTCGCTACCTTAGGACCGTTATAGTTACGGCCGCCGTTTACCGGGGCTTCGATTCAGAGCTTGCACTCCTCCTCTTAACCTTCCGGCACCGGGCAGGCGTCAGACCCTATACGTCGCCTTGCGGCTTCGCAGAGCCCTGTGTTTTTAATAAACAGTCGCCACCCCCTGGCTTGTGCCCCCCACACCTGGTTGCCCAGACATGGGGCCCCCTTCTCCCGAAGGTTACGGGGGTATTTTGCCGAGTTCCTTCAACGCAGTCTCTCAAGCGCCTTGGTATACTCTACCAGTCCACCTGTGTCGGTTTAGGGTACGGTCTGATGTGGGGGCTATTTCCTGGAACTCCTTCGCGGCCAGATCAATCCGATAAGACCTGACAACTTTTGGAATTCGTCACACACCCACTGGCTGAGGAATATTAACCTCATTCCCATCGACTACGGCTTTCGCCCTCGCCTTAGGAGCCGGCTAACCCTGCGCTGATTAGCATTGCGCAGGAACCCTTGGACTTTCGGCGGAAGTGTCTCTCACACTTCTTATCGTTACTCATGTCAGCATTCGCTCTTCCGATACCTCCAGGCCACCCTCGCGGGGACCCTTCACTGGCTTACGGAACGCTCCGCTACCGCGCATACTTGCGTATGCACCCGCAGCTTCGGTGTATGGCTTAAGCCCCGATACATTGTCGGCGCAAGAATCCTTATTTAGACCAGTGAGCTGTTACGCTTTCTTTAAAGGATGGCTGCTTCTAAGCCAACCTCCTGGTTGTTTTGGGATTCTCACATCCTTTCACACTTAGCCATAACTTAGGGACCTTAGCTGGCGGTCAGGGCTGTTTCCCTTTTCACTACGGACCTTAGCACCCGCAGTGTGTCTGCCGGATAGTACTTCTCGGTATTCGGAGTTTGGTTAGGTTTGGTAAGCCGGTGAGGCCCCCTAGCCATCCAGTGCTCTACCCCCGAGAGTATTCGTCCGACGCTCTACCTAAATAGATTTCGCGGAGAACCAGCTATTTCCAGGTTTGATTGGCCTTTCACCCCTAGGCACAAGTCATCCCCCGTCTTTTCAACGACGGTGGGTTCGGCCCTCCAGTGCGTGTTACCGCACCTTCAGCCTGCTCATGCCTAGATCACCTGGTTTCGGGTCTAATCCGCCGAACTGAGCGCCCTATTAAGA
>NZ_LPWF01000023.1:115000-238484 GCF_001723305.1 Methyloceanibacter superfactus
GGTCCGCCCCGGCGACACCTTCGAAGTGTTCTTCGACTCCGACGGCAGCGACGGCGAGGAGATGGGCGAGCTGCTCTACACCTCCATGACCGTCGGCGGCGAGATGCGCAAATTCTACCGCTTCCGCACGCCGGACGACGCGGTCGACTACTATGACGAGCACGGCAACAGCGCCAAGAAGTTCCTGATGCGCAACCCCGTCAAGGGCGGCCGCTACACCTCGGGCTTCGGCAACCGCAAGCATCCGCTGCTCCGCCGCATCCGCATGCATACCGGCGCGACTGGGCCGCGCCCTCCGGCACGCCGATCCTCGCCGCCGGCGACGGCACCATCGAGATCGCCGAGCGTCACGGCGGCTACGGCAACTATATCCGCATCCGCCACGCCAACGGCTTCGCCACCGCCTATGGCCACATGACCCGCTTCGCCCCCGGCTCCGAACCCGGCGCCTCGGTCAAGCAAGGCCAGATCATCGGCTTCGTCGGCTCGACCGGCCGCTCCACCGGCCCGCATTGCCACTTCGAGGTCCTGGTCAACAACAAGTTCGTCAACCCGATGACCATCGCCGTGCCGCGCGGCCTCCAGCTCGAAGGCCGCGAGCTCGCCGCCTTCCAGAGAGAGCGCCGCCGCATCGAGGCCCTGATGCAGCTCGATCCCGTCACCAGCCGCGTCGCCCAAGTGGTCACCCAGTAGCTTCGTCACCCAGTAAGTTTCGCTTCCCGCGCCTCTCCTTCTCCTTCCCCTACATTTTGATCTTGTTGATCTTGCGCTAACCGGCCCTATTGGATGCCCGGATCACGTCCGGGCATGACGAATGAATATGCGCTCAAGTAGGCCAGCGGCCGGTAGCGCAAAGTAACATGCGGCCACGCCGCGACGTCTCGCCGGGAAGCACCCGCGAGGCATGAGGGACAGCGCGGGGCGCGCACGAAGACCGCGTCCTGCTCGAGCTCATGGGCGGCCTTATTGGCGCGCCCCGCGCGCGGCATCTTTTTAGAGCCTCGTATCGCCGCTTATCGCCAGTGGCACAGGCGCGGTGCGAAAGCAGATGCGCGCCTCACCCGATGGCCCACGCGTTACAGCGCAGGCGGGCGAAGTAGAGACCCCCGAGGCCGGTCCGTTAGCCATGGCGCGGTGGTCCGGGCCTATCGGGAATTCCGCATCCGAGATCGGCCCATCCGTACCGCGCCACCCCGGGCGCCGCGACCCTGCCCCACGATGTCAGGTCGGTCCTAGGCACCGCATCCCTCGCTGGGGCAGGGATGGAAGTATTCTACGGGAGGTTTTGCAGGCGGGTATAAAAGAGGGGAATGTTTGTCGTCAGCGCCCGGCAACGCGCCGATTCTCGCTGATGGAGTGCGGGATAGCCACGCTTGTAGAAGCCCCGCCAACGCAAATCGCCTCTCGATAGCGCCTGTCCCGAAGGGCAAGGTGAGCGGAGTGCAAGCGGGATTTGGGAGGCGGGGATAAGGTTTGCCGCTGTCGTGGAGCGCCCTGCTTCAGTCCAACGTGCCGAGGTTCTGGAGATCGCCGAGGTCTTCGGGTTTGTCCGCGGCTGTTGAACTGGCTCGGACACTCTTGGCCGCATCCTGTACCGGCGCGAGCGCCTTGAGCGCGGCCTTCGTGCCGGAGCCGAAGCGACCATCGATCTTGCCGTTGTACACGCCTTCCTGCTTCATCAGGCGCTGTAGTTCCCGGCGGGTCTCGATACTGAGTACGCCGCTTTGCTCTTCCAAATTCCTTTTCGCGTAAGCGTCACCGCCGCGATACGCCTCAAGGAGAAGCCGTGCGGCCTCCTTCCCGTCGCGTAGTACGCCCGTCCCGTCGTTGTAGAGCATGCCCAGATTGTTCTTCGCCGTGGCCTCGCCCTTGTCCGCAGCCTTGCGATACCATTCGACAGCTTGTGAGAGGTCTTTATCGGTGCCTCTTCCGGCGTGGAAGGCATATCCGAGATTGGTCATCGCCTGGATACTGCCTTTCTCGGCTGCCCTCTTGTACCACCGGATAGCTTCCGCCTCGTCCTTGGACACGCCCTCGCCATCGGCGTAAAGCTTACCGAGCACATACATGGACTCCACGAGGCCCATGTCGGCCGCTTGGCGATGAAGCCTTGCGGCTTCTTTCATATCCTTCGACACGCCGCGGCCCTCGGCGTACATCGATGCGAGACGACTGAAGCCATCCGGCTCATTTTTTTCCATGGCCTTGCGAAACCAAGCGACAGCCTCCTGATCGCTCTGCTCTACCCCGAGTCCTGCCTTGTAGAGGTAGCCAAGCGCGATCATAGCAACGGGGTCGCCGTCATCGGACGCCTGGCGAAGCCACCGCGCAGCCTGCGCATAGTCCTTCGGCACGCCACGACCATGCCCGTAGATGAGCCCGAGATTAAGCGCCGCGCCGGCATGCCCTTTCTCGGCGACCACTCGAAACCGCCGGCGTGCCTCCTCATAGACCTTGCCGCTGAGCAGCGCGCGCGCCAGCTGAAACTGGAAGCGCTCTGTTTCCGGAGAGGCCACCACCGCCGCGCGGCAGGCCCGGATTGCCTCGTCACTGGGAATATCGTCGAAATCGATGCCCGAGATACCCTCTGCCGTATAGAGCGGATGCGCGGCCAACCGATCGCATTCATTCACCGGCGGCGATGACGCGGCCTGCTCCACTTCGGAAGCCTCTTCCGTGGCGCCAGCTTCCTTCTCCGACGGTGACGACGGGGCAGGCTCCGGCTGAGCCGGTTCTGATGCATCGCTGCCCTTGAGCTTCTCAATGCGTATCCGCGCCAGCGGCGCGAACATGCCGTCCGGATAGGCCTTGAGATAGGCCTCAAGCTCCTGTGGCTGATCGCTGTCGCGCACGCTCTCCCAGAAGCTCAGTTCGGTGGCATCAGCCTGGGCAAAAGCCGGCGCCCCGTCGAGCGCGGTTAGCATCAAGATTGCAGCAAGCGTGGTGAGCAGCTTTCTCATGCTTTCTACTTCAATCCAGCGTGCCGAGGTCCTGAAGGTCGCCGAGGTTCGGCACAGACGAAGACGGCTGGGGTGGGGTCTCGGTCCTTGCAATCTCGGCAAGTGCGGTCTTACAGGCGTCCCAGAGCCTTGCGCTGGCGGCCCGTGCACCGGACGTCGAGGCGGCAAACACCATGGCCGCTATCAGAAGGACTAAACCTGCAGTATGTCTTGGCATGACCCATCCTCGCCGCATCATCGGATGCGACAACGCCCGACAAGCGTGCCTCCCACCGTTCAGCCGCCTCGACTCGCAGGAGGCTGCGGCTTCGCCTGTGGTGTCGGGGCATTGGCCTACCTTTCTCAATCCCGCTCTCCTAGTTGGAACCGCAATGTATTGTCCCATCGCGACGGCGGTGACACTTGCTGCGTGGCCTGCCTCCGCCTCCACTTCGTGCGATGCCCTCAGCAATGGCGCCGGCAATCGCTGCCCCCACCTCAGCGCCGGAAGGTCCACGCGGAGCACGTGGCTGAGCTTGCCTGGGCCCGTAACACATAAACGAGCCGTCCCCGCGCAGCTTGCCGGCGTACCAGCCGCTTCCATACTGCTGCCGGCAACTGGAGTTGCGAGCCGACTTACCCATATTGCAGTTGAATGAGCCATCGCTCTTCATATTGCCGGCATACCAACCGCTTCCGTATTTCTGCTGACAACTGGCGTTGCGAGCCGACTTGCCCATATTGCAGCTGAATGAGCCGTCGCTGTTGACCTTGCCGGCATACCAACCGCTTCCATTGTTGTTCTCGCACCAAGCATTCGCTGCCGTCTTATCTGGAATGCAATAGTAGCTCCCGTCGGCGAGACGCTGCCGGCGCTATAGCCGCTGCCGTATTTGTTCACGCAATCGGAGGTCGCTGCCTCGATGGCTTGCTGTCCGCATTTCGCCTTCGCTTGTTCCAGCTCCGTGGCCTTATAGCGGAAAGACTTGTGCGTGCCCGAGGCGGCGCCAAGCTTCGACTGCAGCGCATCGAGCTGCTCCACGTCGCAACTCCCGATCGCCGCGTCGGCCTGCGTGAGGACGTCCTCGATCCGGGTTATCTTGCCTCTCCCCGCTGCGATCCGGTCCAGCAGACCCGGACAGGGCGGGTTGCCGTTAAGGGCCCTGACCTCGTCCTCGGCACTTTGCAACTTTGCCCTTGCTTCAGAAAGCTCGCCCGCCTTGAACGCCACATTGGCCTCATCGAACGCCGCAGTCGCCTTCGCCGACCTCGCCGCAACCCGGTCGAGCTCCGCCATCTTCTCCTGAATTATCGGATGGGGATTCTGCACCCCAGCCAACTGCCGCCGATAGTTCTCCATGCCACGGGCGTCGCAGGAATCGATTGCGGCCGTGATCTTGTCCAGTGCGCTCGTCAACGTATCGATCTTGTCCAGCCCCTTTGCGATCCGCTCGCGCAGCTCCGGGCAGGCCGTGCCACCAAGCCCGCCAATCGCATCTCGCGCGCGCAACAGCGAAGCCCGGGCAGCGCCCAAATCGCCCGCAAGATAGCTTTGATTGCCGGCCTCGAACGCGCCATTGGCCTCCTTTACGATGGGGGCATTGCGCTCAAGCTGGTTCTTTATCTGGGCGGCCCGCGGGTCACTACTAAGCGCGGCGACTTCGCTTGCCGCATGGCTCAAGACTTGGGGGTCGCAACTGGAAAGCGCCTCCTGACCCTGCCGGATGATGCTGTCCGCCGCCGCCGCCGCCGCCTGTTCTATGGTCGCGACTTTTCCCGCCATCTCCGGGCATTCCGCAATTTGACCCTTCATCGTCGGAAGTTTGGTTTTGGCGGCGTCGATTTTCGCAGCCGATACGGGTCCTTGAAGTTCCGCTATGGCGCGATCAGCCTGGATGCCGGCGGTCGTGCATCGGGCAAGCCGAGCTTCTTCCTTGACGATCGGATCATCGAAATAGTCGGGAATGAATTCGCTCGGATGGGGCCCGGCAATGCTCCGATCGCGCTCATATCCTCCCAGTTGCCTCGGGTCCAGGGTGCGCACGGCGACCTTGGCATCGATGCTGGCCTTTTCCGGGTTGAACGGAGTTCCCCCAAACCAACCAAGCCATTTGGAGGCATGTTCCCAAAGAACGCCGCCGGTCGCATCGGTTCCGCCATGAACGGAGCCGAGCGCCATGACGCCGAACGTATGATACCACGGCCCCAATTTGTCTCCCGTGGCTGTCGGATCGGCGCGCAAGTTCTGCAGCCGCGACGCGATTTCGCTATGGGGCCGCAACTGCTTGCGAAGATCGGCCATCTGCCGGTCGTATTCGGCCTGCGAGATAGTGCCTCTGGACAATGCCGCGACGCGGGTTTGCATCTTTTCGATGATTTCACGACCGCGTTTGGTATGGCTCTTGAGCACGCTGTGGGCAGTCAGGGTGGCAATCGGATAGTTGCCGCCGGACGCATCAAGCGCCATGTCCATCACGCGCGCAGGTGTCAGACTCCCCTTTGGCGCGGCGAGCATGCTGTCCCGCAGCCGATCTTCGGTTTTGGCTGTAAGTCTGGCATACGGGTTCGTGTCACGAACGTCTTCCGGCAATGTGTCGCCGCGCAGAATCTCTCCCATCTGGGTCCCAAACAGAGGGTCGCCTGTGGCCCCGGTCGCATGCTCGCGCACCGACTCTCCGGGAATGGCAACATCCGTCGTGAGGTCCCTTCTGTTCTTAACCGTCTCGACCAGATCATCCAGGGAGCGATCGATGTCCCGCTCCCAGACGTTAGGGGCGGTCGGGGGATCGTGACGGCCTTGGAAATCTATGACCTCGGGAATTGAGTTCAGGTCCGCAGCTTCCGCTGTTACGACAGCAAAGATGGCCAGGCCGATACTGAACACGAGGCGACATGACAGCAATCTAGCGATGCCGCGAACCTGGCGCGCCCAATCCGCCTCAACCCGTGATGAAGACTCTGTCATGCCATGTCCGCGCCAACGCTACTTTCGTTGCGCCCCTGGTTCCTGCCAGAGATTTCGGGGACGACAGCTCGCGGACTGCCTCGCGGCTCTCCGCCCTCAGCTGAAGGCAAGCTAGATCATCGGAGCCTGAACTGGCTCTGATTCAGGTCAAGTTCGCGCGCAAATGGCCAAGCCCGACTCACGAGTCTGACATGGGTCAGAAGCGGACATCCGGCGGGCACACCCCAGCCGCCGGTAAACCCTAAGCCGCCTTGGCCTTGCTCGCAGCAGCCCCATTGAACATGAGCCCGTCCTTGCCGGCGGTGATCTTCACCGTCTCGCCGTCATGGATCTTGCCGGCGAGCACCATCTCGGCCAGCGGGTCTTGCACATATTTCTGGATCACGCGCTTTAAGGGGCGCGCGCCATAGGCCGGGTCGTAGCCCTTGGTGCCGAGCCAGTCCTTGGCCTGATCGTCGAGCTCCAGCGTGATCTTGCGGTCGGCCAGGAGCTTGGCGAGGCGCTTCAGCTGGATGTCGACGATCGCGCCCATATGCTCGCGGCGCAAGCGATGGAACAGGATGATCTCGTCCACGCGGTTGAGGAACTCTGGCCGGAAGTGCGAGCGCACCACATCCATGACTTGGGCCTCGACCGCCGATGAATCCTCGCCCTCCTTCTGGTTGACGAGATATTCGGAGCCGAGATTGGACGTCATGATGATGAGCGTGTTGCGGAAGTCGACCGTGCGGCCTTGGCCGTCCGTCAGCCTGCCGTCGTCGAGCACTTGCAGCAGCACGTTGAACACGTCCGGATGCGCCTTCTCGATCTCGTCGAACAGGATGACTTGATACGGCCTGCGGCGCACGGCCTCGGTGAGCGCGCCGCCCTCCTCATAGCCCACATAGCCGGGAGGCGCGCCGATCAGCCGGGCCACCGCGTGCTTCTCCATATATTCGCTCATGTCGACGCGGAGGATGGCGTGCTCGTCGTCGAACAGGAACTCGGCGAGCGCGCGGGAAAGCTCCGTCTTGCCGACGCCGGTCGGGCCTAAGAACATGAACGAACCCATGGGCCGGTTGGGGTCTTGCAGGCCGGCGCGGCTGCGGCGCACCGCGGTGGACACGGCCTCGACCGCCTCCTGCTGGCCGACCACGCGCTTGGCGATCTGCGTCTCCATCTGAAGCAGCTTCTCGCGCTCGCCTTCCAGCATCTTGTCGACGGGAATGCCGGTCCAGCGCGACACCACTTGCGCGATCATGTCGGGGGTGACGACCTCTTGCGCGAGGCTGCCGGCCTGGCCCTCTTCCTCTTCGATCTTGGCGAGCTTCGCCTCGAGATCGGGGATCTTGCCGTAGGCCAGCTCGCCGGCCTTGGCGAGGTCGCCCGCGCGCTGGGCCTGCTCCAGCTCGTTGCGCGCATGATCGAGGTCTTCCTTGATCTTCTGCGCCTGTCCGAGCTTCTCCTTCTCTTCCTGCCAGCGGCCGGCGAGCGCGTTGGCGCTCTCCTCCAGATTGGCGATCTCCTTCTCGAGCTTGGCGAGCCGGTCCTGAGAGGCGCTGTCGGTCTCCTTCTTCAACGCCTCGCGCTCGATCTTGAGCTGCATCAGGCGCCGGTCCGAGCTCGTCGAGCGCCTCGGGCTTGGAGTCCACCTGCATGCGCAGCGCGACGCCGCCTCGTCCATCAGGTCGATGGCCTTGTCGGGCAGGAAACGGTCGGTGATGTAGCGGTTTGACAGGGTGGCGGCGACCACGAGCGAGGCATCGGAAATGCGCACGCCGTGATGCAGCTCGTATTTCTCCTTCAGGCCGCGCAGGATGGAGATGGTGTCCTCCACCGTTGGCTCGGGCACGAACACCGGCTGGAAGCGCCGGGCGAGGGCCGCGTCCTTCTCCACATGCTTGCGATATTCGTCGAGCGTGGTGGCGCCGACGCAATGCAGCTCGCCGCGGGCGAGCGCGGGCTTCAGCAGGTTGGAGGCGTCCATGGCGCCCTCCGCGCCGCCGGCACCCACCAGCGTATGCATCTCGTCGATGAACAGGATGATCTGGCCGTGGGAGGCCTCGATCTCGCTGAGCACGGCCTTGAGCCGCTCCTCGAACTCGCCGCGATATTTGGCCCCGGCGATGAGCGCGCCCATGTCGAGGGACAGCACCTTCTTGTCCTTCAGGCTCTCCGGCACGTCGCCCTTGACGATGCGGTGCGCCAGGCCCTCGACGATGGCCGTCTTGCCGACGCCCGGCTCGCCGATGAGCACGGGATTGTTCTTGGTGCGCCGCGACAGCACTTGGATGGTGCGGCGGATCTCCTCGTCGCGGCCGATCACCGGATCGAGCTCGCCCTTCTCCGCGGCGTCCGTGAAGTCGCGGGTGTAGCGCTTCAGCGCGTCATATTGCTGCTCGGCGCCGGCGCTATCGGCGGTGCGGCCCTTGCGTAAGTCGTTGATCGCCTCGTTGAGGCTCTGCGGCGTCACGCCAGCGTCTTTGAGGATGCTGGCGGTGTCGCCCTCTTTCGTCATGGCCAGCGCCTGTAGCGCCCGCTCCACGGTGACGAAACTATCGCCGGCCTTCTTCGCCACCTGCTCCGCCTGGTCGAGCACCCGCGACAGCGCCGGGGTCATTTGCGGCTGGGTGGCGCCCGAACCGGACACTTTGGGCAGCTTGGCGAGCGCCGCGTCGGTCCGCATCAGGGCGGTCTTGGGGTCGCCGCCGGCGCGGCCGATCAGCCCCGCGGCCAGTCCTTCCGGGTCGTCGAGCAGGGCTTTGAGGAAATGCTCTGGCGTGATCTGCGGATTGCCGTCACGCACGGCGATGGTCTGCGCGGCTTGCAGGAATCCCTTAAGGCGGTCGGAAAGCTTCTCGAAATCCATAATCTTCCCTCTTGGATCGGGTCGGGCTTGAGGGTGGGCCGGCAAGGACGGTCAAACCGGCGGGGGGGGGTGCCGTTGTCGTGAACCTGATACCCCAGGCCCCGTTAACGGACATATAGCGAGCCGCTTAGCGCACAAAAAGAGGGGGCGACTTGATGGAGAGCAAACCGGCCGCGCGCGCCACCGTTAGCAAACGGTTAGCCGCAGCGCCGATATCGGACGCGCCGCGCCGTCAATCGAACCACCCGTAAGACTTTGAGACTGGAAGCTTAGCTCACGACGTCGGGAGCGTTCTCGCTTTCGTCGGAGGCTTGCGCCTCGCCCGGCTCGGCGCCATTGGCGTCACGCACGCCCCCGCCGCTCCCATTGCCGCCTTGCGGCCGGCGGCCCCGCTCGCGTCCGCCACCATGATGCTCCCGGTCGCCCGTGTGGCGCTCCCGGTCCTGGCTGCCGCCACCGGTCTGCCCGCTGGCCATGGATGCCGACTCGTCGGAGCCTTCTTCGTCGGAATCGGAGTGCCAGCGGCTCTGAGGCTGCTGTCCGCCGCCGCCATTCGGGGACTCGCCCGGCTGGGCGCCACCTTGCGGGCTGAGCTGCGTCTGAGCCGCCATGACGATGCGATTATAATGCTCAGCGTGCTGGAGATAGCTCTCCGCCGCGATCATGTCGCCGGAGGCCAGCGCGTCACGCGCTAGCGACATGTATTTCTCCGCCACATGGGACGCGGTCCCCCGGATCTTCACGTCCGGTCCGTTCGACTCGTAGTTCCGCGCCAGTGGATTTTGGGGCTTACGGCCGCGGCCGCGGCCCCTGCGATTCTGTTGTTGTCCTTGCCTCATGAGCCTTGTTCACCTGATTGGCGGCCGATACGCCGCGTCCTTCGTTCCCTGTCACTCTCCACGACCAGCGCTCAAGGTCCCACGCACTTTGCGCCGGAAAGCCGGATGGGCCACGCAGTCGTCAAAACGCTGTTTTTTCTTGCTGCCTTGTCTTGGGTCGGCCTCGGCGCTACGCGTCTTGAATCCTTGGGCCAGCGCCAGCCAACCAAATCTGATGGGCGGTTGAGCGTCTCCTGAACAACCCGAGAGGCACACCGCCTGTCAATCGAGGTTCACGAGATATCCGCTCTTGTTGCCATGCAACCGGCCGCGTTCAAAAGCCACGCTTGGCCGAAGATTTTCATTCCCTTGCCTCGAACCTACCCCGAACATCCCCGTTTTCCAAGCTCATTTTTGGGGGCCATGCGACCTTCTAGCCGGCCCTCGGAGGGGCCCCGGCGAGGACGCAGCGGGGCCGTCCGGCCAAATCGAACCGCACATCGTCCGCCTCGACCGTGAGGCCCGCCGCCCGGAACAGCGCGGCTACGGCCCCGGCCTGGGTGGGGCCGATCTCAACCAAAATGCTCCCCCCAGGCGCCAGCACCGAGCGAGCGCTCTCGGCGATGCGCCGGTAGGCATCGAGCCCATCCGCCCCGCCATCGAGCGCCGCCCGCGGATCGTAGGCCGCCACGTCCCGGGCAAGGCCGGCGATCTCCTCGGACGGGATATACGGCGGATTGGACACGATGAGGTCAAACGAGCCCTCGATCCCGTCGAGCCAATCGGCGGCGATGAACCGGGCGCGGGGCGCCAGCCCCAGACGCTCCGCGTTCTCAGCGGCAAGCCGCAACGCACCGTCGCACATGTCGGTGCCGAGGCCTTGGGCTTCCGGCAACTCGGCGAGCAGCGTGAGCAGGATGCAGCCGGAGCCGGTGCCGAGATCGAGGAGCTTGAGCGGCCGACGCTGCCCGCCATCCCGGCCAATGACGTCCAGCACCGCGGCGATCAGCGTCTCGGTGTCGGGGCGCGGGTCGAGCGTATCGCGGCCGACGAGAAAGTCCCGGCCGTAGAATTCCCGCACGCCGCGGATGCGCGAGACCGGCTCGCCCTGGAGTCGCCGCGCGACAAAACTCGCAAGCTGCGCCGCCACGTCCGACGAAACCTCATCGCGGCTTCGCGCGATCAGCGCCTCATGGCTGAGGCCTGCGGCATGGCAGAGCAGCAGCCGCGCATCCAGGGCCGGCGTGTCGATGCCGGCCTCCCGCAGCGTCCGCGTGGCCGCCCCGCGCGCCGCCTCGAGCGTCCCGGTCACGCTTCGTGCTCCTGCATGTCGGCAAGTTGGCTCGTCTGCTGCTCGGTGATCAGCGCATCGATGATCTCATCCAGCGCCGGCTCGCCCTCCAGCACCATTTGCAACTGGTGCGTGGTGAGACCGATACGGTGATCGGTGACGCGGCCTTGCGGGAAATTATAGGTGCGGATGCGCTGGGACCGGTCGCCCGTGCCGATCTGGCTGCGGCGGTCTTGCGCCCGCTCCTCGTCGAGCTTGGCGCGTTCCAGATCGTAGAGCCGCGCGCGCAGCACCTTCATGGCTTTCGCCCGGTTCTTGTGTTGCGACTTCTCGTCTTGCTGGATGACCACGAGACCCGAAGGGATATGCGTGATCCGGACCGCGCTGTCGGTGGTGTTCACCGACTGTCCGCCGGGACCGCTCGCCCGGTACACGTCGACGCGCAAATCCTTCTCGTCAACCTTGACGTCGACCTCCTCCTCGGGAAGCACGGCCACCGTCGCCGCCGAGGTATGAATGCGCCCTTGCGCTTCGGTTTCCGGCACGCGCTGCACCCGGTGCACGCCGGACTCGAATTTCATCCGGGCGAACACGCCCTTGCCGGTGATATTGGCGATGATCTCTTTATATCCACCATTGGCGGACTCGCTCGCCGACATGACATTGACCTTCCAGCCCTGCCGGTCCGCATAGCGCTGATACATGCGGAACAGATCGCCCGCGAACAGCGCCGCCTCTTCGCCGCCGGTACCTGCCCGGACCTCGAGGATCGCGCTCTTCTCGTCGGCTTCGTCCTTGGGCAGCAGCTGGATTTTCAGGTGGTGCTCTAGCTCTTCGATCTTCGCGTCGAGCCCTTCGATCTCCTCCTCGGCGAGCGTCAACATGGCCTTGTCCGAGGTGCGGTCGTCGATGATTTCCTGCAAGCCGTCACGCTCGTGCTGCGCCTCGCGCAGCGCCGTGATGGTGGCGACGATGGGATCGAGCTCTGAAAACTCGCGGGAGAGACGCACATAGCTCTCCTGGTCGGCACCGGCGGCAAGGCTGTCTTGCACCGTCTGCCAACGGGCGACGAGATGGTCGAGCTTCTCGGCTGGAATAGTCGTCATGGGATGAGGCGGGAAAGCCTAGAAATTGTTCGGAAGCCGGTCAGCCTTGCGGCTGCGCGGGTCGTCCGGATCCAAGACGGGATCGGAGGTGTCGAAAGACCCCGAGGACGACGTCGGACCGGATGAATCGCTCAACGCCATCCATAGTCCAAAGCCGATCACCGACGCAATCAGCGCGACGAGGCCCCATTTCAGCAAAGCGGGCCTCTTGCGCGCCGGCGCCGACTCCGCCTCGCCCATGAACGCGGCGTCTTCCACCGGTTGCGGCGCACCCCCGGCCTCGAAGCCCGCATCCGCCTCGAAGCTCGCGTCGCCTCGAAGCCCGCGTCCGGCGGGAGGCCGTAGGGATCGGGCTGGAAGCCGCCGGGGTCCGGCTGGAGGCCATGGGGATCCGGCTGGAATTGGGCATCCGGCTGGAACCCGTGAGGATCGGGCTGGAGGCCCTGGGGCTCAGGCGGGAAGGCTTGCGGTGCCGGCTGACGGGCCGGCTGCTGCGGCCGAACCGGTTGTTGCGGTTGCGCCGGACGGGCCTGCGGCTGCGGCGCGGCTTGCGGACCATTCTGCCAGGCGGGCGCCTGCGGCGCGGGAGCTTGCGGCGCCGAGGCCCTGGGTGCAGGTGCCTGGGGTGCCGGAGCCTGGCCGGCCTGCTTTGGCATGCCTTGCATCCCGCCTTGCGGGAATTGCGGCGCGCCGCCCGGCCACGGAGCCTGGGGCTGCGCCCTCACTTGCTGTCCGTTCGGCCAATTCGGCGCTTGCGGCATGGGCGGCAGGGACGGGGCGGCATTGCCGCCGCCCTGGGGCGCCATGACCGGAACGTCAGGCATGGTCTTCGGCCGCAACTCGACGATTCCCGCTTCGATCTGCGCATAAATGCGCCGTAGCAACGGACGGGTATCGAGATTGAGCAGCGTGCCATAGGCGTTGACGACGCGGCAGGTCTCCGGCCAGGGCGGCAGCGCGTAAAGCGCGCCCTGCTCAAGCGCCTGGACCACCTCGATGGGGGCGGCGATCTGGGCGGCGAGATCTGTTTCGGTCAGGCTGCTGGCAGCCCTCAAGTCCCGAAACAACTCGGCCACTTCCGCATCATAGCCGGCTGGCATTTCTCAATCCCGTGAATATCAAGACGCCCGCCGTCCGCGGGCGGCGACGGGTCTGCTGGTAACTGCTACGGCCCCGCTTTCGTTGCTCGGCCGGCCCCATCTCCTGCGATCCTTCGGCTAACACAAGCCCAATGTCGGCGAGTTTGCAAGCCTTCGAAAGGCTACCATATTGCTGCGCCAATTGCCGACTCCTCGCTCGCCCCTGCGGCTAAATCTGCACGCCACTGTCGGCGGCGAAGCGTTTCAAATCTTCGCGAAGCGAGGTCTTCTTGGTGTCGAGCAGCTCATCCAGCCGTTGCTGGAGATTGCCGGCGTCGAGCGACAAGATCATGGCCTTGACCGGGCCCACGGAGGCCGGCGCCATCGAGATCGAGCGGAAGCCGAGGCCGATCAGCGCCATCGCCTCGAGCGGCTTTCCGGCCATTTCGCCGCACAGCGTGAGCGGCACGTCATGCTTATCCGCCGACCGCACGATGTGGCGGAATGCTTTGAGCGCGGCCGGGTTGAGGCTGTCGAAGCGGTCCGACACGCGGACATTGCCGCGGTCCGCGGCGAACAGGAACTGCATCAGATCGTTGGACCCCACCGAGGCGAAATCGGCGAGCGGAAGGACGCTGTCGAGTTGCCACAGTAGGGCCGGCACCTCGATCATGGCGCCGACCATGAGCCGCTTCGGCTCCGGGCGGCCGTGCCGCATGAGGATCTTCACCTCGCGGTCGATCAGCCGGCGCGCCGCCTCGAACTCCGACACGTCGGAGATCATCGGCAGCATGATGCGGATCTCGCGCCCATTCGCCGCCCTGAGCAGTGCCCGGATCTGGGTGCGGAACAGGGCCGGCCGGTCGAGCGCCATGCGGATCGCCCGCCAGCCGAGCGCCGGGTTTTCTTCCCGCGCCGGCGCGGAAATAGGGCAGCACCTTGTCGCCGCCGTCGAGCGAGCGGAACACCACGGCCGATCGCCGGCGGCATCGAGGATCGCCTTATAGAGGCGCGTCTGCTGGTTCAGCCGCGGGAAGGTCGACGAGATCATGAACTGCAGCTCGGTGCGGAAGAGGCCGATGCCGTCGGCACCGGACTGGTCGAGATGCGGCAGATCGAACAACAGCCCCGCGTTGATGTTCAGGCTCACCCGCTGGTCGTCGAGGGTCATGGCGGGCACATCGCGCAGCGCCGCGTATTGCGCCTGCCGCCGCGCCATGAAGCGGACCTTGTCCGAATAGGCCGAGATGACCTCTTGGGTCGGCCGCAGATGCAACTCGCCGCCCGCAGCGTCGAGAATGGCCGCGTCGCCCTGCTCGACGGCATCGAGTACGCCGTCGCATTGTGTGATGGCGGCGATGCCGAGCGCCCGGGCCACGATGGCCACATGGCTGTTGGCGCCGCCCTCCTCCAGCACGAGACCGCGCAGGCGCTGGCGGTCGTAATCGAGCAGCTCGCCCGGCCCCATGGTGCGGGCGATGACGATGGCGTCCTCGGGCAGATTGCCCGTGGCGCCCGTCTCCGTGCCGCCCGACAACAGACGCAGCAGACGGTTGGACAGATCGTCGATGTCGTGCAGGCGGTCGCGGAACCGCTGATCGGGCATGCGCAGCATGCGCGCGCGGGTATCGTTGCGCACGCGCTGCACGGCGGCCTCGGCGGTCAATCCCGTGGCCAGCGCCTCGTCGAGCCGCCGCCGCCAGCCGTGGTCATGGGCGAACATGCGGAATGCCTCGAGCACTTCCCGGTGCTCGCCGGCCCGCGCCATGTCGCCCCGGTCCATCATCTCGTCGATCATGGTGGTGAGGTCTTCGATGGCCTGGAGCAGCCGCCGCCGCTCGAGCTCGACGTCCTCGGCGATGAGGCGAGTGACCACGATGCGCGGCTCGTGCAGCACGATATGGCCGAGCGCCACGCCCTCGGAGATGGGCTGGCCGGTGAACCGCGCATTGGCGTCGCGGCGGGTTTCGGCCGTGACCTCCTCGGTGACGAATCCGCCCGAGGCGATCATCTCGGCGATCACCATCGCCGTGGTCTGGAGCGCCTCGACCTCCTCGTCGCTATATTGGCGCATGGTCCGGTTCTGCACCGTCAGCACGCCGATCGTGTGGCCGCCGCGCAGGATCGGCACGCCGACGAAGGAGTGATAGATCTCCTCGCCCGTCTCCGGCCGGTAGGAGAAAGCCGGGTGATGCTGGGCGTCGGCGAATTGCTTCGGCTCGGCCTGCTCGGCGATCAAGCCGACCAGACCCTCGCCCGGCTTCAAATGGGTGTTGTGGACGGCGCCCGGGTTCAGGCCCTCCGTGGCCACCAGCTCCAGCGTGCCGTCGCGCCGCCGCAAATAGAGCGAGCACACCTCGGCCACGATGTTGGAGGCGATCAGCACCACCACCTTGTCGAGGCGAGCCTGCGCGCTCTCGTGCTCCGCCATCACCTCGCGGAGGCGACGGAGCATCTGTCTTGGGGCACCAACTGACGCAGGCATAGCTACCCGTCCTCGCCGACCGGAGAAGCGGCGGACCTAGCGTCTCAAAGAGAAGAGAGTAAGGCTGGCCGCTTCATCCGCTAACGGTCTAATCCGAACAAGGAATGCAAGGTCCGCACCGCAAGCTCGGCATAGGCCGCATCGATCAATACGCTGATTTTGATCTCGGATGTCGAGATCGCCTCGATATTGATGCCCTTTTCGGCAAGCGCGCTGAACATTTGCGCGGCAACCCCAGCGTGGCTCCGCATACCGACGCCAATCGCCGACACCTTGGCGATGTCGGTCGAGCCACGCAAGTCCAAATAGCCGATGGAGTCCTTGGAATTCCTCAAAACTTCGAGCGCCCGGTCGAGATCGGCGCTCTGCACCGTGAAGGTCATATCGGTGTGGCGCCCGTCGTCGGACACATTCTGCACGATCATGTCGACATTGATGTGGGCCTCGGCCAGCGGGCCGAACACTTGCGCCGCGACGCCCGGCTTATCGGCCACTTTGAGCAGAGTCACCTTGGCCTCGTCCCGCGCATAGGCAATTCCACTGACGACGTTTTGCTCCACGATCTCATCCTCATGGCAAACGAGTGTTCCCAGTCCCCCGCCGGTCTCGGCATCGCCCTTGCCGGCCAGGTCGGGCGCATCAAAGCTCGAGCGCACGAGCACCCGCACGCCCTTCTGCATGGCAAGCTCGACCGATCGCGTCTGTAGCACCTTGGCCCCTTGCGAGGCCATTTCCAGCATTTCCTCGTAGGAGATGCGGTCGAGGCGATGCGCCTTCGGCACCACGCGGGGATCGGTGGTGTAGACCCCATCCACGTCCGTATAGATGTCGCAGCGGTCGGCTTGCAACGCCGCCGCCAAGGCCACGGCACTCGTATCGGAGCCGCCGCGCCCGAGCGTCGCGATACGGTTCCCCGGCGCGATGCCCTGGAAGCCGGCGATGACGGCCACCTCGCCGTCGAGCATCCGCGCCTTGAGCTCGCCCACCTCCACGCCGGTGATGCGCGCGGCGCGGTGGGCCGCGTCGGTCCGCAACGGGATCTGCCAGCCCTGCCAGGACCGGGCCTGCACGCCGGCAGCCTGGAGCACGAGCGCCAGCAGCCCCGAGGTCACCTGCTCGCCGGAGGACACCACCGCGTCATATTCGCGGGTGTCGTAATGGGCCGAAGCCGCCGCGCCGTTCTGGCTGCGCACCTTGTAGCCCCACGCCTCCTCGACGAGCGCCACGAGCTGGTTGGTCTGCCCGGCCATGGCCGATACCACGACGGCGCAAGCGTTTCCGCCGTCGACCTCGCGCTTCACATGCGCCGCGACATTGCGGATGCGCTCGAGATCGGCCACCGACGTGCCGCCAAATTTCAACACCAGCAGGGACATGACTGCTCACAAGAAGAGGGCCGGCCCCATTTTTGGACCGGCCGGCAAAATTCGGCTCTTTCATACTGATTGGGGCCGAAAGCCGCAACATGGCTCTGGGCTCCTTGACAGGCGGTGAAGGCCAAAGGTCAATGGCCCTCCCATGGCCCCCGCCACCGACAAGTCCACGAGCGAGAGCTCGACCACCCTCGATACCGACGAGGTCGCCCGCTTCGCCAAGCTGGCCGCCGAATGGTGGGACACCAAGGGCCCGTTCGCGCCGCTCCACCGCATCAACCCGACCCGGCTCACTTATATCCGGGACCAGCTCTGCACCCATTTCGGCCGCGATCCCAAGGCGGCGCCCAGCCTCTCAGGCTCACGGTGCTCGATATCGGCTGCGGCGGCGGGTTGGTGGCCGAGCCCCTGACCCGCCTCGGGGCGCATGTCACCGGTATCGACCCGGCGCCAGAGACTATCGAGGCGGCCAAGACCCATTCCCAGGCGCGGGCCTCGACATCGCCTATCGGGCGGCGACCGCGGAAGAGCTCGCCGGCGAGGGCCAGCAGTTCGACGCCGTGCTTCTGCTTGAGGTGGTCGAGCATGTGCCGGACGTGCCGGCTTTCCTGAAGCGCCTCGCGCCCTGGTGAAGCCCGGCGGCGTGATGATCCTGTCGACCCTCAACCGCACGCTGAAGGCCTATGCGCTGGCCATCGTCGCGCCGAGCTCGTCCTGCGCTGGGTACCGGTCGGCACCCACCAATGGGAGCGGTTTGTCCGGCCGGAGGAGTTGAAATCAGCCCTGAGCGCCGCAGGCCTCACCCCGGGCGGCACCAAGGGCATGGTCTACAATCCGCTGACGGATGTGTGGAGCCTGTCAGGCGACACCGACGTGAACTATTTCGCCACCGCCACCAAGGCGTGAGCCGAAGATCCGCCTAGTAGCCCGGAGGACGGAACCAACGCTGGCCACGCTGACGCTGCTGGCGCTGGGCCGGAGGGGCCTCGTAATAGGGCTGGAACAGACGACGGCGCTTGCGGCGGACCGGCGGCGCCTCGTCGTAATAGCCGTAGCGGCCGTAATAGCCGTTCTGATCGCGGCCCCGGTAGTCGGGATAGGCCGGCTGCCGCTGACGCTGGCTCGCCACATTGGACTCACCGCCGGGCGAGACGCCCGTCAACACCACCTGGGTGTTTTTCAGGCCCTTCTCCTCGACCAGCTTGAACAGGGTCTCGGCGTTCTTCGGCGCCAGGCGCACGCACCATGGCTGGCGGGGCTGCCGAGCTTCTTCGTTTCATTGCTGGCGTGGATCGCGTGCCCCTTCTTCGTGAAGAAGATGGCGTGCGGCATGGCCGCGTTGTCCCACTGCTTGCTGTACCAAATCTTGTTCATCGACGAGGCGGTATAGCTCCCCGACGGGGTGGAATAGCCGCGCATGCCGGTGGACACGGGCCAGCTATACGTCTCGACGCCGTCCACGAACACCGTCATCTGCTGCGTGGTCTTGTCCACATCCACGAGCACCTGGGAGGCCGGCTCGGTGTCGACAGGGTCGGTATCGGCGGTTTCGGTATCGCTCGTGTCCGTATCGCCGGTCTCGGGATTTGCCTGCGGGTCGCTGGTGACGGTCTCGATCTCGGCATCGGTGTCCGCGTCCGGCTGGGTGGCCGCCGAATCGGTCTCCGATTCGTTTTGCGGACCGGCGAGACGCGACGGTGATTCGGTGGCTTGAGCCTCGGGCGCGGTGGCGTGATCGGCCGGCTCGGCGCTCACCGGAAAGGCCAGCATGACGGCCAAAAGACCGGCGGCGAGCACCTGAAATGGCAGATTTCTGTGATTTAGCAGATTAGAGAGGCGCATTTTGTCGTTCCCTGGTTACGCGCAAACCACCGCCCGGCAGCCTTAGAATACAGGCTAACAAGGCCTTACCAGGCGCCTCGCGAGAAGTTGTCCCGACTTTTGTACCGGAGGCCCCCAAACAAGACGTTACCTCACAATGACAAACCTATGATGGCAACGTCCGGATTTCAAACGTCCCCACCGCAATTCCGTTCCTCAGTTCCGCTCCTCAGTTCCGCTCCTTGGGCAATGGCGGCAACGGCAGGACCGGGACACCCTCCTCCTGGAGCGAGTTGGCCTCCTCCGTCGTCACCTCACCATAGATGCTGCGGGCTTCGGCCTCGCCGTAGTGAATCTTCCGGGCTTCCTCCGGAAACGCCTTGCCCACATCCTCGGCATTGGCTTTGAGATAGTCCCGCAAGCCTTCGAGGACCGCATAGGTTTGCTGACCGCCGCCCTCTTGCGGCTTTTCGCCCGGCTCCGATCCATCCTCGCCCTCGGACCTCGACTTGCCGCGGAGCACCGCGGGCGCCATCGGCGCCTTCTCCACCCTGTCGCTGCCACAATCCGGGCAAGTGATGACGCCGGCCTCCGCCTGCTCGTCATAGGAGGCTCCGGATGAGAACCAGGCATCGAAGCCGTGGCCTTGATCGCAAGCGAGCGCGAAGCGGATCATGACGCCTCCTTCTGGGCCGGCGTCGGCTTAGCGACCACGATCTCGAACGGCCGCCCATGCTTGAGGGCGGGGATCCGGGCCCGCGCCGCCTCCGACTGACCCACGTCGATATCGGCGAAAACCACGCAAGGAGCCTCGCCCGCCTCGGCCAGGATCTCGCCCCACGGCGACACGATCATGCTGTGCCCGAACGTCTCCCGGCCATTCTCGTGCAGGCCCCCTTGTGTGGCGGCGAACACGAAGGCGCCCGTCTCGATGGCCCGCGCCCGCACCAGCACATGCCAATGGGCTTGGCCGGTCTGCTTGGTAAAGGCAGCGGGGATGGCGATGAGGTTGGCGCCGGCGGTGGCGAGCGCGCGGTAGAGCGCGGGAAACCGCAAGTCGTAACAGATGGTCATGCCGAGCCGCCCGAACGGCAGATCGACGAGCACCGCCTTCGAGCCCGGCCCGTAATATTGCGACTCGCGGTAGCTCTCGCCGCCAGCAAGGTCGACGTCGAACATATGGAGCTTGTCGTAGCGCGCGGCGATCTCGCCATGCGGATCGAGAAGGAAGGAGCGGTTGGCGACGCGCTCGCCGAGCGTGATGCCGAGCGAGCCCACATGCAGCCAGATGCCGAGTTCGGCGGCCAGCGCCCGCAACCGGGCGAGCGGCTCGCTGTCGGCCTCGGACCGCACCAGCCTGAGCACCCGGGCCGGCTCGAGCTCCATCAGCGCCGTATTCTCCGGCGTCTGCACGTAAATGGCACCGCCCTTCGCCGCTCGGCGAATCAGCGCCTCGGCCCGATCGAGATTGGACGCAATATCGCGGCCCGCCCGCGTTTGCACGAGCGCCGCCCGGAACGTGGTCTCGGGCCCGGTGGTCATGGCTCGACCGGCTCGCGTTCGATCCAGGCTTCGAGCTCGCCGGCCCTCTCCAGCGCGCTGAGTTCGGCATGGCCGCCGACGTGATGACCGTGGATGAAGATCTGCGGCACGGTCCGCCGACCGCCGGCGCGGTCCATCATCTCGCTGCGCTTCTCGTTGTCGGCGCTCACATCGATTTCCTCGAAGTCGAGGCCCTTACTCGCCAGCAGGCGCTTGGCCGCCTGGCAAAAGCCGCAATACGGGGTCGTGTAGAGAACAATCATGATCTTTGTCTCAGGGAGAGGGCCGGAAGCCCCCGCCCATCGGGCCAGAGTTTCAGGTCATGGTAACTGGGTTGTTAACCGGCCCCGCGCAAGTCTTTTAGAGCACGAGGCGGTGGCTCGACCGCCCGCGCCAGCGCCAGCACATCCACCCGCGCCGCCTTTGCCCGCTTGAGCGCCCGCGCGCAAGCCTCCGCCGTGGCCCCCGTGGTGATGACGTCGTCCACGACCACGATCCGCCTGCCTTTGACGATTTGGGCCCGGGACGGCTCGACCTTGAAGGCGCCCGCCACGTTGCGGACGCGCTGCTCCGCGGAAAGCCCCACCTGGCTCGCCGTCCGCCGCACGCGCTTGAGGACGAAACAGTCGCAGGCGATGCCGGTCAGCTTCGAGATTCGTTGCGCCAGCATGGCCGACTGGTTGAACCGCCGCCACCACAGCCGTGAGCGATAAAGCGGCACCGGCAGGATCAAATCGGCGTCGGCCAGAAGCTCGGCCCCGGCATGGACCAGCCAGCGGCTGAACAGAGCCAGCCCCTCTTGGCGGTCGCGGTATTTGAAGCTCTGGATCAGATCGCGCATGGTCTGGGAATAGCGCGCCACGGCCCGCGCCCGGTCATAGACTGGCGGTGCGGCGATCGCCGCCGCCGACAGGCTCGGGGTCCCCGCGTCGTAGGGCAGCGGCACGCCGAGCCGCGCGCAGACGGGAGGCGCGATGAAGTCGACCTTGGCGAAGCAGTCGCCGCAGAGAAGGCCATGGCCCATGATGCGTGCCCGGCAAGCGATGCAGACCGGCGGCAGTAGCAGATCGGCGACCGCATCGAGGCCCGCCCGCCAAGACGGCGGGGGCATCACGGGCGTCGGGCGCGCCGCCCGAGGCTCTGTGTCGCTGGACCACATGGTCCCATGATACATCGTTTATCGAAGATGGGATTGTCAGGAACGCCATGAGCGACGAGCACCTGTTCGACCGTAAACTGCTGCGCCGGCGCCGCGCCCGCTTCGCTCACGAAATTGCGCGCGCGAGTTCGTCATCGCCCATGTGGCGCGCGAGATCGCCGAGCGCGTGGAGATCATGCTGCGGGAGTTTCCCTTGGGCCTCGACCTCGGCGCCTTTCACGGCCTGCTCGGGCGCACCGTCGCGGCACTCCCCTCGGTGGGCGACATGATCTATGCCGAGAGCGCGCTGGCGTTTGCGCAGCTCTGCCCGCGGCCGGCGCTCGTCTGCGACGAGGACCTGCTGCCCTTCAAGGACGCCAGCTTCAATCTCATCGTCTCAGGCCTCGCGCTTCACCGCGTCAACGACCTGCCGGGCAGCCTCATCCAGATCCGCCGCGCCCTCGCTCCCGACGGCCTGTTCATGGCGGCGGCGCTCGGGGCCCGCGCGCTCAGTGAGCTACGCGAGGCGCTGATCGAGGCGGAAGGCGAGATGGAGGGCGGCGCCTCCCCGCGCGTCTCGCCCTTCGGCGATGTCAGGGCCTATGGCGCGCTGCTTCAGCGTGCCGGCTTCGCCCTGCCCGTCGCCGACGCGGAAATTCTGAAAGTCGCTTACCCCTCGCCGCGCGAGGTGATGCGCGAGGTGCGCGCGCTGGGGGGCGGCAACGTTCTCATGGCACGCAAGCGCGAGCCGCTGCCCCGGCGCACATTGGAGCGGGCCGAGGAAATTTATCGCGCGCGGCACGGGACCCCCGACGGCAAGGTGACCGCGACTTTCGAGTTCGTGTTCATGAGCGGCTGGGCGCCGCATGCGAGCCAGCAGAAGCCGTTGCAGCCCGGCAGCGCCGCCCAGCGCCTGGCCGATGCGCTGCACACGCAAGAGCAACCGGCGGGCGACAAGGCATCCTTCCCGCAAGCAAAGAATAAGAAGACGGAGGACTAAGAGCGCGTCTAGCTGCCGAACAGGGCGGCCAAACCCGCATAGAGCTCGGACACCGAGCCTTTCAACACGCCGACCGCGGCCGCCACGGCCGCACCGAGAAGGGCGCCGATCAGGATATACTCCATGGCGATGGCGCCGGAGCGGTTGGACGCGAAGCGCCGCGTGGCGTGACGGAAGCGTGCCCGCACGCGTGCTGCCTGCATCATCTCGCGCACCATCGTTAGAAATCCCCTGACAGTCCCAACAACCCGGGCAGGATCTGCTTTAGCGGTTCGTCCGCCGGCGGCATGGCGTAGGCGGTTAGCGCCTCCGGCCTTACCCAAGCGAGGTCCTGCCCCTCGTTTGCAGCCACCTCGCCTGTCCAATGCCGGCATAGATAGACCGGCATGAGGAGGTGGAACGCGGGGTAAGTGTAACTGGCAAACGTTAAAGGAGTGAGAGCCGGCGCTGCGACGTCGATGCCGAGTTCTTCGTCGAGCTCGCGTATCAGGGCGTGTTCCGGCGTTTCACACGCCTCGACCTTGCCGCCGGGAAACTCCCAAAGTCCCGCGAGCGGTTTGCCTTCGGGGCGTTTGGTGATGAGCACGAGCCCGGCATCGTCCACCAGAACACAAGCCGCGACGAGAATGAGCACGGGAGCTTCGCCGCCGCTCGACGGCTTCACGACCGGTAGTCGGCGTTGATGGCGATATACTCTTTGGTCAGATCGCAGGTCCAAACCGTCGCCGCCGCCTCGCCGACGCCGACATCGACGGCGATCTCGAGCTCGGCGCGCTTCATATAGGCCGCGCCCTGTTCCTCGCGATAGCCGGACGCCACGCCGCCATTTTCGGCCACGAGGATGTCGCCGAAGCGGATGGCGAGCTTGTCGCGATCCGCCGCCTCGCCCGCCTTGCCGACCGCCATGACGATGCGGCCCCAATTGGGGTCCTCGCCGGCGAGCGCCGTCTTCACCAGCGGCGAGTTGGCGATCGACAACGCGATGGTCCGCGCCGCCGCCTTGGTCTCGGCGCCGGTGACCGTGAGCTTCACGAACTTGGTCAACCCTTCGCCGTCCTTGACGATCTGATGCGCCAGATCGGTCATCAGTTCGCCGAGCGCCTCACGAAAGCCCGCGAGCCGCTCGTCGTCGCCGCGCGCGATGCGTGGCGCGCCGCGCTTAGTGGCCGTGCCGGTCGCGAAGATGAGGCACGTGTCGCTGGTCGAGGTGTCGCTGTCGATGGTGATGGCGTTGAAGCTGTCCTCCACGAGCGGCGCCATAACGTCGTGCAAGGCGCCCGGCTCGATCGCCGCGTCGGTAAACAGAAAAGCCAGCATGGTCGCCATGTCCGGCGCGATCATGCCGGCGCCCTTGGCGATGCCGTTGAGGGTGACCGAGACCCCATCGATCTCGCAACTGCGCGTGGCGAGCTTCGGGAAGGTGTCGGTGGTCATGATCGCCCGCGCCGCCATCTCATAGGCATCGGCTTGCGCGTTCTCGGCGAGGCCGGCGAGCAGGCCTACGAACTTGCCCGGGTCGAGCGGCTCGCCGATCACGCCGGTCGAGGCGATATAGACATCGGACTCAAGACAGTCCGCCACATTCGCCGCGGCGTGCGCCGTCGCCTTCACCGCCTCACGGCCAGCCATGCCGGTAAAGGCGTTGGCATTGCCCGAATTGACCACGAGTGCGCGCGCCATGCCGTGCTTGAGATGCGCCCGGCACCACTCGACCGGCGCCGAGGCGGTCTTGGAGCGGGTGAGCACGCCGGCCACGGTCGTCGTCGGCTCGAACAGCGCCAAAAGCAGATCCGTGCGTCCCGGATAGCGGATGCCGGCCGCGCAGGCCGCCATACGCACCCCGTCAATGACGGGTAACGCAGGCAGCCGCGTGGGCGCGAATGGCGAGATATTAGCCAAGGCTCAATTCAGACCGGCTGATCGGGATCGGCTTAGTGATCCTCGTTATCCTCTGGCTCCGGCAGCGGCGGGGCTTCACCGCGCAGCGCGGCGTCATCCATGGACCGCTTGATCTCGGGATCGACGATCTCGATCTTGGCTGCATTGCGCAATCCCGTCACCACGGCTTGCGCCTTCTGCTGCACGAGTTGCGCCTCGATGGCCGACTTGACCTGGTCGAAGCTCGGCACTGCCTGGTCGCGCTTCTCCTCGACCTTGATGATGTGCCAGCCGAACTGGGTCTGCACCGGATCGGAGATCTCCCCGACATCCAGGGCGAACGCCGCATCCTCGAACGGCTTCAGCATCTGCCCGCGGGCAAAGAAGCCGAGATCGCCGCCTTCGGCATTGGTATCCTTCGACTTCTCCTTGGCCAGCGCGGCGAAGTCCTCGCCCTTCTTCAAGCGCTCGGCGATCTCCTTGGCCTCTTCCTCGGTCCCCACGAGGATATGCCGGGCATGCACTTCCTGCTCCGGCGTCATGCTGGCGATCTTCTCGTCGTAAATCTTCTTGGCGTCCGCGTCGGTCACCCCGCCGGTGATGCTCGCGTCGAAATAGGCATCGCGCAGCGCGCGCCGCGAATGATATTTGACCCGCGCGGGGAAGGTATCGGTCTGGTCGAGCTTGTCCTTCTCGCCCGCCGCCGCCATCAGCTCATTCTCGATGACATATTGCAGAAGGACGCGCTTGCGGTCCTCCGGGCGGTAATTGCCGAGCCGGGGTCCGACCTCGGAGGCGGCGAAATCGAGATCCGACTGTTTGATCTCGACGCCGTCGATGCGCGCCATGACCGCGTCGTCGGCAGCGGCAGACAGCGGCACAAGAGTGATGAAGGCTGCAAAGAGCAGCAACGATGAACGGGTTTTCACAGGTGGATCCTCGTCTTCTGCTCGCCCTTAAGTGCTCCGGATGAGGGCTGGCGAGCGGTTTGGGCGCTTCCCCCGCGCCATCTTTAGCGTTGGCCATGCCCATTGCCAAGCGGCGGAATTGACGGACGGCTAATATTTCGATATATCCAGAAACATGGATACATTGGATGCGGTCGGCGCCCTCGGTGCGCTTGCACAGGAAAGCCGGCTCAAGGTCTTTCGCCTGCTTATTCGAACTGGCCCGACCGGTATGGCGGCCGGGGACATCGCCCGCGCGCTCGACGTACCCGCCAACACGATGTCGTCGCATCTCGCCATTCTCTCCCGGGCCAAGCTGGTCACGCCCGGAAAGAAGGCCGCTCGGTGATCTACGCAGTGGACCTGACCGGCACCCGCGATCTGTTGCTGTTCCTGGTGGCGGATTGCTGTCAGGGGGAGCCATCGGTCTGCGGGCCGGCGATCGAATCCACCCTGAACGCATGCTGTACAAGTTAGCTGGAGGAAATCGCCATGAAGGTCGTCAGCAGCCAAGAACCCCTCAACGTCTTGTTTCTCTGCACAGGCAACTCGGCCCGGTCGATCCTGGCCGAATGCATCCTCAATCGCGAGGGAATGGGCCGCTTCCACGCCTTTAGCGCCGGCAGCATGCCACCGGCAAGGTCAATCCGCATGCCCTCCATCTTCTGAAGCGGCTCAATTACGACGTATCCGGGCTGCGCTCGAAATCCTGGGAGGAGTTCGCCGAGGATGGCGCACCGAAGCTCGATTTCGTCTTCACCGTCTGCGACAACGCGGCCAACGAGGTCTGCCCGATCTGGCCCGGCCAGCCGATGACCGCTCATTGGGGCGTGCCGGATCCGGCGGCGGTCGAGGGCACCGACGCGGAGAGGGCCTTCGCCTTCGACGACACCTACCGCATGCTCAATCAGCGCATCTCGATCTTCGTCAATCTGCCGTTGCAGAGCCTGAGCAAGCTCTCGCTCCAGAAGCAGCTGGACGAGATCGGCCAAACGGCCTCCTCCAAGGAGCCCGCCTGAGCCACCGGCCCGGCCCGCGCCTCGCGTTGACAAGGGTTGGGCTGCCTCTTATGTCTCAACCGCGTTGATCCCGGCACTTTTCGTCACATTTCTCTAGCCTGACGAGGACCGGCGGGGACCGTCGCGCTCAAGACACCACACGGCCTCAGGGGCTTTCGTCGCAAAGCCCCGCGGGACCGTATCATGCCATAAGAGGCTCCTGATCCATGCTTTCCTTTGGCGCCCTCGCCACCAAGGTCTTCGGCTCCGCCAACGACCGCAAGCTCAAGCCCTACGCGGCCGTCGTCGCCCGCATCAACGCGCTGGAGCCTGAAGTCGCCGCGCTCTCGGACGAAGCCTTGCGCGCCCGCACCGACGAGTTTCGCAAGCGCCTCGACGGCGGCGAGACTCTCGACGATCTGCTTCCCGAAGCCTTCGCCACGGTGCGCGAAGCCGCCAAGCGCACGCTTGGGCAACGCCACTTCGACGTTCAGCTCATCGGCGGCATGGTTCTGCATGAGGGCCGCATCGCCGAGATGAAGACCGGCGAAGGTAAGACGCTGGTGGCGACGCTGCCCGTCTATCTCAACGCGCTTACCGGGCGCGGCGTGCACGTGGTCACGGTCAACGACTATCTCGCCGCCCGCGACGCCGCGTGGATGAGCGCGGTCTACAAATTCCTGGGCCTCACCGTCGGCACCATCGTGCACGACATGAACGACCAGCAGCGCAAGGTGCAATATGCCTGCGACGTCACCTACGGCACCAACAACGAGTTCGGCTTCGACTATCTGCGCGACAACATGAAATACGCCGACTCGGAGCTTGCGCAGCGTGGCCACTACTTCGCCATCGTCGATGAGGTGGACTCGATCCTGATCGACGAAGCGCGCACGCCGCTGATCATTTCCGGCCCGCTCGACGACCGCTCGGACTTCTACACCACGATCGACGTGTTCATTCCGAAGCTAAACGACGAGGACTTCGAGCTCGACGAGAAGACCCGTCACGTGAGCCTGACCGAAGCCGGTAATGAGCATGTCGAGCAGCTGCTCAGCGACGCGGACCTCCTCAAAGGCGAGTCCCTCTACGACGTCGAGAATGTCAGCGTCGTCCATCATGTCCAGCAGGCGCTCCGCGCGCACAAGCTGTTCCTCAAGGACCGCGACTACATCGTCAAGAACGACGAGGTCGTGATCATCGACGAGTTCACCGGCCGCATGATGTCCGGGCGGCGCTATTCGGAAGGTCTGCACCAGGCGCTCGAGGCCAAGGAGCACGTGACCATCCAGCCCGAGAATCAGACGCTGGCCACCATCACCTTCCAGAACTATTTTCGCCTCTACGACAAGCTCGGCGGCATGACCGGCACGGCCGCCACCGAGGCCGACGAGTTCATCGACATTTACGGCCTCGACGTGGTCGAGGTGCCGACCAACGCCGACATGATCCGGCTCGACGAGGATGACGAGGTCTATCGTACCGCCAAGGAAAAATACCGGGCGATCATCGAGCTCATCAAGGATGCGCAGAAGCGCGGCCAGCCCATGCTGGTCGGCACCACCTCCATCGAGAAGTCGGAGCTCCTGGCCGAGTTGCTCAAGAAGGACAAGGTTCCGCACAAAGTGCTGAACGCGCGCTATCACGAGCAAGAGGCGCATATCATCGCCCAGGCCGGCGTGCCCGGCGCCGTCACCATCGCCACCAATATGGCCGGCCGTGGCACCGACATTCAGCTCGGCGGCAACCCGGATAGCTCGAGGACTGGCTCGCGACGCAGAAGGAAAAGGGCAAGGAGCCCACGCCCGAAGAGGTCGAGAAGCAGCGCGCCGAGATCGCCGCCGACATCGCCAAAGAAGAAGAGGCAGGCGCTGGACGCCGGCGGCTTATACGTGATCGGCACCGAGCGTCACGAAAGCCGGCGCATCGACAATCAGCTGCGTGGCCGTTCGGGCCGCCAGGGCGACCCGGGCCGCTCGCGCTTCTTCCTGTCGCTCGAGGACGACCTCATGCGCATCTTCGGCTCGGAGCGCATGGACGGCATGCTCAAGGCGCTTGGGCTGAAAGAGGACGAGGCCATCGTCCATCCTTGGATCAACAAGGCGCTGGAGAAGGCGCAAGCGAAGGTCGAGGCGCGGAACTTCGACATCCGCAAGAACCTGCTCAAATACGACAACGTGATGAACGACCAGCGCAAGGCGATCTTCGATCAGCGCCGCGAGTTGCTGGGTGACGCGGATCTCAACGAGACCGTCGCCGAGATGCGCCGCTACGTGGTCGACGATCTGGTCGCGCAAGCCATTCCCGAAAAGTCCTACGCCGAGCAGTGGGACATCGACGGGCTGAAGGAGCAGGTCCACAACATCTTCGATCTCGACCTGCCGGTCGCCGATTGGGCCGCCGAGGAAGGGATCGCCGAAGCGGAGATCCACGAGCGGCTGATCAAGGCGACCGACGAGCGCGCCGCCAAGAAGGCGGCCGAATTCGGCCCGCAGATCATGCGCCAGATCGAACGCGCCGTGCTGTTGCAAACCCTCGACGGGCTATGGCGCGAGCATCTGGTGACGCTCGAGCATCTGCGCCAGGTCATCGGCTTGCGCGGTTACGGCCAGCGCGATCCGCTGAACGAGTATAAGAGCGAGAGCTTCACCCTGTTCGAGCAGATGCTGGCGCGGCTGCGCGAGGCGGTGACCGGGCAACTGATGCATGTGGAGATTGCCCAGCAGGACGACGTGCCGCCGCTCGACGCCGCGGAGCTGCCGCCCATGGAGGCACATCACATCGATCCCACCACCGGCGAGGACGAGTTCGCCTTGGAGGCGGCCAATGCGGGTCCGGCCAGCGGCGGGACGAGCGCGGCGAAGGCGGCGCGCGTGCGAAAGGCGGCGACGGCCGTCAATCCCGCCGATCCCTCCACCTGGGGCAAGGTCCAGCGCAACGCGCCGTGCCCGTGCGGGTCCGGCAAGAAATACAAGCACTGCCACGGCGCCTATAGCTAAGGGCCCCGCTCCGCACTAAGACTTGGGCGCTCGTAAAGCTCGAGTGCTTCCAAGCGGCGTTTTGGCTCGTGATTCACGGGAACTGAAACCGTCCTTGGGCTCTTTGGTCTGGACGCAGGGGAACCCCAGAACACCATGACGCTCGACCAGGCGCTCGCTTTCGCTGTCATTGCCGGCATGATGGCGCTCTTCATCTGGGGGCGCCTTCGCTACGACCTCGTCGCCGTACTGTCGCTTCTGGCGGCCATCGCCGCGGGCATCGTACCGCCGGACAAGGCCTTCTCCGGCTTCAGCGACGACATCGTGATCATCATCGCCAGCGCCCTCGTGGTCAGCGCCGCCGTGGCCCAGTCGGGCGTGATCGAGCGCGTGGTCCGCAAGTTCGGACCCTATCTCACCAACGTCTATCGCCAGGTCGCGGCACTCGTCGGCTCGGTCACGGTGATGTCGGGCTTCGTCAAGAATATCGGCGCGCTGGCCATGCTGATGCCCATCGCTTTCCAGTTCGCGCGCCGTACCGGCACTTCGCCCTCGTCTCTGCTCATGCCCATGTCGTTCGGGGCGCTGCTTGGCGGCATCGTCACCCTGGTCGGCACCTCGCCCAATATCATCGTGTCGCGCGTGCGCGAGCAGATCCTCGGCGAGCCGTTCCATATGTTCGACTTCACGCCCGTTGGGGCGAGCCTGGCTGTCATCGGCTTCGTGTTTCTGATCTTCGGCTGGCGCCTTCTACCCACCGGCCGCAAGGGCGCCGTATCCATGGACGCCGCCTTCAATCTGTCGGGCTACACCACGGAGGTCACGGTGCCGAAGGACTCGCCCGCCGCGGGATTGACGGTGAAAGGACTGGAGGATCTCGGCGAGAACGAGATCGAGGTCATCACCTTGGTCCGCGCCGGCAAGCGGCGCGCCGAGCCTGCCGGGAACGTCGTCATCAAACCCGACGACATTCTGATCATCCGCGGCGAGCCGTCCGCGCTGGAGCGCATCGTGGCGCTGGAGAAACTGACCCTCTTGCGTGACGAGGACAGCAGGGCCTCGGACACGCCGACCGACGAGATCGGCATCATGGAGGCGGTCATCACGCCGGACTCGCAGTTGATCGGGTCATCCGTCGGCCAGCTCCGGCTCTACGACCATTACGGCATCAGCCTCCTCGCCGTAAGCCGCACCGGACGGCGCATCGCCAACCGCTTGCGCACGGTGAAGCTCCGGGCCGGCGACGTCATCGTGCTGCAAGGCAATCTCTCGATCATGCCGGAGACTCTGGGGGAGCTGCATTGCCTGCCGCTGGCCGAGCGCGATCTTCGCATTGGCCGCAAAGGGAGCCTCGTTCCCATCGGTATTCTCGCCGTGGCCATGGGACTGGTCGCCTTCAATCTGGTTCCAGTCGCCATCGCCTTCTTCGGCGCCGCCGTCCTGTTGCTGCTGTTCCGCTCGCTCTCTTTGCGCGAGGCCTATGAGGCGATCGAATGGCCGATCCTGGTGATGCTCGGCGCCCTGATCCCGGTCAGTGACGCGCTGCGCACCACCGGCGGCACCGAGCTCATCGCCGCGTGGCTGTCGGACACGGCCATGTCGCTGCCGGCCTGGGGGGCGCTCGCCCTCCTGATCGCCGCCGCCATGGCGGTGACGCCCTTCCTGAACAACGCGGCCACCGTGCTGGTCATGGCCCCCATTGCAGCGACCTTCGCCACCAACCTCGACTACAACCCCGATCCGTTCCTCATGGCGGTGGCGATCGGCGCGGCCTGCGACTTTCTCACGCCCATCGGGCACCAGTGCAATACCCTGGTGATGGGCCCGGGAGGCTACCGGTTCGGCGATTACTGGCGGCTGGGGTTACCGCTCTCCGTCCTCGTGCTGATCGCCGGTACGCCGCTCATTCTGTTTTTCTGGCCGCTCTAGCACGTCATGAGTTGCCGGCCATGTCGGGCGGGCAGCGTTCCTCGACGTCGCTTGCGACCGTCGCCGCGCTTCCCGGCTCGAACACGTAACGGCCCTCGCACACGCTGACCACCGGCGGGACGCGGGATTGCTCGAACAGGTCGGAGCCAGTCTTGAGATTGGCCCAGAAGCCGCTCCACTCATCCCCCTGACGTAGCCGCAAATTGCGCTCGGTCATGCGGAACGGGAAGGCATGCACCGGGATGCGCGCCTGGCCCTGGTCGAGCGCCGCGGTAACGAAGGCCCAGATCTCGTCCACCACGGCATCGGTGACGGCATAGCAGCCAATCGACGCGCAGCCGCCATGGACCATGAGGAAGGACCCGGTCCGCCCCTTGCCGCGGTCATACACGTTGGGGAAGCCGAGATTGAAGGACAGATGCATGCGGCTGTTCGGATTGAGCGCGTCCTTGCTCACCGTGTAGAAGCCTTCCGGCGCCTGCTGGTCGCCCTCTCTCAGCTTCGGTCCGAGCCGTCCCGACCACATGCACATCGGATAGGTGGCAAACAGCTCGAAGCGGCCATCCTTCTCGACCCACAGCTCGATCTCGGACTCGAGCTTGAACACGCGGAGATAGACCGGCATGCCGGGCGCGATCCCCGCCGCCTTGAGGCGCGCATCGAGCCGGGCCAGGTCCGGCGTGCCCGGCAGCGGCTTACCGGCCTCGTGATGCGCCCTGTTCTCCGCACGCTGCATGTTGATATGCACGCGGTCGATGAGCTGACGGCCTTGCGGCGTGAACAGGAAATAGCCGCCGGCGGCGAGCGCCACGAGAACAAGGGAGACGAGGAGGTGCCGCAACATCACCGCTCACTGAAAGCCGATTGAAAGGGCGAGATGATGAAGTATAGCGCGAGACGGGCGGCTGTCCGCGCCGCATCGAAACGCTATTTTTTCTTCTTCTTGTCGCTCGCGATCGAAGGCGTCGCGGGACCAAGCGTCATCGCGCGATAGGTCGGCGTGACCGAGCCGAAGCTCAAGCCCATGACGCTGCCCAGCGGCTTGGCCAGCGAAGCCTGCGACATGGTCTTCTTGCCGTCATCCTTCGACGGCTTGAAGGCCACCACCGGCAGCTTCCGGTAGGCCGGGCAGGCGCCGGCCGGGTTCGGCCTGACATTGTTGTTGAATGCCGCATTGACGAGATAGCGCTTCTCGCACACCGCCACCGTCGGCGGCAGCCGCGTCGTTTCGAAATAGTCGTAGCCTTCTTTCAGGTTCCGCCAGAAATCGTACCAGTCGTCCTTGGTATGCGCCGCCAGATTGGCGGACGTCATGCGGAACGGATAGGCCTGGACCTGAAACGACGCCTGGCCCGCGTTCAACGCCTCGCGCGCCAGGATGTAGATTTCCTCGATCACCGCATCGGTCATGGCGTAGCAGCCCGCCGACGTGCAATCGCCATGCACCATCAGGTTGGAACCGGTACGGCCCAAGGAGCGGTCATAGGCGTTGGGGAAGCCGATATTGAAGGCGAGGTGATATTTGCTGCGCGGATTCAGCTGGTCGCGGCTGATGAGGTAGAACCCTTCCGGCGCTTGCCGGTCGCCTTGCTTCACCTTCGGCCCGAGCCCGCCGGAATAGGCGCAGATCGGATAGGTCTTGAAGTGGTAATAGCGCCCGTCGTCCTTCTGCTTCCAAACTTCAAGTTCCGACTCGGCCTTGAAGATGCGGACGAGGACCGGCTGCTCCTCGGTCATACCCTTTTCGGCGAGCAGCGCGCGCGTCTGCGGCGCGAGCGGCTTCATGTATGGCGGAGAGAATTGACCACAGCCGGATAGCGCGGCGGCAAAAGCCACCACGCTCGCCGCGAAGACGGCCGTGATAAACCTTGAACGAAGCATACGCAGTGCCCCTCGCGCACCTCGGCCAAGATCAGTTTGATGGGTTAAAGCACGGTTAGCGCGACCCCCGCGCCAAGCCTCCGGCTTCCCCCGATTTGGCCCCTTATTATACGCTCGCCAGCAGCCCAGGTGGACTAAAAAAAAGGCGGTTTTTGGGGCAAATACCCAGGTGTTAGACGGTGCGGCCCATGGCCAGGAATTTTTCGCGCCGTTCCTTACGAATCTCATCCGGGGTCATGTCGTCATACTCGACAAGGGCCCGGACCAGTAGGTCGCCCGCCGCCTGCACCACCCCGGCCGCGTCCCGATGGGCCCCGCCGACCGGCTCGGGGATGATTCCATCGATAATTCTGAGCCTTAGCAGGTCCTGAGCGGTGATTTTCATGTTCGTGGCGGCATCCACGGCCCGGGTCGAGTCGCGCCACAGGATAGAGGCCGCCGCCTCCGGCGAGGCCACCGTGTAGATCGAATGCTCCAGCATGTAGATGCGGTTCGCCGTGGCGATGGCCACCGCGCCGCCTGAGCCGCCCTCGCCGATGATCAGCGACAGGACCGGCACCCGCAGGCCCATGCAGCAATCGGTGGACCGGGCGATCGCCTCGGCCTGGCCGCGCTCCTCCGCGCCGATGCCGGGATAGGCGCCCGCCGTATCGACGAGGCTGATGACGGGAAGCGAGAAGCGGTCGGCCATCTCCATCAGGCGCACCGCCTTGCGGTAAGCCTCGGGCCGGGCCATGCCGAAATTATGCTTGATGCGGCCCTCGGTGTCGGAGCCCTTCTCGTGGCCGATGACCAGGACCGACCGGCCCGACATCCGTCCGATGCCGCCGATGATCGCCTGGTCCTCGCCGAAATAGCGGTCGCCCGCCAGCGGCGTGAAGTCCCGCACGAGACCGTGGATATAGTGCTTGAAATGGGGCCGCTCGGGGTGGCGGGCGACTTGCGTCTTCTGCCACGGCGTGAGTTCCGAATAGGTCTCTTGGAGCGCTTCCCGCGCCTTGCCCTCGAGCCTGGCGAGCTCATCCGCGATCGCCACGGAGGCCTGCTCACCGGCGAGCGCTTTCAGCTCGGCGACTTTGCTCTCAAGCTCGGCGATCGGCTTTTCAAAATCGAGATAGGTACGCATGCGGCTTGGGACCCCTTGGGGAACCCCGATTTCCCGGGCGGCCATCCATGGAACTGGGATAAGGCAACGGGAATTCGGTTGTAAGTGGCCTTGCTAGGATACCCTGTCAACAGGTGACCCGCTCGTGCCCGGCCAAGAGATTAGCGCCGCTTGGTTAAATGAGCCTGAGCCAAGGGGTGATGTTCCTCCACCAGCCGACGCAAGCGCTCCTCGATAACATGGGTATAGATCTGCGTCGTCGAGATGTCGGCGTGGCCGAGAAGCTGCTGCACCGTGCGCAGATCGGCCCCCCGCTCCAGCAGGTGGCTGGCGAAGGCATGGCGCAGCACATGCGACGACACCCGGGCCGGATCGAGATTGGCGGCGAGCGCCAGCCCCTTCAATTCCTGGCCGAAGCGCTGGCGGGTGAGGTGCTGACCGCCGTCGCCAGTGGGAAACAGCCATCCCGAGACGGCTTTGCCGGCCGCTTCGGCCTCCGCCATGGCCGCCACATGGGCGGCAAGCGCGCCCCGCGCCGCGTCGTTCAACGGCACCAGCCGTTCGCGCCCGCCTTTGCCCTTGATGGTCAGCACCCGGTCGTCAGCGGCGAGCGCGTTGCGAGGCAGCGCGATCAGCTCCGATACCCGCAGGCCCGAGGCATAGAGCGTCTCGATCAGCGCGTAGAGGCGCAAAGCGCGGCGGCGCGGCGCGCCATCCGCCGCCGTCATGGACGCCTGCTTCGCGGTCTCGATCAGCGTCTCGACCTCGGCGAGAGACAGGATCTTGGGCAGCGGCCGGCCGAGCTTCGGGCTGTCGATGGCCGAGGACGGATCGTCGGTGCGCAGGCCCTCGGCCAGAAGAAAGCGGAAGAACTGACGGATGGCCGACAGCTTCCGCGCCCGCGACGTGGGCGCCAGCCCTTTGCGCGAAAGCCCGGCGAGATAGGCCCGCAAGTGATCGGCGTCGGCCCCTCGCGCCGTCGCGCCCTTGCTCGCCAGGAAGGCGAGAAAATCGGAGATGTCCCTCGTATAGGCCTGGATGGTATTGGCGGTGGCGCCGCGCTCGGCCATGAGCATGTCGAGAAACAGCGCAAGCTCGGAGCTCCCAGCCCCCTTCGATGCGGTTTTCCCGGGGCTCAAGGCCTCAAATCCCTGCAAATGGGGGATTATTGCGCGCGATGGCTCGGCGGCGCGGTGAAGGATGGCGCGGCCGAAGTATCCGTGGACGCCGTGGAGTTCGGCTCGTCCACGGGTTGCGCCTTGACGTTGCGCAGAGCTTTGGAGATTTCCTTGGGCTCAGGCTGAAAGTATTCGGCGAGCACATAGAGGCTTCCAGCGACGACACCGACGATCGTGCACAAAATCATGAGGAAACGAAACAATGTTGGCATCGAGGCGCTCGTGTTCCTAACTGTCTATCGGTCCCGGACAGGGCCCCAGTATGACTCAAAACCACCGGGCGCCTTAACCCACAAATCGTATCATGGATGATTCGACACTGCCCTGTCAGCATGGGACAAATAAGGCCCTCCCTTCGAAGATGACCCTAGACTTGGCTGAACATAGCAAAGACGACCGCGACCGTCGGTTGGCGGAAATCCGCCAATCCCTGGGCGCGCGCTCGATCGTGCTGATCGGGCTGATGGGCGCGGGCAAGACCGCGGTCGGCCGGCGCTTGGCCAACCGGCTCGATCTGCCCTTCATCGACGCCGACACCGAAATCGAGCTGGCCGCGGGTCAGAGCATCAAGGAGATCTTCGCCGAGCACGGCGAGGACTATTTCCGCGAGGGCGAGCGGAAAGTCATCGCCCGCCTCCTCGAAGGGGGCCCGCAAGTGCTTGCCACCGGCGGCGGGGCCTATATGAACCCGCAGACGCGGGACGCCATCAAGGCGCATGGGCTCTCGGTCTGGCTCAAAGCCGATTTGCGCGTGCTGATGAAGCGCGTGCAGCGCCGCGACCACCGGCCCTTGCTGGCCACCGGCGACCCCGAGACCGTGATGAGGAAACTGATGGCCGAGCGCAATCCCGTCTATGCCGAGGCGGACATCACCGTGGAGAGCCGCGAGGTACCCCATGACGTCATCGTCGGCGCGGTGATCGACGCGCTCGCCGCTAAGCTCGGCTGCATGACAGCGAAGAGCGCCCCCGCCGCGCGCCGCAAGGGAGGCCGATGATGGGCGACGACACAGCCACGCTCAGCCAGCCCAAGAGCGACAAACCCAACAGCGAGACGACCATCGCCGTAGACCTGCCCGAGCGGCGTTACGACATCGTCATCGGCGAGGACCTCCTCGCCACGGCGGGCGAGCGTCTCGCCGCGGCCCTGCCCCGCGCCCGCTACGCGGTGGTCAGCGACTCGAATGTCGCGGCCTTGCATCTGGCGCCGCTCAAGGCGAGCCTCGAGCGGCAGGGCAGCTTCCTCGGCTCCGCCGTGGTGGCGCCGGGCGAAGCGACCAAATGCTTTCCCGTTCTGGCCAAGCTCTGCGAGACCCTGCTCGATCTCGGCGTCGAGCGCGGCGATTGCGTCATCGCCTTTGGCGGCGGTGTGGTGGGCGACCTGGGCGGCTTCGCCGCCTCGATCCTGCGCCGCGGCGTGCGCGTGGTGCAGATGCCGACCACGCTCCTCGCCCAAGTGGACTCCGCCATCGGCGGCAAGACCGGCATCGACACCAAGCAGGGCAAGAATCTGATCGGCACCTTCCATCAGCCGAGCCTGGTGCTCGCCGATGTCGCGGTGCTGTCGACCTTGAGCGAGCGCGAGTTCCGCGCCGGCTATGCCGAGGTGGCGAAATACGGGCTCCTCGGCGATGAGCCCTTCTTCGCCTGGCTCGAGCAGAATTGGGGCGATGTGTTCTCCGGTCACGACGGCAAGCGCCGCCACGCCGTGGAGACGAGTGCCCGCGCCAAGGCCGAGGTCGTCGTCGCCGACGAGCGCGAGGAGAGCGGCCGGCGCGCGCTGCTCAATCTCGGTCACACCTTCGGCCACGCGCTGGAAGCCTTCGCCGGCTATTCCGACCGTCTGCTGCACGGCGAGGCCATCGCCATCGGCATGCGGCTCGCCTTCACCTATTCCGTCGAGCATGGGCTGTGCCCGCCCGAGGACGCGGTACGCGTCGAGAAGCATTTCGCCGCCGTCGGCCTGCCAACCGAGATCGCCGCCATTCCGGGCGACAAGCCCACCACCGGCGAGCTGTTGCGGCTCATGGCCCAGGACAAGAAGGTCAAGGGCGGCAAGCTCGCGCTCGTGCTCGCCCGTGGCATCGGCCAGGCCTTCGTCGAGGACGACGTCGCCATGGATCGGCTGACCGAGTTCCTCAAGAAGGAGTGCGCCGGCCGATGACCTTAGGGTTAGGCATCACGCTCGGCGCCATCATCGGCCTGCTCATCGTCTCGGCCTTCTTCTCGGGCTCCGAGACGGCGCTGACGGCGGCGTCGCGCGCGCGCATGCATGGGCTCGAAGAGGACGACAACAAGCGCGCCAAGCTCGTGAACCGGCTGCTGTCCTCTCGCGAACGGCTGATCGGCGCCATCCTGCTCGGCAACAATCTCGCCAACATCGCCGCTTCGGCGCTCGCCACCACCTTGTTCCTGTCGGTGTTCGGCGAGGCCGGCGTCGCCTATGCGACGATCGTGATGACCGTCGTCGTCGTCGTGTTCGCCGAGGTGCTGCCCAAGACCTACGCCATCGTCAATGCTGACCGCATGGCGCTCGCCGTGGCGCCTCTCATCCGCGTCATCGTCGCGGTGTTCGCGCCGGTGACCCGCGCCATGCAGCTCCTCGTGCGCCAGACACTCAAGCTGTTCGGCGCCGAGGTGGGCGAGGATACCGACGTGCTGGCGGCCCATGAGGAGATCCGCGGCGCCATCGAGCTGCACCACAAGGAAGGCGGCGTGGTGAAGGTCACCCGCGACATGCTGGGCGGCGTGCTCGATCTACGCGAGCTCACCGTGTCGGACATCATGGTGCACCGGACCAATATGGATGCGCTCGACGCGGACCTGCCGCCCGGCGAGATCGTCGATGCGGCGCTGAAGAGCTCGCACACGCGGCTGCCGTTGTGGCGCGGCGAGCGCGAGGAGATCGTCGGCGTGCTCCATGCGCGGCCCCTACTGCGCGCGCTGCGCGATTCCAAAGGCGACGTGAGCAAGATCGACGTCATGGCGCTCGCCACGCCGCCCTGGTTCGTGCCCGACACCACCAATCTCAAGGATCAGCTCAACGCCTTCCTCAAGCGCAAGGCGCATTTCGCCATCGTCGTCGACGAGTACGGCGAGGTCATGGGCGTGCTGACGCTCGAGGACATCATCGAGGAGATCGTCGGCGAGATCACCGACGAGACCGACATCGCCGCGGCGCTGGCCAAGCCGCAAGTCGACGGCTCGCTGATCGTGGACGGCATCGTGCCCATCCGTGACGTGAACCGGCTGATGGATTGGGACCTGCCCGACGAGGAGGCGACCACCATCGCCGGGCTCGTGATCCACGAGGCCCAGACCATCCCCAACCCGGGTCAGGCCTTCACCTTCCACGATTTCCGCTTCGAGGTGCTGCGCCGCCAGCGCAATCGCGTCACCTCCTTGCGCGTGACGCCGCTCGGCAAGGCAGCCACGGTCGCCGCCAAGGAAGACAACGCGGCCTCATGAGGCCCGCTTGCCTTCCTCCGGGCTCAGCGCCGTGATGGCGAGCGCGTGGATCTTGCCGGCGAGCTCGTCCGCCAGCACGGCATTGACCATGCGGTGACGCTCCACCCGAGACTTGCCGTCGAACGCCGCCGATACCACTTTAACGGTGAAATGACTCTCGCCGGTGCCAGGCGACCCGGCATGGCCGGCATGGTGGTGGGAGTCGTTGACGACGTCGAGCGCCTCGGGGGCGAAGGCTTGCGTCAACTTTTCTCTGATTGAATTCTCGATGGTCATGCTGCGAAGGTCCTTCGAAAGTATGATGCATGCGCCGGCGCTCAACCGATCAGACTATCGCTTTTGCTGGCGCGGAGCCATTCTTGTTGTGACGGACACCGCTTCCCATAATGCCGAGTCCATGAAGCTCGATTCAAAATTCCTCGACCGCTTGCGGGTTAAGCCTGACAAGGATCGCCTGCTGCGCGACGCCTGCCCGTCATGCGATTGGGAGGGCTGCAACCAGCCGGGTCTGCACCCCGCGCCGAAAGGCCGCGGCCTGGAAGGGCAGTATCATCGCTACTGCCTGGAGCACGTGCGCGAGTACAACAAGGGCTACAACTATTTTTCCGGCCTGCCCGACGAGGAGGTCGTCGAGCAGCAGAAATCCGACGCCACGGGCAACCGCCCGACCTGGTTCGTGGGCGTGAATTCCTGGGCCCGTAACCGGAGCAAGAAGGGCAGCCCCCCGCCACGCAGCGGTTTTGCCCATCGTTTTTCGACGCAGGACCCGTTCGGCGTGTTCGGCGACGGGGCGCCAGGCGGGGCCCAGCCGGGCGCCGCGCCGCGCCGGCCGCTGAAGCGGCTCGAGCGCAAATGCATGCGCCACCTCAATCTCGACGACAATGCCACCAAGGCGGAGATCAAGGCCCGCTTCAAGGAATTGGTTAAGCGGCTCCATCCCGATCACAACAACGGCGACCGGTCCTCGGAGGACAAGTTGCGCGAAGTGATCCAAGCCTATAACTATTTGAAGCAGGCGGGGCTTGCTTAAGCCGCCCTGCCGCCCCCAGCAAAATCAGGGCTTTGCTCCAGGCGAGCCCCAACGCAAACGCGACATATAGGCTCTCATCGATCATGACACTTGAAGCGGCTCAGAACGGCGCACGCTTGCCGGACATGACAGTGTCCGCGCGCCAGGTCTTCGGCATCGACTCCGATTTCGAGGTGCCGGCTTACTCACAGCCCGACGAGCACGTTCCCGACATCGACCCCGATTACCTCTTCAACAAGGAGGTGACGCTCGCCATTCTCGCCGGCTTCAAGCACAACCGCCGCGTGATGGTCCAGGGCTACCATGGCACCGGCAAGTCGACCCATATCGAGCAGGTCGCGGCACGGCTCAACTGGCCATGCATGCGCATCAATCTCGACAGCCATGTGAGCCGCATCGACCTTGTCGGCAAGGACGCCATCGTCATCAAGGACGGCATGCAGGTGACCGAGTTCCGCGAGGGCATCCTGCCTTACGCGCTCCAGTCCAACACCGCCTTGTGCTTCGACGAGTACGATGCCGGCCGCCCCGACGTGATGTTCGTCATCCAGCGGGTGCTGGAAGTCTCCGGCAAGCTCACCCTGCTCGACCAGTCCAAGGTCATCAAGCCGCACCCCGCTTTCCGCCTGTTCGCCACCACGAACACGATCGGTCTCGGCGACACGAGCGGCCTCTATCACGGCACCCAGCAGATCAATCAGGGTCAGATGGACCGCTGGTCCATCGTCGTCACCCTCAACTATCTGCCCCATGACGACGAGGTGGACATCGTTCTCGCCAAGGCCAAAGCCTGGAACACCGAGGAAGGGCGAAAGACCGTGTCGAACATGGTCCGTCTCGCCGAGCTGACGCGCAACGCTTTCATCAACGGCGACCTGTCGACGGTGATGAGCCCGCGCACGGTGATCACCTGGGCCGAGAACGCCGAGATCTTCGGCGACGTGGGCACCGCCTTCGAGCTGTCCTTCCTCAACAAATGCGACGAGTTGGAGCGCGGCCAGATCGCCGAGTTCTATCAGCGCTGCTTCGGTGAGGATCTGCCGCAATCGACGGCCAACGTGGCCTTGAGCTAGTCCCATGACGGCGACCAAGCGGAAAGAGGCGCCCCTCGATCCGTTCAAGCGCGCGCTGACGCTGACCCCGCTCCATCGCCGCCGACGGATCGTCGAGGTGGTCTTCACCAGCGAGCCACCGGGCCTCGCCGGCAAGACCGCCCGCGTGCCCGAGCCCTCGCGCGTTCCCACCAAGGACGAGATCGCCGTGATCCGCGGCCACGCGGACGCGGCCGCCCTCGCCGTGGCCTGCCACGACGACGGCCTGCACCCGGCGCTGGCGCCGTCGGGCGGCGATGCCCGCGCCGTGTTCGAGGCCATCGAGCAGGCGCGCGTCGAGGCGATCGGCGCCAAGCGTATGGAAGGCGTGGCCGCCAATCTCAATGCCCGCATGGAAAACCGCTATGCGCGGAGCCGCGTGACGCCGGAGACCGAACGGTCCGAGGCGCCGCTGTCCGATGCGCTGGCGCTTCTGGTGCGCGAGCGGCTGACCGGCCTCGCGCCGCCGGCCAAGGCGCGTGCTCTCGTCAATCTGTGGCGCCCCTGGATCGAGGAACGCGCCCGCACCCTGCTTGATCGCATGCCGGAGACACTGCTCGATCAGGACGCGTTTGGCCGGCTGGCACGCGATCTCCTCGCCGCCCTCAATCTCGCCGATCAGCTCGACCAGGGCGACGAGCAGAGCGAGTCCGACCAGAACGGGGAATCCGATCCGGACGCGTCCGACGATCAGGACGAGAACGCCGAAAGCCAGGACCGGGCCGAACTCGCCTCGGAATCCCGGGCCGAGCAGGACGACGCCAGCGACGAGACCCTGGACGACCAGGAGGACGGCGCCACCGATCAACTCGACCGCGACAGCGAATCGGCCGATCTACCGCGCCGCTCCGAACCGTGGCGGCCCAACACCTCCGTCCTCGATGACCCGGAGGCCTTCGGCTACAAGGTCTTCACCCGCGCCTATGACGAGATCGTCGCCGCCGAGGATCTGTGCGACCAGGACGAGCTCGACCGCTTGCGTGCCTTTCTCGACAAGCAGCTGCAAGCGCTGCATGGGGCCGTCTCCCGCCTCGCCAACCGCTTGCAGCGGAGATTGCTGGCCCAGCAGAACCGCGGCTGGGACTTCGACCTCGACGAAGGGACCATCGACGCCGCCAGGCTCGCCCGCGTCGTCGTCGATCCCATGCATCCCCTGATGTTCAAGCAGGAACGCGAAACCCAGTTCCGCGACACCGTGGTCACGCTCGTGCTCGACAATTCCGGCTCCATGCGCGGCCGGCCCATCATGGTGGCCGCCTGCTGTGCCGACATCCTGGCGCGGACCCTTGAGCGTTGCGGCGTGAAGGTCGAGATCCTCGGATTCACCACCCGCGCCTGGAAGGGCGGCCATTCGCGGGAGGCTTGGTTGAACGCCATGAAGCCGCCTTTGCCCGGGCGCCTCAACGACCTGCGCCACATCATCTACAAGTCGGCCGACATGCCGTGGCGGCGCGCCCGGCGCAATCTCGGCCTGATGATGCGCGAGGGATTGCTGAAGGAGAATATCGACGGCGAGGCGCTGGCCTGGGCGCATCAGCGCCTGCTGGCGCGGCCGGAGCAGCGGCGCATCCTGATGATGATCTCGGACGGCGCCCCGGTCGACGATTCCACCCTGTCGGTCAACTCCGGCTCCTATCTGGAGCGCCATCTGCGCCAGGTGATCGAGGAGATCGAGACCCGCTCGCCGGTCGAGCTGCTGGCCATCGGCATCGGCCACGATGTCACCCGCTACTACCGGCGCGCCGTCACCGTCACCGATGCCGAGGAACTCGCCGGCGTGATGACCGAGAAGTTGGCCGAGCTGTTCGATGAGGAGCACGCGAGGCGGCAACTCCACCGGTCCACCCCGTCGATGGTCCGCGCCAAGCGGCGGAAGCTGCACTAGGTGCATCGCCCGCGACGCAAGAGGTTGCTCGTCCCGGCGCTGGCCGGACTTGCGGCGATCTCGATCTTCGGGCTGGGTGCCCTCCTCGTCGCCCCGGCGCTCGCCGACAAGCCGGCGGACGCGCTGACCGCGCCGATCACCACCCCCGTCACCGCCATCCCCATCACCTTCGACCGCGACGAGCCCGAGCGCACGGCCTTCGGCAAGCTCGTGTTCCGGGGCGGGCTCAACCTGTTCGGCAAGTCGCGCCATTTCGGCGGCTTCTCGGGTATCGCGTTGGATGCCTCGGGAACGACGCTGCTGGCGGTCTCCGACGCCGGCACGTGGATGCGCGCCAAACTCGACTATGACGGCCGCAAGCTGAAGGCGCTTCAGAACGTGGTGCTCGGCCCGATCCTCGGCCATGACGGCAAACCGCTGAAGACCGATGCCGAACGCGATTCCGAGGGCCTGGCGCTCGCCACCGGCGACACACGCCAGGGGGCCGCCTTCGTCTCCTTCGAGCGCGAGCAGCGCATCATGCGCTATCCGTTCACCGCTACCCGCTTCGGCCCGCCCGACCGTGCCGTTCCCTTGCCGAAGGAGTCGAAGCGCATGAGCGCCAATCGCGGCATCGAGGCCGTGGCCCTGATCCGGGCCGGGCGGCTGAAGGGGACGATCGTCGCCTTCTCCGAGCGCCTGACCGACCGGGCCGGCAATCTCAAGGGCTGGCTCATCGGCGGACGCGGAGCCGACACCATCACCTTACGGCGCCTTGGCGGCTTCGACATCACCGACGCGGCTGGCCTGCCGGATGGGGGGATCGTTCTGCTCGAGCGCCGCTTCCGCTACAGCGAGGGCGTCAAGATGCGCATAAGGCGGATCGCCGCCACCGAGCTCAAGCCCGGCGCACTGATCGAGGGCGAGACCCTGCTCGAGGCCCACGACAATCTCAACATCGACAATATGGAAGCGATCACGGCAACCCGGTCGGCCGCCGGCGAGACCATCCTGACGCTCATGTCGGACGATAATTTCAGCCCGCTTCAGCGCTCGCTGATCATGCAATTCGCGCTGCCCGCGGACAAGCGCGTGGCCGCCGAGCCACGCCGCTCCGCGAACTGACGTCTTCGAATTGGAGCCGGAAAGCCTTAGGAGGCGGCGGCTTGCGCCTCATGCGCCTTGGCAACCTGGCGCTTAAGACGCCGGGCCTTCAAGGACAGCTCGTCGTCGCCAGCCTTGAGCAGATAGGCGTCAAGGCCGCCGCGATGCTCGACCGAGCGCAGCGCATTGGCGGAGATGGTGAGCCGGACGTGCTTCTTGAGCGCATCGCTCTGCAGCGTCACGTTGCACAGATTCGGCAGAAAACGGCGCCTTGTCCTGCGTTTGGCATGGCTCACATTGTTCCCGGTGAGCACGGCCTTGCCGGACAGCTCGCAGCGACGGGCCATAGTCCTTGTCCTTCTTCGTATCTCTATGAAAGCCGGTTGCGGCTCGTGACTATCCACAAGCGCGGCAGCCATTTGCCGGAGATATACGGGGATGGCCCTATTCGGTCAAGGCACCGCCTAGATTACCGCCTATGTTGCCGGAATTGACGAATCCGCGAAATACCTGGACATTCGCGGACCCCGGGGCTTTCTCGCGGGTTGACGTCTTCTAGGGGCCGGGACGGATGTGGGCAGCACGACATGGCTTGAGCCTTTTGGCTGTCGCTGGCTTGACCTTGGGTCTCGGCGGCACCTTCGAGGACGAGCGCGCCCATGCCGAGTCGGCCCCTGCCTCCGCCCGCATCGTCGCCATCTACCGGGTCGATCTCGGCAGCTTCAACCTGGGCGATTTTCGGGTCACCACCACCTTCCGCGGCGACGGCTACGAGATGCGCGGCGAAGGCCGCTTCTCCATTCTCGAGGGCCTGGTCTATGACTGGCGCGGGTCCTCGGCCAGCGCCGGCCGGGTGACGCCCGATGGCCCCGAGCCGTCTATGTACGCCCTGAACTATACGGACGGCGGCAAGCGGGGCGAGCAGCTGCGCATGACGTTCGACGACGGCGCCGTGCGGAACATCTCCATCCAGCCGCGCACGCGCGCCCTCCCCGGCACCATTCCGGTGACGCGCGAGCAGCTCGAAGGCGTGCTCGATCCCTTGAGCGGCGCCTTCCTCACCGCCCGCTCGGCAATCCCAACGGCGACCTCAGCGTCTGCAACCAGATGCTGCCGGTGTTCGATGGCAAGCAGCGCTTCGATCTCGTGCTCAAGCCGAAGAAGGCGGTGCGGGTGCAGAACCGCTCGGCCACCGCCTATTCGGGACCGGCGGTGATCTGCCGGGTGAAGTTCATCCCCATCGCCGGCTACAAGGCGAACGATCCCGGGATCAAGTTCATGGCGCAGAGCAACGAGATCGAGGTTTGGCTGATCCCCGTCAGCAGGACCAACATGTATGTGCCCTATCGGATCGTCCTGCCGACGCCGGTGGGCTATGGTACGGCCGTAGTCACGTCGATCCAGGTCGCCGGCTCGAAACGCGCGAGCGCCGACTGAGCGGAACCTCCGAGGCGCCCTCCCGAAAGCACCAAGTGTTAACGCGAAAGCCCCAAAACCCAACATGTCGTAGGGAACGGATGACGAAAATTTACGCTCCCCTGATTCGACCACGCTCCGTTCCCGTTGTGACCCCGAAAAGCTAGAGGCCCGACGCGCAGCAAAATCGAGATGTAGGTTCGAGCCCGATCACGCGAGGGTCGCCGCCGGAGCAGGGCCGAGGCGCGACGGTTGTGCCATTTTGGGGCAGGAACGAAAACGGACTCGGCAGAGTCAGCGATTCGGACGAGATTCGTTCTGCCCCCGTTCCTGTCCGGACGAGAGTCACGTAAAGAACACCATAAGATGAGCCGGTCCTTTTCCCCGCAATCCACAGGTCTCGCCAAAGGCCGCGGCGTCACCGCCGTGCTTGGGCCCACCAACACGGGCAAGACCCACCTCGCCATCGAGCGCATGCTCGCCCATGACGTCGGCGTCATCGGCCTGCCCCTGCGCCTGTTGGCGCGCGAGTCTACGACAAGGTGGTGGCCCGCGCCGGCGTCGGCCAGGTCGCGCTCATAACCGGCGAGGAGAAGATCAAGCCGCCGGGCGCGCGCTTCTATGTGTGCACGGTCGAGGCCATGCCCCAGGAACTCGAGGCGGACTTCGTCGCCGTCGACGAGATCCAGCTCGCCGCGGACGCCGAGCGCGGCCACGTGTTCACCAACCGCCTGTTTCACGCACGCGGCCTCAACGAGACGCTGCTGCTCGGCGCGGCGACCATGCGCGATGCCATTCGCGAGCTGCTTCCCGGCGCCAATCTCGTGTCGCGCCCGCGCCTGTCTCACCTCTCCTATGCCGGCGAGAAGAAGATCACCCGCCTGCCCCGCCGCTCGGCCATCGTCGCCTTCTCGGTCAACGACGTTTACGCCATCGCCGAGCTGGTGCGCCGTCAGCGCGGCGGCGCCGCGGTGGTGCTCGGCGCGCTCAGCCCGCGCACGCGCAACGCCCAGGTCGAGCTCTATCAGAACGGCGACGTGGATTTTCTGGTGGCGACCGACGCCATTGGCATGGGGCTAAACCTCGATCTCGACCATGTGGCTTTCGCCGGCATCCGCAAATTCGACGGCCACAACCATCGCAACCTGACCCCGGCGGAGATCGGCCAGATCGCCGGCCGCGCCGGCCGCCATATGAATGACGGCACCTTCGGCGTCACCGGCCAGGTGCCGCCCTTCGAGGCCGAGCTGATCGAGCGGCTGGAGAACCACAATTTCGATCAGGTCGGCGTGCTGCAGTGGCGCAGCCGCAAGCTCGATTTCACCTCGATCGACGCGCTGAAGGAGAGCTTGCGCGAGATGCCGGACCACCGGCGCCTCACCCGCTCCCGCATGGTCGACGACGTGATCGCGCTCGAGAACGTGACCCGCGACGAGGCCGTGCTCGATGCGGCCCGGGGACCGGCGGCGGTGGGCCTCCTATGGGAGATGTGCCAAATCCCCGACTATCGCCGGGTGTCGCCGGCAAATCATGCCGAGCTCGCCGCCACGCTCTACCGCTTCGTCATGAGCGAGGAGGGCAAGATTCCGGAGGACTGGTTCGCCAATCAGGTCGCCCAATCCGACCGCACCGACGGCGACCTCGATACCCTGTCGAACCGCCTCGCCCAAATTCGCACCTGGACATTCGTGTCCCATCGCGCCCAATGGCTGCACGATCCCGAGCATTGGCAAGACCGGACGCGGGCGATTGAGGACACATTGTCCGACGCCCTTCATGAACGCCTGACACAACGTTTCGTTGACCGCCGCACCAGCGTCCTCATGCGGCGACTACGCGATAAGGAGGAGATGATGGCCGAGATCAGTTCTGACGGTCAGATTCTTGTCGAGAATCATTATGTCGGCCGCCTCGACGGCTTCCGCTTCACGCCCGATGGGGCAAGCGATGGCATCGACGGCAAGGCGGCGCGCCACGCGGCCACGCAAGTGCTCGCCACCGAGCTCGCCACGCGGGCCGCAGCACTTGCCGCCGCGCCCGACGCCGCCATCACGTTGTCGCCCGGCGGGCGGATCATCTGGCAGGCGTCCGAGATCGGGAAGCTTGAGCGCGGCGAGACCGCGCTGAAGCCCCGCTTCCAGATCTTCTCCGACGAGCATCTCGCCCCCGCCGACTTGGAGCGGATCGAGACCCGCCTGCAAGGCTGGCTCGCCGCGCATCTCGAGGAGCGGCTGAAGCCGCTGGTGGCCTTGAGCGAAGCCCCGGACCTCTCCGGTCTGTCGCGCGGGCTTGCCTTCCGCCTGACCGAGAATCTCGGCGTGCTCCGCCGCGATACGGCCTCCGCCGAGATCAAGGCGCTCGACCAGACGCGCGCGGCCAATTGCGCAAATACGGCGTCCGCTTCGGCGCCTTCAATCTCTACTTCCCCGCCCTGCTCAAACCGGCGGCGGCGGAGTTGCTGTTGCTGCTGTGGGCGCTGCACGACGGCCAAGCCCACGGCGTCGACCCAGACAACCTCCCGGCGCGCCCGCAACAGGGCCTCACCTCGGTCCCCGCCGACCCGGCCCTGCCCGAGCCCTATTGGCGCACCGCCGGCTTCCATGTGGCCGCACCCGCGCCGTGCGCATCGACATGCTGGAGCGGCTGTCCGATCTGATCCGCACGCGTGTCACTTGGCGGCCGACGAAGAACGAGGGGAACGAAGCCACCGCCGCGGCGGAAGCCGCGGCCGAAGGCGACTCCCCGACGGAAGCCGCCGCGCCCGCGCAAGACGCAGCCCTCAACAAGCCGGACGGCGCCTCAGACAACCCGGCGCCCGTGCCATCTGGCGCCACCGGCGACGGGGGCTTCCGGGTCGTGCCGGAGCTCATGTCCATGGTCGGCTGTTCGGGCGATGAGTTCGCCTCGATCCTGCGCGCGCTCGGCTTCCGGCTGGAACGGCGCAAGCTCGAGGCCGGCAACGGCGCCGGCGAGGCGGCCGTCTCCGAGCCAGCGCCGCAAGAGGCCGCAGAGCCCGAGCAGACCGCGAAGGCCGAAGTGGTGGCTTCGTCTGAAGACGCTCCCGCGAGCGCCCAGCCGGCCGAACCGGCCTTTGATGAGATTTGGCGTCCCGGCAGGCGCAAGGAGCCCCATCGCCCACCCCGTGCCGCGGCCAAGTCGCCGCGGGGCGACCGGGCCAGAGAGGGCGCCAAGGACCGCACGAAGGACCGCCCCAAGGGCGCCCAGCGCCCACCGCGCCGGGGTCACGGTCAGGGCAAGGGCCGCGACCATGCCGAAGCGCAGCGCCAGGCCGAGCAGCGCCAAGCCAAGCGCGAGCGCGCCGCCGCCGCCATGGAGAACTCGCCCTTCGCCGCCCTCAAGGAGCTGCGGGCGACCCTTGTCGCGCGCGACCGGTCCGAGACCAGCTGACGCTCGCCTCTCATGCTTGAGCAGCGGCTCGACAAATGGCTCTGGTGCGCCAGGCTCACGAAGACCCGCACCGGCGCCGCACGCCTGATCGCCGAGGGCAAGGTCCGGATCAACGGCGACCGCGTGCTCAAGCCGAGCCGACTGGTTCATGGCGGCGACGTGGTGACGGCGACCCATGGGGGACGGCTGTCGGTTGTGCGCGTGGCCGATTTCACCGAGCGCCGCGGCCCGGCGAGCCTGGCACAGACACTCTATGACGACCTCACGCCGGCGGACGCGCCGGAGCCCGACAAGGCTTCACGAACCGGCAAGCGGCCGACCAAGCGTGATCGCCGCCGCCTGGACGCCTTTCTCGGCGGCGACAGCTAAACCTCGTCACGCCGCCGAGGTGAATTGGGCTTCGCCGGGGCCGGTGCGATCCGTCCTTCGCGGAGGATCGCGGTGGCATCGCGGCCGTCACCGGCCGGCTGAAATAATAGCCTTGGGCCTGCTCGCAACCGGCGCCGATCAGAAAGCGCATCTGCGCTTCGGTCTCGACACCCTCGGCGATCACGTCGAGACCGAGCTCGTGCGCGAGCCGGATGGCGGCCCTGACCACCGCGGCGTTGCGATAGTCGACGGTGACGCGGAACACGAACTCCTGCGCCAGCTTCAGCCGGTTGACCGGATAGGTGGTCAGATATTTGAGCGACGAGTAGCCGGTGCCGAAATCGTCGATGGCGATCCTCGTCCCCAGCCGGCGCAAATTCTCCAGCGTGTTGCTGTGCCGCTGGGTAACCTCCATGAGCACCGACTCGGTGAGCTCCAGCTCAACGTCATTCGGATTGACGTTCCATCTCACCAGGCTCGCCTCGACTTCACGCTCGAGCTCGGCCCCGCTCTTGAGTTGAATGCCGGAAACATTGACCGCGAGCACTTCCGGCGCCACCCCCTCGGCGTGCCACGCCTTCATCTGCCGGCACGCCTCGTCGAACACCCAATTTCCGAGCGGCAAAATGGCGCCTGTCCGTTCGGCGATCGGCACGAACGAGGCGGGCGTCAGCAACCCCCTTGTCTTGTGGTTCCAGCGCACCAACGCCTCAAGACCCGTCACGCGGCCCGTGGCCAGCTCCACCTGCGGCTGGTAATAGAGTTCGAGCTCCCCTTCATCCAGCGCCGTTCGCAGTTCGTCGGCCACCCGCACGCGTTCGTGCACCTGCTGGTCGAGATTCTCGCTATGAAAGCGGAAGCAGTTGCGCCCTTCATCCTTGGCGCCATAAAGCGCCAGATCGGCTTGAACCATCATCGCGTCCGGTCCGGAGACCTCCCGCGAGAACATCGCGATGCCGATACTCGAGGTGACGGAGATCTTGTGGTCGTCGATCATGAAGGGTTCGGCAAGCACCTCGCCGATCCGCGCCGCCAATGTGCCGGCCTCCGTCGGCTCGCTCACATTCCCGGTCAGGACCGCGAATTCGTCACCGCCGAAGCGCGCCACCAGGTCGTCTTCCCGCACGACGGCCTTCAGCCGTTCGACGATGGCCATCAACAGCTTGTCACCCATGGCATGACCGAGCGTATCGTTCACGTCCTTGAAATCGTCGATGTCGAGATAGAGCACCGCAAAGGGCGGAGCGCCACGCAAGCTCGCCGCGAAGGCCATGGTCAGACGCTTCATGAAGGCCCGGCGGTTCGCCAGCGTCGTCAGAATATCGGTCTGGGCGAGCTGGAGGATCCTTTGGTTGGCGCGCTCGAGCCGCAATGCGTCGCGCAAGCTTGCCCACATATAGGCCAGCACGGCGGCGAACACCAAAGCGACCAGAGCTGCGGCGAACCAAGACCGATAGAAATTGATCAGCCCCGCTTTCGTCGGCACGGCGAACAGATCCCAATGCACATCGCCGACAGAAATTGGTCTTGACCAGTGGGGCAGGCCTTCGACTTGCGCCTTGGTCACGGGCGGGACGGACAGATGGGGCACGGAAGCGACTTCACGCGCATAGACGGGCATGGTGTTGCCCTCAGCGTTCGCCGAATAGAGATAGAGGTCAACGCTCTGGGGCAGCTCAACCTCGTCAATGATGCGATTGATCAGCGGCTTGGTGCGAAAGGAAGCGGCGACCACGCCGAGAAGATCTTGGCGCCGACTCTGTAGTGGGCTGCCTCTGTAGACCGGCAGCGCAACGAAGAAGCCGCGCGCCTCGCCGCCCCCGCGCCGGAGCGTGACGTTCTGGGCCGTCGCCATGCCGCCGTCGGCCAAAGCACGCTGAATAGCGTCGCGGCGCGAAGGCTCCGAATAGAGGTCGAGGCCGATCAGAGACGATGCCTCGGGACCCGTCGCGAACAACACCGGGAAATATTCGGGCCGCTGCGCTTCGGGCCGGATAGGACCGGTCAATGTCCAACGCGCGATTGTGAAGTCCGTCAGTCCGCGTCCTCTCTGTGCCCGCTCGAATGCCGACCGCTCCTGGCCGGTCACAAGGGGGCTCCAGGTGACTTGCATCAGGGAGTCGTGACCGTGGCTGTCGATGACGCGACTCGTGAAGAGGATGAACTCCTCGGCGTCGACAGTCTTGGAAGCGTCGTAGAAGGCGCGCACCGCGAAGATGTCGCCGACATAGTGGTCAAACCCGTTTTGCAGAACCGTCGCATAGTCGCCGGCGACGTCGTTGAACTTCGCCTTGGCGAGCCGCTTCTCCCACACCGACACGGCGACCCAGGCGGCCACGGCCAGTGCCAAGCCAAGCATCCCGACGGCGAGCAATGGCCAGACATGCGTCATCTGCTGACGCTTGCCGCTCACCTCGGTCAGGTCGTGCATCGGGTTATTCCATCCCCCAGTGGCGAGCGCTCGTGCTCAAACTCTTCGGGTGCCATAAATTGATTGACGCGGGCTTAGGGAGAACCGTGAAATTCAACCTAAAGCTGCCCGCCACAACCCGGGGGCCATCCTGAAAATCACCGTTTGCCGGGCGGTACAGCGCCTTGTGCTGCTGGCGCGATTGTTATAGGCAGGGCGCTCCCAGGGCTCATCCGTCAGCCCGCAAGGGCTTAGAATAATGGGCTGGGCGAAGCCGAAAGCGTGTGGGAACGATGACGTACGTCGTCACTGAAGTCTGCATCAAGTGCAAGTACACCGACTGTGTCGAGGTCTGCCCCGTGGATTGCTTCTACGAGGGCGCCAACATGCTGGTCATCCATCCGGACGAATGCATCGATTGCGGCGTCTGTGAGCCGGAATGCCCCGTGGACGCCATCAAGCCCGACACCGAGCCGGAGCTCGACCAGTGGCTCGAGGTGAACCGGCAATATTCCGAGACTTGGCCGAACATCACGACCAAGAAGGATGCCCCAGCCAACGCCGACGATTTCGTGGCCGAGCCCGACAAATTTCAGAAATATTTCTCCGCCGACCCCGGCGAAGGGGACTAAGCCCTTCAACGGGTTAAGCGTTAACCTTAGTGCCAAAATGTCGCATATTGCGGCGCCGAAAGGGCCGTGCTGCGGCACAGCACGCCTTTCAGATTCACTAAATTTGTGTTATGGTCCTTTTGAAATGGCGCAGACTGTCGGCGCGTGAAGCACCAAGAGGGCGACGCCGTTTAGGCGCGCTTTTTTTTCTGACTTGGGGGAGTTGGCGCGATCAGGCCACCTGATCGACCGCTCATCTTGTGCCCGCACCCCGCCCAAAGGCGGATGCCAGTATATTTTCGCTGGCATAAAGAAGCGGGCGAGCTCACGCCACTCGGTTTTGCGCCCACTAAACAATTTCAATAGATGAGGCGAGAGTATGCCCGAGAAAAAGAGACCCCAGCAAAGACACGGTTTCCGGACGAACGAGTATATCGTTTATCCGGCGCACGGCGTTGGCCGAATCGTGAGCATCGAAGAGCAGGAAATTGCTGGTGCTAAGCTCGAGCTATTCGTGATCAACTTCGAGAAGGACAAGATGACCCTGCGGGTCCCGACCTCGAAGCTTGAGAGCGTCGGCATGCGCAAGCTCTCGGAAGACAAGATCCTCAAGAAGGCCCTCACCACGCTCAAGGGCAAGGCGCGCGTCAAGCGCACCATGTGGTCCCGGCGCGCCCAGGAATACGAAGCCAAGATCAACTCCGGCGATCTCATCTCCATCGCGAGGTGGTCCGCGACCTGTACCGCTCCGAGGCCCAGCCCGAGCAGTCCTATTCCGAGCGTCAGCTCTATGAAGCCGCGCTGGACCGCATGGCCCGCGAACTGGCCGCCGTGGAGAAGCTGGACGAGGCGTCCGCCATCGCCAAGATCGACGATGTGCTCGCCAAGACGGCCCGCCACAACAAGATGGCCGCAGAAGACGCCGCGCGCACCAAGGCCGCGTAAGGCACCTCGGCCGCGACATCCGCAATTCGGTCAGGGCCGGGCGACAACGCCCGGCCCTTTCCTTTTGTGGGGCAGCCCGCTCAGAGCGCGGGCGCCGGGTCCAGGACCTCGATCTGCTCTGGGGTCGTGGCGGCGATCATCGGTCCATTCCACCATTCGACGACGCCCCGCACCCGCACGCGTTTGCCGGCAAGCCGCTCGAGGTCGAGACCGGCGGCCTCGAACGCGGCCAAGTCTTTTCGCGCGATGGTGATGGTGAAGTCGTGCCGCCAGTCCTTGGCGAAGTTCACATAGATCAGCTTGCGCCCCTCGCCGACCGCGTGAACCTGTCCCTCGACCAGCTGATAGCTATGGGTGAGCCGGCCCAGGCGCTTCACGTCGCCGGCGTCTTCCACGCGATAAGCCCATGAACGCCAAAGGCCGCGCCGGGTACGGCGTGCCTCATCCTCCCGCGCCAAGAGTTCGGCGACACAAGCGCGGGTGCGGGAAAGGGAGTAGACCCGGGCAAAGCCGCGCGCGACGAGGTCGTCTTGCAGCCACAGCCTCTCCTCGCCCCGTAGCACGGTGACCTGGGCCAGGAGATGGCCGTACCGGTCCTGCCGGCGCTCGTCGAAGCCGAGCTCGACCGTGGCACCCGTCGCAAGCCGCGCGAGCGCCGCTGTCGCCTCCGCAACGAACGGCCAAGGATCCTCGCCCTTCCAGCCGAGCGGCGCCGACGGAGCCTTGATACCAAGCAGCCGCACCTTGCGGCCGTCGGTGAGCTCGAGGGTTTCTCCGTCTTCGACCGAGGCAACGGTCGCGGTCTCGGCTACCGGCAGGTCGCAAGCAACGGCGGGCGGCGCAAGCCAGAGGGCTGCGCCGACAAACCCAATCAAGCGGCGCGTGAACCGGCATCCCATGGCAGACTCTTATGCCGGCGGATGCGCCCTGATGCCGAAAATGGCGATGGCGCCCTTGCCTTTGACCTCGATCTCGCCCAACGACTCGCCGTGGAAGGAGGACGACAGCTGCTCCCAGATTTCCCGCGTGGCGGCGACGCTCCCCGATGCGCCCATGCCGACCATGCGCGCCGCGAGATTGACCGTGTCGCCCCAGATATCGAACTGATACCGCTCCTGGCCGACGACACCGGCGACCACGGGCCCGGCATGGACGCCGACCCTCACCTCCCAGCCGAGATGCGCTTCGACCAGGGTCGAGGCCATCTCCAGACCGCAGCGCACCGCCGAGCCGATAGGATCTTCGATCTCGTGCAGCAAGCCCGCCGCCGCCATGAAGCCGTCGCCGATGGTCTTGATTTTCTCCAACCCGTGCTTCGCCGCGACGCGCTCGAAGATGACGAACAGCGCGTCGAGCCGTGACACCACCTCCTCGGGCTCATGCTGATCGCAATAGGCGGTGAAATTAGTCACGTCGCAGAACAGCACGGCGACATTCTCATAGCGCCGCGGAATCACGGTTCCGAAATTACGAATCTCGTCGGCGGCCTTTTTCGGCAACAGCGCATGGAGCAACTGGTCGGCTTGCGCGCGCGCCTCTTGCGCCTCGCTCACCGCCTCCTGCAACGCCAGTTGCGTCTTCACCCTGGCGAGAACGATTGGCGTCGAGAACGGCTTATGAATGTAGTCGACGGCGCCGACCTCGAACCCCTTCTCCTCGTCGACGGAGTCGGTCTTCGCCGTCAGGAAGATGATGGGGATCTCGGCCGTGTCGGGATTCGCCTTGAGGCGGCGGCAAACCTCGTAGCCGTCCATGCCCGGCATCATCACGTCGAGCAGGATGAGATCCGGCTTCTCAAGCCCCATGGCGATCGCCAGCGCCTTCTCGCCATTGGTCGCCACCTTGGTGCGGAACTGATCCTTAAGCACTCCCGACACCACGGTGACGTTGGTCGGCGTGTCGTCGACGATGAGCACGAGCTTCCGGTGCGAGCTCAACATCACTGCCCTCCAATGTCGAGCGAGAGGCGGGAGGCGATTCCCGATAGGCATTTCAGCGCCGCCTCGAACTCGAAATTGCCGACCTGATCGGTGAGCGCTTTGACCTCCGCCGGGGTGAGAACGCCGGCGAGCTGAGGCTTGACCTCGATCATGAAGTCCGCGGCCTCCCCGTCGTCGGTTTCCAGAAGCTGCTTGAGACGGGCGAGCGGCGCGGCGACGGCGTCCGGATCTCCGCCCGGGGCTTGGCTGGAGCCATCGGCTTCGGCGGGCAGTGAGGTCATGATGGACTTGATCACCGGATCGAGCTCATCGACAAGGATCTCAGCGTATCCTCCGCATCCCGCCCTTCCCTGACGGCGCTCTCCGTCTCGGCCGCGGCGACCGCCAGCTGTGCCGCCCCGAGCGTCGCGGCGGAGCCTTTGAGCGAGTGGCCGCGCGCTCAGCCGCCGCCGCGTCGCCATTCGACAGCGCCAGCCGAATGATCTCTACCGTGCCACCTTGTTGTTCGGCGAATTTGCCCAAGAGAGCCACGTAGCGTTTGCGGCTCCCCCCGGTGAAGCGCAAGCCCGCATCGGCATCGATGCCCTTGAGCTCCAAGGACTCCCAGCCCCCGTCGTCTTCCGCGCCGCGCTTGGCCTCCGCGCCATTCGTGGCCTCAGGACCACTGTCAGGCTCGTCCCGACGGATCCACCGCAGTAAAGTGCCGAACAACTGGTGGGGAATCGATCGGCTTGGCGATGTGATCGTTCATGCCGACCTCCAGGCACAACTCACGATCGGTCGACAGTGCGTTGGCGGTCATGGCGATGATCGGCAAGTCCTGATAGCGCCGGTCGGACCGCAAGATGCGCGTAGCAGCGACCCCATCCATCACCGGCATCTGCATGTCCATCAGCACCACGTCGTAATCATTCTTCTCGATCAACCGGATGGCCTGCTCGCCGTTCTCCGCCACGTCGACGAAGACGTCGGCGTCCTCGAGCTGGCCCACGGCCACTTCCTGATTGATCACATTGTCTTCGACCAACAGGACTCTGGCGCCACGCAAGCGAGCGACGTCCAAGGATGGACTCGTGTTGGCCGGCTCCATGCCGCCCAGCTCGCCGCCGAGCGCCACGACCGCGGTGTCGAACAGGATCGACGATGTCACCGGCTTGATCAGGACATTCTCGAAGCCGCTCTCTTCGGCTTGCTTCAGCACCTCCTCGCGGCCATACGCCGTGACCATCACCAGATGAGGCGGCTTTGCGCCGTCGAGCAACTCGCGGATGCGCTTGCCCGTCTCGATGCCGTCGAGGCCGGGCATCTGCCAGTCGATGAACACGATCTCGTAACGGGCGCCCGACTGCCCCGCCTGGCGCAGCATCTCGAGCGCTTCCTCGCCCGACGCCGCCTCGTCGGCCATGAAAGTCATGCTATTCAGCATCGTCGCCAGCACGGTCCGCGCATGCGAATTGTCGTCGATGACCAGGACGCGCCGGCCGCGCAGGTCGGACTGCAGCAACCGCGGACGCGGCGCCGCGGAACTCTTGCCGAGCCGCGCCGTGAAGCGGAACACGCTGCCCTCGCCTGGCGTGCTCTCGACCTCGACGGACCCGCCCATGAGTTCGATGAGCTGTTTGGAGATGGCAAGCCCGAGGCCTGTGCCGCCATACCGGCGGGTGGTCGAGGCGTCCGCCTGCTCGAAAGCCTGGAACAGGCGCTCGACCTGCTCCTGGGTCATGCCGATCCCGGTATCGGTGACCGAGAAGTCGACGAGCTGGCTGTCGGCGCAGTCCTCGGCTACGCGGACCTGTACCCAGATCTCGCCGGTCTCGGTGAACTTCACGGCATTCGAGCAGAAATTGATCAGGATCTGTCCGAGGCGCAACGGATCGCCCTTGAAATGGGCCGACACCCCTTGCTCGACGTCGAAGATCAACTCCAGCCCCTTGGCCGAGGCTTTCTCGGACATCAAGTTCGCGACATTCTCCAGCACCTTGTCGAGATCGAAGTCGATATTCTCGATCGACAACTTGCCTGCCTCGATCTTCGAGAAATCGAGAACGTCGTTGATGATGCCGAGCAGATGCTGGCCCGAGCTCTTGATCTTAAGCACGTAGTCGCGCTGGCGCGGGCTCAGGTCCGTTTTCAGCGCGAGATGGGACAGGCCGATAATGGCGTTCATCGGCGTCCTGATTTCGTGACTCATATTGGCGAGGAAGATGCTCTTGGCCTCGTTCGCCTCGAGCGCGGCCTCGGTCGCCTTGGCCAACTCGATCTGGGACGCCTGGAATGCCTCTTCAGCCTCTTTGCGCGCGTCGATATTGCTCCACGAGCCCACCACCTCGATCGGGTTTCCCTGCTTGTCACGGATGAGCTGCTGTTCGTCGCTAAGCCAGCAATAGGAGCCGTGCTTGTCGAGGAAGCGGTATTCGGCGAGATGCATACCCTTGCTGAACACTTCCGACTGCTGCGCCTCGAGTCTCGGCAGATCGTCGGGATGCACGTGATCCCGCCAGAAGCCGGCGCCCTCCAGATACTCTTCCTGCCGGTAGCCGAGCAGCCGCTGGATATTCGCGCTCACGAAGGTCGGCGCGAAATCGCCGGTCGCGGCGAAGCTGTAGATCACCACGGGCGCCACATCGAGCAGCAGGTCGAGCCGCTCCCGTGCCGCGCGCCTCTCCGCCTCTGCTTCCTTGCGCTCGGTCACGTCGGTCCAGGAGCCCGCGATCTCGATGGGAGCGCCCGTCTCGTCGCGCACCACTTGCTGCCGGTCGTGAACCCAGAAATAGGAGCCGTCGGGCCGGCGGATGCGATATTCGATCGAGCGCGTATCGTTCTCGAACATCACGTCGACCCACGCATTGATGCGCTGAACATCGTCGGGGTGAACGAAGTCACGCCACAGATACGGGTCCGCGAGATACTCGCGCGGCGAGCAGCCGAACAACCGGCTGATGCTGTCGCTGACGAAAGTCGGTGCGTAATCGCCTTCGGCCGACCGGCAATAGATCACCGCGGGCGATGTATTGAGCAGGCGGCTGAGATGAGCGTGCGCCGAAGCCTGCACCTCGGCGATATGCTCCAAGCTGCGCTTTTCCTGCTCTTGGACCGCCTGGCAGAGCGCCTGCTCGATGAGCAGCGTCACCGACTCGGTGTCGGCTTGTGCCGAATCCCCGCCCAGCATACGCATGATCGCGGCGGCGACCGTCCCCGCTTGGTCCCGAGCGGCCGACATGACTGACACCCTCCAGGAGGCAACCTTCGGTAGCGCCTCTCCCGGCGAGTAGCCTAACGCCTTCTAGCGGTTGTGCAAACGGCATCGCGCCCCGGCGGAGCCGCCGGGCTGGACGCCACGGACGCCTTCCGCACCGGGAACTGCCCGTTTCCCGGGTTGCGGGCGCCTCTAGCCTCCTCTAAATCCAGAGAGAGCCATCCCAATGGCCCCGTAGCTCAGTCGGATAGAGCATCAGATTCCTAATCTGAGGGTCACAGGTTCGAATCCTGTCGGGGTCACCATTATCAATGACTCAGGCTCCGACCCGGGGAGGCCACTGATTGAGGGAGGCTCCCACCACGAGGCGCGGCGCATTGCCGTGAATGCTGCTAAGCTGGTGGGGCTGATTGGGGCGACCTAGACGGTCATCCAATCGGCGGCGGGGGTATCCGGTCTGGTTCGTTTTGGCATTTCGCGAAAAGGTCTGCGTAGGCCCTTTGCCGTCTATCCATGGCCGCACGCCATTCTAGATAGGCATTAACAAGCATGACGAAGCTGAAAAGGAACATCGCGGCGGTTAGCACTGCGACGCCGACTGCCCCCAAGATCACAATCCAGCTAACCAAGCCAGCGGGCGTGCCGATGACGGCGGACGCGGCAATCAAAATGCCGATTGCTGCAAGCAACAATACTGCCGAGACTGTCGCCGCCGCGGCCATCGCAAGCATGGCGGCGAAGGCGTCCGCAAGTTCAAGCTGTCGCAGCTGGTATTCCGCGAGAGCGGTATCGCAACTTTCGGACATCGTGACCCCACTCAATCTAGTAGGTTCCGTATGCCTTAGGACTATAGCATCGGCGAGAGCTTTTGCGAAGTTGAGGCTGGCGGCAAATCGAAATGCTCCAATGGAAGACCAAACCGACGCCGCACGCATGATTGGAGACGGGGCTTGATCTTACCCAGGCGTGCCTGCCGGCTCGGGCTTCTCTTCGCTACGGCGCCCTTCCTCGCTGGTGTCTTTAGCGCATACGAAACGGTCGCTCGGAAGTCGGAGCAGCAGGCGCTTGGCTGGTTCGACACCCTCGCCTACGAGGTTTTTCCTCGCGTGGGTCTCGGTCTTCTCCTGGCGGTCGCGGTCTACCTTCTCGTTCACGCAGCAAGTTCGTGGCTTTCAAGACTTGGCGACATTGCCTTGGCGGCTCAGACCGCGACCCGGGTCCAGTCGTGCAACCTTGCAACGCTCGGCGCTTACTTCCGATGAGGCGCGGCAAGCGGGCGCTCTCCCGGCTTTAAAACTCTCCTCTAGAGCAAGGCTGCGCGGCACCTCTTTGACGGACAACGGAGCCATGGACTTTTCCCATGGCAAAATGAGCAAGCCTGGCATCGCGGGGGCCCAGCGCCTCGTGTAGACGATGAGATCGTCCATCCCCCACGATGAGTTGCCCCGATGCGTTTTCAGATGAGTTCTCCCCTGTCGCCTCGCCTATCGCGCGTCCGGCCGCTCTCGCTGGCCTTCGCGCTCCTTCTGTCACTCGCCGCGCCCGCGGCGGCGCTGGCGCAAGCCGCGCCCGGCGGCGGCTTCGACCCTGCCGACATCGACAAGATCACCGCCTCCGTGCGTCAGGTGCCGTTGACCGCGGACATGGTCGACCGGCTGATCGCGTCCTTCCCCGACATGCGGCGCGTAGCCGCCAAGTTCGGCGGCACCGAGTTGCCCGCGCAGGCCGGCGCCGCCGGTATCGCCGCGATGCCGGCCGCCAAGCGGAAAGCTCTAGAGGCCGTCGCCGCCGAGCACGGCTTCGAGAGCCTCAACCAGTGGACCGACGTCGCCTCCTCGGTGACCATGACCTACGTCTATGCCATGCAGGGCAAGAAGCCCGGCTCGCTCGACGAGGCGGTCAAGGCGAACATCGCCCAAGCCGAACGCGACCCGACCCTGAGCGCCGAGCAGAAGCAGCAGACCGTCGCCCAGTATAAGTTGATCGGCGACAAGCTGGCGCGGCTCGAGCCGCTGCAGGAGAATTACACGCTGATCGTCGAGATGAAGGACAAGATCACGCCGCTCATGGACCCGAACTGAGCGGCGCGTAGCCGAGCGCCCGCGCCGTCTCCAAGATGAAGTCGCGATTGGCCGAGATCGCCGCGGCCGCGCTGCGCCGCGTCGACGCCAGGGCGAAAAGCTCAAGCGGCAGCCCTCGCCGCACCGAGATCACGCCCACGTAAGAGAGCTTCCCATCCGCCGCCTCGACGAGAAGCGCGCCGCCGCTATCGCCCGGCATGGCCGCCGATTCCATGCACCACATGGCCCCCGGAAGACCCGCCTCTCGCTCGCGGCGGCTGGGGAAACAGTCGGCGCCGTCCTTGATCACCACCGGCAGCACCCGGCGGACGCCCGCATCGTCGCATTGACTGTAGGAGGCGCAATGCTCGCCGCCGAACGCCACGAGCACGCCCCGTCGTGACGCCTCCGGAAGCGAAGGCTGCGTGTCCAACACGAGCTCGCTTTCCGGCGCTCCCACTTCGATCGGATCCTCCGTCACGAGCAGAGCTAGATCATATGGCAGCCGCTTGAACGCGCCCGCGCCCGCGCCATTCGCGAGCCAGCCCGGCGCGATCGCCGTCTTCGTCACCTTGTAAGACGTGTTGCGGCCCATCCGCACCACATCACGCCGAGCGTGCCCGGCTCCACATAGGAGTCCACGTAGATGCGCGTACCGCCCACGCTGACCGACTCTTGCAGGCAATGCGCGGCCGTCACCACGATGCGGGGATAGACGACCGTGCCAGAGCAGATGAGCCGGCCCTGATAGGTAATGGCCACCACGAAGGGAAAGCGGTCGGCGCCGTCGGTGGTGGCACCGGACAACGCCAGCGCGCCCGATGTTCCGAGCAGCGGCAGCAGCCAAAGCCCCAGCCTCCATTGCCAATGAAGATGCCTCGCCGCCTCGATCATCGCGCGAGCCCGCTAGCCGGAGGGAACGATCGCGAGGCCGCGCGCGCCCTCGCCGGCGTCGAGCCGCTTCAACTCCCGGCCGGTCTCGCCATCGAGCACGGAGATGTCCCCGGACATCCAGTTGACCACATAGGCCTTGCTGCCGTCGGGAAGCATGACGATGCTCTCGGGATAGCGCCCCACCTTGGCGCGATAGGTCGCCACCAGAGACGCGGCATCCACCACATTCACCGTGCCCGACTGCTGATTGGCGACGAAGATCCGGTCGCCGCCGGGCGCGACGGCGACGCCGTAGGGCATGGCGCCAACACGCACGGTTCCGATCCGCGCCAGGCTGTCGGCGCCCAGCACCGAAACGTCGCCACCCTGCACATTGGCCACATAGACTCTGTTGCCCGCCGGCGAGACGGCGAGCGCGAAAGGCGCATGGCCGACCGCGACCGTGGCGATCACGATCAACCGGTCGGTGTCGACCACGCTCAGGCTGTTGTCCTCGCGATTGGCGATGAAGGCACGCCGGCTCTGGGGCGCAGCGCCACATGCGCCGGCGCGTGTCCGACCGAGATCTCGGCGATCTTGCTGCCGGTCTCGCCGTCGAGCACGAGGAGCAGGTTTCGGTTCCAATCGCTGACGAACAAGCGGCCGTCGCTCGCCACGGCGATACCGAACGGCGCACCGCCCACGTCGAGCAGTCTCGGCACACCGAGCCGATGCCCATCGAGGATGGAGATCTGCCCAGCTTCGGGATGGGTGATGTAGATATGCCGTCCTCCGGGCGCGGCGGTGATCATGGCCGGCCCCGACGCCACGGCGAGCGTCGCCACCTTGGCGTCGCTGCCGGTATCGATCACCAAAACGCTGTTATCGGTCTGATTGGTGACATAGAGAAGCGGCGCCGCGGCCTGCGCTGAGGCGGCAATCGCGGACGCCAGGACCAGCGGCGCAACCGCCGCGGCCAACCTCTTGAGCGTCGCGAGCATGGCGTCCTCCTCTATTGCGCTTCGACCTGCTCCTTCAGGGTTTTCAGGCCTTCCTGAAAGTACCGCGTGACCGCCTCGATGGCCGCCTGGTCGTTCTGTGTCTCGGACGGGAAGTTGCCTGTGTCGGCGCGATAGAGCCGCGCGTCCCATATGACTTCGCTGCCGCCGTTGGCGCCCGGCTTCACCATGAGCGTCGACGAATAGAAGCTGGCGGGGAAGGACTCGATGTCTGGCGTAGCCAGGCGATAGGAGTAGGACATCTCGTCATCGAGATACTCGTCGAGACTGTCGATGAGCTGACCGCCCGATTTCAGCACCACGACGCGTGTGCCGTCCGCGGCGTTGCCGCCACTTCCCTTGCTTGACTCCACCAGCGGGTTCCACCCCGCGAGCCCGTCGAAATCCTTCACCGCCGCCCACACCGTCTCCGGCGGCGCGGCGATGGCGATCGACTGCTCGACCTTCTGGGGGGTCGGCCCATGCGCGGCGGCAGGCGTCACGGCAAGCAGGGTAAGGACGGCGAAACACGCCAAGACGTGGGACAGACTCATCAATGCGCCTCTTTCGGTTTGACGTTTGCGGAATGGAAGCGGGACTGCGGTGCGCTCGCGACGCGACGCGCCGCCAGACGGTCGCGCAGCGGCAAGGCGCCGTAGAGAAGAACGAGCAGCAACAGCGCCAGCGCCGCCGGGTAAGGCCTGATATCCGTGGCGACCACGACGGCGCGCGGACGGGCGACCGTCTCGAAGGCGCGGAGCAGCGGCCCGGCACCGTCGAGATGTGCGTAAGCGAGGCCCGTCTGGCTGGCCAATCCCTTCAGATGGTCCTCCTTCACCGAGGTCATGTGCTCGTTGTTGTTTGCGCGCATGTCGCCGAACGGCGCCCATTTCGGGTGCCAGCCCGGACGCGAGGACGCATCGGGCGGCGGCTGGCCGGAGCGATTCTCCTGGAGCACGTCGTCGACGCCGAGCACGCCGATCTCGCTTCCGGAATCGTCGAATTTCTGCAACGGCACCAATGTCTTACCGCCTACGCCGACAAGCAGTCCGGCGACCTCGCCGGGCTTTCCCTCGAAGGGCGGCATACCCGTCCAGGGAAGCGGCGGCGCCTCGTGCCCGTCGGTGAAGAACACAAGATCGGTGTCGAGCCCCTTTGCCACGGGGATGGCGTCATGCACGCCGGCCGTGATGTAGCTGTCGCCTTCCCAGGCCATGCGCCAGTCGAGCCCGCTGATCGCGGCGTCGATGCCGGCGAAGTTCTCGCAGACCTCGACCGGCTCGAACAACACGAACACGCGGCGCGCGGTGAAGATCCCAAGCCCGAACTTGGAGCGGCACGGCAGGCTCGCCACGAAGCCGCTCAAGCGCTCCTTGACGAGATCGAGCCGGCTCGCCGGCTTCCCGTCGAGCGAAACGTCGCGCGTGTTCATGCTTGAGGTGATGTCCACGAACGCATGACGTCATAGGCCTCGCGCGTGAGCTTGACGCGCGGCAATGCGAGCCCCGCGACGATCAGTAGGAGCGCGGCGACGAGGAGCCAGAACCGGAGCTCATGAAACGCAGGACGGTTCATGGCGCGCCCCTCGGCACGCCCGGCAGATCACTCCACAGATCCTTGCGCGGTTCCTGCTGAAGGGGCTCCTCGCTCGGCGCGATCTGCGGCAGGTCGCGGACAAGGCGCGCGGCCACGTCGAGATTGTATTTCACGTCCCAGGCTTGCGGATCGAGGCGAAGCGCCTGATTGTAGTCCTCCTTGGCGAGATTGACGAAGGACGTCGCCTTGTCGAACTTGCCGCGCTCGATGGCTTCGAAGCTGGCGCGAAGCCGTGTATTGCCGGCGTCGTAGAGCATCGCGACGCGCGTTTTCTTATCCGCGCGGAATTGGCCTGGTCGACAAGATCTGCGCCTCGTCGATCCGGTCGCGCCACAGGAGATAGTAGGCACGCGCAAACAACACCGCGGGCGATGCGCGCTCGGGATCGATCGCCACATTGTCCCCAGCGGCCAGCGCCTTGATCGTCGCATTGTCCCGCGTATCGGCATACCAGCGCCAACCGGATGCAATGGTCAGGGCGAGCCCCAAGGCGAGCAGGAACCACATGAAGACGACCCGCGCGGCGTAGAGCGAGCCGAGCACGCGGCGCGGAAGGCCCGGTCTTCCCAAAGGCTTCATCGCACGCCGCATCATTCCGCCTCCGGTAGGCCGACGGCGCTGTCCGCCCCTTTGAGATCGGACAGGGTAGCGCCCGACAAATCCGCATTGGCGAAGTCCGCGCCCGCCACGTCGGCGCCGTCGAGATGCGCGCCCGACATCTTGGCCCAGTTGAAGCGCGCCTTGACCAGCGTGGCGTTGCGCAAGCTCGCGAAGATGAGCACGGTATGGACCATGTTCGCGCCGGTGAGATCGGCGCCATCGAGCTCACGCCCGCCATGTCGAGCCGGACCGGCACCATGCCCTGGTTCGCCGGGTCCGCACCGAGATCGGCGTCGACAAGCTTGGCCCCGTCCATGCGCGCGTTACGCAGCTCGCCGATGATGCGGGTCTTGGAGAGGTCGGCGCCAGTGAGGTTCGATCCGTTCATCACCACGGCGAACATCTCCGCGCCGGTGAAATCCGCATCGGCGAAATCGGCCTCGTTGGCGACCATGCGATTGAGATTGGCACCGGCGAAGTTCGCCCCTTGCACGGCAGACCCGCTCAGATTGGCGGCGAAGAGATCGGCCCGCTTGAAGTCGATGCCGGACAGATCGAGGCCCGTCAGATCGCGGCGCGACAGATCGGGCCGGTCCTCGCCCGACGCACCGAGAATGACCAAGAGCTGCTCCCGGGTAATCTCTCCGGCGGCCGCGTTCTCCGGCAGCACCCCAAGCGCCGTCGAGAGAAGCAGGGCAAGTCCGAGGAGCGCGCGCCGCGAGACGCCGCGCCCGGAGACTTTCACCTCGGCAAGCTTGGCGAGAACCAAGAGAAGAAGGCCGACGCCCGCGATCCCATAGGCCACGCCCGACAAGTCCTTCTGCGGAATCCGCTCGTCGTAACGCATGGGCCGCCGCTCGAGCTTGTCGATCGCGGCGACCGCCTCGCCCACCGCGGCGGGGTTCTCCACCTCGAAGGCCTTGTAGGGGATCTTGAGATTCTCGAAGAACAGGTGGAGGTGCCGCTCGGGCATGGCGAAGGGCGTGTCGGTGTCGTCCGGCCCCGGCTTGTCGAAAATGCCGCGCGAATTCTCCGTGCGCAGGAATATCCAATAGAGATTGACCGGCCGCTTCAGGAAGGCGGCCTCCAGCTTCTGCTGGACCTTGCGATTGATCACCGCCGCGCCGTCGGACACCAGCACGATAGCGCGGCTGGCGATGCCGCCGTCCGCACCTTGCGTGGACAGGATGTCGGCGTCGTGCATGGAGAGCGCCATGGCGAGGCCCTTGCCCACATTGGTGAGGGCGAGGCCGGGCTGCTCGATGGCGTCGATCGCGCCGAGCGTCGCCTCCTTATGATCGGAGAGCGGCAGCACATACATCGGCGCGGTCGAGAAGGCGGCGACCCCGAAGCGGTCGTGCTCGCGACTGGTGACGAACTGCTTGAGGAAGCGCTTGGCCGCCGCCGACTTGGACTCTTCGCCGCTCTTCGTCGGTGCTTGGCCCGCGAAGGTGTCGTTCATGCTGGCCGAACGGTCGAACAGCAGCACGATATTGGCCCCCTCGCCCAAGCGCTCGATGCTTTGCCCAAGACGATGCAGTCCGGCGAGTCCGAGCACGAGCGACGCGATGGCAACGGCGCCAAGGAGCCTCAGCGCAAAATCGACGGCAACCGACAGCGGATCCGGCTTCCCGTCTCGCAACGAGGGATAGCCTTCGGCATCTTGCGCCATGGCAAGCAACGGCAGCACGGCAAGCGGGAGGAGAAGCAGCACATAGGGGTAGGTGACGGCGAGGTTCATGCGGCCCTCCGTTCGGCGGCGCCGAAGCTCCGCGCCGAGCGCGCAACGGGCGGAAGCGGCATGGCATCTGCCGCGCCCGCCATGTCATTGCCGAAGACGCGCGGCGCGAGCTGGCGAAGAACCGGCCGATTTCGGCTTCATAGGGTCGGAACTGAACTCGGCCTGAAAGGAAGTCCGGCACGTCCTCCGCGAGCAGCCTGCGACCGGCCGACGCATCGAATGCGCGATGGAGATCGAGGAGACCCGTGCGATAGGCGTCATCGTCCGGAACGCGCGACAAACGCCGTAGCCTACGCGCCGCTTCGGTGAAGGGGCGCGTGGCCCGCCTGCCGAACGGGCCCCAGGCATGGTGATAAGCGAGCAGTCCAATCCCAATCAGAATAGTGACGACCCCTGCGCCGAGGCCGGCACGCGCTTGGCGGGTCGAGATCGTGCGCGGCAGCGCATCGGGCCTCAGATAGCCCACCGGTCCCTCCTCCGGCTGCTCGGGCAACACCTCGCGTAATGGCGCCATGATGAAGCGGAAGGGCGGCACTTCGGCCGCGGCCGTCTTGTCGCCGGCGGCAAAGCGCAAGGTGATGGCCGGCAGGCTACGCGCCTCGGGCGACAGCGGCACATAGAGGGTCTGGTAGAGAAGCTTGAGACGGTAGCGGGTTTGCCCGTCCGCCTCGCGCGCCGAGACGTCGGCCGCACGCAAATCGAGCCAATAGGAAAGCCGCCGGGCTGTGGGCTGCGACGCGGGCTCGAGCTTGTAGGGTTCGGCCACCGTCACCACGATCTCGCGCGTCAGCAGATCACCGACGAAATATCCGAAACCGCGCGGGTCGATGGTGCCAACGGAAAGGACCGGCGAGTCCGCCGCCAGCGCCGCGAGCGGGGCCGCGAAGCAAAGGAGTACGGTGAGCAGCCGGATCACGCGGCTTCACCCATGAGATACGCCCCGAACTTGTCCCAATCGACCCGCCCCATGACTTGGAAGGGCGGACGGCCATAGCGCACGGCCAGCGCGCGCAAGGCCTTTGCCGCCATCGCCTCCTCGTGCATCAGCGCCGCGCGCAAAGAGGGCCGCATGACGTAGAGCCGCTGGCGTCCGGTCTCGAGATCGGCGAGCGACACCAGACCATAGCGCGGCAGGTCGCGCGTCTCCCGCGGATCGCGCAGCACGATGGAGATGACGTCGTGCGCCGACAGCGCCTCGAACACCGCCTCCATCAGATCGCGTGGCCAATAGAAATCGGAGATGACGAAGACCAGCTTGCGCCGCCCGGCGAGATAGGCGGCGCCTTCCAGCAGCCCCTCCGCGCCGTGGCCCGCGGGCAAGTAAGCCCGCAAGTCCGCCACCATGTCCGCTTCGGTGCCGCGCGAGCGCGTAGCCGGCAGCAAGAATTTCGGCAGAATGGTCTCGTCGCAGCCGATCAAACCGAAAGAATCGCCGATGCGACGGGCCGACGCGGCAAGCGCGCCGCAGAGATTCGCTACGACATCCATCTTGTCGACACTGCCCGCGAAGCCCATGGAGGCAGAGAGGTCGACCAGCGCATACACGGTGATCGAGGTCTTCTGCTCAAAGCGCTTGACGTAGAGATTGCCGAAAGGATCGCGCAACGACATGCGCAGATCGATACGGCGCGGGTCCTGCGAGCGCACGAGGAGGTCGTGGTCACGGAACAGCCCGCCCGCCCCCTCGACCTTGCCGCGATGGGCGCCAATCCGCACGCCGGCCGCGCGCCAGTCGAGCCGGTACGGCACATCGACTTGTGGAACGCTTGAGCCGGAGTGCGGGTCGCTCATGGGGCCGGCACCGTGGCGAACACTTGCTTGAACAATGCCGTGACCAGTGCGTCACGCCGAAGCTCATAGATCGGATCGAGGAAGACGCGATGCGACATGACCTCGGTGAACACCGCGCGCAGATCCTCCGGCACCACCATGTCGCGGCCTGCGAGCCACGCGGCCACGCGGCCCGCGCGGACGAGATAGGCCATACCGCGCGGCGAGGCGCCGCCCTGCACCAGCCGCGTCATGTCCACGCCGTCAATGTCGATGCCCACAGAGAGCGGATCGCGAGCCGCGTTCCAAAGATCGAGTGTGTAGCGCTCCAGCGCCTCACTCGCGTGGATCTCCGACTGGATGGCGCGCGCCACGTCGCTCAAAGCGCGATAGTCGAGCACATCCTCGGGAACCGCGCGCACCAGCGCATCGGCGTCGTAGAAGCGCGGATCGAAGGCAAGCGCGCGGCGAATGTCGCGATCCTTCGGCGTCTCCATGGTGATCTCCATGAAGAAGCGGTCTCGCGCGGCCGCCGGCAGCTCGAACGTCTCTTCGCGCTCGATGCGGTTGCGGTCGGCGAAAACGAGAAGATAGGGAAATTCGTGCTCACGATTGAACGCGGTCACGCTGCGCTCGGCCATGAGCCGCAGCAGAAGCGAATGGACTTGCGGCCTTGCGCGATTGATCTCGTTGAAGAAGAAGACCGTAAGGTCCTCGCCATGGCGAAGCGCGGGGCCCGGATCGACGCGTGGCCGGCCGTCCTTGTCGAGATAGGTGTAGTAGACGAGATCGGCGGGCATCAGGTCGATCGTGCCTTCTACGCGCTCGAACGCGCCGCCCAGCGCCCTGGCCGCGGCGCGCAGCAACGTGGTCTTGCCGACGCCGACATCGCCTTCCAGCAGAACATGGCCGCGGGCGAAAACAGCGATGGTAAGAAGCGTAACGACGCGGTCCTGACCGATGATCGCCTCGTGCAGCGCGGCTTCGAAGGCTCGCGCGCGGTCGCGCCAAACAGCGAGGTCGACGGCCTTGGCCGGGCGATCCGACTCGATCTGGGAAGCCTGACGGCGCGCCATGCGAAAGCCCCTCTCACGTGGACCCGGGCCGCTATTCGATGCCCCTCGTGCCGGATGGGTCGAAGCAGCGGGTCAAAGACGATGGATCAAGACGACCGGATCAAAGACAAAAGGGGGGTGCAGCCGAAGCCGCACCCCACCCCCAAAGAACAGTGATGGACCTGTTCCGAGGGTTAGCTCTGGGAGAAGCAGACAGAGCTAAATCTTCGAAACGTCGTAGACCCACTTGCCGGTCTTCTTGAAGTGCTCGGAACGCTTGGCGTTGCGCGCCTCCATCGCCCGCTCGGACTCAGCCTGCTTGGCGATCTCCTTCGGGTCGTGCTTCGGGTCGTATTTCGAGCCCTTCACCTTCTCGGGGTAGCCGGGCTTCGGCTCCCAGCAATTGCCGGGGGCTTTGCACTTCGTGCCGTCATAGGCCAGCGCGCCGCCGGCTGTGAGGGCCAGCGCGACAGCGCCAACAAGCGCCGCGCCAGTGATGCGGATCGTCTTCGTCATGGGTCAGTTCCTCCGTGCTCAGTCGCTACTCTTGGCGGGTTCCCGCCTTTGTCTCCGCGCCTGATCGATACCGTCGAGGCAGCGCGCCTCTATCCGTGGCGTTCGATCATTGCGCGGGGATCTCGCATACCAACGTCTCCGTCGGAGACACTGGATTCTCTGGGTCGTAAGGGACGAAGGCGGCCTTCTGCTCGTCGGTCAGCCAGTCCGCGTCCTCCGGCGAATCTTTGTAAAAGTGACGGATCCACGCGATGGCGAGCAGCATCTCGTCCATCGTGCGCAGCGACCCTTGCGGTCCCATCTGACCTCTCGCGCCTCCGTAAATGGTCTCGAAGAGGCCCTTGTCGGTCGTGTTCTTGGGATAGGTCCAATAATTGTCGTTTAGGCCGGGGCCGATCTTGCCTTCGCCCACATGACCGTGACAGCCGGAGCACGCCGTGAGGAACATCTCCTCGGCCTCGTGCATGCAGCTCTCAACCTGGTTGTATGGGTTGTGTCCCGTCTTCAGAAACTGCTTCACCGCCGGCGTGTCTTGCCCCTCCTTGGGCGACAGGCTGAGGTCAAGCGGCATGCCGGTGATCGTGTGGACAAGATCGATCTGCTGCGCCACGGCAAGCATTGGGATAAACGCAAAAGCCACAACGACCGCCGCGAACTTTACAAACTTCCTCATCTCCCGCTCGTTTCCTCTCACTTCTTATGTTGCTTCACACGCACGTCCGGTTCGCTCCGGTGCTTATGATTTCGTGCCGCTCGGCGGCTTGGTGGCTTCCTCGACCGGAATGCCTTCCTCGACGAGGATGTCGTGGATCTTCGGCTTCGCCTCCTTGAGCGCCGCCTCGATTTCCTCGAGCAGCTTCTCGTTGTCCTTACGGACGCCCATCGACTGATCGAAATGGAACAGCACGGGCTCGCCGTCGGTGCGGAAGTTGTTGTCGGGGACGGCCGTCATCTTGAGTTTGCCGTCGGACTCTTTGACGTAGCGCGCGACGGACGGCGCGAAGGCGATGGCCACATCGGATTTGTCGCTCGCGACGTTGCCCACCATCAGCGCGGGATCGATGCGAAGATACTGGTTGCGCGAGCTCTTGAAGTTCGTCAGCGACTTCACGTAGTTGAAGTTCTTGCTGAACAGCCCGTGCTTCACCATCATCACTTCGGCGGGGCCGCCCGGCTCGTAGCCGACATTGTCCGCCTTGGCGAGATCGGGACTGTCGAAGGCGGCGATCTCCAGCGGCGAATCGGACCGCGTCACGAAGACGTATGGCGCCCGATAATAGGGCGTGGTCGAGAGCACGCGCGGATCGCCCGTATCGACGCCGATCACCACGTCGCAATTGTCCTTGTCGAGCTGATCGCGCACGACGTAGATCGCCGGCTTGTCCTCCCACACAAACTCGACCTTGCGGTCCATGGCCTCGCCGAGAGCCTTGGCGATGCGGTTCTCGAAGCCCTCTTCGTTGCGCATCGAGTAGGGATTTTCCTTCGCGCCGGCGCAGACTCTCAACGGCGCCTTTTCAGCGAGCGCATCGGGAACGGGACTGACGAGGAAGGCCAGAGCCGCGGCCATCGCCACCGGTGCTGCCTTGCTGAGAAGATTGGTCGTGGTTTCCATCATTGTATTCCTTGCAACGCGTGCTTCTCGCGGTCGGGAGACGGATCGGCCAGGGAGTCGGCTGGGCACCTGTCCAGACTCGGCTGCGCGGATGCGCAAGCGGTATGACCTGGAGGAAGATTCGGCCCGGACATTTCGACACCTGGACGACAGCGCCACCCATGGAAAGTTCAGGGGGGAGGCAAAAGCGTCCCGCCAGGCCGCGAACACATCGCAGCCTGGCGGAACAGTCGTCTGACTAGGTCCCGTCGGTCGTGATCTCGTTCGAATACTCGTCGAGATTCACGTCGTCGGAATACGGGCTCTTGCCGTCGAGCGAGAACACCAGGAGGCCACCGCCCTGCTGCGTCCAATTCTGCAGGTTGCGGAAGGCACCCACGGCGCCCAGACCGGCGGTCGGATCCTGGAGGTCGAACACCAGACCAACACCCGGCCAACCACCGACGCCGTAGTACACACCAATGTACTGCGTGCCGTTGTGCTCGTAGGTCATCGGATAGCCGATACCGCCTGAGGGCATCTTGAACTTCCACAGAAGCTCACCGCTGTCGGCGTTACGGGCTTTGAAGTAACCGTCAAGCGTCGGGTAGAATACCAGACCGCCCTTGGTCACCATCGTGCCGCCCCAAGCTGCGAAGCGCTCCATGACGGACCACTTGTACTTGCCGGTGACGGCGCTGTACGCCTTGACCTGGCCGAGGCCGAGATAGTTGGCGCGATCGCCCTTCGGTCCCGGGTACATCGACAGGGTCGCACCGACGAAGAACTGGCCGGCACGATACGGAAGCATGAAGGGCTCCCAATCCATGCAGATGTGGTTGATGGCGAGGTAGAAGAGACCCCGCTCCGGGTCATAGGAGTCATGGGCTTGGTCGTGATAGCCCATGGCCGACGGGCAGATGTCCTTGCCCTTGTGGTCCATCCGCGTGCCGTACTCAGGGTTACGGACCGGGATGCCGGTTTTCATGTCGACATGCGTCCACACATTGACGGTGTCGTCCAAGAAGTCGGCGCGGACCAAGTCGCCGTTCACGCGGTTCAGCGTATAAATGATGCCGTTACGATCAGGATGGGTGACCAGCTTCAGGTCCTTGCCATCGACCTTCTGGTCGGAAAGCATCATCACGTTGACGCCGGCATAATCCCACTCATCGTGAGGGGTCTTCTGGTAGCCCCACTTCAAGTTGCCGGTGTCGGCGTTGCGGGCCATGATCGTCATGGTCCACTTGTTGTCGCCAGGACGCATGGTCTCGTTCCACGGCGAGGGATTGCCCGAGCCGTAGTAGACAAGATCGAGGGTCGGGTCGTACGCGTACCAACCCCAGTTGGTGCCGCCGCCGATCTTCCAGGCATCGCCTTCCCAGGTCGCCAGGCCAAGGCCCTTCTGACCGTATTGGGGGTTAGCCTCGTTGAAGTCGTCGCCGATACCGATCTCGTTGTCGGGACCAGTCGCGTATTTGCGCCACACCATCTCGGCCGTCTTCACGTTGTAGGCCGTGGTGTAACCGCGTACGCCAAGCTCCGCGCCGGACGAGCCGACCAGCACCGTGTCCTTGACCACATAAGGAGCCACGGTGAGCGTCGAGCCGACCTTGATGTCGGAGTTCTCAACCTTCCAGTATTCCTCGCCAGTGTCGGCGTTGAGCGCCACCACATGGCCGTCGAGCTGGTTGGAGAGGATCAGATTGGGCGTCTTGCCCGTATCGTCGCTCGGCCAATAGGCCAAGCCACGATTGACGAGGTCGCAACAAGCCACCGCGCGGGCCGCGGGGTCCTGCTTCGGCTTGTACTGCCACTTGATCTTGCCCGGGTTGTTGAGGTCGAGCGCGTATACATTGTTCGGGAAGGAACTGTTGATGTACATCACGCCGTCGATCACGAGCGGCGTACCCTCGTGACCATTCAGCAGACCCGTGGAGAACGACCAAGCAACCCGGAGATTCTTGACGTTCCCCGTGTTGATCTGATCCATCGTGCTGTAATTGTCAGCCGTGTAGTCGAGGCCGGGCATTGGATAGTTCTGCGGGTCCTTCGCCAACTCAATCAATTTATCGTTGGCGACGGCCGCGGCTCCAAAGAGGCCGCTAAGGGCCAGCGCGACGCAAGACGCCGACGCAAACCCACTGATACTGAGAGATCTCCTCATATACGAACCCTCGCGTTTTCGCTCCCATAGGTGCGGAGTCGAAGACAGCGCCCTACGCCGATGCCGGCGAATGGGTCGCCTTCCTCCGCTTCACTGTGCGCCAGGGGCTTGCAGCTTTTGCTGCCGCTAGGCCCTCGCGCAGCCGCTGGCCGAATGTTGACATCCGGCCGTATTGCGAGAAGCGAACGCCTTGCACTGCAAGCCGAACACATCTTTTGCGGTGGCTGCACTCTAGGGCTGCGTCCGACGAGGCGTCTTTGGCTCGATAGCCAGAAAGGGTGCTGGACCATTGCTCTAAACCGGCAGGGCGATTCTCGTCCGAACGGGCCAGGAGAAGTCCCCACCTGTGGCGCGACAAGTCCATGCCATTCGCCAGATCAATCGCTGACCCGTGTCGGAATCGCAGACATGTGCTCGGGAACAAACGGCAAATGTATTGAGTGTCCCTGGCAATCCCCCCGGTGGCATCATGTGTGACACATCAACGTCGATGTCACCGGCCGCGCGCCCGGCAGCGCTCGCGCCGGTGCGTTTTGCGTGCAGCCAGAGCAGCTTAGAAATGCCGTCTATGAGATTATCTCCATTGCCCGCGGTCGCCGCTTTCGCGGCGCGTGTTCTGACGCTCGCACTTCTGGGGGTCCTCGTGCTCGGTTGCGACGATGTCACCGAGTCCGAGACAGCCGTCACGGCCACGCCGCAAGCGTCGCGCGCTCCGGCGCTGCCGCGCATCAAATGGCTCGACGCCGATGGCGGCGTGACGCCGGAGCGGTGGCTGGCGAGCGCGGCGGCGCAGGCGGATCTCGCCGAGACCGATCCCTCCGTCGCGCCATGCATCAAGCGCTCGACGACGCCGCCAAGCAGTTCAGCGATCCGCCGCGCATGATCGCCAATCGCGCCGTGCAGCTCGAGGGGATGCTGGCCGCGCAGGGTATCGACGAGAGCGCACCGGAGCTCATCGAGACGTTGTCGCGCGCCGTCGCGCGTGCCGATCGCAAGGAAGGCTTCGGCTCCGTATGCCAGCATTATTTCTATCTGCGCCAACAAGGAGTCGGCCGCGAGGCCGCGCTCCAGCAACTCAAGGAAGCGCGTCTCGCGCGGCCCGGCAATCGTGTCCTGCATGGATGATGTGCGCGGTCACGCCGCCGCAAGTCGACAACGGCCGACAACCGAGAAGCTCGGCCAACTGAAGGTGGGCAAAGTGCTGAACAAGATCTGGTACGACCAAACCATCCGCACCCAACTGCTGATCGCTGTCGGCGTCATCAACCTCGTCGCACTCATCTTCGCCGGCGTGATCTGGGTCGCCAACGCGCGCCAAGCGACGCGCGTCGAGATGGAAGCCTCCGTCGACATCGCCAAGAATTTCGCGCGTGTCGCCATCTTGTCACTGGCGCCGAACGGCCAGTCGGGCGGTCTCGCCAAGAAGAGCACGCAACTCGCCAGCCGTCTCAAGATCGGCCGTTTGCGCCACGTCCGCATTTACATGGCCGACGCGCAAGGCGCGCTGGTCCAGCTTTCGCCCGAGCCCAATGCGGCGCGCGATCCGGATCGGCCGGCCGCAGCCCCCGCCTGGTTCAGCGCCTTGGTCGAGCCGGAAGTGACGCCACACACGTTGAGCGTGGTGCTGGCGGAACCGAGGGCGGGCTCCGTACTCATCGTCGAGCAGCCGGTCGCCTCCATGCCGCAGGTCTGGGACCTGGGCACCGTCGTCATCGCCGGCGAGCCGGCCGACGAGATCGCCGAAGTGTGGCACGACGTGTCATCCCTGGCGCTCGTGTTGCTGGTGCTCGATATTCTGGCGCTCGTCATGCTTTATGCCGTTCTTGGCCGCATGCTCGATCCTATGGCGAGCGTCGCCCGCGGCCTTCTGCGTCTCGAGGATGGCGACTACGCCGCCCGCCTCACCCCGCCGCGGGTCATGGAGCTCGGCGCCATCACCGAGCGCTTCAACAAGCTCGCCGAGACTCTCGGCCGTGCCCGTGCCGAGAATGGGCGGCTCTACGGTCAGCTCATCACCGTGCAGGAGGATGAACGCCGCGAGATCGCCAACGAGCTGCACGACGAGGCGAGCCCCTGCCTGTTCGGCATCATGGCCAACGCCATGTCCGTTCAGCGCCTGACCGGCCGCCGCCGCGACAGCCGCAGCAACGACATCCGTGGCCATATCGGCGAGATTTTGCGGGTCACCGAGCGCCTGAAGATGATGAACCGGGTCATGCTGAAGAAGCTGCGCCCCGTCTCCCTCGGCCGTGTGGCGCTGTCGGAACTGTCCGGCGACCTGCTGGGCGAGCTGCAACGCCGCTATCCCGAGGTCGACATCACCCACTCGCTCAGGACTCGCGGCTCCCGCTACGGCGATGCCGTCGATCTCACCATTTACCGCTGCATTCAGGAGGCCGTAACTAACGCCATCCGCCACGGGAAGGCCGACATGGTCAGGGTCGATCTGTTCGAGAAGCGTGCGCCCCGCGACGGCGACGACTCCGCGAAAAGACCGACGCTGCAACTCCTGATCCAAGACAATGGCCGGGGCATCCTGCCGGACACGCCCCTCGGATTCGGACTGACCGCTATGCGGGAACGAGTCCATGCCCTGGGCGGGTCATGCGCCATTCAGAGCGCGCCGTCGCAAGGCGCCATCCTGCGCGTGATCATCCCCATCAGCGCCGTCACCGGCGCGAAGTCCCACAAACAGTTTGAGAGAATAGAGGCATCCTAAATGCAAGTGCTTGTTATCGACGACCATCCGATCGTGCTTGAAGGCTGCCGGCAGCTTCTGAAATTCGCCGGCGTCAAGCGCATCATCCAGACGGAAAGCCTGGCCGAAGGCTTTCGTCTCTACCGCAGCAAGAAGCCCGACGTGATCATCGTCGATCTGGCCATGCGCACCGGCTCGCTTGGCGGCCTGTCCTTCATCCGGCGTCTGCGGCTGCACGACACCCGCACGCCGATCCTGGTGTTCAGCATGCACAACGACCCGTTCATCGTCAGCCGGGCGCTGAAGATCGGCGCCAATGGATACATCCTGAAGGACACTTCGGGAGAGGAGATCGTCAAGGCGTTCGAGCACATCCGCAGCGGCACGCCATATCTCAGCCATGAGCTCGCCTCGGAAGTAGCCTTCATGGAGGCCAGGGGGCGCACCACCAATCCGTTGCGGTCGATCACCGTGCGCGAGCTGCAGATCCTGTCGCTGCTCGCCGAAGGCAAGCCCTACGCTCAGATCGCGGCCGACCTCCATGTCAGCTACAAGACGATCGCCAACACCTGCAGCCAGCTGAAGACGAAACTCGGCGTACACTCTCTGCCGGAGCTGATGCGCATCGCCATCGAGTATCTGCCCTCGGCGCCAAGCAGGAGTCTCAGAGCGTAAGGGTGTCTCCTCCCGGATTCCCGCCTAGATAAAGGCCCCCAGTTCGGCTACGGCATGCGCGCAAGAGCCAGCCATGCTAGGCAGGCACGCGCACGTGCGTCAGTCCGAAAGGAGTCCCGAAATGTCCCTGAACATGGAAAAGCTGGAGCCCCTGCTCCATATGATGGTCGGAGAACTGGGTGCGGCCGCCAACGCCGCGCTGGTGCTCGTCGGCGACAAGCTCGGGCTATACCGGGCTCTGGCCGAGCATGGACCGCTGGATTCGCAAGGCCTGGCGGAGAAGACCGGCACCCATGAGCGCTATGTCCGCGAATGGCTGTCGGCGCAGGCCGCCTCCGGCTTTATCGACTATGACGAGGCGACCGGCACGTTCTCGATGACGCCGGAGCAGGCAGCCGTGCTCGCCGATGCCGACAGCCGGTTAACATGACGGGCGGCTTCTACTCGCTGGCCGCGGTGTTCGCCGACGAGCCCAAGCTGACCCGCGCCTTCCAGAGCGGCGACGGCGTCGGCTGGGGCGATCATAGCGAGTGCCTATTCTGCGGCACCGAGCGCTTCTTCCGTCCCGGCTATAAGGCGCATCTCGTCGACGAATGGCTGCCGGCCTTGGATGACGTCACGCCCAAGCTTGCGAGCGGCGCCAAGGTCGCCGATGTCGGCTGCGGCCACGGCGCCTCCACCATTATCATGGCCGAGGCTTTTCCAAGCTCCGACTTCATCGGCATCGACTTCCATGCGCCGTCGATCGACCATGCGCGCGCCGCCGCCAACGGTCAGGGAAATTTGCGCTTCGCGGTGGCCAAAGCTCAGGACTTCGACGGCGCGGGCTTCGATCTGGTGACGGTGTTCGATGCCTTGCACGACATGGGCGACCCGGTGGGCGTCGCCTCGCATATTCGCCAGACCTTGAAGCCCGACGGCACGCTGATGCTGGTCGAGCCGCTGGCCGGCGATACGCTCGAGGACAATCTCAATCCGGTGGGACGCATCTATTACGCCTTCTCCACCAACATCTGCGTTCCTGCCTCGCTGAACCAGCCAGTCGGCACGGCGCTCGGGGCTCAGGCCGGCGAGAAGCGTCTCACCGAGGTGCTGAAAGAGGCCGGCTTCACCCGCGTCCGCCGAGCCGCCGACACGCCCTTCAATATGATCATCGAGGCGCGCCCTTAAGCGTCCTGACAAAAAAAGGCCGGGCCCGTGTTTCCGGGTCCGGCCAAGGTTGCAGGCGGGGGTAGAGGAGAAGTTCAGGCGTTAGCCGCCGAGGCGCGCGGTGCCGGAGCGGCCGTCATTGCGCACCCAGCGCACGGCGTTGCCGTTCTGGCTGAGCTTGTAGCAATAGGTGCGGCCTTCCATCCAACTAGACCATTTCTGGCAGAGCTGGTCGTCGGCGATCCACCACTTGCCGTGATCCGAGGAGCCGTCGCCGCGGGAGAAGGCGGCGGCGACCGTGCCCATGCTGCCCTTCATCGTGCCGCCGGCGCGATACTGGATCGGCAGCTCGAACCCGGAAATCTTGAGATAGACGGTCTTGCCGGTCACGGCGCCGCGCAGGGCGTCGCCCGCAAGCGCGGTCTCCGCGGCGTTGGCGGCGAGGGGGGTGCCGAGCGCGAGCGTGGCACAGGCGGCGGCGGTCATGAGTGCGGTCTTCAACATCGGAGCAACCTCCATTTTGATGCGCCCTCCTCACGAGTGGCGCGGGCTCTATTGGGAGAGCGGAAGCAACCCCCCGCTCGTGTCAGGATGCTGTTTTCGCAAATCCCGGCTGAACCGAAGCTGAGGGCCCCGTTCATCTGGCATTCACGGGAAGAACGCCGGGAAACTGGGGTTTTCGTGATCGGTGGCGCCTTGCAATTGACACCGAACGCGGTCTTAATTCGCCGACAGGAGCATCGATCATCCAAACTTCGGAGAGAAGAATGTCGACGAAAGATGCAAAGCTCAGCTACGCGATCCTGGCGATCGCTACCCTCGCCGTCCTCGCCCTCGTGGCGATCTATGCCGGCCGGTCCGGGAACACGACCTTTACGGAGAACGCGGTCAGGAAGGGCACGCTGCCAGCCGGCGCGCGCTCGGTGCCAAAAGAGACCCAAGGCGTAAGGGCCGCGCAAGGTTCGAGAAGCTCGGGACAAGCCGCCTCGCAAGCGAGCCTGTCGCGCACGCTCAAGGTGCAACGCCACAAACCCGCGCCCACGGCTCAAGATGGCTCGGAGCCTGCGCCGATGCGCTCGGCCACCATCCAAGCCGCACAAGGGGCGAAATCGGGCGCCAGCCAGGGCGCAACCGACGGCCGGACCAGGTCCGCCAGCACGCAACCAGCCGGCACGCAGCAGGTGCAAGCCGCCAACCCGGAAGCGGCGCCGGTCTCGGCGGTGAACGGGGCACGCTCGGCCTCCAATCCGGCCGCCCGAGCCGCGAAGCCCAGCACCGGCGTCAGCGCGAGCCTGACGCGGGCCGCCACCGCGCAAGCCGCCAAGTCCGCGAAAGCCAAGTCCGGCGGCGGCCAGCCGTCGCGCAGCGCCTGACGCGATCGGCAGCCACCCAATCGGCAAAGGCCGGGAAGCCTGACGGTCAGAGCCCGGATCGTAATCGGGTGCAGACGGCGCCCACGCAGGTCGCCCAGCTCGCGGCGCAGCCGACGGCGATCCAGGCTCGAAAGGCCATGTCACGGTCGGCCGCCGCGCGGGCCGCGCAAGGGGCAAGATCCGGCCAGCAGATGACTGGGCAAATTTTCGTGCGCTCGGCGGCATCAACCCAAGCCGCGCAAGGCGCACTTGCCAGCAACGGCACGCGCGCCACCACCCGCGCCGCACCGTCGGATTTGAGCCGGGCGGCGCAAGCGCCAATCGCGCTGCAAAGAAAATGGGATCCGGCCCGAAGCCTGAACGCATCACCCGACCAGGACGTTCAGGACCCGGAAGACGTGGACATTCAAGAACTCTGAGCGCGGCCGGCTTCTCCGGACCACCAGACCGGAACGAAATCAGGCCGCTTCCGGCATCCCGGCAGCGGCCTGATTTGATTGGCGATGAGTGGCGGCCGGCCTATTCGTCCGGCACGCTCACGATGAAATTGTCGAATTTGAAGGTGGCCGGGGCATCCGACGGGGACGTGGCCGTAATGCCGACGATGCCGCCATCCTTGGGCTGAATGCCTTTGAAGCGCTGAACCTTGGTTCCGTTGACAATGATCGTGGCATCACGCGGTTTCAGCTGAAGCTCGATCTGGTTGGTCTCGCCGACGCCCTTCTTCAGCGCCAGGGTCTCCGTGGTGAAGACGACCGACGACTTACCCTTAAAGATGCGCCGAACCTCGAGGCCGCCGTCGGGCCACACCCACACATAGTAGTAATTGTCCCAATCGGCCCACCAGAACACCAAGCCCATGGGACTATTGGCCGGCTTGGAGGTCTCTACGACGGTGAGGTCGGCGCAGACATTGGCGCCTTCGTTCTGCGTGGTGAAATTGACCTGATCGCGCCACCCCTTGACGACCAAGGCGTCGTCCTCGACGAAGATATTCTCGTTAGGCTCGCCCCATGAGACGTCCATGAACTCGAAATTGTCTTCAAACAAGGCGTTATCGGGATTGCACTTTGCGAGCGCCGGGCTCGCCGCCACTGTCAGGCCGAATGCCAGTGCCAAAGCCGTACCGACAGTGAAACGCATTTGGAACTTCATCGATGATCTCCCATCTGGTGATGGCGGCCCACCAACCGCCACGCGAGGAAATGTATCGCTCCAGGGCGGACCTTAGCGATGATCGATGACGTCTTCAAGCAAGCGAGACCACCGAAGATGCTGTCGGCGGCACATGAAAGCGCTGGCTGAGGGTTCGCTAGCGCGTGGGCATCGGCGATTCGCCGCGATAATCGTAGAAGCCCCGTTTGGACTTCCGCCCGAGCCAGCCCGCCTCGACATATTTCACCAAGAGCGGGCAAGGCCGGTACTTGGAATCGGCGAGCCCCTCATACAGCACCTGCATGATCGACAGACAGGTGTCGAGGCCGATGAAATCGGCGAGCTGCAAGGGCCCCATGGGATGATGGGCGCCGAGCCGCATGGCCGTATCGATGGCGTCGACCGACCCCACGCCCTCGTAGAGCGTGTACACCGCCTCGTTGATCATCGGCAGCAGGATGCGGTTGACCATGAAAGCCGGGAAATCCTCCGACACGGCGGTCGTCTTGCCGAGCGACTCGACGAAGTCCTTGGCGCGGGTGAAGGTAACGTCATCGGTGGCGATGCCGCGGATCATCTCGACCAGTTCCATGACCGGCACCGGATTCATGAAATGCATGCCGATGAAGCGCTCGGGGCGATCGGTGGTGGCCGCGAGCCGGGTGATGGAGATGGATGAGGTGTTGGTGGCGACGATGGCGTCGGGCTTGAGGAAGGGGCAGATCGCCACGAAAATCTTCCGCTTGACCGCCTCGTCCTCGGTGGCGGCTTCCACCACCAAGTCGGCGTCGGCAAGGGACTCGTAGGTTTCGCCGAAAGTGATGCGAGCCAGCGCTTTTTCCCGATCCTCGTCGGTGATCTTGCCGGAGGCCACTTGGCGCGTCAGGTTCTTGTCGATGTTCTGGATCGCCGTGTCGAACCGCTCCTTGGCGAGGTCGTTGATCACGACGTCGTGGCCGCCGAGCGCCACCACATGGGCGATACCGCTGCCCATCTGACCCGCGCCGATCACGGCGATCTTGTGAATGGGCTCCACCTTACGCTCCTGCTTCGAGGTTGGGTCGGCGCGGAGATCCGAGCCTTGAACTATGTCGTCCATCGGTGTTCCTCATGAACTCCACTTACGCTCCATACCCTGCCTTTTTCAGCTCGGTGTCGAGCTCAGGCAGGACGGTGAACAGGTCGCCCACCAGCCCGTAGTCGGCCACCTGAAAAATCGGCGCGTCGGCATCCTTGTTGATGGCGACAATCACCTTGGAATCCTTCATGCCGGCCAGATGCTGGATCGCGCCGGAAATTCCGACGGCGATATACAGATCCGGCGCCACGACCTTGCCGGTCTGACCAACCTGATAGTCATTGGGCATGTAACCGGAATCGACCGCCGCGCGTGAAGCGCCGATCGCCGCGCCCAGCCGGTCGGCGATCGGTTCGATCAGCTTGGTGAAATTCTCGCCGGATGCCATGCCGCGGCCGCCCGAAATGACGATCCCCGCCGAGGTCAGCTCCGGACGCTCGCTCACGGTGATATCGGAGCCCGCGAAAGTGGAGAGCGCAACCGCGCCGGCCGGGGTTACGGTCTCGACGGTAGCCGAGCCACCCTCGCCCGTGGCGGCGAAGGCCGTCGTGCGTACCGTGCCGACCACGGTCTTGTCGGAGGTTTGCACCGTCTCGAGCGCATTGCCCGCATAGATCGGCCGCACGAACGTGTCGGGCGACTTCACCTCGATGATATCGGAGATCTGGCCGACATCGAGCAACGCCGCCACGCGCGGCAGCACATTCTTGCCCGTCGTGGTCGCCGGAGCGAGCAACACGGTGTAATTGGCCATTAGCGGCACGATGGTCGCCGCCATCTCCTCCGCCAGGCGGTTCGCCAACTGGGGGGCCTCGGCGAGCAGGACCTTGCCGACGCCTTCGAGCTTGGCCGCCTCGTCGGCGACGCCCTTGCAGCCCTCGCCGGCAACCAGAATATCCACGTCGCCGCCGAATTCCCGCGCGGCGGTCAGCGCCTTGGCCGTCGCCGGCGCCAGGGCCTCATTGTCGTGCTCCGCCAGCAACAACACCGCCATTAGAGCACCCCCGCCTCGTTCTTGAGCTTGTCCACGAGCTGGGCCACGTCGTCCACCTTGATGCCGGCCTCGCGCGCCTTCGGCTCGGCGACCGAGATCACCTTGAGCCGCGGCGCGATATCCACGCCCAGCGTCTCCGGCGCGGTCTCGTCGATCGGCTTCTTCTTCGCCTTCATGATGTTGGGAAGCGAGGCGTAGCGCGGCTCGTTGAGCCGGAGATCCGTGGTGATCACCGCGGGCTTGGACAGCTCGACCGTCTCCAGCCCACCGTCCACCTCGCGCGTCACCCTGACCTTGTCGCCGGCGAGCTCGATCTTCGAGGCGAACGTGCCTTGCGGCACGCCGAGCAGACCGGCAAGCATCTGACCCGTTTGGTTGCAGTCGTCGTCGATGGCTTGCTTGCCCAGGATGACGATATCGGGCTTTTCCGTCTCGACCACGGCCTTGAGCAGCTTGGCCACGGCGAGCGGCTCGACGGCTTCCTCGGTCTTGACCAGAATGGCGCGGTCGGCGCCCATCGCGAGCGCCGTGCGCAGCGTGTCCTGCGACTTGGCGTTGCCGATAGAAACAGCGACCACCTCGTCGGCCTCGCCCCGCTCCTTGATGCGGACGGCTTCCTCGACGGCGATCTCGCAGAACGGATTCATCGACATCTTCACGTTGGCAAGGTCGACCCCGCTGCCATCGGATTTGACGCGGACCTTGACGTTTGAATCGATGACCCGTTTGACGGGTACAAGTATTTTCATGCGGCTTTATGTTCCCCGCACTTGTGTTGACTAGCCCCCCAAAAGCCAGCATCTCGCACTTGCGAAATGGCGGCGACCGTACTGCCCGAAATGGCCGAAGTCAATGGTTCCCAGGGTTTTCCAGAGGCCCCTCAGGCCCCGCCCCGGGTGCGGTCGAACAGAACTACACCGCGCCGCCGCATAAACAGGATTAACACCGCCCCGGCCACCAGCCCGCCCACATGGGCCCACCAGGCGATGGCCTCCTCGCTCTCGAACAACAAGCTCACGAATTGGGCCGCGATCCAGATGCCGAGCGCCCAGGCGGCGGTGATTTTGATGGGGATGCGCCATAGCGCCAGCACCCAGACCTTCACCTTGGGGTGGAGGATCAGATAGGCGGCGATCACCCCGGCCACGGCGCCCGAGGCGCCGATCAGCGGCAGGTCGGAGTGCGGCAGCATGTAGGCATGGAGCATCGCCGCGAAGATCCCGCACATCAGATAGAACATGATGAAGCGGATATGCCCCATGGCGTCCTCGATATTGTCGCCGAAGACCCACAAGAACAGCATGTTGCCGATGAGGTGGAGCCACCCGCCATGCAGGAACATGTAGGTGACCAGCGTCAGGCGCTCCGGCACGAGAACCGCGCCATTGGCGAAAAACGCGGTGCCGCCGCCCGTGCTGGCCAAGAGCTTGGCCGGGACCACGGCGAAGGCCGTCACGTCTTCGTCGGCGAGCGGGATGAACCATCCCGTTTGGAAGATCACATAGATCGCGACATTGAGGGCGATCAGCCCCACCGTCACATATTGAAAGCGGATCTTCTTGAGAGGGTTGGTGTCGTGGAGGGGGACGAACACGAGCGCACCGCCGATCGCATCAGCGGTTCTTGCCCGGCACCCACATCACATCGGACTTGCCCTTGCCGTTCGCATAGCGCGCGGCAACAAACAGAAAGTCCGACAGCCGGTTGATGTAGCGGAGGGCCGCGTCGCCGACCGGCTCATCCGGACGCGAGCGCAAGGCGACAATCAGCCGTTCCGCCCGGCGCGACACTGTACGGGCGAGATGCAGGAAGCTGGCGGCAGGGGTGCCGCCGGGCAGCACGAAGGATCGCAACGGATCGAGTGCGCGATTGAGCGTGTCGATCTTGCCTTCGAGCCATTCGACTTGTGCGTCGGTCACTTGCAGGCGAGCGCTGCCGTCCTTGGTCTCGTCGGGAAAGCAGAGATCGGCGCCGAGGTCGAACAAATCGTTCTGAATGCGCGCGAGCACGGCGTCGAGCTCCGGATCGTCCGTGCCGGTATGTATGCGTGCCAGTCCAATGACGGCATTGGTCTCGTCCAGCGTGCCGTAGGATTCGACCCGCAGATCGTATTTTGCCACGCGGCGGCCCGAGCCGAGCGCTGTCGTGCCGTCGTCGCCGGTGCGCGTATAGATCTTGTTGAGGATTACCATGACCACCCGCCCTGCCCGCCAGGGCCACCCGCGGATCGCAAAGTCCGCTTTAGAGCTTAGCGTAGCCCGGACCCGAGGCGGGTCAAGCCTTCGTTATCCTGGCCTCAACCAGCGTTACCCGGCTCGCTGTCCCGCCAAATAGACAATGGCCATAACGATCAGGATCGCCACGAGTTGCAGGATCACGCGCGCGCGCATCAGTTTCTGGCTGAAATTGGGGTCTCCCCCGCGCATCATGTTCCACAGGCCGATACCAAGCACGACCGCCACGAGGGCTACCGCGAACGGCAGAATCCAACGAAGATAATATTCCACCTGGCCCCTCCCGGGTCTCGTTGGGCGTCGATTTCAACGCCAGGACGGGACTTTAGTTGCTTGCCGCCACCGCGTCGAGCACACGGGTCGGCAGCAAACGCCGCAGCCACGCCACCGCATAAGTCTGAACCGTAACGTAGTAGCGCGGTTTCGGCCGCTTGGACTCCAGCGCGTGGACGAGCTTTTTGGCCACGGCCTCGGGCGGCAGCTTGAAGGTCGTTTGGCCGCCCTGCTCCATCTGTGCCAGCCGCGCCCGGTAGATGTCCCGGTGCGGGGAGTTTTCCAAGTCGATATTGCGCCGGTACGCCTCCAAGGCATGCTCGATGAAGCGCGTGGCGATCGGTCCCGGCTCGATCAGCGAGACGTAAATGCCCGTGCCGGCCAGTTCGATGCGCAGCACGTCGGTCAGAGCCTCGACGGCGAACTTGGAGGCGCAATAGGCGCCTCGATAGGGCGCCGCGATCAGCCCGAGCACCGAGGAGCACTGGACGATGCGCCCCTGTCCCTGCGCCCGCATCGCCGGGATCACGCGGCGCGTCAGGTCGTGCCAACCGATGACATTGGCCTCGAACTGAGCCCGCAGCACCTCGGGCGTCACGTCCTCGATGGCGCCGGGCTGGCCATAAGCCCCGTTATTGAACAGTGCATCGAGCGCGCCGTCCGTCGCCGCGAGCACATGGTCCGCGGCTGCGGCGATCGACTCCGGCTCCGTATAGTCGAGATAGAGGCTCTCCAGCCCGTGCTCGTCCTTCAACCTTGCGAGGTCCTCCGGCGTCCGCGCCGTGGTGAACACACGCCAGCCGCGCGCCTTCATCGTGCGCGCAGAGGCGAGCCCGATGCCCGAAGAGCAGCCGGTGATGAGGACGGAGCGTTGGATCATGAATCCGCGCTGACGGTTACGCTGCCTGTTGGCTGAAATCGTAGCCGCTGTTCAGCACCCAGATGGTGAAATTGAGCCCCGCGGCAAAGCCGACCCACAGCAGATAGGGGATCAGCATCAAGGCCGCCGGGCGGCTGACCCTGTCGAACAGGATGAGGGTGATGAGAATGGCGACGATGAGCGCCATGATCACGCCGAAGCCGTAAGCCGGGCTGTGCATGAAGAAGAAGGCGAAGGACCACAGCACGTTGATCGCAAGCTGAATGCCGAACCAGACAAGCGCCGTCTTCTTGTCGCTCGCGTCGGCCCGCGCCCGCCACACCAGCCACGCAGCGACCGCCATCATCGCGTAGAGGAGGGTCCAGACGATGGGGAACACGGCGTTCGGCGGCGCGAAGCCGGGCTTCGTCAGCGTGGCGTACCAGTCGAGATTAGGCCGGGTCAGCGCCCCACCGATGGCCGACGCGGCGAAACAGACCGCGAGCGCGACGGCAAGCGCGATGATCGAGCGCTTGGAGAAGGCCGGCTCCGCCGCGGCGCTCATTGCTCGAGCAGGCGCCGGGCGATGACATGCGCCTGGATCTCGGCCGCGCCTTCGAAGATCGACAGGATGCGCGCGTCGCACAGCACCCGGCTGATCGTGTATTCGAGGGCGAAGCCGTTACCGCCGTGGATTTGCAGGGCGTTGTCTGCTGCCGCCCAGGCGATGCGCGCGGCGAGCAGCTTGGCCATGCCGGCCTCCAGATCGCAGCGGTGCCCCGCGTCCTTTTGCCGGGCGGAGTAATAGGTGAGCTGGCGGGCCAGTAGGATCTCCGCCGCCATCATGGCGAGCTTGTCGGAGACGCGCGGGAAATTGATGATCGGCTTGCCGAATTGCATGCGCTCCATGCCATAGCGCAGGCCGATATCGAGTGCCGATTGCGCCACGCCGATGGCGCGGGCCGCCGTCTGGATGCGTGCCGCCTCGAAGGTCTGCATCAATTGCTTGAAGCCCTGGCCCTCGACGCCGCCAAGCAGGTTCGCCGCCGGCACCTCGAAGCCGTCGAAGGAGAGTTCGAACTCCTTCATGCCGCGATAGCCGAGCACCTCTATCTCGCCGCCCGACATGCCTTCCGCCGGGAAAGGATTATCGTCGGTGCCGCGCGGCTTCGGCGCCAGGAACATGGACAGGCCCTTGTAGCCCTTCTCGTTGGGATCGGTGCGCGCCAGCACGGTCATCAGGTCGGCCCGCGCCGCATGGGTGATCCACGTCTTCTGCCCGGTGATGCGGTAGACCTCGCCGTCCTTCACCGCGCGCGTCGTCAGCGAGGCGAGATCGGAGCCGGTATTCGGCTCGGTAAACACCGCCGTCGGCAGGATCTCGCCGGATGCGATCTTCGGCAGCCACTCTTGCTTCTGCGCGTCGGTGCCGCCGTTGAGGATCAGCTCCTCGGCGATCTCCGAGCGCGTGCCGAGCGAGCCCACGCCGATATAGCCGCGCGACAGCTCCTCGGAGACGACGCACATGGCCTCCTTGCCGAGACCGAGCCCGCCATATTCCTCGGGCAACGTCAGCGCGAACACGCCGAGCTCCGCCATCTGATTGATCAGCTCGAGCGGGATGTAGTCGTCCTTGAGATGCCATTCCTGGGCGTGCGGCACCACTTCCGCTTCCGAGAAGCGGCGCATCTCGTTGCGGATCTCCTCAAAGGTCTCTTCCAGGCCCGGATCCCCGAAATTGGCGGCGGCCGCGCCCTGCGCATCCTGGATCAGCGACACGACGCGGGCGCGAATCTCGGGCGTCACGCCTTCGATCAAGGCGGTCACGTCGTCGGTGAGGAATTCCGTGCGCGCGGAGTCCGCCACTCCGAGCTCATGCAAGCGGACGACCTCGCCCTGGCTCATGATGACGCCGCCCGCGAGCTGGGCGAGATACTCGCCCGCCGCGATCTGGCTGAGCAGGGACTCAAGCTCGCCGAACCGGCCCTCGCCGTCCACGCGCTTGGCATAGTCGGCGAGTTGGCGGATGCCTTCCGCGTAGGTGGCGAGCCAGGCGAGCCCATGGGCCACGTGCTCCTCGCGCTCCAGTGCCGCGTTGTCGATCTTGCCGCTCCCGGCCACCTTGGCCTTCACGGCCTCCGTGGCGCGGGCGCTCAGGGTCCCGGCGGCCTCGGCGGCGGATTCCAGGAGGGGGATCAGCTCGGCGGGGCTCAAAGCCTCGCGGTCGGTCAAGGTCTCGGCAGCGGTCAAGTCTCTGGCTCCTCGGACGATTCTGGTCGATTTCGGGCTCAACGAAGCCTGACGCGGGACCAGAGTCAAATCCGATCTTCAGGCCTCCAAAGGCCTCCGAAGCGCCTCGCCCATCGGAGCCCGCCCCCGTGGCGCGCCCGTCGATCCGCCGCCGCCGGAAGCGCTGAACAAGCCTTGCAAGCCGCGCTCCCACGACGACGATCCCTTCACCGTGTATGAGCGCTATTCGGCCTGCGATTAGAGGCTAGTCCTGCGGCGTGCTCTGCAAGAGCGCCTGCGCGCGCTCTTTGTAGTTCATGCCGCGGTCCGGCATGAGCCCGGTCGAGAGTAAAGCATGGGCTATCGCGTCTGTTGGAGCATGTCGAAGGCTCCCAACTATGTCAGATCGCGCGACGGATGCCTCGGGGATTATCAGAAGCCCCGAATTAGCGCGACTCTTTCAAGCCAATTTTAAGTTGCTCCGGCTATGTGTTGCAACTGGCCCCCTCATGCGACGACGCAACCCGGTGGGACGAACCGGGCTCAGCTATGGAACGAGACCATGCCAATCATTGATGCGAAGCCATTCCATTACGATTTCAGTTTCGACCATGTTGCCCTGGTCTGCATCGATATGCAGCGGGACTTCTGTCAGCCGGGCGGATTTGCCGAGTCGCTCGGCGACAACATCAAGAATCTCCAGCCCTGCATCCCGGTCATCGGCAAGCTCCAGGAAGCCTTTCGCAAGGCCGAGCTGCCGATCATCCACACCAAGGAATGCCACAAGCCGGATCTCTCCGACCTGCCGACCGCCAAGCGGAACCGCGGCAACCCCAAGCTCAAGATTGGCGACAAGGGGCCGATGGGGCGGATCCTGATCGATGGCGAGCCGGGATCAGACTTCATTCCCGAATGCGCGCCCGCCCAATGGGAGCTCGTCATCTCCAAACCAGGCAAGGATACGTTCTACAACACCGAGTTCGACGACTACATGAAGCTTCGAAAGATCACCCATCTGGTGATCACCGGCGTGACCACCGAGGTCTGCGTGCAGACCACCATGCGCTGTGCCAACGACCGCGGCTACGACTGTGTGCTGGTCGAGGACGGCACCGACAGTTACTTCCCCGAATTCAAGGCCATGACGCTGAAGGCGCTGGTTGCCCAAGGCGGCATCGTCGGCTGGACCTGCAAGTCCGACGCCTTGCTGGAGCTCTTGGCAAAAGAGCAGCCGGGGCAGGTGAGTTCGGCCACCTCCTTCGCCGCATAGGATCGCGTTACTGCCGGCGACGGAGCCGTCCGCCTCTGCACTCAAGGACATGACCGGCCCCTAGTCTATGTTTGGGGCTGACATGAAGTGCGTGAATGAAAGAGCCCGTCGACTACATCTTTCCCCCCGCAGCGCCGGGTCAGGTGCCGTACTGGCGGCTCGTTCTGCGAGGCACCTCGCAGATGTGCTTCCAGAGCAACGAGCTCACGGGCCTTTTCTTCCTGGCGGCCGTTCTCGTGGCGTCACCGATCAGCGCCGCCTATCTTCTGGTGGCCGGCATCATGACGCCCGCCGGCCGCATGCTGCTCGGCGACAGGGGCGTCGTGCTCTCAAGCGGGCTTCCGGGTCTCAATCCCTCCCTCATTGCGATCGCGATCCCGGCCTTCTTCGAAACCGGCTGGACCAATGTCGGCATGTGGGCCGTGCTCGTAGTCTGCGTCGCCATTACCATCATGCTGGTGCGGGTCTGCGTTGCCATCCTGCCCTTCCCGACTCTCGCCCTGCCGTTTCTGATCGTGTTCTGGACGCTCTACGCCTTGGCGCCGCAAATCGACGTCGTCCAACCGCTCCATTTCACGGCAACAGCGCAAACCACATTCCATCCCGTGATGGCGGTGCTGTCGAGCCTGGGGGAGGCCGTGTTCGCGCCCATGGTCTTGCCGGGCGTGTTGTTTGCCAGCGGCGTGCTTCTCAGCAACTGGCGGCACGGCGTGCTGGCGATCTGCGGCGCCGCCATCAGCACGGCGGTGGCCTACTATTACGGCAACGTCGACCCGGGGAGCGCCGATCTCGGTCTCTACGGCTTCAACGGCGTTCTGACGGCCGTGGCGGTGTTCGTGACCTGTGGCGGCAAGCTCAGGCTTTCTATCCTAGGGGCCCTGATCGCCACCATGATGATCCCGGCGATCGGCGATCTGGGCTTGCAAACGGTCTCCGCGCCGTACGTGTTCACCACCTGGCTCATGCTCGGCTTAGGCTGGTTTGAAGACAAATGGTTCGACGCTGAGCCGCCACGCACCTCGAAGCCAGCACCAACGACACAGCCCGCGCGCACGACAAGGCCCCGGGCTTCTGCGCAGATCGCACAACGTCCCGGAGACTAATGCATGATTACGCTCCCCGCCTCCCTGGTCATCCTCAACCTCATGGCATTCGTAGACAGCTTGAGTGAGGCTGAATGGCATCCCTTCCGTCCCGGCGTAACTGCCCATTGGTTCTATAAGGAAGGGGACGGCGGGGCGTCAGCGGTATTGCTGCGCTACGAGCCCGGCGCCCGTGTCCCCGAGCACGAGCACATCGGCTATGAGCACATGCTCGTGCTCAAGGGCGACCAATACGATGAAGATGGTACCTATCCTGCCGGCAGCTTCATCATCCACCCACCGGGCACGCGTCATTCGCCCGGCAGCCACGGCGGCTGCGTGGCGCTTCTGATTTACGAGAAGGCCGTCCGCTTCACGGCGCCAGACTAAGGGCGGCACCAAGCATAAAAAAACGCCCCGGACGGTTGGTCCGGGGCGCCGCGGGCCGCGTGGCGGCCGAATTCGATTGTCGGCGCTTACGAGCCGCCGTGCATTTCCTTGCTGGCTTCGAGCACGTCCTCGAAGGTCCGCAGGCCCGTGACCGGCGCGCTCACCAGCACCGACATGTTGCCGGGGCGATGCTCGTTCTTCCACATGCGCATATGCGCCTTGGGGATTTGCTCCCAGGGGAACACCTCGGACATGCACGGGTCGATGTGCCTCTCAATGACGAGCTTGTTGGCCTGGCTTGCCTGCAGCAGATGGGCGAAATGGGAACCCTGGATGCGCTTCTGATGCATCCACACATAGCGGGCGTCCATCGTGAGGTTGTAGCCGGTGGTGCCGGCGCAGAACACGACCATGCCGCCGCGCTTCACGATGAAGCAGGAGACGGGGAAGGTCGCTTCGCCCGGATGCTCGAACACGCTGTCCACATTCACGCCCTTGCCGGTGATCTCCCAGATCGCCTTACCGAACTTGCGGACCTCTTTGTTCCACTCGTCATATTCCGGCGTGCCGACCTTGGGCATCTGGCCCCAGCAGTTGAAGTCCTTGCGGTTGATCACGCCCTTGGCGCCGAGCGACATCACGTAGTCGCGCTTGTCGTCCTCGGACACCACGCCGATGGCGTTGGCGCCGGCCGTGGCGCAGAGCTGGATGGCCATGGAGCCGAGGCCGCCGGAGGCGCCCCATACCAGGACGTTATGGCCGGGCTTCAGCGTATGCGGACGGTGTCCGAACAGCATGCGGTAGGAGGTGGCGAGCGTCAGCGTGTAGCAAGCGGCCTCCTCCCAGGTGAGATGCTGCGGCCGGGGCAACAGCTGACGGTCCTGAACGCGGCAGAACTGCGCGAACGAGCCGTCGGGCGTCTCGTAGCCCCAGATGCGCTGGGACGGCGAGAACATCGGATCGCCACCGTTGCACTCCTCGTCGTCGCCGTCGTCCTGGTTACAGTGGATGACGACTTCATCGCCGACCTTCCAGCGCTTCACCTTGGCGCCCACCGCCCACACGATGCCCGAGGCGTCGGAGCCGGCGATATGATAGGGGTTCTTGTGAACGTCGAGCGTCGACATCGGCTGGCCGAGCGAGGCCCACACGCCGTTGTAGTTCACGCCGGCCGCCATCACGAGCACAAGCACGTCATGGGAATCGAGCTCCCATGTCGGCACCACCTCGACCTGCATGGCCTCATCCGGCGGGCCGTGGCGCTCCTTGCGGATCGCCCACGCATACATGTTTTTCGGCACGTGACCGAGCGGCGGAATCTCGCCGATCTCGTAAAGATCCTTGATCTCGCCCCGTGGGGCAGCGGTTTCTGGAGAAACTGCAGTTAAAGACATTTCATTCATCCGGTTGTTCCCCCAGTCCTCTTGTTCGGTCTCTTTTTGCACTGCGGCAATTGTCTTCGATCCATCTCGCGACCGCAACATGTTTGCGGGCCGCAGACTTAACACACGCCCGCCCCAAAAGTGCCGGGGCTTCCCTGAATTTGCCCTATTTCCGGCAGGGCGACCTCAATCGGGGAGGAGGGTTAGCAAAAAGAATCGGGTCTGCCCAGGGGTCGATTCGCGCAAGGCGCACGGTGGGCGCGGCACCGCGCCGCTGGCCAAGCGCATTTGCCCGCTGGCGGTAATGGCCTAAACCCAGGCCAAACGCGTCGAACGAGCCCATCAAACGCCTAACGGGAGCAGCAACTGACCGGCAATATCATCGTCTTCGTGGTCCTGGCGGCCGCCTGGCGCTTCTGTTCTCGCCGAGGCTCACCGCCTCGCCCGTGTGGCGGGCGACCGTCACGCCGCTTACCTCCATCATCGGCTCGGGTTTTCTCGTCTCGTTTCCGCTGCTGACCCACGATCTCGGCTCCTATTCCGTGATCGCCATGGCCGGACTCGTGGGGTTCGCCTATCTGCTCGGCGGCGCCATCCGCTTCAACATTCTGCATGGCGAGCCGCTCTTCGCTGAAGGCGGCAGGCGATGGCTCGGCTCGATCGAGCGCCTATCCCACCTCGCGCTCGCGGTCGCCTATTTCATCTCCGTCACCTATTACCTGACGCTGCTCTCCGCCTTCCTGCTCAAAGGGCTTGGCGCCCCACATCCGCTCGCGGCCAAGGCGCTCACCAGCGCCATCCTGGTCGGGATCGGCGCGCAAGGTCTGCTGCGCGGCCTGCACGGCCTCGAAAGCATCGAGGAATATGCCGTCGGGCTGAAGCTCGCCATCATCGCCGCGGCGCTCGCCGCACTCGCGTGGTTCAATATCGACATGGCTGCGGAGGGCACCTGGCATGTCGTCGAGCAGACGAAGCCCTTCGACTGGCAATCCTTCCGCGTGGTGCTCGGCCTGCTCGTGGTCGTCCAGGGCTTCGAGACATCGCGCTTCCTGGCCGGCGCCTATCCACCAGAGCTTCGTGTCCGCACCATGCGCTATGCGCAGTGGCTGTCCGGCGCCATCTACATGGCCTTCTTTCTCCTGGCCATGGCCGCTGTCGAGGATCCCAAAGCCTTGAACGACGACGCCACGGGCATCATCGCGGTGATCGAGCCCGCCGCCTCGAGCCTGGTCTATCTGATCGTGATCGGCGCGGTATTCGCCCAGCTCTCCGCCGCCGTCGCCGACGCCATCGGCGCCGGCGGTCTCATCGAGCAGGTCAGCGGCCAACGCATCGACCATCGCCACGCCTATCCGGTCATCGCCCTGATCGGCATCGCCCTCACCTGGACACTGGACGTTTTCGCCGTCATCACCCTAGCCTCTCGGGCCTTCGCGCTCTTCTACCTGCTGCAATGCCTGGTCGCCGCGGGCGTGGCGCTGAGGAGCCCGGATGTCCGCCGCCGCCGGCTCCACGTCGCCGGATTCCTGACGCTCGCCGCCATGGCGCTCGCCGTCGTCCTGTTCGGCATCCCCATGGAAGGGATTTGATATAGTTTCCGCTCCATGGAATACGGGCGTGACGCGGCCCCCCGGTGAGTTGCCACAAGGCGGGTGCCCGTGCTTCGATGAGACATGCGCGCGCGACCGGACGCGCCCGGAGACAGCGAATGGCAGACGGCACCACACGCGATAAACCTTGGATGTTCCGCACTTATGCGGGCCATTCGACGGCGAAGGCTTCCAACGAGCTCTACCGGAAGAATCTGTCCAAGGGGCAGACCGGCCTCTCCATCGCCTTCGATCTGCCGACCCAGACCGGCTACGATTCCGACGAGGCGTTGGCCCGCGGCGAAGTCGGCAAGGTCGGCGTGCCGGTCTCCCATCTCGGCGACATGCGGGCCCTGCTCAAGGACATCCCGCTCGACGCGATGAACACCTCGATGACGATCAACGCCACCGCGGCGTGGTTGCTCTCGCTCTATGTCTCGCTGGCCGACGAGCAAGGTGCCGACCGGACGAAGCTCACGGGGACAGTACAGAACGACATTCTGAAGGAATATCTGTCGCGCGGCACCTATGTGTTCCCGCCGGCACCGAGTTTGCGGCTGATCAAGGACATCATCGTCTTCACCAACAGCGAGATGCCGAAATGGAACCCGACCAATGTCTGCTCCTATCATTTGCAAGAGGCAGGCGCGACGCCGGCCCAGGAGCTCGCTTTCGCGCTGGCCACGGCGATCGCCGTGCTCGACGAGGTGAAAAGCTCGGGCGAGGTTCCTGACGAGAAATTCCCGCGCGTCGTCGGCGCCATCAGCTTCTTCGTCAATGCCGGCGTGCGCTTCATCACCGAAGTCTCGAAGATGCGCGCCTTCGTCGATCTGTGGGACGAGATCGCGCGCGACCGTTATGGCGTCACCGATCCGAAGCTCCGCCGCTTCCGCTACGGCGTGCAGGTGAACTCGCTCGGCCTCACCGAGCAGCAGCCGGAGAACAATCCCTACCGCATCCTGCTGTCGATGCTCGCCGTGGTGCTGTCGAAAAAGGCGCGCGCCCGCGCCGTGCAGCTTCCGGCCTGGAACGAGGCGCTCGGTCTGCCGCGGCCCTGGGACCAGCAGTGGTCGCTCCGCCTTCAGCAAATCGTCGCCTACGAGACCGACTTGCTCGAATATGCCGACATCTTCGACGGCTCCGAGGTGATCGACCGCAAGGTCGAGGAGTTGAAGGAACAGGCCCGCGCCGAGCTCGCCAAGCTGGACTCCATGGGCGGCGCCGTTGCCTGCATCGACTACATGAAGGAGGCGCTGATCGCCTCGAACGCCGCGCGCATCGCCGATATCGAGCGGGGCGACCAAGTGCTCGTCGGCGTCAACCGCTATACCGAGACCGAGGAGTCGCCGCTCGACTCCGGCGCCGAGGGCATCCTCACCGTGCCGGAATCGGTGGAGATCGAGCAGGTCGCCGCCCTTCAGGCCTGGCGCCGGAATCGTGACGAAGCCGCTGCGAAGAACGCCCTGCGCGATCTGAAGGAAGCCGCCTCGGAAGGCCGCAACATCATGCCGCCGTCCATCGCCGCCGCGAAAGCCGGCGTCACCACCGGCGAGTGGGGTGCGGTGTTGCGCGAGGTGTTCGGCGAGTATCGCGCGCCGACCGGCATCGGCGCCGACCATGCGGTCGACACCGAGCGGCTGGAGCAGGTGCGCAAGCTCGTCGAGGAGGTATCCGGCAAGCTTGGCCGCACGCTTACCTTTGTCGTCGGCAAGCCCGGCCTCGACGGCCACTCCAACGGCGCCGAGCAGATCGCCGTGCGGGCGCATGATTGCGGCATGGAGGTCGTCTATGACGGCATCCGCCTGACGCCCGCCGAGATCGTCGAGCAGGCGAAAGAAGCGCGCGCCCATGTGGTCGGCCTCTCGATTCTCTCGGGCTCCCACGTGTCCTTGGTGCGCGAGGTGTCGCAGAAGCTGCGCGAAGCGGGGCTCGGAGACGTGCCCATCGTGGTCGGCGGCATCATTCCGCCCGAGGACGTCAACATCCTCAAGCAATGCGGCGCCGCGGCCGTCTACACGCCCAAGGACTTCCAGCTCAACGACATCATGACCGGCATTGTCGGTCTCGTGGACAACAAGGTGGAAGTGTTGGCCGAGGCGGGCGTGCCGGTGCCACCGTTGCGCGCCAAGGAAAAGGTGCGGCTCTAGAAATCTCCCCATGGTCTGGGCAGAGACAGTCTAGGCAATGGCAGCAGACCCGCTTTGCCGCTAGAGTCCCGGCAACGTCGCGATTCTCTTCGCGCGTCCTGGCCAAGGGGGGAGCTACCCATGAACTTCAATTTGAGCACGCCGCGCCGGGAGACCTTCCTCGTCTCCGTCGTCATCGCCGTCCTGGTCGTCATCGGCATGATCGTGCCGCTGCCGATCTTCACGGGCTACGGGCTCGGCCTATTGCTGATCGCCTATCTGATCCTGCTCGCCGGCGTTCTCATGGACAACGTCTAGGCGCCGTCCATCCTCCGCGCGGGCCTCAGCTCGCCTTGGCGAACTCCATCGGCGCGCCGAGGAAGGGCACGAGGCCGGCATAGAGCGCGCGGCCCTGGATCGGCTTCGATACGCAAGCGTTGATTCCGGCGGCGACATAGTCCTGGTCGTCGTCCGTGGCGCCGGGCGCGGTGATCGCCACGATCGGCACCTCCGACGACGGCGCATGCATGGAGCGGATGCGTTTGGCAATCTGCATCCCGTCGTAGTCAGGCAGCACCGTATCCATGAGCACCAGATCGTAGCTGCGCGCGGCAAGGCACATGACGGCCGCGGCACCGTTCTCGACGCCCTCGTAGGTCAGCCCGAACTCGTCCAAGTAAGCGCCGATCAGCATGCGGTTGACGGTATTGCCTTCAACTACGAGCACGTGACCGGAAAGCGTGTTTCTCGGAGCCACCTCTTTGGGAGCCGCGACCTTGGCCACGATCTCGCCTTGCTCGACCGGGGCCTCGTCCGTCTCGCCGTCATCGTCGGCGGCCAGCGCCTGGAGCGTGAACCAATAAAGCGTGCCCTGGCCGAGCGCGCTGTCGCAGCCGGCTCCGCCGCCCATCGCCTCGGCAAGCCGGCGCGCGATCGGCAGGCCGAGCCCGCCGCCGACGCGTGATTGCTCGGCCGAAGGCCGGAACAGGCGGTCCTGTTGCGCCTCGGTCAGACCTTCGCTCGTGTCCGTGACGTCGAAGCGCAAGGTGAGCGGGTCCGTCGCATCGTTGACGCTGACATAGAGCCGCACCGAGCCCTCGCTCGTTGCCTCCAGCGCGGTCTCGATCAGGCCCATGAGCACCTGGCGGACGCGCACCTCGTCGCCGAGTAGGAAGCGCGGACAATTGGCGCCCATGTCGACGCCGCTGGTGAGCCCCTTGGCGCTGGCGCGCGCCTGAAGCACCGAGGCGGCGCTCCGGACCAGCGCATGCAGATCGAAGCGCTGCAAAGAGAGCTCGGCCTCGCCGGCTTCGAGCTTGGAGAAATCGAGGATGTTGTGCACCGCGCCGAGCAGGCTCCGGGCGGAATGGGCCAGGGTCTCGACCTGACGCCGCTGCGAGCCGTTATGCTGTCCGGCGAGCAGACGCTCGGTCATCGCCACCAGCGTCTCCATCGGCGTGGACAGCTCGCGGCCGATCACCGCGAGAATTTCGGCCTTGGCCGCGTCGGCCATTTCGGCCGCCTGGCGCGCGCTCCGCTCGGCTTCGAGCCCGTCCACAAGAATTTGGATCTGCGCAAATAGATCGTCCGGCTGGAAATCTCTGGTCTGCATGGTCGGCCCCCGCCTGTCGGATTTTCCCCTTGTTCAGCGGCGAACATGGCAGACACGACTTAAAACTCGGATAAATTGCTTGGTTTATAAGGCCCTAAGCACCGGCCCTGTCAGAAGCTCCCGGTCTCTTTGGCGGGCGTTTCGCTTGCGGACCCGTCCATTCTACTTTAGAATCATCCTAATCTGAGCGTCCCCTCCTGATCGAACCCCAGCTCTCCGCATGAGTTTGTTTTTCGCGCAGGACCTGACGACAAACCGGCCGCGCCGCCTTAGAGAGAGGCATGATTGTTTGTTCTTGCACGATGATCACGTCCCAAGACATTCACGAAGCGGTCTCGGCGCTCCGCACCAAGGATCCGTTCGTGGTGCTCACGCCAGGTCTCATTTATCGCACGCTCGGCAAGCGCCCCTCGTGTGGCAGCTGCCTGCCGCTCATGTCCAAGCTTATGGTCGGTTACGACGAAGAGGGGCCGAGCTCGGCGGCTTCCCTGCCGCACCGCTCCGCCAATGAGCGCCGAGACTAGCGGCACACAACAGATCACGTCACAATGAACATCGAGGTTGAGAGGAGAATTACGCAATGAAGGGCAATCCCACAGTCATCGAATATCTCAATAAGGCGCTGACCAGCGAGCTCACCGCCGTCAATCAGTATTGGCTGCATTATCGTCTGCTCGACGATTGGGGCTACAGCAAGCTGGCCAAGAAAGAGCGCGAGGAATCGATCGAGGAGATGCATCACGCCGACAAGCTGGTGACCCGCATCATCTTCCTCGAGGGCTTCCCCAACATGCAGAAGCTCGATCCGCTGATGATCGGCCAGAACGTCAAAGAGATCCTCGAATGCGACCTCAAGGCCGAGTACGGCGCCCGCGCCCTCTACATGGAAGCGCGTGCTTGCTGCCGGAAGGAAGAGGACTATGTCACCATGGATCTCTTCGAGGAGCTGCTGTCTGACGAGGAAGGCCATATCGACTTCATCGAGACCCAGCTCGGCCTGCTGAACGACATCGGCGCTCAGATGTACGGCCAGTTGAATGCCCATTCGGCCGACGACGTCCCGGAGGGCGACTAGGTGCGGGCGGATCGGGTCTCCGCCTAGATGACCTCACCGCAGCTCGACGGACCGCGCCTCGACCCGGCCGCGGGTGGGCCTCCGCGCCAGCTCGTGGTGTTCCTGCACGGCTATGGCGCCGACGGCAACGACCTCATCGGCCTGGGGCGCGAATGGGCGCCCGCCCTGCCCACGCGCTTCGTCTCGCCGAACGCGCCGGAGCCGTGCGGCATGGCACCCATGGGCCGGCAGTGGTTCGACCTGTCGCTCGGCGACATGGCGCTGATCGCCGAAGGCGTGAAGCGGGCGTCGCCCGCGCTGCAAGCCTTTCTCGATGCGGAGCTGCAGCGCTACGGCCTGCCGCCGGAAGCGCTGGGCCTCGTCGGTTTCAGCCAGGGCACCATGATGGCGCTGGCCGCCGGTCTGGCCCGTAAGCCGTCGCCTGCGGCGATCGTCGGCTACTCCGGCGCCCTCGCCACTCTCGAGGCGCTGCCCGCGCCGGGCACGGGCCCCGACATCCTGCTGGTGCATGGCGACATGGACGAGGTGATCCCCGTCGACGCCATGCTCATGGCCCGTCAGGCGCTGGCGCAAGCCGGCCTGCCGGTGGAATGGCATGTGGCCGAAGGCATCGGCCACGGCATTGACGGCGAGGGCTTGCGGCTCGGCGGTGCATTTCTGAAGCATGCCTTCGCCACCGCGCAGCACCGCCACAGCCAAAACTCATAAGCAGCGCGGCACCGCCTAGGGGCCAAGGCCAATGGGGACCACATCATGTGGGGCCCTTCACATTCGTGACACGTCCTTATAGTATCCGGCCATCGAGAAGGAGGGCCCGAGTGCGACGGGCAAGTTGAAGGACCGTTTGGCCTTGAACGTCGCAACCGCATCGGCTGCCCCCGGCACTTACCCGGCGCTCGTACTGAATGCCGACTATCGGCCGCTTTCCTATTATCCGCTTTCGCTTTGGGGTTGGCAGGACACGGTGAAGGCCGTGTTCCTCGACCGGGTCAATATCGTCTCCGAATACGAGCACGCGGTTCACTCGCCGTCCTTCGAGATGAAGCTGCCGAGCGTGGTGTCGCTCAAGAGCTATGTGCGCCCGGCGCTCTATCCCGCCTTCACCCGATTCAACGTGTTCCTGCGCGACCGCTTCACCTGCCAGTATTGCGGCGACAACCAGGACCTGACCTTCGACCATCTCATCCCACGCTCACGCGGCGGGCTGACCCGCTGGGAGAATGTCGTGGCGGCCTGCGCGCCATGCAATCTCAGGAAGGGCGGCGTGATGCCGGCGCAGGCCAAGATGTGGCCGGCGCAGAAGCCTTACCGCCCCACGGTGTTCGAGCTACACCGCAATGGGCGGCTGTTCCCGCCGAATTACCTGCATGAGAGCTGGCTCGATTATCTCTACTGGGATACCGAGCTGGAGCCGTAAGCCACCGCATCGTCATCCACGCCGTTACGCCGCAGCGCGTGAGAGGCCTGTGGATTGGATTGCCGGGTCAAGCCCGGCAATGACGAGGGGAAGGTTTCGCGCTCAATATTGCGTCGTGAGATTGGTCAGCCAGTCGGGCGAGATGTTCACCAGAAACGTCTCGAGCCGCTTGTCGGCGCCGGTGGCGACCAGCAAGCCGACCGCGACCAGCAGCACGCCGAGCAGCATCTTGCCGCCCTTGCCCGCCTCCATCAGGCGTCCGCGCCAGCGCATCATCGCCTCGCGCGACACGAAGCCGAGCACCATGAGGGGGAGCGCCGCGCCGATGCCGAAGGCGAGCATGGTGAGCGCCACCTGGCCGAGATTCTCACCCTTGGCGGCGAGGATCGACGCCGCCCCCAGCGTCGGCCCGACGCAGGGCGCCCAGACCGCACCGAGCAACAGCCCGAGCCGAACTGGCCGTAAAGGCTGGTTCCTGAGAACCCGCCGAAGCGATCGTCGACCCAAGAGCCGACCGGGCTCGCCGCCACCGCGAATTGCTCCTGGAAGCGCGGCACCAGCAACACCAAGCCGACGCCGATGAGCAGGACGGCCGAGATGGCGCGGAACACGTCGGTGTCGAGGCCAATGGCGAAGCCGATGGTGGCGACGAACAGGCCGATCGCCGTGAAGGACACAGCGAGCCCGGCGGCCAGCGCCACGGGCCCGAGCCGATGCTCGCTCTGCGCCGTGCCGAGCACGATCGGCAGCAGCGGCAGCACGCAAGGGGACAGGATCGACAGCACACCTGCTAGCAGCGCCAAGCCGATTGTGCCGATCATCGCGCTTACCTCGCCGACGTCACGCCCTAAAGCGTCTTGTCGAGCATGCCCTCGATGGAGATCTGGCTGGTGTCGCCCGCCGAGCGGTCGAGCTCCTTGCCGCCCTTGAACACGATGAGCGTGCTCTGCGACCGCACATTCAGCGCCTTCAGGTCATCCTTCTGGGTATCGAAGTCGGCCTTGAACACCACGAGGTCCCTGTATTTCGGCTCGCGGGTCAGCTTCACCAGGATCGGGTTCTGCGCGCGGCAGACCGAGCACCACGCCGCGAACACGTCGACCAGGATGGGCTTGCCGTCGGCTTGCGCCGCGGCGAGCGCTTCGGGGGTGAACTCCTTCCACTCCGCCGCCGAAGCGGGGACGGAGCCAAGCAAGGCGATGGCAACGAGGCCGGCGAAAAGGGCGCGGATCATGGTCATTTTTGGAACCTCCAAGGGAGAAAACCTTCCCTTCCGCTATAGCAGCGGGCCCTTGGCAAGCGCCAATCACCACCCTTGAAACTTTCGTGAGCGGGATGATCCGGTTCAACGCGCCCGGGCGGCGCCGAAGGCGGCGAGCGCCGCCAGCACGGCCGAAACCACCGCGTTCCAGGCGGCGAAGGATAGGCCGAGGAACCACCAAGTCGCCTCGTCGCAGCGGATGACCGGCGTATCGACGATGCCGTCCTTGCCCCATTTGAGGTCGAAGCCACCGCCACAGGTGTCGGGCCCGGGCCACCATTTCCACTCCGCGCCGGCGTGATAGACGCCGAGCGCGGCATTGGCCATGAACGCCAGCGCGATCAGCACGAGCAGGACGCGCGCCGCCCCGGCCAAGCCCATGCGGGCGAGAATCAGCGCCAGCAAGGCGGCGGGGACGGCGAAGTAATAGGCGTAACGCTCCTGCAGGCAGAGCTGGCAAGGCGCATAGCCGCCCAAATGCTCGAACCCGAGCGCGGTCAGGATCGTGGCGAGCGCCAGCACGAACACCACACCGCTCACCATCATCACCGGCCTTGGAGCTTGCGCCATCTTTCGCCTCCTACATCACATATTTGATGAGGACGAAGCCGCCGATCAGCAGCACCACGAACAGGATCGACAAGAGGCCGAGATATTTGTCGATGAAATCCTTGATCGGCGGGCCGAACCAATAGAGCAGTCCGGCGACGACGAAGAATCGCAAGCCCCGCGCCGCCACGCTTGCCAGCATGAACACCAGGAAATTGAGCTGGGTCACGCCGCTGGCGATGGTGATGACCTTGTAGGGAAAGGGCGTAACGCCGGCGATGAACACGATCCAGGCGCCGTAGTCGTTGTAGCGCTTGGCGAAGTCCTCGAACGCCTCGCCGTAGCCGTAGAAGCTGAGGATCGGTTGGCCGATGGTCTCGAACAGGAAATAGCCGATGATATAGCCGAAGATGCCGCCGACGACCGAGGCGACGGTGGCAATAGCGGCATAAAACCAAGCCTTCCGCCGCTCAGCGAGCACCATGGGGATGAGCACGACGTCGGGAGGGATCGGAAACACCGAGCTCTCGACGAAGGCCACGCCCGCGAGGGCCCAAGGCGCATTGCGATGAGCGGCGAGCTCCATGGTCCGTTCGTAGGCTCGCCTCAACATGGCGCTTGCTTTAGCCGGGGACCCGCCCCTTGTCCATCGGCTCTCGCGGGGCATGCAGCGAGAGTTGACCGGGCCGCAACGTTACCCCATGTTCCCGGCCCGAAAGCCCCAGTGGCGGAATGGTAGACGCGACAGACTCAAAATCTGTTATCCGCAAGGGTGTGCTGGTTCGAGTCCGGCCTGGGGCACCATCTTCACGTTCGCGATTGGAAGGGTGGTCGCGGTTGCTCTCAGCCGCGCCGCCGGTCGAGTTCATTCTGCACAACGGCCGCCACCTGGGCGGCATCCGGCACGTCCCAGAAGCCGAACTTGCCGGTGTAGTCGGTGTAGCGCCTCCGGGGCGCCAGACCCGAGACGAATAGGACCGTCCCTCCCCCGCCTTCGCCCTGGAGAGTCTCCACCCGCTTGTCGGCGGCGCTAAGGTCCACGCTCGAAAGCGCCCGGTGCCCGATCGACTTGCTGAGGATCATCGCCCGCCGGTCGGTGAGTCCATAGATCGTCCGCCGCGCCATCAATGCAGCCACGCCCGGGCCCAGCAACAGCGCGAGGCCCGCCAGCACGGCAAACTGCGCGACGAGGAAATCGCGGGCGAACCAGGCGGCGATCGCTACAACCGGTCCGCCAACCCAAATGAGCCAGAGCAGCTTGCGAAACACGGCGCGAGCGTCCGGATGCCCGGTCCAGACGAGGCGTTCGCCCGGTTCCAGCTCACTTGCGATCTCCGCCTGAAGCGATGCTCGGCGCGATGGCGATTTCATGCGGCAGTTTTCCCCGGCTCACACTATCAGGCGCCCGCGTTAGCCTCTCGGACGAAAAATTGTTGCCGAAAAAGGGCCCTGCTGCTTCAAGACCCTTGCGAGATCAATGTTTGCTGGACCCGCGGGACCCGGACCTAATGCAATTGCACGCCTATCGCTTGGCGGCTGCCCTCTTCGCCGTCGTGGTCACGCTCTGGCCCGGACCCGCGCCGGCCCAGGACGCGCCGCGCCCGGTGATGGAGGCCATTCAAGCGGCGGCCACGCCGGCGAACCCGCAAGAAGTGATCGTGGGCGCCTATATCAACGATATCCAGCAGCTCGACTTCAAGACCAACAACTACGTTATCGATCTCTATGTGTGGTTCCGGTGGAAGAACGCGGACATCGATCCCTCCAAATCCATGGAGTTCATGAATCGCTTCGCCTCGGACGACAACCGCCGCGACGAGTTGATCGACACGCCCGAGACCATGCCCGACGGCAGCCTCTACGCCATCATCCGCTATCAGGGCCTGTTCGCCGCGAAGTTCCCGCTCGAGGCTTATCCCTTCGACAAGCAGGAGCTCAAGGTCATCATGGAGGACACGCTGGCCAACGCGCGCGAACAAGTCTACGTCGCAGACGGCAAGCATCCCGTCATCATCGATCCCGTCATCACCCTGCCCGGTTTCCGGGTCGGCAAGCCGACCATGCGGATCATCACCAATACCTATCCGACGAATTTTGGCGATCTGTCCGTCGGAACAGCCGATCCGTACTCGCGCATCGTCATCTCCGTTCCCGTGACGCGGCCCGTCATCGCCATGTCGCTCAAGACATTCGTGCCGATCCTGCTGATCGTCGTGTGCGCCTCGCTCGTCTATTTCGTCCGGCCGCGCTATGTGGAGGGGCGTATCGGCCTCGGTATCACCGCGCTTCTGACACTCGTCGCGCTACAGTTGACGGCAACCGCATCGCTGCCCGACGCGACTATTTGATGATGCTCGATAAGATTTTCCTGCTCGCTATCTCTTCATCATCATCGCCTTGGCGCGGGTCGTGGCGACCTCCTGGCGCGGCGCCGAGCCGGACGCCGAGACCGCGGTCAAACGCGCCGACCGACGCTGGGCGGCCGCCGTGCTCGGCATCTATTTTGTCGCGAATATCGCCGTCCTGTGGACCACGCTATCGTGACCGGCGGCGAAGTCACGACGAACGACGGCGTGACCCTTCGCTACCTGGAGGCCGGTTCCGGCTCGCCGCTGCTCATGATCCCCGGTTGGTCGCAAACCGCCGCGCAATTCAAGCATCAGCTCGAAGGACTGGGCGACCGCTACCATGTCATCGCGCTCGACATGCGCGGTCACGGCGATAGCGACAAGCCCAGCCACGGCTATCGCATCTCACGCTCGTCGCCGACTTCATCGGCTAGCGTGCGGGAAAGACCAACGTCGCCGCGAAGCCGTCCTTCTTACCCGGGGCTGGCGACGCGAGGTCAAGACGGCCGCCGGCCTGACGCATGATCTGATCGACGATCGACAGACCAAGTCCCGTTCCCGGCGCCCGTGTCGCCCCGGCGCGCGTGAAGCGCTCAGTGAGGTCCGCCAACTCGTCGGAGCCAACCACCGGCCCTTCATTGACAATGTGAATGCGCGGTCCCGGCCCGACCGCCACTGAGACCGGCGTGCCCGGACGGCCATGTGCAAACGCATTGTCCATGAGATTCTGCAAGGCGATGCCTAACGCGTCCGGGTCGATGGCGACGATAACCGGCTCGGCTGTGCCGGGATCGAAGACGACACGTTCACCGAGCTGCGGCCGCCGTGCGTAGTCCGCCGCGACCAGCTGCGTTACGGCGAGAATGTCCGTTTCCGTGCGGTCGAGACCTAGACCGGCTTCGGCGCGAGCAAGCTGAAGCATCTTTTCGATGCGTTTGCCAAGCTGGCCCAGCACGCCGACAAGCTGGATGGCGCGGGCGTGGTCCGGACTTCCACGCAGATTTTCGGCGATGAGCTCGGCTTGCGCCCGCGCGGCGGCGATCGGATTGCGCAGCTCATGCGCGCTGTTGGCGGCGAAGGCCCGCTCCGCCTCGAGCGCCGCTTTGAGCCGCTCGAGCAGACGGTTCATATCCTGGATGATGGGCACAAGCTCATCAGGCAGGCCGCGAGGGTCGATGGGCTCGAGATTCTCGCCGCTGCGCTTGGCAATCTGCTGCTGAACTTGCGTGATCGGGTGCGTCGCGCGTCTGACAGTCCAGTAGACAACGAACGCAGCGATCGGCAGCAGGCCAAGCAGTGGCACCGTCAGGCCGAGCCCCAGCGCGGAAATGGCCTCCTGCCGTTCCGCGGGCAGTTCGGCCACCTGCACTAAGATCGTCCGGTCGGGCGCGACCTCGGTGAAATAGCGCCGGTCCCCGTCATCGAAATAGCCGCGCTTGAGAGGGGCCGGAAAAGGCTCGGCCGAGGCGTCGTGCGACCGGAGCAGAACGTCTCCTTGCGCGTCGCGAACCTGGTAGTGGAGATATTCCTCATGCTCTTCGGCCGAGAAAGGGTTGACCAATGTCCTTTCGCTCTCTTCGTCATCCTCGCGGTCACGCCGGCGAAGGTCGTCGAGCGCCAATGGCAATAGGCGTTGCGCGGTCTCCTGCAGCGAACTGTCGAAGACCTCGTCGATCTCGTGACGGATCATGAGCGCCGCAATGCCGCTGCCGGCGAGCCAAATCCCGCCAATGAGGACGACAAGAGTGACGACGAGCCTGCGGCTTATGCTCCAAGAGCGCATGGACTACCGCTCCAGCCGGTAGCCGAGACCGCGAACCGTATGGATCGCGTCGGCGCCAAGCTTCTTGCGCAGCCGGCTGACGAACACCTCGACGGCATTGCTCTCGACTTCCGCACCGAAAGCGTACAGCGCTTCCTCGAGCTGCGCCTTGGACAACGTCGCCCCCGCGCGCTGCGCCAAACATTCAAGCAAGGCCCACTCACGCGCCGTGAGCTGCACCTCGTCTCCGTCGCGCCAGACCTTGCGCGCGGCTTGATCGATGGTCAGGTTGCCGGCACGGAAGGTCGGACTGGCTTTCTCCGCCGATCGCCGCTGCACCGCTAGAATGCGCGCGACGAGCTCGTCCAAATCGAATGGCTTGACGATGTAATCGTCCGCCCCGGCGTTGAGGCCTTCGATGCGGTCCCGGATCTGGTCGCGCGCCGTAAGTATGATGACCGGCCGCTTGTCGTCCGCCTTGCGGAGCTGCCGTAGGAGGTCGAGCCCCCGGCCGTCGGGCAGGTGCAGATCCAGCAGAACCAACCCGTAATCGACCGCGCGCAGGGCCGCGTCGGCGTCGTCAAGCCGCTGCACCCAATCGACCGCGTGATTGGAGCGCTTCAGGTGCGTGGCGACGGCATCGCCGAGCGCAGGCTCATCCTCGATCAGTAAAATGCGCATTGGACCTTCGATACCCGCGATCCACTGCCATGCGCCGACAACCTTACAACAACCTGAAAATCGGACTGTTGCGCCGTCAGGTCCGTGTCAGGCGGCATCTCTATCTTTGTCCCCATCAACAACCCACGTCGATGGAGACAGATCATGAAACGCACTCTTCTTTTGATCACCGGTCTGACCTTGATTTCGAGCGGCGCCGCCTTCGCGAACGAAGGCTGCTCGGTGCCGAAGGCCGAATGGCAACCCGAGCAGGTGCTCCGCCAGAAGCTCGAGGCGGAAGGATGGAAGATCAACCGCATCAAGATCGATGCGGGTTGCTACGAGGTCTACGGCTTTGACGGCAAAGGCCAGCGGGCGGAGACCTATTTCGATCCCAAGTCGTTTGAGGTCGTCAAGGAGGGCTAAGCGCCATGGCGACGACAAGGGTTTGGGACATCTTCGTTCGCGTGTTCCATTGGAGTTTGGTAGCGAGTTTGGTCGTGGCCTGGCTCTCGGGCGACGACTGGAAGACGCTGCATCTCTGGGCTGGCTATTCGGCGGCAGCGCTGATTGCCATGCGCCTCGTCTGGGGCGTAATCGGCACCCCCCATGCCCGCTTCAGCCAGTTCGTCAAATCTCCCCTTGCCGTCGCCAGCTATCTGAAAGAGATCGCCACCGGCCGGGAGGCACGCCATCTCGGCCACAACCCGGCCGGCGGCGCCATGATCGTGGCCCTGCTCGCCACGTTGATCGGCTTGTGCCTCTCCGGTTGGTTGCTGACCACCGACGCCTTTTGGGGCTCGGAGATGATGGAGGACATTCACGAGACCCTCGCCAATCTCGCGCTCGTCCTGGTCGGCTTGCACGTGGGCGGCGTTTTGTGGGCGAGCTTCCGGCATCACGAGAATCTGATCCGCGCCATGGTGACCGGCCGCAAGCGGGCGCCCGAAACCGGTGACGTGTTGTGACGAGCGCGCGCCGCCCATCGGCGCCGCACCGATAGCGCAGCTTCGGGTTGCCCCTTCATGTCCATCTCCGTAAGCTGATTTCAGTGGGGGGGCGGTTTCGCATCGTGAGTTCGCGCCACTCGTTCATTTCGCGGAAAAGCAGAGTCAGCGGAGTCACGACATGTCGCCCAAGTCATTGCTCTTACCCATTTTTTTGCTTTTCAGCCTGTGTCTTTGGCCGGCGCTCACGACGCCGGCGTTCGCGCAAGACGGCGATATGACGTGGCAGTTTTCCGAAGCCAACGATCCTGACAACAAAGGCGCCATGACCGCGCGGCTCGTCTATGGCGTGCCCGAGACCGACAATGTGCAGGTGATGGGCGTCTGTGACGCACGGCCCAGCACCGGCGTCAAGTTTTCCAGCATGACCTTCGGCGCCGACATCGGCGATCTGGCCAATGGGGCCGATGCGGAGTTGCGCTTTTCCGGCGGAGGCTTCGAGCAGACGCTGAAAGGCAATGTCCAGCGCGCCGCCGAAGAAGGCTTGAACGGCGTCCATCTCGACATCGAGCACGGCGACAAGCTGTGGACTGCCTTCGCCGAGAAGGACATGCTCGACTATCAGGTGCCGGGCTACCGCGCCGCGCCGCTCAAGCTCGAGCCCGGCCGCGACAAGATCAAGTCCTTCATCGAGGCCTGCCGCACTTACGAGAAAGCCGTTCTTGGCGATCAAACAACCAGCACCGCAGAAACCGGCGACGAGAGCCCCGAGCTGGACGCCTTCAACAGCGCCAAGGAGCTCGGCACGGTCGCCGGCTTCGAGGCCTTCCTGTCGAACTATTCGTCGGGCTTCTATGCGGACTTGGCGCGCGCCTATATCGACAAGCTCAACGCCGCCAGCAAACCGCAAGCCGCCGCGCCGCCGCCTCCCCCGGCTGCGCCGCCTGCGCCGGCCGAGGTGACCACCGCGCCCGGCCCGGACCCGTCCTGCCGGAGCCTCTCGTCATTGCGGTCACAAGGGTCTAGCGCGAACGCGAAGCTCATCGTCATCAACAAGTCGGGCATGTATCGCAGCGTCATGTGGATCGATTTCAACGGCCAGCCGAAGGACTATGGCGGTCTCAACACCGGCGATCAGATGACACTCGACACCTTCGTGGGTCATCCGTGGATGATCGCCGACGGACCGGGCGATTGCATCGAGATCGTCATGCCACACCCCGGCACCCGCGTGGTGACGCTCACCGGACCGGGGGGCACGGTGCAGACGGCCCCGGCGCCCCAGAAGAAGGCGGCGCCAGCACCGGCGCCGGCGCCGAAGAAGGCCGCGGCACCGAAATGCCGCTCGCGGTCCGTCCTCATCGACGGCAAATGCATCCTGAAGAGCAACGCGCCAGGCTATTGCGGGCCCGGCTACCGCGTGAAGAACGGCAAATGCGTGCCCGGCGCCTATGTCCCGCCGAAGCGGTCGAAGCCGTCAGGGCATGGCTGCCCACCTGACCAATCTGGAGCCCGCAGGAGCTCTGTCACTACGACGATTAGCCTAGGCGGCTTTGCGCGATTGGCTGACGTTGAGCCGCACCGGCAGCGCCTTGACGCCGCGTAGGCCGAAGCGCTCGATCCATTGGATGTCGCCCGGTGCAGCCAGCGCCAAGCCGGGAAAGCGTCCATACAAACGGCCAAGCGCGGCCTGCGTCTCGACGCGGGCGAGTTGCATGCCGAGGCAGAAATGAATGCCCGAGCTGAACACCACATGCGGGTTCGGAAAGCGGTCGAGCTTCAATGTCTCCGGCTCATCGAACACCGCCGGGTCGTAGTTGGCGCCGGCCAACAGGCCCATGACGATGTCGCCGCGCCGAAGCTCCTGACCGAAGAAGACGCAATCCCGCGCGGCGTAACGCGGCTTGGTGCTCTGCACCGGCGAGCTGTAGCGCGCCAGCTCCTCCACCGCGCGCTCCATACGGGTCTCCGGATCGGCCAGTAGATAAGCCTTCTGCTCAGGGTTCTGCTCGAGCGCGACGATGCTGTCCTCGATCAGATGCGTCGTCGTCTCGAAGCCCGCGAAGAGCAGGAGAAAGACCATGGAAACGAGCTCGTCCTCGTTGAGCTTGTCGCCGTCCTCCTCCGCCCGAACCAGTTCGGCGATCAGCCCCTCGCGCGGCTCGTGCCGGCACGCCTCGATCTGATCGCGCACATAAGTGATGACGCTGCCCATGGAGAGAAAGGCACGGAAAATGCCGAAGCTGCTGCGCATCGACATCGCCGTCTTCGCCCAGGCCGAGAAGATGTCACGGTCGTGGTCCGGCAGACCGAGCAACTCGCAGATCACCTCGAGCGGCAGACGGCGCGCATACGCGCTGGCGAGATCGGCCTCGTCGCGCCCTTCGAACTCATCGAGGATCGTATCGGCGATCCCCTCGATATTCGCGCGCATGTCCCGCACATGGCGGCGCTGGAAAGCCTGATCCACCAGTTTGCGCAAGCGCCGATGATCGGGCTCGTCCTTCAGCAGCATATTGTTGGTGAGAAGCTTGAGCGACCGCGGCATCCACCAGCTCATGCCCGCCACGCCGGACTTCCCCGCATGCCGCGACTCCTGCACGAACGCCGCGTTGTCCTTGACCATCGCCAACGTCGCCGCGTGGGTCGTGGTGACCCAGACCTTGCCGACAAAGGGAAGCTTCACGGGGACGATCGGCCCCGCCGCGCGCAACGCCGCGAACAGCGGAAACGGGTCCGCCTTGGTGCTTGCGCTTTCGAAGTCGAACTTGAGCGGCGCGCTCAATCGATAAGGCATGGGCCAATCTTCTCTGGGACCGGGAATTCAGCCGAATATCGAACGATTCCCCGATCCTGACAAAGCAAAGCGGCCCCGGAATGACGATCCCAGGGCCGCTTCAAGCACGTCCGAATTCGAAGGCGCGGGGTTAGCGCCCCAAATCGCGCCAGCTCTGCTCGCGCACGTCGACGCCGTAATAGGACGCCGCCTTCTTGATGTTGGCGAAGGCCAGGTCGCGGTCGCTGTCCGAAACGCCGTCGACCTGATCGAAGCGCGCCAGGGCATCCCTGACATGGTTCGCGTCCGTCAGCGGCTCTTTGCGCTGCAGCGGAAAGGCGAAGACGCTTTCGGGCAACTCCGCGCGATTGTGAATCTTGCCGTGCTCCGTATCGGGGCTCCAAGTGGCTTGCATGGACTGACTCCTCCTAGGGTTGGGACTTAGGCTTCGTTCCCTGCAAATTCTCTTGCGTCAGCGCTTTCGCGTTTTCGGTCCGCTAGCCTCGCCGAGGTCCGGAACATCCTCGCCGAGCGCCGTGGCCAAATCGATCAGATGATCCTGCTCCTGGACGAGAATCTCGCGAATCTGCTCCGCCATGGCGAACTCGCCCAGCGCCTCGCACTGGCGGACCCGCGTACGGTAATTGCGAATGGTTTCGGCCTCATTATCCAGGTCGAATTTCAGCATATCCCGCGCTTTTTCCGAAGTTTTGACCGGCTTTGCGGTGACGCTCGGCATCTCGCCGAGATAGTCGATCTGCCGGGAGATTGTGAGAGCGTGCTGCAGCTCCTCGTGCGCATGCTGCTCCAGCTGACTGGAGATGCTCATATACTCCGCGCCCTTGAGCACCTGCGAGTAGACGACATAGGCGATGATCGCCTGGTACTCGCGCGAAAGGTCCTCGTTCAAAAGCTTCGCCAATTTGCTGCGTGTGACGCTGTCTCCAGCCATGTCTTCCTCCTTGGGTGCTCGGCTCGTTCGCCTGCAGGCATCGTTACGCGTCGCTAATAGGTATACCTGCACTGTGTGCAACGCGAGCGGCGGCTATTGAGTTTCCGTTGCACTCGTTGAAACCTGTAAGCAAACTCTGAAAAGCGAGCGTTGGTTTGTCGGTATTTCCTCTTTCACAACTCGCCACGGGCAAATAAGCGCCAGGCAGGACGAGACGCCATGCAGCAATTGATCTCTTCATTTCCGGCGCTTTGCTATTGCGTAGCGCTCGTGCTCGGGTTCCTGGAGGTTCCGCAACCCTTCGGCAGCGCGGCACTCACGCCGCTCCTCCAATGGATGCTGTCGCTCGGCCTCGGCCTGCCGAGCCTTTGGGCCGCGCTCTCGCACGCGGTCTTCTCCGAGCGGGTCGCCGCATCGATCGGCTGGGCGCCAAGCCCGTTTCAGAAGGAGATTGCCGGCGCCAATCTCGGCATCGGGCTCGGCGCCATTGCGGCCTCGGCGCTCGGGCCGCAAGCCGCCTGGGCCATGACCATCATGCGCCGGCTTCCTGTGGAGTGCGGCATCGGTCCACATCGCCGACATGGTGCGGCGGAAGAATTTCGCCATCAACAATGCCGGACCGATCTTCTGGTGGGACATGCTCATCCCGCTCACGCTGTTCATCGCGCTGGTCATTCACGCAAGCTGAGGCAATGTGGCGGGCTCAAGCGGCCCGCACCGCCATCATGCGGTCCAGCGCGACGGCTTCCGCCTGCCGCAAGGACTCCTGCGATTTTGCCGCGCAACAATCGCCGGCTCAGCCAGCCCCGCAGTGAACGGCGAGCCAGATTGTCGGCGGCTCGGCGCGGGTCCAGGTCACCCGATGGCGGCAATGGGCGGGAAGGCAGAGCCAATCGCCCTCCTCCAGCGCCCGGTCCTCGTGCTCGCCCTCGATCCGCAGCCGCGCGGCACCCGCCACCAAGAGCACGAACTCGTCGCTCTCCTGGTCGTACCATTCGCCGTCGGGGGTCGCCTGGCCGGTGGAGACGATGCGCTCCACCCGCAAGCCCGGCCGCCTCAGCAGGATATCGACCACTTCTTCCGGAAGCGGCTGCGCCGGCAGGTCCCGACGCACGCTTCCCGTTGTCGGCGCGCCATCGGCCTCAGGGGACAAGATGCGTCACCTGATAGAAGCGCTCCAGCCACTTGCCGTCCTGTTTGACCAGGATCGCGGTGATGAACACCTTGTGGTCCTCGATCCGTTCGCCTTTGAACGATCCGTCCAGCTTGGCGGTCACCGTCCGCATGGCGGCATCCGGCCCCAGCAGCACGACGGTCGGCTCGGAAAGATCGGTTTGCTCGTATTTGAGATCGGGCAGCGATGCGATGACCTCCGCGACCGAGCGCGGCGCACCGTAATAGGGCGTGACCGACACATGGTCCGGCGTTATCAAGGCCTTGATAGCCGCGGCGTCCTGCGCCTCGAAGGCCTCGTCGAGCTTGCCCACGGCATTGTCGACTGCCTCGATGGTGGCCACGTCCCCCGACTGGCTGCACGCCGCGGCGGCGGTCAGGATAACAAAACACATCGCGGCAAGAAGCGTCCGCATGCTATTCTCCTTTGGTCGATGTTGACTGTTGTTGCTCGTTCGCATTTGACTCCGTCCGGCGCAATCGCACAACAGGCCGCCATGACAGATTCTCCCTCATCGCTCACCCGCGACCGCCCGTTCGTTAAGGGGCGCGCCGCCCTGCTCGTCATCGACGTGCAAAACGGCACCTGCGGACCAGCCGAGGTGGAAGCCAGGCCTGAGTTTTACAAGGCCACGGCGCTGCGCGTGATCCCGAATATCGCTGCCCTCATCGCCGCCTTCCGGGGCGCCGGGCTCGAGATCATCTATACGGTGATCGAGAATCTGACCGCGGACGGACGCGACCGCAGCCTCGACTACAAGCTCTCCGGCATGGGGTTCCCGAAGGGCTCGCACGAATCTCAGGTGGTCCCGGAACTCGCCCCGCTCGCCGACGAGTTGGTCTTGCCCAAGAGCTCCTCGTCGGTATTCAACTCGACCAATCTCGACTATCTGCTGCGCAATATCGGCATCGAGGACGTGGTCGTGACCGGCTACCTCACCGACCAGTGTATCGACCATGCGGTGAAGGACGGGGCCGACCGGGGTTACTACATGACTTGCGCGCATGATGCTTGTGCCGCCGAGACGGAAGCGCGGCACGCAGCCGCCATCCAATGCTTCCAGGGCTATTGCCGACTGCTCTCCACCGAGGAACTCCTCGACCTCGTCCCCTTGAGTTGACTTGCCCCGCCTTTATTCGTTCACGAGTTTCAGATCGAATGGCTTGAGGTGCTCCTCGCTTTTGAGGGACTCCGTGAGGCCCAGCATGTCCTTCACCCTGGCCGAGGAATAGAGGCCGGTGGTGCAGGTCTGCTCGGAGTAGGTATCCGTGACGATCACGTAAGGGCTCTCCTTCGTGACGATATTGCAGGAGCAGACGGCCTTGGTCGGATCATCCTTATCCACGATGCAAGGACGATCGTAGCAATTCGCCCAGGGCCTATCGTTGTTACAGGAGGCATAGCTCTTGACCGGGAAATAGCGCGACACGACCTGCTTGCCTTCCGGACTGTCGATGGGCTCGTGGCACGGCGTGCCGCCGACGGAGTATCCGGTTTTCACGTCGCAGTCGCAGAAGACGGTGCCTTGTCCCTCTTCGATCGGGGTGCATTTCGCCGTCGTGCACAGCGCATAGGTGCTCTCGCACACGATATTCGTTGGCTTCGTCTCATCGCTGCTGCAACCCGCAAGAGCGAACGCCCCGAGCGATAGGAGTGAGAGCGTCAAAACTGTCTTCAACATGCGGCACCTCCTGCGGCGGCGAACGTAGCAAGGACACGGCGACACGCCCAGACCTATGCAGGACACCGTTAGCGCGCGGTTAGCACCTCAATAAACCTCTGCGTAGCGCGCGCAGAGCTCGTCCGGCGCCAACTCGGCGACAAAAGCGAGCTCGGACCGCTTGTGGCGGAGATAGGCCTCGAAGAAGGTCGGCCCCAACCAGCCCTCCACTGTCTCGCTCGCCGCCATGACGTCGAGCGCCTCGCCCAAAGAGTGCGGCAACGGCCGGCTTGATTCCGGCAAGGCGAGGTTCCGCGCAAGTCCGTCGGCGCCGGCGAAGATCAGCGCGCCGAGGGCCATGTAAGGACTGGCGGCGGCATCGCAGACACGGAACTCGAGATTGAACTGCGCCGCCCTTTGCTTCCCGTCAGCCGCCTCGAACACGGGACACACACGCAGAGCCGCGCCGCGGTCTTGGGACTCGATATTGGCGACGGTCGGCGCCCATCGGTTCGGCGTCAGCCGCAAATAGGAGGCCGGCGACGGCGCGGTGATGGCGCAGATCGCCTCCATGTGATGCAGCACGCCCGCGGCGAAATGGATCGCCGCCGCGCTCAAGCCGAATGGACCATGGGGATCGTAGGTGGCGGGCGCACCCTCCTCCTCGTGCAAGCTGAAATGGATATGCACGCCATTGCCCGCGCCGTCGGCCACCGGCATCGGCGAGAAGATGGCGCGATTGTCCAAGCGGAAGGCGGCGCCCCGCGCCATCTCGCGGGTGATCACGCCTTGATCGGCCGCGCGCAGCGCCGTCTCAGGCGCCACCGTGACCTCGTATTGCCGTGGCCCATACTCGGCGAGGAAGGAGTCCGGCTTGGCGCTCGCCGCGCGGATCGCGCCCGTCAGCATCTCCCCAAACACGCCTTGGCGGCGGAAGGCGCTCAGACTGTAGGCGTGACCAGGCAGATCCTCGACGCCGGTATAGACGAACTCCTGCTCGAAGGCGGCGATCAGGTGAAGTCCGCCTGCCCGCTTCAGCGCCGCCACCGCGCGCCGCAGGAAGTTGCGCACGCAACACTCCCAGGGGCTGCCATCGATGTTGCAGATGTCGCCGAGAAAGAAATGCTCCGGCGCCGAGCCGTCGCGAAAATCCACATGCACTTCCGCCGAGGGGTCCGGCACGATCATGAGATCGCCCCCGGTGCCGAACGGCGTATCGAAGATCGGCCCGAAGCAGGTCTGCATCAGATTGGAGTGGGTCCAGCCGATGCCGGTCTTGCGCCGGGCGGGAAGCTCCGCGGCCGGAAAGCCCTTGCCCCGCACCAGCCCGGCGATGTCGCAGGTCCCAACGAAAATCAGTTCTTCGCGCAGCATGACACCCTCGAGATCGGCTCGTGAGCGGCCAGTCTACGTCAAGCGGAGAAAAAAGACGTTACCCGCGAGATGGTCGTGATCGCGTCGTCACGAGCGGCGGATATGCGCCCGGAGCGGCTCGTTGGCCGTGGTCAGGAACTGCGCCGACAAGGTCCACAGCTCCTCGGCCTGGCTCTGAAACAGACCGGCATTGTCATGCCAGTAGTTCATGCCGAGCCGCATCGCCTCCATGGGGCTCTTGGCGGCAGCAAGATCGCGCGCCAGATCGAGGCCGGCATTCATATTGGCCTGGGCGATATCGACGAGCTTCTGATTGACGGCGAGCGCCGCCGGCATCGCCGCCTCGAAGGACTTCTCCAACGTTTGCACGGCGCTCTCGATCGCATCCTCGACCGGCTCTGACAGCCTCTCCTCCGGCTTGACCGCGTTGACCAGCACCGGCGGCTCTGGCGCAGGCGCCGGTGCGGGAGCTTTCGCCGTCTCGCGGATCACCGTCTCGTCCATCTTGGCGGCCGAGACGTGCTTCTTCGTCGGCGTCTTGCTCGCCGGCGCTTTGTTTGCCGAAGCCTTGTTTGCCGAAGCCTTGTTTGCCGGAGCCTTATTTTCCGAAGTCTTGGCTTGAGGTCGTTTCGGGCGAGTGGCCATGTGAGTTCCCCGCTATGCTGAGGGCCGCGCCTAATCCTTCATCACCGATGCCGCCGAATTGAGCGGATCGGCGATTAAGAACGCGTCCCGCGGCCATTTTGCGGCGGTCCACGAAGAATACCGCCGGCCGCCAATAGAGTCTTGCACGAGCCGTGCCGCCTCGATCCCCTCGCCAAAACGCTTGGGTCCGCTAGACCGCGGCGCGGGCGGCCGCGTCCAGCGCGGCGAACTCCTCCGCCGACAGTGTGATGTCGGCGGCGGCTACGTTCTCCTCCAGATGCGCCACCTTGGACGTGCCGGGAATGGGCAGCATGACGGGGCTGCGAGCCAGCAGCCAAGCCAGCGCGATCTGACTCGGGCTCGCGTCATGTGCGCGCGCCACCTCGTCGAGAATAGAGCCGTCTTGCGCCAGCTCCCCGGCCGCCAGCGGATACCACGGGATGAAGCCGATGCTGTGCGCGTCGCAATAGTCGAGCACGTCCTCGTGTTTGCGGTCGGCGAGGTTGTACAGATTCTGCACCGTCGCCACCGGGAAGACCTTCGCCGCGGCCTCGATGTCGTCGACCCCGACCTCGCTCAAGCCCACATGGCGGACGATGCCGTCGTCGATCAGCGACTTCACGGCGGCGAACTGCTCGTCGCGCGGCACATCCGGATCGACCCGGTGAAGCTGCCACAGGCCGATCTGCGACACGCCGAGCTTGTCGCAGCTCTTTATCGCCTCGGTGCGCAAATGCTCTGGATCGCCATTGACCTTCCAGGCGCCGGCGCGCGGCCGCGTGAACCCCGCTTTGGTGGCGATCAGTATGTTGTCGTAAGGATAGAGCGCCTCGCGGATCAACTCCTCGGAAACGTCCGGCCCGTAGGAATTGGCGGTGTCGATGAAATCGATGCCGATTTCGGGGCAACGCTTCAGCGTGCGCAGCGCCTCGTCGCGATCCTCGGGCTCACCCCAAACCCCGGCACCGGTGATGCGCATGGCGCCGAAACCGAGGCGGTGGATGGCGATCTCGCCGCCGATCTTAAATGATCCGGATCGCCCCGCGTCGAGTGCGCTCGTATCAACTGTCATTGGGTCTCCCGCTCTCTCTGGACCGCGCGGCGCGGCTTCTTGCGTGCTTGCAAGAGTTCCCGGCATTTGCGCACGGCATTCCACAACAAGAATACCGTCACCGCCGTCGCCATGAGGCCGGCTCCGACAATCAACATCGCTGGAAACCCTTCGCGGACGCTCTATGCTGAGACGCCCCGCCTTCCCATTTGGTTCCGCTTCCATGCACCGCGCCGAGGATCCCCTATTCTTCACTCTCCTGGTAGAGAGCTATCGCCGCATCGTCGGCCAAGAACCGCCTTTCCTAGCGCCGCCTTTGCTTGCGCCAGAGGCCAGGCCTTCGGCAAGCTGGCTTTACGCGGAAGCGCCCGTCTGTGTGTTGGCCCATAATACCGCTCCGGACCCGCACTTCATCTATGCAAATAGATGCGCGCAAGATCTGTTCGGCTACACGTTTGACGAGATCACGGCCCTGCCGTCGCGCCTGTCGGCAGAGGAGCCGGCGTGGGGCGAGCGCCAGCGCCTGCTGGAGCAAGTGGCGAAAAACGGCTTCGCCACCGGATATTCGGGCGTGCGCATCGCCAAATCGGGCCGCCGCTTCCGCATCGAGGACGGCGTCCTGTGGCAGCTCAAAGACCGCAACGGCAGTCTACGGGGCGTCGCCGCGACATTCGCCAAATGGCGCGATGTCTAGCGACCCCTAGTGCTTGCGGCGATTCACTTCGGCTTGTGAGACCTCGCCCGACTGCACCAGCGCCCTGACGCAGCTCTTGGACAGGCTCTTGCCGTTGCGGTCCATGCAAGAGCGCAACGCCGTCGTCTCCAAGCCGTACTCGCTGCAATATTTCTTGTAGTCCGCCTGGCAGAACTGCTGAACAGCCTTGCTGTAGGATTGGGCTTGCGCCGTGCCGGCGAGGCAAACGGCGGAAACGGATACGGCGAGCAGCGCCGCGCAAATCGTCTTCATGAGTGGATCCCCCTCGAACCTCGGCTTCGGAACCTACCCAGACCAATTCCGGGGTTCAAGACTGGTTCCCCGCCGATGACGCGGAATTCACATTAAAGACGGCGCGTGTTGACGCCGCGCCACAGGTCCCGGGAAAGACTTGCAACCTGCTTGCGCGGCGTCCGCTCCGAAGTCCGGGGCGCGGCGGTTTATGAAGCTTGGACCGCCTTGCGCACCGTCGCGGGGTCCGACGGTACGGTATCGTCGCGCTCCTCGATTTCCTGGCCGAGGCACCACTCGGCCATCTTCAGGTGCTCCTTGACCACATCGGGGGAGTGCGCATCGACGGCGCGGGCGATGAATTTCTTGGCCTCAGTGACATAGTCCATGGGAGTCCTCCTACCAGCACGCGCCGGATGCGGGCGCCCCTGAGACATGCGGGCTCATCGCGTCGTCGATAAGCCCCTCGCCTCCGCCGCGGGCGGAACTGCGTCACCTACCGTACGGACTCCCGCCGCCTCGCCCCTGCGCCCTCGGACGAAAGCGCCCATATGCCTCCGCGCTGGGGGTGTTCACAGCCTAAGGAGGAAACGCCAAAGATGAAAACGCTGATCGTCGCATCTCTCTTGGCCATCGGGTTGGCGACGCCGGCCATGGCCGCGGGCGAGAAATATTTCGTGACCGTGGACACGGTCGGCATGTGCTCGGTGATTCTGGATATACCGGGCACCGAGCTCAGCGCCGGCAAGACGTCCATCGGTGCCGCCGAGGGCTATGACTCCATGGACGATGCCAAGGCGGCCCTTGCCGAGATCAAGGACGAAAAGTGCAAGGGCGTCGTCGTCGGCTAGAGACACGCCAAACGAGGTGCCCGGGCCCGGCCCGGGCGCCTCTCAACTCGCGGCCAGTTCGACCTCAAAGAGAATCCAAAGCAGCGACAGCGCCATCACGCGCCGCTTCGTCTTCGGTTTCTCGGATGTGTCGCGCACCAGCCGCATGGCCCGGTAGCAGCGGCAGGCGATCCGCTCGAGGCTCGCCCGATCCAGGATCCGGATCAGGGCGCGTTCTCGCGCGAAGACGCCGTGCTGCTCGAGCTGCTTGAAGGCCTCGGACACCGTGGGACGGCGCACGCCGAGACTGCGGGCGAGCGCATCCTGCGTGACCGGCAGCGCATCCAGATCGCTGCGGTCCTGCGCCATCAAAAGCCAGCGCGCCAGACGCTTCAGCACGGGATGACGGAGACCGCAGGCCGCAGATTGCGAGCTCTGCATGAGACCCTCATGCAGATAACCGTCGAGGGCCGCACGCAAACTCGGGAAGTCTGCCGCGGCGTGCTCGAGAACCTCGATACCGATGCGCAACGCACTGCCGCCGACCTGCACGAGATGACCGAACGTCGAGATCCTGTCGCCGAGCAAGGCCGTGCTGCCCACCACGCCGTCCCGTCCGATCAGCCACACTTCCACGGCGTGACGCTCGTCGACCTTGGCGAGAACGGAGACGAGGCCTTCCTCGACGAAATAGAGATGCTCGATGGGGAGGCCCGCATGCTGCAGGACACGCCTTGGGGTCAGGGAAACGCGCTCGAGCAGGGGACCAAGCCGCTGAAGCTCATCCTCAGGCAGGGATTGCAGGAGACGATTCCGCGGGCGAAGCGTCTCCGCGCAATAGGCCAAGCCTGAGTCAGACTGCCCGGTCCACATGCGGACGAACCTCTCGTGCCGTTGATCAAGCCCCGAAAACGGCGGAATCCCGGAAGAACGCCTCCGCGGACCTCGCGCATACCACTCCTGTAGATAAGCGCGCCACCGCCCGGTTCAAGCCGCCTGCCACGTCGGAACCTCCAAAGCGTTGGGGAAGCGACTGCCCGTCAATCCGCCCTAGTGGTCCGAACCTTCGGACTCCATGATCGAATCCGCCGGCTGGTCCGTATTCGCCTCCAGGTCCTTGATCACCTCTTCCTCCAGCTTTTTGAGCTTGGACTCGTCCTTCGGGACCTCCGCGGCCGAGTCCGTGGCGGCTCCTTTTGCTGGAGCGGCGGCATCCTCCTCGGCATGGGAGGGCGTCGGGATCGACCCAAGGCCTATCACGAGCGCGGCGGCGAAAAGTCCGGCAGACAGTTTGATCATCTGGGTGTTCCTTCGATTGATTGATTCTAGCGTTGGCAGGACGACGGTGCGGGCAGCCCCTTGAAGCGGTCGTTGATCCACTTGATGGCGGTCGGCGCGGCATCGCGCGCGGCGAAGATATGCGACACGCCGGGAAGCTCGACAAAGGCCACGCGCTCGCCCTTGGCGCAGAGCGCCTTGGCGAAGCGCTTGGTGACCTGCGGGTTGACGGTCGTATCGGCGGTTCCTTGCGCGATGAACACCGGCGCCCCGGCGCGCGCCTGACCCGGCGAGTTGCGCAGCATGATTCCTTTCCAGGGGTCCGTCTTGGTCGGGTCGATCTTCAGGAACCGCGCTGCCTGCAACCGCTTCGCGTCCTTTTCCAGCGCCTCGAACTGCGCGATCGACGTAAGGCAGCCCCGCGCCGTTGCGTTGAAGGCCGTCATCACGTCAGGCTCGACAATAGTCGCGGGGGCGACGTTCTCGAGCCGCGTCCAGGACAGCAGCGCCATGGCGATCAGGTCCTGCTCGGTCTTCGCGTCGTCTTCGAACAGGTCCACCAGATAGGTGGCGGGCGCGCGCCGCGACGCCGACGAGCTTGAGCGCGCCGGTAGCGGGCGGCGAGCTGGCCGGTGAAAAGCGCGGCGTGGCCTCCCTCGCTATGTCCCCATACGGCGAAGCGGTTGGACGCGCCGCTGTTCTTGAACTGTTGCGTGGCCCGCACGGAATCCAACACGGCGCGGCCCGCGCTCTCGCCGATCAGATAGGGGTGCACGCCTTCGGTGCCGAGCCCGGGATAGTCGGTGGCGACGACCACGTAGCCGTGGCCCAGCATGTCCCTCAGGTTCCAGATCAGTCCGGCACGATCGGGATAAAGCGACGGCGCGCAGTCCGGCGCCACGCCCGACGTCGGATGCGCCCAGGCGATGACGTTGCGGCCGCCGGCGGGCCGGCCCGGACGGGATGAAGATCGCGCCGGAGACCGGGATCGTCTCGCCCTTGAGACCGGTGGAGCGGTAGAGAAAGCGGAAGGCGTCGCTATCGCCGGGACCGCCGCTTTCGAGCGGCCACACCCGGATCAGCGTGCCCGGCTTCCCGTGGATCTCGCCGGGGCCCACGTCATACAGCGCTTCGGCGGCGTCGCCGCCGAAGCCGAGAAAAAGAGCCACCGCGGCCGTCCCAACCACTCTGGACACGGACCTCGCGGCCCTGGCGCGCGGGCCTATGACGTCGTGTGCGAACAATTTCACTGCTGACCACCGGAAGGTTGCCACCCACACCCGGGCGGTGTTGGAAGATCGGTTCGGCCCTCTCGTCGACGGCGTTGTCTAGCACGTCGGAAAGGGCCGAGCTTGCTTTACCGGCTCGCCGATCGGCGCGTCTTGCCATTTGGCGCCACGACCATGTCCGCGCCACCACTCCGCTCAAAGACGTCGGCAAACCTATCTTGCAGGCAGGGTCTCTGCTAAGCCTGCGCCCGCGATGCTCGACCAACCCTTCTGGTTTTTTGCGAATTTCGGCGAACTCGAGCGCGGCCTGTCGGCGGCGATGGTCACCTTGTCGATGCTCGGCATGGGCGCGACGCTGACGGTCCGCGATTTCGCCACCACGCTGTTCGCCTGGAAGGGGCTTGCCGTCGGCATGGCCGCGCAGTTGCTGCTGGTCCCGGCCTGGGCGGGACTGATGATGTTCATCGTCGGCTTGTTCCCGGCGGACTTCGGCGGCTTGTCCGCGGCCGGCGCCATCGGCATCGCCACGGGTCTCGCCCTGATCGCCGCCATGCCCGGCGGGTCCGTGTCGAACCTGCTGACCTTCATCGGCAACGGCAACGTCGCCTTGTCCGTGTCGCTGACGGCGATCACGACCTTTGCCTGCCTCGTGGCCACCCCGGTCGTGCTGGCCTCGCTGGTGACCGTGCGGGTGCCGGGCGACTTCGCCATCGACACGTCTCAGATCATGCTGGACATCGGCTTGTTCCTGATCGCGCCGCTGCTGGCCGGCATGGTCGTCCGCGCCCACACGACGCTGCCCCAGCAAATCCTCTTCATCAAGCTCATGGTGCGCGCGAGCCTCGTCCTGCTCGCTCTCATCATCATCGGCTCGCTTGGCGCCGGCCGGCTGCAATTCGCCGCCTATGGCTGGCTGGGACCGGCCATCATCATCGTGTTCTGTCTCGGCGCCGTCATCCTCGCGCGCCTGCTCGCCACCGCCTGCGGCACGGGGCAACGCGACTCCCTGGCGATCGTCATCGAGGTCGCCGTCAAGAACGGACTGCTGGCGCTGCTGATCCTGACGTCGATGTTTCCGAGTCACATCTTGGCCGCGGCCGGCCCCGACGCCAGATGATCGCCGCGGCGCGCGACGGCTGCATCTTCGTCGTGCTGTTCTTCAGCGGCGTCGCCTTGGCCACCGGCATCCTGTCCGCGCTCCGCTGGCGCAGGATCCTCGCACCCCGCTAGGGGCGCCAATCTCAATCCCTGATTCACCGCGTTTTCAAACCGGCCGCTGCCGTCAACGATTGCGCCATGGGTGGCCTCTAGACTCGGCAGGATCGGGAGGTTGCATCATGGTCAGGAACAGCATAGCTGCCTGCCTTGCCATTGTTCCTTCGATGGCGGCGGCGATCGTGATTGCCGGCTGTAGCGTTAGGGTACCGACATCCGCGCTACCGGAATTCAGGCTCAGTCCGCCGCTCGAAGAGACCGACGCGACTGCACTCAAGACGAGAACAGAACCGTTGCGGGGCACGCTCTAAAGCGCCGCAATGGTCCTGCAAGTTGTCGACTAAGTTATCGACAGAGACGGTGCCGACCCCGCGATCGGGACGGCCGTCAAAGAGCGAAAGGGAGTTTTGCCGATGTCTCGAAAGCTGGCTTTGATCCTGCTTTGCCGGTGCTGCTGTTTTCGTTCAGCGCCCAGGCCTTGTCCGCCTTGCCCGTGCCGGCGCAAACCGCCGCGGGGGATGTGACCTTGGTGCGCGGTTTCTGCGGTCTCGGGTTTCACCGCGGCCCGTATGGCGGCTGCATCCGCAACGGCACCGTGGCCGCGCCGCCCATAGTGGTCTCGCCGCCGGTCGTGGTCGCGCCGCGCTATACGGCACCCGTCGTGGTGTCGCCGCGCTATGCGCCGCCGCCCGTGGTCGTGGAGGAGCCGGTGTGCCCCTACGGCTACTATCTCGGCCCGTATAACCGCTGCCTGCCGTACTGAGTCCAACCAAGTCGGCGCCGCCTTTATGCGCTACCGGCCTCTGGCCTGCTTGAGCGCATGTTTATGCGCTACCGCGCTTCGCGCTGCTTGAGCGCATGGTTCATTGCCTCGCCGCTTTCGCGCGAGTCTTGTCAAAGAGCTTTTGTCCGCGCTACCGCGCTTCGCGCTGCTTGAGCGCCTAAAGGACTGCGGGGCACCGATCGGCCGCGTCCGACTGCAGTTGTAGGGCGCCTCTCGGCGCCCCGCATCCGGCGATGGTTTTACAGCCCCCTTCCGCACGGCTT
>NZ_LPWF01000024.1 GCF_001723305.1 Methyloceanibacter superfactus
TGGTGGCTCTTCCTGTCCACGATGACCCATGCGTACCGCGCCACCTCGGGCGCCGTGTCCTTCGTCCCGAGAAGCAGACGGTCTGCAGCTCGCGTCCTCATGGACGAGGGATGCGTGCATCATACTGCAAGTTTGAGAGGCGGGGATAACGCGGGGATAGGGCTCGTACTCTACGTCACGTCCGGAGACTCGGGCAGTCACCTTTGCTAGTGTAGTCAGGAGGCGATGACCTTCGGCAGCTTCATTGGGAGGGTCCAATTCTGGCGGACCACCAGAGTCCGCGGCATTGAGGGGAGATGCGGCATGTCCATGTTGCGCGGTGTCTTGGCGGGAGCTTTTGCGCTCGGCCTACTCGGCGTCTCTTCGGGGAAGGCGCAGGATTCGGGCAACCTCGCGCAGCAGGCGCAAAACCCGATCGCCAACCTGATCTCGGTGCCATTTCAGAACAACACCAACTTCAATGTCGGGCCGTTCGACGACGAGCAGAACATCCTCAACATCCAGCCGGTCATCCCGTTCAAGCTGAACGAGGAGTGGAACCTGGTCACGCGCTGGATCCTGCCGGTGGTCTATCAGCCGCCGGTGTATCAGGGCGACGAGAGCGATTTCGGCCTCGGCAATTTCAACCCGAGCTTCTTCTTCGTCAATCAGGTCGGCCCGAAGCTCATGATCGGCGCCGGGCCGACCTTCCTCCTGCCGACCAACACCGACAGAAGTCTCGGCCCCGACAAATGGGGCGTCGGCCCGACGGCGGCCATCGTGTGGACGCCGGGTAAATGGGTGGTCGGCGCGCTCGTCAATAATATCTGGTCCGTCGCGGGCGACTCGAACGAGCCCGACGTGAACGCTTTCCTGCTCCAGTACTTCGTCAACTACAATTTGAAGCACGGTTGGTACCTCACCTCATCGCCGATCATCACCGCGAATTGGGAGGCGCCCGACGACGATCAGTGGACGCTGCCGTTCGGCGGCGGCGTGGGCCGCGTCTTCAAGGTCGGCGCGCAGCCCGTGAACATGTCCCTCAGCGCCTACGACAACGTCATCGCACCGGAAGGCGGCCCGGACTGGCAGCTGCGCTTCCAGGTGCAGCTTCTGTTTCCAACGGGGGGATGAACGAGTAGGAGGAGGCTTCGATGAGAATGGGCAAGTTTCTGTCGACGATCACTGGGGCCTCGACACCACGGCCGCGGTGACCTGGCTCGATCCCAAGATCGGTTTTGAGATCTCCGCCGCGCCCGGCTTCACCTTCAACGGGGAGAACCCGGACACCGACTACCGGGGGGACATCCCGGTCAGCACGCAACTGATGTGGACGCACGACTTCGATGTCGAGAACCGGCTCGAGGGCAATCTCGGCTTGCTGACGGTGTCGCTGCCTCTGTCGGGGCATTCGCCGGCGCCGGCCGATCTCGAGTGATCCGTCAGGGAGCGGCCTAGAAAAACGAAAGGGAGGGAAGAAACATGAGAGGGATTGCAGCCATTACGGTTTGCGCCGTTGCCGCGTTCTTTGCGAGCGCAAGCTTCGATGCGCCGGCCGAGGCCAAGAAGTTCAAGCCGCCCCACGTGGCGAAGAATTTCGGGAAGCAGGCCGGCAAGGCGGCGCGCAATGCGGGCAAGAGCGTCTCGCGCGCCGCGCGCTGGGGCGGAACCGCTCTGTGGGTCGGGACGGGGGTCGGCTGGGGCCACGCGAAGGTGACCAACAACTGCACCTACTACTACAACCGGTACAAGGAGACGCGCGATCCAAAATGGAAGCACCAATACAACGCGTGCATCCGGTAGGCCGGCCCGGAGCCGCTTAGCCCCGGCAGAGCCGCGTCAGCGCCTCTTTGTCGAGGATCTGGATGCGCGCGTAGCGATGGTCGATGAACCCCGCTTCGACGAAGCGGCGCATGATGCGCTTCAGCGTCGGCAGCGACACGGCCGTCATGTTCGCCAGCTCGGCTTGCGACAGGGGAATCCATCCCGCCGGGTCGCCGCGCGTGGCCGCCTCGAGGACGAGCCGGTCGGCCACCCGCTTTTCGGTGGAGGGGATGGCGAGGTTGGAGATGATGTCGAAGGCCGTGCGGAAGTTCTGATACGTGAGGGCGTAGAAGTCGGCATAAAGCCTGGGATCTTCCTCGGTGAGCCGGCGGAGCTCGTTCACCGGAAACTGTACCATCTGCGTCGACTCGGCGGCATGAACCGAGACCAGGCGCGGCCCTTGCGAGAAGAGGGCAAGATCGCCGAACCAGAAGCCCGCCCCGGCCCGGTGCACCGTGTAGTCCTCGCCGTCCGCGCGGGGGATGGAAATATTCAGCGACCCCGAAATCAGCCCGAAGATGCCGTTTGGCAGGTCGCCGGCCAGATAGATGCGATCACCCTTGGCGAAGCTGCGGAGCTTGGCGATGGCGCCGAGCGTCGCGCGCGTCTTCGCCGAACGCTGCGAGAACCACCCCTGGGCCGCCAGCATCTTGAGGGCGCAGGCCAAATCCATCGTCGGAGCGTCCATGGGACCTCAATCCGGTCATCTGAGCGATTCCAAACTCTGGTTGAAATATACCATGCAGAGTTGTCCCGAAAGGGAAAGCGGCCGTGCGCACGGCCCGGGACAATAAGAGAGGAGCGTGGGCCTGTTCCACCAGGCCGGCGACTAGCCGAAGTGCGCGTCAAGAGGAGGAGCGTCTGATGAAACTGCGAACCAGAGGGCCGGCTCGCGCTGGTCTGATCGCGGCCGCGGCATTGCTATTGCTCGCAACGGCCGGCCCGAGCCGGGCACAAGACACCGACACCAACGCAACCACCGACAAGCCCAACATCCTGGTCATCTGGGGTGACGACATCGGCCAGGGCAATATCAGCGCCTATACCAAGGGCCTGATGGGCTACAAGACGCCGAATATCGACCGCATCGCCAATGAAGGCATGATCTTCACCGATTATTACGGGGAGCAGAGCTGCACCGCGGGCCGGTCGTCCTTTATCACCGGCCAGAGCGTGTTCCGCACCGGCCTGTCGAAGGTCGGCCTACCGGGCGCCGATCTCGGCTTGCGCGCCGAGGATCCGACCATCGCCACGATGCTGAAGGCCCAGGCTATGCCACAGGCCAGTTCGGCAAGAACCATCTCGGCGACAAGAACGAGTTCCTGCCGACCCTCCACGGCTTCGATGAGTTCTTCGGCAACCTCTATCACTTGAACGCGGAAGAAGAGCCGGAGAACGAGGACTATCCCAAGAAACCGGAATTCCGCGAGAAGTTCGGCCCGCGCGGCGTGTTGCACACCTGGGCGACCGAGGAGGAGGACGACACCGTCGATCCGCGCTTCGGTAAGGTCGGCAAGCAAAAGATCGAGGATACCGGCCCGCTCACCAAGAAACGCATGGAGACCGTCGACGACGAGACCGTCGACGCCGCCATGGACTTCATCGAGCGGCAGGTGAAGGCGGGCAAGCCGTTCTTCACCTGGTGGAACGGTACCCATATGCATTTCCGCACCCATGTCGCGGAAAAGGACCGCGGCATCTCCGGCCAGGATGAATATTCCGATGGCATGGTGCTGCATGACCGCCATGTCGGGAAGCTCCTTGCCAAGCTCGACGAGCTCGGCATTGCCGACAATACCTTGGTGCTCTACTCGACCGACAACGGGCCGCATCAGAACACCTGGCCGGATGCCGGAACCACGCCCTTCCGCAGCGAGAAAAACACGAACTGGGAAGGCGGCTGGCGCGTGCCGGCCATGGTGCGGTGGCCCGGCAAGATCGAGGCCGGCTCCGTGTCCAACGGCATCATGCATCACATGGACTGGTTGCCGACCTTCCTTGCCGCCGCCGGCCAAGCCGACGTCAAGGAGAAGCTTCTGGACGGCTACACCGTGGGCGACATGACCTACAAGGTGCATCTGGATAGCTACAATTTCCTGCCCTACCTCACGGGCAAGGAGAAAGACTCGCCGCGCGACGAGATCTTCTATTTCTCCGACGACGGTGACCTGATGGCCTTGCGCTACCATGATTGGAAGGTCGTGTTCATGGAGCAGCGCACGCCCGGCACTTTGAAGATCTGGGCCAACCCGTTCACCGAGTTGCGCGTGCCCAAGATCTTCAATCTGCGCCGGGATCCGTATGAGCGCGCCGACATCACCTCCAATACCTATTACGATTGGATGATCTCGCGGGCCTACATCCTGGTGCCCGCGCAAACCTATGTCGGCAAGTTCCTCAAGACCTTCGAGGACTATCCGCCCCGTCAGAAGCCGGCGAGCTTCACCGTCGGCGGTCAGATGGAAGAGCTGGAGAAGGCCTTGGGTAAGCTCCAAAGCGACCTCCAGTAGAAAAGATCGGGTGCCGGGCGGGATGCCGCCCGGCACTTTCTCGCGTTGGGTGTGGGAGCGTCAGATGCTTTGTAGAATTCGTCCCTTGATCGCGCTGGTCGCGTTCCTCTTTGTCGTCCCTGCGTTCGCGCAAGATGACGACCCGCTGCCGTCCTGGAACGACGGCGCCACCAAGCAAGCGATTATCGACTTCGTGACGAAGGTGAGCGAGCCGGAAAGTGGCGACTACTTGCCGCCCAAGGATCGCATCGCCACCTTCGACAATGACGGCACGCTTTGGCTCGAGCAGCCGATGTATGTGCAACTCGCTTTTGCGCTCGACCGCGTCAAGGAGCTGGCGCCGGAGCACCCAGAGTGGAAGAAGACGCAACCGTTCAAGGCCGCGCTCGAAGGCGACATGAAGGCGCTGGCCGCGTCCGGCGAGAAAGGCGTGGCCGAGCTGGTGATGGCCACCCATGCCGGCATGACGCCCGCCGAATTCCAGACGATCGTCGGCGACTGGCTCGCCACCGCCAAGGACAAGCGCTTCGAGCGCGGCTATACCGGACTCGTCTATCAGCCGATGCTGGAGCTTCTCGCCTATCTGCGCCAGAGAGGCTTCACCACTTACATCGTGTCCGGCGGCGGCATCGAGTTCGTGCGCAACTTCTCGCAAGCCGTCTACGGCATTCCGCCGGCGCAGGTCGTCGGCTCCAGCATCAAGACCAAATACGAGGTCGTCGATGGCGTGCCGACGGTCATGCGCTTGGCCGAGATGAACTTCATCGACGACAAGGACGGCAAGCCCATCGGCATCACCGAGCATATCGGCCAGCGGCCCATCGCGGCGTTCGGCAACTCCGACGGCGATTATCAGATGCTGGACTGGACGACCGCGGGCGACGGGCCGCGCCTCGGCCTGATCGTTCATCACACTGATGCGGAACGAGAATATGCCTATGACCGCGACTCGTCGGTCGGCCGTCTCGACAAAGCGCTTGACGACGCGCCCGGCAAGGGCTGGATCGTGGTCGACATGAAGAATGACTGGAAAGAGATATTCCCCCCGAAGGAATAGCAAAAGACCCTGCATCACTCATCGAAAGGAGAAGTAGCCACAATGCGTTTGCTCAAGCATGGAAGCGCCCTGACGGTCGCTGTGCTGTTGGCCTGCGGTGGCACGGCCCTCGCGCAGGATACGGAGGCGCAGACCGACAGCTCGGCGAAGAAGCCGAACATCCTGTTGATCGTCTCCGACGACACCGGCTGGGGCGATCTCGGTCCCTATCTCGGCGGCGAGGCGCGGGGCATGCAGACCCCGAATTTCGATCGGCTCGGCAAGGAGGGCATGGTCTTCACCAACTATTACGGCCAGCCGAGCTGCACGCCGGGCCGCGCCGCGATCCAGACCGGACGCATTCCGAACCGCAGCGGCATGACCACGGTGGCCTTCCAGGGCCAAGGCGGCGGTCTCCCGGCGGCGGAGTGGACCCTCGCATCGGTTTTGAAGAAGGCCGATTACAACACCTACTTCACCGGGAAGTGGCATCTGGGGGAATCGGACTACGCGCTGCCGAACGCCCAAGGCTATGACGTGATGAAGTACACCTTCCTCTATCACCTCAACGCCTACACCTACGGCGACCCGAAATGGTTCCCGAACATGAGCCCGGAGCTGCGCGCGCTGTACGACAAGATCACCAAGGGCGCGCTGTCCGGCAGGGCGGGCGAGACGCCAGTGCAGGACTGGAAGGTCAACGGCGAATACGTCAATACGCCGGAGAAAGGCGTCGTCGGCATTCCCTATCTCGACGAGTATGTCGAGAAGGCCGCGCTCGAATTCCTCGACGACGCGGCCAAGTCCGACAAGCCGTTCTTCATCAACGTCAACTTCATGAAGAACCATCAGCCGAACATGCCGGCGCCGGAGTCGAGCATAAGTCTATCTCGAAGTCGAAATATGCCGACGCGGTCGTGGAGCTCGACACGCGGGTGGGCAATCTTCTGAAGAAGCTCGACGACCTCGGTCTGGCCGACAACACCATCGTTTTCTACACGGTGGATAACGGCGCCTGGCAGGACGTCTATCCGGACGCCGGCTATACGCCGTTCCGTGGCACCAAGGGTACGGTCCGCGAAGGCGGCAACCGCGTTCCCACGATGGTGCGTTGGCCGGGCAAGGTCGCGGGCGGCTCCAGGAGCGACGACGTCCTGGGCAATCTCGATCTGATGGCGACCTTCGCCTCCGTGGCCGGCATCGACCTGCCGAAGGAGGACCGCGACGGCAAGCCGATCATCTTCGACAGCTACGACATGACGCCGGTCTGGACCGGCGCCGGCAAGTCGAAGCGCCATTGGTGGTTCTACTTCACCGAGGACGAGCTTTCGCCGGGCGCGGTCCGCGTGGACAACTTCAAATATGTCTTCAATCTCCGCGGCGCCGACGGCGCGCATACCGGCGGTCTAGCGGTCGACACCAATCTCGGTTGGAAGGGGGCGAGCGAGTATGTCGCCACCGTGCCCCAGGTGTTCGACCTATTGGCCGACCCGCAAGAGCGCTACGACATCTTCATGACCACGTTCACGGAAAGCACCTGGGCGGTGGTTCCGGCCAACGAGTCGGTCGCGAAGCTGATGAAGACCTACGTGGAATATCCGCCGCGGAAGCTTCAGAGCGAGACCTATACGGGCCCGATCACCATCTCGAAGTACCAGCTCTTCAAGTCGCTCCAAGAGCAGCTTGCCAAGGATGGCTTCAGCATCGGCTTGCCCACCGGCAACTAGACAGACGACAGGCGGCCCGGCGATGGGCCGCCTCCCATTTTTGAACTGAAGGAGTGGAGAGGAAACCCATGAAACGCTGGAGTCATTTATTGTGTTGCGCAGCCGCCGTCTTGGCGGTCGGCGCAACTGCGTCTTACGTTTATGCGCAGTCGGCGCCCGGTCGCGCCTTGATGATCTACAAGCAAGGCGTGACGCCGGAAGAAGAGGTTGCGGACCGCGCGGCCTGTCACGATTGGGCCGTGGCGCAGACCGGCTTCGATCCCAGGGCGATCTTTACGGCGCAGCAAGCCGGCATCGACACCCGGACCATTCTCCGCGTTACGGAGAAGCTCGATGCCGCCTCCGGCGGCACGGATCCGCGGTTGGGCTCCGGCGCTTTCGGGGGTGCGAGCACCTCCGCCGACAGACGCCGCATGAACGAACTTTACGCCAATTATCTGCGGGCCGGGGCGCTTTGCCTCGAGGGTCGCGGCTACACAGTTGCACGATAGGAGCCACACGATGCGATCGATTTTCAAAGCGGGCCTTGGGCTCCTCTGTCTGTTCACCATGCCGGCCGCCGCTTCGGCGGCTGAAGGCACCTTCATGTGCGCCTTCACCGACATCTTCGAGTGCGTGGATGTGGCGGGCTGCAAGCGCGTCCCCAACGACTACGTCAATCTCCCGCCCGTGCTCAAACTCGACTTCGACAAGAAGGTCATGACCTCGGACGATCTGGAGCAAGATCCCACCAATATCGATATCAAGGACATGGTGGAGACGGGCGATCTCGTTCTGTTGCACGGGATCGGCCGGAACGAGATTTCGCCGCGGTCGTTCAGCGCGGCCATCTCCATGAAGACCGGCAAATTTCACGCCGGCATCACCACCGGCGACGCGACACTCGCCCTGGTCGGGGACTGTGTGGACGGTCTCTAACCGGCGACGCTGAAGGGCCGGCGGTTGGCTGACAATTCGGCGAATGCGACAGGGAAACGGCGGGCACGCGGATGGCGCTTGCCCGCCGGTCTCAGGCCGCGACTCTAGCCAGCGCGTTGCAGTCCGATCATGTCAGCCAGCGCCATGCGGGGACGGGCTTCGGGCGGCTGCGGCCGGGGGCCGGCCTCGTGCGGTTGCGCCTGCGCCTTGGGCACGGATGACGTGCTGGCGAGCCGCCGCTGCTCCGCCTCGATAATCGTGGTCACGGCATCGAAGTCGGACTTCAGAACCTTGAGTTTGCTGTCATGCTCATGCTTGATCCGGTCGATGTCCTTGGCGAATTGCGCCTCAACGGCGGTCATCTGCTCCCGAAGAAAATTGACACGGTCTTGCAGGTCGTTTCGGATGTCACGCATCGACTGTCCCCCTTTGACTGGAATGCGGGTGCTTAAACAATCAAGGCAAGCAACGGGTTCCAGTCATTCCGCCTCCAAAAGGCCTGAGTAGGACGAAGTGACCCGTCGCCGGCGCAAATCATCGTCACGAGAAAAGGCCGGGACGCCGGCTGCCGCCGCGGCGGAGCCGAAAAAGGGCCGAGCCCAAGGCGTGAGCGCCCCGCCCGCGAGGCCGAAGCGCTGGCTCTGGATCGCCGCCGGCCTCGCCGCCGTGCTCGTCATCGGCGCGGGGTTGGGCCTGCAATATATTGCGCGGAGCCCGACCGCGCCTGCGGCGCTCGAGCCCGGGATGCTCGCCTTCGTCGGCAGTGAGACCTGTATCGGCTGCCACCAAGAGGCGGGCAAGCTCTGGCATCCCTCGCAGCACGCCCACGCCATGGCGCATGCGAGCGAAGACACGGTGCTCGGCGATTTCGACGACGCGCGGTTCGACTATTTCGGCACCATTTCGCGCTTCTTCAAAAAGGACGGCAAGTTCTACGTCGAGACCGACGGACCCGACGGCACGCTGCAAAGCTTCGAGGTGAAATACACCTTCGGCCTCGAGCCCTTGCAGCAATATCTCATCGAATTTCCGGACGGCCGCGTGCAGGCGCTCACCATCGCCTGGGACAGCCGCACCAAGGAGGAGGGCGGTCAGCGCTGGTTCCACCTCTATCCGGACGAGCATATCGGTCACGACGATCCGCTCCACTGGACCAAGCTGAACCAGAACTGGAACTTCATGTGCGCCGAGTGTCACTCGACCGGCGTTGCCAAGAATTACGATCTCAAGACCGGCCGTTTCGATACCACCTGGAAGGAGATCAGCGTCGGCTGCGAGGCGTGCCACGGCCAGGGCTCGGCCCACGTCGCCTGGGCGAAGGACTGGTCGCCCTTCGCCAAGAAGGACACTGCGCTCGGCCTGCTGGCGCGCTTCGACGAGCGATCCGGAGTCACCTGGACGCGCGCCACCGAGACCGGCCAACCCAAGCGCAGCGCCACGCCGGCGCGTTTGCGCAAAGAGGTCGAGATGTGCGGCCGCTGCCACGCCCGCCGCGGGATCGTCTCGGAAGACTTCGTGCCCGGGCGCTCCCTTTCGGACAGCCACGTCGTCTCGCTGATCGGCCGCGGCCTCTATCAGCCGGACGGCCAGATGCTGGACGAGGTCTATAATTACGGCTCGTTCAAGCAGAGCAAGATGTTCGCCGCCGGGGTGACGTGCAGCGACTGCCACGATCCGCACAGCGCCAAGCTGAAAGCCAAGGGCGATCAGGTCTGCTTGCAGTGCCACGCCGGCAGCTACGAGACGGTGGCGCACACCCATCACGAGGGCGACGCGGCGCCGTCCTGCGTCGCCTGCCACATGCCGGCGCGGACATTCATGGTCATCGACGAGCGCCACGATCACAGCTTCCGCGTGCCGCGCCCCGATCTCTCCGCGACGCTCGGCACCGACAATGCCTGCACCGATTGCCACACGGACAAGTCGGCCCAATGGGCGGCCGCGGCGATCGAGGACTGGTACGGCCCGGAGCGCAAAGGCTTCCAGACCTTCGGGCCCGCTTTCCATGCGGCATGGACCGGCGCCGGCGATGCGCCAACGCTGCTGTCTGCCGTGGCAGGCGATGCGGACGCCCCCGCCTTCGTCCGCGCCAGCGCGCTCGAGGAGCTCACGGCCTATCCGTCGCGGGAAACGGCGGCGCTCGTGCGCGAGGGGCTGGCGGATCCCGACCCGATGGTACGCATCGCCGCGCTCGACCATCTCGAGGCGGCGCCGCCGGCGCAACTTTGGCCGCTGGTCTCGCCGTTGCTCGACGATCCGGTGCGCGGCGTGCGCATCAAGGCAGCGTTCCTGCTCGGCGGTATCCCGCTCAAGGACCTGCCGGCCGCCGATCGCAACCGTCTGGCCCGCGCGGAAGGAGAGTTCGTCGCCGCGCAACTCCTCAATGGCGACAGGCCCGAGGCGCGCTCCTTGCTCGGCCGCTACTATTCACGCACCGGCGACATGCCGAAGGCGGAAGTCGAGTATCGGGCGGCGCTTGCCTTGAGCCCGCATTTCGCGCCGGCCGCAGTCAATCTCGCCGATCTCTACCGCCAGACTGGGCGCGACGCCGACGGCGAGGCGGTGTTGGTCGAGGCGCTGGAATTGTCACCGCAGGACGGCGGCCTGCATCACGCGCTGGGGCTGACGCTGGTGCGCCTCAAGCGCCCGGCCGAAGCCATCGAGCATTTACGCCGTGCGGCCGAGCTGGAGCCCGGTCGCGCCCGCTACGCCTATGTCTATGCGGTCGGCCTCGAGTCGATCGGCAAGCGCGACGAGGCCATCGCCGTGCTTGAGGACACTCTCAAGCGCCATCCGGGGGACCGCGAGAGCCTCATGGCCCTCATCAACTTCGCCCGTGCTGGCGGCGATTCCAAAACCGCGCTGCGCTATGCGGAAACGCTCGCCGAAATCGAGCCGGATAACGAGCCCCTGGCCGGATTGATCCAGCAATTGCGCGGCGAGATCGCCGGATCGCCCGGCAACTAGCGCCTCACGGAATGGCCTGCGTTCGCAGCAGCGTCCACAACCCAAGCAGCACCACGAGCATCGCCCCGCCGATCTCCAGCATCCGCCCGAGACCGGCGCGAATACCCTCCGTCCGCGCCAGCACGGATAGCAACCGCGCGCGGAACAGCGTGGCGATGACCGCCACCGAGGCGATGGTGACGATCATCCCGGCCGCCATGGCGGCGGTCACGGCAAGTCCCGCCGCCAGGAGACCGCGCGCCAGCGCGTAGCTCAGAACGAAGGTGGTGAGCGGGCAGGGGATCAGCCCGGTGACGAAGGCGAGGGTCCGGCCGTCGCCGGCATGGACATGCTCGGTGCGCGCCGCCGAGCGCCAGAGCAGGAAGGCGCCGATGAGCACGATCAGCACGCCGCTCGCGATCTCGAATTGCGGCGTCCGGCCGCCCACCGCGAAGGCCTTGCTGATGACGGCGAAGCCGGCCAGCACGAGCAAGATGGCGAGGCCGACATGGGTCAGGGCCAGGATCGCGCCGTTGGCGATGCTCGCCAGCAGGCTGCCGGGCTGACCGAGATGGTAGGAAAACAGCACCGTCTTGCCGTGCCCCGGCATCAGCGCGTGGACGGCGCCGAACAGAATGGCGGCCCCCATCGCCACGGCGATCGCCCAGGGGCTGCCATGGGCCACCTCGCCGAGTCCGCTGGCCATGCCGCCATAGAGCCAGCGCTGAAGGGCAACGATTTCCTGCATGCGAGCTGATGTGGCACGGCCCCATCAAGCGGGCAAGCGTGCGAATGCGCCTTCGCGACGCGTCTCAGCTCACGTCGGCGGAGGAGAGGCTACGGCCTAACGGAAGGGGCCGGAGGCCCAAGCCGGAACTGGCTGGTCGACGCCCGGTCCGGGGATCGGAATGGCGTTGCCGTAGTCGGAGACATGGCCGCCGTCGCCGCCGCTGCTGCTGTACGGCATGGCGAGCGAGCTGCCCTGGAACTCGGGCAGAGCATAGACCGGGCCCAGGCCGTGGAACTCCGCGGCGCTGTCGGGGATATCCTGATCCTTGCCTTGAATCTCGAAGGCAGCCGCGCCGATCGGCGCCAAAGCCAATCCGGCGGCGCCGCAAAGCGCGAGGACGAGACCGAGATATTTCATGTGTTCCCTCTAAGCCGATTGTCTCAGCCGAAGCAATCTAACGCTGAATCGCGCCGAAAGCCAGGGCGCGATCCGGCTTTGTCCCTCGGGAGCCGCCAACCGTGGCCGCCCCGCAACAGTCCGGAGCGTGGCGGAAAATTGCGGCGGGGCCGCGGCTTTCGGCGGATTTTGCGCGCCCATCGCCGGCCATCTGTTCCGCTTGAGCCCGGACGCTGATACATCTCCGCGGCATGGCGCCCCGCATCCTCTACGTCGTGACCGAAGACTGGTATTTCCTGTCGCACCGGCTGCCGATGGCCCGGGCGGCCAAGCGGCGGGCTATGAGGTCCATGTCGCCGCCCGGCTCAAGGACGGCCGTGCCGGCATCGAGGCGGAAGGCTTCACCGTCCATGCGCTCGATTGGAGCCGCGGCAGCCTCTCGCTCAGGGATAGCCTCGCCGCCATCCGTCAGCTCAGGCGCCTCTTCCACGCCGTGCAGCCCGCCATCGTCCATAATGTGTCGGTGAAGCCGGCCGTGCTCGGCTCGGCGGCGAGCCTTGGCCTGCCGCCCGTCATCGTCAACAGCCTGACCGGCGTCGGCTCGCTGTTCATCGGCGAAGCCAAGGTGAGCGGGCTCGCGCGCCGCGCCGTGCGCTTCGCCCTGGGGCATCTGCTGCGCCGGGAGAAGAGCTGGACCGTGGTACAGAACCCCGAGGACGGGGCCTTCGTACGCGAGCTCGGCGTGGCGCCGGACCATGTGGTCCTCATCCGGGGATCGGGCGTCGACACGGAGCGCCTGGTGCCGATGCCGGAGCCGCCGCCCCCGGTCACTTGCGCCTATGTCGGGCGCATGCTCACCGACAAGGGCGTGCCGGTGGTGATCGATGCCTTCTCGCGTCTGGCGAAGAAGGGGCTGACCATGCGGCTGCTGCTGGCCGGCGATTGCGACAAGGAGAACCCGGGCTCGCTGGCGCCGGAGCAATTGCGCGAATTCGCCAGCGCCTTCGGCATCGAGTGGCTCGGTCACGTGGCGGATGTCCGCGAGGTCTGGCGCCAGGCGAATTTCGCCGTGCTCGCCTCGCGCCGGGAAGGCCTGCCCAAGAGCCTGCTCGAGGCGGCGGCTTGCGGCCGCGCCATGGTGGCGACCGACGCGCCGGGCTGCCGCGAGGATCGCCATCGACGCGTCACGGCGCTCACCGTGCCGGTCGACGATCCGGCGGCGCTCGCCGACGCCATGGCGCGCATGGCGGAGGATCCGGCCATGCGCGAGAAATTCGGCAACGCGGCGCGCGCGCTGGTGGAGACGGAATTCTCCGCCGATGCCATCGGCCGCCAGACGGTCGCCTTGTACGATCGGGTCGTGGGCGCCAGCGGCTAGGCGCCGGCCACTAGGTTCCGGCTTCGGCGCGCATCATGGCGACGATACCGTCATGGGTGGCGACGGACGGCTGCCAGCCGGTCGCCATGAGCTTCGCCGGATCGATGACGAACGCGCCCGAGACGCGCTCCCAGTCCGCCTCGCGGCCGAAGGACTTCATGATCTTCTTCACCGCGCCGGTGGGAACCTTCACCAGGTGAGGGGGCTTCCCGAGGCCCTCGCGCATGGCGCCGACCAGGTCGGCGACGCTGATGGGCTCGGCGTCGGCCACGAGAAAGGTCTCGTTCTGGGCGGCGTCGCTCTCCAGCACATGGCCGATGGCCGCGACGAGATTGTCGAGCGCAAGCAGCGAGCGGCGATTGTCGAGGCCGCCGAAGGGGAGCGGCATGGGCGTCTTGGCCAGCGTGGCGAGCGAGGCGATATTGCCTTTGACGCCTTTGCCGTAGACGACCGCCGGCCGCAACACCGTGTAGCCGACCCCGCTCGCGGCAAGCAGCCGCTCCGCGTCGAGCTTGGACCGGCCATAAGTGTCGGTGGGCTCGGGCGCGTCCGTCTCGGTGATGATGCTGTCCGCGGCGAGGCCCACTTGTGCCCGCACCGAGGACATGAATACCAACCGTTCGACCTTGCCCTTGGCTTGCGCGGCGAGCTCGCCAACGGCGTCGGCGTGATGCGGTTATAGACGTCGTCGGTCAGGACACCGGGCGCGTGCGCGATGCCCGCCAGATGCACCACATGGGTCACGCCGTCGAGCATCCCCGACCAGTCGGCGGCCGTGGCGAGATCCGGTAGCGCGACACGCTCCACCTCGGCGGCGGCGATGATCGCCGACGGATCGCGCGCCGCGGCGCGCACCTGAAAGCCTTGCGCCGCCAGCGCGGTGACCGCCTTGCGGCCGATGAAACCGGACGCGCCGGTGATGAGCACGCGCCGGGCCATCTAGCGTCCCCGCCCCAGATTGAACAGCACCAGCCCGGTGGCGACGAGGCCGAGGGCTAGCAGGATGAGATCGGCTGTGAGCGACCGGGACAGCGCGGCCACGACCGCCAGGACCATGAGCCAAAGCCCGAGCGTAAATACGCGCAGCGTCACTTGCGGCACGCGCAAGCCTTGCGCCACGGCCCGCTGATAGAAATGAGACTTGTGGGCGGATAGCACGGGCTCGCCGGCGAACAAGCGGCGGAAGAAGGTGATCGCCGCCTCGCTCAGCGTATAGAGCGCCAGCAGCAGCCCCGACACCAGATGGGCCTCCGCCACCACGATCAGCAGGAAGGCGAGCAGGAGGCCGATCGGCAGGCTGCCCGCGTCGCCGAGAAAGATCTGCGCCGGATGCTTGTTGAACGCGGCGAAGCCGAGCGTGGCGCCGAGCAGCGCCAGCGCGAGCAGCCCGATGCTCGCCGGCACCGCGCCAAGCCCGGTGAGGATCACCACGCCGAGCGTCATCGGCACCACTTGCGCCACCGTCATCCAGTCGAGCCCGTCGAGGAAGTTGACGGCGTTGACGAGCCCCACCACGCCGATCACCAGCAACACGCGCTCCACGCTCGCGGGCAGCATGTCGGGCAGCAGGCGGAAATCCTGCGGCAGCAGAAAGATCACCGCGGCGGCGACCAGAAGCTGCGCCACCAGGCGCCACGACACGGCGAGCGCATGGGCATCGTCGAGCGCGCCGATGACGGTGAAGGCCGCAGCGCCGATCAGCACGGGCAGGAGATTGGGCGGCGGCACGGCGAGCCCGAGCAGCAGCACCCCGGCCATGACGGCGAGCACCGAGGCCATAACGGCGAGGCCCGCGCCTTGGGGCGTCGGCGTCGCGTGCGACGAGCGCGCGTTCGGCTGGGCCAGCAGGTGACGGATGAGCAGGGCTTCAGCACGAGGATCAGCGCGGCGCTGAGCCCGGCGCTGACGGCCAGCACGGCGGCCCAAGAGATAGCCCAAGAGACGAAATCGGCTTGCGGCATGTGCTCAGTGAAGCGTGCGCGAGGCGGGCTGCCACTCGCCCTTGGCGGGGGCGGCATGGACGGCGGTCGCGGGCACATAGCCCTCGACCGTGGCGCGGAGCATGTCGTGGAGCTCGCTCACATCGACGCTCTGAATCGCGTCCTCCAACCGCTCCAGCGCGGAGATCAGGTCGTCATAGGGCAGCACCGGCTCGGAGTTCTTGAAGATGCGCGGGTGGTTGGTGCCGGTGGTGTTCTCGCCGATCAGCAGCTCCTCGTAGAGTTTCTCGCCGCGCCGCAGGCCCACATATTCGATGGCGATGTCGCCGTCGGGATGGGCCTCGTCGCGGACTTCGAGCCCCGACAGGCGGACCATGGTGCGGGCGAGATCGTCGATCTTCACCGGCGTGCCCATCTCCAGCACGAACACCTCACCGCCGGTGGCCATGGCGCCCGCCTGGATGACGAGCTGGGCGGCTTCCGGAATCGACATAAAGTATCGGATCACCTCGGGATGGGTGACAGTCACCGGACCGCCGTCGCGGATCTGGTTGCGGAACAGCTTGACCACCGAGCCCGACGAATCGAGCACGTTGCCGAAGCGGACCATGGTGAAGATCGTGCGCGCGCCTTCCATGGCCAGCGCCTGCAGAATCAACTCGGCGAGGCGCTTGCTGGCGCCCATGATGTTGGTCGGGCGCACCGCCTTGTCGCTCGACACCAGCACGAAGCGCTCCACCCCGAGCTCCTTGGCGGCCTCGGCCACCACGAGCGTGCCGAACGTGTTGTTCTGCAAGCCGGCGAACGGGTTCACCTCGACGATGGGCACATGCTTGTAGGCGGCGGCGTGATAGATCACCTCGACGCCTTGCTCCTCGATGGTACGGGCGATGAGCTTGCGGTCGAGCACGGAGCCGAGCACCTGAACGATGGTGGTCTCGGGCGGCGGGTCGCCCTGCGCCTGCTTCGCCCGCTGCCGCTGCATCTCCTCGATCTCCATCGAGATCTCGTACAGCGCCACCTCGGAGAGCTCGAACAGGACGAGGGTCTTCGGCCCGAGTTGCAGCAATTGGCGCGTCAGCTCCGAGCCGATGGAGCCGCCGGCGCCGGTGATCATCACCACCTTGTCCCGCACTTGGGCGGTGAGCAGCTCGATGTCGGGCGTAACCGGATCGCGGCCCAGCAAATCCTCCACGTCGATGGGACGCAGGTCGCTGATCTCGACGCGCCCGGAGGCAATCTCCTCTAGCGCCGGCAGCGTCTTCACCAGCACCGGATGGGACTCGAGCACCTTGAGCGCCAGGCGGCGTTCGCCGCGCAGCGCCGAAGGCGTGGCGAGCAGCACCTCCTTCACGTTCTCCTCGGCGATGACTTTGCCGATCTTCTCCGGCCGCACCACCTTGACCCCATGCACCACCTGGCCGGCGAGCGACGGGTTCGAGTCGATGAAGGCGACGGTCCGGTAGGAGCCGGTCTCGTTCAGCGCGCGCAGAAGCTGGATGCCGATGGTGCCGGCGCCGTAGATGATGACGTTCTTCCGCTCGTCGAAGCTCACCGGCGTGAATTGCGGGGCGGATTTGAGCAGCATGGCGCCCGCCCATTGCCGGCTGAGACGGATGAGGCCCGACGCGATGAGCGCATAGATCACCACCACCGAGCGCGGCTGACCTTGGACGCCGCTCATCAACACCACCAGCGCCCACATCACCGCGGCCATGATCACCGCGGTATAGATGCGCGTGGTGCCCTCGGGCCCGATGAAGCGGGTGACGAGCTTGTAGAGCCCGCGCACGTAGAACACGAAGATGCCGACGACGGGCGCCGCCAGCATGAGCAGGAAGATCTCCAGATCCTCCGGCACGTAGATTCGGCTGAGACGCAAGGAATAGGCGGCCCACAACGCGATGCTGAGCATCGCGAAGTCGTTCACGATCAGAAGCGTCCGCTTGAACCAGCGAGGACGCTCGATCAGCCAAACGGCTAGCGTCATGACGGCCGACCCCGCTCCGGACCTAAATCCACCCCAAGACGTTCACGCCCAAGACGCTCATGCGCATCATGACGGTCATGCACATAGGGCAAGAAGATCATGCACATAGGAAGAGTGCGCTGAACCATAACCGAAGCCTTTGGCAAACGGAAGCAAGGGGACGGGGCCGTGAGGGCGCCCGCGCATGGGCTTTGAGGTCTCATGGCCTTCCGGTAAAGCTCATGGAGGCTTCCGGCGAATGAAGCCGGGATGTAGCACTGCCAGCACGGCGAGGGAAATGGGCAATCCGGCGGCAATTGGGCCGAGGCTGACGACGGGCTTGCGGGTCTCGGCGATCGCCACGGCGCTGCTGGCGGCGGCGCCGGCAGGGCAAGCGGCCGGCGGCGACACCGTCACCCTGGTGACGCCTGTGGTCTACGGCACCCACCTGCCCGGCCTCGGCCGTCCCGCCCGGACGCTGGCCCGGGACATCAAGAAGCGCTCGGGCGGGGCGCTGGTGCTCGACCTCAAGGAGCCCGGCGACGGCACCAAGCCTCACGAGATTCTCGACAAGGTGTCCGACGGCCGGGTCGATGCCGGCTTCGCTACCGCGGGTTTCTGGGCGGCCAAGGTTCCGGCCGCGACCCTGTTCGCCGGCTACCCCTTCGGCCCCGACGCGAAAGCCTATCTCGCCTGGTTCGACCGCGGCCATGGCAGGGCGCTCTATCAGGAGGTGTACGACCAGGCCGGCCTCAAGGTGCATGTCATTCCATGCGCGTTCGGCGGCGCCGAGGCGGGCGGCTGGTTCGCCAAGGAGATCGGCGCGAAGAAGGATCTCGAGGGCCTGCGGATGCGGATCTTCGGGCTCGGCGCCCGCGTCATGTCGCGGATTGGCGCGGTCCCCGTGCTCGTACCCGGCAGCGGCATTCCCACGGCCTTCGACAAGGGCGAGATCGACGCCGCCGAGCTCTACACGCCCGCCGTCGACCGGACGCAAGGCCTGCAAGACGCGGCCAAGATCATCTACATGCCCGGCTGGCACCAGCCGGAGACCGTGCTCGAGCTTTTGATCAACAAGGATCGCTGGAAGGCGCTGAGCCAGGACCAGCAGGGCATGATCGAGGCGGCGTGCCGCGATCTGCTGCAATCGAGCCTTGGCACCAGCGCGGGGCTTCAAGCCGAGGCGCTGGCCAGTTTCTCGGCCAAGGACAGCGTCCGCGTGCTGCCCTGGCCGGCCGACGTGCTTGCGGCGTTGCGCGCCTCCTGGGCGGAGATCGCCAGGGAAGAGGGAGTTCGCGACTACCTGTTCAAGCAGGTCCTCGAGGATATCGAGGCCTTCCAGGTCAAGGACGCCAACAAGGGGGCGAGCGCGGCGGCGTCTCGAAACCTGCGGGGGAGCCGGACAAGACGCCGGCGAAGGCGCCGGACGCGGCCGGGACGGGCGAAAAGCCCGCGCCCGCGCCTGCGCCCTGACAGCTATTGCTGCGTCTTCAGATAGGCGATGATGTTGGCGCGCTCGTCGGCATCTGGAATACCCTGAAACGCGAGCGCCATGACCGAGGTTGGGAGCAGCGCCTTCGGATCGGCGATCCAGCTGTCGATATGCTCCTCGGTCCAGACATAGCCCTCGTCACCGAGTTTCTTCATGCCCGGCGAGTAGGCGAAACCCTCGACGGCCGCGGCCTTGCGCCCGACGATGCCGTTGAGCTCGGGGCCCACCAGCGTCTGTGCGTTGGGGCCTACCTGATGACAGATGCCGCATTTGGCGGTGAACGCCGCCTTGCCCGCCTCGGCGTCACCCGCCGCCAGGGTCGGCGCCGTCATGCCGAAAAACACCGCCACACTCAGCCCAACGAGACTAGACTTCCTCATCTCCATGCTCCTTGAGAGTGCCCGAAAAGCGCCATTTGGGCGCCAATCGGGGATTGCCCAACACCTCCCAGATGACCCCGTGTAATCTACCAGAGGCCGGAAGCGCCCATATGCGACATGCTAACGCCTAGGTCGCTGGGGAGTTGCCCCTGGGACCATTTTGGCACGCCGTGGCGGGCGCGTATTGCCCGTGTCCCGCGCCCATGCGAAAGACTAGCGGGAGCCCTTTCCCGCCAACGCCACTCGGACGGTTTCGGAGCCTCTTTGATGTCGACAGTGACTTTTCCCGATCCGGACCGCGCGGTCATTGCGCGTCGGAACGACATCGTGAAGCAGTTGAAGCGGCTGGTCCCCGAGGCGGTCATGATCGCCGACGAGGAGGGCCGCCGCACCTTCGAGTCCGACGCGCTCACCGCCTATCACTGCCTGCCGCTCGCCGTCGTGCTGCCCGGCACCACCGAGGAGGTGTCGGCGATCCTGCGCTTCTGCAACGAGAACCACATCAAGGTCGTGCCGCGCGGCGCGGGCACCTCGCTCTGCGGCGGCGCGTTGCCGCTCGAGGATGCGCTCGTCGTCTGCCTGTCGCGCATGCGGAAGGTCCTTGCCATCGACACGGCCAACCGTGTCGCCCGCGTCGAAGCTGGCGTCACCAACATCGCCATCACCGAGGCGGCGTCGAAGGACGGCTTCTTCTACGCGCCCGACCCGTCGAGCCAGATCGCCTGCACCGTCGGCGGCAATATCGCCACCAATTCCGGCGGCGCCCATTGTCTCAAATACGGCGTGACCGTGAACAATGTGCTCGGGCTGCGCATGGTCATGATGGACGGCGAGATCGTTGACCTCGGCGGCACCTATCTCGACGCGCCGGGCTACGATTTCCTGCCGCTCATCACCGGCTCCGAGGGCCAGCTCGCCATCGTCACCGAAGCCACGGTGCGCTTGCTGAAAGCGCCGGAAGGATCGCGGCCGATCCTGCTCGGTTTCGACTCCACGGAGGCGGCCGCGTCTTGCGTTGCCGCCATCATCGCCGGCGGCATCATTCCCGTGGCCATTGAGTTCATGGACCGCCCCGCGATCCATGTCTGCGAGCACTTCGTCAGCGCCGGCTACCCGCTCGACGTCGAGGCGCTGCTCATTGTCGAGGTGGAGGGGTCGCAAGACGAGATCGAGTATCTGCTGGAGAAGATCGAGGACATCGCCCGCGACTTCCTCCCCAGCTACTCGCGGCGGAGCATGAGCGCCGAGGAGAGCGCGCTGATCTGGAAGGGCCGCAAGGCCGCCTTCGGCGCCATCGGCCAATTGTCGGATTACTACTGCATGGATGGCGTCATCCCGCTGTCGAAGCTGCCCAAGGCGCTCGACGAGATCGGCTGGATCTGCCGGAAATATCGTTTTGACGTCGCCAATATCTTCCACGCCGGCGACGGCAACCTTCATCCGCTCATTCTCTACAACGCCAACGACTCGGTGCAGCTCGAGCGCGTCGAGCTTTGCGGCGAGGAGATCCTGAAGCTGTGCATCGCGCTCGGCGGCTGCCTGACGGGCGAGCATGGCGTCGGCATCGAGAAGCGTGAATTGATGTACGAGCAATATACCGACGAGGACATTGATCAGCAGGTCCGCGTCAAGGAAGCGCTCGACCCCGCCTGGCTGCTCAATCCCGGCAAAGTGTTTCCCATCGAGGGCCGCGACGCGCGCAAGATGCGCGGCCTCGAGCTGCATCAGCTCGAGGAGCTCCAGGAGTTCGAGCCGCAGCCCGAGCTGGCGGAAGGGCACGACGTCCCATGACCGGTCACATGCGCCTTGGTTTTCATGCGCCCGAGACGGAGGAGGAGCTTGCCCACCTCGTCGCCGAGGCCGTGGATACGCGCACGCCGCTTGAGGTCATGGGACGCGGCACCAAGCGCGAGATCGGCCATCCCGTTGGCTCCGGCGCCGTGGTCTCGACCGAGGCCATGGTCGGCGTGCCGGTTTACGAGCCGACCGAGCTGGTCATGGTGGCCAAGACCGGAACCCCGCTCGCCCAGATCGAGGCGCAGCTCGCCGAGAACGACCAGGAGCTCCCCTTCGAGCCGGTCGATCTCGGACAGCTGCTCGGCTACGCGCCGGGAGAGGCCACCATCGGCGGCGTGGTCGCCACCAATATTTCAGGCAGCCGGCGCATTCTCAAAGGCGCGGCCCGCGATCATGTCCTGGGCATGCGGGCCGTCAACGGGCGCGGCGAGGTAATCAAGTCCGGCGGCCGGGTGATGAAGAACGTCACCGGCTACGATCTCGGCCGCACACTCGCCGGCTCTTGGGGCACGCTCGCCATCATGACCGAGGTGGCGCTGAAAGTGCTGCCGGCCCATCGCGAGGTCCGCACCGTCATCTGTTTCGGCCTCACCGATCAGACCGCCATCGAGGCCCTGTGCATCGCCATGGGCACGCCCTACGAGGTGTCCGGCGGGCTGCATTTGCACGCGGCCATCGCCGAGCGCTTCTCGAACGAGGACATCGCCGGCGCTGGAGCCGCCGTCACTGCCATCCGGGTGGAAAACGCGCCCGCTTCGGCCCGCTACCGCGCCAACAGCTTGAAGCAGGCCCTGCTCGCCTACGGCCCGGCGCTGGAGCTCGACACGGAGCGCAGCCGGGCCTTTTGGGGCGAGGTCCGCAGCCTCAAAATGTTCCAGAGCACGCCAAACCCGCTCTGGCGCGTGTCCACCACGCCCTCCGCGGCGGCGAAGCTCGTCGGCAATCTGTCCCGCAAGATGCGCGTCAACGCCGCCTATGATTGGTCGGGCGGCATGATCTGGATGGAGACGCCCGCCCTCACGGACGGCGGCGCGGTGGATATTCGCCGCACGCTTGCCGAATTTGGCGGGCATGCCACCTTGATCCGTGCCGAGAATGCGACGCGGTCCGGCATCGACGTGTTCCAGCCGCTCGACCCGCCGATCGCCTCGCTCACGGCGAAGCTCAAGCACGCCTTCGATCCGCTCGGCATTCTGAACCCGGGCCGCATGTACCGGGATATGTAGCGCAAAGTCATGCAGACCAATTTCAACGCTCTCCAGCTTGGCGATCCGAATATCGCGCGCGCCGACGAGATCTTGCGCCGCTGCGTGCATTGCGGGCTGTGCACGGCCACCTGTCCGACCTATGTGCTGACCGGCGACGAGCGCGACAGCCCGCGCGGTCGCATCTATCTCATGAAGCAGATGTTCGAGGGCCGCGACGTCACTCCGACGACGGTGCATCACATCGACCGCTGCCTCTCCTGCCTTGGCTGCATGACCGCCTGTCCGAGCGAAGTCGACTATATGCATCTCGTCGATCTCGCCCGCGTGCGCATCGAGCAGCGCGGTCACCGCTCCACCAAGCAGCGCATGACCCGCTGGTTCCTCAGCCGCGTGCTGCCGAACCCCAACCGCTTCCGCCTCATGCTGACGCTCGGCTGGTTCGCCAAGCCCTTCCGCGACGTGATCGCCAAGATGGGCTTCCGCCGGATCGCCGCGGCGCTGGCGCTCGTGCCGCCTGGCGCCCTGAAGCTGAAAATCCTGAAGCCGAAATCCGCATTCAATCCCAAGGCGCCCCAGGCCAAGCGCGTCGCCATCATGCTCGGCTGCGTGCAGGAGGTGCTGGCGCCCGCCATCAATCTCGCCGCCATCCGCCTGCTCAGGCGGCACGGCGTGGACGTCATGGTGGTCAAGGACGAGGCCTGCTGTGGCGCGCTGGTGCATCACATGGGCCGCGAAGAGGAGGCGCGCACCTTCGCTCGCCACAATATCGATGCCTGGACCGCCGTCATGCGCGAGCGCCTGCTCGACGCCATCGTGCTGACCGCCGGCGGTTGCGGCACCATGATCAAGGATTACGGCAATCTGCTCGCCCGCGACCGCGGCTATGCCGAGCGCGCCGAATATGTCTCCGGCCTCGCCAAGGACGTCACCGAGTTCCTCGACGATATCGGCCTCAATCCGCCGGTGATGTGGACCGGCCTGAAGGTGGCCTATCACGGCGCCTGCTCGCTGCAGCACGGCCAGCGCCTGGACGAGCTGCCACGCCGCCTGCTGGAGCAAGCCGGCTATACGCTGACCGACATCCCCGAGGGTCATCTGTGCTGCGGCTCGGCCGGCACCTACAACATTCTGGAGCCGGAGCTGTCCGGCGAGCTGCGCGACCGCAAGCTGAAGAATATCGAGGCCATCGCGCCCGACGTCATCGTCACCGGCAATATCGGCTGCATGGCGCAGCTCAAGGCCGGCACCGACATCCCCTTCGTGCATACCGTCGAGCTGCTCGATTGGGCCACCGGCGGCCCTGTCCGCCGGCCCTCATCAAGATGAAGGACGCGGCCCATCCCATCGAAGCCCTGGTGGAGATGGCCAAGGCCGCGGCCAAGGAGCGCGCCCTGGCCGATTAGGGCCTGGACGCGCTGGGGACACCCTTGCTTGCTGGCGGGGGATCGATGGGCTAGAACGCGGCGGCTGGAGCCCCTTTAGAATCAGCCGCATCCTCCCATGACCAAAAAAGACGCGATCCCTCGCCCAGAGGCCCGCCTGCCGAAGGGTTTGCAGGACATTTCGGCGCAAGAAATCCGCGCCACGGAAGCGATGCTCGGCACCATCAAGGGTGTTTTCGAGGCCTATGGCTTCGAGCCGTTGGACACGCCGGCCATCGAATATACCGACGCGCTCGGCAAGTTCCTGCCCGACCAGGACCGGCCTAACGAAGGCGTGTTCTCTTTCCAGGACGACGACGAGCAATGGCTGTCGCTGCGCTACGACCTGACGGCGCCGCTCGCCCGATTCGTGGCCGAGAACTACCAGGCGATCCCGAAGCCCTTCCGCCGCTACCAGGTGGGCCCCGTGTGGCGCAACGAGAAGCCGGGGCCCGGGCGCTTCCGCCAGTTCATGCAGTTCGATGCCGACACGGTCGGCGCGGCCTCCATTGCCGCCGACGCCGAGCTCTGCATGCTCGCCGCCGATGTGCTCGAGGCGCTCGGCATCCCACGCGGGCAGTATGTGGTGAAGATCGGCAGCCGCAAGATTCTCGACGGCGTGCTGGAGCGCGCCGGCGTGAGCGCCGCGGATAAAGGCAAGCACCTCACGGTCCTGCGCGCCATCGACAAGCTCGACCGCCTCGGCGTCGAAGGGGTGCGTCTGCTTCTAGGCGAGGGCCGCAAGGACGAGTCCGGCGACTTCACCAAGGGCGCGGGCCTCGCCGGGAAGCAGATCGACGCGATCGTCTCCTTCGTCGAGGCGTCCGGCGGCGACCGCGATCAGACGCTTGGTGGCCTCAAGAGCCTGGTCGAAGGTTCCGCGGTCGGCGAGGAAGGTGTCGGCGAGGTCTCCGCCATGCACGATCTCCTGACGGCGGCCGGCTTCGGCTCTGACCGCATCGTCATCGACCCGTCCGTGGTGCGCGGGCTCGAATATTACACCGGCCCCGTTTTCGAGGCGGAGCTGACCGCGCCCATCAAGGACAAGCGCGGGCAACAGGTGCGGCTCGGCTCGGTGGTGAGCGGCGGCCGCTACGACGGCCTGGTCGAGCGCTTCACCGGCGAGCAAGTGCCGGCAACCGGCGTCTCGGTCGGCGTGTCGCGGCTTCTCTTCGGTCTCCAGCTTCTCGGCAAGTACCAGGGCGACGAGGTGCAAGGCCCGGTCATCGTGCTGGTCTTTGACAAGGACCGCATGGCTGACTATCAGAAAATGGCGCAAAGCCTGCGTGCCGCCGGCATCCGCGCCGAACTTTATCTCGGCTCCTCGGGCATGAAGGCGCAGATGAAATATGCCGACCGCCGCGGCGCCCCGTGCGCCATCATCCAAGGCAGCGACGAGAAGGCGCGCGGCGAGGTGCAGATCAAGGATCTCGTGCTCGGCGCCACGCTCACCTCGATCGAGACCGCGAGGAATATCTGAAGCAGCAGGCGCTCGCGCAGTTCGCCGTGCCCGAGGCCGACCTCGTCAAGGCGGTCAAGGGCGTCATCGCCCGGCACAAGGCGTAAGCGCCATGGCCGCAGAATCGGCACAGAATTTCGAGGCTCTCGAAGCCCAGGCCCGTGCTTTGCTCGACCTGTTCGCGCGCGCCGGTTACGAGCCGGTTGCGCCGTCGGTGCTACAGCCGGCCGGCGTGTTCCTCGACCAGATCGGCGAGCAGGTAAGGGGACGCACTTACGTCTTTACCGACCTGGCCGGCGAGGAGCTGTGCCTGCGCCCCGACCTGACCGTGCCGGTGTCGCGGCTCTATCTCGAGCGTCACCCCGAGGCCGATCGGGCCGCGCGCTATTGCTATAACGGGCCGGCCTTCCGCTTTCAGCCGCTCGGCCAGAGCCGCACCCACCCGCGCGAGTTCCGCCAGGCCGGCATCGAGTGCTTCGGCGCGCCGGACAAGGAAAGCGCCGATGTCGAGGTGGTGCTGCTCGCCGTAGAAGCTGTCCGCAGCGCGGGGCTTCGCGAGTTCTGGCTGCGCTTCGGCGATATCGCCCTGTTCTATGCGCTGGTCGATGCGCTCGGCCTGCCCGAGCGCTGGCGGCTCAAGCTGCGGCACTATTTTTGGCGGCCGCCCGTGTTCCACAATCTGCTCGACCGGCTGGCGAAGGGCGAGCGCCCCGACGGCGACGGCCCGGCTTCGGCCTTGGCCGCGACGCTCGCCGGCGAGCGCCCGAGCGTGCCGGGGAGCTGGTCGCGGCCTATCTCGAGACACAAGGCATTCCGCTCGCCGGCAACCGCTCCTTGGGCGAGATCGCCGAGCGGCTGCTTGACCACGCCGCCGATCTTCGCGCCGACCCGCTGCCGAAAGAGGTGGCGACGGTGATCGACTATTTCCTGGCCGTCGCCGCGCCGCCGCGCGAGGCCGCCGACAAGGTCGCCATGATCGCCAAAGGGGCGGGGTTGGATATCGACGGCGCCCTCGACGCGACCTTGCGCCGCTTCGACCGGCTGGCCCGCGACGGCATCGATCTCGGCAGGGCGACCTTCGCCACCGAGTTCGGCCGCAAGCTCGAATATTATTCCGGCCTGGTGTTCCAGATCGACGGCGCCGGCATGGACGAGACCGAGCCGGTGGCCGGTGGCGGCCGCTATGACGGATTGCTGGCGGCGCTCGGCGCCCCGCGCCCGGTGCCGGCGGTCGGTTCCGCCATTCACACCGAGCGCCTGCTCGCCGCCGTGGAAAGGGCCGCGTGATGGCCGCGCCCTCCCTCGTCATCGCCGTCCCCTCCAAGGGACGCCTCAAAGAGCAGGCGGCCGAGATGTTCGCGCGCGCCGGCCTGAGCTTGCGCATCAAAGGTCACGAGCGCGGCTATCGCGGCCAGCTCGAAGGGCTCGGCGACGTGGAGGTGGAATACACTTCCGCGGGCGAGATCGTGCACCAGCTCAAGGCCGGACGTGTTCACTTGGGCATTACCGGCGAGGATCTGGTGCGCGAGACGCTGGCCGATGTCGATGCCACGGTCGAGTTCCTGAAGCCGCTCGGCTTCGGTCACGCCGATGTGGTGGTCGCGGTGCCGGAGTGCTGGCTCGACGTGTCGCGCATGGCGGACCTGGAGGATGTCGCCGCCCAGTTCACGCGGACCCATGGCCGGCCGCTGCGCGTCGCCACCAAATATATGAACCTGACGCGCCGCTTCTTCGCCGCCAAGGGTGTCACCGGCTACCGCATCGTCGAGAGCGTCGGCGCCACCGAGGCGACGCCCGCCACCGGCACGGCCGAGCTCATCGTCGACATCACCTCGACCGGCACGACGCTGACGGCGAACCACCTCAAAGTGCTGGAAGACGGTCTGATCCTGAAGTCGCAGGCGCATCTGCTGGCGGCGAAGGGCGCCGTCTGGACGCCGGAGGCCGCCAAGCGCCGCGACGAGATTCTGGGACGGATACAGACGTCCTAGAGGGCGCTTCACACTTTGTTGTGAAGAGTTGTGGCTACAGACGGGGCCGTCCGCGCGCTAAGACCCATCACAGGCTCTTCCCGTCCGGCAAGGAGGTCACGATGCTCATTCGCTTGATTGTGGCGGCGGCCATCGCCGCAGGCCTGGTGGCGCCGGCGCTCGCCGCGCCGTCGCGCATCGTCATTCTGCGCCATGGCGAGAAGGCCGACGACTGGAAGCTGTGCGAGATCGGCAAGCAGCGCGCCCAGGCGCTGAGGCTCAACTATCTCGGCAAGGATGCCGCCAAGTCGCTGTTCACCGAGGACGCGCCGCCCGCCTACTTCTTCGGCATCACGCTCCATACCGCCGAGCTCGCCACGCCCGCGGTCGACAGTTGGGGCAAGCCCCTCATCTTCTATTCGGTGTTTCCCATCGACGACGCCAAGAAGATGACCGATACCCTCAACGAGCGGACACAAGAGGCGGCGCGCAACATCCTGGTCAATCCGGCGCTCAAGGGCAAAACGATCGTGATGGTGTGGGAGCACAAGCACATCGCCAACAAGGAGCTCGACGCCAAATATCAGCGCGAGGCGGCGGTGACGCTGCGCCAGCTCTTCCATCTCGACATCCTGCCGGGCGTGCCGCGCGAATGGCCGGACGAGACTTACGATTATTTTTGGATCGTCGACTTCCCCGACAACTCGAACGTGCCGTCCAAGTTCACCATGGTGAAGCAGGAGTTCGGCAAGTCGTTTCCCCAGGTGCCGGCCAATGATTGGGGCAAGCCCGACGGCCTCGACGCCAAGACAGGCTGCATGGTGAAGGACTGAGCTAGGCCGGCGGCAGCGCTGGCGCGCGGCGCTCGTCCTCCGAACCGTCTCCGGCCTCGTGTGCCGTCTTCGATTCGGCGAGGCGATGCGCGCCGTTCTCATCGGGCGAGAGCCTGAAATGCCGCCCGTGAAACTGGGTGAGGCTCGCCCGGTGGCCGATGGAGACGATCGCCGTATCCGGCAGCGTCTCCATCAACAGGCGATACAGCTTCGCCTCCGAGGCCTCGTCGAGCGCGCTGGTCGCCTCGTCGAGGAACAGCCATTGCGGCTTCTGCAGCAGCGCCCGGGCGATGGACAGCCGCTGCTGCTCGCCGCCCGACAACTTATCGGCCCAATAGGCGGTGGTATCGAGCTCACCGCGCAGGTCTCCGAGCCCGACGGTGTCCAGCACGCCTTCGATCTCGTCTTCCGTGAAGGCGCTTTGCCCGCCCGGATAGGCCAGCGCCCCGCGCAACGTGCCGAGCGGCAGATAAGGCCGCTGGGGCAGCACCAGCACGCTCGCGCCCTTGGGCACGCGGACGGTGCCGGTGCCGAACGGCCAAACCCCGCCCAGCGCCCGGAACAGGCTGGTCTTGCCCGAGCCCGACGGTCCCGTCACCAGCACCCGCTCGCCGGGCTTGATGACGAGGTCGGTCAGGTGGACGATCTCCTGGCCGTTGGGCAGGCCCACGGCGAGCTGATCGACATGCAGCGTGCCGGCGCCGTCGCTGACGAACTCCACCTGCGGCGCCGTCTCGTCGAGCCCTTGCGCCCAGTCGATCGACTCCTCGAATCCCGTCAGCCGGTCGAGCACGGCCTTCCAGTCGGCGATGCTCGAATAGGCGGAGACGAAGAAGGACAGCGCGCTCTGCACCTGGCTGAAGGCTTGCGCGATCTGCATCAGCCCGCCGAGCGTCAGCGCCCCGAAGAAATAGACCGGGCTCACCACCAGGAACGGAAAGATGATCGCGACCTGGCTATAGCCGGCGGTGAGAAAGGTGAGGCGCTTGGTGCGGCTCATGATGCCGTACCAGTTGCGCATCACATGGCCGAAGCGGTCGAGCAGGTGCTCTTCCTCGGCCGGCTCGCCGGCGAGCAGCGTCACCTCCTCGGCGTTCTCCCGCAGGCGCACGAGGCTGAAGCGGAAATCGGCCTCGTAGCGTTGCTGATCGAAGTTGAGCTTGATCAGCGGGCGGCCGACCAGATGCGTGACCCAGGTGCCGAGGGCCGAATAGATCAGCGCCGCCCAAACCAGATAGCCGGGAATTTCGTAGGACGCATCGCCGATCATCAGCGGCGTGGCCGCCGACAAGGTCCACAGGATCACCACGAAGGAGATCAGCGTGACGATCGAGCCGAGGAGCGCGATGCCGATGCTGAGCGTGCCGTCGATGAACTGCTTGATGTCCTCGGCGATGCGCTGATCGGGGTTGTCGGCCTGGTCGCCCTTGAGGCGCATGCGGTAATGGGTGCCGCCGGCCAGCCAGCGCCCGAGATAGGCCTCCGTCAGCCAACGCCGCCAGCGGATCTGCAACCATTGTTGCAGATAGAGCTGGTAGACCGCGGTGACGATGAACAGCACGGCGAGCACGGTGAAAACCAGGAACTGGTAGAGGAAGGTGTTCCAGTCCTTCTCCTGCAGCGCGGTGTAGAAGGTGTTGTACCAGGCGTTGAAGCGGACGTTCAGCCACACCTGGAACAGCTGCAGCGCGATGACCACGGTCAGCAGGCCGCGCCCCCACCAGCGGTCGTCGCCGCGGAAATAGGGGAGGGCGATACGGGCAAATTGCTTGGCCGTGGTCCGAAACTTCGCCATGCGTGAGACGACCTCGACAGGCTCCGGTCAGGAGCGGGGCTGGCGGACGATAGGGCCAGAGCGTGGTGTGTGGGAAATTACCATTCCGTAAGCAAGCGGCATCGCCGGCCGGATGCAAAAAGGGGCGGCTAAAGGCCGCCCCTTCCGCTGTCGCTTTAGACTGTAGAGCCTTGGCGGCGCCTACATCATGTCCATGCCGCCCATGCCGCCCATGCCGCCGCCCGGCATGCCATGGCCATGGCCGTCGCTGTCCTTCTTCGGCGCCTCGGCCACGCCCGCCTCGGTGGTGACCAGGAGGCCCGCCACGGAGGCCGCGTCCTGGAGCGCCGTGCGCACGACCTTGGCCGGGTCGATGATGCCCTTCTGGATCAGGTCCACATAGGTGTCGTTCTGCGCGTCGTAGCCGTAGGACGCCGACTTCTGGTCGAGCACCTTGCCGACCACGATGGAGCCTTCGACGCCGGCATTCTCCGCGATCTGGCGGATCGGCGCCTGGAGCGCGCGGCGCACGATATTGATGCCCGCCTCCTGGTCGTCGTTGTCGCCCTTGACCTTGATGCCCTTGGAGGCATGCAGCAGAGCGACACCGCCGCCCGGCACGATGCCTTCCTCGACGGCCGCGCGGGTCGCGTTCAACGCATCGTCGACGCGGATCCTTCTTCTCCTTAACCTCGATCTCGGTGGCGCCGCGACCTTGATCACGGCCACGCCGCCGGCGAGCTTCGCCAGGCGCTCTTGCAGCTTCTCGCGGTCGTAGTCGGAGGTGGTGTCCTCGATCTGCTGCTTGATCTGGCCGACGCGCGCCTCGATCTCGTCCTTCTTGCCGCCGCCGCGCACGATCGTGGTGTCGTCCTTGGTGATGGTGACGCGCTTGGCCTTGCCGAGCATCTGGATGGTGACGTTCTCGAGCTTGATGCCGAGATCCTCGGAGATCATCTCGCCGCCGGTCAGCACGGCGATGTCTTGGAGCATGGCCTTGCGGCGATCGCCGAAGCCTGGCGCCTTGACGGCGGCGACCTTCAGACCGCCGCGCAGCTTGTTGACCACGAGCGTGGCCAGGGCCTCGCCCTCGACGTCCTCGGCGATGACCAGAAGCGGACGGCCCGACTGCACCACCGACTCAAGCAGCGGCAGCATGGCCTGGAGACCCGACAGCTTCTTTTCGTAGATGAGGATGTACGGGTTATCGAGCTCGGCGATCATCTTCTCGGCATTGGTGATGAAGTAGGGCGAGATGTAGCCGCGATCGAACTGCATGCCCTCGACCACTTCGAGCTCCGAGTCGAGGCTCTTGGCTTCCTCGACGGTGATGACGCCTTCGTTGCCGACCTTCTGCATGGCCTTGGCGATCATGTCACCGATGGACTTCTCGCCGTTGGCGGAGATCGTGCCGACCTGGGCGATCTCGGCGGAGCCGCTGACCTGCTTCGACTGCTTGCGGATGGCCTCGACGACCTCGATCACGGCCTTGTCGATGCCGCGCTTCAAATCCATCGGGTTCATGCCGGCGGCGACCGCCTTCAGGCCCTCGCGTACGATGGACTGCGCCAGCACGGTCGCGGTCGTGGTGCCGTCGCCGGCGGTCTCGTTGGTCTTCTGGGCGACCTCTTTCAGCATCTGCGCGCCCATGTTCTCGAACTTATCCTCGAGTTCGATCTCCTTGGCCACGGTGACGCCGTCCTTGGTCGAGCGCGGCGCGCCGAACGACTTCTCGATGATCACGTTGCGGCCCTTGGGGCCGAGCGTCACCTTGACCGCGTTGGCCAAGATATCGACGCCGCGCAACATGCGCTCGCGGGCATCGGCGGCAAATCTCACATCTTTCGCTACCATCTGAGTTTGTTCCTTCTTGAGCTTCGAGCCTCATCCCGAGAAGCGAAAGCCGCGTCTCCAAGGATGGGCGGTTGATTGGGGAGGTGGGCTAGCCGAGGATGCCCATGATGTCCGACTCCTTCATGATGAGAAGGTCGTCGCCATCGATCTTGACCTCGGTGCCCGACCACTTGCCGAACAGCACCGTGTCGCCGGCCTTCACGCCCATGGGCTGAAGCTTGCCGTCCTCGCCGCGGGCACCGGGCCCGGCGGAGACGACTTTGCCGGTTTGCGGCTTCTCTGCCGCCGTGTCCGGGATGATGATCCCGCCTTTCGTCTTCTGCTCCTCCTCGAGCCGCTTGACCACGACGCGGTCGTGCAAGGGACGGAATTTCATGGATTCTGCTCCTATTCGCTGGAACTGCCGCTTCTGGCACTCCCAAAGAGCGAGTGCCAATCAAGCCGCTTGTAATAGCGGGCGCCGCGAGGTGTCAAGGTGACACACAGGGAGACCGAGCGGGCCCGAAGGCTCGCTTGATGCCGGAACAGCGTTAAGAATCCGGTAAGGGGCGGACATCGCGGCCCTTAGGACGTGAACAGCCGAGCAGCGCCAAGCCCAAGATAGATAAGAATGAACGTGCCGATCACCGCGAGGGCCAGTCCGTGAATCCAAATACCGGCCCGGCGATAGATGAGGTCGGAGAACGGGTTGGGCAGGTGCTCGAAATGCTCGGCGGTGAAGCTGCTGGCGATTTCCGCATGCCGCCGCATCATCAGCCACCCATGGACGGTGATCAGGAACCACGCCGTGCTGATCAGAAGGCCGGCCGCGATGACGGCGAGCGCCGCCCAGCGGCTCGTCGCGAAGGCCGCCGGGCTCAGCGCCAGCGCCCCGACGATCAGCGAATTGGCGACCAGCAACGCGTTGTGCCGCGCCCAGATCGTCTCGCGCTCCGAGTTGATCAAATCCACATAGGCCTGGAACAGCGTGCCTTATCGGCGAGGTCGGCGGGTTCATGCGTGGGCATGGGACATATCTGCCACGGCGCCCGAGCCCGCGCCAGTTTCTCCCTTAAGGGGCAAGCCGGCGGGTGAAGGAGACGAGGTAGGCCGGCGAGCGGATCTGGAAGATCGGATCGCTGGCCGGGCCGGCGATGCCGTCCACCACATTGCCGGGGAGGAAGCTGAAGGCGTTGCAGGTCGCATCCGGCGCGATCGCGTCGATGCTGATCTTGCCGAGCGGCGCGGTCGGGCGGCCGTCCTCGTCGTCCCACCGGAGCGTGGGATCGGTGGTCTGATCGCCGTCCTTGCCGATGATCGCGGTGAGATCGAAGACCACCGGCCCCTTGGCGAGGCGGTCCTTGAGTTCCTCGGCGTAGAAATCCGGGCCCTTGGCTTCGGCCTCCTCGGGCGTGAGTCCGAGTTCGCCCGCCTCCGGGATGAGCTTGTACTTCACCAGCGTGGTTTCGCCGGCGGCGTTGGTGAAGGTGAAGCCGTGCACGCCCCAATAATCCACCCCGGCAAAGCTCGCCGGCACGGGATGCGAGGTGAGCCATGCCTTCTGCCGCGTCGAGGCCGGGTGGCTCTCGAAGAACGCCTTGATCTTGTCCTGATCGCCCGAACCGACGGTCTCCAACAATTCCACGAACTGCTCGGGGGTCTGCACGAAGAAGACCGGCGCCGAGATCGTCACCAGGTCGGTGCTTGCGCCGTCGCCCAGATCGAATCGGATGGCGAACCCGCGGACATTGTCCTGGGCATTGTCCGGCGCCTTGGCGTTGCCGCCGCCGAGGGAGAAGCGGGCGGTGATGGGCACCGGCTTGCTGAAATGCGGGGCCTTCGACAGCTTCGGCGCATCCGCCGCGGGCGTGAACGTGCCCGAGAGGCAAATGCCCTTGGTATGGGCGGCGCGCTGGCCGGCATTCTTGCCGAACACGTCGTTCAAGGCATTGACGAGGTCCGCCGGGCCAGCGGGAACCTTGGCGGGCTCGGCCATGGCGCCCGGCGCGGCACCCATGGCCAGAACGCCGAGAAGAACGAGGAGAGTGCGAGCGGAGCGAAACGCGGTACGGACGATCACGAAGGACATGGCGGAGATCCCTGTTGCGGAGCCTTGAGCGCCAGGGAGTCTAGTCCGGGAAGCACTGTCACAGAGGACACGCTTTCTTGAGCACCGCGTGTCACGGCGCCGCATCCCGGCCAGCGCCGCGCGCGTACCTACGCTGCCGAGGTGAGGGGCAGCTCGATACAGCAGCGCAAGCCCTCGGGCTTCCAGTCCAGCACCGCCTCGCCGGACGCTTGCCGCTTGGTCAGCCGCTCGATCAGCCGGACGCCGAATCCCCGTGCCCCCGGAGCCTCGACCGGCGGCCCGCCATGTTCCGTCCACTTCATGACCAGCGCCGGGCCCTCGTCGGACGGCGTGCGCGCGCTGAAACACAGCTCGACGCGTCCGGTGCCGTTGGACAGGGCGCCGTATTTGATGGCGTTGGTGGCGAGCTCGTGGAGCACGAGAACCACGGTCTGCGCGTCATGCGTGCCGAGCATGATCCGGTTGTTGCTGAGGTCGACCCGTCCCCATACGCCGAGCGGCGACAGCGCCTTCTCCACGAGGGATTCGAGCGGGATCGCCTGCCACTCGGCCCGAATGAGCAGCTCATGGGCGGCGGCGAGCGTGTTCAGCCGCGCCTGGAACGCGCTCACGAACCCGAGCGCCTCGGGGCGTCCCTCGCTCGTCATGTTGACCAAGCTGCTGACCACCGAAAACAGATTCTTCATGCGGTGCGAAAGTTCGCGCGTAAGCAGATCGTAGGCGCCCTGGGCGAGCCGCCGATCGGTCACGTCGAGGCAGAGACCCGCCAGAACCGTCGCGATGCCGTCCTCGCCGAGCTCGAGAACCTGGCCTTGATAGCTGAGCCAGCGCAGCGTGCCGTCGCCGTCCTGGGCAGCCCGGAACTCGTGGACGAAAGGCCCTTCGTTGCGCAACGCCTCGCCCAAGGCGACCTTGAACAGCGGGATATCGTCGCTATGGATGCAGTTGAAGAAGCGGGCCGCGTCGATTTGCGAGATATCTGGGGACAGCCCGAGCATCGCCGCCAGCCTGGCGCTGACCTTGATGACGCCGCTATCGAGGTCCCATTCCCACAGCCCGGCGCCCGCAGCCTCGACGGCCCGAACCATTTGCCCGGGCTCGGACATGAAAAAATTGGCCCCAGCGCTTCGGCCGGGGCCATTGCTAGACTTCATCATGTGGGAGCTGAGAGATATGTAGGCCGTGGCTCTTGCCTCTTGGCCGCGGGAGGGCGCGGCAGCTGCGAGTGATGCTGGAGTCTTACGCGCGCCCCGGAAAGCCGTCTTTTAACTTTGACACATGGCTCGAACGCGAGGCAGTTGATGGCATGCTCACGGCCACCCCCTTCAGCTACGAGGTGCAATGTTCGCGATGCCCGCTCAGGACTTGCGAGGTGTTTCAGCCCGCGACCGATGACGAGCTTGCCTCCATCTCCACGTTGAAGGCGGGGGAGCTCCGCACCGGGCCGGCCTCGACGGTGCTCCAGGAAGGCATCCCCTCGGACCAGCTGTTCACGCTGCTGGAAGGTTGGGCCTTCCGGTATAAATCCTTGGACGATGGCCGGCGGCAGATCACCAGCTTCGCCCTACCGGGCGATTTCCTCGGCATCCAGGGCTCGATGCAAGGCGAGATGGATCACTCGGTCGAGACCCTCACCCCGGCCGTGCTGTGCAGCTTTCCGCGCAAACGCGTCTGGGAGCTGTTCCAGAAGGCGCCGAGCCTGGCGTTCGACATCACCTGGCTCTCGGCGCGTCACGAGAGCATGCTCAACGAGCATTTGCTGAGCCTTGGCCGCAGGAACGCCGTGGAGTGCGCCGCTTATTACCTCCTGCATTTATATCTGCGGGCTGACGACGTCGGCCTGGTGACCGAGGGCAAGGTGCGCTTTCCGTTCACGCAAGACCACCTCGCCGATGCGCTGGGCTTGTCGCTCGTGCATACCAACAAGACCCTGAAGCGGCTGTCGGAGCGCGGCCTCGTGCAGTGGGAGCATGGCTGGTGCTTCATTCCGGACGTTGCGGCTTTGGCGGACATCGCTAAATTCGATCTGGAGCAGCCGCGCACGCGCCCGTTGCTCTGATCGGGAAGACCGGAACGGCCAAGCTCGCGCGGATTCTCGGCCGTCTCCGCTGACCGGCGGGCGCGGCTTGGCCTCGTCGCGCTTGGCTGCTATCACAGGTGAGCGGCGGCCAGAATGATGTTGCGTTGCAGCAGCGTGTCGCCCATGATTCCGTGCGAGGGGGTGGCGCGCATATGCAAGACGGCATCACCATGTCTCCGAGACAAAGCCCCTCCTCAGGAGGCTAGCCATGCTTGACGTGATCGTCCTGATTGCCATGGGCATCGTCGCGGTCGCGTTCGCCGCGGGTCTCACGCTTCAGGCCGGTCTTCCGCTGCTGCCGGTGCTGATCGCCACCGCGGCGCTCTTTCTCGTCATGGCCGCGTCCTTTCTCAAGCTCGGCGGCGCGTCTCGCTCCGGCGGCGGCGAACGGCTCGACGAGCTGGAAGAAGCGCTCGAGATCATCGATAGCGACTTGCAGCGCATCGACCGGGTCGAGGACGATGTCGCCCGTCTCGATATGCTGTCGGACCGCGTCGAGCGTCTCGATCAGGCATTGGGTGGCGCCGCGCCATCGCAGATTCCCGGCGGCCAGGCCCGCGTCGAGGAACTCGCCACCGAGTTCGAGAATGTCTATGCGCGGATCGAGGCGTTGCGCGCCGATGTGGATGCCGAGAATCGCAGCCAGCGCGAGCGGATCGCGGGCGATCTCGCCGGTCTCGAAGGCTTGATCAAGCAGCTCTCCGGGGATTTGGCCTCTGACGTGGACCTGACGCGCGAGAAACCCGCACGCGAGACTTTGGCGCGCGAAACTCTGGCGCGCGAGACGTGGTCCGCGCCGCCTGTGGTCGAGGCGGACGAGATCGAGATCGAGGAGATCGAGGTCGAGAGTTCCGACGAACCGCTGACGGTCTTTGACGAGCCCATCGCGGCGCTCGAACTTGAGCCGGAGTCAGAAACGGAGCCGGAACCCGAACCCGAGGAGACGGCCGACGACGCCTTTGCCGGTGAGACGGATGATGACACCGGGGCGTTGCCGCCGCTTTCTTTGGGCGATGCCGAGCTGTTCGAGGCGGACGAGGCCGAGGAGCTTGCGGCGAGCGAAGCCGCCGAGAGCGAGCCTGACGACACCGGGACCGCGGAGAGCGAGCCAGCCGCCACCGGCTTCGCCGTCGACGATGACGATGAGGAAGCCGACAATCGGATGCTTCGGACCATCCACCGGGCGGTCGAAGGCGGCCTCATCGAGCTTTATCTGCAGCCGACGGTCACGCTGCCCGACCGCAAGGTCCAATATTTCGAGGCCCTCACGCGCATCAGAACCGCGGACGACGCACTCGTGCTGCCCGGAGAGTATGTGCCCGTGGCCAAGCGGGCGGGTCTCATGCCGCTCATCGACAATGTGCTGCTGGTGCGGAGCGTACAGGCTTTGCGCCGGCTTGCGCCGAAGTCGAAGGTTCAGGGCGTGTTCGGCAACGTTTCCATGCACTCGCTGCTCGACCCCGACTATTTCCCCGAGCTCGTCGAGTTCATGGAGGAGAATAGCAGCCTGAGCGAGAGCCTGGTTTTCGAGGTGAGCCAGGCCGAGATGCTCGGCCTGACCGAGGGCGAGCTCAGTTGCCTCGATACCCTGGGCGCCCTCGGCTACGGCTTCTGTCTCGACAACGTGTCGGATCTCGACGCCGATTTCGCCGGCTTGAGCGACCGCTATTTCCGCCACATCAAGATCAGCGCCGCCAAGTTCCTGGACGGACCGGGACGGACCGCCGCCGACCTGAAGCGCCATCTCGACAGCCTCGGCATGCAGCTCATCATCGAGAAGGTCGAGGAGGAAGGCGACGTGGCCGAGCTGCTCGACCACGGTATCGAGCTGGCGCAAGGCTATCTCTTCGGCGCGCCGGCACCGATGAGCGAAGCCCTATCACGCGCGCCGGAGGATGCCGGCGCGGCGTGACGAGCAGCGCCGAAGCGCTTTTAGCCTTCCTGTCGGACCTCTCGCCCGCGCTTAGAAGTAGCGCATGCTGGACGGCCAATTGGTCTGGGGAAACCGCCGTTGAAGCTCCAGGATCTCGGCACTGCCGCCAAACGGCATCGACGGCTGCTTGGCGTAGTTCGGATAGGTGGGATAACGCGGCGGCGAGAGCTGCTGGCTGTTATAGACGCGGCGGGATTTCTTGTACCGGTACCCCACGTCTGGACGCGGAGACCTTTCGTTTCAACGCCCGGGCTCATGAGGCCGGACGTCGGAAGCGGGGCGGCTCCGGCGGGCGCCGAAACGGCAAAAAGGCCAAAACTAAGGGCAATCGCGCTGGCCGCGAGGACGATGCGGGGCACTTTGTGGGTCGTTTGAGCAGTCAATTTGAGGGGGTCAGACATCGTTGAGGGCTCCTATTTGCTGACCCTCCCCCGGCGAGGACTCATGTGGGGGGAGGAACATCCGAGCGCAACCCCGCTCCATCGACAAACGAACCCATGCGGCTCTCGCCGGTGCCCCTGGCGACCGCGGGACAAAGGAACGCAGGCGCTCGTGCTTGACCCTCTCACCGCAAGTCTCTAACCGGGCGGCATGACCCTGACACCGACCGAGACCCCGCCGCCCGTTCCCGTCGTCGATTCCATCAAGGAGATCGGCTCCCGCTATCGCGCCTGGCTCGTCGACATTTGGGGCGTGATGCACAATGGCGGCGCCGCGTTCCCCGGAGCCGGACTCGCTACGAGCGCTTTTCGCGCGTCCGGCGCATCGGTCGTGCTGCTGTCGAACTCGCCGCGGCCGAGCCCGAAGGTGCAAGAGCAGCTACGCTCGCTCGGTGTGCCCGACGATGCCTATGACACCACGATCACCTCCGCGATCTCACCGCCAGCGGGCAAGCATCAAGGCGCGCGCGTCTTCCATCTCGGCCCCGAGCGCGACCGGCCGGTCTTCGCCGGACTCGACGTTACGCTGTCGGACTGGACCGATGCCGATCTGGTGGTGTGCACAGGGCTGTTCGACGACGACGTCGAGACGCCGGACGATTACGCTGAGCTGTTGGCGAACATGGCCGCGCGCAAGCTGACGATGATCTGCGCCAACCCCGATCACATGGTCGAGCGCGGCAACAAGCTGATCTATTGCGCCGGCGCGCTCGCCGCCGCTTATGAGGTGCAAGGCGGCACGGTGATCTATGCGGGCAAGCCCTACGCGCCCGTCTACAATCTCGCGCTCGAGACCATCGCCGGTATCGCCGGCGGGGCGGTTTCCAAGGATCAGGTTCTGGCCATCGGCGACGGCGCAACACCGACATCGCCGGCGCCGGCAATCTCGGCATCGATGCGGTGTTCGTGGCGAGCGCCCTGCACGCGCCGGGCGAAGGCGGCGTGATGCTCGATGCGCCCCATGTCGCCGAGCTCTTCGCGCACACCAAGCGGCGGCCGCTTGCCGCCACCCACGCGCTCAACTGGTAAGCCCTAGTTTTTCTTGGAAAACAGCGCGTCGATCCGCGCTTGATCGGGGCTCGCGCTAGGCCCCTCCAGGACGATGTCCGACCCGCGCCTGAGGGTCTTGGGCGCCACGGCCTCTTCGCCGGTGAGGCGGGTGGCGATGACGCGGTCCAGATTTTCGGTGATCTTGGTGACGCGCTGGCCGACCAGATCGTGGAAGCCGCAGGCCGTCATGATCGACATGATGGCGTCTTCGGCCTTCTTGGCTTCTTCCTTGTCGGCGAGAGCCAGCAGGCCTTCCGCCGAGTCGAGGATGCGCGCGGCGGCGTCCTCGGCGGTGCTGCGAATGGCGGCAAGCTCGCGCAGCGTGTTCAGGAGCAGCGTGATTTCCGCCGTCACCGAGTGGGTGTTGCAGCAGCACGCGCTATCGTCGTCGGGCTTGCGCCTTGCCTTTTTCCCCCCGACCTCGGTCATGAAAATCCCCCTGCTGAAATCGCTTCGAAAAAATCTCCGCAGGCTTAAGAGGCGTCGCCGAAAATGGCGTCGATCTTCGACTTAAGCGTTGCGGCGTTGAATGGCTTGACGATGTAGTTGTTCACGCCGGCCTTCTTGGCAGCTATCACGTTGTCGGTCTTGGACTCGGCGGTGACCATGATGAAGGGCGTGCGCGACAGACGGTCGTCGGCGCGAACCTCGCGCAGCAGCTCGTAGCCCGTCATCGGCTCCATGTTCCAATCGGAGATGATGAGTCCGTAGTCCTTCTCGCGCATCATGTTGAGCGCCGCGGTGCCGTCGCTGGCCTCGTCGACATTGGCGAAGCCGAGCTGCTTCAAGAGATTGCGAATGATCCGGATCATCGTCTTGTAGTCGTCGACGACAAGCACCGGCAAACTGGGGTCGAGAGCCATAACTTCCTCCACTCAACATGAGCCTTCGACTTTGGCGCTTGGACGCCGCCAAGTCTTTAAAGTTGCCGAAGGACACCATCCCACTCCGGCCTGTCCGGTTGGCGGGGCGAAAATCAGACCTTGAAGATTAAGGAATGGCCGTGAATGGAGGGTTAAGGGTTGCACCTCTACGGCTTGCGCCTCGCATGCCGGCAGGCCCAACCCTTATTGCAGTGCAGCAATGCCTTCGCTATTTTGCGCCCTCGCAGAACTTACATAATCAGGAAGCAGGGACAGCACATCATGAGTTTGGGTCACGGCTATTATTTGGAAGATCTTTCCCCCGGCATGGAGGCCAGTGTCTCCAAGACGATTACCGACGCGGACATCACGGCCTTTGCCGAGCTCTCGGGCGACGTCAATCCGGTCCATCTCGACGATGGCTTCGCCGCCGGCACCATCTTCAAGAAGCGGATCGCCCACGGCTTCCTGACCGGCGCCCTGTTCTCCACCGTGCTCGGCACCAAACTGCCCGGGCCGGGCTGCATCTATCTCGCGCAAGGCCTCAAATTCCGCGGCCCCGTTTATATCGGCGACGAGGTGGTGGCGACCTGTAAGATCACCGCCGTGGACGCCGAGAAGGGCCGGGTCACGCTCGCTTGCGACTGCTCGGTCAACGGCAAGACCGTGCTCGAGGGCGAGGCGCTGATGATGGTCGATCGTAAGCCGTAGTAGCGCGCAGGGCACGAAGGACAATCGATGGACATCGTCCGCTCCTGGCGGGACACGCCGCCCGCTCTCAAGGGCGCGGTGCTCGCCATCGGTAACTTCGACGGTGTCCATCGCGGTCATCAGGCGGTGCTCAACGAGGCGAAGCGCATCGCCGAAGCCGAGGGAAGGCCCGCCGGCGCCGTGGTGTTCGAGCCGCACCCGCGGGAGTTTTTCGCCCCCGATCAGCCGTTTTTCCGGCTGACGCCGCTACCGGTGAAGCTGGAACTGCTCGAAGCGCTCGGCCTCGATCAGACCTTCGTCATCACCTTCGACAAGGACCTGTCGTCCCTGTCGTCCGAGGCCTTCGCCACCGACGTGGTGGGCGGCAGCTTCGGCGCGAGCCACGTGGTGGTCGGCTATGATTTCACCTACGGCAAGGGACGCACCGGCTCGGTCGAGCAATTGACCGCGCTCGGCAAGACCCTGGGCTTCGGCGTAGACATCGTGTCGCCGGTCACCCTGGAGGGTGGCGTCACCTTCTCGTCGAGCACCATCCGCGATCATCTGCGCCGAGGCGAGGTGCGGGAGGCCGCCGAGCAGCTCGGCTATTGGTGGCGGGCTCGTGGCGAGGTGAAAAAGGGCGCCGGCCGTGGCAAGGGGCTCGGCTTCCCGACCCTCAACTACAAGCTCGCGCCGGGCCAGGACGTCAGCCACGGCATCTACGCCATGCGCGTCCACCACGCGGGCGAGCGCCATCACGCCGCCGGCTATGTGGGCCCGCGACCAACCTTCGGCCCGGGCGAGCCTATGCTGGAGGCGTATCTCCTCGACTTCTCCGGCGACCTCTACGGCGAGCAGGTCGAGGTCGAGTTCATCGATTTCATCCGTCCGGACCACACCTTTGAGACTCCGGAGGCTCTGGCGGCGCAGATGGAAACGGACTGCGAGCGGGCGCGCGCCGTGTTACGGGCCGTCGACGCCGACGATCCGATGCGGCGCTTTACCCTCGGCGCGGCGCTGGCCGACCGGGCACTGGATTGTGGCAAGGCCGGTTGCTAGAACGCCTCACGTCGATTCGAGACCCGGGGCGAGAACCAAGGACCATGGTGAAAAAATCCAAGAGCGGCAGGCCGGTCGCCAAGACGTCGGCTAAGCGCAAGACGTCGGCCAAGCGGAAGGCTCCGGCCAAGAAGACTGCCGCCAAGGCCAAGACCGCGGCCAAGCGCAAGCTTGCCGCCAAGCCGGTGGCGAAGAAAAAGACCACCGCCAAGCGTCAGGTCACAGCCAAGACTGCCGCCAAACGGAAGCCGGCCGTCAAATCCAAGGTCGCGCGGAAGACGGTCACGCCCAAGAAGGCAGCGCCGAAGAAGGGCCTCGCCAAGAAGGAGCTGCGCCGAAAAGGGTCAGCCCCAAGAAGGCGGCTCCGAAGAAGGCGGCTCCGAAGCGGACAGCGCCGAAGCGGGGCACCACGCAGAGTAAGACGGCGAAACCCAAGAAGGTCGCCGCCAAGAAGGTTACCGCCAAAAAATCGGTGACGGCCAAGCGGGCAGCACCTAAGACGGCGGCGCCGAAGAGGGGCGGCAAGACGGCAGCGCCAAAGCGCGCCGCACCGAAGCGCAAGACGTCGGCGCCCACGCTGAAGCCCACTCCCACGCCGAAGGTTGAGGCAGCGCCGAAGGTCGCGGCCGCGCCGCAGCCGGTTGCCGCCACGCCGCCCGCCCCATCGCCCAAGGACGAGACGGGCCGCGACTGGAGCGAGACGCTGTTCTTGCCCAAGACCGACTTCCCCATGAAGGCGGGGCTGCCGCAGCGCGAGCCGGAGCTGCTGAAGCGCTGGGCCGAGATGCGCCTCTACGACCGCATGCGCGAGGAAGCCATGGGCCGGACCAAATTCGTCCTCCATGACGGGCCGCCTTACGCCAACGGTCATATCCATAACGGCACCGCGCTCAACAAGATCCTCAAGGACGTGGTCACGCGCTCCCGCGCCATGATGGGCAAGGACGCCAACTACGTGCCCGGCTGGGACTGCCATGGCCTGCCCATCGAGTGGAAGGTCGAAGAGGAGAACTATCGCGCCAAGGGCCGCGCCAAACCCGATCTGAGCGACACCGCCGCGCTCATCGCCTTCCGCCGCGAATGCCGCGACGAGGCCGCCAAGTGGCTCGACATCCAGCGCGAGGAGTTCAAGCGGCTCGGCGTCGAGGGCGACTGGGACCATCCCTACACCACGATGAGTTTCGAGGCGGAGGCGACCATCGCCCGCGAGCTCATGAAGTTTGCCATGAACGGCCTGCTCTATCGCGGCTCGAAGCCGGTGATGTGGTCCGTCGTCGAGCGCACCGCACTCGCCGAGGCCGAGGTCGAGTATCGGGAGATTGAGAGCCCGGCGATCTACGTGAAATTCCCCGTGATGTTCGGAAGTCCCGAGAACCCGGACCCGCAAGCCCTGCTGCATGCTTCCGTTGTCATTTGGACGACGACGCCGTGGACCATTCCCGGCAACCGGGCCATCAGCTATTCGCCATCAATCGACTACGGCCTTTACGAGATTACTCAAGCGCCGGAAGACAATTGGGCCAAGACGGGCGAGCGGCTAATCCTCGCCGATGCGCTGGCTGAGACCGTGAAGGCCGCCGCGCGCATCGACGGCTGGTCGCGCCTTGGCGATGTTACCAGCGAGATGCTGCGCCAATCCATGTGCGCCCATCCGTTGCGCGGCGAGACCGACTATCGCTTCATGGTGCCACTTCTGCCCGGCGATCACGTCACCGAGGAGACTGGCACCGGATTCGTACACACCGCGCCGGGCCATGGCGCCGACGACTTCGAGGTGTGGACCGCGAACGACCGCCTGCTGCGCGAGCGCCAGATCGATCCGGAAATTCCCTTCACCGTCGACGAGGCCGGCTTCTTCACCAAGGACGCGCCGATGTTCGAGGGCAAGCGCGTGGTCGACGACAAGGGCAAGTCCGGCGACGCCAACGAGGCGGTGATCAAGGCGCTTGTCGAGGCGAAGGCGCTGCTCGCGCGCACCCGCTACAAACACGACTATCCCCATTCCTGGCGCTCCAAGAAGCCGGTCATCTTCCGCGCCACGCCGCAATGGTTCATTGCCATGGACCGCGACTTCGATGGCGCCGGCAGCTTGCGCGACCGGGCGTTGGAGTCCATCGCCGGCACGCAGTTCGTCCCGGCCCGCGGCAAGAAGCGCATCACGGGCATGGTCGACACGCGCCCCGACTGGGTGGTGTCCCGTCAGCGCGCCTGGGGCGTGCCCATCACCGTGTTCGTGCATAAGGAGACCGACGAGGTCATTCCGCGACAGGACTTCAGTGGCTCCGCGGAACTGATCGACCGAATCGTGATGGCGTTCGAGTCCGAGGGCGCCGACGTCTGGTTCAAGGACGATGCGCGCGAACGTTTTCTCAGCGGTCTCGTGGACAACCCGGACGATTGGGAGAAGGTCGGCGACATTCTCGACGTCTGGTTCGATTCAGGCTGTACCCACGCCTTCGTGCTGGAGAAGCGCGCGGACCTCAAGTGGCCGGCGGACCTCTATCTCGAAGGCTCCGATCAGCATCGCGGCTGGTTCCAGTCCTCTCTGCTCGAGGCGTGTGGGACGCGCGCGCGCGCCTTCGACGCGATCGTGACCCATGGCTTCGTCATGGACGAGCAAGGCCGCAACAAGATGTCGAAGTCGCTCGGCAATGTGGTGGCGCCACAAGACGTCATCCGCCAGTCTGGCGCCGAGATCCTGCGCATTTGGGCCATGAGTTCCGATTACTCCGAGGACATTCGCTTCGGTCCGGAGATCGTCAAGGCCAATGTCGATTCCTACCGCCGCCTGCGCAACACGCTGCGCTTCCTGCTCGGCAATCTCGCCCATTACCGCGACGATTTCACCGTGCCGTATCAGGAAATGCCCGAGCTCGAGCGCTACATGCTGGTCCGCCTCGCCGAGCTCGATACATTGGTGCGCGAGAGTTACGCCTCCTACGACTTCAAGCGCGGCTTCCATGCGCTGTTGAATTTCTGCGTCAACGATCTGTCTGCCTTCTATTTGGATGTCCGCAAAGACGCACTCTATTGCGATGCTTATGACAGCAAAGTCCGGCGTGCGGCGCTAACCGTGCTCGACCGCTATTTTGCGGCGCTGACCGCGTGGCTCGCGCCCATGCTGTGTTTCACCATGGAGGAGGCCTGGCTCAACCGTTTCCCCGACGACAAGGGCTCGGTGCATCTGCGGTCCTTCCCCGACATGCCGGGCGAATGGCGCGACGCGGCGCTGGCCGAGAAATGGCGAAAAGTGCGGACCGTGCGCCGCGTGGTCACCGGCGCGCTCGAGATCGAGCGCAAAGAAGGCCGCATCGGCTCGAGCCTGGAAGCCGCGCCCAAGGTCTATGTCTCCGATCACGATCTGCGCGAAAGCCTGCGTGGCGTCGATCTCGCCGAGATCGCCATCACCAGCGGCGCTGTGTTGATCCCGGAGGAGGGGCCGCGCGATGCCTTCCGTCTGGAAGACGTGCCGGACGTCGCCGTGGTCTTTGCCCGCGCCGCCGGCACGAAATGCGCGCGCTCGTGGAAGATCCTGCCCGAGGTGGGCTCCGATCCCGAGTTCCCTGAATTGTCGCCGCGTGACGCGGCCGCGGTCCGGCAATTCGACGCCCGCCGCGCCGGCGGAGCGGCTTAGCCATGCTGCGGCACTGGCTCTGGGGACCCCATTCGCCGCTCGGGCTCCTCGTCGCCCTCCTCACGGCCGCGGTGGATCAGGGCAACAAGCTGTGGATGCTGAATGTCTACGACATCGGCGCCAAGGGCACGGTCACCGTCACCCCGTTTTTCGACCTTGTCCTATTGTGGAACAAGGGCGTCAGCTACGGACTCCTGGCCCAAGACAGCCCGTATGGACGTTGGGGCCTGATCTTGTTCGCCTTTTTCGCCAGCCTGGCGCTCACGGTGTGGCTGGCGCGGGTGACCACGCGGCTCACCGCGGTCGCTATCGGCCTCATTATCGGCGGCGCCATCGGCAATGCCATCGACCGGATCGCTTATGGCGCGGTGGCGGATTTCTACTCCTTCCACGCCTTCGGCTTCCAATGGTACGTCTTCAATATCGCCGACGTGGCCATAGTTGCCGGTGTGATCGGTCTTCTATATGACTCATTAATCGGGGGTCACAAAAAGGCCGGAAATCTCTCCAAAATGTAAATCAAATCCGACATTTGGCGGATTCTTGAGGGGGAGTCTTGGGGCACTTCATCGCCAGACAGGCTGATCGGGTCATGCGGCTCGCGGGCGTCGTCGCCTGCGTTGCGGCTCTTGGCGGCTGTGGTGGCGTCGAGCTTCAGGGCAAGGTCTTCGATTATATGGGCGTCTCCGGCGACCGCCAGCAGCCCGATGTACGCATGAGCGAGCGCCCGCCGCTGCTCATTCCGCCGAACACCAAGGCATTGCCCCAGCCTGGCACGGGTTCCACCGCCACCGCGCGCGCCGACTGGCCGGACGATCCGGAGAAGGTGCGCACGCGGGTCGCCAACGAGCAGAAGGCCAAGCAGGCCAAGATCGAGGCCGCGGCCGATCCCACCAATCCCTATGCGGGCAAGCCGAACCTCTTCGACAAGCTCCTGAGCCGCGACAAGACGGTGGAAGAGCCGATCTCCGACGTGCCGGAGCCCGATGCGTCGGACCGTGTCCCGGATGGAAACACCGCGGTCGCTCAGAAGCCATACGAGGCTCCCAAGGCGATCACGCCCCACCAGACCCAGGAACCGCTGCCGACGAGGCCCGTGCAGCCCGCTACACCCGGCAGTTATGGCGGCATGTCGAACCCAGAGGGCAACAACGCCAACTGGTAACGGGTCGCGCAAATGCGCCACTGGCCGCGTATTTGCATCAAATTTATCTTGAAACCCCGGCTTCGAGGGCTGACATGGGGGACATGGCTCGGCGGATCTTAACCTTGCGCTCCCGCCGATCACCCTTTGCCGCTTCTTAACCTCGGGCCCTGCTCAATGGTGGAATGGATGCTAGATCAGCTTGCGGCCACGCCAGACCTGAGAACGGGTTTGATCGTTGCCGGTTTGACCCTCGCCTCGATGGCCGTCGCAGCCGTCACCGCTGAGGCGGCACCGCCGGTGCGCCAGTTCACCCTCGCCAACGGCTTGCAGGTCGTGGTCATCCCCGATCATCGCGCCCCGGTCGTGACCCAGATGGTTTGGTACAAGGTTGGCGCGGGCGACGAGCCGCCGGGCGCCTCCGGCATCGCCCATTTCCTCGAACATCTGATGTTCAAGGGCACCGACAAGATCCCCACCGGCACCTTCTCCAAGATCATCGCCAAGAATGGCGGCGAGGATAACGCCTTCACCAATCACGACGTGACCGCCTATTTCCAGCGCGTGGCCAAGGATCGCCTAGCCACGGTGATGGAGATGGAAGCGGACCGCATGGTCAATCTGCGCCTGACCGAGGAGGATGTGACCACCGAGCGCAACGTCATCCTCGAGGAGCGGCGCTCCCGCGTCGACAACGATCCCGGCAGCATCCTGCAAGAGCAGATGATGGCCGCGCTCTACCGCAATCATCCATACGGCATCCCCATCATCGGCTGGGAGCATGAGATCGAGGCCCTCGACCGCAAGGACGCGCTCACCTTCTACCGCCGCTTCTACGCCCCCCAGAACGCCATCCTGATCGTCGCCGGCGACGTCGAGCCCGACGAGGTGAAGACGCTGGCCGAGAACACGTTCGGCAAGATCGCCAGGACCGGCGAGGCGAACCCGCGCGTCCGACCCAAGGAGCCCGAGCATGACGGGCTGATCAAGGTCACCCTGGAGGATCCGCGCGCCGGCCGCACCACCGTGCAGCGCTATTACATCGTTCCGAGCTATGCCTCCGCCGAGCCGGGCGAGGCCGAAGCGCTCGATCTGCTGGCGCGCATCGCCGCCCACGGCACGGTCGGCCGCATCTATAAGCGTCTCGTGGTGGAGCAGAAGGCGGCGGCGAGCGCCGGCGGCTGGTACACCGACTCCGGTCTCGATTCCGGCCGGTTCGGCTTTTACGCCATCGCCGGCGAGGCCCATTCCGCCGAGGACATCGAGGCTGCCATCGACGGCGTCGTCGAGGAGCTCCGCTCAGGCGGCGTCACCCAAGCCGAGCTCGACCGGGCGCGGGCCGCTCAGATCGCCGACTTCGTCTATACCTCGGATTCGATTTCCCGCATGGCGCGGCAATATGGCTGGCGGCTTGCCGCCGGCATGACCGTCGCCGACGTGGAACAGTGGCCCGACCGGTTGAAGAAAGTCACCGTCGAAGATATTCAAGCCGTGGCCCGCAAATATCTGATCAACGAGACTGCGGTCACGGGGATCCTCACGCCGGAGCCCGAATATACGAGCAGCATCGGCGAGAAGCCTGCCGCGGCGGCAGGGAACGGCAAGTCGTAGCGCGGATGTCTGTTCGCGCGCCTCTTTCCGCCCTCGTGCTAAGGCTTGGCGCCTCGCTGGCGGCGCTTGCATTGTTGGCTGTACCCGCAGCGGCTCAAGGGAGCGGCATGATTATTCAAGAAGTGACGAGCCCCGGCGGCATCAAGGCATGGTTGGTGGAGAGCCACGCAAATCCCCTCATCGCCATCCGCTTCGCCTTCCGTGGCGGCGCGTCCCAGGACGCCCCGCGCAAGGAAGGCGTCGCCTATTTCGTGACGGCCATGATGGACGAGGGGGCGGGCGATCTCGACGCCACCGCCTTCCAGGAGCGCGAGCAGGAGCTCGCCATGCGCATGGACATCGATGCCGGCCGTGACGTCATGCTCGGCACGGTCCAGACGTTGACCGAGAACAAGGACGAGGTCTTCGAGCTGGTGCGGCTCGTGCTGTCGCAGCCGCGCTTTGACGAAGACGCCATGGAGCGCGTGCGCGCGCAGATTCTCGCCGGGCTCAAATTCGATGAGAACGATCCCGAGACCGTGGCCTCGCTGGCTTGGGACAAGCTGGCCTTCCGCGACCATCCCTACGGGCGCCGGAAGGCACCTCCGCCTTCGATGGCCGCCATCACGCGCGACGATCTCCGCGATTACGTGAAGCGCGTGTTCGCACGCGACAAGCTCTCGATCTCGGTGGTCGGCGACATCGACGCCGAGGCGCTCGGCAAGGCGCTCGATACGATGTTTGGCGATTTGCCGGAACACTCCGACCTCGTGACCGTGGCCGAGGCGAAGCTGCCGACCGGCCCCACCCGCGAGGTCATCGTCATGGACGTGCCCCAGTCGGTCGCCCAGTTCGGCCATACCGGCATCGGCCGCCAGGATGACGATTTCATTCCGGCTTATGTGCTCAACTACATCATCGGCGGCGGCGGTTTCTCCTCGCGCTTGATGGAAGAGGTGCGCGAGAAGCGCGGTCTGGCCTACTCGGTCTATTCCAACCTCTATCCCTATCAGCACGCGGCGGTTTTCATCGGCCATGTGGCCACCAAGAACGAGGCGGTGGGCCAGTCGCTCGCGGTGATCGAGGAAGAGCTGCAGCGGCTTGCCGAGCAGGGCCCGAGCGCCGAGGAGCTGGAGAGCGCCAAGGCCTATCTCACCGGCGCCTATGCCTTGCGCTTCGAGTCGTCGTCCAGCATCGCCAGCCAGCTCTTGTGGATCCAGATCGAGGATCTCGGCATCGACTATGTCACCAGACGCAACGAGCTGGTCGAGGCGGTGACGCTCGACGACATCAAGCGGGTGGCCAAGCGCATGCTGGCGGGCGACAGCCTCATCACCACCATCGTCGGCAAGCCGGTCGAGCCGGCGGACGTGACCTCGGTCGGCGCCCCCGGCTAGGCCGGCATCTGAGACGCCCATTCGCCCCCATCGCCCCTAGAATCGGCTAGAGTGCGGACCCCGCCGGTATTCCGCCGCGCGCGCGAGGCATGCGATGGCCATTCGTCAGCTGCCGCCGAACCTCATAAATCGCATTGCCGCGGGTGAGGTCGTCGAGCGGCCTGCAAGCGTCGTCAAGGAGTTGGTGGAGAACGCCATCGACGCCGGGGCGCGCCGTATCGACGTCACCGCCACCGGTGGGGGCCTCCAGCTCATCCGCGTCGCCGACGATGGCGCCGGCATGGGCCCCGACGATCTGGCGCTCGCGGTCGAGCGCCACGCCACCTCCAAGCTGAACGGCGACGATCTCTCCCACATTCTGACGCTCGGCTTTCGCGGCGAGGCGCTGCCGTCGATCGGCGCGGTCGCCAGATTGTCCATCACCAGCCGCGCCCAAGGCGCCAAGGAGGCCGCCACCATCACCGTGGACGGCGGGCGCAAGGCGCCGTTGAAGCCGGCCGCGCGGTCCTCCGGCACCGAGGTCGAAGTGCGCGACCTGTTCTACGCCACGCCCGCCCGGCTGAAATTCATGAAGTCCGAGCGCGCCGAGGCGGCGGCCATTGCCGACACTATGAAACGGCTGGCCCTCGCCCATCCGGACATCGCCTTCGCACTGTCTAATGGCGAGCGCACCACGCTGCGCCTCGAGGCCTGCCCGCCCGGGCTGATGGATCATGCGCTGGCGCGCATGGGGCGCATCCTCGGGTCCGATTTCGTCGACGACGCGCTGCCCGTCTCGGCGGTGCGCGGCACGATGAGCGTCGAGGGCTTTGCCGGCCTCCCCACGCTCCATCGGCCGAACGGGATGCAGGCCTATCTCGTGGTCAATGGCCGGCCGGTGCGCGACAAGCTGATCGCGGGCACCGTGCGCGCCGCCTATGGCGACCTCGTGCCCAGGGGACGCTATCCCATGCTGGCGCTGTTTCTGACCGTGCCGCCCGAGGAGGTGGACGTGAACGTCCATCCCGCCAAGACGGAACTGCGATTCCGCGATCCCAACGCCGTGCGCTCGCTCCTGATCGGGGCGTTGCGCGAGGCGCTGGGCGCCGCCGGCCACCGCGCCACGGCGAGCCTGTCCCAATCGGCGCTCGAGCGCATGGTGCGCCCGTCCGCGCCGCACGCCTATGCCGGCCCGCAAGCCTATCAGAGCCGCCCGAGCCCGCGCACATTCGGGCTGGCGGAGCGCGGCCAGGCGCCGCTCACGCCCGTCTCGATGCCCAGCGGCGATACGCGCGGCAGCACCATCTCCGACGACGAGACCGGGACCGACTACCCGCTCGGCGCCGCCCGCGCGCAAGTGCAGGACACCTTCATCATCGCCGAGACGGATGACGCGCTCGTCATCGTCGATCAACACGCCGCCCATGAGCGCCTGGTTTATGAGCGCCTCAAGCGGAGTTACGGCAATGGCGGCATCGCCCGGCAGATGCTGCTCATCCCCGAAGTGTCGGAATTCGACGGCGAGGCGGCAGCCGCATTGGTGGCCGCGTCAGATGCCTTGGAACGCCTGGGGCTCGTGGTCGAGGCGTTCGGCCCCGAGGCCATCGTCGTGCGCGAAGTGCCGGGCCTGCTCGGCAATTGCGATGTGAAAGGTCTATTGTCGGACTTGGCGGCGGCGCTCGCCGAGGCGGACGACGGGGAAGGGAGCGGTCTCCTGGCGGACCGGCTCGATCATGTGCTCTCCACCATGGCCTGCCACGGCAGCGTCCGGGCGGGGCGGCGCCTTTCACCCGAGGAGATGAACGCGCTCCTCCGCGACATGGAGAGGACGCCCTTCTCGGGCCAGTGCAATCATGGCCGTCCCACCTATATCGAGCTCAAGCTCACGGACATCGAGAAGCTGTTCTCGCGCCGCTAGAGCTCGACGCGCTCGGTGCCTGGTGATCGGTGACGCAGGCCGCCAGCGCGGCGATGGCGTCGCGCGTATCGGTCAGCTCGAAGGTGAATTCGGTGCCGTCGGCGACGATCCTGAGCAGCTTGCCGTGGCGCAGCGCCTCGACCATCGGGTCGGAGTTTTCGAGCGGGATGAGGATGCCGTGCTCGTCGACCACCTTGGCCACGGCGGCGATGGGGTTTTCCTGGTCGATGATGAGGAGCACCGCCTTGCGGCTGCCGACCTCGAGAGTCTTGGTCTCGTCGGCGATGACGATGCCCCAGTCGAAATCCTTGCTGATGACGAAGCCGAGCAGGACGCCCCGCTTCGATTCCGCCGTCATGGTGCAGTCGGAGAACTGGCCGTCCGAGTCGTAATTGGCGTCGCCCTGCCAGACGCCCGAGGTAAAGCGATCCTCGACGATGTCCGTCGCTGCGGCGGCCGCCAGAATCAAAGGCGCAAAAAGCAACGCGCGTAAAATCATCAGCCTCCCCACTCCTGCGCCTTGTTGTATTTAAACATATTTCTTGGGCCGGTGGGGCGATGGGCCGGATTCTAGTCCCCTGATTTGGCGATGCCGATCTCCGTGGTGCCGTAGCGCCGCCGGTCGATCTCCACGAAGGGCTGCGGCCACGGCACGGCGACGCCGGCGCGGTCCTCGATGACGGCGATGGCCTCGTCTTTCACCCAGCCCCCGTCGATTGCCGAGGCCAGCGCCCGCTCTCCGAGACTTTGCGCGTATGGCGGGTCGCAGAAGACGAGATCGAAGGGCGCCAGCGTGCCGGCGGGCCCGAGGCTCGTCGCGTCCCGCCGCCAGATCTTGGTGACGCCGGTGAGGCCCAAGGCCTCCACGTTGCGGCGGATGGCGGCCCGGGCGGCGGCTCCCTCCTCGATGAAGAGGCAGAACCGTGCCCCGCGCGACAGTGCCTCGAGCCCGAGCGCGCCGGAGCCGGCGAACAGGTCAAGCACGCGCGAGCCCTCGAAGTCGACGGCCGGTGCGCCATGCTCCAGGACGTTGAACAGAGCCTGGCGCACCCGGTCCGAGGTGGGCCTGGTGGCGAGCCCCTCCGGCGCCTCGATCTTGGCGCCTTTGAATTTGCCGGTGATGATCCTCATCGCCGGCGCGTCGCTTGCCGGTCGAGATGCCCACGGCGCAGGCCGAATTCCGCGGCGAGCTTTTCGCCGAGCTGGTCGACGATCACTTTCGGCTTCACCTCTTCCACCATGCCCGCCGCCAGATCACCGAGCGCGAACGGCCCGAAGGAGATGCGGATCAGCCGGTTCACGGTGAGCCCGAGATGCTCGGCGATGCGCTTCACCTCGCGATTCTTGCCCTCGCGAAGCCCCAGCATCAGCCACTGATTGGTACCTTGCTGCCGCTCGAGCGTGGCTTCGACCGGGCCGTAATTCACCCCGTCGATGGTGACGCCCTGTTTCAGGCCGTCGAGCGCCTCTTGCGTCACCCGGCCATGTACGCGCACTCGGTAGCGCCGCACCCAGCCGGTGCTCGGCAGCTCCAGATGCCGCGCCAGGGCGCCGTCGGTGGTGAGCAGCAGAAGCCCCTCGGTATTGATGTCGAGCCGGCCGACCGACACCACGCGTGGCAGCTTGGCCGGTAGCGCCTCGAACACGGTCTTGCGACCGAGCGGGTCCTTATGGCTGGTGACGAGGCCTTTCGGCTTGTTGTAGCGCCACAGCCGCGCCGGTTCCGCTTGGGGCAGGGGCTGACCGTCCACGGTGACAGTATCGGCGGGGCCCACCACATGGGCGGGCGCTTGAGCACCGTGCCGTTGACGGCGACCCGCCCCGCCTCGATCCATTTCTCCGCGTCGCGGCGCGAGCAGAGCCCGGCATGGGCCATGGCCTTGGCGATGCGCATGGGCTCGGGCGCGCGGATTGGCTCCGGCGCGCGCTTCGGCCCGGGCCCGCGTTTGGGCTCGGGCGCACGTTTGGGCGCACCCCCCTTTTTCGGAGCCGCTTGACCCCGGCTTCGCTTCTCGCCCAGTTTGTCCGCCATGACGGCGAGATATGCAGATGCAGGGGGTTCAGACAAGAGCTCCCTGGATAAGAGTCCCATGGAGCTGGCGCTCGCGGAGGCCGAGGCCGCGCGCGACCGCGGCGAGGTGCCCATCGGCGCCGCGGTCGTGAGCGCAAGCGGGGCGGTGCTGGCCCGAGCCGGCAACCGCACGCTCGAATTGCGCGATCCCACGGCCCATGCGGAGCTATTGGCGATCCGCGGGGCTTGCGCCGAGCTTGGCAGCGAGCGGCTCGTCGACTGCGATCTCTATGTCACGCTCGAGCCCTGCGCCATGTGCGCCGCGGCGATCTCCTTCGCCCGCATCCGGCGGCTCTATTTCGGCGCGGCGGACGAGAAGGGCGGCGCCGTGGAGCATGGCCCGCGCTTCTTCCAGCAGGCCACCTGCCACCACGCGCCGGACGTCTATGGCGGCATCGGCGAGGCCAAGGCCGCTAGCTTGCTCAAGGGCTTCTTCGCAGCCCGGCGCTAGAAGCGCGAGCTTAGTTCTGCAGGTTCAGGTTCCACTTGCCCGGCGTGTACCAGAGGCAGCCGTTGAGCTGCTCGGACCACAGGCATTTCTGGCCGGGGCGGGGGCCGGGGAGCGTGCCGTTCCGCTTATGGGTGAGGAGGGACTCCTCCCAGCGCTGACCGACGCTTTCGGCGGCAAGAGCGGCGGTCATCGACAGGACGAGGAAGCTTAGGCCGATTATCAGGGGGCGCATATCAGTCTCCATGGGGTGAGACCAAATCATCCCTGCGTCGGCCTAATATTGAGTTGAGTAAACCAGTGAACAAGCCGTGAGTAACGTCTTGCTATACTTGCAACACCCGAGCAACCGTTAGAATAAAATTTGAGAGAAATGCCGCCGGACTAGGGCTCAGAGCGCCAGGGCAAACGGCTAGCCATGTCCGCTTGGTCATGGCCAAGCACACGCCACAGCAAAAGCGGCGGTCGCGGGCAACCGAATGTCGTGGAGAAAGAGGAAGACGAAGCGAGTCTAGTAGTTCGACTCAGGCGTCCAGTAGCGCATGCTCGGGGGATAGTTGGCTTCCGGATACATGCGCTGGAGTGCCTGGATCTCGATATTGCCCTTCTCGTAGGGCACGAAGCCGAAATAATACTCCCGGCCGCGAGGCCCGACCCCGGTGGCGTAGGGATAGCGCGGAGTGCGGCCGCGCTGGAAAATCTTAGTCTGCTCCACCTGCGAAGCATGGCCTTGCGGCGGGGCGACGACGCCCGGCGCGGCGCGAACCGGGCCGGCCCAGGTCAGGAGCCAAATGTAGAAGAGAATCGCGGCGACCCCCATCAACCCACACAGGGTTTTCTTGGATACGGGGAGGTCGTGCGTCATTTGATTCTCCAAACAGGCGCCATATGACTTGCAGATGGTGACGCCATCGTGAATTCGCAACGCTTCACCACCAGAAAACGGCAAAAACGCGTCGAAGTCGCTCACTTTGCCGGAGGCAAGTGAATCTCTTGCTAATAGGCATGTCATCTTGAGGGCGGCGGCGTGCCCTTAGCGCTTGATCGCCCGCCAGCCGATGTCGCGGCGGCAGAAGCCGCCTGGCCAGCCGATCTTGTCGACCGCCGCATAAGCCCGGGCTTTCGCGGCGGCGATATCCGCCCCCCGCGCCGTCACCCCGAGCACGCGCCCGCCGGTGGCGAGGACCCGGTCTCCGTCGCGCTTGGTGCCGGCATGGAAGATCTCCACGTCCGGATCGGCGGCGGCCTCGGTGAGCCCCTTGATCTCGGTGCCCTTCTGGTAGTCGCCGGGATAACCCTTCGCAGCCATGACCACGCACAGCGCCGCCGCGTCGTGCCAGTCGAGCGTGACGCCATGAAGTTTGCCTTGCGCGGTGGCGAGGAGCGCCGGCAGCAGGTCCGACTTGAGGCGCATGACGAGCGCCTGCGTCTCCGGATCGCCGAAGCGCACATTATATTCGATGAGCTTGGGCGCCCCGTCCTGGATCATCAGCCCGGCATAGAGCACGCCTTTGAAGGGCGTGCCCCGCGCTTTCATGGCCGCGACGGTGGGCGAGATGATCTCGTCCATGACGCGCTTGCAGAGTGTCTCGTCCATGATCGGCGCCGGCGAATAGGCGCCCATGCCGCCGGTATTGGGGCCCGTGTCGCCGTCATGCACGCGCTTGTGGTCTTGTGCCGTGGCGAGCGGCAGAGCGCTCTCGCCGTCCACCAGGACGAAGAAGCTCGCCTCCTCGCCGCTGAGATGCTCCTCCACCACGACCTCGGCGCCTGCTTCCCCAAAGGCGCCGGTGAAACAGGCATCGATGGCCGAATAGGCCTCGAAATGCGAATTGGCGATCACCACGCCCTTGCCGGCGGCCGAGCCGTCCGCCTTGATCACCACGGGCAGCGGTTGCGCGGCCACATGGGACTTGGCGGGCGCGGCTTCCTTGAAGCGGCCGTAAGCCGCGGTCGGGATGCCGTATTCGGCGCAAAGATCCTTGGTGTATCCCTTGGAGCCTTCGAGCTGCGCCGCCGCCTGCGACGGTCCGAACACGGCAATGCCATGGGCTTCGAGATCGTCGGCAAGACCGGCGACGAGCGGCGCCTCGGGTCCGATCACGACCAGGCCGATAGCCTTGTCGCGGCAGAATTGCGCCACCGCGTCATGGTCGGCCACGTCGAGCGAAACGCAGTCGGCGACCTCGGCAATGCCGGCATTCCCCGGCGCGCAATAGAGCGCCTCGAGCAGGGGACTTTGCTTGAGCTTCCAGGCGAGCGCATGCTCGCGTCCGCCGCCGCCGATCAGAAGCACATTCACCGCGCTCTACGCTCCGCTGTTCGCTGCCCTTGTCCGCCTTCCGAAGGGCCTATATGCCCTACGAAAGAAGATGCGGGCGCTCTTAGCACGAGACGGCGCGTCCGCGAAAATGAGATGACGTGAGAAATGGCCAGCCGCATCCCTAAAGAGACCCAGACGAATCTCATCGAGTACACCGTTTCCGAGCTCGCCTTCGCGCTCAAACGGACGGTGGAGGACGCCTATGGCTCGTGCGGCTGCGTGGCGAGGTCTCCGGCTATCGCGGACCCCACGCCTCAGGCCATTGCTATTTCACCATCAAGGACGAGAAGGCCTGCATCGAGGCGGTCGTCTGGCGCTCGACCTTCGCCCGGCTGAAGTTCAAGCCGGAAGAGGGGCTGGAGGTCATCGCCAAGGGCAAGATCACCACCTATCCAGACCGGTCCAAGTACCAGATCGTCATCGACGACATCGAGCCGGCGGGCGTCGGCGCCCTCATGGCTTTGCTCGAGCAGCGGAAGAAGCAGCTCGCCGCCGAAGGCCTGTTCGACGAGGCGCGCAAGCTGGCGCTGCCGTATCTGCCGCGCGTCATCGGCGTGGTGACTTCCCCCACGGGCGCGGTGATCCGCGATATCCTCCATCGCCTGGAGGATCGCTTTCCCACCCATGTTCTGGTCTGGCCGGTGCGCGTCCAGGGCGAGACTTGCGCGGCCGAAGTGGCGGCGGCCATTCACGGTTTCAACGCCGGCACGGTCTCGCGCATGCCGCGCCCGGATCTCATTATCGTCGCCCGCGGCGGCGGCAGCCTCGAGGATCTCTGGGGCTTCAACGAGGAGATCGTCGCCCGCGCCGTGGCCGCGAGCGCCATTCCGCTGATCTCGGCGGTCGGCCATGAGACCGACTGGACCATCATCGACCTCGTCGCCGACCACCGCGCGCCGACGCCGACCGCCGCCGCCGAGCGCGCGGTGCCGGTGCGCGCCGATCTGCTCATCGCGGTGCGGAGCTTCGGCCTGCGGGGCGCGAGCACGCTCAGGCGCGCCTTGGAGAATTTCCGCACCCGTTTCATCGGCTCCGCGCGGGGGCTGCCGCGCCGCGCCGACATTCTCGGTCTGCCGCGCCAGCGCCTCGATGCCGCGAGCCACAAATTGCCCCGCGCGCTCCTCGCCAACGCGGTGGCTCATCGCACAGGGCTCGACCGTGCCGGCTCGCGGCTGCGTCCCCATCTCGTGGCGCGGGCAGCCATCGCCGGCCGCGACAAGCTCATCCGCCTCGACCGCGCCAAGGCGCGCTCGCTCGCAAGCCTGATGGATCGCGCGCGCCGCCGTCTCGACGGGCAGGCGAAGCTGCTCTCCACGCTCGGCTATCACAATGTCCTGGCGCGCGGCTTCACCCTGGTGCGTGCCGCCGACGGCACCATGATCCGCTATGCGAGCGAGGTGCAACCGGGCGCCGCCCTGGACATCGAGTTCGCCGATGGCCATGTTGACGCCCATGCCGATCCGCGCGGGGGCAAGACGGAGAGCTCTTCGCAGAAGACAGATGCGGCTCCGGCGAAACAGGCGCGTAAGCCCGCTGACGGAAAGCAGGGAAGTCTTCTTTAGCGCGCTAGCAACCGATGGGCCGTGAGGCTATGGTGACGGACCACGAGAGAGTGCCACGGATTTGATGAACCGCTTCGAACGCAATCTCGGCTTCAAGGGCGAGGCCAAGCTCAAATATCTCGACGGGGAAGTCCAGGTCTGACGCCCGGCGACTTCGTGCGCTGTGCCGTCACCGGCAAGGCCATCCCGCTCGACGAGCTGCGCTATTGGAGCGTGGATCTGCAAGAGGCCTATGCCGACGCGGAAACCTCTCTCAAGCGCTTCCGCGATACCCGCGTCTAATCGCTAGATCATTGCGCGGAGAGGCGTCTGGCTTCTCCCGGCGCGAGGTCTGATGCCGGAACCTCGCCTTCCTTCGTCAACCTTGCTTCGACGTGATGGGGATGGAAGCGAAGATGCGTCGCCACCTCCTTGATCGCATCATGGGCCGTCGCGGTGTTGACCGCCCATTGCTCGCTTGCTTCCATTTCGTCCTCGTACCAAGTCGCCTTCACCAGCCAAATCGACATGCTTAGATCCTCTTAGAGTGTTTGGCGCGTTGCGTTGCCGCATCGCTCAGGAGCGCCGCGAGCCTGTCTGCATCTTCGAACGTGACGACGATGGGGAAGGGGCGCGAGCGGTTCTTGAGCTCGGTGACCGCGCTTTCCGGATCGTCGTCGGGCAAGCGCACCCAGTCCTTCTGCGTCGTCACCAGCATCGCGCTTTTCTCATCCGCTGCTTTGAGCAGGCGTTGCGCCTCGCGCTCCTTGAAGCGGTGATGGTCGGGGAATCCCTGGCTGTCGACGAGCCGCGCGCCGTTGCCGCGCAGCGTGGCGAAGAACTTGGTGGGCCGCGCGATGCCGGCGAAGCCGATTACCGGCAAGACTCCGAGCCAGCGGGCATCGCAATCGGGTGCGATCTTGGCCTTGAGCACGGGCTTGCCGGCGCGCTCGAAGGCCTCGACCAGCGACGCGGCCTTGTTGCCTTCGCCGATCACGGCCAGCGCATCGGCCCGGGCGAGCTGACCCGCGAGCGGCGCCCGCAACGGCCCGGCCGGGATGACACGCCTATTGCCGAGCCCGGAGGCCGCATCCACCACGATCAGTGAGAGATCCTTGGCCAGCGACGGATTCTGGAAGCCGTCATCCATGACGATGATATCGGCGCCGCTTGCCTCGATGGCCTTGGCGCCGGCGACACGGTCGGCCGCGACGAAAGTGGGCGCCACTTCGGCGAGCAGCAGCGGCTCGTCGCCGACCTCATCCGCCGCCTGACCTTCGACGCGCACGACGCCCCTGGCCGCGCCGCCATAGCCGCGGGTGAGGAAAGCCGGTGTCCTGCCCGCCGCTTTCAGGGCCGTGGCCGATGGCGATGGGGTCGGCGTCTTGCCGCCCCCGCCGGCGGTGAAATTGCCGACGCAGATCACCGGCAGCGTCGAGCGGTAGGCCGGGTCCTTGCTCATGCGCGAGTGCGCGATGCGCCCATAGAGCGCCGCGACAGGGGCGAGCACCGAGGCCAGCAGCCCGTGCTTGCGATACCACCAGGAAGGCGTGCCGACACCCATGGCGCTACGACGCTTTCGGGGGGAGATAGGTTTCGAACGCGGCAAGCGTGCGCGGCAGTGCGCCGCTCATGGCGGCGATCGCCGCCTCAGCGCGCACCATCATGGCACCGCGCGCGGCATCGTCTTGCAACAGCTCGAGCGCCACCGTGGCGAGGCTGCCCGCATCGCCGACTTCCTTGCAGCCGCCGGCTTTCAGCAGCTCCGCGTAGGAATCGCGGAAGTTCTGCCAGTTGGGGCCGGTGAGCACGGCGGCGCCGAGCTTGATGGCCTCCACCGGGTTCTGGCCGCCGCGCGCCACCATCGAGCCGCCGATCACCGCGACGGGGGCCAGCGCGTAGAACAGGCCGAGCTCGCCGATCGTGTCGGCCACATAGACGTCCGTGCCCGTCTCGGGCATGCCGCCGCCCGAGCGCAACATGGCCTTGAGGCCCGAGGCGCGAAGCAGCTCGACAATATCCGGCCCACGGTCGGGATGACGCGGCACGATGATGGTGAGGAGATCGGGCAATGTCCGCTTCATCAGCGTGTGAGCGGCGGCGATGACCTCTTCCTCGCCCGGATGCGTGCTCGCCGCGAGCCACACCGGCCGGCCAGCCAGCGCCGCGGTGAGCTGCGCCTTGTCCTCCGCGTTGACCGGCGGCGGCGGCGCATCGGCCTTGAGATTGCCGGCGTTGCGGGAGTCCGTGACGCCGAGCTGCGCGAAGCGTTCGGCCAGGCTGTCATTCTGCGCCAGCACGAGATCGAACGCCGAGAACAGCGGTCGGCTGATGCCCGGACGCCGCCGCCACGCCTTGAACGACGACATCGACATGCGGCCGTTGATGAGGAGAAGGGGAATCTTCTCCGCCTTCGTCTCCAGCACGAGATTGGGCCAGATCTCCGACTCCACCAAGACGGCGAGTTCCGGGCGCCAATGGGCGAGGAAGCGGCGGATATAGCTCTGCCGATCAAGCGGCACGAATTGATGGATTGCCCCCTTGGGCAGCCGCTCGCGGGCGAGCCGCGCCGAAGTGACCGTCGCCGTGGTGAGGAGAAGGCGGATGTCCGGCCGCTCGCGCGCGATCGCGTCGATCACCGGCAGCGCGGCATTCACCTCGCCGACGCTCGCCGCGTGGAACCAGGCGAGGAAGCCTGACGGTCGCGGCGCGCTGGCCCGGCCGTAACGTTCGGCGTGCCGGTCGGGCTCCTCCTTGCCGCGCCGCGTGCGCCAAGCGAGGATCGCGGGAGCGACCGGTGCGGCAAGCTTCGTTGCTAGACGATAGGTCTTGAGCGACAGGCCGGGCTTCGTCCGCGCCTCCTTGCTGAGCGGGTCGGTCGCGCCGGCGAGCGCGTAGGCCCGTGCCGTCACCTCGGCCAGCGCCCGCTCGATTGCGGCGCGTCCCGTTTCGATCTCCGCCTCGCCGAGCGCCGCCACATGCACGGGATCGCCGATGACGATGGCAAGCGTCGAGAACGGCAGGTTGATGGTGAAGGCGCTCCAGGTGGGCAGCTTGAGGAAGCGGCTTGTGGCGATGGCGAACGGCACCACGGGCCGGCCCGACTTGGCCGCCAGCGTGGCGATGCCTTCACCGGCCCGGCGCGCGGTCCCGGCGGCACGTCCGCCGTCATGGCCACGGTGCGCCCGCGTCCGAGTGCCCGGAGCGACTCGCGCATCGCCGTGGCCCCGCCGCGGTCCTTGCGTCGCGCTCCGCGCCCGCGCCCCTGATCAGCTCCATGCCGAACCGCTTCAGCACCGCGGCGAGCATCATGGCGTCGCCGTGGCGCGAGACCATGGCCTTCACGTTGGCCGGCCGTTTGGGCTTCAAATTGGGCAAGAGCAGAAACTGGCCATGCCACAGGGCGAGCACTTGCGGATGCTGGTCGAACAGCTTGGCGTCGGTATCGGCCGGGTCCCGCTTGATCGTACTCGTGGCGTAGATGAGGCGGATATAGCTGGCGGCAATCGCGCTCACCATGTCGATGGCGGGCTTTGACGCTAGCAGCCGTTTCAACATCCCCGTCAGGCGCCGCTATTCGCCGGCCACGGCGACGGGCGCGTCTGCATCCGGGATGGCGTCCGCATAACCGCCGGCGATGCCGAATTGCGTGCTGTGCAGTCGCGTATAGAGCCCGCCTTTGGCGACGAGCTGATCGTGACGGCCGATCTCGACGATGCGGCCTTGGTCGAGCACGCAGATGAAGTCGGCCTTCTTCACCGTCGACAGCCGGTGCGCGATCATCAGCACCGAGCGGCCCTGCATCAAGCCTTCCAGCGCGGCCTGCACTTTGGCTTCGGCCTCTGAATCGAGCGAGCTGGTCGGCTCGTCGAGCAACAGGATCGGTGCGTCCTTGTAGATGGCGCGGGCGATGGCGATGCGCTGACGCTCGCCGCCGGACAGAAGCCCGCCCGCCTCGCCGACGCGCGTGTCGTAGCCCTTCGGCAAACCCATGATGAAGTCGTGCGCCGCCGCCGCCTTCGCAGCGGCGATAACCTCGTCATCCACCACCGGCTTCGCCCCATAAGCGATATTGGCGCGGATGGTGTCGTCGAACAGCACCGGGTCTTGCGTCACGAGCGCGATGGACTCGCGCAAGCTATTGAGCGTGACATGCTTGATGTCCTGGCCGTCGATCAGCACCTGGCCTTGCTCCGGATCGAAGAAGCGCAGCGCGAGATTGACCAGCGTGCTCTTGCCCGAGCCTGACGGTCCCACCAAGGCCACGGTGTTGCCCGGCGGCACGGTGAGGCTCACGCCCTTCAGCACCACATTCTCCGGATCGTAGGCGAAGGTGACGTCCTTGAATTCGATCTCGCCCTTGTCGAGTTTGAGCGGCTTGGCGTCCTCGAGCTCGACCAGCGTGATCGGGCGGTCGACCACGCCGAACACCCGGCTTGCGGCGGCGACGCCCTCTTGCAGCTGTGTTTGCAGCGTGGCGACGCTCTTCAGCGGGCTGTAGATGAGCAGCGCCGCCGTCATGAAGCCCATGAAGTGACCGAGCGTGAGATCGCCGCGCACGCCTTGCGTGCCGGCGAAATAGATGGCGAGCGCAAAGCCGAAGCCGACCAGAAGCTCCATCGACGGGCTCGACAGCGCCCGGGCGCGCGTGCCGCGCATGGTGAACTCCAGCGCCCGGTTGATGGCCGAGGCCGCGCGCGCCTCCTCCTGGCCTTCCTGGCGATAGGCCCGCACCACGCGCATGCCGCGCAAGGTCTGGGTGATCAGCGCCGACAGGTCGCCGGTCTCTTGCAGCGACTTCGACGTCGACTTCCGCATCTTGCGGCGCTGGCGCGACAGCATGATGATCGCGAGCGGCAGGAAGATGAGGATGAGCACCGAGAAGCGCGCGTCCATGTAGAACATCGAGCCGACAAGGATGATCACTTTCAGAAAATTCTCGCCGAGCGTGACCATCGAGCGGCTCGCGGTGGCGCGGATCAGATTGGCGTCGTTGAGGAAGCTCGACAGGATCCGCCCCGAATGCACGGTCTGGATCCAGCTGAGATCGGCCCGCGCCAGCTTGGCGAACATCTGGATGCGCAGATCGGCGATGAAGCGGTGGCCGAGATAGGCGACGGTGGTATCGGCCACATATTCAGAGATCGCCTTGAGCACCGTGACGACGACGATGGCTACGGCGATCCAGAGCACCATCTCTTCTTGCTTGGCGACGAAGACGTCATCCGCCGTGCGCTGGATGAGGAAAGGAATGGCGCCCGTGGTCGCCGCGGTCAGCAGCATGGCCGTGACGGCGATGCTGAGCAGGCCCAACCGGGGGCGCAGATGCTCCTTCCAGATGCGCTTGACGATATCCGCCGTGGAATAGTTGGCGTTCAGCTCGTCGGCACCTCTGGAGATCGCGTTTGCGTCTCTGAACAGCTGATCTTTCAAGCGTTTCCCCGATTCATGAGCCGCCCCGGCAGGTGGTGCCGCTCGCGCCGCCCCCTTCTAGCACGGGGCTCCGGCCCCCTTTAAGGCGAAAAACCTTGGAAGCGTAAAGCGCCCGACCCTAACCTTCGGCCCCGGTGGGGTGCTCGGGATCGAGCAGGCGGTGCAGATGGACGATGAAATAGCGCATATGCGCGTCATCGACCGTACGCTGGGCCGCGTCCTTCCAGGCATCGTAAGCGAGCGCGTAATTGGGATAGATGCCGATAATGTCGAGTTTCTTGAGGTCTTGGAACTCGACCTTGTCCAACTTCGTCAGCTCGCCTCCGAAGACGAGATGGAGCAGTTGCTGCCCGCCCGTCGTGGTTTTGCCTTTAGCAGCCATGCTTCCGCAGCCCCTCCCTAATGCCGGTGATCGCCGGCACCTTGCCCAAATGTGCCCTAAAGGTCTATGCGGCCTGTGCGCTCGATCAGCAGGGGATGCAGGGCCTTGCCGCTCGCCACCAAGCTCGGAAACTTGGGGTTTTCGCGGTTATAGGCGTGGGGATTGCCGCGATGGTCGGTGGTGATGCCGCCGGCCTCGTCCATGATCACCGCCGAGGCGGCGAGATCCCACTCGGCCTTGGCCGTCAGCGAGATGGTGGCATCGCCTTCGCCGCAGGCGACCAGCGCCAGCCGGTAGGCGACCGAATTCACCCAGCGCGCCGTCACCTCGGGCCAGGGCTCCTGCCAGATCTTCTTTTTGAACAGGCCGCCACTTGCGATCATCTTGGCGCCGTCGAGCGTCGGCTTGTTGCTGGCGTGAATGGGCGTGTCGTTGAGGAAGGCGCCATGGCCCCGCATGGCGTGAAAGAACTCGTTCGACGCGGGGTTGTACACCACGCCGAGTACCGGCACGCCGTCCTCGACCAGCGCTGCCGAGACCGTCCATTCCGGGATGTGGCGCAGGAAAGCGCCGGTACCGTCGATGGGGTCGATCATCCACACGCGCGAGTGTTTAAGCCGCTCGCGGTCGTCGGGGCTCTCCTCCGACAGCCAGCCATAGTCCTTGCGGCGAGTCATGAGGTCGAGCTTGAGCGCGGCGTCGACGGCGAGGTCGGCCTCGCTCACCTCGGAGCCGTCAGGTTTCGTCTGAACCTGAACCTCCTGCTTGAAATAGCTATGCGCCAGGGCGCCGGCCTCGCGCACCGCCTCCTTAAGAAGCGCGTAATCTTCTTCCAGCGGAACCGGGGCGGGCGATATTTTCTTGGGTGTCACTGCGGTCATGGGGCGAAGGGAAGACTCTCTAAACTATGTGGGAAGCTACCGGTCATTAACGACGTCCATTAAGCGTCCGGGAAAACTTCCGTGGCAAGATCGTGGCAATAAAGGCTACCTCAAGGCAGCCAACAAGGAAGCTAACAGCAAGGCGTCACCAAGGGCCTCGGAGCATCGCTCCGGGGCCCTCTTGCTTTTGCGAGGCCCCGCGCTTTTTCAACTCCTGTGAATCGACCTTCTAGGCTAATGATGCAAGCGTCATGTCGGCCGCGGCTGCGACAAAAACGATCACCCCGAAATCGCGGTTCGAGCGGAAGCGCGTCAGACAATTGTCCGCATCGTCGATATCGAGCGTCGCCACTTGCCAGCCGAGCTGCGCGACCGCGAAGCTCATGCCGATGACGAACACGATGCCGGCCCCCGCGAGCAGGCCTGAGCCGACCATGGCGAGCCACGCCACGCCGTAGAAAATTGTCAGCCAAGCTTTGGTCGATGCGCCGAATCTGAGTGCCGTCGACTTCATGCCGATGAGCTCGTCGTCCTCGCGGTCCTGATGCGCGTAGATGGTGTCGTAGCCGATGGTCCAGGCCACGGCGCCGGCATAGAGCAGGGCAGGGGCGGCGCCGAGGCTGCCGAGCACCGCCGCCCAGCCCACCAGCGCCCCCCAATTTGACGCGAGCCCCAGAACCGCCTGAGGCCAATAGCTGATGCGTTTGACGAAGGGGTAGAGCCCCACGATGGGGATCACGCCAAGCCCGAGCAGCACGGAGAAGCTGTTGAGGCTGAGCAGCACGGCCGAGCCCGACGCGCACAGCGCCAGCATGAAGACGACGGCCGCCGCGGTCGTCACTTGTCCGCTCGGCAGCGGCCGCGATCGCGTGCGCATCACTTGGGCGTCGATATCCCGGTCGACGATGTCATTATAGATGCAGCCCGCCGCGCGCATGGCGATGGCGCCGATGGCGAAGAGCAGCAGCAGATAGGGATCGGGGTAGGGGGCGCCGGTGCTCAAGCCCCCGAAGGCCACGCCCCAGAAGCACGGCAGCCCCAGCAGAAAGAAGCCGACCGGCCGGTCGGCGCGGGCCAGCCGCAGATAGGGCAGGAGCGGCGCCGGCGCGAACCGGTCGACCCAGTTCTTTGCGCTTGCGTCGGCGATGCTTGCCGCTTTGTCTTCGGATGCGGGACGTGGCATGTCTCGTTTCGCTTCGCCGTGTCGGTTTCGCTTTGTCAGCTTTTGCCGGACCCTAGTCCATGGCCTCTAAACTTCAGCGGCTCTTCGTCAAGTCTCCGATGGGTACCGGGGCTGAGATCGCCCTGCTGCCCGAGCAGGCGCACTATCTCGGAAACGTGCTGCGATTAAAGCCGGGCGATCATGTCCTCGTGTTCAACGGCGCGGACGGCGAATGGTGCGCGCGCCTCACGGCCATCGGCAAGAAGAAGGCGCAAATCGCGGTCGAGCATCAGACGCGGCCGCAAGGGCAAGGTCCCGATCTGCATTATCTCTTCGCCCCCATCAAGCGCGCCCGCCTCGACTATATGGCACAGAAGGCGACCGAGATGGGCGTCAGCCGGCTCCAGCCGGCGATCACCCGCCGCACGGTGGCCGAACGGGTCAACACCGACCGGCTCAAGGCCAACGCTATCGAGGCGGCGGAGCAATGCGGGATCTTGCGCGTGCCCGAGGTGTGCCCGCCGGAGAAATTGTCGAAGCTGCTCGATCACTGGGACGAGAGCCGCCTGCTGATCTTCGCCGACGAGGCCGCGGCCGCCGCGTCACCCATCGAGGCCTTGTCGGCGCAAACCGCCCGCCCGCTCGCCGTGTTGATCGGCCCCGAGGGCGGCTTCGACACGGAAGAGCGCAACGCGCTGATGCGACAGCCTTTCGTGCTGCCCATCTCGCTCGGTCCGCGCGTGATGCGCGCCGATACCGCGAGCGTCGCCTGTCTCGCCCTTGTCAACGCCGTGCTCGGCGATTGGCGCTGACAATCGCCTGAAACAAGCTTGACGCATTTTTCACGATGAAGCGGCGTTCCTGGCTTTGAGGGTCGCCGAATCGGGCGGAAACGGCTAGCCTTTGCGGCGAATCGGATGTCCGACTGCCCCATCGAACCGCAAGGCGTGATCGTGAGACAAGCTCTTGCCTATCGATTGCAGATAATCCTGGCTTTTGGCTTGGCGCTGCTTTGCAGCGGCTGCGGTGCGCTCACGAGCCCCGATCTCGATCCCAACGGTCCGATCACGCTGGCCGAACGGCAACTGCTGTTCGACGGCGTCTCGATCATGATGATCGTGATCCTGCCGGTCTTCGTCATGGCCGCGCTGTTCTGCTGGCGCTATCGCGGCACCAACCGCAGCGCCCGCTACACGCCCAACCTCGCCTATTACTGGCCCATCGAGATTCTCGTCTGGGGCGCGCCGGCGGCGATCATCATCTGGCTCGGGTTTCATCTGGTGCCCGGCACGCATCGCCTCGATCCGTACGACCCGATCGATACCGGCGTCACGCCACTGAAGGTCGAGGCGGTGGCGCAGGACTGGAAGTGGCTCTTCATCTATCCCGAGCAGAACATCGCCGTGGTCAACGAGCTGGTATTCCCCGCCGGCCAGCCACTCGCCATCAGAATCACTTCCGACACGGTGATGAACTCGTTGATCATCCCGGCGCTCGGCGGGCAAATCTACGCCATGGCCGGCATGCAGACGCGATTGCATCTCCTCGCCGACGAGCCCGCGGAGATGTGGGGCCGCAACGTCCAATATAGCGGCAGCGGTTTCGCCGATCAGCAGTTCCGGGCCGTCGCCACCACCAAGGATGACTTCGACGCCTGGGTGGCGAAGGCCAAGAGCGCGTCGGCCACGCTCGATGCCAGCACCTACGAGACGCTGGCCCAACCGAGCCAGAAGGTGCCCGTGACCTATTACTCCGGCGTCGAGCCCGACCTGTTCGACCGGATCATCGCCAAATGGCGCCATGGCGACATCGTCGATCCCGCCCCGGCCATTCCGGCGGCGGCAACAGTGGAATGAGGGATCGTGGAACTCCTCGGTAGGCTGACCTTCGACTCACTGCCGTTCTACAGCGTCATCGCCGCGTCGGGCGCCGGCATCACCGTGCTCGGCGCGCTCTCGGTCATGGCCGTGATCACCTATTTCGGCGCTTGGCGTCTGGTGCTGTTCGATTGGGTATCGAGCCTCGACCACAAGAAGATCGGCATCATGTACATCATGGTGGCGCTCGTCATGCTGATGCGCGGCTTCATCGACGCGGCCATGATGCGCAGCCAGCAAGCCATCGCCTTCAACAGCGACGGCTATCTGCCGCCCGGCCATTTCGACCAGATCTTCTCGTCCCACGGCACGATCATGATCTTCTTCATGGCCATGCCGTTCCTCGCCGGGCTGATCAATCTGATCATGCCGCAGCAGCTCGGCTCGCGCGATGTCGCCTTCCCCTTCATGAACTCCATCAGCCTGTGGCTCACCACCGCCGGCGCCGGGCTCGTGCTCATCTCGCTGGTGATCGGCAAATTCTCGACCGCCGGCTGGACCGGCTATCCGCCCTATTCGGGGCCCGAATACACGCCGGGCGTCGGCGTCGACTACTGGGTCTGGGCGGTGCTCATCTCCGGCGTCGGCTCGACCATGAGCGGCATCAATTTCCTCGTCACCATCATCAAATGCCGCGCGCCGGGCATGACCCTGCTGCGCCTGCCGCTGTTCACTTGGACGGTGCTTGTCACCAGTGTCCTGATGATCTTCGCCTTCCCCGCCCTGACCGTGGCTTGCGGCATGCTGGCGCTCGACCGCACCGCCGGCTTCCACTTCTTCACCAATGCCATGGGCGGCAACATGATGAACTACATCAACCTATTCTGGTTGTGGGGTCATCCCGAGGTCTACATCCTCATCCTGCCCGCCTTCGGCGTGTTCTCCGAGGTGGTGGCCACGTTCAGCCAGAAGCGGCTGTTCGGCTACATCTCGCTGGTGCTGGCCACCTGCGCCATCGGCCTTCTGTCCTTCACCGTGTGGCTGCATCACTTCTTCACCATGGGGTCGAGCGCCAACGTCAATTCCTTCTTCGGCGTCATGACCACCATCATCGCCGTGCCGACGGGCGTGAAGGTGTTCGACTGGCTGCTGACCATGTATCGCGGCCGCATCATCTTCAAACCGCCGATGCTCTACACCATCGGCTTCCTCGTCACCTTCTGCATCGGCGGCCTCTCCGGCGTGCTGCTCGCCATGCCGCCGGTCGACTATCTGATGCACAACACGACCTTCCTGATCGCCCACTTCCACAACATGATCATTCCGGGCGTGCTGTTCGGCTATCTCGCCGGCTACATGTTCTGGTTCCCCAAGGCGTTTGGCTTCAAGCTCAACGAGAAATGGGGCGCGTGGTCGTTCTGGTGCTGGATCATCGGCTTCTATCTCGCCTTCATGCCGCTCTACGTGCTCGGCCTGCTCGGCATGCCCCGCCGCATGGAGCATTACGACATTGCCGCCTGGCAGCCGCATCTGATCATCGCCGCCATCGGCGCATTCATCATTTTCCTCGGCATCGTCTGTCTCGCGGTCCAGCTGGTCGTCAGCATCCGGGACCGCCAGCAGGCGCTCGACCTGACCGGCGACCCGTGGAACGGCCGCTCGCTCGAATGGCTGACCTCCTCGCCGCCGGCGCCTTACAACTTCGCGCTGGTGCCGCAAGTGCAGAGCATCGATGCGTTCTGGGACATGAAGCAGCGTGGCGTCGCCTATGAGCGGCCCGAGCGCTACGTCGATATCGTCCTGCCGAAGAACAGCTTCATCGGTGCCGTCATCGGCGGCGCCGGCTTCGTCTTCGGCTTCGCCATGATCTGGTACATCTGGTGGCTGGCGCGCTGTGCTCGCCGCCATCTTTGTCGCCATCGTCATTCGTGCCTCCGACGACGACACCACCACCGTGATCCCGGCGGCCGAAGTGAAGGCCATCGAGGTGCCCGCTTCGCGCAGCTGGCCATGACGCCGAAGAACGAGATGGCGGACGACCCGGGCTTCGCCGGCCAGCCCTTACCGGAGGGCGCCGCATGACGCCGCCGCAGCCACCATGACCGATATCGCGCCGCCGTCCGAAGGCGCCGAGAAATACGAAGAGAAGCCTCGGCTTCTGGATCTATCTGATGAGCGACGGGGTGATCTTCGCGCTCCTGTTCGCCACCTATGTGGTGATGCTCGGCAATACCGCCGGCGGGCCCACGGGCAAGGAGCTGTTCAGCCTGGAGCGTGCCGCCGGCGAGACCGCTCTTCTGCTGTTGAGCAGCACCACGTTCGGCTTTGCCGCCGTGGCGCTCGCCGCCGCCGACCGGTCCCGCGTGCTCCTATGGCTCGTGGTGACCGTGGCGCTGGGTCTGGGCTTCCTCTATCTGGAGTTCGGCGAGTTCTCCGGCATGATCGCGCAAGGCGCGGGGCCTGACCGCAGCGGTTTCCTTTCCGGCTTCTTCACGCTGGTCGGCACCCACGGCCTGCATGTGAGCATCGGCGTCCTATGGATCTTCGTGATGATCGGTCAGGTTCTGATCAAGGGCCTGACGCGCCCCGTCGCCTCGCGGCTGGCGCGGCTTGGCCTGTTCTGGCACTTCCTCGACATCATCTGGGTCGCCATTTTCTCGGTCGTCTATCTGCCAGGGGTACTTTGAATGGACGCCTCCGGACTCCCCGTCGAGCGCAGCATCACGCCCTATCTGATCGGCCTCGGCCTCGCCGTGGTGCTGACCGCGATCTCGTTCGGCCTGGCCGCCACCGGGGCGCTGCCCCGTTCGACCACCCTGATTGTCATCGCCGTGGCCGCCGTGATTCAGGTCCTGGTGCATTTGCGCTTTTTCTTGCACATCAGCTTCAGCACCACGCCGCGGGAGAATCTGATCGCGCTCGCCTTCGCCGCGCTGCTCATCTGCATCATGCTCGGCGGCAGCTTCTGGATCATGTTCGACCTCTACCACCGGATGATGGCGTGAGGCATTTGCGCGCAAAGGGACGATCGGGCGCCTCCCGCGATCAGCATTGTGTGATTGTCTCGCACAAGCCCTTGCCGGTCTCACGTCCGCGCGCGATATAGAGTTCCCCTTTACCTCTGGGACCTTAGCCTCGCCTCCTTAGGGCCATGTCCCCTCGATCCAGCGGAGCCATCTCGATGTCGACACGGGTGAGTGGGCCTCAGAGCCCCATCATCGAGTCGCGGGACGAACTCGTCACCTATCTCGAGGCGGGCTCGAAGCCGGAATCCGATTGGTCGATCGGCACCGAGCACGAGAAATTCGGCTTCAATATCAAGGACCATTCGCCGGTCCCTTATCTCGGCCCCCACGGCATCGGCGCGCTGCTCAAGGCCCATCACGAGCGTTTCGGCTGGGAGCCGATCCTCGAGAACGGCAACATCATCGCGCTGTCCTGTCTCGACTGCCCCAAGGGCGGGTCGATCAGCCTCGAGCCGGGTGGCCAGCTCGAATTGTCGGGGGCGCCGCTGGCGACCATCCATGAGACCGAGGAGGAGTTGCGCCAGCATCTCACGCAAGTGGGTGAGGTTGCCGGCGAGCTCGGCATCGGGTTCCTCGGCCTCGGCTTCTCGCCCAAATGGACGCTGGATGAGCTGATGTTGGTGCCGAAGGAGCGCTACCGCATAATGATGCGTTACATGCCGACCCGCGGAAAACGCGGCCTCGACATGATGTTCCGCACCGCCACCGTCCAGGTGAACATGGATTTCGGCAGCGAGGCGGACATGGTGCGGAAGCTCCGCGTCGGCCTGGCGCTCCAGCCCGTGGCCACCGCGCTGTTCGCCAACTCGCCCTTCACCGAAGGCAAGCCCAACGGCTTCCAGTCCTATCGTGCCGAGGTGTGGCGCGACACCGACCCCGACCGCACCGGCATGCTGCCCTTTGCCTTCGAAGACGGCATGGGCTTCGAGCGCTATGTGGACTACGCGCTCAAGGTGCCGATGTATTTCGTCTACCGCGACGGCCGCTATATCGACGTGGCCGGCGCCTCGTTCGAGGATTTCATGGCCGGCAAGCTGGACGCGCTGCCAGGCGTGAGAGCCGGCATGGACGATTGGATCGATCATCTGACCACACTGTTCCCTGAGGTTCGTCTCAAGCGGTTCATCGAGATGCGCGGCGCCGACGCCGGACAGTTCCGCGAGCTGCTGGCGCTGCCCGGCTTGTGGACCGGGCTTCTCTACGACAGCGCCGCGCTCGACGGCGCCGCCACGCTGATTGCCGATTGGACGGCCGGGGAGCGGCAGGAGATGCGCAACGCCGTCCCCAAGCTCGGCCTCGCCACCCCATTCCGTGACCGCACCTTGCGCGATGTGGCGCGCGAGGTCGTCACCCTGGCGCAAGGCGGGCTGACGCGCCGCGCCCGCGTCAACGACAGCGGCGAGGACGAGACCCGCTCACTCAAGCGTCTGTGGGAGATCCTCGAGGACGGGAAGTCCCCCGCCGACGAGCTGTTGGAGGCCTATCACGGCCCGTGGAAGGGCGACATCGATCGCCTGTTCGAAACCCAAGCGCTTTAGCGCCACCAAGCGTTTGTGAGCGCGGCCAGGGCTAAGGCTAAGGCTAAGGCTAGGGCTTCGCCTTGAGGCCGGTGAGTGTGACCGAGCCGCTGCCCCAGCCGGTCGGCACCAGAATTTTATAGGGAACGTAGAGGTCCGTGCGCGGCACGGGCACGAGCCAGGCCTCGATCTCGTCGGTCTTCGTCATGAACTGCACGCCGGGGTGATCGGGCCGGTGGCCGGAGATCGGCTTGTAGCGCACCCGGCACACGGCGGCGAGCCCGTGGACCCCATTGGGCGAATCTCCGAGGCGCTCTTGCCGCTTCGGCGAGAGCACCAGATCGAATCGCTGCTTGCCGTCGAACACCGGAATGGTCTGGTCGCAGACTTCGAGATCGCCGGCCGGCGCGTCGGAGCGCACGGAGAGAAATGCCGCGGTGAGCGGGTCGAGCACGTCCTTGAGCTGTTCGGCGCTGACCGGGATGTCGCGCGAGTTCTTCTTTTTCTTGCGCGGGACGATGTCGACGTCGCTGACGGCGCCGTGGTCGAAGCGCATGCGGCGCTGCTCGCGCTTCTTGCCGCCGTCATAGTTGAGGGTGAAGGCCGCCGGCTGCGGCGCCGCGCCGTTGAGTGTGCCGCGGCTCGTCGTCTTGCCGGTGGCGCTGTAGAGGAGGCCGGCGAGCAGCGAGAACCGGCCGTCGGCCGCCATCTCGTAGGCGCTGCCGTCGAATTTGGCGATCACCTTGAACGTGCCGAGGCTCATCCCCGCAAGGCCTGCGTCATAGGTCGCCACGACCCGGTCCGCCGCGGGGCGCGCCTCCTCGCCGGCGCTTCGGCCGGGCGCGAGTCCCGCCAGCAGCAGGGCCGCGAGGATGACGAAGTACCGCCTCGATCCCATAAGCCGTCCCTCCGGTCGCCCAGTCCCGTTCGCAGTGTACCCCCGACGGGGTCGAAATTGTGGACGGTCCTGGGCGAGGGGGAGCACGCCGCTCAGGCGGCCGCTTCGGCGAGCGTCGGATAGTCGGTGTAGCCGTGCTCGTCCCCGCCGTAGAACGTGCTCTGGTCCGGCTCGTTGAGGGGGGCGTTCTTCTCCAGGCGCTCCACCAGATCGGGATTGGCGATGAAGGGGCGCCCGAAGGCGATGAGATCGGCGGCGCCGGACTCCACGGCCTCGATGGCCGTCTCCCGGTCGTAGCCGTTATTGGCCATGTAGGCGCCGTCAAGCCGCCCGTAGCTTGGCGATGTCGGCTTCCGGCGGCAGATCGCGGGACTGCCCCATCTCCCCCTCCACCAGATGCAGATAGCCGAGGCCCGCTTCGTTGGCCCGGGCGATGGCCGCGGCGAATGTGGCCATGGGATCGCTGTCGGCGATGTCGTTGAAGCCAGAGAACGGGCTGAACCGGACGCCCACCCGCTTCGGCGGATAGATCTTGGTGATGACCGCGAGCACTTCGGCCAGGAGCCGCGTGCGGTTCTCTAGGCTGCCGCCGTAAGCATCGGTGCGCTTGTTGGTGCCGTCGCGCAGGAACTGGTCCAGCAGATAGCCGTTCGCCGCATGGAGCTCGACCCCGTCGAAGCCCGCCGCGCGGGCGTTCTCGGTGGCCTTGCGGTAGTCCTCCAACAGCCTCGGGATCTCCGCGGTCTCGAGCGCCCGCGGCGGCGATACGTCGGCGAAGCCCGAGGCGACGAAGGTCTGGGCCTCGGCGGCGATGGGCGAGGGGGCGACCGGCGCCTGGCCGTCGGGCTGGAGCGACACATGGCTGATGCGGCCCACATGCCAGAGTTGGAGGAAGATGCGCCCGCCTTTGGCGTGGACCGCTTGCGTCACCTGGCGCCAGCCGGCGACCTGCGCGCCGCTATGGATGCCGGGGGTCTGGATATAGCCCTTGCCTTCCGGGGTGATCTGCGTGGCCTCGGTGATGATCAAGCCGGCCGAGGCACGCTGCGCGTAATATTCGGCATGGATGGCGTAGGGCACGTCGCCGTCGGGATTTGCCCGGTTGCGCGTGAGCGGCGCCATCACGACGCGATTGGGCAATGTCAGGTCGCCGAGGGTCAAAGGCGTGAAGAGCTTCGCTTGCATCGCTGCCGTCTCCATTTTGTAGTGTTCATTCGGAATGTCGCCGCTTGACGTGGCATGTCAGGTTTCCATATTCAACCAGTATACTTTTCGTAACCACTAGGAGGCGGGGCATGGCCCTCACCGGGAGCAGCGACAGCACAGGCCGCGAGGCAGCCGCGACATGCCCGGGCCCGTGCCCCGTGGAACGCGGGATGCGGATCCTCGGCGGCAAATGGACGGGCTCGATCCTGTGGCACCTCAGGGACGGCCCGGTGCGCTTCAACGCGTTGGCACGCCAGCTCGATGGCGCCAGTAAGAAGATGATCACCGAGCGCCTGAAAGAGCTCGAACAGGCCAATCTGGTGCGCCGCGAGGTGCTCAGCACCAAGCCGATCGCCGTCACCTACGAGGTGACCGAATTCGGCCGCTCGGCCCTGGGAATTCTGGCGAGTCTCAAGGACTGGGCGGAAAGCCTGGAGGATTGGTCGAAAACCGCGGGGGCGTAACGGACTCCGTGGCGAAAGCGCCACAATCTTGAAACGTCCCCCGCGTTCGCCATATACTCATCAAGTCATCGTCCTTTCCGCGACCCTGCACGGAATGGGACGTTAGTCCGTCCCCCAAGACGGATGTAATCGGCGGCAGATTTCTCCTTTTCTGTCGCCGATTTTTTTATGCGCGAAAGGAGGTAGCCGCTATTTCAGGCCGGCGAAAGCGTCCGAGAAGCCCTGCAAGCTGACCGGGATGCCGATCCCGCCTCCGGCGTGTCGAAGATGATGAACATGGCGTTCTCACCCTTCTTCAGCTTGCCGATGACCTCTTCCTGGAGCACCACCTCGGCCACGCAGCCGCGCTTGCCGCATTTGAGGAACGGCGCGTTGCCCACGTCCTCGTTGTCGATCTTGAGGCCAAGCCCGGTGGGCAGCAGCACGCCGAGCGGCACCACCACGCGCAACAGCTTTTTGTTCTCGCCGATCGCCTTGTAGAACACCACCGTCAGGCCGACATTCGGCCGATCCTCGGCCGTGACGCTCTGCACCAGGGCGCATTTCTCTTCCTTGGCGCCCGGCGGCGTGCGGCAGCTAACCTGCCAAGCGCCGTGGGTCTCGCGCACCACGCTGCCAGGCCCGGTGGCGCCCGGGGCGGCGACATCGGTCGCGGCGTTCTCCGCGACCGCCTGGCCGGTCAGACCGGCGAGGAAAGCGATCGCCAGGGCGATTCTGGCAAGGGGGAGCGATCGCGCGAGGATTTGCATGTGGGGGACCATCAGCATCTGAAAGACCGGCACGTCCGCCTTTATCAAGCGCGAAGAGAATTCTGAAGTCTTAGATCGTGAGGGGCGGCGGTGTGAAGCGCCGATCCGCAGCATGGAAAACGGCCATCGCCGAGTATTGGGGCCAAATTTCGACGGCAACTTGCCTGACGAATGTCGGTCGCCCCGGCAACACATTGCGGCAACTGGCTGAAAGCGCGGTGTCAAGCGTGCATTTGCCGCAGCGGCGCGCTGAATCATGAGTGTTGCCAATCTATATCCTTTATGATTTTAAAAACACAAAAGAACCTCCAGTCTCCGCGCCATGACGGGGGGCCGGAAGTCCAAAGAATGACGTAGCGGGGGCGACGCATTTATATCGCGACGGATATTCTTCGCGCTGGCCCTGCTACAGAGCGGCCTGGGCAGATTTGCTCATGCCCAATACAATAGCCCGACCCTTCCCGCCGAAGGGAAAGGCAGGGAGCAGGCTTTAGGAGTGAAGGTATGGCGATCTTCCACCGGACGCTGACGGTTCTTGCTGCGCTTGCGGGTCTTGCTGCGGGCGGTCTTGCCTTGAGCGGCTCTGCATTGGCCGGGGATGGCCAGCCATCGCCCTGGCAGATGGGCTTCCAAAAGGCCGCGTCGCCGATCATGACGCAGATCAACGACTTCCATACCTACGTCACCATCATCATCACGTTCATCGCGCTGTTCGTTCTGCTGCTGATGATCTACGTGATGGCCCGCTTCAACGAGAAGCGTAACCCGACGCCCTCGCGCACCTCGCACAACACCGCGCTCGAGGTCGCCTGGACGGTGATCCCGATCTTCATCCTGGTAGCCATCGCCATTCCTTCGTTCCGGCTGCTATTCGCCCAGTACGACTTCCCCAAGGCCGACATCACCATTACGGCCACGGGCAACCAGTGGTACTGGAGCTACGAATATCCCGACGAGGGCATCAAGTTCGATTCGATCATGGTGCCGGATGCCAGCCTGAAAGAGGGTCAGCCGCGTCTTCTCAGCGTGGATAACGAGGTGGTCGTGCCGGTGAACAAGAACGTCATCGTCGGCCTCAAGTCCAACGACGTGATCCACGACTGGGCGATGCCATCCTTCGGCGTGAAGCTCGATGCCGTGCCGGGCCGTCTCCAGCAGACCTGGTTCCGCGCCGAGCGTGAAGGCATCTATTACGGCCAGTGCTCCGAGCTTTGCGGCCGCAATCACGCCTTTATGCCGATTGCCGTTCGCGTGGTCTCTGAGGACGAGTACGATGCGTGGGTCGCCGAGCACAAATCGGCCGCCATCGATGCCGAGGGCAAAGTGGCCTCTGCCCGGGAATAGGGCCGAAGCGAACAACGAAACAGGTGGCCCGGCCGCGGGTCTGAAAAGAACGAAAAGGCGATAAGGGAAGACAGTCATGGCACACAGCGCCCAGGCAGAAGCCGCCCATCACGACGATCATCCGACTTTCTTTCGTCGCTGGTTCTTCTCCACCAACCACAAGGACATCGGCACGATGTACCTCATCCTGGCCCTGGTGGCCGGTGTGGTCGGTGGCCTGTTGTCCATGGCCATGCGCGCCGAGCTGATGCAGCCGGGCATGCAGATCTTCGGCAACCCTGAAATCTTCAACGCCTTCGTCACCGCCCACGGCCTCATCATGGTGTTCTTCATGGTGATGCCCTCGACCATGGGCGGCTTCGGCAACTGGATGGTGCCGCTGATGATCGGCGCGCCTGACATGGCCTTCCCGCGCATGAACAACATCTCGTTCTGGCTGCTGGTCATGGCCTTTTCGCTGCTGGTCATCTCGCTGTTCATGCCGGGCGCTCCCGGCGCCACCGGCGTCGGCGCCGGCTGGACCATCTACGCGCCGCTCTCCACCAAGGGTATTCCCGGCATCTCCATGGACTTCGCCATCCTGGCGCTCCATCTCGCCGGTGCGTCGTCAATCCTTGGCGCCATCAACTTCATCACCACCATCTTCAACATGCGCGCGCCGGGAATGACCCTGCACAAAATGCCCCTCTTCGTGTGGGCCGTGCTGGTGACCGCCTTCCTGCTGCTGCTGTCGCTGCCGGTTCTGGCCGGCGCCATCACCATGCTGCTGACGGACCGCAATTTCGGCACCGCGTTCTTCGACTCGGCCCATGGCGGCGATCCGCTGCTGTGGCAGCATCTGTTCTGGTTCTTCGGCCATCCCGAGGTGTACATCCTCATCATCCCGGGCTTCGGCATCGTCAGCCAGATCGTGGCCACGTTCTCCAAGAAGCCCGTATTCGGCTATCTCGGCATGGCCTACGCCATGGTCGCCATCGGCGTGATCGGCTTCGTCGTGTGGGCCCACCACATGTACGCGGCGGGTCTCTCGGTGAACACGCAGGCCTATTTCGTGTTCGCCACCATGGTCATCGCCGTTCCAACAGGCGTCAAAATCTTCTCGTGGATCGCCACCATGTGGGGCGGCTCGCTGTCGTTTAAGACGCCGATGCTCTGGGCGCTCGGCTTCATCTTCCTGTTCACTATCGGCGGTGTGACGGGCGTGGTGCTGTCCAATGCCGGTGTCGACCGCTCGTTCCACGACACCTATTACGTGGTGGCCCATTTCCACTACACGATGTCGATCGGCGCCGTGTTCTCCATCTTCGCCGGCTGGTACTACTGGGCGCCGAAGATGTGGGGCTACATGTACTCTGAGGCGCTCGGCAAGCTTCACTTCTGGCTGATGTTCATCGGCGCCAACCTGACCTTCTTCCCGCAGCATTTCCTCGGCCTTGCCGGCATGCCGCGCCGCTACGCCGACTATCCGGATGCCTATGCGGGCTGGAACATGGTCTCCTCAGTCGGCGCCTATGTCGGCTTCGCGGGACTCTTGGTCTTCCTGTTCTCGATCGCCTACATGTTCGCCAAGAAGCAGAAGGCGGCTGCCAACCCGTGGGGCGTCGGCGCCACCACGCTCGAATGGACGGTGTCTTCGCCGCCGCCGTTCCATACCTTCGAGACGCTTCCGCGCATCAAGTGATGCGAGATGGTGGTTGTTCGCGGCCTAGTGAAGCGCCTTAAGTGAGTAGGCTGATGTCCGACACCACGGTCCAAGCAGTTCCCGGTGAAGTCGCCGCCCCCAATGGCGGCGATGTCGCCGACTATGCGGCGCTGCTCAAGCCCCGGGTTATGTTCCTGGTCGTGTTCACGGCGCTGGTCGGCCTCGTGGCGGCGCCGGGCTCCATGCATCCGGTGCTGGCTATCGCCGCGCTCGCTTGCATTGCCGTCGGCGCCGGCGCGTCCGGCGCCCTGAACATGTGGTACGACGCCGACATCGACGCGCGCATGGCCCGCACCGCCTCCCGGCCGGTGCCGCAAGGCGCGGTGACCCCGCAGGAAGCGCTTGCCTTCGGCTCTGTGCTCGCCGTGGGTTCGGTGCTTTGTCTCGGCCTGATGGCGAACTGGGTCGCCGCCGGACTGCTCGCTCTCACCATCGGCTTCTACCTCTTCGTCTACACGATGTGGCTGAAGCGCTCGACGCCGCAGAATATCGTTATTGGCGGCGCCGCCGGCGCCGTGCCGCCGATGATCGGCTGGGCCGCGGCCACCGGCTCGGTGAGCCTTGAGCCTTTCGTGCTGTTCCTCATCATCTTCATTTGGACCCCGCCGCATTTCTGGGCGCTGGCCCTCATCCGCGCGCGCGACTACGAGCGCGCCGGCGTGCCCATGCTGCCGGTCACCCATGGCGGCGACGAGACCCGGCGGCAAATCCTCATCTATAGCCTCATCCTGGCGCCGCTCGGCATGGCGCCCACGGTTCTCGGCTTTGGTGGTATGCTCTACAGCGTCGTCGCCGCGATCCTCGGCGCGCTGTTCGTCGTCTTCGCCGTGGATTGCTACCGCACGCGGGAAGGGGAGGCGGCCGAGCGGGCGGCCAAGAATCTGTTCGCCTTCTCGGTGCTGTATCTCTTTCTGCTTTTCGCCGTGCTCCTTGTCGAGCAGGGCTTCGGCGCGACCGGCGGCGTGTCGCCGCTTAGCTGGAGCTTGTGATGGATGATGCGGAAGCCGAACGCAAACGCCGTCAGCGCAGGAGGTCTTTGGCCATCGCTGGGATCCTGTTTGCACTCGTCGTTCTGTTCTTCATCGTCACCATTGTCAGACTTGGCGGCAATGTTGCCGTTAGAGCCCTCTAGGCGGCGCGCGGCATGAGCGACAAGACCACACAGACGGAGAGGCGCGACCGCAAGGGCATCATCGCCCTGGCGCTGAGCGGGCTCGTGGCCGGCATGGTCGGCCTGTCCTTCGCCGCCGTGCCGCTCTATCAAATGTTTTGCCAGACCACCGGCTATGGCGGCGCGACGCAAAAGGCCGAGGCGGCGCCGGGCGAGGTGCTGGACCGCACCATCACCATCCGCTTCGACGCCAATGTGGACCGCGATCTGCCGTGGACCTTCGCGCCGGTGCAGCGTGTCATGGACGTCAAGATCGGCGAGAGCTCGCTGGCCTTCTTCCGGGCGCACAACAATACCGACAAGCCCGTGACCGGAACCGCCGGCTTCAACGTCGCGCCGGAATCCGCCGGGCGCTACTTCACCAAGATCGAGTGCTTCTGCTTCACCAAGCAGACGCTCGCCGCCGGCCAAAGCGTCGAGATGCCGGTGACTTTCTTCGTCGATCCCAAGATCGTCGACGACGACACGACCAAGAACATTTCCGAGATCACTCTGTCCTATACGTTCTATCGTAACGACGACCAGCCGGACGTCGCCGCGGCGCCGGCGGGGCAGAACTCGGGATCGTAAGCCAAGCGGCGCGGGAGAGGCGCCGTCGAGAGACACTGGGGAGGAAGGGGAACGCAACGATGGCCCAAGCCCACGCTAAACCGCAACACGACTATCATCTGGTCAATCCGAGCCCGTGGCCGCTTGTCGGCGCGCTTGGGGGCTTCACGCTGGCGATCGGCCTCCTCATGTATTTCATGTCGAAGAAGGCTGGCGATCCGCAACTTTGGTACGTCCTTCCCGGACTGGCGCTGGTCGTCCTAACCATGTTCGGCTGGTGGCGCGACGTCATCTTGGAGGCCCATGAGGGTCACGAGACGCCTGTCGTGCAGCTCCATCTGCGCTACGGCATGATCCTGTTCATCGCCTCTGAGGTGATGTTCTTCGTCGCCTGGTTTTGGGCCTATTTCGATGTCGCCCTGTTCCCGGACGACGCGGTCACCTACGCCCGCACCGAGGTGCTCGGCGGTCAGTGGCCGCCGATCCCGAGCGATGAGACCGGCGTGGCGGGCCTCGGCTATTTCGGGCACACCTTCAATCCGTGGAGCCTGCCCTTCGTCAACACGCTGATCCTGCTCACCTCGGGCACCACGGCGACCTGGGCGCATCATGCGATGCTGCATAACGATCGCAAGGGGCTCACCTGGGCGCTCGCCTGCACCATCCTTCTCGGCGTGCTGTTCACCAGCCTCCAGGCTTATGAGTACATGCATGCGGGCTTTGGCTTCTCCAACCACATCTACGGCTCGACCTTCTTCATGGCCACCGGCTTCCACGGCTTCCATGTGATAGTCGGCACGATCTTCCTGATCGTGTGCCTGTTCCGGGCGCTGCAGGGCCATTTCACGCCCAAGCAGCATTTCGGCTTCGAGGCCGCCGCGTGGTACTGGCATTTCGTCGACGTGGTGTGGCTGTTCCTGTTCTCCTGCATCTATGTGTGGGGCGCGGGCACGAACTATCCAGCCCACTAGCGGCCTGATGCACCTATATTAAGGGGGGCGGTCGAGCGGCCGCCCCCTTTTCATTTTGGTTTGGACCTTTTCATGGACGAGACGAGAACCGCGCCGCCGCCGATGGGCTCCACACTGTGGGCCGGGCTGACCGGTCGTTGCCCCGCCTGTCACAAGGGCAAGCTGTTCGCCGGCTATCTCACTGTTGCGCCCCGGTGCAATGTTTGCGGCCTCGACTACGATTTCGCCGAATCCGGCGACGGGCCCGCGGTCTCGGTCATTTTGATCACCGGCTTCGTCATCGTCGGCGCCGCGCTCCTGGTGGAGGTCTACTACCAGCCGCCTTATTGGCTGCATGCTCTGATCTGGGGCAGTCTTGCGCTCGCCCTGCCTTTGCTCCTGCTTCGGTCCTTCAAAGGGGTGCTGATTGCGCTCCAGTTCAGGCACAAGGCCGAAGAAGGCAAACTCGCCTCGGAATAGAGGCGCAAATCATGCAAACCAGCGGACTTTTGAAACTCACCATCGCCACCCTCCTGGGCCTGGCGCTTCTGATCGGCCTAGGCGTGTGGCAACTCCAACGCCTGGAGTGGAAAGAAGGGATCATCTCCCGCATCGAAGCGCGGACCGAGCGCAAGCCCATGAGCCTGCAACAGGCGATCGCTCTCACCCGCGAGGGCGGCAACACCGCCTATTATCCCGTCCGCGCCGAAGGGCGGTTCCATCACAGCCGCGAGCGCTATCTCTATACCTTGTCGCTCGAAGGCGAGCCGGGGTGGCACGTCATCACGCCGCTCGAGACCGTCGACGGGATCTTCGTGCTGGTGGATCGGGGCTTCGTGCCGGACGCCTTGCGCGATCCGTCCAGCCGCCGCCTCGGCCAGATCGAGGAGGTGGTGACCGTTACCGGGCTCGTGCGCACGCCCGAAGAGCAGAGCGTCTTCATCCCCGACAACGACGACAAGGCCAATCAATGGTTCAGCCGGGACCTGCCGGCCATGGCGCGGTCCATGTTCCCCGGCGGCACGGTCCAGGTGGCGCCCTTCTTCCTGGAGGCAGGCGCGAGCGACGTGCCTGGCGGCTGGCCGGAAGCGGCCAGACCCGGCTCAAGCTCGATAACAACCACCTGCAATATGCCATCACTTGGTTCGGCCTGGCGCTGTGCCTGGTGGTGATCTATGGGGTCTATGTGTGGGGCGCCTATCGGGGCCGGCGGTCTTAACGAGCCCGTCTGGGCCTTATTGCCCGAGGGCCCTCTGACGGCTAGGGTCAGCCCGGAAAAGTCCCATTTCCGGCGAGAGGCAGATCTTGAAGTTCATTTCCACGCGCGGTGAGGCGCCGGCGCTCTCCTTTGAGGATGCGCTCCTGGCCGCGCTCGCCCCCGATGGCGGGCTGTTCATGCCCGAGGCCTGGCCGCGCCTGGAGCCGGACGAGATCGCCGCGCTGGCCGGCCTCGACTACGCCGACGCGGCCGATCTTATCATGAGCCCCTTTCTCGCGGGCGATCCGTGCCAGGACGACCTGCAATCGGTGCTCGCCGAGGCCTATGACGCTTTCCACCATCCGGCGGTGGCGCCCCTAAGCCAGATCGGCCCCAATGCGTTCATCCTAGAGTTGTTCCACGGCCCCACGCTCGCGTTCAAGGACTTGGCCATGCAGGTCGTATCGCGGTTCATGAACCGCGCCCTGCTGCGCCGCGGCGGGCACGCCACGGTGGTCGGCGCCACGTCCGGCGATACCGGCGCCGCGGCCATCGAGGCCTTTCGCGGGCTGGACGCCATCGATGTCTTCATCCTCCACCCCAAGGGCCGCATAAGCGACGTCCAGCGGCGGCAGATGACCACGGCCACGGAGGCCAACGTCCACAACATCGCCGTGGAGGGCACCTTCGACGATTGCCAGGCGATCGTGAAGGCGCTGTTCGCTGACCGGCCCTTATGCGGCCGGCTCGGGCTGACGGGCATCAACTCGATCAATTTCGGGCGGATCCTTGCGCAAGTGCCCTATTACTTCACCGCCGCCGTGAGCCTGGGCGCCCCCCACCGGCCGGTGGCGTTCACCGTGCCCACCGGAAATTTTGGTGATATTTTCGCAGGTTACGCGGCCCGCGCGATGGGCTTGCCGGTCTCGCGCCTCGTTATCGCCACGAACCTCAACGACAGTTTACCCCGCGCATTTGCGTCGGGGATTTACGAGCCGCAAGGCGTGGTTGCCACTTCAAGCCCGAGCATGGACATCCAGCTTGCGAGCAATTTCGAGCGCCTCTTGTTCGAGCTTGCCGGCAGGGACGCCGTCCGCGTCAGGGTTTGGATGGACGAGCTGCGCGCGACCGGCGCGTTCCGCTTGAGCCAAGGGGAACTCGGTCAGTTGCGCGACCTGTTCGGGGCGCATTCGGTTGGCGAGCACGAGACGGAGATGACCATTCGGGGGGTTTTCGAAGAGACGGGTATGCTGATCGATCCCCACACCGCCGTCGGCGTCGCCGCTTCGGCTCAGGAGAGCGATCGCGGCATCACCCCGATGGTCGTGCTGTCGACCGCGCATCCGGCCAAGTTCCCGGATGCGTCGAGCGGGCGACGGGGCGCGTGCCCGAGCAGCCCGAGCGCTTGCGGCTTCGCCTTGGCCAGCACGAAGCGCTGCACCGTGCTACCCAGCGATGTTGCCGCCGTCGCCGAGTTCATCGTCGGCCACAGCCGCGCCGAACCGGTCCGAGCGGAGGCGGGCGCGTGAGCATCGAGCGGTCAAAGCTGGCCAATGGCTTGACGGTCGTCAGCCATGCCATGTCCGAGGTCGAGACCGTGTCGCTCGGCATCTGGATCGCGCCGGCAGCCGCAAGCGAGCGCTTCCACGAGCACGGCGTGGCGCATTTTCTCGAGCACATGGCCTTCAAGGGTACGACCCGGCGCAGCGCCCGCGACATCGCCGAGGAGATCGAGGCGGTTGGTGGCGACATCACGGCCGAGACGTCGGTCGACGCGACCGCCTACTACGCGCAGGTGATGCGGAAGGACATGCCGCTCGCCCTCGATATTCTGAGCGACATCTTGCTGGCGCCGCTTTTCGACCCGACCGAAATGGCCCGCGAGCGCGGCGTGATCCTCCAGGAGATCGCCGCGACCTTGGATTCGCCGGAGGACATCGTCTACGACCTCGTCTCCGAGGCGGCCTATCCCAATCAGCCTTGCGGCCGGACCATCCTCGGCTCGGTGGAGAGTGTCAGCCGCTTCGGCCGTGACGATCTCGCCGCCTATCTCGCCGCTCACTATCACGCGCCTAACATGGTGCTCGCCGCCGCCGGCGCCGTCGATCACGCGGCGCTGGTCGCCGAGGCCGAGCGGCGCCTTTCGGCGCTGCCGGAGAACACGCCGCCGCGCCCCCAAAGAGCCGTCTATGCGGGTGGCACCTTGCGGTCCGAAAAGCCCTTCGAGCAGACCCATCTGGTGCTCGGTTTCGAGGCACCGGCTTACCAGCATCCGGACTATTTCCCGGCGCAGATCCTGGCCGGCGCGCTGGGCGGCGGCATGTCTTCGCGGCTCTTCCAAGAGGTGCGCGAGCGCCGCGGCCTCTGCTACGCCATCTACGCCTTCTCCACCGGACTTACCGACAGCGGCATGTTCGTGATCCATGCGGCCGGCGCCCCGGACCGGGCGGATGAGCTGTTCACGGTGATCCGCCATGAGCTGGAGCGCGCCGCGGAGCACGGCTTCGAAGCCGCCGAGATCGACCGGGTGAAGGCCCAGCTCAAGATGGGGCTTCTGACCGGTCTCGAGAGCTCCTGCGCCGCGGAGCAGCTCGCCCGGCAAATCCTGATTCACGACCGGGTCCTGCCGACCAAGGAGCTGATCGAAAAAGTCGAGGCGGTCGAGGTCGACGCCCTGCAAGCCATGCTGGAGCGCGTACTGGTCTCGCCGCTCAGCCTTGCCACGGCCGGACCCATTGTTAATGTTGCGAGATTCGATGCTGTGGCGGCAAAATTCACTGTTTCGGCAAGCAAGGCCGCCTGAAGAGGGTGCTTAATCGATGGCGCTGCTGCGAGCTACCTCCCCAAGTGACTTTGGGCCGGTCATCGAGTCCGACCGCGTCATGCTGCGCACCCCGCAGATGTCGGACTATCCCGCTTGGGCAGAGCTGAGAGCGTCGAGCCGCGAGTTCCTGATGCCGTGGGAGCCGCTCTGGGCGCCGGACGAGCTGTCGCGCGCGTCGTTCCGGCGGCGCGTGCGCCACTATCTGCGCGATCTGCGCGAAGACGTCGGTTACGCCCTGTTTATCTACGCCACCGCCACCAATGCGCTGGTTGGCGGCCTGACGCTTTGCAATGTGCGTCGCGGCGTCACCCAGTCCTGCACGCTCGGCTATTGGATTGGCGCCAACCACGCGCAGCAGGGCTACATGACGGCCGCTGTCCGCGCCGTCGTTCCATTCGTGTTCGATTCGCTGGAGCTGCATCGGCTGGAGGCGGCGTGTCTGCCGACCAACGCGGCCTCGATCAAGCTTTTGGAAAAGACAGGATTCAAGCGCGAGGGTCTCGCGCGCCGTTATTTACGGATCAACGGAGCATGGCAGGATCACCTGCTCTATGCGCTGCTTGACTCCGACATGCGCAGCTAAGGCTGCACTGGGACAGGAACGGGGGCGGAATGGCGGAGACGAACGTCTCGGCGAACGCTGAAGCAGGAGCCTGGCAGCAATGCCGTGGCCGCCTGCCTGCGTTTGCCTGCGCTCTGCTGCTTGCGCTCACCGTGCTGGCCCCGGGACTCGCGCGCGCCATCGAGGCGATCCCGGTGGATCCCGACCAGCCCAAGATCGACATCACCGCCAAGGGCGAGCTGTACGAGGGCCGCGGCGACCGGCTGCAGATCGAGACCGCGCCGGGCCCCGACGGCTATATCGGCCGCATGGCGGTGCAGGCCTCGACGCCCGGCACCAATCCGGGCTGGCTCGTCTTCGCCCTGTCTAACCCGACCGACGAGCGCATCGTGCGCTGGCTCGTGGCGCCGCGCTACACGCTGGCGAATTCCGGCGTGCTGCGCCCCGAGCTCGACGCGCCGCGCATTGCCGCGGTCACGCCTTCGCTGGGCTTCCGCCCCGAGCCGCTGAAGAGCGACCGCGGCGATATGTTCCGGCTCAATCTCGAGCCGGGCCAGACCGTCACCTTCGCCGCCGAGCTCAGCTCGCTGAAAGTACCGCGCCTGACATTATGGGATCCGCATTTCTACCAGGCGAAGCAGCAGGACCGCATGTTGTTCAACGGCGTGCTGCTCGGCATCACCGGCCTTCTCGCCATCTTCCTCACCGCCATCTTCGCCGCCAATCACCGCGCCATCTTCCCCGCCACGGCGCTGATCGCCTGGGCCGCGCTGATCTATTTCTGCGTCGATTTCGGCTTCTGGAACAAGCTGTTCCCCGTGGGCCCCGACCGCACCGCGGTCTACCGCGCCGCGGCCGAGGCGGGGCTTGCCGCGAGTCTCGTGCTGTTCCTCTACACCTTCCTGCGCATCGGCCTGTGGCATGTGTGGATCAGGACCATGTTCTGGGGCTGGATCGCCGCCCAGTTCGCCCTCATCGTCGTCGCCATCATCGACCCGCAGACCGCGTCCGGTCTCGCGCGCGCCTCGACCATCCTCATCGCCGGCATCGGCACCGGCCTCATCGCCTATTTCGCGTTGCGCGGCCAAGACCGCGCAATGTCGCTGATACCCAGTTGGATGCTGCTGATCGTCTGGCTGTTCGGCGCCTCGATGATCGTGCTGGGTAAGCTCTCGGGCGAGGTCGTTGTCTCCGGTCTCGTCGCCGGCTTGGTGCTGATCATCGTGCTGCTCGGCTTCACCGTCACCCAGTTCGCCTTCCGCACCGGCGGCGGCGCCGTCAGTCTCGGTCCACCGAGCCTCGTGCAGATGAAATCGTTGGCCGTCGACGGCTCCGGCACCCATGTCTTCCAGTGGCATGCGGGGCGCGACCTCGTAACCGTGAGCAACGACGTCGAGATGGAGCTCGGACTCGATCCGGGCAGTCTCAACGTGACGGTCGAGGAATTCCTTCAGCACATGCATGCTTCGGACCGCGAGCGCTTCCGGCTCATGCTCTGGTCACTCCAGGAGAAGCAGGGCGGCGAGCTCAGGACCGACTTCCGCATGCGGCGCACGACGGCACCTATCTCTGGTACGATTCGCCCACGCCGCGCCCAACGAGAATGTGCGTCTGCTCGCTGCGTCGGCTTGATGCGCGACGTCACCAGCCTCAAACGCTCCCATGAGCGGCTCATGCATGACGCGGTGCATGACAGCCTTACCGGGCTTCCCAATCGCGAGCTGTTCATGGACCGCCTGCAAGGCGCCATCACCCGCGCCGCCGAAGGCCAGTCGCACCGTCCTACCGTGATCTTCATCGACATCGACCGCTTCAAGAACGTCAACAAGAGCTTCGGGCTCGTCATCGGCGACAGCATGTTGCTGACGTTGGGGCGTCGCTTGGGCCGTCACCTCAATCCGCAAGATACGCTCGCCCGTCTCGGCGGCGATCAGTTCGCCATTCTGCTGATCTCCGACAGCGACCCCCATCATGTCGCCACGCTGGCCGAACGGGTACGCCGTGCGCTGCGGACGCCCATGAAGATCAGCGCCAAGGAAATCATCCTCACAGCCTCCATCGGCATCGTCGTCCATGACGGCTCGCAAGTGAGCGCCCAGGACATGCTGCGTGACGGCGAGATCGCTATGCTGCGCGCCAAGCGCGGCGGCGCCGACCGGATCGAGATTTTCAATCCCGCCATGCGCGGCGAGGACGAGAGCCGCCTGCCGCTCGAGAGCGAGCTCAGGATGGCGCTCGACCGGCAGCAGCTTCAGGTCTTCTATCAGCCGATCACCCGCTTGGCGTCGAACCAGCTCGCCGGCTTCGAGGCGTTGCTGCGCTGGGACCATCCGACGCGCGGGCGTCTTGCGGCCGAGGATTTCATTCCGCTCGCCGAGGAGTCCGGGCTGATCGTCGATCTCGGCAGCTATGTGCTCGGGCAGGCGCTGGAGGAGGCGGCAAGCTGGCACAAAGTGCTGCCGCGCGACCGCGACCCCTTGTTCGTCAGTGTGAACGTGTCGAGCCGCCAGCTCTTCCGCCAGGACATGGTGCAGGAGATCAGGTTGATGCTGGCACGCGAGTCGGTGCCCAAGGGCACGCTCAAGCTCGAGATCACCGAGTCGCTCGTCATGGAGAATCCCGAACGTGCCGTCGAGATCCTCACCTGGCTCAAGACATTCGGCGCCAGCCTGGCGCTCGACGATTTCGGCACCGGCTACTCATCGCTGAGCTATCTGCACCGCTTCCCCTTCGACACCATCAAGGTGGACCGCTCACTCGTCCGCGACTCGAGCCTCAACGGTCAGACGCCGCTGATCCTCCGCTCGGTCATCGCGCTGGCGCATGAACTCGGCAAGGAAGTGGTCGCCGAGGGCGTGGAGACCCAGGCCGACGCGAGCTACCTGCGCTCGATCGGCTGCGAATTCGGCCAAGGCTATTATTACGGAGAGCCGATGGCGGCCAAGGACGTCGCCGCCCTGCTGGCCGCGCTCGCCAGCCACCGCAAGCGCAAGCAGCGGGAGCGGGCGCGCGACGAGCCGGCAACGCCATCGGGTCTCGAGGTGCAGGCGCCGACTCAACCCGCGTTGCCGGAATTGCCGGGACCGAGTGCCGCGACCTCAGGCGTGACCTGAGTCGTTCACGAGGCGGATCGGATCGACGCCAAGGCTGCCAAGCGCCCGGTTATATTTGCCGTCGACCTCGGGATCGAAGATCAGCGCCGGATCGGCGGGACAGTTGAGCCAGCCGTTGGACTGAATCTCATCCTCGAGCTGTCCCGGCGCCCATCCCGCGTAGCCCAGCGCCAGCAGCGCCTTGTCGGGGCCGCTGCCCTTGGCGATGTCGCGCAGGATGTCGATGGTCGCCGTCAGGCAGACGCTCTCGTCTATCGGCAGCGTGCTCTCCGCCTTGAAGTAGTCGGCGCTGTGTAGCACGAAGCCGCGTCCCGTCTCCACCGGACCGCCGAGATGCACGGCCATGGCGCTGAGGCCCATGGGCAGGGCGATGCGGTCCTCGGACGGGACGATGTTGAGCTGCTCGAGCAACTCGGTGAAGCTGATATTCGGAGCGCGCTGATTGATGATGATGCCCATGGCGCCCTCGGAGGAGTGCGCGCAGAGATAAATCACCGAGCGCGAGAAACGCGGATCGCCCATGGCCGGCATGGCGATGAGCAACTGGCCATCGAGATAGCCTTCCTCGTCGGGGTGGGAGCGACTTGCCATGAAGCCATGCTACAGCAGTTCCACCGGCAGAAAAGAGGCAACGCTGAATTAAGGCAAAGCGCGTCATTCTCGCCGCACGGGCTCACAAAAGAGTGACGCATGTCAGGGCCACTTGAGGTCGCGCCGTCAAGCGGGCGCGGCTAAATTTGCGGCCCGCTATCCCGCCGAACAATGAATTGGATGTCATGATCGGGACGAGATTTTCCACACGCCAGGCCGTGCCGCTGCTGTCCGGCTTGGCAATTGCCGCTTCCCTGGGCATTGCCTTCGCCGACGCCGGCTTTGCGGCATCGACGGGCCAGTCGCCTTGGGTCGACCAGAGCAACTCCAAGGTGAGGCTGGTCAGCGGCACCATCATGACGGATGGGAAGCCCGCGATCTTCGCCGGGGTGCAACTCCGCATGGCGCCCGGCTGGAAGACCTATTGGCGGAACCCCGGCGATTCCGGCGTGCCGCCCAGCTTCGACTGGTCGGGGTCCAAGAATCTGAAAAGTGCCGAGGTGCTATACCCCGCACCTCATCGCTTTGCCGACGCCAACGGTACCGCCATCGGCTACGGGGACGAGGTTGTGTTTCCCGTCAAGATCACGCCCGAGCATGACGGTGAGCCGGTGGAGCTGAAGCTCGATTTCGAGTACGGCCTCTGCAAGGATTTGTGCATTCCGAACGAGGCGGCGCTCGACTTGGCCTTGCCGCCCGATCTCGGCAAGGGGGACGCAATGCTCCTCGAGACCGCGCTCGCCCGCGTGCCGAGGTCCGCGCAAGGAGATGCGCTCCCCAAGATCACGCACATTGCCGCGACGCTGGGCGGTCCCGCGCCGGCACTGGAAGTCGAGGCGACTTTTCCGCCGGGGGCAACGGGAACCGACTTGTTCGTCGAGAGCCCGGAAGTCTTCGTGCCGGTGCCGAAGGCGCTCGGACCGCTGGCCGACGGCAAGCAGCGCTTTGCCGTGGCCTTCATGTCGGCCACGGAGGCCGCCGCCATCAAGGGCAAGGCCCTGACCCTCACGCTCGTTTCCGACGAAGGCTCGACCGCAACCGTGTGGACGGCCGAATAGCCGTTTGGTTGCCTCGCAGGCGACCTTGGCCCCGTCCGGCGAAGCCGGTATGGTGCCGCGCAGAAACGCAAATCAAGGGAGTGCCCGTATGACCATCGCCAAAGGAGACAAGCTGCCCGAGGCCACCTTCCGGGTCATGGGCCCCGAAGGGATCGATGCGCTGTCGACCGACGACGTCTTCGCCGGCAAAAAGGTCGTGCTGTTCGCGGTGCCGGGCGCGTTCACCCCGACCTGCCATCTGAAGCATTTGCCGGGCTTCATCGAGAACGCCGACAAGTTCAAGTCGCTCGGTATCGACACGGTCGCCTGCGTCGCCGTCAACGATCCCTTCGTGCTCGGCGCCTGGTCGCAAGTCTCCGGCGCCAAGGACAAGGTTCTGTTTCTGTCGGACGGCAATGGCGAATTCACCGACAAGATCGGCATGGGTTTCGACGGCAGCGGCATCGGCCTCGGCACCCGATCCAAGCGTTACGCCATGTATGTCGATGATGGCATGGTGAAGGTGCTGAACACGGAGGACTCGCCCGGCGTCGCCGAGGTCAGCACGGCGGATGCGATCCTCAAGGAGATCTAGCCGCGCCGACCGCCTATGAAGGGGGCCATGCCTTCGCGGGCGAGCTCGTCGGCGCGCTCGTTGTCGTCATGGCCCACATGGCCCTTAACCCAGTGCCAGCGCACGATGTGTCGCTCCGCCGCCGCCTCGAGGCGCTGCCATAGCTCCATGTTCTTCACCGGCTTCTTGTCGGAAGTCTTCCAGCCGTTACGCTTCCAGCCTTTGATCCAGCTAGTGATGCCGCCGCGCAAATAGCTGGAGTCGGTATAGAGATCGACCTCGGACGGCTTCTTCAGCGCCTCCAGCGCCTCGATCGCCGCGGTCAGCTCCATGCGGTTATTGGTGGTCTGGGCCTCGCCGCCTTTGATCTCCTTGCGGTGAGGGCCTGAGTCGAGGATCGCGCCCCAGCCGCCGGGACCCGGATTCCCCGAGCACGCGCCATCCGTATGGATGACCACCATGGGGCGCTCGGCCATGTTCAATGCTCTCCGAGCCCGTAGTCGCGATAGGACGTGACGCGCTGATGGAAGCGAAGCTTGCGCAAATACTCGGCCGGGTCCTTGGTCTTCACCAGGGCATTCGCATCGGTGTTCAGCCAGTCATAGGTGCGGGTCAGCAGGAAGCGCAACGCGGCGCCCCGGGCGAGCAGCGGCAAGGCGGCGAGCTCAGCCTCGGTCAGCGGGCGCTCTAGCTCATAGGCCTGCAACATGGCGCGGCGCTTGGTGACGTTGAAGCTCGCGTCGGGCTCGAAGCACCAGGCGTTGAGGCAGACCGCGACGTCGTAAGCCAGCATGTCGTTGCAGGCGAAATAGAAGTCGATCAGCCCGGAAACCTTGTCGTCGAGAAAGAACACATTGTCGGGGAACAGGTCCGCATGGATCACGCCCACGGGCAGGCCTGTGGCCCAGTGGGTCTCCAGATGGGCAAGCTCGCGCGCGATCTCGTCCTTGAGGCCGGGAATGACGGTGTCGGCGTTCTCCTTCACGTCGTCGTAAAGCGCCTGCCATCCGGGCAGCGACAGATCGTTACCGCGGGCCATGGGGAAGTCGGCGCCGGCGATATGGAATTGTGCCAGCACCTGGCCGAGACCGGCGCAATGCTCTATCCCCGGCCGCCGCAGCGACAAGCCTTCGAGGAAGCTGATCAGCGCCGCCGGCCGCCCCGCCAGTTCCCGCAGCGTCCGCCCCTCGCGATCATGCACCGGCAGCGGGCAGGAGAGTCCGCGCGCGGCGAGATGCTCCATCAGCGCCAGGAAATAGGGGAGGTCGTCGGGCCTGACCCGTTTCTCGTAGAGCGTCAGGATGTAGCGCCCGGACCCGGTATGGACGAGATAGTTTGAGTTCTCGACGCCCTCGGCGATGCCCTTGAACGAGGTCAGCGCGCCGATATCGTAACTGGCAATGAAGCTTTCGAGCTCTTCGTCGGAGACGTCGGTGTAGACAGCCATCTACAGCGCCGGCATGTCTCTGAGCTCGCGGGGGAGCTTGAAGGCGATATTCTCTTCCGCCGTGGTGACGGTCTCGACCCGAACGTCGAAGCGCATCCGGAAGGCGTCGATGATAGCGTCCACCAGCACCTCGGGCGCCGAGCCCCGGCGGTGACGCCAAGCCGGACAATACCGTCGAAATCGGTCCAGTCGATCTCGCTGCGCGCTCCACCAGCATGGCGCGCGGGCAGCCGGCACGCTCGGCCACCTCGACGAGGCGGAGCGAGTTCGAGCTGTTGGGCGAGCCGACGACGATCATGCGGTCGCATTTTGGCGCGATTCGCTTCACCGCGTCCTGGCGGTTCGTGGTGGCGTAGCAAATATCGTCCTTGCGCGGGACGCTGAGGGTCGGAAAGCGCGCCTGCAAAACGCTTAGGATTTCCTTGGTGTCGTCCACCGACAGCGTGGTCTGGGTGATCACGGCGAGCCTGTCCGGGTCCTTGGGCGTGAAACGATGCGCATCATCCACCGTCTCGATCAGCTGCACCGCGCCCGGCGGCAGTTGGCCGGTGGTGCCGACGACCTCGGGGTGGCCGGCATGGCCGATCAGCAAAATCTCGCGGCCGCCGTCGAACAGCCGCTCGGCCTCGATATGCACCTTGGAGACGAGCGGGCAGGTGGCGTCGAGCACGAACATGCGCCGGTTCCGCGCCGCTGCCGGCACCGCCTTCGCCACCCCATGGGCGGAAAACACGATGGGCGCGTCGGTTTCCGGGATTTCGTCCAATTCTTCGACGAAGATGGCGCCCTTGGCCTTGAGGGAATCCACCACGTAGCGGTTGTGGACGATGGCGTGGCGGACATAGACCGGCGCGCCATATTTCTCGAGCGCCAGTTCGACGATCTGGATCGCCCGGTCGACGCCCGCGCAGAATCCGCGTGGGCTAGCGAGAAAGACGGTCAGAGGAGGACGGCCGCGATGCCGCCCATTGGCGTTGTCCATGCCGGTCATCGGTGCTCCAGAAACGGCCATTTTCGGGGCCGCGAGGGGCTCAAGTCTTGCCTTGTCGGGCCTAGCGGGGGCGGATAGTTTGACGCCCATCCAGAAGCCCGGAAGCTCGCGACATTTCAAGCCTTTTTGGGTCGAGTCCGGGCATATCAGGCGGGGACGCCTGGCATGTCAAGCCGAGGACGGGGTGAGTTTGAGGCGTATCGCCAGTCTTTCACGTTTGCGCGCCCTCGGGCTTCTCGCGCTGCTCGCGAGCCCGGTGCTTGTCGCCGGCTGCGGCGTGCCCAAGATGTCCAATCCCTTCGGGTCGGGCAACGAGGAGTCTTCTGCCTCGCTGCTGAACGACGATAAGCTGCCGGAGAGGCCGCTGACCGAGACCGCCGCGCCGGCCGGCCCTGCCGACGGCCGCGCCCTCAATTGCCCGCAAGTGGTGGCTTGGCCCAATGAGCGGCTGCGCACCGTCTACCAGCCGGGTCATGACGGCGACACCAATTTTGTGGTTCACCGCGGCGAGATCACCAAGCTCTCCCGCGAATGCCAGTTCTACGGCGGCCGCGTCGTCGTTAAATACGGCTTTGCCGGCCGGGTGCTGCTCGGCCCCAAGGGGGGCCCCGGCACTGTGACCATGCCGGTCAAGATTCGCGCGGCCGGCGCCGACAAGCAGACGCTTGCCACCGACAAGATGTCGATCACCACCACGGTGCCCGCTGGCTCGCCAGTCGGCTATTTCTCCATGGTCCGTGAGATCGGCTTCCCCCTCCAGGTCGGCACGCGGCCCGAGGACTACAAGATCTTCGTCGCCTTCGCCAAATAGGGCAGGGCTCGAGTCATGACGCGGCATTTCCCCCTCATTCTGACGATCCTGCTGCTCGCCGGTCTGCCCGCCGCCGCTTCGGCCGAGCCCTGCCGCGACGAGTCGTTTCGCGGCGCGTCCTACATCGTGTGCGCGTTCAACCCCGCCAAGGAGGATATCCGCATCGTCTGGCGCGACACCGACGGCCGCCCTTACCGGACCTTCGGCGCGCTGGCCGCGCAGTTGCAGACGGAGGGCGAGACGCTCCAGTTCGCCATGAACGGCGGCATGTATGAAGAGGATCTCAGCCCCGTGGGGCTGCACATCGAGAACGGGAAAGCGCTGTCCGAGGCCGATACGAAGACCATCAAAGGCCGCCCCAGCCAGATCCCCAATTTCTACAAGAAGCCGAACGGCGTGTTCTATCTCGGCGGAGACCGGGCGGGTATTTTGGTGACCGAGCAGTTTCTGGCGCGCAAGCCCAAGGCCGAATACGCCACCCAATCAGGCCCGATGCTGGTGATCGACGGCGCGATCCATCCAGCCTTCATCGTCAAGTCGACCGATCTGAAGCCGCGCGACGGTGTCGGCGTCAAAAGCCCGAGCGAGGTTTATTTCGTCATGGCGCGGGGCCGGGTCAGCTTCTACGAATTTGCCCGCTTCTTCCGCGACGCACTCCATTGCGACAATGCGCTGTTCTTGGATGGCGGCACGGCACCCGGCATCTATGCGCCCGAGCTCCGACGCAACGATCCGCCGTCTCACGGCGGCTACGGGCCGATCATCGCCGTGGTGAAATAGCGCTGGGCCGAGCCCCGCCGCCGGGGTTGGGAAGGCATTGGCAGCGGAGCGTCGAGCCCAGGAGACTAACGCCCGCGCAATGCGGACGCTTCGTCGCTCCTGAAGGTTTCGGTCAGCGGAACGAGCTGCCAAAGCGCCGACGCGCCGACCAGGATATAAACGACCCGCGAGAGCAGAGAGCCCGCGCCGAACAGCGCCGCCACCAGGTCCAAGTCGAGAAGGCCGACAAGGCCCCAGTTCAGCCCGCCGACGATGACGAGGATCAGAGTGATCAGGTTCAAGAGTTTCATTTCGTTTCTCCGTGGGATGCGATGAGCGGCGCAAGGCTCCGATCGGAACCCGCGCCGCCCTTATGGCTCTCGGCCTAGCTCTTCGGCGGCATGATCACCGTGTCGATGACATGGATGACGCCATTCGAGGCCGCGATGTCGGTCTTGGTGACTTTGGCGTCGTTCACCATGGCGGTGTCGCCTTCGACTGTGATGTCGACCATCTCGCCGTTGACGGTCTTGGCCTCGTCGAGCTTGACGACGTCGGCGGCCTGAACCTTCCCGGGCACCACGTGATAGGTGAGGATGGCGACGAGCTGATCCTTATTCTCGGGCTTCAGCAGAGACTCCACCGTGCCGGCCGGCAGCTTGGCGAAGGCCTCGTCCGTGGGGGCAAAGACGGTGAACGGCCCATCGCCCTTCAGCGTCCCGACCAGACCCGCCGCGTCCAGCGCGGCGGCCAGGGTCTTGAACTGACCCGCGGACACCGCCGTGTCGACGATATCCTTCTCGGCCGCGCGCGCATTCATGCCGCCGAACGACAGTGCGACGACGGCAAGCGTCGCCACGATCAGATTTGCCCCGACGATGAGGCCTGCAAATCGAAACATCGGTACTGCTCCTTTTTCATGTTGACTAACCACCCCGCGCGAGGCGTCAGCCGCGGCGGCGCCATGGAAGCCGGAGTTGGGGGGAGCCTCCGGGGTCTCTGGAGCCTGGGGGAAGGCTCCGCTCCATGTCTTTTGCGCCGCGACTGAACGCCGTACTTGGTGGCGCGGGGTGTAGAAGCGGGAACAATGAGAGTGAAATAAGCGATTTACAAGCAAGAAAATCGCTCATATCATTCAACAGAAGTTGATCCTGGAGCGGAGATGACTGTTTTCCGAGAAAAATTCGTGGGCTTCGGCGGCAGGCGCCTGAAGGCCCTCACCGCGCTCGCGGTCGCTTTGGGGCTGCTGGCCGGCGGGACCGCCTCGGCCGAGGGCCTCCAGGTGCCCGGCGCAGACGCGACGGCGGGGCCGGCCCGCAAGACCGGTGGCGGCTTCGAGTTCCGTCGGAAATTGTCGTCCGTCGACAATCCCTATTGCGCCATCGTTACCTATGTCGTGCCGGACTTCACGGCGGAGGCGTCCTCGACTCAGACGGCGGACGACCGCTCGGTGATCGTCATCGACGCCTCGATCCTGAAAACGGAGCGGGCGTACGCCCACTTCCTCATGGCCCATGAGTGCTGCCACCACACGCTCGGCCACACGCGCCTCACCACGCAGCGTCTGGGCAGCGTCGGACCGCAGCCCTTCTATTACCTGCGGCCGCTCCTGAAGAACATGGAGCTCGATGCGGATGGTTGCGCCGTGCGCATGCTGCGGCTCACCGACGAGCCCGATGCCATCGAGAGCGCCCGCATACGAATGTCGCGGTTCGGTGACGAGCAGACAGGCGCTTACTATCCGACCGGCAACGAACGGGCGGGCCATATCGAGCGCATCGCTGCGGAGGAGTGAGAATGAGCGAGTTGATGGTCTCGGCAGGAGAGGCGGCGCGACGGCTCGGCGTGGCCCCCGCGACGATCCAGCGATGGGTCAATAGTGGGGTGCTCCACGCCGAGCGCACCCCTGGCGGCCATCGCCGCATCTATGTCACGGAACTGCGCCGGCTGATCGCCGCCAACCGCCCGGCGACGCTGAGCGGTCCGGTCGCCGATTGGTACGACGTGCTGATGACCGGCGATCCCATCAAGGTCAAGACCGCTTTGATCGCCTCGCGTCTGGAGACGGGACGCTGGGCTGACACCGCCGACGAGGTCGCCGCGGCGATCGCCGAGATCGGCAGGCGCTGGGAGGCCGGCGCCTGTCAGATCTTCGAGGAGCACGCCGCCACCGAAGCCCTGCGCCGCGCCGCCGCGGCTTGTGCCGCCGACATGCGTTATGCCGGCGATGCGCCGACCGCCGCGCTTTTCACCATCGAGAACGAACGGCACACGCTGGGGCTGGCCCTGGCCGAACTCGTTCTGGCGGAAGCTGGCTGGCGCCCGATCTGGATCGGCGAGGGACTGCCGGCGGACGAGCTCGCTCCGCTTTTCGCCAAATTCGCGCCGCGCCTGGCCCTGGTCTCCGCTTCAGCCGCAAGCCGGCCCACCGCCGTCGCGTGCTATCAGGCGCGTCTGATGAAGCCGCGGCCGACGCGGGCATTCGGCTCGTCCTTGCCGGTAGCGCCTCCTGGCGGGACGAAGCCGGGGCGACGCGAGTCGTCACCTTCAAGGACTTGCCTGAGGCTCTGAGGTGAGACCGCACGATCTGATCGGTGCGGTCGCGGCGACGATCTTGAGCCTTTCTGTCATCGTTTTCGGCTTGGGCTTCGCCGCCGCGGCAGGGGCGGAACGCGAGTCCTGTATCGATGACGCCATGATCGTATTCGACGCGTCGGGCTCCATGTCGGGCAACGAGAAGCTGGGTATCGCCACCACCATCACGCGGATCGACGAGGTCCGTTCGGCGCTCGGCCGCGTGCTGCCGGCGGCGGCGCGTCATCGCCGCGTGGGTCTCATCACTTACGGCCCGGGCCCCTATAACCAGTGCAACGTCGAACTCAATCTCGAGCCGGCGCTGGACGCCGCCAAGCGAATTCTGGAGGCGGTCGAAGCGCTCACCCCGGCGGGAAAGACGCCGCTCACCTCGGCCGTGGAGAAGGCCGCCGACGTGCTCGACTTCCGCCGCAAGCCCGGCGTCGTTGTCGTGCTGACGGACGGGGAGGAGACCTGCGGCGGTTCGCCCTGCGCGCTCGGCGAGGAGCTGCATGACTCGGCCGAGAATCTGACCGTCCACGTCATTGCCTTCCGCACATCGAATTTCAGCTGGACCGGCGAGCAGAGCATTCTCGGCATCAAATGCCTCGCTGAGGCGAATAACGGTCTCTATGTCACGGCGGAGACGCAAGAGGACCTGGTCGCGGCCTTTCAGGAGACCCTGAGCTGCCCCATGATCTCGCAACGCTCGATGCCTTGAGCGGCCGTGGCGGTCATCCGGCCGGCCAGCGGGCCGAGATCGTGTTGGTGAGCAGCTCAAGCCATCGCTGCACCTGCGTGAACACGAGAAACTGGTCGTAGACCCGCTGTTGCGCGCTTCGGCCGAGCGCCACGCGCTTCGAGCGGTCGCGCAAGAGCGTATCGAGCGTCTTGGCGATCTCGCCGGCGTCCTCCGCGTCCTTCACCAATAGGCCGTCCAGCCCGGGGCGGATCTGCTGTCTGATGCCGACGGCCGACGATCCCATCAGCGCGGTGCCCTTCCACATCGGCTCCGTCACCGTGAGGCCGAAGCCTTCTTGCAGCGAGTTCTGCACCACCACGTCGGAGCAGCGTTGCAGGGCGTTGACGATCAGGGCGTTGTTCTTCTTCGAGGCCATGGGCAGCGAGACGATGGCGACGTCGCTCTGGATTTGCGGCGGCATGGCCTCATACGCCGCGCAGAGCTCCGCCAGCACTTCCTTGCCTTCCGGGTCGTCGTCGATGGATGTGGGGTCGGGGCCCGCCAGCACGAGGCGAACGAGTTGCAGCATATGCCGGTGCTCATCGCTCAGATCCGTGCGCGCCTCGAGGTCTTGCTTGAGGGCAATGAAGCCCTCCATCAGCGGAACGAAGCCCTTGAGCCGATCCCAGCGGGAGATTTGCGTCACGATGGGCCGGAACAGCAGACCGAAATCCTCCGGCTCCGTGGCCGGCGCCCAGCTGCCGCCGGGCTGCAGCCGCTCAGCCGGTTCGGCGAATGGCGGTGTCATCACCGGTCCCCACGGCTTGATCAGCGCAGCATTGGCGAGCGTGCCGACCAACTCGTGGACGGACAGGTTGCGGTTCTTGTAGCTGAGCGGATCGATCGCCGGATGGATGATCGACGCCCGCCCGGCGAAGCAGGTCGGGATATATTCCGGCGCCGTGAACACCGCGTGGTCGTAGGGCTCGGCGTAGCCTTCGAGAAAGTCCCAGGCGGCGCGGGTCTGCGGCGTAGCGCGGTCGAGCCCGATATGGCACCGCCAGATCGCCGCGATATCCAGTTTCTCCCGCAGCTTGGCGCCCGCGCCCATGGGCTGCGGGTCATGCACGACGAGCACGTCTCCGGGCGACAGGAATTTCTCGATCTTGTCCGCGTTCTCAAGGCTGACCTGCTCGTAAAGGTCGTGCTCCGCCCGGCCGAGAGCAGGATCGCCGATGCCGTGAATGAGGTTGTGCAGGCGCTTGGTCAGGCGGAAGAAGGCGGGATCGTGTGTTTCCATCACGATCCATTGGGCATCCACGCCAAGCTCGCGCATCAACGCAAGAAGCGGCGGCAGGAGTTCCGCCACTCCGCCGCCATGGCTCGTGCTGTTCACCATGACGACCCGCCGTCCGTCGAGCACGGGCAGCCGGCTCTCCGCCTCCTGGCGGAGATTCCGGACCGTGGCGCTCAGCGGCGCGACGCTCTCATAATCGGCGAGCGATACGGGGTGCCGTGGTTCGACGACATGCACCATGCCGCGACCTTACCCCAACGATCTTACGGATTTGCCAAAATCGAGGCGCGAAAACCTCGGCCCGGGGCAGGACCGTTACCGCGTTCGGCGGCGCGGCGGCTAGTTCAGCTTTGTCTTGACGGTGTCGATGCCCTGCTTGAGCAGCTTGTCGGCCGTCTCGGGCGTGAGCTTGTCGGCGATGATCATCTGCGCCGCGGTTACGGCGGCGTCCGCGGCGGCGGCGCGGACCTCGCGCAAAGCCTCCGCTTCGGCGCGGCCGATCTTGTCCTCGGCGAGCTTCATGCGGCGGTCGAAATGCTCCTTCATGGAGCGGGAGGTCTCCGCGGCGAGCGCCTGAGCCTCCCTGGAGGCGAGATCGACGATGTCTTGCGCCTCTTTGGCGGCATTGCCTTGCTTCTCGCGGTAATCGGCGAGCACCTTGTCCGCCTCCTCCCGCAAATGCTTGGCCTCTTCGATTTCCTTGGCGATGGCCGCGGCCCGGGCATCGAGCGCCGTGGCGATCTTCTTGTGCACGCCGAGATAGAGCACCCCGGCCACGAACAGGAAGAAGGAGACGGCGACCCAGAATTCGGGTGTGTAAAGGAAATCCATGACGCTCAAGCCTTCCGCGCCGCAGACACGGCCTTGTCAACCTCTGCCTTGGCGGGCGCAGTGCCGATCAGCTTCTTCACGATATCCGCGGCCACGTCGCTGGCGACCGCGTTCACGTCCTTCATGGCCGCGACCTTGGCCTTCTCGATGCGCGCCTCGGCTTCCTCGCCCTTGGCGGCAAGCTGCGCGTCGAGCTTCGCCCGCTCGGCATCGGTCTCGGCTTTCAGTTTGACGCGGCCTTCCTCGACGATGGCGTGCGCCTTCTGCTTGGCCTCGGCCAGCGCCTGCTCATAGGCGGCGATCGCCTCCTCCGTCTCGCGCCGCAGCCTTTCGGCGGCGGCGAGATCGGCAGCGATATGCGCGGCACGGGTCTCGATCACGCTGCCGATGCGCGGCAGCGCGATCCACACCATCAGCAGATAGAGAACGCCGAAGGTGACGAGCAGCCAAATGAGCTGTGGCGCCCAATCGAGCGGATTGAGTTGCGGCATGGTCGCGTCCTTTAGAAGAGCGGGATCGGCTCAGCCTAGAACACGAACAGGATGATCAGCGCAACCACGAGACCGAACAGGCCGGTGGCCTCGGCGAGCGCAAAGCCGAGCAGCAGGTTGGCGAACTGCGACGGTGCGGCCGAGGGGTTGCGAAGCGCCCCTTGCAGATAGTTGCCGAAGATCGTGCCGATGCCGACACCGGCGCCGACGAGTGCGATCGAGGCAAGACCTGCGCCGATCAATTTTGCTGCTTCTGCTTCCATTGGTTTTCTCCCGTGAGACGAAATCTAAGACGATGAGACGGTTAAATCAGTGCATGTGGAGTGCATCGTTGAGATAGATGCAGGTGAGGATGGCGAACACATAGGCTTGCAGGAACGCCACCAGCAATTCCAAGCCGGTGAACGCCACCATGAAGGCCAGCGCCGCCCAGCCGCCGAGCAGGCCGAGCGCCACGACGAACGAGCCGAACACTTTCAGCATGGTATGGCCCGCCATCATGTTGGCGAACAGACGCACCGAAAGGCTCACCGGCCGCGTGAGATACGAGATTACCTCGATCACCACGAGCAGCGGCAGCATCACGAAGGGAACGCCGGACGGCACGAAGAATTTCAGGAACTTGATGCCGTGCTTCCAGAAGCCGATGATCGTCACGGCAATAAAGATGAAGGCGGCGAGCGCGAAGGTGACGATGATGTGGCTGGTGACGGTGAAGGAGTAGGGCACCATGCCGAGCATGTTGAGCGCGAGCACGAACATGAATAGCGTGAAGATGAAGGGGAAATATTTCATCCCCTCGGTGCCCACGTTGTCGCGCACCATGCCGGCCACGAACTCGTATGACATCTCGGCCACGGATTGCAGGCGCCCCGGAACGAGCGAGCCTTTACGCATGGCAAAGACCGTGAACAGGGTGATGAGCGCCGCGGCGATCACCATGAACAGGGCCGAGTTGGTGAAGGAGGCGTCGAAACCGAAGACGTCGAGTTCGATCAGGCGCTTGATCTCGAATTGATGCATCGGATCGGGCAGGCCGGTGCCGCCACCTCCGTGACCGCCGCCGTGTCCGGCTTCTTCTGCGTAAGCTGCCCCAATCACTGCGAATCGCCCCTAGTCATCATCATCGTCGTCAGCCGCGTTACGCAGATGCTGGCCGGGTAACGGCTCGCCCTGCATGGATTTGGCTGTCCGCATCACGTTCATGATGCCGGCGGCGGCTCCAAGAACCAGAAACACCACCATCCCGAACGGCGCTGTGCCGAACAGCCTGTCGAGTACCCAGCCGATGCCCCCACCAATTACGACGCCCGCGACCAACTCGGTCGACAACCTTAGGGCTTGGCCCATCGCCTTGCCGCGCCCTTGTTGATCTTCGGGCGGCGGCGTACGCCGGTTTTTGGCCGCGAGCTTCCCCTCGAGAGCGTCGAGCCGCTGCCGAATTGTCTCCGCGTCGCGGCCGCTTTGCGGGCGTCCGGACTGATTTTCGGCTCCGGCCATTGGCGTTGCTCAATTTCCGGGGAGAGCCTGAAGGGTCGGCTGATCCTCAAGCTTGGCGCGCACTTTAGTTTGGGAATTGGGCCTGTCAAGGAAGTCAAGGCGCCGCAGGGGGCGCCCTGAACACCCTTGGAATCGGAGCCTCAAACCGGCTTCGAGGGGGTACCTATTGAGGCGGTTCGAGGCGGGAGATGGGAGCGTATCCGATCATAGAGCGTCATGGGGAGCGTAAGCGTGCCCACTTGAGGCGCCCCAACCGACACGAGCACCGCCTTCTGCCAAAAAAGCTTGGCGGGCTCGGCATTCCTGAAGTCTTCCCAGGGGATGAGAATCGGACTGCGCGGCAAGGGCCCGCCGACCGCGAGATAGAGGCCGGCATCCCCGATACCCACCGTCACGATGTATCGGTAGAGGACCGCCCCGGCGACGAGAGATTGCCTCGTCAGAACCTCGCCGTCGGGCTCTGCGGATGTGCCGTAGACGCGCGATAGCGTGCTCCATCCCGTCGCGCTGCCGAAGCTTCCTTTGAAATGCTCGCCCAGGATGGGCAGGAGAAATCGCAAGCCGAGGCCGATGGCGCCCAGGATTGCGAGGAAGGCTAGGACTGCGAGGAGCGTTTCCAGGTCGTTGCCCTCGCTCGGAGGCTAGCTTGCGTCCCGCAGACGTTCCGCCGTCTCCAGGTCCACCGACACCAGCTGGCTCACCCCGCGCTCCTGCATGGTCACGCCGAACAGCCGGCTCATGCGGGCCATGGTCAACGGGTGATGGGTGATGATCAGGAAGCGCGTATCGGTCTCCTTGGACATCTCCTCCATCAGCCGGCAGAAGCGGTCCACATTGGCGTCGTCGAGCGGCGCATCCACCTCGTCGAGCACGCAAATGGGCGAGGGATTGGTGAGGAACACGGCGAAGATCAGCGCCATGGCGGTCAGCGCCTTCTCGCCGCCCGAGAGCAGCGTGAGGGCTTGCGTCCGCTTGCCGGGCGGCTGAGCGAAGATCTCGAGCCCCGATTCCAGGGGATCATCGGAATCCACCAGCTTGAGCTCGGCCGAGCCGCCGCCGAACAGCGTCTGGAACAGCCGGCCGAAATGGCTGTTGACCGTCTCGAGGCTCCAGCAGGCGCTTGCGGCCCTCCCGGTTCAGATTGGAGATGCCCTGGCGCAGCCGCGCGATGGCCTCTTCCACGTCGGCCTTCTCGCGCTCCATCTCCTCAAGCCGGGCGGCGAGCTCCACTTCCTCTTCCTCGGCCCTGAGATTGACGCCGCCGAGGCGTTCCCGGTCGGCCTTGAGCTTCACGAGACGCCCCTCGACCTCCGAGAGTTCCGGCACGTCCGCGCCCGCCTTCAGGGCGGCACGGGCGAGGCATTCCTCGGGCGCACAGTCCAGCTGCTCGCGGATCATGCGGGCGAGCTCGCTCCGCCGCTCGCGCGCCGCCTCGAGCCGGGCTTCCCCGCGCGCCTTGGCCTCGCGGGCCTCGGCCAGCGTCTCTTGCACCGCGCGCAGCGCCTTCTCCTGAGCCTTCAGAGCCGTCTCGGCAACGGCGAGGTCGTCGGCGGCCTTGGCCCGCTCGCGCTCGGCCTCGGCGATGGCCTCCATGAGCTTGCCGCGGCGATCCTCGATCTCGGCCGGCAGATTGGCGAGCGCTTCGAGATCGGCGCTGGTCTCCTGCTTGCGCGCGCTCAGCGTCTCGATCTGCTCGCGCGCATTGGCGATGCGCTTCTGCCAAAGATCTTCCTCGGCGGTGATCGCCTGGATGCGCTCCTGCCGCAAGCGCACCTCGCGCTCGAAGCCTTCCAAGGTGGCTTCCGCGCGGGCGGCACTCGACCGGCTCGCGCCGGCCTCGGTCTGCGCGGCTTCCAATGCGGCTTCGAGGCCGGCGAGCGATGCCAGCGCCAGCAGCGCCTCGTCGGTGCGCTCGCTCTGCTCTTTCGCTTCGTTGAGCGCGGCCTTGGTACGGGTCAGGCCTCGGCCAGCGCGCCGAGTTGCTTGCTGTTGGCTTGCGCCTCGTGCTCGGCCGCGGCGATGGCCTCGCGCGCCCGGTCGAGCTCGCCATGGTTGTCCTTGGCCTGCTGGCGCAGCGCCTTGGTCCGCTGCCCGCTGGTCTCGGTGCGGGTGGAGGCGTCGGTCAGGGCCGTCTCGGCCGAGGTCTCGGTCTCTAGCGCCTCGGTCTTGTGGACCTTGAGCGCTTCGAGCCGGCTCCGCTCCACGAGGCGGGCGCCGGCGGCGCTCGCCGTGCCGGCCTGAACGCTATAGCCGTCCCAGCGCCACAGATCGCCCTCCTTGGAAACGAGACGCTGCCCCGTCTTCAGCGCGGCCTGCATCGCCTCGCCCTGAGCTGAGTCGATCACGCCGATCTGCGCCAAACGGCGGGCAAGCGCTTCCGGCGCTTTGACAAATTGGCTGAGCGGCGTGGCGCCATCGGGGAGCGCCGGGTCGCGCCGCCGGCCACCGTGCGCCAATGGGCGGGTGCGGTCTCCTCGGCTGCCGCATCGAGATCGTCTCCGAGCGCCGCGCCGAGCGCCTGCTCGTACCCGGCTTCGATCCGCACCTGTTCGACGATGGGCGCCCAGTCATGGGTCGGCGCCAGCAGCTTGATCAAGGTGGCAAGCTCGGTCTCGATCTCCTGGCGCGCAGCTTGGCGGACGCGGCAATCCCCTGAGCCGGGCTCCTCGGCGCGGGCCTCTT
>NZ_LPWF01000025.1 GCF_001723305.1 Methyloceanibacter superfactus
AAGAGAAAGCGCTCAAGTAGCGAAGCGGGTGCGCGAAGAGAAAGCGCTCAAGTAGGCCAGAGGCCGGTAGCGCGAAGAGGAAGCGCTCAAGTAGCGAAGCGGTAGCGCGAAGAGAAAGCGCTCAAGCAGCGAAGCGGGTGCGCGGAGAGAAAGCGCTCAAAGTTGCGAAGGAAGGAAGAACGAGCATGTGCGGGATTGCCGGAGTGATCCATCGCGGCGGCGCCACGGGCGCGGCCAGGAGATGACGTCGATGCTTCAGAGCTTGAAGCATCGCGGGCCCGACTCCACGGGGTTTGCGGTCTACGGCGTGACCACGCCTGACGAATATATCATGCGCCTGAAGCTGGCCGAGGCCGAGGATCTTGAGACCGATTACAAGATCCACGACAAGATCAGGGAGCGTCAGGGCCTAGTCGACAGCCGTCTGTCCGAGCTTGGCGCGGAGACCCTCGACGTGGCGGAGCCGCGGCCCTATGCGTTCCGCTATCGCTTGCGCTATGCCGGCGACACCAAGCAGCTGGCCACGGATATCGAGCAGATCGAGGGCGCCGAGGTGTTGTCCTTCGGCAGCGCGCTCGAGCTGATCAAGGATCTCGGCGACGCCACCCAGGTGTCGGGGCAATATGGTCTGGGCACATTCCGCGGCACGCATGCCATTGGTCACACGCGCATGGCGACGGAGTCGGACGTGGATATCCGCTCGGCGCATCCTTACTGGGCCTATCCGTATAACGACATCTCCGTGGTGCATAACGGCCAGATCACCAATTACTGGATTATGCGCCGGGAGATGGAGCGTCTCGGTCACCGCTTCATGTCGAATTGCGACTCCGAGCTTCTGGCGGTCTACACCGCCAACAATCTGGAGCAGGGGGCGAGCTTGCTCGACTCGCTGAAGGCGTCGATCAAGGAGATCGACGGCGTGTTCACCTATCTGGTCGCCACCGACAGCGAGCTTGGTCTCGCCAAGGACACCATGGCGGCGAAGCCCATGGTTCTTTACGAGAGCGACGATCTCGTCGCTCTTGCCTCCGAGGAGGTGGCCATCCGCGCCATTGTTCCCCGTGAGATCGACACGTCTGACCCTTACGATGAGGAGGTGCGGGTATGGCAGCGCTGACGCGATCGGCCCCTTCGGAGCAGGAGCGCCTGTCCCATGAGATGGGCATGCACACCGAGAAGCTCACCGGGCGCTCGATCGAGAACTTCTTCGACATCGATCTCGGCGAGGAGCATCACGGCTTCTCGCTGCCCAACGCCTTCGAGGTTGACTTCAACAAGCGGGCCGAGATCGACGCGTCCAACATGGACGCCAAGGCGGTCAATTTGCGCATTCGCGAGTTGATGACCGAGGGTTACGGCACCATCGTGCTGAAGAATCCCGGCGCCAAGCACTCGCTTGCGGTTGCATTCTCAACCGGCTCAATCTGATCATCGACGGTTCGCTGGGCTATTTTGGCCTCGGCCTGATCGACGGGCCGAATGTGCGCATCGCCGGCCGTGTCGGCTGGTCCTGCGCCGAGAACATGATGAGCGGGACGGTTCTGATCGAGAAGAATGCCGGCTCGCAGTTCGGCGCGGCGATCAGGGGCGGCGACCTTGTCTGCAAGGGCGATGTCGGCTCGCGCACGGGCATCGACATGAAGGGCGGCAACATCATCGTCGGCGGCAACACGGGGGCCTTCACCGGCTTCATGATGCAGCGCGGGCGCATGGTGATCTGCGGCAACGCCGGCAAGAATCTGGGTGACTCCATGTATGACGGGGTCATCTACATCGCCGGCGAGCCGCAGAGCCTTGGCGTCGACGCGGTGTGGAACGAGATGACCGACATCGACCGTCAATGGCTAGAGCGCAAGTTGCGCATGTACGACGTGATGCCGAAGGGCGGCATCGAGTCATTCCGTAAGATCGGCAGCGGCAAGCAGTTGTGGAACTACGACAATCTGGAGCCGACCGAAAAGAAGATGGTGCTTTAGGCGCCGACGAAGGGGCTGGGTAAATGGCAAAGACCAAGAAGCGAAACGGAAACGGCGCGACGGAGCCGGCGGAATCGAGCCGCTTTATCCTCGGCCAGAGTCAGATCTTCACGCCGACCGTGATGAACGACATTCACGTGAAGTCGGAGCTTGGCCGCTACCGCATGCGCGGCTTCTCGCTGTTCAAGAAGATCCCCCATTGGGACGACCTCACCTTCCTGCCCGGCACGCTGACCCGCTTCGTGATCGAGGGCTATCGCGAGAAATGCGATACCAAGACGGTGATCGGGCCGCAGGCGAAGCGTCCGCTCAAGCTCGACATTCCGGTTTACGTGACCGGCATGAGCTTCGGCGCGCTGTCCTTCGAGGCGAAGATCGCGCTGGCCCGCGGCGCCACCATGGCGGGCTCGGCCACCTGCTCGGGCGAGGGCGGCATGATCCCCGACGAGCGGCGTTATTCCTCGAAATGGCTCTATCAGTGCATCCAGTCGCGCTACGGCTTCAACCCGCATCATTTGCGGCTGCCGATGCGTGCGAGTTCTTCATCGGCCAGGGCTGCAAGGTGGGCTTGGGCGGTCATTTGATGGGCCAGAAGGTGACCGATCAGGTTGCCGAGATGCGCTCGCTGCCGGCCGGCATCGATCAGCGCTCGCCGGCGCGTCATCCCGACTGGCTCGGCCCCGACGATCTGGCGCTCAAGATCGAGGAGATCCGCGAGGCGACCAATTGGGAGATTCCGATCCAGCTCAAATTGGGTGCCGCGCGCGTCTATGACGACGTGCGCATGGCCGCCAAATGCGGGCCCGACTCCATCTATATCGACGGCATGGAAGGCTCGACCGGCGCCGGTCCGCACATTGCCACCGAGGATACCGGCGTTCCGGGCATCGCGGCGATCCGCCAGGCGCGGCGCGCCATCGACGAGCTCGGCCTGCGCGGCAAGATCAGCCTGGTCTATGCCGGCGGCATCAGGAACGGCGGCGACGTGGCCAAGGCCTTGGCGCTCGGCGCCGACGCCATCGCCATCGGCCATTCGGTGATGATGGCGCTCAACTGCAACAAGGAGATCCCGGAGTCCGACTTCGAGGCGGAGATCGGCGTGCCGGCGGGGCGTTGCTATCACTGCCATACCGGGCGCTGCCCGGTCGGCGTGGCGACGCAGGACCCCGAGCTCAGGAAGCGGCTCGATCCCGACGAGGCGGCCGAGCGCGTCTACAACTTCCTGCATACGCTGACGCTCGAGGCGCAGATGCTGGCCCGCGCCTGCGGCAAGACCGACATCCATAGTCTCGAGCCGGAGGATTTGGCCGCGCTGACCATGGAAGCCTCGGCCATGGCGCAAGTGCCGCTGGCCGGCACCGACCACACGGTCGGCGTCGCGAATTACCACAAGCTGGGTTGAGTGGAGCAAGACAGATGGCCAAGGATCTGAAGAACGGCAAGAGCGCCGCCAAAAGCGCCGTCAAGGGCGGCAAGTCCGACGACGTCGACAAATATTTGAAGGACGCCGCCGGTCTCGACACCGACCGCGAGAAGGTGATCGGGCAGCACATCGGCTACCGCTACGACGTCAACCTGCTGCCCGACTACGGCCAGCTCACGCCCTTCCTCAAGGACTATATGGAGTTCATGGGCTGGGACGACCTCAACTGGCTCGAGGACGTCCATCTCGGCTACGAGGCCGGCGAGCCCGCCATCTTCGACCGCAACATCAACGGATGGGTGCGCATCCCCAAATCGATGAAGCTGCCAAACACCCAGCAAGCCCGCGACATGCTCGCCCGCGAAATGCTCATCCGATTCCAGACATCGCCAAACCACCCGCTCCACCAACTCAATAAGGCATACCGAAAGTTCTAACGGGACCGCGTGTCCGGCAAACCGTCCGAACGCGCGGGCGTCAGAGTGTAGTGCAAGAACAATTTGCGGAGCTCCGCAAAGCTCCTCTCCCTGGATCGTTCTTGCAAACCTGCCGGCCACTCCGTCTCGGTGTGGCCGGTTTTTTTGATGCTGGGATGGGATGATCGGCGGCGGCAAGGAGATGCCGTCACAAAGAAAAAGGCCCCGGTAAGAAACCGGGGCCAGGCAATTTGCAGGAAACGTCGCTCGGCGCAAACCTCGCAACGACGAAAAACTAATCGGCCCGAGTATCCAGGCAAATACCCCGTTGTGATTACGTACTCGAGAGGATTGCTCCGAAGTCCGACGCGCCGAGCCGACATCGCCAAATCTAGGCGGTGCGGCCGAGCATCAGTATCCAACCCACGACACGACGCTTGAACGGGAGAATGACCGTATGCCGGCGAAGATCATTTGCGGAAAGTCAATTGCCGCGGCTGTACGAAAAGATTGTCAGCAGCGGGTCGAGCGCATGAAACGTTTGACCGGCCGAGTCCCTGGACTGGCCGTCATCATGGTCGGCAGCGACCCGGCTTCGGCGGTCTATGTCCGCAATAAGATCAAGGCCTGCCAGGACGTCGGCATCCGGTCCGAGCGGTTGCTGTACCCGGCGACGGTCTCCCAGTCCGACATCCTCGACACGATCAAAGCCTATGGGGAGGATCCGGAGGTCGACGGCATTCTCGTGCAATTGCCGTTGCCCAAGAGTTTCGATCTGGAGCTCGTCTTGGGGGCGGTCAACGCCGAGAAGGATGTCGACGGCTTTCATCTCTATAATGTCGGGGGGCTCGTCATCGGCAACACGGTCTTTCCGCCATGCACGCCCTATGGCGTCATGCGGCTGTTGGAGCACGAAGGGATCGAGATCGCCGGCCGTAATGCGGTCGTCGTGGGCGCCAGCAACATCGTCGGCAAGCCCATGGCGCTGATGCTCATGCAGCACGAGGCGACCGTATCGGTGTGTCACGCGAAGACGCGCAATCTCGCCGAGTTCACGAGGATGGCGGACATCCTCGTGGTTGCGCCGGGTGCCCCAATTTTACAGCCTCCATGGTCAAGGAGGGCGCCGTGGTCGACGTCGGCATCAATCGCCTGGCCAACGGCCCAATTGGTCGGAGATTGCGATTTCGAAGGCGTGCGGGCCCACGCGTCCTATCTGACGCCAGTGCCGGGCGGGGTCGGGCCGATGACGGTGACCATGCTGCTCGTGAACACCATCAGCTCGGCCGAGCGGACCTTGGCGGCCCAGAACGCCACAATCGAGAACGACGGCCTCGCGGCCTTTGTCGAGTAGCGTCAAGGCGGCGGAGAGCCCGGTAAACCCGGATTCGATGATTGCCACATCGGCTTTCGCTGGGAGCGATGGGTCCGGCGTCTCCCGGCGTGGCGCGGCATCCCACCAATAAGGCCGGACAGCGCCAGCGCGTTCAGTCCCTTGGTCCTTCGTCGAAATCATCACGCAAGGCCCGACGCAAGAGCTTGCCGTTCGGTCCCTTGGGCAACGTGTCGACGCGCGTGTAGATGCGGGGGCATTTGTAGCGGGCAAGGCGCTCGGCGACGAAGCGTTCCAGCTCGTCAGCGCCGATCGGGCCCTTGGCGACGTAGAACGCGGCGATGACGGTCGTGTCGGCCTTGACGGTGACCTCGGCGGCGGCGCTTTCGACGATTGCCGGATGGGCATTCAGCGCGCTCTCGACTTCGATGGGCGAGACCCGGACACCGCCCGCATTCATCATGTCGTCGGCGCGCCCGAGATAGGTGAGCGCGCCCTCCGCCGCCATGCTGACGAGGTCGCCGGTCAGGAACCATTCGCCCCGGAAGCGCGCACGGGTTTCTTCCGGCGCGCCCCAATAGCCCAGCATCAGCCCCGGATCGCGATTCGAGACGGAGAGAATGCCCGGTTCCCCGAAGCCCACCGGACCGTCCTCGCCCAGCACGGCCACGCGCCGGCCGTCTTGCGGATAGCCGAGCGTACCGTGCGGCGCCGTGCGCATGGGTGCGCCCGATATGAAGGTCGAGCATTCCGACATACCGAAGGCCTCGTGGACTGGTGTGCCGGTGGCGTGCTCCCAGGCGGTGCGGGTGGCGTCGGGCAGCTTCTCGCCGGCCGACAGTCCGTGACGGAGGCCGTGGACTGGAGGGACCGGCGTTCTCAGAAGCTGCCGGTAGAGCCCCGGCGCGGCGGCAAAGATCGTTGCGCCGTGCTCGGCCATCAAGCGGCCAAGCTGGTCGGGCGTCACGCCATGGCCTGGGATCAGCGCCGTCGCGCCGCACGTCCAGGGGTCGAGGAGGCCGGTGCCCAGCGTATAGGTCCAGTTGAAGGCGCCGGCGTGTAGCAGGCGGTCGGACTCGATGAGCCCGTACCAGCCGTCCCACATCATCCGCCGGGCCCAGATCGCCCGATGGGCATGGATAACCGCCCGCGGCTGCCCCGAGGTGCCCGACGTATATATAATGTAGCCGGGCCGATCCTGATCGCCCATGACGTAGGCCGCGGGCGCAGGTCGTACATGGCCCGCATGGCCGTGGCCGGAAGGATGGGGCAGGGCGGATTTGCCGGAAGCGCAACCCCCTCGTGGGCCACAATCAGCCGCGGGGCGATGTCCTCGGCGATCGAGCTCACCTCGGGCGCGGTTAGAAGCGAGGACGTCGGAACCGGAATGATGTCGGCCGCGAGCGCGGCGAGATAGCAGATCGGAAATTCCACACTGTTGCCGAGCCGCATGAGGAGCCGGTCGCCTGGCCGTAAGCCCTTGGACAAAAAGCCGTTTGCGGTGCCGCGCACGGCCGCCTCGAGCCGGCCGTAGCTCCATGCCTCAGCCCCTGATGGGGAGAGCACGGCGAGCGCGGTCTTGTCTCCGAGCTCTTGGGCGCGCCCCAGCACATGGGCCGCCAGATTGAAGGGCACCGGGCACGGGGGCGGTGGGCCATGATCGAAGATCGCGGGCATGACGCGCCTGCTACGCTTTCGTATCTTGCGTTGCAAGCCCCCGAAAATGCCATAAACCCTGGCGATATAACGACCGGACCTGGTGTGGCACGGGTTTGTTTAAAGCGTTCAATCTTGACTGAACGAACAAAATGGACCATATGGTCGCCCATGGCAGACGAAACCGAAAAAGTCATCGCTGAGTTCGTGGAGCGGATGGGCCTCATCCTCCAGGCCGACGGCAAGCCGCGCATTGCTGGCCGTATTCTGGGCCTGATGGTGGTGCATGGGGGACCGTTCGGATTCACGGAATTGGCTGAACGTTTGAGCGTGAGCCGGGCCAGCATCAGCACCAATACGCGGCTGCTGGAGGATCTCGGCATCATCGAGCGCACGTCGATGCCCGGCGACCGGCAGGATTATTTCAGGCTGAGCCCCCAGCCTTATGCACGGTTGTTGCGGGGGATTTTTGAACGGATGCACCGCGCCCGTGACGTTGTCGGCGCCACTCGAGCGGCGCTCCCGAAGGACATGGCCGGTGCGCAAGAGCGGTTGGCGGAGCTCGATGCCTTCTACGAAACGCTCATCAACAATTTCGAGACGGTGATCGAAGTCTGGGACGCGAAAGGGAAGAGCCCGGGTTCCCAGAAGCGGGAGCTTACGGAGCAACCGGCATAAGCCAAGCTTGGCGCGCGTAACGCCTGAAGTTGGAGCGTTGGACTTGAACAAGTCATATCTCATAGCAGCGGTTTTCACCCTCGGCCTCGCCGCATGGGTGCTCGGCGGCTATTTCGTCAAGTCCTCGGGCAAGGAAACCCCCGACGCGCCGGCGGTAGCCGACGCCGTCGCGCCGATGACGGTCTCGGTCCGCACCCAAGAAGCCAGATCGGTCGAGCAATATATTGTCGCCCAAGGCCAGGCGGAGCCGAACCGGACGGTGACCATCCGTGCCGAGACGACCGGCCAGGTCGCCGAGATTCTGGCGGACGAGGGCGCGACCGTGGCCGCCGGGGACGTCATCGCGAGACTTGAATCGAACGACCGTCAGGCTCGGCTGGCGCGTGCCGAGGCGCATGTGCGCGAGCAGGAGAGCGCCTACGAGGCGTCCGAAACGCTCGGCAAGAAGGGGTACCAGACGCAGCGCCAGGCGGATCAGACCTTCTCCTCGCTGCAGACCGCGAAGGCCGAGCTGGAAGAGGCACGCATCGAGCTCGAGCGTATCGAGATCAAGGCGCCCTTCGAGGGTGTCGTGCTGTCGAGTCCGATCGAGCTCGGCGCCTATGTTGATGTGAACGGCGAGGTGGCGACGATCGTCGACAACGATCCGCTCGTCGTCAGCCTCAGGATCACCCAGCAGAACATCGCCGATCTGAAGGTCGGCCAGGCCGCGTCCGTGACCTTCGCCACCGGGCAGAAGCGTGATGGTAAGATCCGCTATGTCGCCGCCCGGGCCGACGAGGACACCCGTACGTTCCGCGTCGAGGTCGAGCTTCCCAATCCCGATGGCGAGATTCCCTCAGGCATCAGCGCCGAGGCCAAGATCCCTACGGGATCGGTGATGGCGCATTTCGTTTCGCCCGCCGCCCTGTCGCTCAACGAAGAGGGCAAGCTCGGCGTCAAGACGGTCAATGAGGACAACAAGGTCGCCTTCCATACCGCCGACATTGTCCTATCGGACGTCAACGGCGCGTGGATCACAGGCCTGCCCGCTCATGCGCGCATCATCACCCTTGGCCACGGCTTCGTGCAGATCGGCGAGGAGGTGCAGGTTGCCGAGGAGCAGGGCAACGCCTCCGACGGGTCGCAGGAGGCTGCCGCTCTACTTCCCACGAGCAGTATCGAAGAGCCGACGGCCGCGCGATGAACGCCCTCATCGACGCAGCCTTCACGCGCACCCGCACGGTGGCGTTGGCCTTCTTCATGATCATTGTCATGGGGGCGGTCGCCTATGTTTCGATTCCCAAGGAGTCGGAGCCCGATATTCCGATTCCCACCATCTACGTGTCGATGACCTATGAGGGCATCTCGCCGGAAGACTCCGAGCGGCTCCTCATCCGTCCGATGGAAAAAGAGCTCCAGTCCATCGAAGGCATCAAGGAGATGCGCGCCGTCAGCTCCGAGGGCTACGGCTCGGTCACGCTCGAATTCGACGCGGGCTTCGACGCCGACCAGGCGCTCCAGGATGTGCGCGAGAAGGTGGATATCGCCAAGGCCGAGCTGCCGCCGGACACCGACGAACCCCGCGTTCACGAGGTGAACGTGGCCCTGTTCCCCGTTCTCACCGTCGGCCTGTCCGGCAATGTGCCGGAGCGCACGCTGGTCAACATCGCCCGCGATCTCCAGGACAAGATCGAAGGCCTCCCAGGCGTGCTCGAGGTCGACATCGGCGGCGACAGGGAGGAGCTTCTGGAGATCGTCGTCGATCCCATGGTGCTCGAAACTTACAACGTCTCCTTCGCGGACGTTCTCAGTACGGTCCAGCGCAATAACCGGCTGGTGGCAGCGGGCGCACTGGAAAACGCCGCCGGCCGCATGGTCCTGAAGGTTCCGGGCGTATCGGAGGAGGTCGGCGATGTGCTCGACCTTCCCGTCAAGGTCGTCGGCAACACCGTGGTCAAGTTCCGTGACGTCGCCTCCGTGCGCCGGACCTATAAAGACCCGCAAGGCTTTGCCCGTGTCGCCGGGAAGCCCGCGCTGGCGCTGGAAGTCAAGAAGCGGGTCGGCTCGAACATCATCGAGACCATTGCGGATGTGCGCGAGGTCGTGACGGCTGAGCAGGCCGCGTGGCCCACCGGCGTCAATGTCAGCTTCATGCAGGACAAGTCCGAGCAGATCCGCGACATGCTCGGGGATCTCCAGAACAATGTGATTGCAGCAATCGTCTTGGTGATGATCGTCATCGTCGCCGCCATGGGCGTGCGGCCGGCCATTCTCGTCGGTCTCGCTATCCCGGGTTCGTTCCTCGCCGGCATTCTCGTCATCAACTGGATGGGACTCACGCTCAATATCGTCGTGTTGTTCAGCCTCATCCTCGTGGTCGGCATGCTGGTGGATGGCGCCATCGTCACCGTGGAGCTGGCGGACAGGAAGATGGCCGAGGGCAAGGACCGCAAGGTCGCCTATGCCGAGGCGGCCAAGCGCATGGCCTGGCCGATCATCGCCTCGACGGCCACCACCCTGGTCGTGTTCTTGCCCCTGCTGTTCTGGCCGGGGATCGTCGGCGAGTTCATGAAGTTTCTGCCGATCACCGTTCTGGTGACCCTGACGGCGTCGCTGGCCATGGCGCTGATCTTCATCCCGGTGCTTGGCGGCGTCATCGGCCGCCCCAACGAAGACGACGGCAAGTTGCTGGCCGCCATCAAGGCCGCCGAAGACGGCGATCTCGAGACGATCAAGGGGCCCGCCGGATTCTATCTCGGCACGTTGAAGCGCCTGCTTGCCCATCCGGCAAAGGTTCTCGGCATCGCCGTGGCCCTGCTCATCGGCACCTATGTGGCGTTCGGCATGTTCGGCCGCGGCGTCGAGTTCTTCCCGGACGTCGAGCCGGACTTGGCGCAAGTGCAGGTCCGGGCCCGTGGCGATCTATCGATCCGGGAAATGGACGCCGTCGTGCGCAAGGTCGAGGCCCGGCTCTTGGCGCTTCCCTATTTCGAGACCGTCTATGCCCGGACCCTCGGGGCGGGCGGTAAGCCGTCGCAGACGGGATCGGCCGAGGACGTCGTCGGCATCATCCAATTTGAGTTCACCAATTGGCGCACGCGGCCGCCGGCATCGGAGATCTTGAAAGAGGTCCGCAAGCTCACCGCCGATATTCCCGGCGTGATCCTGGAAGTCCGCAAGCAGGAAGGCGGACCGTCGGCCGGCAAGCCGGTGGAGCTTCAGGTGACCTCTCGCGATCCCGAGAAAATGCCGGGCACGGTGGAGAATCTGCGGCTGATGATGCAGCAGATCGGCGGCTTCATCGACGCGCAGGACAGCCGTCCGCTGCCGGGTATCGAGTGGCGGCTCAAGGTCGACCGGGAGAAGGCGGCCCGCAACGGAGCCGATGTCGCCGTGCTTGGCGATGCCGTCACCATGCTCACCAACGGCATCAAGGTCGCCGAATACCGCCCCGACGATGCCGACGAGGAAGTGGACATCCGTCTGCGCTTCCCGCTCGCCGAACGCAATCTCGAGCAGCTCAACCGGCTGCGCGTGCCGACCAGCAGGGGCCAAGTCCCGATCGGCAACTTCGTCAGTTTCGAGCCGGCGCAGAAGACCGGCAACTTGAACCGGACCGATAGCCGGCGCGTCATCACCATCCAGGCCGACGTCGCCGAAGGCCTGCTGGTCGACGATCAAGTGCGCAAGCTGAAAGCAGCGGTGGCCGAGGCCAATATCGATCCGGCGGTGACCGTGCGCTTCAAAGGCCAGGACGAAGACCAGCGCGAGGCGGGCAACTTCCTTCTCAACGCGTTCGTCATCGCCATCTTTGCCATGACCGCGATCCTGCTCACTCAGTTCAACAGCTTTTATCAGACCGGGCTGGTGCTGAGCGCGATCATTTTCTCCACCGCCGGCGTCATGCTGGGCCTGCTGATCACCGGTCAGCCCTTCGGCATCGTCATGGGCGGCATCGGCGTCATCGCGCTGGCTGGTATCGTCGTGAACAACAACATCATCCTGATCGACACCTATAATGACATGAAGGCGCAAGGACTCGCGCCCAAGGAAGCTATCCTGCGCACGGCAGCGCAGCGCATGCGTCCCGTGCTGCTCACGTCCATCACCACCGTTCTCGGCCTCATGCCGATGGTGTTCGCGCTCAGCATCGACATCATCGGTCAGGACGTGTCCATCGGCGCGCCGTCCACGCAGTGGTGGACGCAGCTTTCCAGCGCCATCGCCGGCGGCCTGACATTCGCCACGCTACTGACATTGGTGCTGACCCCGTGCCTTCTCATGCTGGGCGACAACGCCGCCGCATGGATTGAACGGCGCAAAGCCCGGTGGGCGCAACGCGCCAACCACGCGGCCCGGCCGCAAGCGGCCGAGTAACCCGCCCGTCGGGATTTCGCGCTAGACTGTCATGGCAGCCAGCACGTCATCCGCCAATCGAGGCTTGGGCCCCGTGTTCAACACTTCGCATCGCCGCCTATCGGTTGTCACATCGCTGGCGGCGGCGGTGTTCTTTGGCGACGCCGCTACGGCCACGCCCGCGCAGGCTCCCACGATGTTGCGCGGGGCGAATGTCTCCGGTGGAGACTTCGGCAAGGTCCCTGGAACCTACGGGACTGACTACATCTATCCGAGCAAGGCCGAGGTCGACTACTACGCCGACCGTGGCTTTACCGCATTGCGCGTGCCCATTCGGTGGGAACGGGTGCAGCATGGCCTCTACGGGGAACTCGACAGTCTCGGCGACGGGACCGGCGACTTCGACCGCATAAAGCAGGTGGTGGAGTGGATCACGGACCGAGGCATGACGGCCGTGCTCGATCTGCACGAATATGGCGGCCGCACCGTCGATGGCACCGCCGTTAAGGTAGGCAGCGACGCACTCCCGGCGTCGGCGCTCGCCGATCTATGGGTGCGCTTGGCGAAACCGTTCAAGGACAATGACCGCGTCTGGCTCGGTCTCATGAACGAGCCGGAGGGGATCGCGCCGGCCGACTGGAAAGCGACGGCCCAGTCGGTCACCGATGCCATTCGTGCCGCCGGTATCCGCAATCGTCTGCTGGTGCCGGGCACGGACTATACGGGTGCTCATTCCTGGATCACCAGCGGCAACGCGGCGCAAATGGCGGCCTTTGTCGATCCCGCGAACAACTTCGCCTTCGACGTGCACCAATATCTCGACACCGACAGCTCGGGCACCCATGGCGACTGTGTCGCCGGTGCGGGATCGCGGCTTGACGAGTTTATCGCGTGGGCCAAGGCGGCGCCGGGACGGCGCGGATTTCTCGGCGAGTTTGCCGGCGGCGACCCTGCTCTTCCCGGACAGGCGCAATGCGCCATCGAGTTGCCGGCGCTGCTTGATGCCGCGGAAAGCTCGGGCGTGTTTGACGGGTGGACGGCCTGGGGCGGCGGCCTGTGGTGGGAGCCGTCTTACATCTTTCGTCTCGAGCCGCCGGATTTGTCGGCTGCCGATACGGACTATATGGAGATGCTCAAGCGCTATGTGGATTGACTGCCCAAGGATGCGGCAGTCTCGCGGCAATGCCGCGAGCTTGAATCAAATTTTAGTCATTCTTTAAGCAACACAGTGGTTCGCGCACCGGCCTTTCGCCTAGCGTTAACGCCCATTCTGCTATCCCTGGCGATACTTCGAAACGCAAAACTTGCCGAATTCAAGCGGGGAGAATTTCACCTGCGACAGGTTCGGTGAACAGGGTAGACCATGTCTCCTTTGGACTTTGAACCAGAACCGCAGGTGCCGTCCGCTCCGTCGAGCGACGCCGCGACTGGCGACGCCCAGGAGGAAGCGAAGGACGCCGCCGCGCGCCGGCTCGCCAAAGACCAGTCCGAACCGCTGCCGCAAGAGGCGTCGGCGGAGCATGACCCTGAGCGCGCGCCGGAGGATGGCCCAGCGCCGGCCCTGCCCGAGGATGATCTTCCCGAGATCGACGAAGCGCTGCAGGAAGACATCGACAGGTGGAACGAGGCGCTGTCGGAACCCGATGACGGTGATCCGCCGGAGGCCGCCGACCTTTGGGCGCTGAGGCGCGCGACCGCGCAATCTAACCCATCCATGTCCGCGCCGGGACCGACGGCCACGGCGCACGATCTCTGGGCGCAAGCCCGCCAGAGCAACGAGCCCCTCAAGCCATCGAGCACCGCCCGTTCCCAGGAGCGAGCCGGGGAAGCCGAGGCTTTGGAGCGCTTGGTGCGGCTCAATGAAGAGCTGCGCGCGCGCGCGATTCCCGAAATGCCGGCTCCGTCCCCTCCAAGCGAGGCGCCTCCAGCCAAGGCGAAGCCCGCACGGTCGGGGTGGTCGCTCGCATCCATTCCGCCGGCGAAGATCATCAAATCGCTTCTGGCCCTGTTTGTCGCCGTGGCGCTCGCCTGGGTGCCGCTGTCGCGGCTCCTCTCGGTGACCAGCGCCGAGGCCACGATTAATGCGCGGTTGATAAACCTGCGCGCCCCCATCGACGGGACGATTTCTATTGTTGCGCCGACCATCGCCGTGGGCACCCAGGTGGAGCCGGGCGAAACCCTATTGCGTGTGACCAATAGCCGGGCCGACCGTCAGGGGCTCGACGAATTGCGCCGGACGATCGACGGCCTGCGCACGGAAGCGACAGGCTTCGAGCAGCGCGCCGAAGAGTTGAAGAAGACAGAGGCGGACCTCGCGGCACAGAGCAAGGCGTTCCAGACGGGCCGGATTCGCCAGCTCGAAGCGCGGGCCGGAGAACTCGTGACGGAGCTCAACGCCGCCAAAGCGCGGTATGAGGATGCACGAAAGTCCTTTGAGCGGGACAAGCAGCTCAGAGCAGAGGGCTTCCAAACCGTCAGCGCGCTCCTGCACTCGGAGCGGGACTTCAAGGTTGCCGCGCAGGATGTCGAAGCCGTGCGCAAGCGGCAACAGGCCAATCAGGTCGAACTCGACGGCGCCCGCAAGGGGCTCTTTATCGGCGACAGCTACAACGACCGGCCGCGGTCAGCCCAGCGGCTGGATGAGGTGAGCCAGCAGATCGCCGAACTCGCCAGTCAAGTTGAGGAGCGCACGTCGCGCATAGCCTATCTCGAGAGCGAGCTCGCCACCGAGACCGGCGCGTTCGCCAAGCGGGCCGAGACCGACGTCACGGCCACGGTCAGTGGCCGCGTTTGGGAGGTGCTGACCGCTGACGGTGAGAAGGTGCATGAAGGCCAGGATCTCCTGCGCATCTTGGATTGCGGCGGTGCCGTCGTCACCGCGACGGTCAGCGAGTCCGACTATAACGAGCTGTGGATCGGGCAGCCGGCGACGTTCCAAATACGCGGCGAGAGCCGGGAATATCCCGGGTCCGTCGTCGCCCTGACAGGCCTCACGCCCGCCGGCTCCAACTTCGCCATCGAGCAGGCGGCGCTGCGCCGGGAGCCGTACCATGTCACGGTCGCCGTACCGGGGCTGGCGGCACTGAAGGAGTGCAATGTCGGGCGTACGGGCCGCGTGACCTTCGACTCATCGGCGGCCCCCGCGCAAGCCACCCCATGATCCCTTCAACGGGCATCAGCTATTGGGATGCGTTCCTGCCGAGCATCGTTCTGCTCCTGCTGGCCTACGCCGTTCTGCCCTGGCTCAATCGCGACAGCACCTTTGCCCGCACCGGCGTCATCGCGGTGTGCATTTTCCTTGCCTGGCGCTACATGCTCTGGCGCATCTTCTACACGCTGCCCCCGGCAGGATTGACGCTGGACTTCGCCCTTGGCGTCATCTTCACGTCGGTCGAATTCCTGTCCATGGTCGGGGTGACCCTGTCTCTCTTCTTTCTGACCCGCACTCGTAACCGGACCGCCGAAGCCGACCGGAATATCGCCTGGCTCAAGTCCCTTCCCGAGCCGCCCCTCGTCGACGTTCTCATCTGCACCTACAACGAGGAAGAGTTGATCCTGGAGCGCACGATCATCGGTGCGCTCGGAATCGACTATCCAAACTATCGTCTATGGGTCTGCGACGACGGACGCAGGCAATGGCTCAAGGATCTCTGCGAACGGCAGGGTTGTGGCTACCTCACGCGCGGCGACAACAAGAATGCCAAGGCGGGCAATATCAACAATGCCTTGCGCCACATCTCGACACTGCCGCAACGCCCCGATTTCGTTGCTATCCTCGACGCCGACTTCGTGCCCAAGAGGCAGTGGCTGACCCGCGCGCTGGCGCTCATGCGCGAGCCGGACGTGGGCGTAGTGCAGACGCCGCAGCACTTCTTCAATGCCGATCCCATCCAGAAGAATCTTTCGCTCTCCCGTGTTTGGCCAGACGAGCAGCGCTACTTCTTCGATGTGGTTATGGCCTCTAAAGATGCCTGGGGAGGGGCCATCTGCTGCGGCACCTCCGCCGTGCTGCGCTTCGCGCCGCTCATGCAGATCAAGAAGTTCCCGACCGACTCGGTCACCGAGGACTATCTGATCACGCTCAGGCTCAACGAGATCGGCTACCGCACCATCTATCTCAACGAGCCCTTGTCGCTCGGCCTCGCGCCCGAAGGCCTCAGGGAATATATCTCCCAGCGCAGCCGCTGGGCCTTGGGCTTCATGCAGATCTGCCGCGGTCCCAACGGGCCCTTCAGCCTGACGTCGCACGCCCCGCTGAGCACCCGCGTCATGCTGATCGAGACGTTTCTTTATTGGTCGGCGACGCACGCATTCCGCATCCTCGCGATCCTCGTGCCGGCCGCCTATCTCTGGTTCAACATCCAAGCGGTCTACGCCTACGTCCCCGACGCGATCTCCTATCTGTTGCCGGTCTTGGTGGCAGGCACCTATGTCATGAGCTGGCTCACCCATCGCCGCGTGCTGCCCATCCTGGCCGACCTCAGCCAGCTTCTGATCGCCACGGACATCGCGAAGTCGGTGCTTGTCGGGCTCTTCCGGCCGCAGGGGCATAAGTTCGAGGTGACGGCCAAAGGCGGTGATCGTACCAAACGCTTCCTGCAATGGCCGATGCTGCGGATCTTTCTCTTCTGCCTAGTGATGACTGTCGGCGGGGTGATCTGGGCATTCGTGCTCGACGATAGCCGGCCTGTCGCCGATGCGACCGGCATCGCGCTCTTCTGGAGCTGGTTCAACATCATCCTTCTGGTTCTGGCGTGCTTCGTCTGTATCGAAGCACCGGAAATTCGCGGCGGCGTCGCTTCCGCAGCGAAGGCCAGGCCACGCTCACCATTGGCGGCCATAAGATCAGCTACCCGGTGGCGGACATCTCCGTGGGGGGCATGCGCCTGATGGGGGATCTACCCCCCAAAACCCACGAAGCCTTGGTGCATGTGGAGTTCGATGGGCTAGAGATCGATGCGCGCTTGGTGCGTGCCTATAAAGGCGGCTTCGCCGTTCAATTCATCCAGTCGGAAAATGCGCGGGAACGGCTTATCCGCCTCGTGTACGGCGGCAAGCACGGCAACAAGTCCGTCGAGATCAAGCCCGCCGAGGTGATGGGTGCGATGATCAACCGGGTGTTTCGCTAAAGCGCAAGGGCTGCACAGCACCGTGCTCGAAACCGGAATTTGCCGGGAAAATTGAAGACTAATTGGTAACGCGTATCGCCGATCATAGAGACTGCAAGAGGTTTGCCCGGCGGGATGCCGGGGAGACCTTTCCGCGACGCCACGGGACCGACGAGTAGTGCCGAATGATGAAGACGAACGCAGTCAAGGAAGCCGCGCCCGACGCCGGGCCCCAGCCGCACCACGCCGCCGCCCGCCGCGTGCTCGTGGCGGAGGACAGCGCCATCACGCACGATCTCCTGAAGCTGCTGCTCAATCAGCGCGGCCATGAGGTCGATGTCGCCACGGACGGCCTGGAGGCGCTCGCGGCGCTGCGCGAGAAGTCATACGACGTTGCCTTGCTGGACTATCACCTGCCCCACATGGACGGCTTGCAAGTTGCCGCCGCGCTCAAAGCCGAGGCGGCGACGAGCGCACACAGGCTGCCGCGGCTGATTGCCATCACCGCCGATCCCGAAGGTCTCTTGCGCGCCGAGTCGGGATGCGAAAAGTTCGATTACATTCTGCCGAAGCCGCTCGACATCAACCAGGTCGGCAAGGTGGTCGAGGAGCAGGCGGATATCGCCGACCGCGAAGCGGCCGACCAAGCCAAGCCGGAAGGGCAAATCCCGCCGCGGCGGTCGCGCCGTTGCCCTCCATTCTCGATGGCATGGATCACAAGTTCCTGGCTTGGCCGGACGACCTGGATGCGTCGCGGTTCACCAGCCGGGCGATGCAAGCCACTTTGGGGGATGTCCGCTTCGACGCCCTGGTCATCAAGGTCCCGGTTTCATCGGACGATCTCGCCATGATCTGGGACCGCAAGGCGCTTTACGCGCTGCCGGTGATCGATTTGACCGGCAGCCTCGGTGGCCGGGCAGACCTCGATGCATCCAGGCTCGAGCCGCACGAGCGCGATCGGGTTGACCGTCTGATCCGGCGCTTTCAAGAACGCCGCGCGCACCTCCATCGCGATCTCTTGTTGAGCGACGATCTGGAGGATCGGCTCTTGGGCCGCATTTTCGTGTCCGGCAAGCCTTTGACGGCGACGCTCGATTCCAGCTCACCGAGCTGTGTTTCCTACAATATTACGATGAGTCCGGATGTGCTGGTGCGCGAGACGGAGCGCATGCGCGGAAAGGGGCTCCTGAAGCGGGAGTTCGTCGAGCGCTTTCACGAGTGTGGGCGCTGCGAGTCTTCGCACCTTCATGCCCGCGACGTCTGCGTGAAGTGCCGCTCGCCGAATCTGGTTGTAGAGGAATATATCCATCACTTCCGCTGCGGCTTCCAGGGTCCCAAGTCGGACTTCCGCCGCGGTCTCGAGCTGGTATGTCCCAAGTGCCACCATGAGCTCGGAAGCATCGGCATCGATTTCGGACCGGTGCAGACGATGGTCATCTGCCAAGCTGCGGCCATACGGACGGCAAATCGGACATCGGCATGGTGTGTCTCGATTGCGACGCGCATTACGAGTGGGGCACGTGCCGGGAGCGTGATGTCTTCTCCTATCAACTGACCGATCAGGGCAGTGGGTTCGCCGAATATGGCCGCTCCTTCCTCGGCCTGTTCCAGAAGCCGCTGCGCTTCGAGGAGCTCCCCAATGAGTTGATCCTGGCGTTGAATGACGCCGCGAAGAAGTTCAACGAAGACAACACGCCATTCACGCTGGTGAACGTCTTCTACAAGAACGAGCGCGCCATCACGTCTGAGCACGGCGGACGCCTGTTCGCCGGAGCCCGCGATCAGTTCATCGCGAATCTCCGTGCGGCACTCGGCCATAACGAGCTCGTCGTCCGGGGGCCGTCCTCTTATGATTTCGCACTATTGCCGGGCATAGACCCACAGCAAGCGACGAGGGGTTTCCCCAATCTCAGCCAGCGCGCGGCGGGGCCGCTCAGCCTTGATCTGGGCGCGACGCTGAAGGCCTTCGGTCCGGAGGATTTCTAGCGACCGAGTGACGGCGGACTAATTGTCCGCGTCAGGCGGCGATGGCGGGCGCAAGCCCACCAATTTGTTTGCGACGTCGTCATAGTGCTCGGTTGGATCGTAGTAGGGGGTGGACAGTCCGAGGCTTTGAGCATCCAGCCGGCCGACGGCCGCCGCTAGCGAATATTCCGCCACGAGCCGGCCGTGCAGCGCCTCGACCAGGCCGATCTCCGAATCCACGAGCTCACGGAGCGCGTTGAGGACGTCGAGCGTCGTCCGCCGCCCGATGCTCTGCTCCTTGCGGGTGCCGACGAGGGAGACTTTGTTGTTAGCGATGGCGGCTCTGGCGGCCGTGATTTCCGGGCCGGAGGTTTGCAAGATCCCCCAATTGGCCAGGACATCGGAGTGCGTGCTCAGTCTCGCCGACTCGACTTCCCGCTTGTACTGCGTGTTGGTCTGCTTGGCTTGACGAACCCGGGCGGAGACGCCGCCGCCTTGATAGAGCGGCACGGTTACGCGGCCGACGACCGTCGTGGCTTCTTCTCCGTCGAGCACTCTGCTGAGGTCGTAGCGTTGCTGGTACTGCGCCTCCAGAGTGACGCTGGGCAGGAGCTCGCCCATGATTTGATTGACCTGATAAAGGGACGCTTCCTCCGTGTAGACCGCGCTCAGGATTTGCGGGTTTTCGGCGTCAGCAATGGTGTTGGCGTGATCGAGCGTGGTGGGCAGGCGCTGGAAGATCGACGGGGTGGGAGCAAGCCTGCCAGGCGGGTGGCCGATCACCTTCTCATAGACGGCGCGGCTTGCCTTGAGATCGGCCCGCGCCGCGTTGAGAAAGGCGATAGCGCCGGAAAGCCGGGCTTCCGCCTGCGCCATGTCGGTGCGGGTCACTTCGCCGATCTTGAACTCCGCCGCTGTTCGCCCCCGCTCCTTGGTCAGATCGGCGACATTCTTCTCGCGCAGGCGGACGATTGTCTGATCTCGCACCACGTCCGAATACGCCGTCACCGCGGCGAGCAGCACTGTTTGCTCCGCCTGGCGCAAGTCTTCGCGGCCGGCCTGGACGCGCGCCTTGGCTTGGCGCACCGCATTGAGGTTCTGGAAGCCCTGGAACAGGGGTTGAGAGACGCCGAGCGCATAGCCCCGCGGATGGGTGGTGCCGTCGCTGATCAGGTCGCCGTCAGGGCCGAAATTCGCCTGGGCGTCGGGATTGTTGCCGGTGATGCTGTTGTGGGTATTGGCGTAGCCTGTATCGGCCGAGGCGGTGACGTTCGGGCGGAGGCCGGACTTGGCGACGCCTACCTCTTCATCGATGGCGCGCAGTTTCGCGCGAGCCGCGGCCAAATCCGGATTGACCAAATAGGCGGAGGCGAGGGCCTCTTGGAGGGTCTCGGTCGCGCCGGATCCCGGCGCCAGCAGGAGCGGGTCCTCGTCCATGACAACCGCTTCAAGGACCGGCGCTGGCTCGACTTGACCGGCCTCGGCGGCGGCTGCCTCCACCACGAAGGATTCCGCCAAAAGACTGGGAGGAAGGCTGAGCTCGCCAAGCTGCGACTGGTCGCAGCCGACCGCGCCAAGCGATGCGGCGCCGGCCAGAAAAACCCTGGCAATGCAGCGCAAAAATGGCTCGAACGCTGCGCGCAAATCACTGGCCTCCATCCCCTGCAACGACTGGAGTAGAGGGCCGAAGTGGTTAAGAAGCTGTTAACCTTAATATTTAGGTAACGCCTAGAAGCGGCCCTGCGGCCCTCGACTTCAATAGCGCGCGAGCAAAGGCTGAGCTGGAGTGGCCGGTCCAGACGATCGGCGGCCGTGCGGGTTAAGCAGCCTTGGGTTCCCACGCGATTGATCCCTCGGCGAACCGAAAAACCATTTGCGCCACAGCGAAAGAATACCCGCCGGCTGGTGACAGATGATGTCCATGGTCAAGCGTATCACTACGCTAACCTTTCCCGAGAACTTTGCCACTCTCTAGTTACGCTTGTTTACATGTAACGGAGCTTTAATGCGTTGCCCAGACAGCGGTTCAGAACAGGAAGGCCAGAGTTGTTTTCGGCATGCCAAGTACTGCCTTGGAAATCGGTGCGGCGACGGATGCGCCGCCGCCGAGATTGATCGCGGAGCTGATGCAATCGTCACAGCGTGAAGCGGCGGAGAAGTCGGATGTCAGAGCGGACCAAGCCCAACTCGGCTGAGGAGACGACTGTCCTCATCGTCGAGGATAGCCCAACCCAGGCTGACCAGCTGCGTTGGCTTCTGGAAGAAAACGGCTTCGTCGTCATCGCCGCGCGAGACGGCGAGGAAGCACTTGAACTCGCCAAGGCCAGGATGCCGTCGGTCATCATCAGCGGCGTGATGATGTCGAAGATGGACGGCAATCAACTCTGCCTGGCAGTGAAGGCCGATCCGGCGCTCAAGTCCATCGGGGTGATCCTGGTGACCACGCTGTCCAGTCCCCACGATGTATTCAAGGGTCTCGAGGCCGGCGCCGACAACTTTCTGGTGAAACCCTACCAAGAGGAGCAACTCCTCTCGGGCATCCGCTCCCTGCTCGCCAACAGGGAAGGCCGCGATGCGAGGCAGCGTGAGGTCGGCATCGGGATCGAGCTCGCCGGCAAGCGGCATCTGATCAACTCCGGGCAGCAACAGATTCTCGACCTGCTGATCTCGACCTACGAGCAAGCGGTGGGGTTGAACCAACAGCTCGAAACCCGCCAGAGGGAACTGGCCCAATCGAATAAGACTCTAAACGCCCTTTATGGCCTGGCCGGCGGCTTCAATCACTGCCGGAGCGAGGCGGAAGTTGCCGCATTCGCGGTGAAGGGAGCGCTGAGCATTCCCAGCGTGCGGGCGGCGTGGCTGTATCTCCGCGATTCCGGCAGCTACCGGCTGGCCGGGCTGGCCGGGCTGGTGGAGCTCGACGAAGCCGCCGCCACGCCCCAGAAGTGCACTTGCCAGCGCATGCTCGACCACGGCGAGCTGACCGGTACGGAGCATATCCAATATTGCGAGTGCCTTGCCGAGACCAGTGCCAGCAACCCGCGCGGTCACGTCGGCATCCCCTTGACGGTCGATGGGTCGGGCGCGGACTTCTCAATCTGATAAGCGACAATCCGGACGGCTCGTTTTCGGACGATCAGCGCCGCATGCTCGCGAGCATCGGCATTCAGATCGGCGATGCGCTGCAACGGACCCGGTTCCAGGAAGTCCTCGAACAGAGGGTCGAGGAGCGGACCCGTCAGTTGCGGGCGGAAATCGGCACGCGCCGGCAAGCCCAACGCGCCGCGGATACCGCCAAGGAACGGCTGCTCGACGCCATCGAGAGCATCAACGACGGCTTCGCGCTCTACGGCGCGGACGACACGCTGCTTGTTTGCAACAGCGGCTATCAAGGCATGCACGCCTCGATCAAGGATCTCGTGGTCCCGGGCGCGAAATTCGAATCCCTCGTCAGAGCTGGCCTCGACTGCGGCGACGGCCCGCTCGCCAAGCCAACCGATGCGCAGTTGGCAGCCCGTCTCGCCCAGCATCGGCAAGCGGACGGAACGTCAACCATCCAAAGCCGGGGAGAACGCTGGCTGATGTGGAGCGAGCGCCGGACGCGCGAGGGCGGCGTCGTGGCGATCGAAACCGACATCACTGACCTCAAGAAGGCCGACACCGCTAAGGATGAATTCTTGGCAAAAGTCAGTCATGAACTGCGTACGCCGCTCACGCCAATTCATGGCGCGCTCGCTCTCATCCGCTCCGGCAAGATCGCGCAGCAGCCAGAGAAGACGAGCGAATTGATCGATATGGCGGCGCGCAATTGTATGCGCCTTATGTCGATCGTGAACGATCTGCTCGATTTCACCAGAATCAATTCGGGCCGGTTCAGTCTCGATCGCGGCATCGTGGTGATTGAGCCGTTCCTCGAGCAGATCATCCAGAATAAGCGGATTGGCATCGATCCGCCGACAATCGAGCTCAAGGTCGATCCTCGTGCCAAGGACCTGAAGCTGGAAGCGGACCCGCTTCGGATTCAGCAGGTTGTCGACAACCTCGTGTCTAACGCCATGAAGTTCACCGAGCCCGGCGGCCAAATCGAAGTCGATGTCGCCCGCCGCGACGGCTTGCTGCGGATCTCAGTCGTCGATCACGGCCCCGGAATTCCCAAGGACTTTCAGAACCGAGTATTCGACGCGTTCGCACAGGCGGATTCCTCGTCGACGCGCCGGCTTGGGGGTGTGGGACTTGGGCTCAGCATTTCAAAATCGATCGTTGAGGCACACGGTGGCAGTATCGGCTTTAGGTCTAAGGAAGGAGAGGGGACGACCTTCTTCTTCGAGTTGCCCTTGGCGCCCCGGAAAGGTGGCAAGAACAAGCGCGCAAGCGCGCCGGCTGCGGCCCCGAAGCGCGTATCTGCCGCCTGAATCCATTGGCAACGGTGCCAAACTCTAATGAAACCTTCATGCACCTGTGATGACTTAAATTAGTTGAGTCATCCCTGTTCACGGAGTTTGGGCTGCGGCCGTCGTGACCAGCCCTTGCTATTCGCAAGGGACCCTTATTGGACGAGGAAGATCCATGGCCGCATCGCAGGGTTCGGAAATTGACATGGTCACATCCCCGGCAGGTAGAGCGAGGGTGTCCTTGGCGATCTTGGTCGCCGAGGACAGCATCATTACTCAAGATCTGCTGAAACTTCTGCTCACGCAGCGCGGCCATGATGTCGATACCGTGGAGGACGGCGCGAGGGCCCTGAATGCCCTGCAGGATCGCCACTACGACATCGCGCTGATGGATTTTCACCTTCCGACCATGGACGGCCTGAGGGTGGTCTCGACGTATAAGTCACTGTCCGCGGACAAAGCAGCGCAGACTCATTTCATTGGCATCACGGCCGATGTATCCGGCTTCATGGCGCACCCCGACAACTGGGAGACGTTCGATCTCGTCATCGCCAAGCCGATCGACATTGCCAATCTGTGCACCGTCGTCGAAAATTTCGAACATTACATGGCGTGGCGGAGTCACACATCGGCCAAGCCGGGTGAGGCCAACCCGACCCCCGTCATGCTGGCCGAGGATGTCGTCCCGCAGACGCAAGAGACACCTGACACCCCGCCCGACGAAGGCATTGCTCTGCGCCGGGAGAAGCGCATGAAGATCGACCGGGGCACCACGCAGCTATTGCTCGAAAACGGCGAGGTCTATCCCTGCCGCGTTCTTGATCTGTCTTTGGGCGGTGCGGCTTTGGCGATCGAGGAGCGTCCGGCGATTGGCGAGCAGGTCCGCGTGGGCCGAACCGCCGGTCGAGTCGTCCGGCATACCTCCGAGGGAATTGCGGTCGAGTTCGGCAAGTAGGGGCATCGCCGGTCGCAGTCGGCTTACTGGCGATCCCAGATCTCGCGCAGTTGATCGGGTAGGTTGAGCGGATCGAAGGGTTTAGGGATCACCGCCGAAGCGCCCAGGGACAGATAGCGTTTGACCTCATCCTGCATGGCCTTCGCTGTCATGAAGATGACGGGTGTCTCCTCGGTCTCCGGAATTTCCTTCAAGCGCTCAAATGTCTCGATGCCGTCCATGCCGGGCATCATCACGTCGAGGAGAATAAGATCGGGCCTAAACCCGGGCGCCTTGTCGATGGCCTGCTGCCCGCTCTCGTAGAGTTCGACTGCGAAGCCACCGAGTTCCGTCAAGGCGAACTCGGCGATCGAGCGGATGTCCGGCTCGTCCTCGATATAGCAAATGCGCTGCAGCGGAGATGTCATGATGGGGCTCCGGGCCGGCGAATCGCGGGCAAGTTCGGCCTGGTTGCGGCCTGCGGCTACCTCGGTTCAGCATGACGCACCAACGTTGACGAATGGTTGAAGGGGCATCGGATTTGCATGCCGATCCGGCTTTGAACGGAAAACCAGGGCCAGCGGAGAGATCATGTCCCAACTGCCAACGCCAGTTCTTCCATCGGCGGAACTTCACCGGCTGCTGGCCGAGGATGCGCATTACGGCGACCTGACCACCGGCGCAAACCGGCACCAAGCCGTTCCAAACATGGAGGCGGAGGAGAGTTCTGGAACAAAAGTCACAGCGTTGAGGCGCAATTGCCGTTGGCCGGATCGGCCTAGGCCCATCGGCCGGCCGCGGCGCGGTCGGTAAACCAAATGACTTCGCCTTGCGGGCGGATATGAGAGGCCGGAAAGTCCGTGTCGCCCGATAGGATCTTGTCGAGGATGGCGCGCTTGCCCTCGCCGGCGACGAGGAAGGTGATCACGGTGCTGGCGTTCAGCGCCGGATAGGTGAGGGTGATGCGCTCCTCGACGCGGCCCCTGGGCACCGGGGCCACCCAGCGGGTGCGCTCTTGAAGCACCGGCTCACCCGGCAGCAAAGAGGCGGTATGCCCGTCCTCGCCGAGTCCGAGCAAAGTTAGGTCCAGCAAAGGCCGGCCGGCTTCCAACGTGTCCGCGCCATAAAGTCTCTTCAGCATGGCCTCGTAGCGGATGGCGGCCTCATCCAGCGTGACGCCGTCGGTGTCCACGGGATGCACACTCGCCGGCGGCACCGGCACATGGCCCAGGAAGGCCGCGCGCGCCATGCCGAAATTGCTGGCCGGATCGGATGGCGGCACGAAGCGTTCATCGCCGAGAACCCAATCGATCCGGTCCCAAGGCATTCGCGTTTTGATCGGTTCGGCGCCGAGGCGCTCATAGAGGGGCTTCGGCGTATTGCCGCCGGAGAGCGCGATGATCGTGCGGCCGCTACGGCCCCCGGCGAGATCGCAGACATATTCGGCCCCGGCCTCGGCCAGCGCGGTGGCGTTCTCATAGACGCGAAGCGTCCCAAAAGCGGGCGCATAAATGCCTCCCGGCGTCGATCGCGCGGACGATAGGGGCAAAAAGTTAAGGGCGCCGCAAGCTCCCCGGTCTAGCCTTCCCCGGTTTTCCGGGTTCGCCGACTCGGGCTAGATTTGCGCCGTCTGACTGCTACCGCTCGCCAGGGCTCAAATGACCCACGAGATCATCATCGCGCCGTCGATTCTGTCCTCCGACTTCGCCAAGCTCGGTGAGGAGGTGCGTGCCGTCGACACGGCCGGCGCCGACTGGATCCATGTCGACGTGATGGACGGGCATTTCGTTCCCAACATCACCATCGGCCCTGACGTGGTCAAGGCGCTGCGGCCTCATTCCAAGAAGCCGTTCGATGTGCATTTGATGATCGCGCCCTGCGATGCCTATCTCGGAGCCTTCGCCGAAGCGGGCGCCGACATGATCACCGTGCACGCGGAAGCTGGGCCGCATCTCGACCGCTCGCTCCAGATCATCAAAGGTCTCGGCAAGCGAGCAGGCGTGAGCCTCACGCCGTCGACGCCGGAAACCGCGCTGGAATACGTGCTCGACAAGCTCGACCATGTGCTGGTGATGACGGTCAATCCCGGCTTCGGCGGTCAGACCTTTATCCCGGCCCAGCTCCACAAGATCAGAGCCATCCGCGAGATGATCGGTTCCCGGCCGATCCGCATCGAGGTGGACGGCGGCATCAACGCCGACACGGCGCCGCTGGTCGTCGAGGCCGGCGCCAATACGCTCGTGGCCGGCTCCGCGGTGTTCAAGGACCGCGAGTACGCCGGCAACATCGAAGCTATTCGCGCCGCCGCCTTGAGGGCCCGCGCCGCGGCCTAATCTCTCAGCCTTTGTGCTGCCGGTAGCGCTCGATCAGCGCATTGGTCGATGAGTCATGGCTAAGCTTCGGCGTGTCCTTGTCCTTGAGCTCGGGGATGATGCGGTTGGCGAGCACCTTGCCGAGCTCCACGCCCCATTGATCGAAAGAATCGATGTCCCAGACGGCGCCTTGGGTGAACACGCTATGCTCGTAGAGGGCCACCAGCGCGCCGAGCGTCTTGGGGTCGAGCGTGTCGGCGAGGATCATATTGGTCGGGCGATTGCCCTCGGTGACCCTGAACGGCGTTTGCGCCGGTGGGGAGCCTTCCGCCGCGAACTCCGCCGCCGTCTTGCCGAAGGCGAGGGCCTCGGCCTGAGCGAACAGATTGGCCATCAGCAGATCGTGGTGGCCGGCAAGCGGGCTTAAGGGCGTGAGGAAGCCGATGAAGTCGCACGGGATGAGCTTCGTGCCCTGATGGATCAGCTGGTAGAAGGAATGCTGCCCGTCGGTGCCCGGTTCGCCCCAGATGATCGGACCCGTCTGGTAGTCCACGTGATTGGCGCCGAGATCGACATGCTTGCCGTTGCTCTCCATCTGTAATTGTTGGAGATAAGCGGGAAAGCGCGCCATATGCTCCGCGTAGGGCAGCACGGCGAGTGTCTGCGCCCCGAAGAAATTGTTGTACCAAACCGTGAGCAGGCCCATCAGCATCGGCAGATTCTTCTCTGGCGGCGCGGTACGGAAATGCTCGTCCATCGCGTGGAAGCCGTCGAGCATTGCCCGGAAGTTCTCGGGCCCGATGGCGATCATGGTGGAGAGGCCGATGGCCGAGTCCATCGAGTAGCGCCCGCCGACCCAGTCCCAGAACTCGAACATATTGGCGGTGTCGATGCCGAATTTCTCAACGCCCGCGGTGTTAGTGGAGTTGGCGACGAAATGCTTGGCCACCGCCGCCTCGGAGCCGAGCTTGGCCACGCACCAGGCTCGCGCGGTCGCCGCGTTGGTCATGGTCTCCAGCGTGGTGAAGGTTTTCGACGAGACGATGAATAGCGTTTCCTCGGGATCGAGGTCGTGCGTCGCCTCGGTGAAGGCGGCGCCGTCCACGTTGGAGATGAAGCGGAACGTCATGGCGCGGTCGGTGTAGGGGCGCAAGGCGAGATAAGCCATCTCTGGACCGAGATAGGAGCCACCGATGCCGATATTGATGACGTTCTTGATGCGCTTGCCCGTATGTCCCGTCCATGAGCCGTCGCGGATCTTGTCGGCGAAGGCCGCCATGCGGTCGAGCACCGCATGCACGTCCGGCACGACGTTATGCCCGTCGAGTTCGATGATCTCGTCGCGCGGCGCACGCAAGGCCACATGCAGAACGGCGCGGTTCTCCGACACGTTGATCCGCTCGCCCCGGAACATGGCGTCGCGCCGCTCCGCCACGCCGCGCTCCTTGGCGAGATCGAGAAGCAGCGCAACCGTCTCTTCGGTGATGCGGTTCTGGAGTAGTCGAGGAACAGCCCGGCGCCCTCGACCGAGAAGCGCTTCGCCCGGTCCGGATCGTCGGCGAAGAGCTGCCGGAGATGGGCGTCCTTGATCTTGGCATGATGCGCGGCAAGCGCCTGCCACGAAGCGGTGTCGGTCAGCTTTGTGGACCCCATCTCGCGGCCTCCCTTAATTCAGCGCTTTGGTCTTGGTCTCGATGGACTTCAGCAGGTCTTGCCACGAAGACACGAAGGATGCGGCACCCTCCTTCTGCAATTGCGCCGCGAGCGCGGCGATGGAGATGCCGGCCTTCTCGTAGTCCGCCAGAACCTCTTCGCAATTGCCGCCGTCCGGCGCCAGCACCCCGTCGAGTTTGCCGTGATCGCCGAAGGCGAGCAGCGTCTTGTCCGGCATGGTGTTGACCGTATTCGGCGCGGCCAGCGCGGATATATAGAGAGTGTCGGGCGCGCGCGGGTCCTTGGTGCTGGTGCTGGCAAAGAGCAGCCGTTGCGGCCGGGCGCCCATGGACTCAAGACGCTGCCAGCGGTCGGAGGCGAGCATCGTGCGATAGTCGCGATAGGCCTGATGCGCCACGGCGATGCCGAGCTTGTCCCGCAACGCATCGGGCACCTTGTCGAGCACGGCTTTGTCCCAGCGGCTGATGAAGATGGACGCCACCGAGCGCACGTCCGGGTCGAGCCCGGCCGCCATCCGCCGCTCCAACCCCTTCATGTAGGCGTCGGCCGCCGCCTTGCAGTCGTCGGACGAGAACAGCAGCGTGACATTGACGGTGACGCCGGAGAAGATCGCTTCCTCGATGGCCGGAAGCCCTTCCTTGGTGCCGGGGATCTTGATGAAGAGGTTCTTCTTGTGAGCCCGCCCATAGAGGCGCTTCGCCTCGGCGATGGTGGCTTGCGTGTCGTAGGCGAGCAGGGGCGAGACTTCCAGGGACACGAAACCGTCGACCCCAGCCGTCTTCTCATGGATGGGTGCGAACAGGTCGGCCGCTCGTGACAAGTCCTGGAGCGCCAGCTCGAAGAATAGCGCCTCTCCCGAGTACCCCGCCTTCATCAGCCGCTTCATCTCGCCGTCATAACTGTTCGACTTGGAGATGGCGTTGTCGAAGATCGTCGGATTGGAGGTAAGCCCCGTGACCGACAGCTCGTCGATATATGTCTTGAGCGTGCCACTATCGAGCAGATCGCGGGTGATGTCGTCGAGCCACAGGCTTTGCCCGAGATCGTGTAGTGCTTGCGTTGCTTTCACGGCAATGTCTCCTCGTCAGGCCGGCGATAACGCCGAGAAATCGTGTTCCATCAAGTCCGCGATGCGGTCGACTTCGATGTCCGCCGGCCCTTGATCCGCCAGGGAATCCGGATCGTTCGCATAGTGTCCTTGGCGAGGGAAGACAGTTGTGACCGCATTGCCCCAGGCGCTTTTCACCGCATTGAGCAGCTTCAGCTTGTCGTCGATCAGGACGTAGTGCCGCGATGGATAGGCGCGCCGGACGGAGTCGAGCTCTTCTTCCTTGTGGATGTAATTGAGCACGTGGCCGTCGAACGCGGTCCACAACCCGGCCCGTTCCAGCTTGTGCGGCTGAAACACGCCGTCGCCGTCGGTGAGGATCACCGGCAGCCCCCATTGGCGGACATGGCGCACGACGCCGAGTGCGTCCGGGTAGAGGCGTTCGATGAAGGGATAGTCCATGACCCAGTTGGCCAGCAGCAGGGCGCGCGGGTCGTGCAAATGCTCCAGACGGAAGCGCTCGAGTGTGCCGAGGAAGTCGGCATAGCCGTGCTTGGCGCGCTCCTCCTCGTAGAGCGCCCAGAGGCGGTCGTTTGCGCCTTCGCCGAACGTGGCTTCGACATGCTTGCCGAGATCGCTCTTCATGCGGTCGTTGTCGAGCAACGTGTTGTCGACATCGAACAGGAAGATCACGTCATGCGTCTCGGACATGGGCCGTCTACGCCGGCTTGGGGTTGAGCCAGGGGCCGTCGCCGCCGACGAGCTGCAACGCCTCGTCGGGCCCCCAGGTGCCGGGTTCGTAGCGATAGACCGGGGTCACGTCGCCGAGCACGTCGTTGACGATGCGCCACTCGGCATCGACGATGTCCTCGCGGGTGAACAGATCGCTGATGCCGTGCATGGCGTCGCCCAACAGCCGCTGATAAGGCGGCCTGTCGGCGCCCGGCTGCCGCGTCAGGATCAGCTCCACGTCGTCGCCGATCATGCGGTCGCCTGGGATCTTGACGCGCGTGCCCAAGGCGATGGTCACGTCAGGCTGGATGCGAAAGCGCATATGGCCGCAGCCCAGCGAGTCGATCTCGCCGAAGGTCTCGCGCGGCGGCTTCTTGAATTGGACGACGGCCTCGGCGATGCTGACCGGCATCACCTTGCCGGTGCGGATGAAGATGGGCACGCCTTCCCAGCGCCAGCTGTCGATGGCGAGCCTGGCGGCGGCGAAGGTCTCGACGGTTGAGCCGGGCCGGACGCCCGGCACGCTCTCGTAGCCGATATATTGTCCGCGCACGACATGCCCGGCGTCCAGCGCCCGGACAGACTTGAGCAGGCTGGCCTTGCTGTCGCGGATCGCCTCGTGCTCCTGCCCCGTGGGCGGGTCCATGGTCAGCGAGGCCAGGATCTGCAGCATGTGGTTCTGCAGCACGTCGCGGATGGCGCCCGCCTCGTCATAGAACGCGCCGCGATCCTGCACTCCGAAATTCTCCGCCATGGTGATCTGAATGCTGCGCACGAAGTTGCGATTCCAGATCGGCTCGAAGGTCGAGTTGGCAAAGCGCGTGTAGAGGATGTTCTGCACCGGCTCCTTGCCGAGATAATGGTCGATGCGGAAAATGTCGTCTTCCGAGAAATACTCATCGAGGATGCGGCTCAGCGCTTCGGCCGACGCCCGGTCGCGCCCGAACGGCTTCTCGACCACGAGGCGCGCGTTCTTGGAGCAGCCGGACTTGGCGAGCTGCGAGGCGACCTCGGAGAACAGCACCGGTGGAATGGCGAGATAGTGCAGGGGGCGCTGGGCGTCGCCCATCTGCTTGCGCAGCTCGGTGAACACATTCGGGTCGGCGTAGTCGCCGTCCACGTAGCGAAGTTGGCTCAGCAGCTTGTTGAAGGCTTCGGAGGTGATGTCGCCGCCATGGGCTTTGACGCTGTCCGCCGCGCGCTGCTTTAGCTGATCGAGCCCCCAGCCTTGCTTGGCGACGCCGATGATCGGCGTCGACAGGCCCTCGTCGCGCACGAGCCCGTAGAGCGCCGGGAAGATTTGCTTATAGGCGAGGTCGCCGGTGGCGCCGAAGAAGACGAGCGCGTCGGAAACCCATTCTTCGCGTTCGTCATGGCGCCTTCTTCTCAAGATGGCCGCCGAATTCCCAGCGCATGGCCGACATCAGCTTGTCGGCGAACTCCGCATCGCCACGCGAGGCGAAGCGGCTGAACAGCGCCGAGCTGATGACGGGCGCCGGCACCCCTTCGTCGATCGCCGCCTGCAAGGTCCAACGGCCTTCGCCGGAGTCCGACACGCGCCCCTCGAAGTTGGAGAGGTCCGGGTTATGGCGCAAGGCGCTCGCCGTGAGGTCGAGCAGCCACGAGCCGATGACGCTGCCGCGCCGCCACACCTCGGCGACCTCGGGCAAGTTCAGCTCATATTGGTAGAGCTCCGGATTGCGCAGCGGCGTCGTCTCCGCGTCCGTCTCGCGCTTGACCGTGCCCGCATTGGCGTTCTTGAGGATGTTGAGCCCTTCCGCGTAGGCCGCCATGATCCCGTATTCGATGCCGTTATGCACCATCTTGACGAAATGCCCGGCGCCGTTCGGTCCGCAATGCAGATAGCCGTTCTCGGCCGGAGAGGGTTCGCCGGTGGCGCCCGGCGTGCGGGCCGCGTTGCCGACGCCAGGGGCCAGCGCCTTGAAGATCGGATCGAGCCGCTGCACCACCGCGTCCTCGCCGCCGATCATCATGCAGTATCCTCGGTCGAGACCCCACACGCCTCCGCTCACGCCCACGTCCACATAGTGGAGACTCTTTTCTTTCAGTGCCTTAGCCCGGCGGAGATCGTCGTGATAATAGGAGTTGCCGCCGTCGACGATGATGTCGCCGGCGTCCAGGATGCGGCGGCCGTCGAGCACCGCGTCGACCGCGCCCGCCGGAACCATCATCCAGATAGCGCGCGGCTTATCGAGGCCCTTCACGAAATCGCTCAGGTCCGTGCTGCCTTTGGCGCCCTTGTCGGTCAGCGCCTTCACCGCCTGGGCATGCGTGTCGTAGACGTGCATGTCGTGGCCGGCCTTCATCGCCCGCACGGTCATGTTGGCGCCCATTCGACCGAGGCCGATCATGCCAAGTTGCATCCTTCATCTCCTCGTTTCGTATGTCAGGACGTTCCGAGCGCCGGAACGCGAAAAGACTAGAGGCCCAGCGCCATTTTGGCGGCGGCGGCGACCCGCTCCGGCGTGAACCCGAAATGCTCGGCGACCACCTTCAGCGGTGCCGACATGCCGAATGTATGCATGCCGAGCACGATACCCTTAGGCCCCGCATAGCGGTCCCAGCCAATGGGCGAGGCTTCCTCCACCGTCACCCGGGCCGTGACGGACGACGGCAGCACGGACTCGCGATAGGCCTCGTCCTGCGCGTCGAACAGCTCGCGGCAAGGCATTGAGACGACTCGCGCTTTGATGTTCTCCGCCGCAAGCTGATCGCGCGCCGCCAAGCACAGCGCCACCTCGCTCCCCGTGCCGATCAGGATCACGTCGGGTTTTCCGCCCGGGGGCTCGGCCAGTACATAAGCGCCCTTGGCGAGACCGCTCGCCGGCGCCAGCTTGTTGCGGTCGAAGATCGGCAGCGCCTGGCGCGACAGAATGAGCGCTGTGGGACGGTGGGTCTGCGGCATCGCCAGCCGATAGGCTTCCGCCGTCTCGTTGCGTCGGCTGGCCGGATGACCATCATGCCGGGAATGGCTCGCAACGAGACCATCTGCTCGATGGGCTGATGGGTCGGGCCGTCTTGGCCGAGGCTGATGGAATCGTGCGTCCAGATATGCAGGACGGGAAGATCCATCAGCGACGACAGACGGATCGCGCCGCGCGCATAGTCGGTGAAGATCAGATAGGCGGACGCGTAGCCGCGCAGTCCCGACAGCACCATGCCGTTGACGATGGCGCACATGGCGTGCTCGCGAATGCCGTAGCGCAAGTTTCGGCCGCCATAGTCGCCGAGCTCGCCATAGGGCTGGAACTCGCCGGCGTCCTCGAAGCTCAAATTGACCTTGGTGCTGCCGGCCACGTCAGCCGCGCCGCCCAGCACCCAGGGCACCTTCGCGGCGATGGCATTCAGGACTTTGCCGGAGGGCTCGCGCGTGGCTATCCCCTTGGGATCAGGCGCAAAAGTCGGAATGTCGCCGTCCCATCCTTGCGGCAACCCGCGGTTTCGGATGAGGTCGATCTGGGCTGCTTCGGCCGGGTATGTCTTGGCGTAGCCGGCGAACAGCGCGTCCCATTTGGCGCGGGCATCGGTGCCGCGCTTGCCCATCCGAGCGGCGAAGACCTCGCGCACGCCGTCCGGCACCACGAAGCTCTTGTCGGGATCGAAGCCGAGAAATTCCTTGGTGCGGCGGACCTCTTCCACCCCCAGCGGCTCGCCATGGGCCGCCGGCGTGTCGTGCTTCTCGGGCGAGCCGTAACCGATATGGCTGTGCACGACGATCAGCGTCGGCTGGTCGTCGGTCGCGAGGAATTCGTCATAGGCTTTGGTCAGTTGGCCGAGTTCGTTCGGGTTCTGAACATGGGCGATGTGCCAGCCATAGGCCTCGAACCGCTTCGCCACGTCCTCGGTGAAGGTGATGTTGGTGTGGCCGTCGATGGTCACGTTGTTGTTGTCGAAGATCCAGCAGAGGTTCGACAGCTTGAGATGACCGGCGAGCGACGCCGCCTCGCTGGCGACGCCCTCCATCAGGCAGCCTTCGCCTGAGAGCCCGTAGACATTGAAGTCGAACAAGTCGAAGTCCGGCTTGTTGTAGGTGGCGGCGAGCCATTTGCCGGCGATCGCCATGCCGACGCTGGTGGCAAGACCTTGCCCCAGCGGCCCGGTGGTGGATTCGACGCCCGTCGTCCAGCCATATTCGGGGTGACCCGGGCAGCGGCTGCCTTCCTCGCGGAACGACTCGATGTCGGCGAGGGACACCGCCTCGCCGCCGGGCTTCTGGTAGGAGGTCTCCGCCGCCTCGATGCCGGCGAGGTGGATCAGGCTGTAGAGCAGCATCGATGCGTGTCCCGCCGACAACACGAAACGGTCGCGGTTGATCCAATGCGGCGTCTTCGGGTCGTAGCGCAGCACCTGTTGCCACAGCGCATAGGCCGTGGGTGCCGCGTCCATGGCCGTGCCGGGATGGCCGGAATTCGCTTTCTGAATGGCGTCGATGGAAAGCGTGCGGATTGTGTTGACCGCCAGCATGTCCAGTTCGTCTTGCTTCTGCGTCACCGTCGCCTCTCCTCGAAAACCATCAGGCCACGGTCACAAAAGCGGATGAAGTTTCGGTGAAACTCTGGTCCATCTGCTTGCTCCAGACCTTCACGCCGCCGGTGATACCGTCTTCATTGGAGACAATCCTCACATTGTCGGGCAGGGGCGACTCGATCAGTCGCGAGTTTCCGCCGCCGATATAGAGCGTGTCGTAGTTGGTCACCGTTTCGAGAATCTTGATGATCTTGCGGACGCGGCGGTTCCAATGCTTGCGGCCCACGGCCTCCAGCGCGGCCTCGCCGATATAGTGATCGTAGGTCGTGTCGGTCTTGATCGGGTGCTGGCTCATCTCGAGATGTGGGGCGAGGCGGCCATGGTCGAACAACGAGAAGCCGAATCCGGTTCCCATGGTCAGCGCGCATTCGACACCGTCTCCGGAGATCGCGCCCAAGCCTTGCACGGAGGCGTCGTTCAGCATTCGCACCGGCTTGCCAAACCGCTCGTGGATCACGCGCGCAAGCTTGTAATCACGCCATAAATCGGTGCCGAGATTGGGCGCGGTGACCACGTAATCGGCGCGGACAACCCCGGGGAAGCCGATGGTGATCCGGTCATGCGGGCCGAGTTCCTTGGCAAGGCCGAGCAGTCCCGCCACCACGTCCGCGGGATTCGCCGGATGGGGCGTGACCACGTGGCTGGGCCCTGCAGCATGACGCCGGCCGGCGACAGAATCCCGGCTTTCAGGTGACTCCCGCCGATATCGAAGACGAGTGTCAGCGGGCCTTGGGTCAGCGGGCCTTGGGCGCCATCTCCAGTGCGCGTCACGAGGCGTGCTCCACGAGTTGCGTGACCGCACTGCGGCGGTTCTGTCGGCACGGCTGTACCGTCATTGGTCTCAATATTACGTGAAATAAGCCACGCAAGTCTTAGGATTGCTCGCGATTTCTACAGCTTCTTACGGCAACGTCCGCTCTGTCATTCTCTTGTGGCTGTTGAGCCCGTAGGGAAGGGAAGGTCGTCCGTCCCATTTTCCACAAGGAAGGCCTGCGGATTCAGGACGTGGCAAGGTCAAAGGCGCATCTTCTTCCCGCCGAGCGATGATCGTGGCCGCCAATATAGGGAGAGCGTCGTGGCAGTATCCGAGACCCAGCCCCAGGATCAAACCGGGCCGCAGGCAGATTTGAAGTCGCTGCCGCTGCCCCAGCTGGAAACGAAACTTGCCACCTCCGCCAACGGTCTGACCCAAGCCGAAGCCGACCGCAGGCTGACCCGCTACGGGCCCAATGCGCTGGCCGAGAAGAAGGTCAGTCCACTTCTCAAATTCCTCGGCTATTTCTGGGGGCCGATCCCGTGGATGATCGAGGCCGCGGCGGTGCTGTCGGCGGTCGTGCAGCACTGGTCGGATCTCATCATCATCCTGGTGCTGCTCTTCGCCAATGCCGTGGTCGGCTTCTGGGAGGAGTTTCAGGCCGGCAACGCCATCGCCGCCCTGAAGGCGAGGCTCGCGCCGCATGCGCGCGTCAAGCGGGACGGTGCCTGGACCGATTTGGCCGCGCGCCTGCTGGTGCCGGGCGACATCGTGCGCTTGCGTCTCGGCGACATCGTTCCCGCCGACGCGCGATCGCTCGGACCAGATCCGGTCGAGGTCGATCAGGCGGCGCTGACGGGCGAATCCCTGCCCGTATCGCGGGGAACGGGCGAGGTGCTGTTCTCCGGCGCCATCCTGCGCCAAGGCGAGGCCGATGCCCTCGTCTATGCCACGGGCGGCAACACCTTCTTCGGCAAGACCGCAGCCCTCGTGCAGCAGGCCCACACGACCAGCCATTTTCAACGCGCGGTGCTGAAGATCGGCGACTATCTCATCGTCATCGCCATTGCCCTCGTCACGCTCATCTTCGCCGTGGCGCTGTTCCGCGGCGATCCGGTGATGACCACACTGCAATTCGCCCTGGTGCTCACGGTCGCCGCCATCCCCGTGGCGATGCCGGCCGTGCTGTCGGTGACCATGGCGGTTGGCGCCAGGCGGCTGGCGGCCAAGGAGGCCATCGTCAGCCGGCTCGCGGCGATCGAAGAACTGGCCGGCGTCGACGTGCTGTGCTCCGACAAGACGGGCACGCTGACCCAGAACACGCTGACGCTTGGCGATCCTTATTGCCTCGGGAAAGTCAGCCGCGACGATCTCGTGCTCGACGCGCGCTCGCTTCACGCGCGGAGGATCAGGACACCATCGACATGGCCGTCATCGCCGGCGTCAAGGATCCGGCCGGTCTGAAGCACTATCAGTCCGAGCATTTCCAGCCCTTCGACCCCGTGCACAAACGCACCGAGTCGACGGTCAAGGCGGCCGACGGCAGCGTATTCAAGGTGACCAAGGGCGCGGTGCAGGTGATCCTGGCCCTGTCGGCCAATGCGGACGCGGTGCGCGCCGACGTCGACAAGGCGACCGACGAATTCGCCAAGCGCGGCTTCCGCTCATTGGGTGTCGCCAAGGCCACCGGTGACGGCGCCTGGCAGTTCCTCGGCGTGCTGCCGCTCTACGACCCGCCGCGGCCGGATTCGAAAGAGATGATCGCCACCGCCGAGGAGCTCGGCATCGACGTCAAGATGATCACCGGCGACCAGCTCGCCATCGCCAAGGAGATTGCCGCCCAACTCGGCCTCGGCACCAATATTCTCGACGCCAGCGGCTTCGAGACCACCAAGCCTCACGAGGCGGCCCAGTTCGACCAATCCATCGAGATGGCCGATGGCTTCGCTCAAGTGTTCCCCGAGCACAAATTCCACATCATCGACGTCTTGCAGAAGCATGGCCATATCGTCGGCATGACCGGCGACGGGGTGAACGACGCGCCGCCGCTCAAGAAGGCCGATTGCGGCATCGCCGTCTCCGGCGCCACCGACGCCGCCCGCGCCGCCGCGGCCATCGTGCTTCTCACGCCGGGCCTGACAGTGATCGTCGAAGCGGTCAAGGAAGCGCGCAAGATCTTCCAGCGGATGAACAGCTACGCGATCTACCGCATCGCCGAGACCATCCGCGTCCTCCTGTTCATGACGCTGGCGATCCTCGTGTTCAATTTCTATCCGGTCACGGCGATCATGATCGTGCTGCTGGCGCTGCTCAATGACGGCGCGATCCTGTCCATCGCCTACGACAATGTGCGGCCGTCCCCCAAGCCGGAATCGTGGAACATGCACCGGGTGCTCGGCATCTCGACCATGCTGGGCATCGCCGGCGTCATCGCCTCGTTCGGCATGTTCTATATCGGCGAACGCGTGCTCGATCTCGACCGTGAGGTCATCCAGTCCTTGATGTATCTGAAGCTGTCGGTGGCGGGCCATCTCAACATCTTCGTCACCCGCACGCGCGGGCCGTTCTGGTCGATCATGCCGGCGCGCATTCTGCTGATCGCCGTGTTCGGCACCCAGGCCATTGCCACCATCCTCGCCGTCTATGGGCTGCTCATGCCAGCCATCGGCTGGGAGCTGGCCCTGATGGTGTGGGGCTACGCGCTGATCTGGTTCCTGATCAACGACCAGGTGAAGCTGCTCGGCTATCGCATCCTCGATCCCGGCGGCGAGCCGGTCATCGCGCAGCGCAAAAGCGCTCGCGGAGACGCGTTAGCCCAGGGCAGCTAGGGGAAGCTGCCGGCTCCCCATCGCCTTTGACGCGCATCAAGGCGACTGCAACCGAACCACGCTCCTTGCCCTCGAGCCGGGGTGAGGGTCGGGCGCGAAATACGGGCCCGTCCGATCGGCCCCGATACATCTGCTTGCGGAAAGGTTCGATCATGTCAGCCCAAAGGCAAACGAAGAGATGCGCCGGCTTTGCGGGTGTCCTCGCTGTCGCCGTTTCCCTCGGCGCGGCAGCCGCCGTCGCCCAGGAGCATGCCTGTTGCCGTTACAACGTCGAGGGTCACACCGACGCCGACGACTTCTGGAGCTGGAATACGCTTGAAAGCGCCGCCATCAGTCAGTGGAGAAGGAATGCGGCCGATAAATGCGGCGGGTTCTGGACGCATTGGAAATGGGAGAACGCCGCTAACAAGAGCCTGGTGCGCAGCGATCCGCCCGGGGAGAAGACGAGACGGGTCACGGCCAGAGGCAATCCCTGCAAATAGGCCATCCCGGATAGATCCGGCGGTTACCTAGCAACGGCGCGGGATCAGGGGCGCTTCACCTCGAGCACGGTCATCAGCGCCGCCATGGTTGGCCGGTCCGAGCCTGATGCGATCTCCGCCAGGCGCTGGTCGGAAGAGTGAACCACGAAACCTTGCTGTTTGAGCGCCGCGCTCAAGGAGTCCGCCGGCACGTCGAGGACGCGGCCGAGATCGGCGAGCCTGGCATTCTCCAGAGTTTGGAACAGGGCAGGGACGGGGTTGCTGTGGGTGGAGAGACTCGCCGGGACGATGAAGGCCGCCGCCGCCAGCAGTGCCAGCGTGACGGGGGCGATGATCGTCCCGCGCCGGAAATAGGTCTTCATCCCACCCCAGTTCTGAGGATGTGCAGCCCGATGGCCGCGACGAAGATCACGGCGAGCCATTCGTGCATTTCCTTCACCAGATCCTCGCCGACATGGAAGAACATGGCGAGGCCGGAAGCGGCGACGATGAGAAACAACGCGGCCGCGACCGCGGTGATGTATTTCTTGAACTTATCGCTCACCCGATCTCTCCTTGAGCCTCGTCGTCATAGGTCCGGTGCCGGAGCTGCAAGAGGTCGGGGAAGGCGATGCTCGCGACCAGTAAAGCCGCCGTGCCCCAACACAGAACCACCATGATCCACAGCAGGGTCATCGCATGGCCCTCCTGGTGGAGGGCTGAGCCCAGCGCCATGGCTGCAAGAGGTTTGGGAAGACGAGGCTGACGATCAGCACGCCGGCGACGATGCGAAGCGCGGCGACCCACAGGAACACGTTCATCGATGACCCTCCTGGCAGTTGAGGATCTCGACTCTAGGACGCGAATATTGCGCTCATTCGGCGCTTGTGTTTCCCAAGATGTCCGCTCGGGCAATTTTGTGTCGAAACGTTTTCGAGCCTGCAAAACCCCGGCTTTCGTAACAAAAATCAGGGCTCACTTCGGGAGGTCGCAGGTCTCGATCAACAGCTCCCACATGTCCTCCGGCACGAACGTGACCTTGCCCGTGTCCTTGACCTGGGCCAACAGCGTGCGGCCTGCGGCGGCCGTCTCTTGCTTGGGGGAGCCGAGCTGGAACAGTCCCATCACGAAATAAAGATGGGCGCGATCTTCTTCGGTGTCGAGTTGCTCTGCCGAATTTGCCACGATCTCGCCGCCGGGTTTACCGCCGTACCAAAGCAGCATCATCCAACCGCGCGCTTTGAAGTCGCTGCGCTCCGCCGTGATGAGCTTCTTCCCGGCTTCGAGCACGAGAGTTCTTTCGTCGAGCTTCGCGAGCTCGGGATCTTTCTTGATCACGTCCTGGAGCAGTTCCGCGGTTGCCGTGTTCACCATCTCATTTGCGGTGACGCGACAGGACTCCGCCTGAGCGGATACGCAGCCAAGGCCGAGCAGCAAAGCCGGAAGGACGATGTGAGCGAGCATGCGGGTCAAGGGTGTCATGTGAACTCCGATCGAGTTGCTTGGATCGCTGGAGCCGGTTCGGAAAGGGGCTTTGGCGAGGTATGCGCCGGAAATTTGTGACAAAACGTTTCCGGCTCGGCAAAAGGTCCGGTTTCGTTACAAAAATCTGAGCCTTGAAGGCGCGCCGTGGCGCTACAACTTGACTTGGGACAAGGCCGGCGGTCGCCCGAGGGGAGACCGTCGAGCCGAGCGGATCGAAGGACCGGATGAACGAGCAGGTGCAGACCGACAAGGTCGAGGCCAAGAAGGTGAAGGCCGATATCGAGGCCGTGCTTGGCTTGGCCAGGCCCAAGACGAGGCTGCCGCGCTTGCGGCCGGCCGTCGTCATCGGCGCGGTCGCCGTGGCCGCCCTCGGCCTTTACCTCGTCTTCGGCGGCGGCGGCTCCAATGACGGCATCAGCTACGTCACCGAGCCGGTGACGATGAGCGATCTGACCGTGACCGTGACCGCCACGGGCGCGGTTCAACCCACCAACGAGGTGGAGATTTCGTCGGAGCTTTCCGGCATCGTCCGCAACGTTCTGGTCGACTACAACAGCGCCGTCACCACGGGCCAGGTTTTGGCCGAGCTCGACACCGACAAGCTGCAATCGACCGTCGACAGCTCGCGCGCCAAGCTGCAAGCCGCCAAGGCCAAGGTCAGCGAGGCGGAAGCCACCGTCCTCGAGAAGAAACTCGAACATGCCCGGCAGCAGATGCTCGTCACCAGGAGGGTTGGCGCCGAGCAGCAGTTGGAGGTCGCCGACGCCGCGCATCAGCGCGCGCTGGCCGCGCTCGAAAGCGCCAAGGCCGATGTCGCCGCCGCCACGGCCGATCTTGCTTTGAACGAGACGAATTTGAGCAAGGCACGCATCCTGTCGCCCATCACCGGCGTGGTGCTGAGCCGCAATGTCGAGCCGGGCCAGACCGTGGCCTCGTCGCTCCAGGCGCCGATCCTGTTCACCATCGCCGAGGACCTCGCCAAGATGGAGGTCCAAGTCGACGTCGACGAGGCCGATGTCGGCAGCGTCAAGGAAGGGCAGGAGGCGGCCTTCACGGTCGATGCCTATCCGGACAAGAAATTCTCCGCGGTCATCCGCGAGCTCCGCTTCGGCTCCGAGGTGGTGCAGGGCGTCGTCACCTACAAGGCGGTACTGACCACCGACAATTCCGATCTGCTCCTGCGTCCGGGCATGACCGCGACCGCCGAGATCGTCACCGCGCAAGTGGACGACGCGGTTACCGTCCCTAACGCCGCGTTGCGCTTCTCGCCGCCGGCAGCCTCGCAGGATGTCGATCAGCGGAATTTCCTCCAAAAGATCATGCCGGGTCCGCCGCGCCTGCGCCGGCCTTCGAGCGCGCAGGCCCCGTCCGGTGCCGAACGCAAAGTCTGGGTGCTCGCCGACGGCGCGCCGCAAGAGGTGAGCGTCACCGTCGGCCCGAGCGACGGCAAGCGCACCCAGATCGTCAGCGGCGACCTCAAGCCGGGCCAGGCGGTCATCGTCGACACCGCCGCGAGCAAGTAGAACCATGCGCCGCGACGCAAGGCCAAGCCGGCGCGGCTGCCACTGATCGAGCTGCGCAACGTGACCAAGATCTACGGGCAGGGTGAAGCCCAAGTGCGCGCGCTCGACGGCATCGATTTACGCATCGACGAGGGCGAGTTCGCCGCGGTCATGGGGCCGTCCGGCTCGGGCAAGTCCACCGCCATGAACATTATCGGCTGCCTCGACCTGCCGACCAGCGGCAGCTATCTGTTCAACGGGGTCGAGGTGGGCGGTCTCGACCGTAAGCAGCGGGCGCTGCTGCGCCGCAACTATCTCGGTTTCGTGTTCCAGGGCTTCAATCTGCTCGCCCGCACCTCGGCGGTCGAGAATGTGGAGCTGCCGCTGATCTATCGCGGCATGAAGCTCGCCGAGCGCCGGCCGCTCGCCATGGACGCGCTCGCTCGCGTGGGCCTTGAGGGCCGCGCCAAGCACACGCCAGGCGAATTGTCCGGCGGCCAGCAGCAGCGTGTCGCCATTGCTCGCGCCATCGTCACCCAGCCTGCAGTGCTCCTTGCCGACGAGCCGACGGGCAATCTCGACACCAAGACCAGCCATGAAATCATGGAGCTTCTCGTCGGCCTCAATCGCGACCAGAAGATCACCGTCCTCATGGTCACCCATGAGCCGGAGATGGTGTCCTATGCCAATCGCGTGGTCCACTTCCTCGACGGTAAGATCGCCAGCGATACGCGGCAGCAGGAGGCCGCCTGATGTTCTACGAGACCTTGAAGCTCGCGGTGCAGGCGATCCGGCGCAATGCCTTGCGTTCCTTCCTCACGCTCCTCGGCATCGTCATCGGCGTGTCCGCGGTCATCGCCATGGTCACCATCGGCAACGGCACCACCGAGAAGGTCAAGGAGGAGATGGCAAAGCTCGGCAGCAATGTGCTGTTCGTTCGCCCCGGCCAATGGGGCCCCGGCCGCTCGAGCGCCACGGCAAAGCCGTTCGACATGCGCGACATCGCCGAATTGCGCAGCCAGCTTCACGGCGTGCGTGCCGTGGCGCCCATGGGCCAGCAGGCGGTCACCGTGGTCTACGGCTCGGAGAGCCGTAGCGTCGGCACCATCGGCACCGACGCCAGCTATATCGTCACCCAGGACTGGGGCTTGAGCGAGGGCCGCAACTTCGTCGAGGGCGAGATCCGCAGCGGCCGCGCGTCTGCATCATCGGCCAGACGGGTGCATGAGAAGCTGTTCGGCTCCACCGATGCCGTCGGCAAGCGCATTCGCGTCAGCAACGTGTCCTGCGAGGTGATCGGCATCTTGGAGGAGAAGGGCGAGTCCGGCTTCGGCACCGACCGTGACGATGTGGTGCTCATGCCGATCCGCACCTATCAGCGGCGCATCGCCGGCAATACCGACGTCAACACGATCAACGTGTCGGCCATGGACGGCGTTGATACCTCGAAGGTTCAGGCCGACATCGAGCGCCTATTGCGCGAGCGCCGCGGCATTACCGAAGGCGAGGAAGACGACTTCCGCGTCGCCGACATGAAGCAGATCGCCGATACCCAGACGGCCACGACGGGCGTCCTCACCGCGCTGCTCGGCGCCGTGGCCGGCGTCAGCCTGCTCGTCGGCGGCATCGGCATCATGAATATCATGCTGGTCTCGGTCACCGAGCGCACCCGCGAGATCGGCATTCGCCTCGCCATCGGCGCGCAGGAAGCGCAAGTGCTGATGCAGTTTTTGGTCGAGGCCGTGGTGCTGTCGCTGCTGGGCGGCACAATCGGTGTCGTCTTGGGGCTCGCGCTCGCCGGGGCGGCGTCGGCCGGCATGAGCATCCCCTTCGTGCTCGACCCGAGCATCGTGGTGATCGCCTTCGGCTTCTCAGCGCTGATCGGTGTGGTCTTCGGCTATTTTCCCGCGCGGCGGGCGGCGCAGCTCAATCCGATTGAAGCCCTGCGTCACGAATGACCTATGTCGTTTTTCAGGGAGCCGGCGGAAGCCTCTAACATTTGCGAAGCGCATCGCACCTTCGCTAGGTTACGCGGCATTGGACCAACAGGGAGCGCGCAATGAAAAAGCTATGGGTTGTTGCGTTGGCGCTGTGCGCGACGCTTGCTTTCTCGACCATGTCTGACTCTGTCTACGCCAACGGCAGCAACGAGGATTGCTTCGTCGTCACGGGCTCGGCCAACGCCAGGAACCAGTGGGTGTCACAAAGACGGGCGGCGAAGCGGTTGGCGGATCAGATCGCTGTCCACATGGGAGATCCGGCGGGCGTGACGGTCGGCCCGACCAGGTACAACTGCATTCTGGAAGCTTGTGAGGCGAGCGCCCTGGTCTGTCACCGCCGCTAGCCCGCGTCCGGGCGGGTCCGTGAGGGGGTGGGCGGCGGCTTAGGCGGCCTGCGTGATCCACAGCCGCGCCTTCGCAGCGTCCGCCGTCGGATAGACGCGCATGGCGCCCGGCAGGAACACGCTGAACAGGCGCATGGCGAGCGTGATCCACTCGATATCGGTAATGACGGCGACCCGCTCCCAGCGGGAGAAATGCTCCATGCCGACCTTGAAGTCCTCCCAAGCGGCGCCGGCGTCGTAGCTGGCGAAGTCGGGCCCGATCTCATAGAGCAGCCGCACCTTGTCGTGGGCTTTCAGCGCCTTCTCCACGGCGGGGATCAGCACCGTGTCGTAGTCCTGCCTGGTCACTTCGCCGTGGCAGGCAATCGCGACGACATTGTCGGGAAAACCTTTGAGTAGCTCGATCATGGGCCTCTCCCGCGGACCGGCTATTCAGCCTTGGTCACGCACTTCTCGTCGGCTGCATTCCAGGCGCAGCCAAGTGAGCTGGTATTGCAGGTGGACTCGCCGCCATGCACGCCGCACGCGTCTTCGTCGGGCCGGGCCCGGCAGGCATCCCTTGTTGTTGGCGGCATCGTACCAGCAGTTCGGCTCGGACACGCACATGGCCGAGTCGCGGATAGCCTGGCAGCGCACCTCTTCCGCATCGGCCGGCGTGCCGCCGAATGTCATGGCCAGGAAAGCGAGCAAGAACGCAAACATCGTCGATCGCATGAGGATTCCTCTTGGGTTCAACAACCTGGTCCCGTTCTAGCCGAACCGCCCATGCCCTGAACAGTCCCGTGACGGCGGTTAGTCCGCTTTGACCCGGGCTGGATTGGCAAAACGCCGTACGACTTCCGGCAGCGTAAGCCCTTGCACGATGAGGGTGAAGAGTACGACGGCATAAGTGGCAGCGAGGATTTGCGGCCGTTCGGCGACATACGGAATGGACAGTGCCAGTGCGACCGAGATGCCGCCGCGCACGCCGCCCCAGGTGAGGATGGGGATCGTGCCCTTCACGAGGCGTTGCTTGAGGCTGACGAACGCCATGGGCACGGCGACCGAGATCAGCCTTGCCAGGAACACGACGGGGATCGCCGCGACGGCCAGCGGAATGAGAGAGATGTCGAAACTGATGACCAGAACCTCCAAGCCGATCAGGAGGAACAGGACGGAGTTCAGGAGTTCGTCGATCAGGCTCCAGAAATCGAACAGATAGCGCCGCGTCGTTTCGCTCATGGCGTGCGCCGCGCCGCGGTTGCCGGTAATCACGCCGGTCACCACCACCGCGATGGGGCCGCTTACATGCAACATCTCCGCCACGGCATAGGTGCCGGTGACCAGACCGAGCGAGATGAGAACCTCGATCGGGTAGTCGTCGATGCTGCGCATGGCGAGATAAGCGAGATAGCCGGTCACCGCGCCGAGCAGCGCGCCGCCTAGGGCCTCGACGAAGAACAGCCGCGCGATATGCGCGAAGTCGATGCCCGCATCGCCCGAGCTGCTCATGGCCGCCGCCAGCAGGATCGTGAACAGCACGACGCCGACGCCATCGTTGAATAGAGACTCGCCGGCCATATCCATTTCCAGCGTCTTGGCGACGCGCGCCTGCTTCAGCACGGCGAGCACGGCGATGGGATCGGTTGGGCTGATCAGCGCGCCGAACACCAGCGCCCAGGCAAAGCCGATGGGCAGGCCGAAAAGCTGACCGGCACCCCAGAACAAGACCGCCACGACGATGGTGGAGATGACGACGCCGAGCGTGGCCATGGCGCCCACCGTCCACGCCCTGTCGCGCAAGAGCGAGATGTCGATCTGCAAGGCGCCGGCGAACAGCAGGAATGCCAGCATGCCGTCGAGCAGCGTCTCCGAAAAATTGATCTTCTTGATGAAGTCCTCGAGGTCGGCGAACAGGGAGACGCTGGGAATAAGGACCTCGAGACCGACCAGCACGAGCGAGGCGGCCATGCCCATGACCAGCAGGCCGACATTGTTCGGCAGCCGCAAGAAGCGATGGTTCGCCCAGGCGAAAAAGGCGGTGAGGGTGAGAAGCCCCGCGACGATGTCGAAGATTGAAAGCAAGTCGAGCCTCACCGGAAAGAATCGCGAAAATCGGCGCCAGGGTACAGCGTCACCGCATCTCGCGGGAAGCCGCCATCCGGGGCGCCACGGCGAGGGCCCAAGATGCCGCAGGGGCGCGGACTGGCCCTGAGGCCGCCGAAGCCGCCTCGATCTCCTTTATGCGCATCGGCGAGCCCGAGCGCGACGCCTGGCTGCTCTGCATGAGCGGGGCGCTGGAGGAGGTGGTCGCCGATGAGGCGTTGCGCGAGGAGCTGTATGCCGCCTTCGCCAAGCTCGCCGACTGGATGCGCAACGATCCTGGCAACCCCCACGATAGCCAGCATGGGAGGCAGGTTCTGCGCTAGGCTGCCGCCTGGACGGTCGGCGGGGAAGCGGCTAAGCGAAGCTCATGAACGCCACGGCCCCAGCCAGGATCAGCGTCGATGTGGCGCTCGCGCTCGGCGCCTTCGATCTCGATGTCGCTTTCGAGAACGAGGCCGGCATCACCGCTTTGTTCGGGCGGTCCGGCGCCGGCAAGTCCATGACCATCAACCTGATCGCCGGGCTTGCCCGGCCGGACCGCGGCAGGATCGTGCTTGGCGGCCGCACGCTGGTGGATACGTAACCGGCATCTTCGTGCCACCGCACCGTCGCCGGGTCGGCCTCGTGTTTCAGGATGCCCGCCTGTTTCCTCATCTGACCGTGCGCCAGAATCTCGTCTTCGGCCGCTGGTTCCTGGCGAAGGGCGCCCGCCGGGTAGCCTTCGATCCGGTGGTCGAGACGCTCGGCATCGCCCATCTCCTCGACCGGCGGCCGGCGCGTCTGTCCGGCGGCGAGAAGCAGCGTGTCGCCATCGGTCGGGCCCTGCTCACCTCGCCCGAGCTCCTTCTCATGGATGAGCCGCTGGCGTCGCTCGATACCGAGCGCAAGCTGGAGATCCTGCCGCTCATCGAGTCGCTGCGCGATGCTTTCGGCATTTCCATCGTCTACGTCTCCCACGCCGTGGACGAGGTCGCCCGGCTCGCCGCCCATGTGGTGGTCCTCGATCATGGACGCGTGGCCGCCTCGGGGACCGTCGAGGATGCGCTCGGGCCGGCGCTGAAGGGGGCGGGCATTAGCCGCTTCGCCCGGTCCTCCGTGGTGACGGGGACGCTGACCGCCGTCGATTCGGACTATGGCCTGACCGAGATTTCCCACCCCGCCGGCAAAATTTGGCTGGTCGGCCGCACCGGGACCGAGGGGGCGGATCTGCGCGTGGTCATCAAGTCGACCGACATCACCCTGTTGCGGGACCCTGGCCAGGATCTCAGACCCGCGATCTCAGCATCCGCAACGCTTTGGCCGGTACGATCGCCGGCATCGAGATCGACGACGGCCCGTTCGCGGGCGTGTCCATCACCCTGGATGGCCACGGCGCCCTATTCGCCCTTGCGACCCGCAAGGCAATCGACGAGCTTGGGCTTGGGCCCGGCGATCGGGTATATGCCTTAATCAAGACGGTTGCCCTCGATGAGCGCGCGGTGGCGCTGATCGAACCCTAGATGGAGTGCTGTTCATATGAATCTTCTCGCGATCCCCGTTGGCGATAATCCGCCCCACGAGGTCAATGTCATCATCGAGATCCCGCAAGGCGGGTCTCCGGTGAAATATGAGATCGACAAGAAGTCCGGCGCCCTGTTCGTCGATCGCTTCCTGCACACCTCGATGTTCTATCCGGCGAATTACGGCTTCATCCCGCACACCCTGTCGGAGGACGGCGATCCCGTGGACTGCATGGTCATCGCGCCGACCCCGGTGGCGTCCGGCGTGGTCATCCGCGCGCGGCCCATCGGCGCACTCCTCATGGAGGACGAGAAGGGCATCGACGAGAAGATCATCGCCGTGCCGATCGATGAGCTTCACCCCTTTTACAAGCGCGTGACCAGCTACCGCGACCTGCCCGAGATCCTGGTCGAGCAGATCGGCCACTTCTTCGAGCACTACAAGGATCTGGAAAAGGGCAAATGGGTCAAGGTGGTGCGCTGGGCCGAGCATGCCGAGGCCGGCGATCTCATTCGCGCCGGCATCGAGCGGGCCAAAACCGACGACTAAGCCCCATTGATTTGCGTCAAAGCTCTGGCGCACCCCTCGCGCTACCCATGAAATCGGGCGCTGTGGCGCCCGAAATGGGGAGGAGACCATGAACAGTCAAAAGCACGATCCTCGGCCGGAGCTCGCCGACTTTCATCGGCAAGTCCCAATGGACAATATGATGGAAGCCGTTGGCGTCGAGGTCCTGGCGGCCGTCGACGTGGATGGCGGCGGATCCTACGTCCGCGCCAGGGTGGCGTGCCATGGCTGCACCTGCCGGCATTTTTGCCGCGAATGGCTCGCCGAGCACAGCCAGGGCCAACAGCCGCAGGCATTCTGCCCGAATGCGAATTTTTTTCGGGCGGTCAAAAGCGGCGACTGCTGACCGGATCGCGCGGCCTGGACGGTAAGCCTCTGTTGCACCGCATGGTTCCGGCTTGGCGACGACGCAGGGCCCGGGCGATGAGGCCGTCCGTTCGCTAAAGTTATCGAGAAAGTTTAGCGGGCCGATAAAGCCTGTTGTGAGGGCACCGGGGCTAGTTCGCGGCGAGGCTCAATCCCGCCAGCGAGCGCCTATGCAACTCGACATGATGACGATGTCGACCGTCGACGTCACTGTGACGGCGGTTCTAGGCCTCGTGCTCCTCTTCACGTGGCTCAAACAGCGCAGCGCCCAGCTCGTCGGCTGGTGGGGCCTGATTATGCTCATGCAGGCGGCGGGCGTGGTGGTCTGCGCCTCCGGTGCGTTGACAAACACGCCAGCGATCATCACGGCAGGCCTCGGGGTCATGCTGTTTTCCGACAGCCTGAAATGGATCGCGGCGCGTGACTTTGTAGATCATCCCACCCCAGCCGCTTGGGCGCTGGCCGGCCCGCTCATGTTTGTCGTTCCGGCCTATTCCGGACTGCTGGCCGGACTTCTCTCCCAATTTATCTTCTTCAGCCTGCTGACGCGCTGGCCAACCTGGGCGCAGCGTTCGAGCTTGCCCGGGCCAAGGGCAAGAGGTTGATTTCCCACTGGCCCGCGGTGGCGGCCTTGGTCGCCACGGCCATCGCCGTTCTGTTGGTCATCCCGCTTTCGACCCGGGTGCCCTTCGAAAGGCCGAGCGAGGCCTACCTATCCGGTTGGTTCTCATCCGTCACGCTCGTCATGGTGATCGTGCGGATCACCTTGGCCTTCGTCGTGCTCGCCATGGCGAAGCAGCGTCAAGAGATGGAGCAGCGCGTCTACGCCTTGACCGACACGTTGACCGGTCTGCCGAACCGGCGCGCGCTCTACGACAAGCTCGACGCCCTGGAGCGCAGTCACATTCTTCAAGCGACGCCAATCTCCGTGTTGTTCTTCGATCTCGATCATTTCAAGGACGTCAACGATACCTTCGGTCACGAGACGGGCGACCGGGTGCTCAAGCTGTTCGCGGCCACGGCCGGCGCGCATCTGAACGGTAGCAGCATCATTGCCCGCATGGGCGGCGAGGAGTTTGCCGCCGTGCTGCCGGGCGAGGGATCGTCTACCGCCACCAAGACGGCTGAAGCCATTCGTGCGGCCTTCGCCGGATCGGCCGCCGTGATCAACGGCATGACCATCGGTGCCACGGTCAGCGCGGGCGTCGCGTCCAATTCTTGCGCCTGCGATAGCAGCGATATCGGCGCGCTGTTTCGCCAAGCCGACGCCGCGCTCTATGCCGCAAAGCGTACGGGCCGCAATCGCGTCGAGTTCGCTGGCACCGACGGCGTGACGCTTGTCCCCGCCACGGCTGCGGTCCGAACGGCGCCGCGCCGCAAGCCACGCAGCCATCGAGCAGGTCGCGACACCAACGTCGCGGCCAATGCTTGACGCAGGAGGGGGAGGGACCGTGCCTGTTCACCTCGATATGATGACCATGTCGGTCGTGGGGATCACCGTCACCCTGGTCCTTGGTCTCGTGCTCACGTTCAATTGGGCACGCTACGGCGGTTCGTCCTTCGTGGGCGTTTGGGGCCTGTCGATGCTTGTCCTGAGCGTCGGCATTGTCGTTGCCAGCGTCTCTTCGCTGGCGGGCCTCCTGAGCGTCCTCGCCTTCGGCCAGGCCGCAATGATCCTGTCGGATGGCATCAAGTGCAACGCATGCCGGGAGTTCGCCGGCCGAGAGTCCAGTCTTGTATATGTCGTCGCCGGTCCGCTCCTGTTTCTCCTCGTGGTCAATTCGGGGCTCGTCGAGACTTTCAATGGGCGGCTGATGCTGGTTTGCACGCTGCTGGCGGCCTACAACTTCGCCGCGGCCGCGGAGCTGATCTATGCCAATGGCGAGCATCTGCCATCGCGCTGGCCCGCGGCGGTGCTCCTCGTCATCACCGGCCTGAGCTTCTTGTCCTGGCTGCCACTGATCGTCGCCAGGCCCATCGTCGAGATCGGGCAAGTGTTCCTCAGCGGTTGGTTCCCGGCCGTGCTCCTGGTGACGCTGCTGCTGCGGACCGCGTTGGCGTTCATCGTGCTGGCCATGGCCAAGGAGCGGCAGGAACAAGAGCAACGCACCGATGCGCTCACCGATAGCCTGACGGGATTGCCGAACCGCCGCGCCTTGTTCGAGGCCGCCGACGTCATCGGCCAGCGCCGCATCCTCGGCGGCGGCACGCCTGTGTCGGTGCTGATCCTCGACCTCGATCACTTCAAGGATACCAACGACTCCTATGGCCACGAGTTCGGCGACGAGGTGCTCAAACTGTTTGCCAGGACCCTGGTCAAGACCCTCGACGACAAGGGGATTGTCGGACGCCTCGGTGGCGAGGAGTTCGCCGCCATCCTGCCGGGAGTCGATGCCACCGCGGCCGTGGTGGCGGCGGAGGCCCTGCGGCGGGCCTTCGCCCGGTCGGCGGCCTTCGTTAACGGGCTGGCCATCGGAGCGACGGTCAGCGTGGGCGTTGCCTCCGACGTGGAGGTCGATACCGATCTGAGCGGCTGTTCAGGCCGCGCCGATGCCCGCGCTCTATGTCGCCCACGCGCGGGCCGCAACCAGGTGGCGCTGCTCGAATCCGACGATCAGCGCGTGCTTCCCGCCGGCTCCACCATCCGCACCTCGCCGTCGCGGCTGCGCCCGACCCCGCCGATCACCAAGCGGCAGACGGTTCGGATCGACTGATCCGGAACGCTTTGCCGCAGCCGGCGGCAGCTCCTCATACGTTGCAGGAGAACCGCTCGCGCGGCCTGTGCGGAACGGCGGGGTTGATTGTGACAGTAAGATGTTGGTTTGTCCCGTGCACCACCATGACGCGCGCGGGCCTCCGGCCGCGCGCGTGGCGTTCGTAAGCGGGAGTCGGAAGAGTGACAGCGGGACATTCGGAGCATGAGGCCAAGGAGATCGAACTCAAGCTCGAGTTCGCACCTGCCGATGCACCCTGCATCCTGTCCCACCCGATCATCCAGGCGAGCCAGGCCGCGCCGGTCACGCGCGAGCTGATCTCCGTCTATTACGACACCGGCGACGATGTCCTGCGCAAGGCGGGCGTGTTCCTGCGCGTTCGCGCGACCGGCGACGGCTACGTCCAGACCATCAAGACGGCCCGCGGCGAGGCCGAGTTCCTCGAGCGCGACGAATGGGAGCAGCCGATTCCCAGTCACCAGCCGGTCCTCGAAGCGGCGGAAGGGACGGCGCTGGCGCCGCTGCTTACGGCGGACGTCCGCGCGAGGCTGGCGCCGCGCTTCCACACGCGGTTCCGGCGTCAGACCTACTGGGTGCGCCGCGATGCCACCGAGATCGAGCTTGCCATCGATCAAGGCGAGGTCACCGCCGGCGTCGACGCCACGCCGATTTCGGAGCTGGAGCTCGAATTGAAGGCGGGCGACAAGCGGGAGCTGTTCCAGCTCGCCCGCGAACTCGCCGAGACCGTGCCGCTCTACCTCGCCATAAAGACCAAGGCGGAGCGCGGGTTTGAGCTGATCGATGGCGGCGACTTTTCCGTGGAGAAATCGAGCGACGTCGACATCGGACCCGGGATGACCTGTGCCGATGGCTTCCGCGCCATAGCCCGCAACTGCCTGCGTCAGATCGTGGCCAATACGCCTGCCGTCCGCGCTGGACGCCCGGAAGCTCTGCATCAGATGCGGATCGGTCTCCGCCGCTTGCGCGCCGGCCTTTGGCTTTTCGCCGGCGTGGTGGCCGACGAGGATCGCGAATATATCGAGGGCGAGTTGCGCTGGATCACCCAGGAGCTCGGTCCGGCGCGCGATCTCGACGTGTTCGCCGCCGACGTGCTCGAGCCGCTGCGCGCCGCCAGTCCGGACGATCCGGAAATTGCCGCGGCGCATCGCGATTTCATTCAGCACCACACCGCCGCCTATGACCGCGCCACCGGCGCAGTCGGTTCCCACCGCTTCCGCAAATTGCTGCTCGACCTTGCGGCGTGGATCGAGATCGGCGCATGGGCGGCCCATGGCACGCCGCGCCAGGCGGCGCCCGTGGATGGCGCCGTGACCGCCTATGCCGCGAAGCAGCTGTCGAAGCTGCGCCGCACGATCAAGAAGAAGGGGCGCGGCTTGCGCGAGGCGAGTCCGCCCGAGCGGCATAAGGTTCGGATTCGCGCCAAGCGTTTGCGCTACGCGACCGAGTTCTTCACCAAGACCTTTCCCGGCAAGAAGAGCGACAGACGCCGTGAGAAATCCCTCGCGGCGTTGGAGGACCTCCAGGACGCGCTCGGCGTGCTCAACGACATCGCCATCCGGCGCACTCAGCCCGAGGCGGGGGAAGGCTTCGCCTTCATGCACCCGCACGGCGACGACGCCGCCGAAGAGTCGAAGCAACTCAAAGCGGCCAAGGCGGCGTTCGACCGCTTCGCCAAGGTCAAAGCCTTCTGGAAGGCTTGAGGCCTACTCGGCGAGAGGCGCGGCTCCGCCGCGTTGCGTGCCATTGTGGGTTTTCACGTCGCCGCGCATCCGCTGGGTGTGGTCCTCAAGACGCCGCACCGCCGCGTTGAAGGCGTCGCGGACGGCGACATAGACGTCTTCGTGGGAGTGGTTTGCCGGCTTAGCGCGGTCGACGACCAGGTCCTTACCCGGTACGCTGATATCGATATGTACGCTGTACAGCTTGCCCTTGTGATGGTGCCGATGCGGCGCCTCGACCACGACGGTGCAGCCGATGATACGGTCGTGGAAGCGTTCGAGCTTCTCCGCTTTCTCGCGGATGCGAGCCTCCACGGCGGGTGAGGGGTCCATGTTGCGGAACTTGACGTCCAAAGGGATTTGCATCGAGCGCCTCTTTCTTTCCCGGCCAAAACGGTCTGGGCACCATTGTGCGACAGAATGAGGAGAAATGGCGACAGCTTCTTTGAGGTGGGTCAACGGGGCCTGACCTTCGCCTTATTTGACCCGCGTCAAGGCTCGGCCTCCCACCCTGGGCCCTATTGGTTCCCGGCGTCGGACGCCCCCCGAGCCAACTTTTGCAAGAAAAGGAGGCGCCTCATGCGGCCTGTTTTCATGGGCACGGTGATCATCGCCACGCTCTGCCTGCCAAGCCTTGCGGCCGCCGAGCATCCTGGCGACCCGCAAGCGGGATACGAATACGCCAAGCAGGTCTGCTCTGGCTGCCACGGTATTTCCGCCGAGCCCTCGCCGATGCCAGAGGCGACGCGATTCCGGGAGGTCTCCGACCGGCCCGGCGTGACCGGCACCGCGCTGCGCGTGTGGATGGAGACCACACACCCCACCATGCCCAATATCATCGTCCCCAAGCAGGACATGCTGAACGTCATCGCCTACATCCTCGACCTCAAAGGCCGGGATTAGCCCGAGAACTAGGATTGCGTTGAAGCCATGGAGCGTCGGTGAAGCTCGTCAGGATCTTGCTGCCCATTGACCATACCGGCGCCACCGCCGCCTGCGCCGACACCGCCTTCGCGCTCGCCCAACGCTTCGGCGCCGAGCTGCAAGTGCTGCATCCTTGTCCGCCGCCGGTGCAGCGCCTGCCATACTCGACGGAGCTCAGTCCGGTCTATTTCGAGGAACTGGTGGACGTCGCCCGGAAGCAAGTCGACGAAGAGGAGAGCCGCGCGACCGACTGGTTCGAGGAGCTGCTGGGCGCACACCCGGAGGTGGAGGCCGATCTCCTCACCGTGGAAGGTCTTGCCGGTCCCGCCGTCGCCGCACGCGCCAAGGTCGCCGATCTGACCGTGCTACCGAGCATCGCCGCCAAGGAGGATGAGCTTTGGGGGGCGGCGCGCGACGCCGCCATGTTCCACTCGGGCCGTCCCGTTCTCATCGTGCCCGACGAAGCGGGCGGCCCCCTGAGCGACACGGTGGTGATCGCATGGAAGGACGCCGTCGAGGCCGTGCGTGCCGTTGCCGCGGCCATGCCCTTTCTCGCCACGGCCAAGCGGGTCAAGCTGCTGAGCGTCGCCGAGGACGACGAGGATGCGACCGTACAGGCCATGGCCGAGTATCTCGCCAAGGCCGGTTTCCCGGTCGAGACTGCGTCGGTCGACCTTGGTTCACGCGAGGTCGGCGAAGCGCTGCTGGCTGCGGCCGGCAGCGGCGTTCTCCTGGTCATGGGCTGCTATGGCCACTGGCGCTGGCGCGAGTGGGTGTTCGGCGGCGCGACGCTCTCCGTCCTGCGCAATACGGACGTGCCCGTGCTCATGGCGCACTGAGCGGCGCCCCCGAAAGCGTCTAGCGCCGCAGCAGGATGCCGAGCAGAAACCCGATTCCGAGCGCGATGCCGAGGGAGGCGAAGGGGCTCTCCCGGACGGCGTCCTCGACCGCGCTCTGTGCCTCGTCGGCTTGGGCCTTCAGATTGTCGGCTTGGTGGCTACCGGTGCGGCCGATCGAGTGCACTAGGCTATCGATCTCCTTACGGAGATTGGAAAGATGCTTAGTGATCTGTTGAAGATCCTCGCTCAATGCCAGGTGGTCCGGCATATCGGCATCCTTTTGGGCCATGTTTTCCTCCTGTTGGGCGACACTACGCCTGCATTGCCGCAACGTTAGAACTAGCACTATAGAGCTAACAAGAATGCGATGCTGAGGGACGATGCGGCTCATCGCCGCCGGAGGTTCCATTTCGCCATGCACGGTCCTGTGGCCAACGGTCCCGAAGAGGGGGCAAAGGAGAGCGGCATCGAGCGCTTGCGGAGAACCTTGCTCGACCCGGCCACCTCGCTCGCCCATTACGTCGCCGCGGTCGGGGTCACCGTCCTGCTCCTGTCGCTCGCCTGGGGCTTGCATCCTTTGCTCCACGGCCGGGCGTCCTTCCTGATTTTCATTCCCGCGGTGTTGATCGCGTCGGGCCTCGGCGGCATCGGACCCGGACTGCTGGCGACGGCGCTCAGTGTGATTTTCGGCATGCTCCTGCTGGGCAACGGAGTGCTGCTCGCCGCCGCCGGCTTGGACGCGGTGGTTTTCGCCGCCGTCGGTGCCTGCATCTCCTGGTTCGGCGAGTTGCTCCGCCGCACGCGGATTCGCAGCCGCCGGCATGCCCGGGACCTGCGCTCGCGCGAGGCGCATCTCCGGTCGATCCTCGACTCCGTTCCCGACGCCACCGTGGTGATCGACGAGACCGGCATGATCCGCTCTTTCTCGGCCGCGGCGGAGCGCCTGTTTGGCCACAGCGAGGCGGAAGTCGGCGGCAAGAACGTCTCGGTCTTGATGCCGACGCCCTTTCGTGAGGAGCATGACCATTATATCGCCCGCTATCTGGCGACCGGCGAGAAGCGCATCATCGGCATCGACCGCGTGGTCACGGGCCAGCGCAAGGACGGCTCGACCTTTCCCATGAAGCTCGAGGTGGGCGAGATGCGCTCGGGCGACGGCCGGTTCTTCACCGGCTTCATTCGCGATTTGACCGAGCGGCAGCGCACGGAGCGCCAATTGCAGGAGCTTCAGACGGAACTCGCGCGGCTGTCGCGGCTGACCGCCATGGGCGAGATGGCCTCGACCCTGGCTCATGAGATCAACCAGCCCCTCTCGGCGATCTCCAATTACCTGCAAGGCTGCAATCGTCTGCTCGAAACCATCGACCACCCGAACGCGCCCAAGGTGCGCGACGCGCTGGCCGAGACCACCAAGCAGACCCTGCGCGCCGGTCAGATCATTCGCCAGCTCCGCGAGTTCGTGACCCACGGCGAGACGGAGCGGCACCCCGAGGACGTCAACAAGCTGGTGGAGGAGGCGAGCGCCCTCGGCCTCGTCGGCGCCAAGGAGGAAGGGGTTAAGACCATATTCCATTGCGACAACAGGGTCGGCCTGGTCATGGTGGAAAAGGTGCAGATTCAGCAGGTCTTGCTCAATCTCATGCGGAACGCGATCGAGGCCATGGAAGAGGCCGAGCGCAAGGAGCTCCTGGTGTCGACCGCTCCGACCGACCCGAGCAAGGACGAGAAGGGCAGGGCCATGGTCGAGGTCAGCGTGACCGACACGGGCAGCGGCATCTCCGATGTGATCGCCTCGCGCCTGTTCCAGCCCTTTGTCACCACCAAACCCGCCGGTATGGGTGTCGGTCTGTCCATCTCCAAGCGTATCATCGAGGCGCATGGGGGACGTCTCTGGGCCGAGCCGAATCCGGGCGGCGGCACCGTGTTCCGCTTCACCTTGGAACCGGCAACGGACGAGAGCGAGGTTTGATGATCGCCAATCCGATCGTTCACATCGTCGACGACGACGAAGCGGTGCGCCGCTCGCTGGCCTTCATGCTCGGCTCGGCGGGACTCGCGGTGCGCGTTTATGACTCGGCGACGGCGTTTCTCGATGGCATCGACACTCTGCAAACCGGTTGCCTGATCACCGACGTGCGCATGCCGGAGATGTCGGGGATCGAGCTCCTGCAGCGGATCCGGGAACGTCTGCCCAGCCTGCCCGCCATCGTCATCACCGGGCATGGCGACGTGCCTCTTGCCGTCGAGGCGATGAAAGCAGGGGCCATCGACTTCATCGAGAAGCCATTCGATGAGGAGGCCATCCTCAACGCGGTGAAAGCCGCCCTCGAGCAGACGGGCGACGAGGTGGACGGCGATCTCGCTGCCGTCAACGCGCGGCTCGCGAGCCTGTCGGAGCGCGAGCGCCAGGTGCTCGAAGGGCTGGTGGCCGGCCATCCGAACAAGGCCATCGCCAACGGGCTCGGCATCAGTCCGCGCACGGTCGAGGTCTATCGCGCCAATCTCATGACCAAGATGGAAGCCAACAGCCTGTCGGAACTGATCCGCATGGCGATCCTCGCTCATGTCCCCGGCTCGCACCGCGCGCGGTAGGCGCCGGACCCCGAGTGTCATTTGACCTAGCTCAAGGCGTTCCCCGGCTCCCGGAATAGTTTCTGCCCACAAGGAAAGGTTGAGACGCGGGCACGACATGCGTGTGGGGGACATCGATTTGGTCCAGGCCGAGACCATATTCATTGCCGTCGCCGACGGCGTGCTCGCCGATTCGCTGCGATTCTCGCTGGAGCTTGAGGGCTTCGAGACGCATTTCTGCGATGAGTCCTCGCTCCTTCCGGCCATGAGCGCCCCCCGGACCAAAGCCAGTTGCCTCGTGCTCGACCAGGATGTGTTCGCGCGCGTGGTCGATGGCGAGGAGGCGGGACTCTTCGCCGATCGGGGCGTGCCGGTGGTGTTGATGGTGTCCCATACCACCAAGCGGGTTTTGGCCCGCGCCGCGCGGCCGGCGTCACCGAAGTCGTCGAAAAACCCCTGCTTGGCGGCATCTTGTTCGATGCGATCCGCCAGGCCATCGGCGGTTCCCGCCATCCCGGCGCCGGCCGCCATAGGCCCTCGATCTCTCCTACGTAGTTTCCCTTAGGTGCCCGTCACGAATTTTGTGGGCCCCCGGCATCGCGTAACAATGACTTAGGTCAACGTATCGCCGGGAGGATCACCCATGCTGACGCCGACGCCTGTTGCGGAACTTCGTCAGACGACCCGCCACCCGCCATTCGGTCTCCCCGCTGAGAACGGCGGGCCGGAGGCCTTTCTCCCCGCCAGCGTTCCCATGAATTTCGGCCGCAATTCAGAGATTTTCGCCGAGGGTGAGACTGCCGGATATGTGTACAAGCTCGTTTCGGGCGCCGTGCGCGTGTCCCAACTGCTCCCCGACGGCCGCCGCCAGATCAGCGCCTTTCATCTTCCCGGCGACATGTTTGGCTTCGAGATCGACGACGTCCACCACGTTTCCGCCGAGGCCATCGTTCCCGTCAAGGTCATCGCCTTCAAGTGCACAGCCTCTTGAGCGCGACCGCTTCGAGCAGCCTGGTGCATGAGTTGCTCAACCGCACGATGATCACGTTGCGGCAGACCCAGGATCATCTCCTTCTCCTGGGCCGCAAAAACGCCTTGGAGCGCTTGGCCGCCTTCCTCTTGGAGATGGTCAAGCGCTCCGGCAACCAGCGCGTGCTCGATCTCGCCATGCCCCGCCACGACATCGCCGACTATCTCGGGCTGACGCTCGAAACCGTCTCGCGGATGTTCGCCGAATTGAAAGAGGACGGTATTATCCGGCTCGAATCGGCGCGGCGCGTCCACCTGGTCGACATGACCAGGCTGAAGGCGATGGCCGCCTGAGGTTGGTGGCTCGCGAGTTCCGATAAGGACTCCTTAAGGCCGAATGCTGGATGCCTCGACGGCGCTCGCCGGGGGCGGTTAGATGCGCGTGAACGGATTGAGGGCGAATTTCCCATGATTGCTTCCAACACACGACATGCGGCGGCACGGATTGCTTTATCGGTTCTATGGCTCGCGCTACTTGGCGCTGGAGCGAGCATCGCCGGTCCGGTGACCAGCCTGCCCGACCCAGAGCGCGGCAAAGAGCTGGCGCAGCGCCTGTGCTCGAACTGTCACCTTGTCACGGGCGAGCAGGAACACGCCGTCGCCGACGTGCCGAGCTTTCACGAGATCGCCAACATGGAAGGTCAGACGGCGGGCGCAATCATGGGCAAGATCGTCATCCCCAAGCACCCCATGCCGGTGATACCGATCACCAAGAGCGAGCTCAACGACCTGGCCGCGTATATAATGACGCTTAAGGACCCCCAATAGCGGGTGAGGCCATGAAGAAAGCCAAACTTTGGTATGCCATCGCCGATGGCGGGCGGGCCCGTTTCGTCGAGCGCGATGAGAATGGATTTTTCCACACCGTCGCCAGCTTCGAGTCTACGGATCTCCATGCGCGCGCCGCCGATCTCGGCACGGAGCGTCCGGCCAAGGTCCACGACCGCGCCGGAACGGGACGCCACGCGGTCGAGCCGCGGCAGGATCTCAAGCAGCAGGCCAAGCAGGATTTCGTCAAGCTCGTCGCCGACGAGCTTGCCGCCGAGCATGGACGCGGGGCCTTCGATCAGTTGATGCTGGTGGCTCCGCCCGGCGTTCTCACCGAGCTTAAGCAGAGCCTGGCCAAGCCGATTGCCGACCTCGTCGTGCGCGACCTCCAGAAAGACCTGACCAAGGTGCCGACCACGATCTGACCGGGCATTTGGCGCCGCGCTAGGATCTAGGCCGCGTCCTGGATCGGGGTGGGGAGCCTCAGTCTCACCTTGCGCAGCGACATGTCTTCCGGGTCGGCGCGGATTTCGAAGCCGAGCGCCCGGCACATATCGAGCATGCGCGTATTTTGCTCCAGCACCTCGCCGTTCAGTTCCTGCAATCCCTCCCGCTCGGCGTAGCGGATCAAGTGCCGCATCAGGATCCAGCCGATGCCGGTGCCCTTCAGGTCGCTGCGCACGATGATGGCATATTCGCCATTCGCGTAATCAGGATCGGCCGCCAGCCGCGCGACGCCATAGAGCTCGGTCTCGTCCTTGTCGACGGCGACGAAAGCCATGGCGCGCGCATAGTCGATCTGCGTGAACCGCGCGATGAACTTGTGGGAGAACTCCTTGCGCGGGGCAAGGAAGCGGAAGCGGATATCCTCGGGCGAGAGCTTGTCGACGAACGCGCCATAGAGATGCTCGTCGGCCGGCCGGATCGGCCTGATCAGGATGCGCTCCCCGTCGGCCGTCTCGGTCCAACGCTCCCATTGGTTGGGGTAGGGCCGGATGGCGAGGCGCGGATTGGGACCGTCCTTCTCCACTTCCTTCGGGTCGATGCGGATGCGGGCATCGACAGCGATGACGCCCGTCTCGTCGGCGATCAGCGGATTGATGTCGAGTTCCTTCACCGCTGGGCAGTCCACCACGAGCTGGGACAGGCGCACCAAGCGTCGGCGATCCCCGCCGAGATCGGCCGCCGGCGGCTCGCGATAGCCTTCCAAGAGTTTATAGATACGGGTCTGGGCCATGAGTTCGCGCGCCAGCACGGTGTCGAGCGGCGGCAGCGCCACGGCGGTGTCGCGGATGATCTCCGTCGCGGTGCCGCCCGCGCCGAACAGGATCATGGGACCGAACAACTGGTCCTCGTAAACACCCATCAGGAGTTCGTGCGCTTGCTTGCGCATGACCATCGGCTGCACCGTGAAGCCCTGCACATTGGCATTCGGGCAGACCTCGCGGGTGCGTAAGTGCATGCGCTCCGCCGCGTGACGCGCCTCGGCCGGCGTCCGCAAGCCGAGGCGGACGCCGCCCACGTCCGATTTATGGGAGATATCGTCGGAGAGGATCTTCACCACGACCGATTCGGCCTGCTGCAGAAGCGCGTGCGCGATCGTCTCGACCTCTTCCGGCGTGGCCGCCACGCGCGTCGCCACGGTGGGAATGCCGAAGGCCGACAGCACCGCCTTGGCTTCCGGCTCGGTGAGCACCGTGCGGCCGGCTTTGACCGCCGTGCGCATGATCGCGCGGGCCGCTTCGTCGGCGATATTGGTGTGGCTCGTGGTCTTGGGCGGCGTGCGCATCAACGCCTCTTGGGCCTTGGTGTACTGCCACAGATAGAAGAAGCCCTTGATCGCGTCGTTGGGCGATTCATACGAGGGGATGCCGGCGTCGTGGAATTTCTTGCGCCCGCCGGCGGCCGCCTCCGCGCCGAGCCAGTTGGTGAGCAGGGGCGGCAAGGATTTGGGATGGGGTGCCTCATGCACCGCATCGAGCACCGCTTGCGCCGCCTCGGTCGACGAGGCGAGGGCCGTGGGGCAATTCATCACCAGGATGCCGTCGGCCGTGACGTCGTTGAGCACCGCCTTGAGGGTCGCCTTGTAGCGGTCCGGGGTCGCGTCGCCGATAATGTCGATGGGATTGGCCCGCGACCAGTTGGCGGGCAGCACCGCGTCCAGCGCCGTCACCAGCCCGTCGCTCAGGGGGGCGAGCTTGCCGTCGAGGCGCATCAGATCGTCCACCGCCAGCACGCCCGCGCCGCCCCCATTGGTGACGATCAGCAGCTTGTTGCCTTGGACCGGCTTCACGGTCGAGAGGGTTTCGGCGGCGGTGAACAGCTCCTCCAACTCCTCGACACGCACCAGACCGGCGCGGCGGAACGCGGCGCTCACGGCTGCGTCGCTGCCGGCCAGCGCGCCCGTATGGGTCGCCGCGGCGCGCGCGGCTTCCGCGTTGCGGCCGGACTTGATCACGATCACGGGCTTGGCGCGCGCGGCGGAGCGCGCCGCCGACATGAACTTGCGCGCCGCGGGGATCGTCTCAAGATAAAGCAGGATGGAGCTTGTCGACACGTCGGCGGCGAGAAAGTCGAGCAGATCGCCGACGTCGACATCGGTCATGTCGCCCATGGAGACGACATAGGAAAAGCCGATGTCGCGGGCAGCGGCCCAATCGAGAATGCCGGTCATCAGCGCGCCGGACTGCGACAGAAACGCGAGCTTGCCGGCCCGCGGATGGTTCAGGCCGAAATTGGCGCTCAGGCCCAGCTCCGGCACGGAGATGCCGAGACAGTTGGGGCCGATAAGGCGCAGGCAATAGGGGCGCGCGGCATCGAGCATGGCCTGCTTGAGGGCAGCGCTGAGGCCGGCGGTGATGACCACCGCGGCGCGGGTGCCCTTCTTGCCGAGCTCCTCGATGATCGGCGGCACGGTGTCGGGCGGTGTGGCAATGACGGCAAGTTCGGGCGCCGCGGGGAGCGACGTCACCGACTTGAAGCATTCGTGCCCGGCGACCGCGGCGTGATGGGGGTTGACGAGATAGACCTCGCCCTGAAAGCCGCCCGACAGGATGTTCTCGGTGAGCGTGGCACCCACCGATCCCGGCTCGTCGCTCGCGCCGATCACCACGACCGAGCGCGGGCGGAGCACATGTTCGAGATTACGGACTGTCATGCAGTGCGCACGGACCTCGTGGCTAGAGTGGACGTCATGACCAAAGTCTCAAGTCTCATTGCAAATCTCATTGCAAGGGTTGGACCATGACGACCTTGAAGGTACGCATTTGGTCGTCATGCTCCTTGATGGAGACATACTCGCCCTGCCTGAACACATGATCGCCGAAACGGTAGCCGGACTCATCGTCGTCGGCATCGCCGAGCAGGTCGTAATGCAGTGCCCATGAACCGCCGGGCTTGCGAATGAGATGGCCGACCTCGTCGTCATCGCCTTCCCAAAAACGGCGCACCCGGCAGCGATCGCGCAAGCCCTTCCACGCTTCGTGGTCGATATGCCCGTCGTCGCTAAGCGGCGCGGTGAACTCGTAGCCGTGCGCGCTGCTGCCATCCGGAAAATCATGGTCGCGGGCCAGCTCCAGGCGAATCTTATAAAGGCTCATAATGATCCTCACTCAATTAAGAAGTGTCTTTAGAGATTTCATGACGAAACGGAGACCAGAAGCGATTTGCCGCAGCCTTGAGAAAGGTCAATTGCCCAGCAATAGGGCAGGGGGGCGTCACCGAGGGGTCAATGCAAAGGATAAGAGGCGGCGGATTGGCGTGACTGCTATGCAACGGCCATGACGTCCGCGTCTCCCAGCCCGAGCGCCACCGAGGCGCCTGCTCTTCTCGGTAAGCTTAAGGCCGCGTTGATCACGCCGATCCGCGCCATGCGGCTGCGCTATCTGCCGCTGCTGATGATCTACTACGCCTATGGCGCGCTCGGCCTCGTGGCCATCGCCGAGGCTTTCTGGGTTAAGGACGCCCTGAGCTTCACCCCGGCGGAGCTCGCCGCCATCGGCGTCTGGCTGACTCTGCCCTGGACCATCAAGATGGTGTTCGGCCAGCTTGCCGACTCCGTGCCGATTCTCGGCTCCCAGCGCCGTGTCTATGTGGTGATCGGCGCGAGCCTCGTGGCGTCGGGGCTGGTGCTGATGGCCGGGGCCGCCGGCGGTTGGATCGACTTCGCCGGCAAGAACGCCCTCTACGTCACCGCGCAACTCCTCATCGTGGTCGGCGTGGTGCTGCAAGACGTCATCGCCGACGCTATGACCACCGAGGTGGTCGAGCGCGTTCTGCCCGACGGCACGCCGAAGCCCAAAGCCGAATTGGAGCGCGAGCTCGGTCTCGTCCAGGTGCTCGGGCGCCTGGCGCTGTGGTCCGGCATCTTGTCGGTCTCCGGCCTCTCCGGCTGGCTCGCGCAGATCTATTCCTACGAGACCGTGTTTCTCCTCGGACTTGCCATTCCCGCCATCTCGCTCACCGGCGCCATGCTCGTCCGTCTCGACGGCGCCGAGCGCAAGCCTATCGACTGGCGCATTCTCGGTGGCGGTCTCGTCTTCGGCGCGGTGGTGCTTGCCATCGGTCTCGGCGGTTTGCCGCTGGGCCAGGAGCTTGTGTTTCTCATCTCGCTGACGGTGATCGCAGCCATGCTCTACCGCATCGCCGAGGATCTCGACGAGGCCCATCGCAAGCGCATCTTCTACGCGGCGCTCGTGATCTTCCTCTTCCGCTCCGCGCCCGGCGTCGGCGAAGGCTATCGCTGGTTCACCATCGACATGCTCGGCTTCGACGAGGCGTTTTACGGCACGCTCGCCCAGATCGGCGCCGGGCTGGCCTTGGCTGGCGCCTGGCTCTTCTCCGATGTCATCACCCGCAAGCCCATCGCCAAGGTGCTGCTGTGGCTCACTGTCATCGGCACGGTGCTGGCGCTACCCAATATCGCGCTGACGCTTCGCTTCGATGAGTGGACCCAGGAGCATCTCGGCTTTGGCGCGCGCGCCATCGCCTCATCGACACCACCACGGAATCGCCCTTCGCCGAGCTCAGCATGATTCCGGCGCTGACCCTCGTGGCCATCAATGCGCCCGCCGGCCATCGCGCCACCTGGTTCGCCCTCATGGCTTCGCTGATGAACGTGGCCCTGGTCGCGGCGCAGCTTCAGACCAAATATCTCAATCTCTGGTTCGCGGTCGGCCGCGACGCCTATGCCGATCTGCCCGCGCTCACCATCGTCGCGGTGCTCATCGGCTTCGTGGTGCCGGTGGCCGGCATTATCGCCTTCGGCAAACGGGCCACATGATATGCTGACATTAGACGGTAGCTTGCTGCTCGGTGTCGGTGACCACGAAGATGCATGCGCGGCACGCTTGCCATCCCTCCTGAGCAAACCATCGGCACGACGGCCTAATGGCACAATCCTCATAAAGGGGCGCTTTGTCGGGCGTATCCACACCAGCTAGCTTTGTGGCGACACCGCATCGGCCGTCGGACCAGTGAGCGCACCTCGACAAGTAGCAAGGTCGGGCAACTCTGAAACGCCTGGCCGGATTTCGCCCCTCATGCGCTTGATTAGCGAAGCGCGCATCCACCGAGACCGGCTCGGGCAATAGAGCAACACGCCCGACCCGGTTACAACGCCGATGACCTGGGCGCCTGGCGCTAGGCTTGAACTCGGACACAACGTGCTCGAGCGTCCGGCCCTGTCAGTCACGGATGAGCCAACCTATCGTGGGACCCACGCCTAATTCGTTCCCGGTAAGGGGTGTCACTTTGAGATCGCGGCTAGCGTCCAGTCTTGCGAGTTCTGACAAGGTTGCGAACCTGAGCACCTCCTTGATCCGATCGATCTCCGACTGCGCCAATTCCAAATCGAGCTGGTAGACGAGCTTGGGGCCTTCAGTGTTTGCCATGACACTCTCATAGGTTGTATTATAACCAGAATACAGCCTAAACGAGATGTGTGCTGGCTTGCAAGGGCGCCACCGGGTCCCATGCTGGAACGACTAAAATCGGCCGAAACCGGCGCTCTCACGGCTCTGTCACTTGACCTTAAGAGTCGCGACCACATACTGATAGGCACCATGAGCCGCCTCCGGACCGCCATTGTCGCCGTCGTGACCCTCGCCGTCGCCGCCTTCCCGCTGGCGGGAGCGAGCGCGCAAGGCGTCGCGTCCGAAGCGTCGCCCGTGTCGGTCCATGCAGGCTGCGAGAAGCACATGCAGATGGACCAGGCTGGTGACCAGGTCATGTCTCATCAAGCGCATGCCGACCATGGTCAAGGGCAAGGGCATTGCGGCAAGCTCGGCGGTTGCGGCAAGTGCATGTGCTTTGGTCTGTCCGCGGTGCTGGCTACGGCGCAAAACACGCTGACCGCTCATGTGCCGCTGGTGAAGGCGATCCGGGTCGCCGACAGCGCCACATCGCTCGCCTACATTCCCCCGTCGCCACCTCCACGCGTCTGACTCCTCAAAACTGAAGCCGTGCCGTCCGGTGTGAGCAATCGCTCGCACTGACGATGCACGCATCGATCCTCTGCCGCTCGCCGGCCGGGGTCCGCCAACGAGGAATCGGAGACGCGATCATGAAGCGTCTGAGCAATGTGGCCGTTCTGGCCGCCGGCATCTTGGCCGGCGCCGCGGCCAGCTATTGGTATGCGCACCGGCCGGAGCCGATAGCGACGCCGGCCGCCGCGGAGGAGATGTCGTCCGCCAAAGACGGCCGCGAGATCCTTTACTACCGCAATCCCATGGGGCTTCCCGACACCTCGAAGGTGCCGAAGAAGGATTCCATGGGTATGGACTACATCCCGGTCTACGCCGACGAAGCCGGCGATGACGAGGGCACCGTCAAGGTCAGCCTCGACAAGATCCAGCGCAGCGGGGTCAGAACCGAGAAGGTCGCGGCCAAGCCTATCGCCAGCACCGTTCGCGGTGTTGGTCTGGTGGAGCACGATGAGTCCCGGCTGTGGATCGTCACGGTCCGCTCCGACGGCTATATCGAGGATCTCTTCGTCAACAAAACCGGGCAACGGGTCGAGAAGGGCCAGCCGCTCTTCCGCTTCTACAGCCCGCAGATCCAATTGGCGCAGGTCGACCTCCTGGTCGCCAAGCGCGGGCAGGGGCGCCGCGACGCGGCCCGCGACATCGACGGGGCCATGCAGCGGCTGCGCAATCTCGATGTGCCCGAAGCCCGCATCGACGAGGTGCTCAAGACCGAGACCAACCCGCGCACGATCGACTGGGCCTCGCCCGCGACCGGCCATGTGATCCAAAAGAACGTCATCGAAGGGCAGCGGGTCATGGCGGGTGACGAGCTGTTCCGCATCGGCAACCACGAGCGCGTCTGGGTGATCGCCCAGCTCGCCGAGTCCGACATCGGCGACATCGCGGTCGGCACGCCCGCAACCGTGACCCTGCGTGCTTTTCCCGACGAGCCGCATGAAGGCGAGGTGACCTTCATTTATCCGGAAATGATGAAGCCGGAGACGCGCACCTTGTCGGTACGCATCGAGCTGCCCAATCCGGACGGCCGCATGAAGCCGGGCATGTATGCCGATGTGGTGCTGCATCCCGGCATCGGCGCGGCCCCGGTCACCGCCGTACCGGCCAGTGCCGTGATCGACAGCGGTACGCGCCAGGTCGTTCTCATCGCCAAGGGCGAGGGCCGCTTCGCGCCGCGCGCCGTCAAGCTCGCCGCCGCGGCGACGGCTATGTCGAGGTGCTCGACGGCGTCGAGAGCGGCGAGGAGGTGGTCACCTCGGCCACGTTCCTCATCGACTCCGAGAGCAATCTCAAGGCCGCGTTGCAAGCCTTCAACCAGCAGGAAGACCGGTAATGATCGCGGGCATCATTCGCTGGTCGGCGCGCAACCTTTTCCTGGTCGGCTTGGCCACGGTGTTCATCTCCGTGATTGGCATCTACGCGGTATCGAAGGTGCCGCTCGACGCCATCCCCGATCTCTCGGACGTCCAGGTCATCGTCTACACCGAGTATTCGGGCCAGGCGCCGCAAGTGGTCGAGGACCAGGTCACCTATCCGTTGACCACGGCCATGCTCACCGTGCCGAAGGCGCGCGTCGTGCGCGGCTTCTCGTTCTTCGGCGTGTCTTTCGTCTATGTGATCTTCGACGACGGCACCGACATCTATTGGGCACGCTCGCGCGTGCTTGAGTATCTGAGCGCCGCGGCGAAAGACCTGCCCGCCGGTATCACGCCGGAGCTCGGGCCCGACGCGACCGGTGTCGGCTGGGTCTATCAATATGTCTTGCGCGGCGCGCAAAAGAATCTCGCCGAACTCCGCACGCTTCAGGATTGGTATGTGCGCTTTGGCCTCTCCAAGGCGCAAGGCGTCGCCGAGGTGGCGAGCGTCGGCGGCTTCGTCAAGCAATACAGCGTGATCGTGGATCCGCGTCGCTTGCAGGCGCTGGGCATCCCGCTCGCCAAGATCAAGGACGTCATCCGCGGCAGCAACATGGACGTGGGTGGCCGCACGGTCGAACTCTCGGAACACGAATACATGGTGCGCGGCCGGGGCTACATCACGAGCCTCGACGATCTCGCGCAGATCGTCGTCAAGAGCGAGGGCGGCGTGCCGGTGCTGCTCAAGGACGTCGCTCGGATCGAGCTGGCGCCGGACGAGCGCCGCGGCATCACCGAGTTGAACGGCGAGGGGGAAGTGGTCTCCGGCATCGCGCTCCAGCGCTTCGGCGAGAATGCGCTGTCGGTCATTCAGCACACCAAGGACCGCCTCGCCGAGATCGCCCCCAGTCTCCCCGAGGGCGTCAGCATCGAGGCGGTCTATGACCGCTCCGACCTGATCTATCGCGCCATCGACACCTTGAAGCGCACGCTCATCGAGGAAAGCCTCATCGTCGCCCTGGTCTGCGTGATCTTCCTGATGCATGCGCGGAGCGCCCTCGTCGCCATCGTCACGCTGCCGCTCGGCATCCTGATGGCCTATATCTGCATGTGGGCGCTCGGGCTCTCATCCAACATCATGAGTCTCGGCGGCATCGCCATCGCCATCGGCGCCATGGTCGACGCCGCCATCGTCATGATCGAGAACGCGCATAAGCGGCTCGAGCGGGCGCCGCCCGGCAAGCCCCGCACCGAGACCATCATCGAGGCCGCCGTCGAGGTCGGGCCGGCGTTGTTTTTCAGCCTGCTCATCATCACCGTGTCTTTCCTGCCGATCTTCGCGCTCGAGGCACAGGAAGGGCGGCTATTCAGGCCGCTCGCCTATACCAAGACCTTCGCTATGGGCGCCGCGGCGCTGCTCTCCGTGCTGGTGGTGCCGGCGCTGATGGTGATCTTCGTGCGCGGGCGCATCATGCCGGAGCATAAGAATCCGGTGAACCGCTTCCTGACCTGGATCTACCGCCCGGCGATCGAGTGCGCGTTGAAGTTCAAGGCCGTTACGATCGTGGTTGCGCTGGTTGTGCTCGGCGCGACCCTGTGGCCCGCGTCCAAGATCGGCAGCGAGTTCATGCCCAACCTCAACGAGGGCACGCTGCTCTATATGCCGACCACGTTGCCGGGCCTGTCCGTGACCAAGGCGGCGGAGCTGATGCAGACCCAGAACAAGATCATCAAGAGCTTTCCCGAGGTGGAGTCGGTCTGGGGCAAAGCCGGACGCGCCTCCACGGCCACCGACCCGGCGCCCATGGAGATGTTCGAGACGGTCATCAATCTGAAGCCGGAAAGCGAATGGCGGGACGGCGCCACCATCGACACGCTGATCGCCGAGATGGACAAGTCGCTGCAGTTTCCCGGCGTCTCCAACGCCTGGACCATGCCCATCAAGGCGCGCATCGACATGCTGTCGACCGGCATCCGCACGCCGGTCGGCATCAAGGTCTTCGGCAAGGATCTCGGCGAGATGGAGACGCTCGCCCGCGAGATCGAGGCCGCCGTCCGCACCGTGCCCGGCACCACGAGCGCGTACGCCGAGCGCGCCACCGGCGGCTACTACGTCAATATCGATCCGGACCGCGAGCAACTCGCCCGCTATGGGCTCATGGTCAGCGACGTTCAGAACGTCATCGCCATGGCGCTCGGCGCCGAAGCGGTGACGACCACGGTGGAGGGGAGGGAGCGGTACAACGTCGCCGTCCGCTATCCGCGCGACTACCGCAACGACCCGCAAGCCATCGCCAGCCAGGTGCTGATCCCGACGCCGAGCGGCGGCACGGTTCCCTTGAGCGAGGTCGCCGAGGTGAGCCTCGCTCAAGGGCCGTCCATGATCCGCACCGAGGACGCGCAGCTTGCGCTCTATATCTTCGTCGACTTCCGCGACCGGGATATCGGCGGCTATGTCGCCGACGCGCAAGACGCGGTGGCGAGCCAAGTGGACTTTCCGCCCGGCTACTACGTGACCTGGAGCGGCCAGTTCGAATATCTCGAGCGCGCCAAGCACCGGCTCGCCGTCGTGGTACCGCTGACCCTGCTGATCATCTTCCTGCTGCTCTATTTGAATTTCCGGCGCGTCACCGAGGTGCTGATCGTCATGCTGTCGGTGCCCTTCGCGGCAGTCGGCGGTCTCTGGCTGATGTGGTGGCTCGGCTTCAACTTCTCGGTCGCCGTCGTTGTCGGCTTCATCGCGCTGGCTGGCGTCGCCGCGGAGACTGGCGTGATCATGCTGATCTATCTCGACGGCGCGTTGAAAGAGCGGCAGGCGCAATGCAAACGCGAGAAACGCTCCTTCGGCCCCGGCGATCTCCACGCCGCGATCATGGCCGGCGCGGTCGAGCGCGTGCGCCCCAAGATGATGACGGTGGCGGCCATCATGGCCGGGCTATTGCCGATCATGTGGAGCCACGGCGCCGGCGCGGAGGTGATGCAGCGCATCGCCGTGCCGATGATCGGCGGCATGGTGTCGTCGACCTTGCTGACATTGATCGTGATCCCGGCAATCTACGCGGTGGTAAAGGGCGCGTCGTTGCTGCGCGGGGGTCAGAGCAGAGCCGAGCCGGGCCGCTTGAACCCGAGCGGCGCGGACTGAACCAGGATCCGCCAGACGGCGCGGCGCGTTGTGAGGGGACGCTCAGAGAGATTCAGAGCCCCCGGGCGCAAAGTCCTTCTCAAGCCTTCGATGACGCGGTCAACCGGCTGTGTCCCGAAAAGCCCCGCGCTATAAAGAAGCAGAGCGACGCCACGAGCCCTGTCCGCGGATGGTTCTACCAATAGTGACCGGGAACTTCTTGCAACGCTATTTCCACGCTTGCCATTGCTATTTCGCCACTTCCGGCCTGCACTGCATTTTTTGGCGACTCCCAATGCCAAAGCTTGCAATAAGTTGAGTATGGAGCGGGAGGCGGAGGGGCGGTCCGCGTTAAAGCATAACGGGAACAGCCCTTGCATTGTGCCTCCACCGATGGTGTGAGGCACCTCTCGTAGTGGAGACTTTCGAGGCGTGCTGCAAAAGCTTTGGTATGACCGCCCGGTTCGCACCCAACTTCTCGTTGCGGTAGGAGCGATTAACCTTCTCGCCGCTCTCGTTGCCGGCGCGGTCTCGATCTTCAATACCAGGACGGCCACGCAAGTGGAGATGGAGGCGTCGCTCGAAGTGGCGCAGCGCTTCGTCGCCGCGACCCTCAAGGATATCGCCGCGGAAGGCGATCTCGACCGGCTCGATCAGGAGCTGCCCCTCCAACTCAAGCATCTCCGCCACGTCCGCATCATGTACATGGACGAAACCGGCAATCTTACCATCGTGTCGCCGCAAGGGCCCTTGAACGGCTCCGCCACGCCCTACGTGCCGACCTGGTTCGCGGCGCTGGTGCGCCCGCAAGTGGCCGGCCGTACGGTGCGTGTCGTGACCGGCGAAACCGCCCCGATCATCATTGTCGGCGAGCCGGCCGACGAGATTGCCGAGGCCTGGCAGGATTTCTCTTCGCTCGCCGTCGTCTGGCTGGCGCTCAATGCGCTGGTGTTGGCCATTCTCTATGTGGTGCTCGGCCGCGTGCTCGATCCGCTCGCGCATCTTTCCAAGGGCATGTTGCGCCTCGAGGACGGCGAGTACGCGACGCGCCTGAAGCCGTCCAAGGTGAAAGAGCTCGGCGTCATCACCAATCGTTTCAACACGCTGGCGAGCGCGCTTGATACGGCGCGCGACGAGAATAGCCGGCTCTATCGCCAGCTCATCACCGTGCAGGAAGAAGAGCGGCGCGAGATCGCCAACGAGCTGCACGACGAGGCAGGGCCGTGCCTGTTCGGCATTGCCGCCAACGCTTCGTCCATCCAGACCATCGCCAACCGGTTGCCCGAGGGACGGACCGTGGAGATCTCCCGGCGCGTTGGCGAGATTCTGGCAATCGCCGAACGGTTGAAGGCGATGAATCGGGCGCTCATCAAGAAACTGCGTCCCGGCCCGCTCGGGCGCGTCAAGCTCGGCGAGTTGATCGCCGAGCTCACCGCCGGGCTCCAAGGGCGTCATCCCGATACGCAGATTCGCACCGATATCGGCAAGCTCGCCAAGTCCTATGGCGAGCCGGTCGACCTTACGGTCTATCGCTGCATTCAGGAGGCGATCACCAACGCCATCCGCCATGGCGAGGCGCCCAACATCGTTGTCGATCTGGCCGAGGCGCCAGGTACCGGCGGCAACGGCGGCAGCGCCTCGGGCGAGCTTCATTTGACCATCAGCGACGACGGCAAGGGAATCGCGCCGTCGACGCCAAAGGGCTTTGGGCTAACGACCATGACCGAGCGCGTGCGCTCGCTCGGCGGGTCTTGTGTGGTTAAGAGCGCACCGTCCGAGGGAACCACCATTCGCGTGGAGATACCGGTGCACAGGGAACGCAAAGAGCGCAAGCGAGCGCCAGAACTTGTTGGGGAGATGTCATGAGCCGGGTTCTCGTCATCGACGATCATCCGATTGTCTTGCAGGGGTGCCGTCAGCTTTTGGAGGATGTGGGGGTAGAAGATATCGTGCAGGCGCAAAGCCTCGCCGACGGCTTTCGCATTTATCGCACGCAAAAGCCGGACGTGATCATCGTCGATCTCGCCATGCGCACGGGGGCGCTCGGCGGCCTATCCTTCATCCGCCGGCTTCGCCTGCACGATCAGCAGACGCCGATCCTGGTCTTCACCATGCATTCCGATCCGGTCATCGTCTCGCGCGCGCTCGAGGTCGGCGCGACCGGATACGTGCTTAAGGACACTCCGCCGGAAGAGGTGCAGAAGGCGTTCCAACGGGTACGCGACAACCGGCCCTATCTCAGTCACGACCTCGCCTCGGAAGTTGCCTTCATGGAGGCGCGTGGCACCACCAATCCGCTGCGCCGCATGACGGTGCGCGAGCTACAGACGCTGGCGCTCGTGGCCGAGGGGAAGCCCTACGGCGTCATCGCCGAGCATCTGCATGTGAGCTACAAGACGGTGGCGAACACCTGCACGCAGTTGAAGGCCAAGCTCGGCGTCCGCACGCTGCCGGAGTTGATGCGAATCGCCATCCAGCATTTGCCGTCCGCCTCCGGCAAGCCCCAGCGCTAGGCTCCCGCATGCGTGCCGTCGGCGCGGGCCTATCGACGCTGCTTAATCATCCAGCTGTGACCAGCAGATTTGACTCCCGCGAGTCGGCGGCTTGGCAAACACGCGGGCGTGACTCGGCAATGATTTGGATGCCATTTTCCAATCAGAATGGCGAAAAGCAAAAGCAACTCCTGCGTTAGGTTTCAAGCCTCGGATGTCACGGCGTGTCATCGGAGGACTCGCGAACGCGGGGCAAAACCTCGCCGAGAATAGACCTCCCATTTCACCGTGACGACCGAGAAGCTTGCCCGGGCGAGGGAGGCTTTCTTGGCGCCACGCCGAGAACGCCGTCTCCCCGGCAATGAAAGCTCGGCCTTCGGTGACTGAGTCGCTAGGGAGAGGAGAAGGACTATGAAAATTAGTTCGGTGTTTTGGCCGGGACCGTCGTCGCCGTGACGATGGGTCTTTCCGGTCAGGCGATGGCTGGCTCGGACGAGGAGCAGCTGAAACGCATGGCGGATCCCGATCAGTGGCCTGCCCCTGGTCGCGACTTCGCGCTCACGCGCCATAGCAAGCTCGCCGACATCAACACGAAGAACGTCAACAAGCTCCAGGTTGCTTGGCTGCAAGGCACGAACGCCCTTCGCGGTCATGAGGGTCAGCCGCTTGTGATCAAGGATGTCGGTGGCAAGACCATGCTGTTCATGGTTTCTGGTTGCCCGTCCATGTCCAACTGTAACGTGGTTCAGGCTCTCGATCTGACGGATCCTGACAACCCGAAGCAGGTTTGGTCCTACGTGAAGAAGACCGATCGTGACGAGTCGGCTGTGCCGCGCGCTTGCTGCGACACCGTCAACCGCGGCGGCTCCTATGCCGACGGCAAGTTCGTGTATGGCACGCTCGACGGTTTCGTGATCGCCCTCGATGGTCAGACCGGCAAGGAAGTCTGGGTCGTCAAGCATGCCTATCCTGAGAAGGGCGAGACCATCACCCCCGCGCCTTTGATCGCCGACGACAAGGTGTTCATCGGCTTCGGCGGCAGCGAGTTCGCCGCGCGCGGCCGCGTGGTGGCTTACAACCTCAAGGACGGTTCGGTGGATTGGACGTGCCACACGACCGGTTCCGACAAGGATGTGTGCCTGACGCCTGAGACCAATAAGGCCAATCCGCATTACGGCACGGCTGGACAGAATCTCGGCATCAAGACCTTCCCGGGCGAGGACTGGAAGATCGGTGGCGGCACGGCGTGGGGCTGGTACTCCTACGACCCCGACACCAAGCTGGTCTACTACACGACGGCCAACCCCGGTCTGTGGAGCCCGGCCTATCGCTGCCCCAACAAGACCCACGAAGAGTGCAATGCCGGCGAGTTCGACAACAAGTGGACGCTCAGCATGTTCGCCCGCAAGATCGAAACCGGCGAGGCGGTCTGGGTCTATCAGCTGACTCCGTTCGATCAGTGGGACTATGACGGCATCAACGAGAACATCATCACCGAGATGGAAGTCGACGGTAAGAAGCGGAAGGTTCTCTCCCACTTTGACCGCAACGGCTTCGCCTATGTGATGGATGCCGCCGACGGCACGCTGCTCCGCGCCACGAAATACGTGACCACGGACTGGGCCGAGAAGATCGACATGAAGACGGGCCGTCCGGTGAAGGTGCGCGAGCATTCGCCGCTGGAAGTCGGCCGCAACGTCTCTGCCTGCCCGTCGGCGATGGGCGGCAAGGACCAGCAGCCCGCCTCGGTCGATCCCAAGGAGCCGAACCTGTTCTATGTGCCCACCAACAACTGGTGCATGGAGCTGGAGCCCCAGGAGCGCACGCACACGAACCAGGGCACCGTCTACGTGTTCGCCAACGTGTACATGTATCCTGAGAAGCCCGGCATCACCGGCAAGATTAAGAAGTACGATGTCTTGTCCGGCAAGACGGTGTGGGAGATTCCGGATCCGTTCCCGAACTGGGGCGGAACCATGGTCACCGATGGCGGCCTAATGTTCTACGGCAGCCTCGGCGGTGACTTCCGCGCGGTCGACCGGAACTCCGGCAAGATCCTGTGGAGCCGCAAGCTGGGTTCCGGCATCATCGGCAACCCGATTACTTACAAAGTCGGCGACAAGCAGTATATCGGCGTCTACTCGGGCATTGGCGGCTGGATCGGTCTTCCGGTCACTGCTGGCCTGGACCTGAACGACAAGTTCGGTGCTATCGGCGCCACGGCGATGACGAAGGCTGCTGGCCTAAATCACATCCCGCAGGGCGGTGAGCTGAACGTCTTCCGCATCTACGAGTAGAGTGGACGCGAATACCAGGCGATCAGACGCCCGATGCCAACTGGCATCGGGCGTTTTTTCTTGCCGTGATTTTGGGGCAGGGGGAGCCCGCCGAGGCGCCAGCCGCGCCCGCACGCATGCCTGCCCCGGCGCCGCCGTGAATCGTTCAGTATTCACATGTTCGCTGTTTCGTCCCGATGCGATGAGTTGAGACACTGGATCAACTTAACGGTGCGCTGCACACAAACTACCTGCGAAACTGCCTTGACACTTTGATTGAACACGCCGCGCTATTGATGCAGTGCAGCGAAGCGCAATGGCATTTGGCAGATTTCATTGCCGCGAGCACTTTTCACTTGCAAAGCCATTACATTTGGCAATTATGAGCGGGCAGCTTGGCAATGTGTGGGACGCACGTTTCCATAAACAAAGCGGAACGACCGTGTCGCGCTCTACGCTAGGCTGAGTTTCCTCGTGAGGTGTCACCGCGTGATGTGTTCATCGGAGAACCCGCCGCCAGGAGCGGGCGCGAGGCGTACCAAATTGCTTCGGCGCATTCGGGCAGCCTCCAATTTCCACACCTACAGTGACAGCTTGAAAACTTGCAAGGGCACGGTGCTCTCTTGGCATTTCGCCCAAGGGTGAAACGTTTCTAAGCAAAAACAGAATAGCTCAGTTTTCGTTCGGTGAATTGAGTAGCTAGGGAGAGGAGAAAGACTATGAAAATGAAGTTTGGTGTTCTGGCTGGAACCCTCGTCGCAGTGACGATGGGTCTTTCCGGCCAGGCGATGGCAAACTCCGACGACGAGCAGCTGAAGCGTATGGCTGATCCTGACCAGTGGCCTGCCCCTGGTCGTGATTTCGCCCTGACGCGCCACAGCTCGCTCGCCGACATCACCACGAAGAATGTGAACAAGCTGCAGATGGCTTGGCTGCAGGGCACGAACGCCCTTCGCGGTCATGAGGGTCAGCCGCTTGTGATCAAGGACGTCGGTGGCAAGACCATGCTGTTCATGGTTTCTGGTTGCCCGTCCATGTCCAACTGTAACGTGGTTCAGGCTCTTGATCTGACGGATCCTGACAACCCGAAGCAGGTTTGGTCCTACGTGAAGAAGACCGACCGTGACGAGTCGGCTGTGCCGCGCGCTTGCTGCGACACCGTCAACCGTGGCGGCTCCTATGCCGACGGCAAGTTCGTGTATGGCACTCTCGACGGTTTCGTGATTGCCCTCGATGGCCAGACCGGCAAGGAAGTCTGGGTCGTCAAGTACGCTTACCCTGAGAAGGGCGAGACCATCACCCCCGCTCCGTTGATCGCCGACGACAAGGTGTTCATGGGCTTCGGTGGCGATGAGTTCGCCGCTCGCGGTCGCGTTGCTGCCTTCAATCTGAAGGACGGCTCCGAGGCTTGGGTTTGCCATTCGACGGGTACTGACGCCGACGTTTGCCTCACCTCTGAGACGAACAAGGCCAACCCGCAGTTCGGCAAGGCCGGCGAAGATCTTGGTGTCAAGACCTTCCCGGGCGAGGACTGGAAGATCGGTGGCGGTGCTGCTTGGGGTTGGTATTCTTATGATCCCGAGCTGAAGCTGGTGTACTACTCGACCGGTAACCCCGGTCTGTGGAGCCCCTCCTATCGTTGCCCCGACAAGACCCATGAGGAATGCAACACTGGTGCATTCGACAACAAGTGGTCGATGACCATCTTCGCTCGCAAGATCGAGAATGGTGAGGCTGTCTTCGCTTATCAGATGACGCCTTTCGATCAGTGGGACTATGACGGCATCAACGAGAACATTCTTTCCGACATGGATATTGACGGTAAGAAGGTGAAGGCCCTCACCCACTTCGACCGTAACGGCTTTGCCTATGTCATGGATCGTACCGACGGTACCCTTCTCCGCGCCACGAAATACGTGACGACGGACTGGGCCGAGAAGGTCGACATGAAGACTGGCCGCCCGGTTAAGGTGCGTGATCATTCTCCGCTCGAAGTTGGCCGCAACGTCTCTGCCTGCCCGTCTGCGATGGGTGGCAAGGACCAGCAGCCTGGTGCGGTTGATCCCAAGGAGCCGAACCTGTTCTACATGCCCACCAACAACTGGTGCATGGAACTGGAGCCCCAGGAGCGCACGCACACGAACCAGGGCACGGTTTACGTGTTCGCGAACGTGTACATGTATCCTGAGAAGCCTGGCACGACCGGCAAGATCAAGAAGTACGACGTCTTGTCTGGTAAGACCCTCTGGGAGATCCCGGATCCGTACCCGAACTGGGGCGGCACCATGGTCACCGACGGTGGTCTGATGTTCTATGGCTCGCTTGGTGGTGACTTCCGCGCGGTCGACCGGAATTCCGGTAAGGTCCTGTGGAGCCGCAAGCTTGGTTCGGGCATCATCGGCAACCCGATCACCTACAAGGTCGGTGGCAAGCAGTATGTTGGTGTCTACTCGGGCATCGGCGGCTGGATCGGTCTTCCGGTCACTGCTGGTCTGGACCTGAACGACAAGTTCGGTGCTATCGGCGCCACGGCTATGACGAAGGCTGCTGGCCTGAATCATATCCCGCAGGGCGGTGAGCTGAACGTCTTCCGCATCTACGAGTAATCGTCGCGGAAACGTGAGATTAACGGCGTCCGATGCCCTTGCGGCATCGGGCGCCTTTTCCTTATATAACGCTAGAAGATTAGGCACCCAGGCGGGTTTTGGCCGGTAGATCTAGTTTCTAGCGTTCGTGCCCGCCGCTAGCAAAGCGATGTAGGCCCGTGTCCTCCCCCCATCAGATGATCCTCACGGCCTTGGCCGTCTGCCTTCTTGCTGTCGGCAGCTCGGCCGGATTGGCCGCCGAAAAGAAGTCCATTCAGCGCGACCTCAACAAGACATATGAGGAGCTGACCCCCAGCGAGCACATTGCCGTCCGGGCCGCCGCCAAGGCGGCCTATAAGGGCAAGAAGCTCAAAGTGCTCAATGTCTGTGCCGATCCCGGCAACATGCCGCTCTCGAGCATCCAGAGAGAGGGCTTTCAGAACAAGCTCGCCGAGCTTCTCGCCAAGGCCACGGCGCCCGCATCAACTTCCATTGGCAGCCCTTTATCGAGCGCGGCCTGACCCGCTCGGTGTTCGACGAGCATATGTGCGACGTGATGTTCGACATCCCCGCCGGCTACGAGCGCCTGCTGACCACCGTGCCGGTCTACAAGACCCCCTATGTGATGGTGTATCGCAACGACAAGGGGCTCGAGCTCACCGGCCTCGACGATCCCAAGCTGAAGGATCTCAAGATCGGCGTGTTCCAGACCTCGGGCGTGCGCGCGGCGCTCGCCAAGCGTGGCATCGTCGACAATGTCGAACTTCAGTTGCAGACCCATGACGGCGATCTCGTGCCGGAGAATCAGCCTGGTATGTCATCCAGCGCATGCTCGACGGCGAGCTCGACGTGGCCGCCGTGTTCGGCCCCTTCGCCGGCTGGGTGAAGACCATGAAGAACGAGCCCGTCACCATCCAGCCGATCAATCTCGACGACGATACCGTGCCGCTCGAGTTCGAGCTCGCGGTCGGCGTGCGCCAGACGGACGCCTTCCTCAAATATCTTCTCGACTTCGCGCTCGAGGATCATGCCGAGGATGTCGAGAAGATCCTGAGGGATTACGGTGTGCCGCTCGTCCAGTGCAGCCGCTGCGTGGTCGCCGGTGACCTGCCGGCCCATGGCAGCTACATCAAGCTCGCCGACCAGAAGTTCGAGGCGCGTCCCGACCTTGCGTCTCCCGACCAGGTGGTCACGCAAGAGAAGCTCGAAGCATGGCTCGCTGACGGCGCGATCCGCAGCAGGAGCTGAGCAACGCGCTGATCGGCAACGACCCGGAGCGCATCAAGTTTCTCGTCAGCAAGGGCGCGGACGCCAACAAGCCCGACCTGCAGGGCTGGACGCCGTTGACCAGCGCCGCGCGCCAGCGTCACGACAAGACGGTCAAGCTGCTCATCGATCTGGGCGCCGATCCGAACAAGGCCGACGGCAACGGCATGACGCCGCTCGCCGCCGCGCTGATGCGCGATCATGTGCCGACGCTCGAGGTGCTCATCGCCAATGACGCCGATCTCGAAGTGCCGGGCCAGCAAGGCTTCCGGCCCCTGGCGCTGGCCATCGCCGAGAAGAAATACGAGGCGGCCAGGGCGCTGATGAAGGGCGGGGCCGATGTCAGCATCTCCTCCGGCACCGAGGGCCTGACGCCGCTGATGGTCGTCGCCGCGCAGACCGGTCCGGCGGAGGGTTCGATCTTTCTGCCCGGCAGCACGCGCCCGACCGACATCGCCAAGGACCTCATCGCCGGCGGCGCCGACATCGACGCCCAGGCCCATAACGGCATGACGGCGCTGATGATCGCGGCGGCCAACAACAGCGCGCCGATGATCGGTCTGCTGATGGACGCTGGCGCCGACCCGGGGGTCAAGAACGCGCAAGGTCAGACCGCCGAGGATGTCGCCAACCTCAACGACAATCAGGAAGCGTCCCAGGCGATCCGCGTGTTGTCTCTGTCCCGCGCGCCGCAAGCCGCGGACGGTGACAGCGGAGGCACCGCAAAACAGTGATCAAATTGATTTCGCAAGGGCTGAAACATGCGGGGGCCACGGCGATAGCCGTGGCTTTCTGTCTCTTGGCGGTCGTTTCTGCCGACGCGGCGGACTATCCCGACTTTGACGACGCTTCGGTGACGAAGCGGACCGAGCAGGTGATCGCCGAGCGCTCGAAGGATGGCGTGTTCGTCTTTCACGATCCCAAGCTCAACGCCGATCTCAATCTGGTCTACGAGAAGATCAGGGTCATCCGCGGCATGAAGGGCTATGGCTGGTTCGCCAACGCCATCTTCCACGATAAGGACGAGCCGAAGAAGCAATACGCCATCGATTTCTGGTTCAAGCCCCAGCGCGACGGCGACAGCCTCGATCTCATCGACATCCGCGTGCAGAAGGGCCGAAGCGCGAAGGCGACGGCTACATCATGATCACGCGGCTGCCGGTCGCATGGTGGTGGCTGCCGGTGCAGGAGCATCCCGGCGACATGGAGGTCGTCCGCGCCTGGCATGTGATGAGCGCGATCCACAACTACATCGCCGAGCACAAGAACAAGGACGGCGCGCTTGAGCTGAAAGACGACAAGACCGGCGAGACCATCCCACTCGAGTTTGTCGAGATGCACCAGCCGATCCGCTACATCAAGAAGGACGGCGAGTATTTCGCCTGCACGGATTTCCGCAAGGCCGGCACCGAGAACGAATATTACGACATCGATTTCTGGGTCGATGAGAAGACCGGAAAGCTGACAGTCAGCGACGTGAAGATCCACAAGGTCCCCGTCCTGGAGGACGGGATCTGGACCCAGGAGGACCGCTATACCTTCGAGGGCATGGATTTCGAGGTGACCCAATGACCCCGGTCCGCGGGCTTCTGGGGGCAGCAAAATGACGCATTTTTCTCGCCCCGCCCTTGCGCTGCCCGGGATTTGCACTAAGACAACCCTCAAGCTATGGCCCTAAGGCCCAAGAGAGCGCTTCCTTTTTTCCCAAGGGGGAGGCAAAGCTCCACAAAGCATGGGTTCACGGAGGACAACGCCATCGCGACCGTGAGGCACAATACGGCGAGCCGTTCTGACGGCGGCACAGGCGGGCTGAGCGACCCTACGCCGGGGTCCAGGCCGGCCGAATTGGCCGTGGGCCCTGCGCCGCAAGGGCGCGCCGAGGGGCGCTTCTTCCCGTGGATATTCAAGGCCAGACCCCGGCCGGAAGGCTCTTCGCCGCCCAGCGCCCGCCCCATGATTGGGCCGGATTCGTGGGCTCCCGAGGCCGGGGCGCCACCGACTTTTCTGTTCGATAAGGCTTAACCAAAACAGCAACTAGGGTAAGGAAACGTAACCGTGCGCAAGATCATCACTGGAGTATTCGCGTTCGCAATTGTCCTCGGCATGAGTGCGGTCGTGTGGGAAGCCCGCGCCGCCGATGAGCCGGCGCAGAGCGAGGAAACGGCTGCCGACGCGGCGGCCGATGCCACCGCCGGCGGCGAGTGCTGCGAGAAGGGCGACACCACGCCGCCGCTCGAGCTCATCGCCAAGACGCCCAAAGGCGGCCTGCACAATCCTTATAACGACGACGTTGCCGCCATGGAGGAAGAGGGACACAAGAAGTATCTCTCCTATAGCTGCAACGGCTGCCATGGCGGCGGCGGTGGCGGTGGCATGTGCCCGCCGCTGACCAACGACGCCTGGGTCTATGGCGCCGATGACGACACCATCTTCCGCCTGATCGCGCTGGGCTCCGACGAGCTTCAGAAGCAGGGCTATAAGCGGGTCCGCAAAGAGGTTGTGGTCGGCCCGATGCCGCCCTTCGGCGGGATCGCCAAGACCTCGGACGAGCTGTGGAAGGTCATCGCCTTCATCCGGGCGAAGAACCCCGACTCCATGAAGCGGGTCAACACGCCGTCCCAGTAGCGGCGACGGACGACCGCGTACACATTGTGAGAGCCGCCGGGCCGCAAGGCTTGGCGGCTTTTGCATGTCGCGGTCCAGGGTCCCAAACCCGCGCCTTAAATTCTGGCAATGTTTCTGCCACGCCCTGGTAGGTGGACCGCGAAGTGTCTATATTTTCAGGAGAAATCGGCTTCGCCGCGCTAGGAATTCGGTTGCCGTATTGTGCAGTGCGCATTGCTAATCGCTGGCATCTTTGAGACACAGAGCGCAGCCTCGACCCACGCGACAAGAGCCCTCGACCTTGGGCGCCAATGAGTTTTCAAGACCCGATCCCATGCAGCTGTTGAGTTCGTTCGTTTCAGGTCCCCAGCACGCCCGCGGGCTCGTGGCGGTCATCGCCGCCTTCCTTTTTGCGACGGCGGTCGCGACCGGTCCCGGCTCTCGCCGCGCCGGACACGCCGGCCGCCGAGGCGCCTGCCGCCGCTGAAGCCGCGCCCGCGCCCGCCGCCGAGACGAAGACCAAGACCAAGACCATGCGTGTGGTTTATCTCGGCAAGAAATATGACGAGCCGCTGCCGCTCTCCTATGCCGAGAAGGTCGTCACCGACAAAGGCATCCAGGGCGCGCGGCTGATGCTCAAGGAAGCGAACCAGGCGGGCAACTTCGTTGGATTTTCCTTCGAGCTGATCGAGGAGATCCTGCCGAAGGACGGCGATATCGTCGCCGTCGCCAAGGAAGCGCTGGCTAACGGCGATCGCTTCTTCATTGCCGATTTGGAGCCGGACGATCTGCTCGCCGTGGCCGATCTGCCCGCGGCCAAGGACGCGGTGATCATGAACATCCGTTCCAGCGCCACCAAGCTCCGCCAGGCGAGTGCCGCAACAACGTCTTCCACGTCATTCCCGACTACGCCATGCGCGCCGACGCTATCGCGCAGTATATGATCTGGAAGAAATGGCCGCGGTGGTACGTCGTTCGCCGCGACACGCCGGAGGATCAGGACTACGCGGCGCAGGTCAAGCGCTCGGCCGCGCGCTATGGCGGCAAGGTCGTCGAGGACCACATCTATCGGCTGCCGCCCGGCGCCCGCAATCTCGACTCCGGTCATCAGCAGGTGCAACAGCAGATCCCCATGGAGACGGAAAGCGCGCCCGATCACGACGTCGTCTGGGTCATCAACAGCGAAGACGATTTCGGCGATTATCTGATGTACCGCACCGCGCTGCCCCGTCCGGTGGTCGGCACCCAAGGCTTGCAGGCCACCGCCTGGGACAAGTCCTATACCGAATCCGGCGGCATGCATTTCCAGAACGCCATCCCGCGCCTGGCCGACCGGCCGCCGGTCGAGCGCGATTACACCGCCTGGCTGGCCTTTCGCGCGCTGGCCGACGCGGCCATGAAGTCGGGCAAGGTCACCCCCAAGGCGGTGAAGAGATATATGCTCTCCGACGACTTCAAGCTCGAGGCCTTCAAGGGACAGGCGCTGTCCTTCCGCACATGGGACCATCAGATGCGGCAGCCGATCATCCTCGGCGGCGGCACGCGCGTGCCGGTGACGACCTCGCCGCAAGAGGGTTTCCTCCATCAGTATTATCTCACCGACACGCTCGGCTTCGACAAGCCCGAGTCCAAGTGCAAGTTCAAATGACCCGCGATAAAGGTACTCAAATGACCAGCAACAGCCTTGCTGCGGCCTGCGCGACGGCACTTCTTCTGATCGCCGTGCCCGCCTCTGCCGCGACCATCTACGTCTCCAACGAGAAGGACAACACGGTCACGGTCATCGACAGCGAGACGCTGAAGCCGATCAATACGATCAAGACCGCGCGGCGTCCGCGCGGCATCGTGCTGAGCCCCGACTTCAAGGAGCTGTTCGTGGCGGCCGGCGACGGCGACATCATCGACGTCATCGATACCGAGACCATGGAAGTCACCCGCACGCTCGAAAGCGGTCCCGATCCCGAGCTCATGGCCATCGATCCCGCCGGCGAGATCATCTACATCGCCAACGAGGACGACAGCCTCGTCACCATCATGGATATCAAGAGCGGCGACGTGCTTGCTCAGGTGCCGGTCGGCGTCGAGCCGGAAGGCATGGCGGTGAGCCCGGACAGCAAGTACACCGTTGCCACGTCCGAGAGCACGAGCATGGCGCATGTCATCGACAACGCCACCAACAAGCTCATTGCCAACGTGCTGGTCGACTCCCGTCCGCGCGAGGCGAAGTTCACCGCCGACGGCAAGGAGCTCTGGGTCTCCTCGGAGGTGGGCGGTACCATCTCCGTGATCGATCCCAAGACGTGGAAGGTGATCAAGAAGATTTCCTTCGAGGTTCCCGGCGTGCGGCCCGAGCAGCTTCAGCCCGTGGGCATGGACTTCGCGCGCGACGGCAAGATCCTGTTCTCGCCGTTGGGCCCCTCCAATCGCGTGGCCGTCATCGACACCGCCAAGAAGGAAGTCATCGATTACATCTTGGTCGGCCAGCGTCCCTGGCACGGCGAGCTCGGGCCCGAGGGCAAGAAATATTACGTCGCCAACGGCCTCACCAACGATGTGACGGTGATCGACGTCGACAGCCTGAAAGCGGAGAAGTCGGTGCCGGTAGGACGGCTGCCCTGGGGCGTCGCCATCAAGCCGTAGCGGCTTGCTAGCTTGCGCGTACGCGGCGGCCGATGAACTGCGCCGCTGCTTCCGCCCCCAGCACCGCGCTCAATGAGATGCCGATCGAGATCAGCGTGAGCCTGAGCGCGCCCGCATCGCCGCCGGGAACTTGCGTGAAAGTGTAGATCAGGCTCGGCAGCGTCTGCGTCTCTCCCGGGATATTCGACACGAAAGTGATCGTCGCGCCGAACTCGCCCATGGAGCGGGCAAAGGCGAGGATGGCGCCGGCGATGATGCCCGGCGCGATCAGCGGCAAGGTCACCGTGAGAAACACCCAGGCCCGGCTGGCGCCGAGCGTGCTCGCCGCTTGCTCGAGCCGGTGATCGACCGCCTCCACCGAGATCTGGATGGCCCGCACCATGAGCGGGAACCCCATGATGGCGCAGGCGAGCGCCGCCCCGGTCCAGCGGAAGGCGAGCACGATGCCGAACGTCTCCGCCAGGAAATGCCCGATCGGACCTTGCCGGCCGAACAGGAGCAGCAGCACATAGCCCGTCACCACCGGCGGCAGCACGAGCGGCAGAAGAATAAAGGCGTTGAGGAGAGGGCGGCCGAGAAAGCGGCAGCGCCCGATCAGCATCGCGGCGGCAATGCCCAGCGGCAAGCTCACCAGGGTGGCCACGGCGGCCACGCGCAAGGAGAGCTTGATGGCGGTCAGTTCCTCTGGGGTCAGAGCAAGCACGGGACGGTTTTACCACTCGCGCGTGCGGCGCGTAAGGCGAGGAGAGGCCGCAGAGGCAAAAGCCCGCCGCGGGCGGGAGACCGTCGCCTAGCCCGGATCTTCACGTCCGCCGCTCGCGTCGCATTTCGCGGTGCTCGGCAGAGACTCCGGTTTCTTCTTGTCGTCCCGCAGCAGCTCCACGGCGCGCAAGCAGGGTCCTTCGAGGCCCGCGCCGCCGGTCTCGTTCAGATGCGCCACAATGGCCTTGCGCATGCGCGGGTCCCAGAACAGGCGGAGATGATTGGCGATCTCCTCGGCGACGTCCTCCTGCTTCTGATACTTGAAATAATCGCCGATCTGATTGGCCATATAGACAAGGCGGTCGGGCTGCATAACTTGGGGCTCTCCGTGACCTGAGGCGAGGGGCTACTCGGCCGCGACCAGAGGCTCGGCGATACGCCGCGCGGCCTTCGACAACTCCTCGTATTCCTCCTGCCACTCCGATGGGCCGTTGGACGGCGCCACCTGCACGGCTGTCACCTTGTATTCGGGGCAGTTAGTGGCCCAGTCGGAGAACTCGGTGGTCACCACGTTCACCTGCGTGGTCGGGTGATGGAAGGTGGTGTAGACCACGCCTGGCGCCACGCGCTCGGTGATCAGAGCCCGCAACGTGGTCTCGCCGGCGCGGCTTGCAATCTTCACCCAATCGCCGTCGCGCACGCCGCGATTCTCCGCGTCGTGGGGATGGATTTCCAGGCGGTCCTCCTCGTGCCACACCACGTTGGCGGTGCGGCGCGTCTGCGCGCCCACATTATACTGGGACAGGATGCGGCCCGTGGTGAGCAGCAGCGGGAAGCGCGGTCCGGTCTTCTCGTCCGTCGCCACATATTCGGTGATGACGAACTTGCCCTTGCCGCGCACGAAGTGATCCATGTGCATGACCGGCGTGCCGTCCGGCGCCGCCTCGTTGCACGGCCACTGCACCGAGCCGAGTTCGTCGAGCTTCTCGTAGGAGACGCCTTCGAAGGTCGGCGTCAGCCGCGCGATCTCATCCATGATCTGCGACGGGTGGTCGTAATGCATGGGGAAGCCCAGGGCGTTCGACAGAAGCTGGGTAATCTCCCAATCCTCATAGCCGTTGATCGGCGCCATGACCTTGCGCACCCGCTGGATGCGGCGCTCGGCATTGGTGAAGGTGCCGTTCTTCTCCAGGAAGGTGGAGCCGGGCAGGAACACATGGGCGTAGTTCGCCGTCTCCACCAGGAACAGGTCCTGCACCACCACGCACTCCATGGCGGCGAGACCCGCGGCCATGTGCTGGGTGTTCGGGTCGGACTGGAGAATGTCCTCGCCCTGGATGTAGAGGCCCTTGAATGAGCCGTCGAGGGCGGCGTCGATCATGTTGGGAATACGCAAGCCGGGCTCATGGTCGAGCGGACGGCCCCAGGCCTTCTCGAATTCCTCGCGCGCATGGGTGTTCGACACATGGCGATAGCCCGGCAGCTCGTGCGGGAAGGAGCCCATGTCGCAGGAGCCTTGCACGTTGTTCTGGCCGCGCAAGGGATTCACGCCCACGCCCTCGCGGCCGATATTGCCGGTGAGCATGGCGAGATTGGCGATCGCCATGACCGTGGTCGAGCCCTGGCTGTGCTCGGTGACGCCGAGGCCGTAATAGATGGCGCCGTTGCCGCCTGTGGCGTAGAGGCGGGCCGCGCCGCGGACCTGCTCGGCCGGAACGCCGGTGACCTTCTCCACCGCCTCAGGGCTGTGGCGCGGATCGGCGACGAAGGCGGCCCAATCCTGGAACTCGTCCCAGTCGCAGCGCTCGCGGATGAATTGCTCATCGGCCAGGCCCTCGGTGACGATGACATGGGCCAGCGAGGTGACCAGGGCGACATTGGTGCCGGGCTTGAGCGGCAGATGGAAGTCCGCCTCGATATGCGGCGAGCGCACGAGATCGATGCGGCGCGGATCGGCGATGATCAGCTTGGCGCCTTCGCGCAGGCGCTTCTTCATGCGCGAACCGAACACCGGATGACCGTCGGTCGGGTTGGCGCCGATGATCAGGATCACGTCGGACTGCTCGACCGAGTCGAAGTCCTGCGTGCCGGCACTCGTGCCGTAGGTCGTCTTCAGGCCGTAGCCGGTCGGCGAGTGGCAGACGCGCGCGCAGGTATCGACGTTGTTGTTGCCGAAGCCGGCGCGGATCAGCTTCTGCACGAGGAAGGTCTCCTCGTTGGTACAGCGCGACGAGGTGATGCCGCCGACCGAGTCCTTGCCGTATTTCGCCTGGATGCGCTTGAACTCCGACGCCGTGTGCTGAATGGCCTCCTCCCAGGAGACCTCCCGCCACGGATCGGTGATCTTCTCGCGGATCATCGGCTTGGTGATGCGGTCCTTGTGATGGGCATAGCCGTAAGCGAAGCGGCCCTTGATGCAGGAATGGCCGCGATTGGCCTTGCCGTCCTTATAGGGAAGCATGCGCACCAGCTCGTCGCCGCGCATCTCCGCCTTGAAGGTGCAGCCGACGCCGCAATAGGCGCAGGTGGTGACCACCGAATGCTCCGGTGTGCCGATATCGATGATCGACTTCTCGTTGAGCGTCGCGGTGGGGCAGGCCTGCACGCAGGCGCCGCACGACACGCATTCTGAGTCGATGAAGGGCTGCTCCATGGACGGCGACACCACCGACTTGAAACCGCGGCCGGCGATGGTCAGCGCGAAGGTGCCTTGCACTTCCTCGCAGGCCCGCACGCAGCGCGAGCAGACGATGCACTTGGAGGGCTCATAGGTGAAATAGGGATTGGACGCGTCGATGCCCGGGTTCGGGTGGCGCGCGCCGTCATAGCCGTAACGCACGTCGCGCAAGCCCACCGCGCCGGCCATGTCCTGCAGCTCGCAGTCGCCATTGGCCGAGCAGGTGAGGCAGTCGAGCGGATGCTCGGAGATGTAGAGCTCCATTACGCCCTTGCGCAGGCGCTTCAGGCGGTCGGTCTGGGTCTTGACCGCCATGCCCTCGGCCACCGGGGTGGTGCAGGAGGCCGGCGTGCCGTTGCGGCCTTCGATCTCGATCAGGCAGAGGCGGCAGGAGCCGAAGGATTCCACCATGTCCGTGGCGCAGAGCTTGGGAATCTGCGTGCCCATCTCCATGGCCGCGCGCATCACCGAAGTTCCCTCGGGCACCGTGACCGGGGTTCCGTCGATGGTCAGGGTGACCATCTTCTCGGATTTCGATTCTGGCGTGCCGTAGTCGATTTCCTGGATCAAAGACATCTGGGCTTCCTCATTCAGCAGCTTCGAGGCGCTTCTTGGCGGCGCCGAAATCTTCAGGGAAATGGTGCAGGGCGCTCATGACTGGATATGGGGTGAACCCCCCCAAAGCGCAAAGCGATCCAAATTTCATCGTGTCGCAAAGGTCTTCGAGCACCACGAGATTGGCTTCGCGGTCCTCGCCGGCCACGATCTTGTCCATCAGCTCCATGCCGCGGGCAGAGCCGATGCGGCAGGGCGTGCACTTGCCGCAAGATTCGATGGCGCAGAACTCCATGGCGAAGCGGGCCTGCTGTGCCATGTCGACCGTGTCGTCGAACACCACGATGCCGCCATGGCCGATGAGGCCGTCGGCGGCGGTAAAGGCTTCGTAGTCGAACGGCGTGTCGAACAGGGCGCGCGGGAAATAGGCGCCGAGCGGGCCGCCAACCTGGACCGCGCGCACCGGCCGGCCCGAGTAGGTGCCGCCGCCGATATCGTCCACGAGCTCGCCAAGCGTGATGCCGAAGGCGGTCTCGTACAGGCCGCCATGCTTGATGTTGCCGGCGAGCTGGATGGGCATGGTGCCGCGCGACTTGCCCATGCCGAAATCGCGGTAATACTCGCCACCCTTGTCCAAGATGAGCGGCACGGCGGCGAGCGACAGCACGTTGTTGATGATGGTGGGCTGGCCGAACAGACCGATATGGGCGGGGAGCGGCGGCTTGGCGCGCACCTCGCCACGCTTGCCTTCGAGGCTGTCCAGCAGGGAGGTCTCCTCGCCGCACACATAGGCGCCGGCGCCGAGCCGGACTTCCATGTCGTAGGCGTGGCCCGAGCCCATGACGTTGTCGCCGAGATAGCCCGCTTTGCGCGCTTCCTCGATGGCGATCTTCAGGGTCTCGAAAGCGTGGGGATATTCCGAGCGGAGATAAATATAGCCGTAGGTGGCGCCCACCGCGATGCCGGCGATGGTCATGCCCTCGATGAGCTCGAAGGGATCGCCTTCCATGACCATGCGGTCGGCGAAGGTGCCGCTGTCGCCTTCGTCGGCGTTGCAGACGATGTATTTCTGCTGGGGCGGCGTCTCGGCCACCGTGCGCCACTTGATGCCGGTGGGGAAGCCGGCGCCGCCGCGGCCGCGAAGGCCGGAGGTGAGCACTTCCTCGACGATCGCCTTCGGCCCGGCCGCGATGGCCTTCTTCAGGCCTTCATAGCCGCCATGAGCCCGGTAATCCTCGATGGAACGGGGATCGATGATGCCGCAGCGGGCGAAGGTGAGGCGGGTCTGGTTCTTGAACCAGGGAAACTCGTCCACCACGCCGATGCATTTCTCGTGCGCCTTGCCTTCGAGCATCCCGGCGTCGATGAGCTCGCCGACCTTGGCGGCCTTCACCGGCCCGTAGCCGACACGGCCTTGCGGCGTCTCGACCTCGACCAGCGGCTCCAGCCAATACATGCCGCGCGAGCCGGTGCGGACGATCTCGACATCGAGACCGCGGCTCTTGGCTTCGTCGCGGAATTTCTTGGCGACCGCTTCGGCGCCCACGCACAGCGCGCCGGAATCGCGGGAGATGTAAATGCGGGTCACGACTGCGCCTCCTTGAGCAGCTCGTCGAGCCGCTCCTCATCCAGCGCGCCGTAAACGTCGTGATCGAGCATGGCGGCAGGCGACGAGTGGCACAGGCCCAAGCAATAGACAGGCTCCAGCGTCACACGGCGGTCGGCGGTGGTGCCGCCCATCTCAACGCCCAGTTTCTCCTTGGCCCGCTTCTCGAGCGCGCGGCCGCCGGATGCCTGACACGACTCGGCGAGACACAGCTTCAGCGTCCGCCGGCCGCCCGGCTCACGCTTGAAATCGTGGTAAAACGTGACGCAGCCATGCACCTCGGCGCGGGAAATATTCAGAGCCTCGGCGATGATCGGCTCGGCGTCCAAGGGCACGCAGCCGAACACCTCCTGCAGCGCGTGCAGGATGGGGAGCGTTGCGCCCTTCTGATTCTGATGCTGCGCGATGATCTCGCTCGCGCGCTCAGGCGTCCATGGTTCAAATCGTGACATTGCCCAGCCGCGTTTTGAGGAGTTCTCAAAATGGGCAATTAAGGCTCCGAAATCAATAAAGCAGGACCATCACCCGATCGGGATTCCTGATCGTATGACAATGGGTTAGGCCCACATTGGGCGGCTCAGCCGTCGGCTCGGGCCTTCGGTTTCAGCAGCTCCGCCACCACCGGCCCGGAGGGCACCGCGGCGTTCAGGATCGGGGCCAGCTGCTTGGCCTCGTTGACCAGCGCATTGATGAGCGGAGTCAGGGGGTTGCGTTGTGGCACCACCAGGCCGATCGAATGGCTGACCTCCGGCTCGACAATGGGGATGGCCCGCACCTTCTCCGTGAGGCCGAGGGCTTCAGCCAGTTTTGCGGGCATGACGCTCGCCCATTTGCCGGTACGCACATGGGCAAATAAAACGATGATGGAGTCCGACTCCAGGGTCGGCGCCACCTCGGACCCTGCCTGTCGAAGCAGGCCCTCGATGATTCTCCGATTCTGCATGTCCGGGGTGAGCAAGCAGAGCGGCACCTGACCCACCTCCGCCCAGGTGACCGTATCGCGGTCGCCGAGTGGGCTGTCGGACGACGCCAGCAACCGATACTGCTCGCTATAGAGCGGCACGGTCTGCACCCGGCCCAGCGGCTCGTTGTCGAGATAGGTGAGTCCGGCATCGATCTCCAGATTCTCCAGCATGCCGAGAACCTCGATGGAGTTCCGCGACCAGATGGTGAAGCGGACATCCGGATGCTGCGCCCGGTAAGGCGTTGTAATCATGGACATCATGGCCAGCGCCGTGGGGATGGCGGCAAGGCGGATATGGCCCGAGAGGCCGTGCTTCAGCGCGTCGATCTCCTGGCGCATGGCCCTCGTGTCGCCGACGATCCGCCGGGCCCAGTCAAGCACCCGCTCGCCCTCGGGCGTGAAGCCGCGGAAGCGGGAGCCCCGCTCCACCAGCAGCACGCCCATGGTGTCCTCGAGCTGCTTGATGCCGGCCGAGAAGGTGGGCTGGCTCACGCCGCAAGCCTCGGCCGCATGGCCGAAATGCCGCTCGCGGGCGAGCGCGATGATGAATTCGAGCTTATCGATCATGCCTTAGCGGCGCCGGGTCCAAACGAAGCAGGAAAACGATTGTGGGGCCGCGGGCCGGCTTCATCAACCAAAGAAGGGGCGCTGCTCACGCCAAATGCGGCCTAGTCCTTCTCGGCCCGGAAGCTCTTGTGGCAGGTCTTGCAGGCGTCGATCACCGCCTGAAAGTCCGTCTTCCAGTCCGGCGCGTTGGCGTCGAGCGCCGCGGCAAGCGCCCCGGCTTGGGTGCGCAGCGTGTCCGCATCGCCCGTGAACGTGTCCCATTTGCGCCAGATCTCCGGCTTGGCGTCGCTATGGCCGCCATCGGTGCCTTCCGGAAAGAGGTCGGGGATCTTCGCCGCGGTTTCCTCGATATCCCGGGCGGCGGCGGCGGCCTTGGCCGGGTCGAATTTCGTTTTGCCCTTGGCCATCAGGCCGATGATCTTCATGTCGTCCTTCTGGCGCGTCATCAGGTCCATGCGCTCCTTGACCACGCCGGTCGCCCCCTCATGGGCGAGCGCGAGCGGCATGGCGGCGAGAACGGCGAGAAACGTGAAGGCGGCAAATCGGGAGTTCATGCGGCGGTCCTCGATGGTGCTTGTGGCGGTCCGGAATCTCATGATCTTTATCACGCCGACGCCTTTGGCAAGGCTCGCGAGCCATCACAAAATGGTTTACCACCGCCCTATGCGCCGGTGTCACACATGAGCGAAACGAGCGGCATCCCGTCCCGCGCCCTGGTCGCCGACGTCGGCGGCACCAATGCGCGCTTCGCCATCGCCGATCTCGAAACCCTCGAGATCAGTGCGGTGCGCCGCTTAGCCGTCGCCGAGCACAAGACGCTCGCCGAGGCGATCCGCTTTTACCTGAAGGATGTGCCCGAGCCGATCGGTCACGCGGCCATTGCCGTCGCCGCACCGGTCACGGGCGATGCGGTCAAGCTCACCAATTCGCCCTGGTCCTTCGCCAAGGAAGAGCTCTGCGCCGCCGCCGGGCTGAAGCACGTCCATGTGCTCAACGATTTCGAGGCGCTGTCGCTGTCGCTGCCTTATCTCGGCGCGGACGCGCTGCATCAGATCGGCGGTGCAGCGCCACTGCAGCGCGGCACCAAGGCCGTGCTCGGCCCCGGCACCGGGCTCGGCGTGGCCGGCCTCGTATGGTCGCCCGCGGGCTGGGTCGCCGTGCCCGGGGAGGGTGGGCATGTGACCCTCGGGGCCGTGGATGAGCGCGAGCTCCAATTGGTGGAGCGGCTACGCGCCGGGCGCGAGCATCTGTCGGCGGAGCGGGCGTTGTCCGGTCCGGGCTTGAGCGATCTCTATCAGGCCATCGCCGCCGCCCAAGGCCATAGCGAAGACGCGCTCACGCCTGCCGAGGTGGAGACGCGCGCGCTTAGCGGCGAGGACCCGCTTGCGGAGGAAGCGCTCGATCTCTTCGTCACCTGGCTCGGCCGCTTTGCCGGCGACGTAGCGCTGGTGATGGGCGCCCGCGGCGGCGTCTATCTCGGCGGCGGCATCGCGCCCAAGCTGCTGAAGCGCCTGGAGCAGGGCGATTTCCGCCAGGCGTTCGAGCATAAGGGCCGCATGCAGGCCTTCCTGGCGCCGGTGCCGATCTATGTGATCCTCGCCGAATATCCCGCGCTCACCGGCGCGGCCGTGGGCTTGCGCGCGGTCCTCGCCGAAGCCTGACAACACCCTGAAACGATTCAGCCAATGGCGGTGGCGACGGCGCGTCCGACATCGGCCAGCGCCGCGTTCTGCGCCTCCCGGCTCGCGGTGGTCTCGGCGAGATAAGCGGCGATGAGGATCGGCGCGCGGTCCGGCGGCCAGACAATGCCCACGTCGTTCGCCGTGTTGGCGTTGCAAGTGCCCGTCTTGTCACCTACGCGCCAAGTCGATGGCAGCCCCGCCCGCAAGCGCGTCTCCCCCGTGGTGTTGGCGAGGAGCCAGGCGATGAGCTGCGCGCGCGAGGCCTCGCTCAGCGCCTCGCCGACGAGCACCGCTTGAAGATCGCCGAGCATGCAAAGCGGCGTGGTCGTGTCGCGTGGATCGCCCGGCGGCACGTCGTTCAGCGTTGGCTCGGTGCGGTCCAGGCGGGTCGTTTGATCGCCCAGCGACCGCGCATAGGCGGTGACGGCCTCGGGGCCGCCGAGTGCGCCGAGCATGAGATTGCCGGCCGTGTTGTCACTGAGCGTGATCGCCGCGGCGCAGATCTCGCCAAGCGTCATGGTGCCGCCCACATGCTTCTCGGTCGCCGGCGAATAGGTGACGATGTCTTGCGCGCGGATCCCGATGGGGCGGCCGAGGGACTCCGTGCCCGCATCGACCCGCGACAGGAGTGCGGCGGCCGCAAGCCACTTAAACGTGCTGCACAAGGGAAAGCGCTCGTCGCCCCGGAGATCGGCGCTGAGCCCAGAGCCGGTGTCGAGCACGGCGACGCCGAGCCGTCCGCCGACATGTCCTTCGATCTCGGCAAAGGCGCGGGCAAGGGCTTCGGCGGGCTGGGGGTCGGCCGGCTGGGGGGCGGCATGCGCGGATCGGGCTCCAGGCAGCAGCCAAGAGGCCAGGGCAGCGGACAGACCCGTGACGAGCGCGCGCCGTGTGATCATGACGACGGCCTACAAACCGGGATGGGCGGAATTGGGGCTCGGACCGAGCAGAGGCCTATTTGAACTCGACCTTCATGATCTCATAGGACTTGCCGCCGCCGGGCGTCGACACCTCGACCACATCCTTCTTCTTCTTCCCGAGCAGCGCCCGGGCGATGGGGGAGGTGATGGAGATCTTGCCCTGCTTCACGTCGGCCTCGACCTCGCCGACGATACGGTACTTGACCTTCTCGTCGGTGTCCTCGTCGACCAGGGTCACGGTCGCCCCGAACATCACCTGGTCGCCTTTGAGCTTGGACACGTCGATGATGTCGGCGCGGCTCAGCTTATCCTCGAGGTCGGCCATGCGCGCCTCGGTGATGCCTTGCAGGTCCTTGGCGGCGTGATACTCGGCGTTCTCCGAGAGATCCCCGTGAGCGCGCGCCTCGGCGATGAGCTTGATGATCCGGGGCCGTTCTACGGACTTGAGATGCTTGATCTCAGCTTCAAGCGCAGTAAAGCCTCCGCGGTCATCGGCACTTTATCCATGTCAATCGAAGCTCCTCAGGAGGTCCCCCTTGAGTAGTCTCAAGGAAGTGCCCAGTCTAAGTCAAGAATCTGTTGATTTTGACCGATTTTCCTAGGCCGTCTCGGCCAGCTTTCGCGGGCCTTTGCCGACATAGCTCTGCAGGGGGGCGACGGTCAGGCTGCCTTCCCGGAGGGCTTTGATAGCCTCGGTGACAGCCAGGGCGCCAGCGAGGGTTGTATAATAAGGAATGTGGTTGATCAAGGCCGACCGGCGGATCGACATGGAGTCGGCCAGCGCCTTGGCCCCTTCCGTGGTGTTGAACACGATATCGATCTCGCCGTTGGTGATGGCGTCGACGATATGGGGCCGGCCCTCCAGTACCTTGTTGACCTTCTCACAGGCGATGCCGTGCTGATCCAGATGCCGCTTGGTGCCGCGGGTGGCGATGATGCGGAAGCCCATCTCGGTGAGCTTGCGGATCGGCGCCACGACCCGGTCCTTGTCGGAGTCCTTCACCGACACGAACACCGCGCCTGACAGCGGCAGCTTGGAGCCGCCGCCGAGCTGGCTCTTGGCGAAGGCGACCGCAAAGTCGCGGTCGATGCCCATGACCTCGCCGGTCGAACGCATCTCAGGACCCAGCACCGGATCGACACCGGGGAAGCGGGCGAACGGGAACACCGCTTCCTTTACCGCGATATGGTCGAGCTTCGGCCGCTTGAGGCCGAACGCCGCCAGCGGCTTGCCCGCCATGACCTCAGCCGCGATGCCGGCGATGGGCAGGCCGATGACCTTGGCCACGAACGGCACGGTGCGCGAAGCGCGCGGGTTGACCTCGAGAATGTAGATATCGTCGTTCTGGATGGCGAACTGGACGTTCATGAGCCCCACAACGCCAAGGGCGCGGGCGAGTTCCACGGTCTGCCGCTCCATGTCGGCGATGATGGCCTCGCTCAGCGAATGGGGCGGCAGCGAGCAGGCGCTGTCGCCCGAATGGACACCCGCCTCCTCGATATGCTCCATCACGCCGCACACGAACACGTCGGTGCCGTCGGCGATGGCGTCGACGTCCACCTCGATGGCGTCGCGCAAATAAGAGTCGATCAGCACCGGGCTCTTGCCCGACACCACCACGGCCTCTGTCATGTAACGGGTGAGCTGCGCCTCGTCGTGCACGATCTCCATGGCGCGGCCGCCCAGCACATAGGACGGGCGGATGACCACGGGGAAGCCGACTGACGTGGCGATGGCGACGGCCTCCTCGGCCGAGCGCGCGATGCCGTTATTCGGCTGCCGCAAGCCCAGCCGCTCGATCAGCGCTTTGAACCGGTCGCGGTCCTCGGCCAGGTCGATGGCGTCGGGCGAGGTGCCGAGGATCGGCACGTTGGCCTTCTCCAGGGCTGCCGCGAGCTTGAGCGGCGTCTGGCCGCCGAACTGCACGATGACGCCCTTGAGCGTGCCGTTGGCGGTTTCCGTGCGCACGATCTCCAGTACGTCCTCCTCCGTCAGCGGCTCGAAATAGAGCCGGTCGGACGTGTCGTAGTCGGTGGAGACGGTCTCGGGGTTGCAGTTGACCATGATGGTCTCGAAGCCGGCAGCCGACAACGAGAAGGCTGCGTGACAGCAGCAATAGTCGAACTCGATGCCTTGGCCGATCCGGTTCGGGCCGCCGCCGAGAATGACGACCTTGCTGGCGCCCGAGGGCCGCGCCTCGCAAGCTTCGCCGCCGGGGAAGCCCGTCTCGTAGGTCGAGTACATATAGGCCGTGGGCGAGGCGAACTCCGCCGCGCAGGTGTCGATGCGCTTGTAGACCGGGTGCACGTCGAGTGCCCGGCGCAAGTCCGCCACCTCTTGCGGGGTCTTGCCGGACAGCGTGGCCAGCCGTTCGTCGGCGAAGCCCATGGCCTTCAGCATGCGGAATTGGCCGGCGCTCTGAGGCAGGCCGTGCTGGCGCACCCGCTCCTCGGCGTCGACGATGTCCTGGAGCTGGCGAATGAACCAGGGATCGAACCGGCAGGAGTCATAAATCTGCTCGTGGTCGATGCCGAGACGCAGAGCTTGCGCGACTTTCAGCAACCGGTCGGGTGTCGGCGTGCCGAGCGCGGCGCGGATGACGTTCTTGTCGTCGCCTTCGCCCAGGCCTTCGAACGTGTAGTCGTCGAGCCCGGTGAGCCCGGTCTCCATGGAGCGCAGCGCCTTTTGCAGCGACTCCTTGAAGGTGCGGCCGATGGCCATGGCCTCGCCCACCGACTTCATCGACGTGGTCAGCGTCGGCGCGCTGCCGGCAAATTTCTCGAAGGCGAAGCGCGGGATCTTGGTGACCACATAGTCGATCGTCGGCTCGAAGCTTGCCGGCGTCGCCTCGCCAGTGATGTCGTTGGCGAGTTCGTCGAGCGTGTAGCCGACCGCGAGCTTGGCGGCGATCTTGGCGATGGGAAAGCCGGTCGCCTTCGAAGCAAGCGCCGATGAACGCGACACGCGCGGGTTCATCTCGATGATGACGAGACGGCCGTCCGCCGGATTGACCGCGAACTGCACGTTGGAGCCGCCGGTCTCCACCCCGATCTCGCGCAGCACCGCGATCGAGGCGTTGCGCATGATCTGATATTCCTTGTCCGTGAGCGTCAGCGCCGGCGCCACGGTGATCGAGTCGCCGGTATGCACGCCCATCGGGTCGATATTCTCGATGGAGCAGATGATGATGCAGTTGTCGTCCTTGTCGCGGACGACCTCCATCTCGTATTCCTTCCAACCGAGCACCGATTGCTCGATCAGCACTTCGTTGGTGGGGGAGGCGTCGATGCCGCGCTCGACGATCTCCAGGAACTCTTCGCGGTTATAGGCGATGCCGCCGCCGGTGCCGCCGAGGGTGAAGGACGGCCGGATGACCGTGGGCAGACCGCAATGGTCGAGCGCCTCGAGCGCCCGGGCGAAGGCTTCCGGCGACAGCTCCATGATCGGATTGTTTTGGCCGTCATAGAGCGGCTTGCCGTCCGTATCCTTCTTCTGGCGGAGATTGCCTTTCAGGGTTGTGCCGCGCGCACGTCCAGGCCGATGCGGATCATCGCCTGACGGAACAGCTCCCGGTCCTCGGCCATGTCGATCGCCTCGGCGCAGGCGCCGATCATCTCCACGCCGAATTTGTCGAGCACGCCCATCTTACGCAGCGACAGCGCCGTGTTGAGCGCCGTCTGCCCGCCCATGGTGGGCAGCAGCGCGTCGGGGCGCTCCTTCTCGATGATCTTGGCGACCACCTCGGGCGTGATCGGCTCGATATAGGTGGCGTCGGCCAGTTCCGGGTCGGTCATGATCGTGGCCGGATTCGAGTTCACCAGCACGATCCGGTAGCCCTCTTCTTTCAGGCTTTACAGGCTTGCGTGCCGGAATAATCGAACTCGCAGGCCTGGCCGATCACGATCGGTCCGGCCCCGACGATCAGGATGGACTTTATGTCTGTGCGTTTGGGCATTTTCGGCTGACATCAGGCCCTGGCTGCGGACGCGGACCGGTTGAAATTGCGCGGTGCAGGAGCCGGGGAGGTCTTAGACCAGATTCTGGCGTGAGGGAAGCCAAGCGAAGCGGTGGAGGGCGCAAAAGTGGCGTTTTCGTGCAACTTTCGAAAGCTTCGCCACGTTACACTCTCAACTTCCGCACCGCCTGGGACCTCCATGCCAACCAAACCCCGCGCCAATACGCCGCTTTGGCTAGACCTGCTGCTCGCCTCGGGACTGATCGGGGCGGCCTACGGCGTGGATCGGCTGATCCGGCCCACGCGTCGGGCCAAGCCGGGTACCGGCGCCCATGAGACCGGCATCAGCCAGGCCCGAGAGCACCCGCAAGAGACCGTGACGCGGCGGCAGGACGCCTCATCCGCGTCCGGCCCGGTCACGGACAATGACGGCGGCGCCATGGGCGTCAGACCGTCCCAGGAGCCCGAGAGCGTGCAACGTGAACGCGCCTGGGACCCGGGCCGCGGCCGCGAGGCCAAGCATCCGCATCAAATTCCCGGCAAGGGCTGGCTGGACATCGGCTGGCGGGTGTTCAACCAGATTCAGAACGACCGCCTGCTGGCCGTGGCCGCCGGCGCGTCTTCTTATATGTTGCTGGCGCTGTTCCCCGCGATCACGGCCCTCGTGTCGCTCTACGGCCTGTTCACCGACCCCTCGACCATCACCGCGCAACTGTCTCTCCTCGACGACGTCTTTCCCACGAGCACCATCGCCATCATCGAGGAGCAGGTGACCCAACTCGCCGGCACGAGCAGCAATGCGCTCAGCTTCGGCTTTCTGTTTGGTGTCGGCCTTGCCTTGTGGAGCGCCAATGCCGGCATGAAGGCGATCATCGACGCGCTCAACGTCGTCTATGACGAGCGCGAGAAGCGGAGCTTCGTGCGCCTGACCCTCGTCGCCTTCGCCTTCACCATTGGCGGCCTCGTCTTCATCATCCTGGCGCTCGCCGCGGTGGTGGTGCTGCCGTTGGTGCTGGCCTGGTTTGGGTTGGAGTCCCGCGCCACGCAGATCATCTCGCTGCTGCGCTGGCCGGCGCTGCTCGTCGTCGTCCTGGTCTGGCTCACCGTGCTCTACCGCTACGGTCCGAGCCGTACGCGCGCGCGCTGGCAATGGCTGGGCGCCGGCAGCGTGTTCGCCACCATCGCCTGGCTTGCCGGCTCCGTGCTGTTCTCGTGGTATCTGTCGAACTTCGCCAACTACGACGCGACCTACGGCTCGCTCGGCGCCGGCATCGGTCTCATGATGTGGCTGTGGCTGTCGGTGATCGTGATTCTGGTGGGCGGGGAGCTGAACGCCGAGATGGAGCATCAGACCGCCCGCGACACCACCGTGCGGCCGGATAAGCCGATGGGTGAGCGCGGCGCGGTGGTCGCCGACACCGTCGGCGAGGCCTGGCGCTAGCGCTTAAGCCTTCTTCTTGGTCTCTTCCATCAGCTCGACGAAGCGCGTGAACAGATAGTGGCTGTCCTGCGGGCCGGGCGAGGCCTCGGGGTGGTACTGCACCGAGAACACCGGCTCGCCTTTCAGCTTGAGCCCTGCATTCGAGCCGTCGAACAGCGACACATGGGTCTCTTCCACCGTGTCCGGCAGGCTGTCGCGGTCGACGGCGAAGCCGTGATTCATCGAGGTGATCTCGACCTTATGTGTCGTGAAGTCCTTCACCGGATGGTTCGCGCCGTGATGGCCCTGATGCATCTTCGAGGTCTCGGCGCCGAGCGCGAGCCCGAGCATCTGATGACCGAGGCAAATGCCGAATAGCGGCACGCCGGACTCCACCAGCTTCTTGATCTCCGGCACCGCATAGACGCCCGTCGCCGCCGGATCGCCCGGACCGTTCGACACGAACACCCCGTCGGGCTTCCGCTCGAGGATCTCTTGCGCCGTCGTCGTCGCCGGCACCACCGTCAAGCGGCACCCCACCGTGGCGAGCTCGCGCAGGATATTGCGCTTCAGCCCGAAATCGATGGCGACCACATGGAAGCGCGGCGCCTCCTGCCGGCCATAGCCTTTGCCCCACTGCCACGCGGTCTCGTCCCAGGTGTAGCTCTGGCCGCAGGTCACGTCCTTGGCGAGGTCGAGGCCGAGCATGCCGGACCAGGCCGCCGCTTCGCGCTTCAACGCATCGCGGTCGAACGTGCCGTCCGCCGCGTGCGCGATGACGGCGTTGGGCATGCCCTTCTCGCGGATCAGCGCCGTGAGCGCGCGCGTATCGACACCGGTGATGGCGATGATGCCGCGCGCCTTGAGCCATGCGTCGAAGTCTTGGCCCGCCCGCCAATTCGACGGGGCGGTGATTGGCGCGCGCATCACGCAGCCGCGCACGCCGGATGCGGCGGCGAGGTTCGAGGTCTCGATGTCCTCGGTATTGGCGCCGACATTGCCGATATGGGGGAAGGTGAAGGTGATGATCTGGCCGGAATAGGAGGGATCGGTGAGGATCTCCTGATAGCCGGTCATCGCCGTGTTGAAGCACACCTCGCCGACCGCCACCCCCGTCGCCCCGGCGCCATAGCCCTCGATCACCGTGCCGTCGGCGAGAACCAAGAGCGCGGTCGGCACCGCGTCGGCCCAGCCGGGCATGGTTTTCGCGCGCGAGGATGAGGCCTCCGCGGCCAGAGTTTTCGTTTGGTCGGTCATGGGCGCAAAACTTGGGGCGGCTGCGTCATGGCATGCCGCGCTTGCATTCTCTTTGCGCTCTTTACGTGACGCAGGGGTCCGGGTCAATCCACAGCGCGAAATATTTTGCTGTGAAAACAATAGCTTAGATCGGCAAATTCGCTTGCGTGCGCGACCCCCCTCAATTACTTTGGGAACTTCCTTCCCTGAACACCCGTGACGACATCCATGCGCGAGACCATCACCGCCGCCTTGCACGCTGCGACCAAGGCGCGCGACGCCCGCCGCCTCTCCACGCTCCGGCTGATGAGCGCCGCCATCAAGGATCGCGACATCGCCGCGCGCACGGCCGGGTCGGAGAAGGCCACCGACGCCGAGTTGCTCGAGCTGCTCGCCAAGATGATCAAGCAGCGCGAAGAGTCGCAGAAGATCTACGCCGATGCCGGCCGCGCCGAGCTCGCCGCCCAAGAGGGCGAGGAGGTTGCGATCATCCGCGAGTTTCTTCCCAAGCAATTGTCCGAAGCGGATATGGCGAAGGCCATCGACGAGGCGATCGCCGAAGCCGGTGCGACGAGCATCAAGGACATGGGCAAGGTCATGGCGGCGCTGAAAAGCCGTTACGCCGGCCAGATGGACTTCGGCAAAGCGAGCGGCGCGGTGAAAGCCAAGCTCGGCTAACGAGGCAGCCGTTTTCAGGGCGCAGAGCCATCTGGCCTTGCGTGCCGTATCCTCTAATATTTCTCGAGGTACATAGCAGAACTAGGAAGTGACCGGGCCAGGCACCCAATAGGGAGGCGGCAATGTTGACACTTCTATATGGGGTCTTCTGTTACACTCTCTTTTTCCTGACGTTCCTCTATGCGATCGGCTTCGTTGGCAACATTGTCGTGCCGAAATCGATCGATAGCGGTGTCCCAGGCCCAGTTGCAACAGCGCTTGTGGTGAACGTCATTCTGCTCGGCCTTTTCGCCGTTCAGCACAGCGTCATGGCGCGTCCTGGGTTCAAACGCTGGTGGACGCGGTTCCTGCCGGCTCCGATCGAGCGAAGCACTTATGTGCTCTTATCGAGCCTCGTTTTGATCCTGTTGTACTGGCAATGGCGGCCGCTGCCGGATGTGATCTGGGCGGTGAGCAATCCAATTGGCGCGGGCATTCTCACGGCGTTGTTCTGGCTCGGTTGGGCCATCGTGTTGGTCAGCACGTTCTTGCTCAGCCACTTCGACCTGTTCGGATTGAAGCAGGTATACGCGCATTGGCGGGGAACCAAAGCCGAGCCGCCGCCCTTCAGCACGCCACTATTCTATCGGTACGTTCGCCACCCGATCTATTTCGGCTTTCTGCTCGCGTTTTGGGCCACGCCCGTCATGACGGTCGGCCATTTGCTGTTCGCGGCGGCGACGACCGGCTACATAATCATCGGCATCTTCCTGGAAGAACGCGATCTCGTTGCCGTCCATGGCGAGACCTACGTTAATTACCGGCGTCGTGTGTCCATGATTGTGCCGATGCCGCCCAAGAAACACTGATACTGACAAGGCGCTTGAGGGCGAGAGCCTGAGTCCAATCCCGTGGAGTCCTCGCGCGGATGAAGCGCGTTGAATCGCGGCTCTTGCCGCGCGCGCATCTGCACATTGTCAGTGCACGATCTAAAAAACCAATCGACTCTTCGGAAAAGTCCTGCGGCAGCGGGCCACGCGGCAGTATGTCTTGCACTGCAACATAGATTTGTCGCGATGCAGCACTACATATGGTGCAGCGCAGCACGGAGTGATTCTGTGCTGAACACGTCGATTTGGAGGCCTACCGATGAAGCTGCGAACCCTGAAACGTCTTCCCATCGCCACCGCGAACTTGCTGGCTGCTCTCGCCTTGGTGGCCATCTCGGCGACCATCGTGTCCGCCGCCGACGACCGGGCCAATCTCGGCCCTGTCGGTCCGCACGAGCCGATCCTCGCCACGATCGGCGGCAAGCGTCTGATCGCCTATTACGAACAGAGCGGCGAAGGCTGCGCGGTGAGCGCCGTCGTCTTCGACACCGCGGCGACCGGTGGCGGTCACGAGTCGACGCGGGTGCGCGTGATTCTGCGTCCCGGCGAGCTCTTCCAGCTCGAAGCCGTCGAGAACGAGCAGGTCGTGCTCACCTGCGGCCCCAAGGCGCGCATCCTCACCGTGCTCAATCGCGGTGAGCTGCTGACCAAGGCTGCCAGCGTCAACTAACTCCGAGCTGCGAGCGCGGGGAGGCCGATGAGCCGGGCGGTGCGAAAGCGCCGCCCGGCGCTTTTTATCTACTATTGCGGCGAGCCATTTTTCTTGTGGCGAAGCGGTGAGCGCGGCAGCATGGGCTCCGGGTTTCAACCATCCTAGGGAGTCATGGAATGCGATTCTTGAAGTTCACCGCGTTGGCGCCGCTCGCGGCTCTTTGCTTGTTGTCGACCGAGGCTCCGGCTGCCCCAATCGCTTGTCAGCTCGCCGAGGTCTATGCATGCACGGCCGCCGGCTGCCAAAAGTCTTCGCCGCAGGCGAATAATCTTCCTGCCGCCGTCGAGCTCAACGTCAAGCAGAAGAATCTGTTCTCGGGCCTGTTCGGCGGAGAGGGGATATTGCATTCCGGCGACGTTTACGAAGACGAGAAGGTTCTCATACTCCACGGCCGCAGAGCCCTTCAGACCTGGACCGCGGTCGTGGACAAGACCACGGGCTCCTATTCGGGATCGGTTTCTCAGATCGGTCAGAGCTTCACGCAGTTCGGCACCTGCACGGGTATCGAATAGCTCGTTCCGAGCTTGCGCCGCAGGCGATTTGAGCCGGGTGGAGCGGAATCACTTCGCCCGGCTTTTCTATGCGGGCGGCTTGGTGCGGCGCTTGAGCAGGTAATAGAGCGCGAAGCCGCCGATCGCGAGTAGCAGCAGTCCCCCGGCCCAGGCCAGCGGCGTGCCGTACCAAGAGATGAGGGCGATGCCCGCGGCGGGCGCGGTGACGATGGCCACGATGTCGGCGATGTCGATATCGAGCATCCACCACACTACGATCGCCACAAGCGCGAACAGGGCAAGTGCTACGACGAGGATCGTTTCCATCGGGCTCCGTCGAACCTTCCTCTAAAGCTCACTCCGTGGGCGCGGCAGGGTCTTCGCCCGTCTCGCCGCGCCACACGCGATACCAGGCGATGCCGCCGACGGCGATCAGCGCGACCCCGAACACCACGGCGGACATGTTGTCGGAGAAGAGATAGAGAAGCCGGCGCCGGCAGCGGCGCGGCGATCCCGACCACCTGGTTCGGGACGTCCTTGCCGCGCATCGCCCAGACCGCGAAAGCCGCAAACACGGCGATGACCAGGAACGGCACATAGATGATGATGTCGGACATCGGCATTCCCCTCTTAGGAACTATCTCATGTCATAGCGCAGCCGTCCCGGCCACCCGCCATTTCGCCGCCGTCGGAGCCATGGTCGGGGCCAAGTGAAGCGCTTTCGTTCCCAATTTGTTCGCAAACCGGTGGATAATGGGTATGACCGCGAATCGCGGCGCGCACCGCCAGCCATTTAGGGCCCACTGTCCAACCGATGAAGTTCTCCGATTCGTTTCTCGATGAGATCCGCGCCCGGCTCCCCGTGAGCCAGGTGGTGTCGCGCCGCGTCCCGCTGAAGCGGGCAGGGCGCGAGTGGAAGGGCCTGTCGCCTTTCAACAAGGAGAAGACGCCGTCCTTCACGGTCAACGACCAGAAGGGCTTCTATCACTGCTTCTCCTCGAGCAAGCACGGCGACATCTTCACCTTCCTCATGGAGACGGAGGGCTTGAGCTTCCCCGAGGCCGTCGAGCGGCTGGCGGGCGAGGCGGGCGTGCCCATGCCCGCGCCGGATCCGCAATATGAGCACACGGTGAAGGAGCGGCTCGGCCTGCGCGATGCGCTGGAGGCGGCGGCCAAGCTGTTCGAGGAGGCGCTGCGCGCACCCTCCGGCCGCGAGGCCTTGGCCTATGCGGAGAACCGCGGCATCTCCCGCGACACCATCAAGGAATTCCGCATCGGCTATGCGCCGGGTTCGCGCGAGACGCTGAAGGCCGCGCTCATCAAGCAGGGCTTCACCGAGGCGCAACTGCTCGACACCGGCTGATCATCAAGCCGGACGACGGCCGCCCGACCTATGACCGCTTCCGCAACCGGCTGACCATTCCCATTCTCGACGCCAAGTCGCGGGTCATCGCCTTCGGCGCCCGGGCGCTCGACCCCGACGCCCAGCCCAAATATCTGACTCGCCGGAGACCAGGCTCTTCGACAAAGGCTCGATGGTGTTCAACTTCGCCCGCGCGAGGGTCTCCGCCTTCGACAAGGGCGAGTTGATCGTGGTCGAGGGCTATATGGACGTGATCGCGCTGCATCAGGCGGGCTTCAAGAACGTGGTCGCCACGCTCGGCACCGCCTTCACCGAGCGCCAGATGGAGGTGCTGTGGCTGCTGGCCCCGGAGCCGGTCATCTGCTTCGATGGCGACAAGGCGGGCGAGGCCGCCGCCGCCCGCGCCGTCGACCGCATGTTGCCCCATTTGCGCGAAGGTCATTCCTTCCGCTTCGCCTTCCTGCCCCATGGCCAGGACCCCGACGACCTCGTGCGCGGTTCGGGGCCCGCCGCCTTCGCCGGGTGCGTCTCGGGCGCGCGGCCGCTCATCGACATGCTGTGGACGCGCGAGACCTCCGCGGCGAGCCTCGACACGCCCGAGCGCGCGCCGCCTTCGAGGCGCGGCTCGAGACCCTGCTCGGCCAGATCGGTAATGCCCGGGTGAAGGACCATTACGCGCGCGAGGTGAAGAACCGGCTGTTCGCCCTGTGGCGGCCGGGCCCAGCGCGCGACCGGGGGTCCGCGCCGCGCCAAGGTACATGGCAAGGAGCGCGGCAAGGAACACGGCAAGGGACGCGTCCCGGGATGCGCCGGGTCGAGCAGCGCGAGATGACGCCGCTCTCCTCGGCTTACGGCTTTGCCACCATCGTCACCCTGGCGCTGGTCAATCACCCCTGGCTGCTCGATCAGTTTGCTGAGGAGGTGGCGAGCGTCGAGGTGCAGGATAGTCGCTCGCGGCCCTGCTCGGCGACCTCACCCGAGCCATCTTCGACGATCCCGCCATCGACCGGGCCCATCTCGTCGACAAATTGTTGAAGGGGCCCCATGCCAAGCTTCTGGAGCGGCTGTTCTGGGAGAGCCCGTTCAAACGCATCGCGTTCCTCCAGCCGGAAACCAAGCCCGCCGACGTCACCGAGCAGTTCGCCGACGTGATCTATCGCTGGCGGGCGCTGCCGACGCTCAACCGAGAGCTTGACGAGAGCGCCACCGACCTGGCCGACATGTCGGAGGCTGAGTTCGAGCGTTTCGCCGCCCTCCAGCAGCAGGTGGCGGGCATCGGGCAGCACCACGAGGCCGACGACGCCGGCGAGCGGGACGCCAATAAGCGCTTCCAGGACATGCTGGCCCGCCTCAAGCGCGAGCCTCTATCCAAGGGCCGCCGCTCCGAAAAGCGCCATTAGAGCAAGGCTCGTGAAACCCTTCGCAAGGGAGTAGAGTTAATGCCTCGCGCTTGGCCAAGTCCACGGCGGGCCCTTGCTTGGCTTGGCCCTCCCGCATGGAGGGAAGAGGGGATGCAGCACCTTCCGCGTCTTGCCGCAGTCTTGCTCACGGCTGCTGTCCTTTGCGCCGCGGTTGCGCCGGCGCGGGCCGGTGTGCTCATCCAAATCGACAAGCCGACCCAGACCATGACCGTGACGGTCAACGGCGCGGTGCGCTATCGCTGGCCCGTGTCCACCGGCGCCACCAAATATTCGACGCCGGCCGCGCTTACACGGCCTTCCGCATGGAGCGCATGCACTACTCCGAAGAGTGGGACAATGCCGGCATGCCCCACTCGATCTTCTTCACCACGCGCGGCCACGCCATTCACGGCTCGAACCATCCCGGGATGGGCACCCCGGCGTCCCATGGCTGCGTCCGCCTCTCGCTGCCGAACGCCGCCACGCTTTACCAGCTGGTCGAGGCGCAAGGGATGACCACCACGAAAGTCGTCGTGCGCGGCCCCGATCCGCCCGGCTACCACGCCCCGACCGACATCCCGACGGCGGCATCGCCGCGCCGGAGGCGGGGCGGGGGCTGGCCCTTTGGCGGCCTGTTCGGACGCTGACAATCCGGCCTCGAACTTGCGCCTCTCCGGCCCGGTGTTTCACACGGGCTCCAGGAGAGCGAAAAAACCTTACTGGCACGGAGTTTGCGGCCTTGACAGGGAGGGTGCTCCTCGCCAAGTCATGCCTGATGGCGCGAGGGTCCCCCGCGCGAACACCGCATTGGCGGAAATGCGCGGATATAACCCCCGCGTCCAAAGGCCCTAATTTCAAAGGTGCCGACGATTTCTGGCGTTGCCGAAAAGGCAGAAGAGCGAAAGTAACGGTGTGTCAAAGCCCGTATCTCTTGTTTTCTAAGCTGGATTTTCTGGGAGAATTGCAGACGACCCGAGGTTGGCGCCAGTAGACGAAATCGAGAAAAGCGCCCAATCGGCGGCTCATGCTTAATTGACGATTAAGGGACAGCCCGTTAATCGCTTCTCGGACGTGCCGTTATCGGGCGTCCCCGACCACAAGTTGCGAGAGGCCCCTGTCTCTCTCTGGGATTTGACCGGCGCCCCATCATGGGTGAGCGCATCGGAGTGACATGAATGGCAACCAAGACCGCTGAAGCCGAAGAGCAAGTCGAGACCCCGGCCGAGACTCACGACGGCCCCGTGCTCGATATGTCTGACGCGGCAGTCAAGAAGCTGATCAAGACCGCGAAGGCGCGCGGCTTTGTCACCTATGACGAGCTGAACGAGGTCCTGCCCTCGGAGGAGGTGTCTTCCGAGCAGATCGAGGACACCATGTCCATGCTCTCCGACATGGGCATCAACGTGGTCGACAGCGACGAGGCCGAGGAGGCGGAGAACGCCGCCGACGGGCCCGAGGGCAAGGCCGTGGCCGCGCCCACGCCGATCGCCAAGGCCGAGACCACCACCAAAGAGCCCACCGACCGCACCGACGATCCCGTGCGCATGTATCTGCGCGAGATGGGCACCGTCGAGCTTTTGTCGCGCGAGGGCGAGATCGCCATCGCCAAGCGCATCGAGGCCGGCCGCGAGGCGATGATCGCCGGCCTGTGCGAAAGCCCGCTGACCTTCCAAGCCATCATCATTTGGCGCGACGAGCTGAACGAAGGCAAGATTCTGCTCCGCGACATCATCGATCTCGAGGCCACCTATCAGGGCCCCGACGCCAAGCAGGTGGCCTCCCAGCCGCTGCCCGGCGAGGAGCCTAAAGAGGAAGAGGGCAAAGCCAACGGCGACGCCACCGAGGCCAAGACCGAGGACGGCGAAGAGGGCGAGAAGAAGGAAGGCGAGGAGGACGATTACGACGACGACGATATGGAGAACTCGTTGTCGCTGGCCGCCATGGAGGCCGAGCTCAAGCCGCAAGTGCTGGAGACCTTCGACCTCGTCGCCACCAACTACAAGAAGCTTCGCCGGCTCCAGGACCAGCTCGTCGAGAAGGCCCTCAAGAATGACAGCCTGTCGACCTCTCAGGAGAAGCGCTACAAGGCGCTGAAGGACGAGATCGTCGCCGAGATCAAGTCGCTGTCGCTCAACAACAACCGCATCGAGTCCCTGGTCGAGACGCTCTACGACATCAACAAGAAGCTGCTCGGCTACGAGGGCCGCCTGCTGCGCCTCGCCGAAGGCTATGGCGTCAAGCGCGACGACTTCCTCGGCGAGTATCAGGGCAATGAGCTCGACCCCAACTGGCTGCGCCGCGTCGGCCGCCTGAAGAAGAAGGGCTGGGCCGACTTCATCCATGACGAGCGAGGCATGGTGAAGGAGCTGCGCTCCGAGATCCACAGCCTCGCCACCGAGACGGGCCTCGAGATCTCCGAGTTCCGCCGCATCGTGCATATCGTGCAGAAGGGCGAGCGCGAGGCGCGCATCGCCAAGAAGGAAATGGTGGAGGCGAATTTGCGCCTCGTCATCTCCATCGCCAAGAAATACACCAACCGCGGCCTGCAATTCCTCGATCTCATCCAGGAAGGCAATATCGGCCTGATGAAGGCCGTCGATAAGTTCGAGTATCGCCGCGGCTACAAATTCTCGACCTATGCCACGTGGTGGATCAGGCAGGCGATCACCCGCTCGATTGCCGACCAGGCGCGCACCATCCGCATCCCCGTGCACATGATCGAGACCATCAACAAGATCGTGCGCACCAGCCGCCAGATGCTGCACGAGATCGGCCGCGAGCCGACCCCGGAGGAGCTCGCCGAGAAACTGGCCATGCCGCTGGAGAAGGTGCGCAAGGTGCTCAAGATCGCCAAGGAGCCCATCAGCCTCGAGACGCCCATCGGCGACGAGGAGGATTCCTATCTCGGCGATTTCATCGAGGACAAGAACGCGGTGCTCCCCATCGACGCCGCCATCCAGTCGAACCTGCGCGAGACCACGACGCGGGTGCTTGCCAGCCTCACGCCCCGCGAGGAGCGCGTGCTGCGCATGCGCTTCGGCATCGGCATGAACACCGACCACACCTTGGAAGAGGTGGGCCAGCAGTTCAGCGTCACCCGCGAGCGCATCCGCCAGATCGAGGCGAAGGCGCTGCGCAAGCTGAAGCACCCGAGCCGCTCCCGCAAACTCCGGAGCTTCCTCGACAACTAGCCTCGCGCTCAAGTAGCGAAGCGGTAGCGCATCTTAGAACCCTGCTCAAGTAGCGAAGCGGTAGCGCTTCTTAGAACCCCGCTCAAGTCGCGAAGCGGTAGCGCATCTTAAGAAGCCCGCCGCCCGGTCTCGCGTTAAGCGGCCCAATCGTAGGCAGGCTCAATGTCCGACGGCTGGAACAAGGCGTCGATCGTCAACCGTCTGGCGGCGGTGCATGGCTACCGGACCTATCTGGAGCTCTGCGCCGCCACGACCGGCCACCGCTACGGCGAGATCGACCGCGCGCGTCTGACGTGCCGCAGGCTCTCTTATCTCACCACCGAAGAGCACCGCGACGGCCTCGGCATCGACTACAGCAGTGCCGACCGGGAGATCGGCGCCTGCCTCGCACGGATGGTGCAAGACGCTTCGCCTTCGACATTGCCCTGGTCGATCCCTGGCACGAATACGGCACCTCCTGGCGCGACCTCAACGAGGCCTTCCGCCTGCTGCCCGCCGGCGGCACGCTCGTCGTGCACGACTGTCTCCCGGACCGGGCCGAGATCGCCGGGCCCGACTACCGGCCGGGGGAATGGTGCGGCCGGACCTTCGAGGCCTATGTCGACTTCGTGCATGGCCGCAACGATCTCACCTTCTACACGGTCGACTGCGACTATGGCTGCGGCGTCATCCGCAAGAAGCCGCCCGTCAGCGCGCTTCGCCTGCGCGCACGCACGGCGCGCTCCATGCTGCGCCGGCTGCCCACGCGGGGCCTCCGCCGCCAATGGCGCGAAGCGAAGCAGGGAAGCGGCGGCGAGCTTTTCACCTTCTTCCAGGCGAACCGCGTGGCGCTGCTCCATCTGATCCCGGCGGACGAGTTCGCCGCCCGTGCTATGATCGGTCCCTGATCGGAGCCAAGCGATGTTTGAAGATCCGCTGTTTTGGCTGTTCGTCGGTCCGGGCCTGCTGCTCGGCCTCTACGCGCAGGCGCGCATCAAGGCGAATGTCGCCAAATATGCGCAAGTCCCGACGCAAAGCGGCGTCACCGGCGCGGAAGTCGCCCGCCGCCTGCTCGACGCCCAAGGGCTGCAAGACGTGAAAATCGAATCCACCGAGGCGTGTTGTCGGATCATTCGCCCGCGCGCCAAGTGCTGCGCCTCTCACAGAAGGTCTATTACACGCCGAGCGTCGCCGCCGCCGGCATCGCCGCGCACGAGACGGGCCACGCGCTCCAGGACGCTGAAGACTATTTCCCCATGGAGGCGCGCACCTATATCGTGCCGGTCGTGCAGCTCGCCTCGCAGATCGCGCCCTGGGCCTTCGTCGGCGGGCTGATGCTGCAATGGGACACGCTGACCTGGATCGGCGTCATCCTGTTCGGATCGTCCTTCTTCTTCGCCCTGCTCACGCTGCCGGTGGAGTTCAACGCCAGCTCGCGCGCCAAAGAGCTCCTGGTCAGCCACGGCATCATCGCACCCGACCAGATCGAAGGCGTCGACAAGGTGCTCGACGCCGCCGCCTGGACCTATGTGGCGGCGGCCGTCTCCGCCGTCGGCGTCTGGCTGTTCTATATCTTCATGCTGCTTGGCCGCGGCCGCGGGGGTGCAACGGCGCGCGGGTGAGGGGGCACGCTACGAATTGCGCAGCTCCTGAATGATTCGCGCGCGTCATTGCGGCGGCGTGGAAGTCGACGGTTTGATCGGCGCTCGCTGGGCTGAATCACCCAAGCTTAAGCGGATTGGTACTCGGTGCTTGCTCCGCGCTAGTGTAGAAATGTCGCTCGTAAGCCGCTCACCGGAGCCCTAAATGGCCGCAAATCGACGTTTGGAGTCCAAAGAGCATCGCCTCAACAAGCTAATTCCATTAGGTGTCGATGAGCGACTGTCACACTTTGTCGAGGTGATAGAGCCGCGCCGAACGCTTGAAGATCTGGTACTCAGTCAGCAAAATCAGGAAATACTAGCCGGACTTCTGCACGAGTTCAGACATTCGGATACCCTGCGACGTCACGCGCTGACTGCCCGATCAAAGTTACTCTTCTGTGGGCCGCCCGGTTGCGGAAAGACGATAACAGCCGAAATACTGGCAAAGGATCTCGGACTGCCGTTGTTCGTCGCCCGGCTTGACGGTATAATATCGTCTTTCTTGGGAGAGACGGCAAGTAATCTTCGTAAAACGTTTGATATTGCAAATACGCACCCTTGCGTACTGTTTCTAGATGAATTCGATGCGTTGGCCCGGGCTAGAAGCGATAATTCTGAACACAATGAGCTTAGACGGGTCGTCAATAGCTTGCTAATGATGATCGACCACTTCAGAGGTCGTGGGTTCCTGATTGCTGCATCTAACCTTGAGGAAACCTTGGATAGTGCTGTATGGCGTCGTTTCGATGAGGTGATGCTTTTCGATTTGCCAAAGGATAAGGACATCCGTAGGTTGCTTGTGCTAAAGACACGCAACTTTAAGGCAGATTTCCCTATAGAGAAGAAAACAATGCAGCTACGCGGATTATCCTATGCGGATATCGAACGCATCTGCATGAATTCGATAAAGCGTTCGATTCTGGAAGGATCTCGAACGATTCTGGAATCTGAGTTTGAATCAGCAGTGCGCGAAGAGCGCAGAAGGCAAGCCATCCGAGTTCGAGTGAAGCCGCGTAACCCGAGAGGGCGATAGCTTAGCTGCGAGCTTCTGAATGGCGCGTCATGATCATCTACCGCTACGCCGGCTTGAAGGCGAATTGCCACGCGGAAACGCCCAGGGGGCCGTCCGCCGGAGCGTGATGCAAGGGCGCATGGTGCGGAAATCCAATCCGAAATAGAGACGGTATTGGAGACGTACAAGTCTCAGCCTCGAATTGCTGAAATTGATCCCTCGCTAATTCTGAAGGTTCGCACAACCGGTCCGATCGATGAGGCAGATTGGGCAAGGGCTAGATTGACGGTTCTTGCCACTGATCCCGAAAAGTCCATCATTCTGTTTGCCGACGATGTTGAGCTTCAAGAATTCAGACGGCGTGTAGCCGCATATCAGCGTGACCCCCCTGAGGGCCAAAAGGGCCCCGAATTCGCTGGCTTCGTCGGATCAATAGATGAGGTTGGCGAACTGACGCCTAACGATAAGCTGGGCCCTGCACTCGCGGCGACGGGGATGGACGATGTTGCCCAGTTCACCTCGGATGAGCCGGTTTTGTTGGACTTGGAACTGTGGCAGCCGACCGCAGAGCAGGCTGAATTGTTCACACATCGGGTTGCGCAGCGCCTCGATGAGTTGGGCGGGCGATTGATAAGTCAATATCGCGGCAATGCGGCCCTATTAATGAGAGTCGAGGGGCCGGGCACCATGGTCCGCGAGTTGCTTGAGTTGCCTGAAGTGGCCTTAGCCGACTTGCCACCGGTGCCCGATCTGCCGCCTTTTCGCTTCACCGAAATAAATATCGAGGATGTAGGCACCATTAGAGCGCCAACTGAGGATGCAATTGCTATCGGCATTATAGACAGCGGCGTAATCGCGTCACATCCGTTACTGGAGAATGCGCTCCTTGGCGCGTTCGGCGTTCCGGCTTCATTGGGTGATGATGATCAAAGAGGGCACGGCACCCCGGTCTCAGGCATAGCCATTTATGGAGACCTTAAAGAGCGAGTAGTCCAACAGCAGCTTGACGCACGATTTTGGGTTGCAAGTGCAAAGGTCGTCAACGACGAGGGTAAATTTGACGAAGTAAAATTGGTACCCGCGCAGATGGAGGAGGCAATAAGGCGGCTGCATGACGAGTTTGGCTGCCGTGTAATCAATGTCTCTCTGGCTGATCGTTCTCATATGGCGGGTGCCAAGCGGACTGCCTGGGCGGCTGTCCTAGATGATCTCGCGCGGGAGCTTGATCTCGTTGTCGTAGTATCAGCTGGGAATAGCGATTATTCGCTCGTTCACAGCCTGGGCGACAGAGTGTTGGCTGAGTACCCGCGCTTTCTTTTCGATCCAACCAACCGATTGCTGGAGCCAGCAACCGCGATAAACGCACTGACAGTAGGATCGGTTACCGAAGGAAATGGTCTAGATCAGGATGATCATGAATTGGTCGACGTCCAACCTATAGCTCATGCAGGGCAGCCGTCGCCGTTTACGCGTGTTGGGACAGGCCAAGGCATTAAACCAGATTTGGTCGACTATGGAGGGACTGCTGTTTTTGTTGGGCTCACTCAAACGGTCGTCGACGGTAGCCAACGACCGTCTGCGGGGGTCCTTACGCTCAACAATGCTTATCTTGAGAGGCTGCTCACGACCAGATCGGGCACGTCATTCGCGAGTCCGCGCGTTGCGTACAAGGCGGCGTTGCTTCGTGATGCTTTTTCCGGCGCCACCGCCAATCTCGTCAGGGCTTTGCTCGCGATTAGTGCCGAAATACCCGATGGGGCGCTGGAATGCTTAGCTGAGTTTACAGATGAGGAGGTAAGGAACCTTCTCGGGTACGGCGTCCCGAATGTTGAGATGGCGCTGGCCTCCGACGACAACAGGGTAATCCTGACTGCAGAGGATTCGCTTCCACTCGATAGATTCGCCGTCTACGAGGTCCCCATCCCAGAGTTATTTCAGGTTACGAAGGGGCGGCGTCAGATCAAAGTTGCGCTGGCTTTCGATCCACCTGTACGGCACACACGTCTGCACTACGCTGGTGCATCGATGAGTTTCCGCTTGATCAGGGGAGCCTCTGAAGACGAGGTGTTTCACGCGTTTCGGAAATGGGAGAAAAGGGAAGGTCCTGCGGCCAAGCTTCTCGACAAGTTTAACTGCACACTAAGTCCGGGCCCCCAACGACGTGAGGGTGGCACGCTTCAATGTGGCATCTTCACGGCTCAACGAACGCTCGCGGCGTACGGAAATAGGTATTTCTTGGCGGTGCGCTGTGAAGGTGGCTGGGCTGGCAATCTTCCCGAAGGTCAGCGATTTGCTCTAGCCGTAGAGGTAAGCCACCAGGCTGAAGTTCCGCTATATGAGCGGATGCGACTGCGGATCCGAGCCTAGTCAGCCTCTGGCTTCCGTCTCACCCACTCCCCCGAAGCACCCCCCCAAAAAACTTATCCCCGCCCCAAAATCCGCCCGTAAAATGCGTCCATCCCTGCTCCCGAGGGATGCGGTGCCTAGGACCGTCCTGACATCGTGGGGCTGGGCGCGGCGCCCGAGGTGGCGCGGTACGGATGGGCCGATCTCGGATGCGGAATTCCCGATAGGTCCTGACCCCGCGTCCTGTGTAACGGACCGGCCTCGGGGGTCTCTACTCCGCCCGCCTGCGCTGTAACGCGTGGGCCTTCGGGTGAGGCATGCGATCTCCATGCGCACGCCTGTGCCACTGGCGATAAGCGGCGGTATGAGGCTCTAAAACATCGCCGCGGCGCGGGGCGTGCTTGGGCCGCCCCCTCTTGTTGCGCAAAGCGACGCGGACCTCGTTGCCCCGCGCCGATCCCTCGGGGACTAGTCCCTCGGGGCTTAGCCCCTCATGCCTTCGTGCCCGCTGGGCAGCGAGACGCCTCGGCCTGCCCGCGCGCCGGCGCATTTGTGCGCTACCGGCCTTTGGCCTACTTGAGCGCGCATTTGTGCGCTACCGGCCTTCGGCCACCTTGAGCGCGCATTTGTGCGATACCGGCCTTCGGCCTATTTGAGCGCGCATGTGTCCCGCCCCTTGACGGGGCGGGGGTCGCGCGTCTTCGCTCAAAACGCGCTATCGCTCCGCGACCTGAGCGCCATGCGCGCGGCTTGTGGGGTGCGTTTCGGGCCCCGGCCCGGATTTGATCTCCATCAGAGCGGGCCCTGACACCCCTGATATAGATCAGTAAACTATGCCAAGCCGGCCCATTGGCCTGTGCCAATCTATGGAGGGCGCGCGTGTTAGAGGCCGATGATCGCATGGCGGAGAGCAAGCCGGCGGCGAAGCAGCAAACGGCGATGAAGATCGGTCTCGCGCTGTCGGGGGGCGGGTTCCGCGCAACGCTGTTTCATCTCGGCCTGATCGGCTTCCTGCGCGACGCCGGCCTGCTCGGCCGCATCACCCAGCTGGCGAGCGTGTCCGGCGCAGCGTCATGGCCGCCCATCTGATCTACCGCTGGAGCGAATATATCTCGAGCGACGACGCGGCCTCGAGAAGGCGGCCGCCGAGCTCATCGCCTTCACCCAGCAGGACGTGCGCGGCAAGATCGTGCGGCGGCTGCCCCTGCTGGTGCTCGCCGGCCTGATCCCCAAGGTCAAGCTCGGCCGCACGGATCTGCTGGAGCAGTTTTACGACAAGTTCTACGGCTACACGACCCTGCACGAGCTGCGCGAGCGCAATCCGGGCGCGCCGGCGCTGCATATCCTGACCACCAACCTGTCGAGCGGGCAGCTCTGCTCCTTCACCCCGGACGGGTTCTGCATCGACTCGCCGCAGGGCACCGAGCTTTACGAGACCTACGCCATCAGCACGGCGCTGGCCGTGGCCGCGTCCTCGTCCTACCCGCTGTTCTTTCCGCCCATCGAGCTGACCGCCGAGCGGCTGCAAGTCGACATGGCCGCGTTTCAGTCGCCCTTCTCCTACGTCACCGACGGCGGCATCTTCGACAATCTCGGCGCGCGCAAGCTGGCGCTGCTCGACCGCGACATCGACTTCGATCACGTCATCATCAGCGACGCCGGCGCGACCTTCGATCCGAATTACACCAAGCGGTTCCGCTCGCTGCTGAACGCCGCCTCCCGCTCCGCCGACATCCTCATGAAGCGGGTCGGCGAGCTGGAATATGAGCGCGTGCAAGAGCAGAACATCTTCTCCGAGGACCTGCTCAAGGACGAGCATCGGCTCAGCCGCTTCCGCTTCACCCAGCTCGCCACCGAGGTCCACCCGCACGAGGACCCCCATGCGCTGCATCTGAACGTGCAACGGGCGGCCAAGAGCATCCGCACCGATCTCGACAAATTCTCCGACGTGGAGGTGCGGACCCTGGTGGCGCACGGCTACTGCGTCGGCCGCTATGTGATGAAGGATCTCTGCGCGGAGAAGCCCGAGGTGCTCGACAAGCCGTTATGGATTCCGAAATGCGTCGCGGAGAGTCCCAGGGCGCTCGATAGGAAGATGAGCGCCGACCACAAGGCCGTGATCACGGCGCGGCGGCTCCTGCGGTCCGCGCGCGTCCGCCTTCACTTCTTCTCGCTGCGGGATCCCTGGGGCGTGGTCAATCTCACCCTCGCGCTCGCCACGCTCTATCTTCTCGGCAGCCTGTTCTTGAACACCTTCGACTATTTTCTCGCCTGGCCCGATTCCTACTCGATGCGCGTCACCTATCAGGACTATCTGCCCGAGTGGGAAGAGAACATGCTCGATCCCGAGCAGCGGGCGGCCATCGACCGCTTTCGGCAGACCGGCGAGATGCCGGTCGAGGCCGGCCTCCTCAAGGCGGTGCAGGATTTCAAGCGCCAGGAGAATGTCGTCGGCCGTGTCGGCAGGGGCAAGGCGTCCTTGCGCGTGCGCGACGATTTCGTGCATGGGACCGCGTTCTTCCGCTTCCCCGGCGAATTCCGGCGCGTCGTCTTCCTGTTGAGCGGCGAGGCTAGGTATGTCGCCAACGAGCAAAAGCTCGACGTCACCTTCAAGCAATTCGATCGGGGGGAGAACGGCAATCACAGGCGGCATCCCACCGCCCGCTTCGAGGTCGAGTTTCATCAGACCGAGGATGGCTACGCCGGCGACTTCTTCCACCCTCAATCCAAGAACGTCAAACTCGGCGAGATGACCCTGGAAAAAAGCTGGTCTCCGATCAACTGGCTTCTGAAAATATGGCTGTCACTGTAAATTTTTTCGACGACACCAGCGTGCCGGACTTTCGCGACTACCGCGAATCAAGCATGACGTGTTCGTGCTCGAGCAGGGCTGGCAGTTGCCGTTGGAGCCGGACGCCGCGCGCGTCGCCCCGGATCCGTTCGATCCCCATTCCATGTTCGTCATCGCGCGCGCCGACGGCAAGGCCATCGGCATCGCCCGGGCTACGATGATCTGCGACGCGTTCCCGCACGCGGAGTTTTTCACCGACCTCATGGCGCGGCCCGAGTTGCAGGCCGTGCGGGTGGCGATCGCCACGGTGAACGCCGTCGCCGTACTACCGGAATTCCGGGGCCGCGCCGTGCGGATTGACGGCCGCCCCCACAGCATGACCGCGGCCAAGGCGCTGATGGTCGAGCTGACCAGGCGTCTGCGCGAGGCCGAGGCGGAGGTGGTGCTGCTCACCACGTCACCGGGCCTCGCCGCGGTGTTCTTCGATCATCTCGCTACTACCTCATCGGGCCGCCCTTCGAGAGCGGTGGCCGCACCCTGATCAACATGGGGCTCTGCGTGCACGATGCCGATCACTTCCATGAGATCGGCAGCCCGCTCGCTCATCTCGACGATGGGGAAGGCGCCTCGGACGCCGAGCGCCGCTGCATCGCCTATTTCAGGGCGTGCAGCGAGAAGGCTCTGCAAGGCAAGTCCATGGAGGAGTTCTGCCGCGCGGAGCTCGCCCGCCTGGCCTCGCCGGCCGGCGCTTGCGCTCCCGCCAAATAGGCGCCCGCGCGTCAGCCGCCGAGGTAACGGCGCTCCAGATGCGCCTTGAAATAGCGCGGGTCGAGCGGCGCGCCGGTGACCTCGGTCAGAAGCGCCCGCGCGGTCTTGAGCTGCCCGCGCCCGTGGATCTCCCGCCGCAGCCACCCCACGAGCGGCGCGAAGTCGCCCGCCGCGATCTGCGCCTCGAGCCCCGGCATGGCGGCCGCCGCCGCGGCGTACCATTGCGCCGCCATCAGCGCGCCGAGCGTATAGGTGGGGAAATAGCCGAACAGCCCGGAGAACCAGTGGACGTCCTGCATACAGCCCGTCCTTGAAGTTGCCGGCGGTCGAAAGCCCGAGATAGCGCGTGCGCTCGTCCCAGGCTTGCGGGATGTCCACCACGCGAGCTCGCCCGATATAAGCGCCCGCTCCAGCTCGAAGCGCAGGATGACGTGGAGCGGATAGGTGAGTTCGTCGGCGTCGACGCGGATATAGCCGCGGCGCACCTGGATCGAATGCGCATGGAGATTGTCGGCCGTCCACGCCGCGTCGCCTTGCCGGCCGTCGAGATGCTGGCGGATATGCGGCGCGGCGAAGTCCATGAAGGCGCGCCCGCGCGAGACCTGCATCTCGATGAACAGCGACTGGCTCTCATGCACCGCCGCGCCGAGGCAGTCGCCGACCGGCTGCCACCGCCAGTCCGCCGGCAGGCCTTGCTGATAGAGGGCGTGCCCGGTCTCGTGCAGCACCGCCATCAGCGATTCCAGGAAATCGTCCTCGCTGTAGCGGGTGGTGATGCGGGTATCGTCGGGCACGCCGCCGCAGAACGGATGATGGCTGACGTCGAGGCGCCCATGGGTGAAGTCGAAGCCGAGCGCGCGCATCATCTCCTCGCCGAGCTTGCGTTGGTTCTCGCGGGGGAAGGGGCCTTCGAGCGGCAAGGGCGCGCTCTGCCGGCGGAGAACCTTCTCGGTGAAGTCCGGCAGAAAGTCCTTCAAGTCCTCGAACAGAAGCGCCACGTCGTCCGCGCGCGTGCCTTCCTCATAGGCGTCGAGCAGCGCATCGTAAGGGTCGAGCTTCAGCGTATCGCCGAGGGCGGCGGCTTCCTCGCGCGCCAGCGCCACCACCTCGGCGAGCGGCTTTGCGACCGCATCCCAGTCATTGGCCGCGCGCGCCACGCGCCAGGTCTGCTGGCAAGCGGTGGTGGCGATCTGCATGGCGTGCACCAGGGCCTCGGGCACGGCGCTCGCGCGTATATGCAGGCGCCGCATGGCGCGCAAATTCGCTCGCTGCCAGTCATTCAAACGTTTCGGTGTCGCTCTCCGCGCGTCGAGCAGCGCGCCGGCCTCGGGCGCGGTCAGCGTCCGGTGGGCGAGCGCGGCCAGAGCGGCCAAGGCCTCGCCGCGCGCTTGCCCGCCGCCGGGCGGCATCATCACCGCCTCGTCCCAGTAGAGCATCGCTTGCGCATGCCCGAGCTGGTGAAGCTCCGCGAACCTGGCCTCCAATTGCGCGTAAGGCGTCATCAAGTCCCCTTTTTCGTTTCGATGGGAGGGGTGGCGTCAGTGTCCAGACGGTATCACAGGGCAATGGGGAGGGGCCTGCGGCAAACGAGGCCGCGCTCGGGCGATTATGGAGGCGGATCGCGCAAAGCATGACAACGCTCGCGCATTGTTGATTCCTGCCGTCGTCTCGCCACGCGAGTCTCTGCTATATACTGCGGCCATGGATCAGCACGCGCCAGACACCGTTCAAGACCGGGCCCCGGAGGCTCCGGCCGCAGCCATCGATTTCACCACGGCGATCATCGCCTCGGGGATCGCCGATACGCCCGTGGCCAATCTGATGGAGATCGCCATGGAGCGGCTGGTGGCGGCCGGCGTGCCGCTCCATCGCATGCATGTGGGCTTCCGCATCCTGCATCCGCTGTTCGACGGCATGTCGATCAACTGGACGGAGGAAGAGGGCGTCGGGGTCAAATATTTCGAGCATCTCGACGAGGACAACTCGATCTACCGCCTGAGCCCATTCTATTTCATGCTTTCCAACGGGCGCACCGAGTTCCGCGCGCGGCTCGACCGCGATGCTTGCGTCGACAATTTCCCGCTGCTTGTCGAGCTGCGCGACAAGGGCATGACCGACTATCTGGCGCTGATCGTCTCCTTCGGCGGCGCGGCCTTGCACCCGGAGACCCATGACGGTCTCGGCACCTCCTGGTCGACCAAGGATCCGGACGGCTTCACGCCCGAACATGTCGCCGCCATGCGTCAGGTCTTGGCGCCGCTGTCGCTCGCCCTGCGCGTCGTCATCAAGGACCAGATCACCAAGAATACGCTCAACACCTTTCACGGGCCGCTGGTCGGCGGGCGCATCCTGTCGGGCACCATCAAGCGCGGCGACGGCGAACGGCTGGCCGCGGCCCTGTGGTACAGCGATCTGCGCAACTCCACGGGCCTCGCCGATGCGCTTCCCGTGGAAGCTTTCCTCGACCTGCTCAATGTCTATTTCGATTGCGCCGCCGGCGCGGTGATCGCCGAGGGCGGGCAGGTTCTGGACATCGTGGGCGACGCCATCCTGGCGTTCTTCCCTGCCGAGGAGAACGAGGCGGAAGCCTGCGCCGCGGCGCTCCGCGCGGCCAAGGGCGCGCAGACCCGGCTTGCCGCGATGAAGGCGAAAGGCTGCGTGCGGGCGCTCGAAATCGAATTCGGGGTCGGCGTGCATTTCGGCGACGTGGTGTTCGGCAATGCCGGCACGGCGGAGCGGCTGAAATTCGGGGTCATCGGCCGCGCGGTGAACGAGGTGGCGCGCACGCAAGACATGTCGAAACAGCTCGGGCAGCCGATCGTGGTGTCCGACGCGGTGGTGTCGCGGGCCGAGCCGGGGCAGGGCTTGCGCCTGCATGATCTCGGCGCCCACGATTTGCGCGGCATCCCCACCGCGCGCCGCCTCTGGGCGCTGGGGTAGCGCAACCCGCGCTTGAATAACCCAGGCAGCGAGCACCAAAAAAATCGCCCCCAGGAGGGGGGACACCCCGGGGGCGATCTTCAGATCGGCCGCGCGTGCTGCGCAGCCGGCAATTCATCGAGAAGGACTAGTCGTTCTTCTCTTCTTCGAGCTGGTTGGCCTCGAAGTTGTTGCTGCCACCGGAGTTCGGCTCGGCGCCCATGGCGGCGGACGGCTCGTTGCCACCCGGCAGGGTGTTCTCTTCGAGCTCGATGGCGTCGTTCTCGCTGGTGGCGTCATCGACGATCTTGATCACGACGCTCGTGTCGTGGGCAGGCGTCATCACCGGCGCGGCCTGGGCGGCGCCGGCGAGAAGGACGATGGCGATAGCAGCAGTGGTCGTGCGAAGCATGTTGCTCTCCTTTGCCGCCCGCTTCCGGCCACGATGGCTACGGATCGTCGCGGGACGGTGAAGCGCGTTCATGGCACGCCGCATCTCAAAGTTGGCTTAGGAGAGGCCGCGCAACTTGCCGCGAATTTTCCGGGGTTTGCGGGCACGGAAGTAGCGAAGCGGTAAACCGGGTTAACGCGCGTTCATGCCTCGCTGTCAGAGGAGAGGCTGGGTCTTGATCGCGTCCGAGCCTTTGGGCAGCGTGATGAGCAGCCCGTCGCGGCCGAGGATGGTGTCGCCTTTCCCGCGCTGCGCCTTCACCCCGCGTAAGAACATGCGCCGCATCAGCGCGTTCCTAAGCGGCGGCACCATATGGGTGAACACAAGCAGCTTCACGCCCGCCTCGCCGGCGATGGCCGCCGCGTCGGTGGGGGCGGTGTGGTAGTCCATGATCTTCCGCGCGATCTTCGCCTGGTCCGCCCGGCCGTTCTGTTCGAGCGCCGTGGCCAGAATCTCGTCGAGATTGTGGTTGAGTCCTTCGTGGATCAGCACGTCGGCGCCCTTCGAAAAGCGCACCATATTCGGCACCTTCACCGTATCGCCGCTGATTACGGCGACCCGGCCGCCATAGGAGACGCGGTAGCCGTAGGCCGGCTCGACCGGATCGTGATTAACGAGGAACGCCTCGATGGTGAGCCCGCCGCGGTCGTAGACGGTGACCGCCTCGTCCGGCCCTGGCTTCGCGATGTCGTGGCCGATCAGCCGGCCGCCCTCGGGCGAAACGATGTCCGGGCCTTGGTGGAGGATGCGGAATGCGGCGTCGGCGTTGTAGGCGGCGGCGAAGCCGGCCGTCACGTCCTCGGTGCCGAAAGCGCCGAAGGGCTGGCCCGTGCCCGTCGTCCGCCAGGCCGCTGCGTCCGGCTTGGGCGGGCCGTAGACCTCGAGCGGAACTTTCCGGCCGCCCATCCAGGTCTGGTTCGCAAGCTCGCCGAGATCGCCGATATGGTCGGAATGAAGATGGGTGAGAAGCACGGTGTCGATCTTGGCAGGCGGTACGCCCGTGGCGGCGATCTTCTCCCAGGAGCCGGGCCCGCTATCGATCACCACCACCTGACCGCCGGCGATCACCGCGACGCAGGCGCTCGCCCGCGTGAGATCCGGCATGGGCGAACCGGTGCCGCAGAGGAGAATATGAAGAGCGTCGTCCTCCATGAAGGGGAGGTGGTTCGCCTTGGCGATCCCGCGCGTCGTGGCGGTTTTGATCAGCCAGTCCTGCACCGAAGGCACGAACCACACGACGGCGAAGGCCATCGCGCCCAGCGCGATCAGCACTCCCAGGATTTTGACGACCAGCCGCATGACGCGCCTCGAGGCTTTCGATATCGGTGCGCACCCTGCCACATTCCGATGCGCCGAACATCACAGTCCTGCGGCGGACAAAAAAAGCCCTCCCGTTACGGGGAGGGCTTGTCGCAAAGCCGATTGTGAGATCCGCGCTCAAGCGCCAGAGGCCGGTAGGCGCCAATCGCTAGTCCTGATTGCCGGACCCGTTGGAGCCAGAAGGGTGCTCGTCGAAGGTGCCGGGCGCGGTATCCGGCGGCGCGTAGCGCTTCACATAGGGCAAGGCGTAGCGGTCGTAATAATAGCCGCCTTCGCCTTCGCCGCGGTCGCGGTCGCCCGCCAGGGCGTGACCGAACGTGGCGAGCAGCGCGCCGGTGAGCAATGCCGCGGTGAGCGGAAAGGCGAAATACGCAGGCATGGTGCGTGCCCGGTGGGACATTGTCGGCCTCCTGTTTGGTGCCATCCGGTGGCCCACATGCCCCGGATGCTTGCCCCGAGACATGCCATGGGCGGCTGAAAGAAATGGTCAGCGGCCGGGCGCCAATTTTCCGACAAATCGAGATACCGGATTCAAGACCGGCAAGAGGACAGGGCAAGGCGTGAACCAAACCCCGTCGTCGCGGGTTGTCGATCGAACCCAAGGAGAACGCGAGATGTCGTCGACGTCAGACAGAAAGAAGTCCGGCCCCGCCAAGGGTGCCGCGGGTGCCGTGCGCGAATGGCAGAAGGATGGGGACCGCGAGGACCAGGATTATTACCACGTGCCCGGCAGCGACAAGCGCGACCGCGAGGAGGTCGAATCCGCGACCCGCAAGCGCAAGAAGACCTAATGTTGCATTGCAACAAAGCGTTGCTTGCCTTATATCCCGGAAGACAACAACGCGTCCCGCGCGGGACCCTGGGACCTTAAGGGCAATCAAGTGTTCCTAACCATGTTGAAGGCCAAATTGCACCGGGCCACGGTGACCGGCGCCGATATGCATTACGAGGGATCGATCGGCATCGACCGCGATCTTCTCGACGCCTCCGGCATCCTGCCCCACGAGCAGGTGGACGTGCTGAACATCAACACCGGCGCGCGGTTCACCACTTACGCCATCGAGGCCAAGCGCGGCTCGGCCGATATTGCCGTCAACGGTGCCGCGGCCCGGCTCGTTCAGCCGGGCGATAAGGTCATCATCGTCGCCTATTGCCAGATCCCCGCCGAGGAGGCGCGCAACTACCGGCCGACCGTGGTGGTGCTGGGCGAAGGCAACGAGGTCGTGGCGCTGCCGTAAGCAGCAGACCGGCAATCCGTTACAATCCGAATGGATAGGTCTCGTCGGGCCCATGGGGATGGGCTTGTGGGCGCGCCGCCACGGCTTGCGTCTCCGTGAACCAGATCCACGCATCGAACTGCCGCGACAGCTCCGCCTGGAAGTAGTGCGACAAGAGCTCCGTCTCCGGGCGGTAGATGACGCCGATGGCCCGCTCCAATAGCGGCTCGGCCAGCGCGGCGCGCACGCTGTCCTTTTGCCCGGCGCCTGTCTCGAGGAAGAAGGCGTCGATGCCGGCGTCCCGCGAGCGTCCTTCGTAGGAATCGTCGCGGGCGGTGCGCACGCGTTTGATCTCCATGGGCTCGTCCCAGTTGGAGGCGGCCGCGACCGTACCCCGGTCGGTGCCGAAGCCGATCAAGGCGGTATCGTCGCCGAAGCGGGCGCGCGCCAGCTGGCCGATATTGAACTCACCGCGCACCTGGCCCATCTCGGTGAACGCCGCATCGCCGATATGGGAGTTGTGTGCCCAGACCACCGCTTTTGAGTCCGGGCCGCGATGCTCGAGCACACGCTCCAGCGTGTCGAACATGTGCTGGTCGCGCAAATTCCACGACTGCGCGCTGCCGTAATACATGACGCGGTAATATTGCTCGGCCGCCGCCACGATGCGCGCGTTCTGTTCAGCATCGAAGAAGGCGTCGCCGTCCTTGGCGAGATAGCCGAGCCGGTTGTGCAGGAGATCGAGCAGCGCGTCGGTGACCGGCTTCTCGCACAGTGCGTAGCCGCTCGACAGCGCCATATGACCGTAGCGCGCGGGCTCGGCCCGCCACGGCGCGAGACACCCATAGCGTTGCCGCGCGATGCGGGCCGCTTCCGGATCGACCCGGTCGAGGTAGGTGAGCACCGCCTCGATGGAGGCGCCGAGACTGTAGACGTCGAGGCCGTAGAAGCCGGCGCGTTTGTCGGGATCGGCGATGGTCTCGTTGACCGCCTTCAGCCTCTGAAGCAACGCGGCCACTTGGCCGTTGCGCCACATCCAGGTGGGAAAGCGCGAGAAGGGCGCCTTCGGCACGCCGGGACGCGGCAGGCCGCGGACGAGGGCGTCATAGGTGGCGGCGTCGGGCCAATCGGCCTCCACCGCCACGATATTGAAGCCATGCTTTTTGACCAGCAACTCGGTGATGCGGGCGCGGGCGTCGTAGAATTCCGCCGTGCCATGGGTCGCCTCGCCGAGCAGCACCACGCGCCGGTCCGCGAAGCGCTCGGCCATGGCGGCGAGCTCGTCGAGATCGCCGAAGGGCTCGGCCGCGTCGGCGATCACATGGCTCAGTGTCGTGCGCGTCGTCTTGGCGCGCTGCGAGGGGATCAGCAGGCCGTTGGCGAAGCCGGACGTCTCCGCGTCGATGCTGGTCTCCGCCTTGGCCGTCTCCGGCGCCTCCCAGCCTTCCTCGCCGATCAGCGGCACGAAGGTGACCCCGCCGTGATCCTCCTGCTCGAAGCTGTCCTCGCCGATGCGCCGCACGAGCAGCAAGGTCTGATGCACGTCGCGGCCGACCGGGATGACGAGCCGCCCGCCGATCGCCAATTGGCGCTTCAGCGCTTCCGGCACTTTCGGGCCGCCGGCGGAGACGATGATGGCGTCGAACGGCGCATGCTCGGGTAGCCCCTTGGTGCCGTCGGCGCAGATGATCTCGACATTGTCGTAGCCGAGGGTGCGCTCGCGGCCGCGGGCCTGATCCGCCAGCTCCTTGTGGCGCTCGATGGCGTAGACGCGGGAGGCGATGCGCCCCATCACGGCGGCGGCATAGCCCGAGCCGGCGCCCACCTCGAGCACCGTGTCGCCGGGCTTGAGCTCGGCCAGCTCGACCATGCGGGCGACGATATAGGGCTGCGAGATCGTCTGGCCCGCTTCGATGGGCAGCGCGGAGTCCTCGTAGGCGAACTCGGTCAGCGGGCCCGACACGAACATCTCGCGCGGCACCTGGCCCATGGCAGTGAGCACGCGCGGATCGGCGATGCCGCGGGCTTCGAGATGCCGCGCCACCATGAAAGCGCGGTCGCGGGCGAGGGCGTCGCGCCCGCCGGTCTGCGTCCCATTGAAGGCTGTCATGGCCCCCAAGCTATTCCGTGAAGGCGCTCCTCGCCTTGATTTGAATCAGGCGGCGGTCGGCGAAAAAACAGGGGCTTTCCCTGGGGTTGCCTTGGCGCGGCGACCGCACTGCCCGGACTACCTCAATTCCCAAGTGACCCTGATCCGGGTCTGCACCGTGGCCGTGCGGCCTCGATGGGCGCGGCCTTGCCCATGGCCATGGGGGCCGCCTCCGGCGGCGTAGCGGGGCGTATAGCCGTCGTCCTCCTCGGCGATGGTCGAGCACGGCCCGAGCTCGACGCCCGCCGCTTCCGCATAGAGCTTGGCGTTGGCGATGGCCTCGCGCATGGCCTGCTTGCGCGCCTCGTCCTTCAGCGCTTCCGGCTCGCTCACGCCAAACGAGATGGAGCCGATCTGGTTGGCGCCGAGCGTCACCACCTTGTCGAGGATATCGCCGAGCTTGGCGGTGTCGCGCACGGTGATATGCACCGAGTTGGTCACCCGGTAGCCGGTGATGAAGGCGGGCTCGCCTTGCTTCCGCTGCTCGTAGATCGGCGACACGGAGAAGTTCGTCGTCTGGATGTCCTTGGGGTCGATGCCGGCGGCTTTCAGCCCGTCCACCACCTTGCTCATGGCTTCGGTGTTCTTGTCGAGCGCCGCCCGCGCCGTCTGGCCCTCGGATGTGACTCCGGTGGTGATGTCCACCTTGTCTGGCGTGGTCTTGACCGCGCCGGTGGCGGAAAGCGAGATGGTCCGCTTGTCCGGCTCGTCGGCGCGCGCATCCGCCGCCGCGAAGGGCAGGGTGGCGGCCAGCAGCGCCAGCATGGGCGCGGCGAATTTCAAGGAGGAGGCGAGGGAGGACGTGAGGGGCATGAGGGGTTTCCGCCGTTATAGGAGCTGCTTCGGTGTTGGCCGCATGAGGAATCTGCTATGAGGCGGAATTGTGAGGCAAGAGTATCGTCCCGAAAGACAAGGGATTTTGTCTCCCACTCACGAGTGGGGCCCGTAGCTCAATTGGTTAGAGCCGGCGGCTCATAACCGTCTGGTTGGAGGTTCGAGCCCTCCCGGGCCCACCATCCTTCCCTCGCACCCCGCCCAACTTTGGGTCATTCGGGGGCAGGCTGCCTTAGTTGACCACCCCGCGGAACCAACCTCCCGAGCCGACGTTCTCCGCCGCGTCTGCACCCCGCAGACGTCAAACGGAGGGTACAACCATGAAGTATTTCGTTTCCATGCTCGCCATTGCTTCGGCGCTTGCCGTCACGGCTCCTGCTTTCGCCGGTGAGATGACCCAGGCCGACTGCGAGCCTCCGGCGGTTCGTGGAACGCCGACACCAGCAAGTGCGAGTAGCACTGTCCCGGTGACCCGATTTTCAGACGGTTTCGGCGGCGGGCCATTGAGGCCCGCCGTCTTCTGATCGGCGCGCCGCTTGATCGGCGGTGTGCTGCTCAGAAGTCGTAGCCCAGCAGCTTGATCTCCGGCGCGTACCAGTCCGCGACCAGCGCGCGCAGCTCCGGCGAGAAATAGCTGCGATAGTCGCGGGCGCCGTCCTTGTTGGGCGTGACGTTGACCTTCGGCACGGAGATGCGCTCCTTCACCCCGGCGGCTTCCAGCGCCTTGTTCAGATCCTCTTCCAAATGCTCATAGCGGCCGAGGAAATCGACCGAAAGCTCCCCGCCCGGCATGTAGATCTCGTGATTGTCGACGTAAGCGCGGCGGCGGCTGCTCATGAATTGCTCGAAGCTCGGCCGCGTGCGCTTCGACTTGGTCTTGTAGAGATACCAGGACACCTGCCGGTCCCACGGATTGCGGTCGAAGGCGAATTTGTAATAGTCGCGCCACACATCCTCGCCGACGTAAGCGCGCACCCGTTCCGCCGGCATATGCTCGTAGAAGCCGACCGTCTGATGGTAATAGCGCTCGGGTCGCCGCATCAGCCGGCGCCAGAGCGAGCGCTTCGGCTTTAGCGGGTGCTCGATGCGGTAGTTCTGCGGCGGCAAGCCTTTGCGGTCGCTCTCGCTCTCCTCGCGGTAAGGCGTGATGACGTCCTCCGGCCCGCATAATTCGGACAGCGCCGCCTCGATGGCCGTGCCCGCCGTCTTCTTCGTCTTGAGGAAGATGAATTTGTGCTTGTGGCTGACGATCATCGGTGGCCCTAGAACGCGTAGTCGAGGAGCTTGATCTCGCGCGCATACCAATCGCCCACGATGTCGCGCGTGTCGTCGTCATAGAACTCGCGATAGGGCCGCTTGTCCTTGCGGAAGGTGCCCTTGGCGCGCGGCAGCGGCTCGTCGAGCGTGAGGCCGACTTGCGATAGCGCCTGCTTCAGGTCTGCCTCGAGGCTCTCATAGCGGCCGACGAAATCCACCGCCACGTCGCCGCCCAACGAATAGATCTCGTAATTGTTGATCCGCGCCCGCTTGTCGCCATGGATGAAGTCGGGGAAGGGGGGCGGCGCCGGCTCTTTGCGATAGCGGTGCTGATAGAACGACACCTGCCGGTCCCATGGATTGCGGTCGAAGGCGAATTTGAAATAGCTGCGCCACACGGCGTCGTCGTTGAGCAGGGTCTTGGCCGCTTCCGCCGTCATGTGATTGTAGAAGCCGTAATCCGCCGCGGTGAATTTCAGCAGGCGCCGCTTCCAGAACGGCCGCGGGCTGTTCCACCAGCCATGCAGCTTCCAGTTCTGCGCCCCGCGCCCTTCCACGCGCCGCGCCTCGTCGATCGCGGTGAGCGGGGTGATGATGTCGTCGTCGCCGCACAGCTTGGTCAGCGCCAGCTCGATGCTGGTGCCGGCCGTCTTCTTCGTCTTGAGGAAGATGAATTTGTGCGCGTGACTGACGATCATGCGGCCGGTCAGCCCTTTATCTTGGCGAGCCAGAGGGCGAGGTCCTCGAGGATCGCGCCGAAATGGATCTCCGGGATCTGCAGGGCGCCGGAAATATCCTTTAGCTTCTTGCGCTCCTCACCGGCGATACGGTCGTCGGCCAGGAGCACGAGATAGGCCGCCCGGACCATCTCCTCCTTGGTTTCCATGTCGAGCGTCTTGGATGCGGCGCCGAATTGGGCCAGCACGTCCCCTCGAGCATTGGCATCGACCGCGCGGGCGACCTCGTCGGCCGTGAGCTTGCGCCCCGTGCGGTCCTCGTAGACCTGCTGGATCAGGCCCACCTCGCGGCTGTCGAGATGGCCGTCTGAGGCGGCCACCGCCACCATCGCCTTCAATACCCAATCTGCGTCCGTGCCCATCGATCCTGCCACTTCTTCCTTTGAGGCTTTCACCTGCCGTCAATTGTGCTAAGGCGCAAGCCCTTTGCCAACCGGCCCCAATTCTCTAGGCGCTTCGGTCCGCCGCCCCCGAAAACGAGCCTTTGTCGCGCTCCAAAGACTGGGTATCAAGACGGGGTCTCAAGACGGGTCGCGAGGCGGGAGCCGAACCACCAACGCCAACGGGATTTCAGCCGCGCAAGATGAGCCCGCTCAAAGTCATTTTCCTCGCCGACACCCGGCCTGGTCATTATCACCTGGCGCAAGGCGTGATTGCGGCGCTTGAGCGCCTGCGCCCGGTCGAGGTGACGCGCATCGAGGTGAAGCGCAAATGGATCGTGCCCACGCGGTGGTTGCGGCGCCGCATCGCCGCCAAGAGCTTCTATCCGCCACGCATGCTGCGCATGGCCTACCGCATCGACGCCGACACCATCCCTAAGGCCGATCTCGTCATCTCCGCCGGCGGCGAGACCCATATGCCCAATCTCTGCGTCACGCGGCTGCTCGGCGTGCCCAATATTTTTTGCGGCTCGCTGCTGCGCGGTCTCGGCCCGGAGAATTTCAGCCTGATCATCTCTTCTTACGACCGCGATTCCGGCAGCGACCGCCATCTCGTGGTGCTGAAGCCGTCCTCCATCGACCCCGAAGCCTTGGGCCGGCCGGCCGTCGTGCCGCGCTATGGACTCGAGAACCACCCGAAGGTCGCGGGGCTCCTGGTCGGCGGCAATGCCGGAGCCTTCAAATACAAGCGCCAGGAGTGGGAGCGGTTGGTGAGCTTCCTGACCGAGGTGTCGAAGGCCTGGGGCACGCGCTGGCTGGTCTCCACCTCGCGGCGCACGCCCGACGCGGTCGCCGACCGCTTCGCCGAACTGGCCAAGGACGAGAGCGTGATCGCGCGCTTCATCGACTTCCGCACGGCCGGGCCGGGGACGCTGCCGGAGATTTTCGCCTCGGCGGAAGTCATCGTCTGCACCGAGGATTCCTCGACCATGATCTCCGAAGCGGTATCCGCGCGGTTGCCGGTGGTGGGGGTGGCGCCCGCGGCGCATCGCTTCACCGACGAGGAGGCTGAGTATCGGAGCTTCCTCATGCGGAATGGCTGGTGCCGCGTGCTGCCCATCGCCGAGCTGTCGCCGGACGCTCTTGCGAAGGCCCTGTCCGAGACCGAGCCGCTCCAGGAGAACCCGCTGGATGCGCTCGCCGCCAAGCTGAAACAGCGTCTGCCCGAGCTGTTCTCATAGGCGGACTTCACTGTCGGCCGCCAGCAGGACCTCCCACCGCGATAGAGACCTACGGTTGCAGATCGGCAACACGCTCTTTTGAAACATCGTCAGATTGCATATGCATATCTTTACAACCTAAAGTTATGATCATAAAGTTATAATCGTAGACGTCGGAACAGTATGTAGTAGGTGTATAATGCCTACATACTACAAGTTTTTTAATCGCGCCAAAGTTCTGTGTATTGCGGTAATGTTATTGGGGTGCGCAGGCCGCGTAACCAATATAAATTCTTTGAGTTTTCAAGACGGCCAGGCGCAGTCCAACGAGCAGATCCTCTTAAGGAACATCATCGCGGCGGCCAACGACAGAACCCCGACATTTGTGGCCGCGAGCAATGTGCAATCCCTCGGTGAGGCTGGCGCGAGCCTGGGAGCTCAATTCTCCATTCCCAACACAGGGCATACGATTTCACCGGGGCTGACCGGTCGACGGTCGCAGAATGCGACACTCTTGGACTACGGAGCCACAAAGGCGGCCCAGCACCTTTATCGCGCCGTCGATCACGCTCTTGCGAGGCAACTCCTGATCCAGGGATGGCCAAGCGAGTTGATCGAAACGGTCCTGTGGGGCGCGATCCTTATTCACCCAGAGCTTCACGATCTGATCGCGCGCAAAGCGCGCAGGATATGCGACACCACCACTGACAGAGGGGAAATCGCCGTCTGTCGCTGGACTGAAGAAATGATCGGGAGATGCGGAGATCCCATAGGGGCGCATGGCTTCATCAACCACGCGCAGAGCATTTGTTCGTTCAACCGATTTCAAATCATAATCAATCGGCTAGCAGTAACGGGGACAGAATTCAGAATTCGAGATGTGATGCTTCGAGACGAAAACGGTAAGCCCGTTCTCAACGACGATCATCGGCCTGTTTTTGAGAAAAGGTTCCAGGAGGTCTTCGACGACCCGGAAATCGAACATCGCTTTGAAGCGCTGAATTCCCGGCGCGCCGAGAAAGATCCACTCGTGTTCGCGGTTTTCCTGCGCTCTCCTGCACAGATTATCGAGTTTCTTGGCAGGCTAGCGGCCTTGCAGCTCTATCGCAACCAGCCCGATGTCGCCGCAATCCCGATCCCGGGGCGCGACAATATCGACTGGATCATTCCTTTCCGCATTGTCAGCGGCAGTGATCGGGATGGCCCGTCGGCCGTGTCGGTCCGGTTCGGCGGGAGGAGCTATCATGTTCCGCAACCTCACAATCAGCCCCACATGCGGGACCAATCGGTGAGGGTTATGTCGCTCGTGATCGAGCTCCAAAACCTGGCTCGACAGGAAGCACCGATCCAGGGGAGCAGCATCGCCATCCTGCAATGAGCGCCTGACCGGCGGACTAAGCTGCTGCACAGGCCGCAGAGGGGCATTGCACCGGTCGGACCGCTTCCTACATTGAGTTCAAGCGTCCGATTGGCTAAAAGCGCGGGCGCAATTCTCCTTAGGCAACACGAATCCCCGAAGGGACGCCCATGGCCACCCCGCAATACGTTTATGTCATGACCAAGCTCAACAAGACCTATCCCGGTGGGAAGCAGGTCTTGAAGGACGTGACGCTCGCCTTCCTGCCCGGCGCCAAGATCGGCGTCGTCGGCGTCAACGGCGCCGGCAAGTCGACCCTGCTGCGCATCATGGCGGGCGAGGAGAAGGAGTTCGTCGGCGAGGCCTGGGCGGCCGAGGGCGTCAATGTCGGCTATCTGGCCCAGGAGCCGCGGCTCGACGAGAGCAAGGACGTCATGGGCAACGTCATGGAGGGCGTGGCCGAGAAGAAGGCCAAGCTCGACCGCTACAACGAGCTGGCCGTGAACTATTCCGACGAGACCGCCGACGAGATGGCGCGGCTTCAGGACGAGATCGACGCCGGCGATCTGTGGGACCTCGATGCGCAAGTGGAGCAGGCCATGGATGCCCTGCGCTGCCCGCCGGGCGACGCCGAGGTGGAAGCGCTGTCCGGCGGCGAGAAGCGCCGCGTGGCGCTGTGCCGTCTGCTCCTGTCCAAGCCCGATATCCTGCTGCTCGACGAGCCGACCAACCATCTCGACGCCGAGAGCGTGGCCTGGCTTGAGCATTTCCTGCGCGACTATCCCGGCACCGTGGTCATGGTCACCCATGACCGCTACTTCCTCGACAACATCACCGACTGGACGCTCGAGCTCGATCGGGGGCAGGGCGTGCCCTACAAGGGCAGCTATTCGTCCTGGCTGGAGCAGAAGCAGAAGCGGGCCGAGGTCGAAGGCAAGCAGGACGAGGCCAAACAGCGCACCATCACCCGCGAGCTCGACTGGATCCGGGCGAGCCCCAAGGCGCGCCAGGCGAAGTCCAAGGCCCGTATCCGTGCCTATGAGGAACTGGTCGCCGAGGCCGGCAACGACAAGACCGGCAAGGCGCAGATCACCATTCCGCCGGGCCCCCGGCTCGGCGACGTGGTCATCGAGGCGGATGGTCTCGGCAAGGGCTTCGGCGAGCGGCTCCTGATCGATGGGCTGTCCTTCAAGCTGCCGCCCGGCGGCATTGTCGGCGTCATCGGCCCGAACGGCGCCGGCAAGACCACGCTGTTCCGCATGATCGTCGGCCAGGAGACGCCGGACGACGGCGCCATTCGCGTGGGCGAGACGGTGAAGCTCGGCTATGTGGACCAGTCCCGCGACGCCCTCGACCCGAAGAAGAATGTCTGGGAGGAGATCTCCGACGGCAACGACGTGATCGCGCTCGGCAAGCGCGAGGTGCCGAGCCGCGCCTATGTGGGCTGGTTCAACTTCAAGGGCTCCGACCAGCAGAAGAAGGTCGGCCAACTCTCGGGCGGTGAGCGCAACCGCGTCCACCTCGCCAAGATGCTGAAATCCGGCGCCAACCTCATCTTGCTCGACGAGCCGACCAACGATCTCGACGTGGAGACCCTGTCGTCGCTGGAAGCCGCGCTCGAGGATTTCCCCGGCTGCGCCGTCATCATCAGCCATGATCGCTTCTTCCTCGACCGCATCGCCACCCACATCCTCGCCTTCGAAGGCGACAGCCACGTGGAGTGGTTCGAGGGCAATTTCGAGGACTACGAGGAGGACAAGAAGCGCCGCTTGGGCGAGGACTCGATCCTGCCGAAGCGCATCAAATACAAGAAATTCGCTCGCGCCTAGCTCGTAGGCTTCACGAATTTCAGCGTCATGCGGTCACTCTCGCCGATCGCCAGATATGTCTCGCGATTTTCGTCGCCCGAGGCGAAGCGAGGGTGGCAGCGTCCACACGCCTTTCGGATAGTCCTTCGTGCCTTCGGATTGGCGTTGATCTCGGATGTCTCCGCGAACTCGAACCCCGCCTTCTCGGCCAGCGCGATCACGTAGTCCTGGTTCACGTAGCCTTTGCCGGCTTTGGGGTCCTGCTCCACCTTGGGATCGCCGCGATGCTGCACGACGCCAAGCACGCCGCCCGGCTTGAGCGCCTTGAACATGGCGGCGAAGGCCTCATTCTCGGAGCTCGATCCCATGAAGCTATGCACGTTACGGAACGTGACGACGAGGTCGGCCGAGTCCGGCGGGGCGATGTCGCCGTCTTTGGTCAGTTTCGTCCGTTTCACGTCACCGTAAAGCTCGGGCGCGTCCTTGACTTTCTGATCGAAGGCTTCGAGCGATCTCTGAAGCGCCTCGTAGGATGGGTCGCCCGGATGCTCGGCAGCATAGAGAGTGCCGCTGCCCTTGAGATAGGGCGCGAGAATTTCCGTGTACCAGCCGCGGCCCGGATAGATCTCGACCACCGTCATGTCGGGCCTGATCCCGAAGAAGGTGAGCGTCTCGAACGGGTGGCGATATGCGTCACGCGCCTTGTTGGCTTCCGACCTGTGGTCGCCGGCGATAGTCTCATTTAGGCGATCGTCTTGCGCCGGCGTGTCCTCAGCGCGCGCGGCGAGAGACCCGAGCGCTAAACATCCGAGCATCAAAAGCAGGCAAGTTGGACGTGTGCGGACTGCGATCATGATTTCCCCGTGTGCTGGGTGATGGGAGGTCGATTTGCGGGGAGCGTAGCAGCTTAGGACCGCATGCGAACGCCCGCACCCGTTCAAGATTGCTTGAAATCGGGAGTTTTTGGGCCATCGCTGAGGCCCTTGCACCGCCCGACGGGAAGATATAAACATATCTTTATGTCAGGTGATGCCGAAGTCCGCGCTGCCGTTCCAGGCCTTTCCGGCCCCCATGCCCTCGCGGCCTTGCGGGCGGCGGGCGAAGCCACGCGTTTGCGCATCCTGGCGCTGCTCGCGGGCGCGGAGCTGAACGTCAAGGACCTGACCCAGATCCTGGCCCAGAGCCAGCCGCGCATCAGCCGGCACCTTAAACTCATGGCCGAGGCCGGCCTCATCACCCGTTTCCGCGAAGGCTCGTGGGTCTTCTTCCGCGTTGCCGATACGGGCGCCGAAGGCGCGCTCGCCCGCGCCATCGTCGCGAGCTCGATCCGGCCGGACCTGACGCTCGCCCGCGACCAGGCCCGGGCCGAAGCCGTGCAGAAGGCCCGTGCCGAAGCGGCCCAGAGCTACTTCAAGGCCCATGCCGCGGAGTGGGACCGCATCCGCACGCTCCATGTCGCCGACGCCCAGGTCGAGGCCGCCATGGACGAAGCGCTGGGACAGGGGCCCTTCGATCTTCTGGTCGATCTCGGCACCGGCACCGGACGCATCCTCGAACTCTTCGGACCCCGCGCCGCCAAGGCCCTCGGCTTCGATCTCAACCACGACATGCTGGCCTACGCGCGCATGAAGCTCGAGCGTGCCGGTCTGACCCAAGGCCAGGTCCGCCACGGCGATCTCTATAACGTGCCGTTGCCCGACGGCGCCGCCGACGCCGTCGTGCTGCATCAGGTGCTGCACTTCCTCGACGATCCGGCCGCCGCCGTGGCCGAGGCCGCGCGCGTGCTGGCGCCGGGCGGCAAGCTGCTGGTGGTCGACTTCGCCCCCCATGAGCTCGAGTTCCTTCGTGAGGAGTCCGCTCATCGCCGGCTCGGCTTCTCCCGCGATCAACTCGGCCGGATGCTGCAAGGCACCGGCCTCAAGCTCGAGCGTTTCCGCGAGCTCAGTCCCGGGCCGTCGGAAGGCAAGCTCACCGTTTCGCTGTGGCTCGGCGTGAAGCCGGTCGCGGCCGGCAAAAATAGGGGGCTCAGCCCCAAAGTGGAGGTCATCGCGTGATGCTCGCATCATCCCAAGAACCACCCAAGCGCCGCTTCCTCGGCCGTGGCGACATCGATGTGTCGTTCGAGTTCTTCCCGCCGAAGACCGCGGCCATGGAGGAGACGCTGTGGCGCTCCATCCGCCGGCTCGAACCCTTGCGTCCGAAATATGTGTCGGTCACCTATGGCGCCGGCGGCTCGACCCGCGAGCGCACTCACGCGACCGTGGCCCGCATGCTGCGCGAGACGACGCTGAAGCCCGCCGCCCATCTCACCTGCGTGTCGGCCACCCGCGAGGAGATCGACGAGGTCATCCGCGACTATTGGGATCTCGGCGTGCGCCATATCGTGGCGCTGCGCGGCGATCCGCCTGACGGCGCCGGCAAGCCCTACGAGCCGACCCCCGGCGGCTATGTCAACGCCGCCGACCTTACCGCCGGCATCAAGAAGATCGCCCCGTTCGAGATCTCGGTCGCCTGTTATCCCGAGAAGCATCCTGAGTCGCCCTCGGTCGAGGCCGATATCGACATGCTGAAGCAGAAGATCGACGCCGGCGCCACCGGCGCCATCTCGCAGTTCTTCTTCGATAACGAGGTCTATCTCCGCTATCTCGACCGCGTCCGCGACGCCGGGATCACCATCCGATCGTGCCCGGCATCATTCCGATTCACAATTTTCGCCAGGCGGCGAGCTTCGCCCAGCGGTCCGGCGCCAGCGTGCCCGATTGGCTCGGCCACCGGTTTGAAGGCTCGACGAGGATCAGGAGACGCGCCACCTCGTGGCCGCCGCCGTCGCCGCCGAGCAGGTCATGGGCCTCGTGGACCAAGGCATCACCGAGTTCCACTTCTACACCCTGAACCGCGCGGACCTCGTCTACGCCATCTGTCATCTGCTGGGCCTGCGCCCGGCCAAGGCCTTCGCGGACGTGAAGGTGGAGCCCGCATCATGACCCGTGAAGAGCGTATCGAAGCCCTGAAACGTGAAGCCAAGGAGCGCATCCTCATCCTGGACGGCGCCATGGGCACCATGATTCAGCGTCACAAGCTGGACGAGGCCGGCTATCGCGGCGAGCGCTTCAAGGACCATCTCCGCGATCTCAAGGGCAACAACGATCTGCTCGTGCTGTCCCAGCCGGACATCATCCGCGACATTCACGGCGCCTATCTCGAAGCGGGCGCCGACATGGTCGAGACCAATACGTTCACGGCCCAGGCCATCAGCCAGGCCGACTATGGTCTCGAGGACATCTGCTTGGAGATGAACGTCGCCGCCGCCAAACTGGCGCGTGAGGCGACGGACGCCTGGACGGAGAAGACGCCGGACAAGCCGCGCTTCGTGGCCGGCGCCATCGGCCCGACCAACCGCACCGCCTCCCTGTCGCCGGACGTGAACAATCCGGGCTTCCGCAATGTGAGCTTCGACGACCTGGTCGCGGCCTATTCGGAGCAAACGCGGGGGCTCATCGAAGGCGGCGCCGATACCATCCTCATCGAGACGGTGTTCGACACGCTGAACGCCAGCGGCGGGCTAGCGGTGGAGCAGGTGTTCGACGAGATGGGCGTGCATCTGCCCATCATGATCTCGGGCACCATCACCGATCTCTCGGGGCGCAATCTCTCAGGCCAAACGCCGGAGGCCTTCTGGTACTCGATGAAGCACCTGAGGCCCTTCTCCGTCGGCCTCAACTGCTCCTTCGGCGCCGAGCAGCTGCGGCCGTCCGTCGACGAGATGGCACATGTGGCCGACACCTATGTCAGCGTCTATCCGAACGCGGGGCTGCCCAATGAGATGGGCGAATATGACGAAAGCCCAGAGCACATGGCCAAGCTTCTGGAAGGCTGGGCCAAGGATGGCCTCGTGAATATCGTCGGCGGCTGCTGCGGCACCACGCCCGACCACATCCGGGCGATTGCCGAGGCCATGGCCAAATACCAGCCGCGTCGGGTGCCGGAGGTGGAGCACAAGCTGCGCCTCTCCGGCCTTGAGCCCTTCGTGCACGGGTGACGGTATGACGGCGCTGAAGTTTGAGGACCAGGAGCTTCCCGATCTCGACGCGGACTATGTCAGGCTGGCCGAGCAATTCATTCCCGGCCGGCAGGCGATCTTCGCCATTGTCGAGGCCTCGCTTCTTGAGCTTCTTCCAAAGGAGCCGGCCAGGATCTTGGTGGTCGGCGCCGGCGGCGGTGAAGAGATCTTGCGCCTAGGTTCGGATAATCCCGACTGGTCGTTCGTCGGCGTCGATACCTATCGGCCCATGGTCGAACTGGCGCGGCGCCGTCTTGCCGGCACGCCGGTCGGCGCGCGAGCCAAAGTGGATGAAACGGCTATTGAGAACCTCGATGACAATGAGTTCGATGCCGCCACATGCATCCTCACGGCGCATTTCGTGCCCGACGATGGTTCAAAGCTCGCCTTCTTCAAGGCTATCCACGCGCGTCTGAAGCCGGGTGCGCCGCTCGCCATCGTCGACGGCGTCGGCGTTTCAGGCGACGCCCAGACCGAGCTCTTGCGGCGCATATGGAAGCGGCATGCCGTGATGAAGGGCATTGCGGAAGAGGTGGCCGAGAAGAACGCAGAAAACTTCAAAAATGTCGCGGTGGTGTCGGCTGAACGTGAGGAAGAGCTGCTGACGAGCGCAGCATTTGAACGCCTTACGCCGATCTTCCGTGGACTCGCTATCAAGGGCTGGCTTGCCTTCGCGTGATGCGATCTCGCCCGCTTGTCTCCTGTTAATTCAAAAATGGAATCCGATTGAATGACATCATCCGCGGCACAGAATTTCGTCATGGTGGGCGAGCGGACCAACGTCACCGGCTCCGCGCGCTTCCGTAAGTTGATCGAGGCGGACGACTACGGCGCGGCGCTCGAGGTCGCGCGCCAGCAGGTCGAGAACGGCGCCAACATGATCGACATCAACATGGACGAGGGCATGCTCGACTCCGAGAAGGCCATGGTCACCTTCTTGAACCTCATCGCCGCCGAGCCCGACATCTCGCGCGTGCCGATCATGCTCGACTCGTCGAAATGGTCGGTGATCGAGGCGGGCCTGAAATGCGTGCAAGGCAAGGCCGTGGTCAATTCCATCAGCATGAAGGAAGGCGAGGAGGCGTTTCTCGATCATGCCCGCAAAGTCCAGCGCTACGGCGCTGCCGTGGTGGTCATGGCCTTCGACGAGGAAGGCCAGGCGGACACGGCGACACGGAAATTCGACATCTGCAAGCGCGCCTACGAGCTCCTGACCGAGGAGGTCGGCTTCCCGCCCGAGGACATCATCTTCGATCCCAACATCTTCGCCGTCGCCACCGGCATCGAGGAGCATAACGACTACGGCCGCGCCTTCATCGAGGCGACCCGCCGCATCAAGGAAGAGCTGCCTTACGTACATGTGTCGGGCGGCGTGTCGAACCTCTCCTTCGCTTTCCGCGGCAACGAGCGCGTGCGCGAGGCGATGCATTCGGTGTTCCTCTATCACGCCATCCAGGCGGGCATGGACATGGGCATCGTCAACGCCGGCCAGTTGGCCCTCTACGACGACATCGACCCGGAGCTGCGCGACCTGGTCGAGGACGTCATCCTCAACCGGCGCGACGACGCCACGGACCGTTTGCTGGAAGCGGCGGAGCGCTACAAGGGCGGCGGCGGGCCGAAACGCGAGATCGACATGTCGTGGCGCGAGAAGCCGGTCGAGGAGCGCCTAACCCATTCGCTGGTTCACGGCATCGCCAATTTCATCGAGGAGGACACGGAGGAAGCCAGGCAAAAGGCCGAACGGCCCTTGCATGTCATCGAGGGGCCGCTGATGGCCGGCATGAGCGTCGTCGGCGACCTGTTCGGCGCCGGCAAGATGTTCCTGCCCCAGGTGGTGAAGTCCGCGCGCGTGATGAAGCAGGCCGTGGCCTATCTCATGCCCTTCATGGAGAAAGAGAAGGAAGAGATGGGGCTCGCCCAAGGGGAGCCCGCCGGCCGGGTTCTGCTCGCCACCGTCAAGGGCGACGTCCACGACATCGGCAAGAACATCGTCGGTGTCGTGCTCCAGTGCAATAATTTCGAGGTCACCGATCTCGGCGTCATGGTGCACTCCCAGACGATCCTCGATACCGCGCGCGAGAAGAATATCGACATCATCGGCCTGTCCGGCCTGATCACGCCGTCGCTCGACGAGATGTGTCACGTGGCGGCGGAGATGGAGCGCGAAGGCTTCGACCTGCCGCTGCTGATTGGCGGCGCCACGACGAGTCGCGTCCATACCGCCGTCAAGATCAGCCCCAACTACAAACGCAGCCAGGCCATTTATGTCACCGATGCGAGCCGCGCCGTGGGTGTGGTCTCGGGCCTGATGTCGAAAGAGGAACGGCCCAAGCAGATCGCCAAGGTGCGCGAGGAATACGAGCGCATGGCGGAATCCTATGCCCGCGGCCAGGCGGAGAAGACCCGCGCGCCGCTGGCGCAGGCCCGCGCCAACAAGCTCGCGCTCGATTGGTCGGGCTACGCGCCGCCGAAGCCCAGCTTCCTCGGCACCCGCACCTTCCACGCCTACGATCTCGCCGAGCTCGCCCGCTATATCGACTGGACGCCCTTCTTCCAGGCTTGGGAGCTGAAGGGTCAGTACCCGCGCATTCTCCAGGACGATAAATACGGTGAGGCGGCGCGTCCGCTATTCGACGACGCGAAGGCCATGCTCAAGCAGATCATCGACGAGAAATGGCTCACGGCCAACGCCGTGGTCGGCTTCTGGCCGGCCAACAGTGTCGGCGACGATATCGAGCTTTATGCGGACGAGACGCGCAAGGCGCCGTTGGCGACGCTGCACACGCTCCGCCAGCAGATGGCGCGCGATTCGAGCAAGGCCAATCTCGCGCTTGCCGATTTCGTGGCGCCCAAGGACTCCGGCGTGCCTGACTATATGGGCGCCTTTGCCGTGACCGCGGGCATCGGTGAGGAGGACGTGGCGCGCCGCTTCGAGCTGGCCAATGACGATTACGCGAAGATCTTGGTCAAGGCGCTCGCCGACCGGCTGGCGGAGGCCTTCGCCGAGGCGCTGCACGAGAAGGTGCGCCGCGAGCTCTGGGGCTATGCTCCGGACGAGGCGCTCACCAACGAGGGGCTGATCGCCGAGGACTATGCCGGCATCAGGCCCGCGCCGGGCTATCCGGCGCAGCCCGACCATACCGAGAAACGGACCCTATTCCGGGTGCTCGATGTGGAGAAGGAGATCGGCGTCAAGCTTACCGAGAGCTGCGCCATGTGGCCATCCGCGGCCGTCTCGGGCTTCTATTTCTCCCATCCCGAGAGTCGCTATTTCGGTGTCGGCAAGATCGGCCGCGATCAGGTCCAAGACTACGCCGCGCGCAAAGGCTGGTCGGTCGAGGAGGCCGAGCGCTGGCTGGGCCCCATCCTCAACTACGATCCAAAGCGCGTAGCCGACGCGGCGGCGTAAGCGCGCCCTTGCTGACATGAAAAGAGGAGCCCGGGCTTCCGCGCCGGGCTCCTCGAAACTTTACGCCGCATTCTTTTTGGTCTTAAGACCGAAACCCCCCAAAGGGTTGCCGATAAGGCTAAGGTCTAAATCATCCCCAGGATGACGGCGGCCAGGAAGCCGAACGATACGATGGCCGTGACCATGGTCAATTTGGCTGTGAGTTCCATCGGAAGCTCTCCTTTCCGATTGGAGGGTTGCCCGTTGCCGAACCCACCGAGCTTAAAGGCTGGGCTCGACCGCTGCCAAGTCGTTTCCTTGTTGCGCCGCACAACGGTGACGGGCCCCAAGATGAGTTCAACAACGTTCGGGACGGCTTAGGGTTCACCGATTTTAATAATTATTTTTTCCCTGGATTCAGACCCTTAGTGCGGGTCTCCGGGGAGGGTCCGGGGATACGAGGGCGAGCCAAGGGCCCGGGCTATGGGGACGATTTGTGGACAATTGTCTCCGAAAAATCGTGCCGAGGCTGCCGGATCGTCCGTTTCACCCGCCGGCGGGCACGGAGCCCAATGGGAATTTGCGGAGCAGGATCTCATCGAATCCGTCGGCGACCAGACCGTGCAACACGGCGGTCTCCGCAAAACCATGTCGCGCGTAGAAGCGAAGCGCGGCTTCGTTGAAAGACGAGGCGCAGGCCCAGAGGTTGCGTGCCTCGCGGTGCAAAGCCTCGCGCGCGAGCCAGTCCAGCACCGCCGACCCGATCCCTTGGTTCTGAAACTCAGGCAGCAGCGCCAGCAGCTCGAGATAGACGCCCCGCAGCCACGGATAGCGGACCGCCACGGCGCCGGCCGTCATGCCGTCCACCTCGATGCGGTAGCGGCGCGCGCCGTCCTCCACAGCGACGAGATAGCCTGTTATCGCCTCCGCCGAATAGGGCATCTCAGACCAGGGCGGCACCGCCACGATCGCCCGCCCGAGCGCCGCGCAAGCCGCAGGCGCCATTGGGCGCAGACAGGCGCGGCCCGGATCGCCGTTCAGAATGAGATCAGCGGCTGCGGAGAACGGACCAGATGTCATTTGATTTGCGCTGCCGTTTGGCCCGCGCGACGCGCGACGCGTCGCCCGGCCGGTTGAGGTAGCATGTCGCGGCGATCACCGGCTTGCCGGCCGCGAGCAACTCGCTCAGCGTGACGAATTGATAGCCCTCCTCCTTGAGCTTGGGCAGGGCGATCTTGAGAGCGGCGGCGATGTTGCGGCCGCGCCCGTTCGCATGCGCCACGATAATGGCCCCGGGATGGGCGCGGGTGAGGATGGTGTTGGCGATTCCCTTCGCCGTGATGTGCGGGTCGGGGTCGCCGGTGACCACGTCCCACTGGATCGCCAGTTGTCCGTTAGCGGCCACGGCCGCCAGCGCCTTGGCATTGCACCGCCCATAGGGAAACCGCATCAGCGTGATCCGGGCTTGCGGGACGCTTGCGTCGTCTTGCAGGTCGGTGACGCAGGCGCGCGACATGAGCGTCTTCCGAGCCCGCACGAAAGCCGCCTCGGTCAGCCCGATCTCCTCCGCCATGGTCTTGTCGGTGGCATGGGTCAGGTCGCGGTGGCGCAGGCCATGGGCGCCGATCTCGAAATTGGCGTCGGCGATCAGCTGCTGCGCGCGCTCGGGGTGGCTCTCCAGCCATTTGCCGCCGGCGAAGAAGGTGGCCTTCACGCCCTCGGCCCGCAGGAGATCGACCACCCGGCCGTCATAGCCCGCATGGTCGCCGTCGCTCTCGCAAAGATCGAAGGTGAGCGCGATGAGTTTCTGCCCCGGTGGGAGCTCGACGCTGCGGATCGAGCCGCGCAAGTCCTCGGCGACCGGAACCGGGGCGGGCAGGGGTTCTTGCTTGAGGGCTTCGAGGTCGAGGCGCGGGCCCGAGCCGCGTCGCTTTCAATTCCTTGGGCGTGCCGGCCAAGGCCTCTGGCGTCCAGCACTGGGCGGGCAGGGTCGCCTCGGCGGCCGGTTCTGCCGCCTTCGTCCGGCCGGGGCCGCCGGCGGCGAGTGCGACAACGGCAGCAATGATGAACACACGCTCGAACGTCATCGCCGCCCAACCCTCTTGGCTGCTCTTCTATTGAGCGCCTGGGCCCTGGCCGTCAACTCAAGATCAGCGGATGGGATTTAAGGGGGCTTGCGACACCATGGGGCAGTCCAGCGTCTTCTCCAGCGCCTCGATCAGCTCGCCCTCGCTGTTGGCCTTGATGTAGAGGCCGTTATTCTCGTCGGCGAGACATCTGAGATCCATGACGCTGTTGCCGCCCGTCCAGGAATAGTTGGAATAGCGGAAGCCGATCACGTGAACGGTGAGCTGCTCGGCGGTCTCGTGCAGTTGCTTGGCGAGGTCGCAAGGCGACCGCCCGCAAGTTTCCTCGCCGTCCGTCACCACCACGATGACGCCGGGCTTGCTCTGGAAGTCGAGCGCCTTGGCCGCCTCCTCGCGCCCGAGGTCAGCGGCGTCTTGCCGGCAGGCACGAGCGCGTTCACCACCCGCATGATCGGTTTGGCGGCATCACGCGTCGGCTTGAGATCGAGTTGGACGTTGCACTGGTTGTAGGGGCCCGGACCGTATGTCACGAGCCGACGCGGCGAAATTTCGTGGCGCTCGGCAGCACCTGGGCGAGGGCGGAGCGCACTTCGTCGATGCGGGGGCGGGAATTCGGAATGCCGAGGGTCTGGTTGCCAGACATGGAGCCCGAGGCATCGAAAACGATCATGGCGTCGTCGGTGCAAGGACCGGGCTTGGTATCCTCGGCGACCGCCCCGGGCGCGTGGCACGCGAGCGTGACGGCCAAGGCGCTAGCTGGCAACCGGAGCGCACGAAGACCGGCAAGCAAAATGCCACGACACTGCATTTTTTTACACTCCCTAGGCAATTTTGGGCGAGTGTAACGAAAATCCGCGCACGAAGGGAATAGCAGGATTTCTGCTGGGGTCTCGGCTACGGCATCAGCGCGACGTGGCCGATGATGCCGAGAAGGAAGCCCAACACGGCTCCCAAAGGCGGCGCCCAGTGCCGTTTCAGCACCGCTTGAGGGGCGATGTCCTCGAAGGTCAGATAGATGATGCCGCCCGAGGCGAACAGCATCACCGCCCCCGCCCAAGCCGGACTGGCCGCGAGCCAGACATGTCCGAGATAGGCGGCGAGCGGGCCGAGAAGCACCAGGGCGCTGAATGCCATGAACAATCCGCGCTTCGATGGCTTGTTGTGGGCCATGATCTCCCGATAGGCGTTGAAGCTTTCGGGCAGGTTCTGCAGCGCGATCAGGAAGGCCAGGAGGAGCCCAATCTCCAAGCGTGTCGCAAGGCCGACGCCGATGGCCGCGGCTTCCGGAACGAAATCGAGCAGCATGGCCATGAGCATGGCGCCGGCGCCGCCACAGCGGGCGATGGCCCAGTCGATCAACAGAAAGACGATACCGCCACCGCCGAACGCCAGACAGATCAGCACCCAATTGAGATCGCGGAGTCCCTCGGGCACGAGGACCAAGGCCACCGCCGCAAGCAGCGCACCGCCGCCGAAGGCGAGCACGCTGTGGCGAAATTCGGTCTGAAGCCAGCGCGGACGGATACGCTCGATGGAGGCGAGATAGGCGCCGATGGGGATCGTCAGTCCCGCGACGGTCGCTAGCAGCATCGCCGTCAACAGGGGCGTTGCCGCGTGAAGGTCGTGAAGAGCGCTCACCGTTTTCCCTCGGTTGTTACGTCGTGACCCGCAAGAGTCTTATGGGCTGAAGATCAACATCACATAGACGGCGAACAGGAGCAGGTGGACGACCCCTTGCAGCACGTTGGTGCGGCCGCCGCCGAAGGTGAGCCCGCTGACGAACAGCGTGAGGATTAGCAGCACCGTCTCGACATCGGTCAGCCCGAGATGCACGTCGCGTCCGGTGAGGATCCCGATCGCCAGCACCGCCGGAATAGTCAGGCCGATCGTCGCGAGCGCCGAGCCCAGGCACACATTGACCGCCCGTTGGAGTTGGTTGGCGAGCGCGGCGTTGAAGGCCGTGAGCCCCTCCGGCGCGATCACCAGTACGGCGATCAAGACACCGCCGAGCGGATCGGGCAGTGCGAGATCCTCGATGCCGAAATCGACGATGACGGCGAGGAACTCCGCCAGCAGCACCACGGGCAGGAGAGACGCGAGCAGCATGGTCACATGGAAGGCCAGCGAGCCCGTCGCGGTCTGCTCGTGGTCTGCGGCCACTAAGCCCGCGTCTTCGGGATGCTCCGCGGGCTCAGCGAAGAAGGCCCGGTGCCGGAGGGTCTGGATGGCGATGAATACCGCATAGAACAGGAGGGTGATGGCCATGAACAGGATTGCCTTGGCCGGCGACTGAATGGGGTCCGGCGCGGTCTCGGTGTATTTCGGCAGCACCAGGGCGAACACCGAGAGTGCGGCGATGACCACGAGAAAGGCGCGGGCGCCGGCGAGATTATACTCCTGCTCCCAATAGCGCAGAGCGCCCATGAGCAGGGCCACGCCCACCATGCCGTTCAGCACGATCATCAGCGTGGCGAACATGGCGTCGCGGGCCAGCGTCGGGTTATTGGCGCCGTGCAGCATGATCGAAGCGAGCAGCGCCACCTCGATGACGATGACCGAGCCGGTCAGCACCAGCGTGCCATAAGGTTCACCGAGCTTCTCGGCGACGGCCTCCGCATGGCGCACCACGCCGAACGAGCACCACATGATCGTCGCGAACAGCCAGACGAACAGCACGACGGTCAGAGCGTGGTTCTCGAGATCGGAAAGGATCGTGTCGCCGAACGCGAAGAAGAGGAGCGTGGTGAGGATGCCGGCGATGGCCGGCGCCTCGGCTCTCAACAGCGATGGCGCGGACTGTTTCGCGGCGGAGCGTGGCGTGGCGGCTTTCCGCCGGCCGGTGGTCTTGGCTTTGGCCATGGACCCCGTCTTATACCGCTCCGAACTTGCCGCACAGCCGGTCCGGGAACTTGTCCACGCACCGGCTTTGCTTCACCACGCTCGCAACGGTGGCTGGCGGCGGCCAGGGCTTTGATGTAAAAGCCCTTTACATGAGTCACTCAGGCCGCGGTTGGCGCGCCCCAGCTCCTATCACCACGGCAACCTCAAAGAGGTGCTGCTGGAGGCCGCGCGCAAGCTCATCGAGGAGCACGGCGCCTTCGGCTTCAGCCTCACCGAGGCCGCGCGCCTGGCCGGCGTCAGCCCGGCGGCGCCCTATCGCCATTTCAAGGATCGCGACGCGCTGCTCGCCGAGGTCGCCCGCAACGGCTTCGAGCGCTTTGCCGCCTGCCTCGACACCGCCTGGAACAACGGCGTGCCGACACCACTCTCGGCCTTCGAGAATCTCGGCAAGGCCTATCTCGCCTTCGCCCGGGAAGAGCCGGCCAGCTACACGGTGATGTTCGAGACGGGACTAGCGCCCGGCACCGAGGGCGAGACGCTGCCGGCGGCGGAGCGCGCCTTCGAAGTGCTCCAACAGGCGGCGGAGGCGCTGTGCCGGTCGCTGCCCGAGGATGAGCGGCCGCCATTGAAGCTCGTCAGCCTGCATCTGTGGACCATGGCCCACGGCGTCGCCACGCTATTCTCGAAAGGCGGCCGCGCGGCGCGCAAGGTGCCGATGACGCCCGAGGAAGTGCTCGAAAGTGGGCTGCTGATCTATTTGAAAGGACTCGGCATTCTGCCGGACGCGAAAGAAGACGGGTCGGGCTAACGGCGCGCCGTCAGCGGCTCGCCTCGAGCCATCTCAGCACGCGGTCCCAGTCGCTGGGCGAGCCGTTATAGATGTTGCGGTCCACCTTGCCCTTGATGCCCGGCACCGTGCCGGTGGTGGTGAACTGCCAGAACGCCCAGCTCCGCCCGCGATAGATTTTGTCCGGTTCTGCCGCCACCGAGCGCAGCCAATAATGATAGCTCTTGAACTCGCCCTGGAGCACGTCCTTGTGGAACGCCGGGTCCGTGTAGATGATCGGCCGCTTCCCCGTATGCGCTTCCATGGCGTCGAGAATGATCTTGATCTTCTTCAGCGCCAGCTCGCGGGAGATCTTGCCGGGACAGGTCTTGGAATGAGTATGCCATTCGAGATCGAGCACCGGCGGCAGCGCGTCGGGATCGCGCGGCACGTTGCGCACGAACCACGCCGCCTGCTCGCTGGCGTAGCGGCACCAATAGATGAAGTGATAGGCGCCGCGCGCCAGGCCCGCCCGCTTCGCCGCGTGCCAATTGCGTAGAAACATGGGGTCGAGATGGTCGCCGCCCTCGGTCGCCTTGATGAAGGCGAATTGGACGCCCGCGGCGCGCACTTGCCGCCAGTCGATGTCGCCCTGCCAGTAGGACACGTCGATGCCTTGGATCGGCATGGTGTGGGCGCGCGTCACCGCTTCATGTGGCTTCACGTCTTTGAGTGCGCCGGCCACCGCGGCGCTGCCGCTCGCCACCGCCACAACGGTGGCGGCGGCCAAACCCACACTTGAGAGACGGCGATACGCAAATCTCATGGTTACGCCCTACACGAAGACCAGCACTCAGTGCAATTTTCGATGAATTGCATCCACAGTCTCGACCGCAGAGGGTTAAAATTCCTTGGCCGCTCTGTGCTTTCCGCTCGCCCAACCCCATATTTTTGAGGACCGCCTTGACGCCTTGCCAAGGGGGCACATCTATGTAAATGTAAATCACATTCACACTGAAGGAAGGATCCCGATGCACCTGGTTGCGACCTTGGACGACTACGGGAAGCCGGCTTGGATCGCGGCGATGATCCTCGGCTTCATTGTTTGGTGGCCTGTTGGCCTAGGCGTTTTGGCCTATCTGATCTGGAGTGGACGCATGGGATGTGGACATAAGACGGCATGGCGCGAGTATTTCACCAACGAAGCACGGCGTTTCGGCGGCGGCTTCGGACCGGGCGGCTCGACCGGCAATCACGCATTCGATGACTATCGCGAGGCGACCCTGAAGCGGCTGGAGGAGGAGGCAACCGAGTTCCAGTCCTTCCTCAAGCGCTTGCGCCACGCGAAGGACAAGGCCGAGTTCGACCAGTTCATGGCCGAGCGTGGCCAGGGCGGCAACACGCCGCGAGCCGTCTAGGGCTCTCCATCGGCTCCCTGCGAACGAGCCTTAAGCAAGAGAGGCAACACCCTAGCGAAGGGCGTGGGATTTCGGTCCCGCGCCCTTTTTGGTGTCGAACTAGGGCTTTTCTTGCGCCGCGTCCTGAATAGGATACGGGCTCCAACCTCCAGCAGCATGGAAGAGGAGCCAGATGAACTCGAAGCATCGTGTAACGCGCCACCTCGTCGGTGTCGCACTCTGTGGAGCGGCGTTGTTCTCGCCGCTGGCATTGGCGGCATCAACCAGCCTGCAAGAGCTTGCCAGCAAGCCACAGGACTATCTCGGCCAAGAGGTTGAGATGGAAGCCTACTGCGTGAAGAACGGCCGCTCGGGCGATGTGATTGGCTACGAGTGCACGTCGCAGGACGGCGTCTATGTCGATGCGGACGACATCGAGCCCGAGGCTGCCAAGGAGAAGCTCGCGGGGGACTGTGCCGGCGGAGGCTGCATGGCGACCATCCAATTCGTCCCGCACTCCTACTCAACCTCGTCGGCCATCGAGCCCGGCAAGACTGTCACCGTGTTCAATGCCGAAAAGGCTAAGGTGAGCTTCTGACTCTGAAGCGACCGGTATCCCGATGAAACACGCCACCTGGCTCCTGTCCCTGATCCTGATGCTCGCGGCGTCGAGCGCGCAGGCCGCGTCTTGCCTTCAGGCGAATGCGCCAGGCGAGATCGCCGAAGGGCGGCTGTCGCTTGGGCAGTTCGAGGACGCGGCCGGACGTCCTGAGCAGGCGTTCATCCTCACGCTGCCGGCTCCGGCCTGCCTCGAAGGCAGCGAGGAGACGGACAATATCGGGGATGTCGCGACGATCCACGTCTATGCCTTAGACGAGACGCTCTCCGCGGCGCTTCGGAAGTTCGTCGGCAAGGAAGTGCAGGTTCGCGGTACGCCCTTCGGCGCGCACACGGCCCACCATCATGCGCCGATCATGATGGATATTAGCGAGATCGACGAGATCTAGCGGCTCAAGGATAGCCCTCGAGCACGCTCTTCGCGCCGAACCAGCGGAACATAAGCGGCAAGAGGAGCGGGCTGAACATCGCCTTGACGACGAGGCGCCGGAGCCAGGGACGCGATCGCCTCGAGGGGATGAAGACGCGTGCGAAACCGGCCGCATCCGCCTGGCGTTTGGCGACCGCGGGCTTGAGCTTCGTTTCATAGGCGGCGAAGGCGCTTGCGAAATTGCCGTCATGGCGTGCGAGCTCTTGCGCGATCACGTAGGCGCCCGCCATCGCCATGTGCGAGCCTTGGCCGGCCAGCAAGGTGAGACAGCCGCAGGCATCGCCGAGAAGCGCGACGCGGCCTTTCGACCAGCGCGGCATCACGATCTGGGTCAGGCTGTCGAAATAGATCGGCTCATGACCCCGATACGCCTTCAGCATGTCCTCGGCGATCCAGCCCGCGCCGTCATAGGCGTGGCGCACGAAGGCGAGGCGCTCATCGCGCGGCACATGAGTTTCACCGTGCCGGAACACGTAGGTGGCATCCATGCGCGTGTCGTCGAGCGGATAATAGGCGGCGACACGATCGGTCTCCTCGTAGAGATTGAGCGCGTGCCCGAGATGGAATTTGTGATCAGCGAGGTGGTAGGCGGCCACATAGGCCCCGAGGAAGCGCGCGAACTGCGCCTCGTCGCCGAACACGAGCCGGCGAATTTGCGAGTGCACGCCGTCGGCGCCGAACACCAGGGCGAAATCGCCCGCACTGCCGTCATCGAACGTGACGTGCACACTGTCCTCCCGCGCGTCGAGCGCCGTCACCTCGCGGCCGAAGTCGACGGCGACGCCTGCTTGCGCCGCCCGGTCGTATAGGATGCGTTCGAGGTCCGAGCGGCGCAGATAGACATATTTGCCGCCGAGCGCCTGGCCGACCCGGGTGAGCGGCATCGACGCATAGACGTGGCCCGCGGCATCGACAAAGTTGAATCGTTCGATGGGGTAGCGGATGGCGCGGAGCTTGTCGGTCAGGCCGAGACGCTCGGCCACGTCCCAACCCGAGCCGAAGAAGTCCATCATATAGCCTTCGGCGCGTAACCCTTTGTCGCGCTCGACCACGGTGAGGTCGTGGCCTTGCTCTTTCAGCAGGGTGGCGAGCGTCAGCCCGGCGATGCCGGCGCCTGAGATCAGGATTTTGCCTAGGATCTTGCCATTGATGGCCATTGCCGCGCCTTTCCTTAGCCGCCGCTCTTCGAGCCTCGCTTCGCTCGCGCCTCAGGATGACGGGCTTTTGCTTTGCCGTACCCGCCGCCGGTCGGTGTTTTGATGACGATCGCCTCGCCCGCCTGGATGACCGTCTGATCGGCGCCTTTCAGCCGCTCCAACCGGCCGGTCTTGCGCTTCACCCAGTTCTCGCCCGTCTGGCCGGGATCGCCGCCCTTGGTCCCGAAAGGACGGATCTTCCGGAAGCCCGACAGGATGGCGCAGTTCATCTCCTCGAGGAAGCGGATGACGCGCAGCGTCCCGTCGCCGGCGCGCCATTCGCCCTTGCCGCCGGAGCCGCGCGCGATCTCGAACCGCTCCAGCAGAACCGGATAGCGCAGCTCAAGCACCTCGGGGTCCGTGAGCCGCGAGTTGGTCATATGGGTCTGCACCGCCGCCACGCCGTCGAAGCCGGAGCCGGCCGGCGCGCCCGAGCAGATCGTCTCGTAATATTGGAACTGCGCGTTGCCGAAGGTGAGATTGTTCATGGTGCCTTGCGCCGAACCCAGCACGCCGAGCGCGCCATAGAGACAATTCACGATGGTCTGGCTCGTCTCCACATTGCCGCCGGCGACCGGCGCCGGATAGTTCGGCTTTAACAACGAGCCCTTCGGCACCACGATCTTGATATGCCGCAGGGAGCCGGCGTTGAGCGGGATGTCGTCGTCCACCAGCGTGCGGAACACGTAGAGCACGCATGCCCGGGTGATCGGCTCCGGCGCATTGAACGTGGTCGCGGTCTGCGCGCTGGTGCCGGTGAAATCGACGACAGCCTTCTTGGCCTGCTTGTCGATGGTGATGGCGACCTTGATGCGGCTTCCCTGATCGGTCTCCACCTCGAAGCGCGAATTCTTGAGCTTGGCGATGACCGCGCGCACAGCCTCCGCCGCGTTGTCCTGCACATGGCCCATATAGGCGGTCACCGTGGCGAGCCCGTAATGGCGGACCATCTTGCGGAGCTCGATGACACCCTTCTCGTTGGCCGCCACCTGCGCCTTGAGGTCGGCGATATTCTGCTCGACGTTCCGCACCGGATAGGGGGCTTCCGTGAGCAGCGTCCGCACGTCCTTCTCCTGGAAGCGGCCGCGTCCCACCAGCTTGAACGGATCGATGTAGACGCCTTCCTCCTCGATCGACGTGGCCTTGGGGCTCATGGAGCCCGGCGCGATGCCGCCGATATCGGCGTGGTGGCCGCGCGCGGCGACGAAGAACAAGAGGTCGGAACTGTTCTCGGCGAAGACCGGCGTCACCACGGTGATGTCGGGGAGATGCGTGCCGCCGTTGTAAGGCGCGTTCAACATCCACACATCGCCCGGCCTCAAATCGTCGCCCACCTCGCGCAGGATCGTCTCCACGCTGCGGTCCATGGAGCCGAGATGTACGGGGATATGCGGCGCGTTGGCGATCAGGCGGCCGCGTGCATCGAAGATGGCGCAGGAGAAGTCGAGCCGCTCCTTGATGTTCACCGATCGGGCCGTGTTCTGCAGCGCATAGCCCATCTGCTCGGCGACCGACACGAACAGATTGTTGAACACTTCGAGCATGACCGGATCGGCACGCTTGCTGACCTTGGCTTCCGTCTTCTTCTTGGTGCGCGTGAGCAGCAGATGATTCTTGGCGGTCACCTCCGCCTGCCAGTCGGGCTCGACCATCACGGTCTGATGGTCCTCGATGAGAAGCGCCGGTCCGTCGAGGCGCATGCCGGGCGCGAGGCCGGCGCGCAGATAGACCGGCGCGTCATGCCAGGCGCCATGGGTGAACACGTCCGCGCGGGTATGCGGCTCCGGGGACGGCGCCATGTTCGCCGTCGCGGCATCCTGCTCGGCGATGAGCGCGCCGCCGCCGACGCCTTCGACCTCGACCGCCTCGATCTCGATATCCTTCTCCGGGCTGATGAAGCCGAAGCGTTGCTGGTGGGCGATCTCGAACAGGGCGCGCATGCCGCGCAATGAGCCGACCGGTACCGGCAGCGCGCTATCGGTGCCCGCATAGCGGAGATGGGCTTGCGCCGTGACCTTGACCCCATCCGCGGCGATGCCCTGGCGCACCAGCTCCTCCCGGACCTGGACCGCGAGCGGCGCGGTGATCCCGGCGAGCGCGGCGAGGCCGTTGTCGTCGAAGCGCTCCAGCACCGCTTGCGTGCGCGTGGCGCGCAAGCTCGCGAGCCCCATGCCGTAGGCCGACAGCACGCCGGACAGCGGATGCAGCAACACGGACTTGATGCCGAGCGCGTCGGCCACGAGACAGGCATGCTGCCCGCCGGCGCCGCCGAACGAGTTCATCACATACTCGCCGACGTCGTAGCCGCGTTGCACGGAGATCGTCTTGATCGCGTTCGCCATATTCTCCACGGCGATCCGGATGAAGCCGTCGGCGATCTCTTCCGGATCGCGTCCGTCGCCGACCTTTCGCGCCAGCGCCTTGAACGCCTTCGCCACCGCGCCGCGATCGAGGGGCCGATCCTGCGCGGGGCCGAAAATATGCGGGAAGAAGTCCGGCTGAAGCTTGCCCGTCATCACATTGGCGTCGGTGACGGTGAGCGGGCCGCCACGGCGATAGGCGAGGGGCCCCGGATCGGCGCCGGCCGAGTCGGGGCCCACGCGGAATCGCGCGCCGTCGAAATGCAGGATCGAGCCGCCGCCTGCGGCCACCGTATGGATGAGCATCATCGGCGCGCGCACCCGCGCCCCCGCCACCACGCTCTCCGAGGTCCGCTCGTAGGTGCCGTCGTAATGGCAGACATCGGTCGAGGTGCCGCCCATGTCGAAGCCGATCACCTTGGCGAAGCCGGCCGCTTGCGCCGTCTCCACCGCCCCGACCACACCGCCTGCGGGCCCCGACAGGATCGCGTCCTTGCCACGGAACAGATTGGCCGACGTCAGCCCGCCAGAGGACTGCATGAACAGGAGCCGTGGGCTCTTCGCCGTTTGACCGGCCGACAGGGCCGACGCCACCTGATCCACGTAGCGGCGCAGGAGCGGCGAGAGATACGCATCGACCACGGCGGTATCGCCACGGCCGACGAACTTGACCAGCGGGCTCACCTCATGGCTCGCCGAGATTTGCGTGAAGCCGAGCGTGCGGGCGAGTTCCGCCGCCGCGTGCTCATGCTCCGGATAGGCGTAAGCGTGCATGAAGACGATGGCGACCGCCTCGATGCCGGCCTCCCGCGCGGCCGCCAACGCCGCGCCCGTGGCGTCGAGATCGAGCGGCACCTCCACGCTGCCGTCGGCGCGCACCCGCTCCGGCACCTCCGCCACCTGGGCATAGAGCATCGAAGGCTTCTCGATCTGCCGGGCGAAGATTTTGGGCCGAGCCTGGTAGCCGATCTCGAGCGCGTCCTTGAAGCCTTGGCTGACCACGAGCAGCACGGGATCGCCCTTGCGCTCGAGCAGCGCGTTGGTGGCGACGGTGGTGCCCATGCGCACGCTGCCGATCGTCTCGGGCGGCAGGCGCTTGGCGCGCGGCGTGCCGATCAGGTCGGCGATGCCGGCGATGGCGGCGTCCGGATAGGCTTCCGGGTTCTCGGAGAGGAGCTTGGCGGTAACGAGCCTGCCGTCAGGCGCCCGCGCCACGATATCGGTGAAGGTGCCGCCGCGATCGATAAAGAATTGCCAGTTGCCGCTCATGATTGCGGAGTTACCCGCATCAGGCGATGCGCTTCAAGCCCGCCGCGTATTGTTTCCAACGCCGCACATAGACATCGGCCCCCCGGGCGATCATGGCCCGGGCCTTGTCGTCGGTCTCGCGCACGGCTTTGGCGGGCGAACCGAGGATCACGGAATTTGTCGGGAAATTCCTTGCCCTCGGTGATGAGGCGTTGGCGCCGACCAGGCAATTGGCGCCGATCTTCGCGCCGTTCAGGATCGTCGTGCCCATGCCGATCAGGCTGTTATCGCCGATGATGCAGCCATGCAGCACCACGTTATGGCCGATGACGCAGTCCTTGCCGATGGTGAGCGGGAAGCCGGGATCGGTGTGCAGCGTGGCGTTGTCCTGGATTTGCGAGCGGGCGCCGATATCGATCCACTCATTGTCGCCGCGCAGGACCGCGCCCCACCAGATGCTGACATCGGAATGGAGCCGCACCCGGCCGACCACCGAGGCCGTCTCCGCCACCCAATAAAGACCGTCGGCCGGAAATTCGGGCTCTCGCCGTCAAGCTCGTAGATCGCCATGGCCGCTCCTCATGCCCTCGTTTATGCCTCGCCCGGCCTTGAATACGCGTCTGGGGCCGTCTTGTCATGCCCGTGGACCCTGTCAGCCTTTCCGGATCACGGTGAGCGAGCCGTCGGTTTCGAGAACGACGCATTCAATCTCCGCCAGCGTCGTGCTTCCGCTGTCGCGCAACGCCGCCTGGATCTCGTCACGGGTTACCCGCTGCGCCCCCATGGCATCGTCCAAATAGGTGCCGTCGCGGACGAGAAGTGTGGGCTCGCTTTTGATCAGTTTCTCCACGGCCCGGAACCGCACCGAGAGCCAAGTGATGACGAACTGTAGGCCGATGAGGAGCGCCAAGGCGAGAACGCCCTCGGCGAGGGGAATCGAATTGTTGAGGATGACGGCCGCGAAGGTTGAGCCGAGCGCCACCGTCACCACGAGATCGAACGCGTTCATCTTGCTCAAGGAGCGTTTGCCGGACACGCGCAGCAGGACGATCAGCGCCCCATAGGCCAGGGTGCCGACCACGAGCACGCGGAGAAGTCCGAACCAGCTGTCGAAGAACATGGTGATCTCCAAAACGAGATGGGCGGCCGAAGCCGCCCATCCAGAATCTGCCAAAGTCCAGCGGTTACTCGACGGTCGTCTCGCTGTCCGTCGCGGCCCGCTTCTCGCGCTTCTCGCCAAGCCACACAAAGGTCGGCGCCGCCTCGAGCTGCTCCTTGGTGGCGTCGACGACGACGACAATGTCGCTATGCAACGGATCGTCGGCATCCACGGCTTCGGTCGTCTTGTCCTCGGTCTTGGCGTCCTTGTCGGTCTCGGTCTCGGCGTTCTTCTCCATGGCGTCCTCCGAGCGGAATTTCAGCGCGTCGAACGGCACGCCGACATCCTTCTCGCCGAGGCCAAGGAAACCGCCGACGCCGATGGTCACGGCGACGACCTTGCCTTTCTCGTTGAGGATCACGTTGTTGATCTCACCGAGGGTCTGGCCGCCTTCATTCTGCACGGTGCGGCCGAGCAGGGCTTGCGCCGTCCAGTCGGTCGGCTCCTGGCGCGTCACGTAGTTGAAAGCGGGCGGCGTGGGCTTTTCGTCCTTCGCCTGCTCTTCGGTGCCCTTGACGTCGGTCTCCTCGGTCACCTTCTCGGCCATGGCCTTGTCATCCATGGCCTTGTCGGTCTTCGGCTCGGCCATCGGCGTGGCGTCGTCCGCCTCGGCCGTCTTGGCCGGCTTGGCGATCTCGGTGTTGAGCGCCTTGGCTTCCTTCAGATGCTCCTTCAAGGCGGGCAGCGTATCGCCGGCCCAGTTTTTGAGCGCCTCGTTGTCGCCGGATTCGGCGTAAGCCGCGAACAGGCTCACGGCCTTCTCATGGGCCGCGACTTGCATCGGCACATAGGCCTTGTCGAACGCTTCACCCGAAGCGCTGTTCAACTCGTCGAGTTTGGCCTTGTGCGCCTCGTCGAGCTCCGCCGGCAAGGTCGCCTTGATGTCCTCGTCCTTCACCAGCGCCTTCAGGTCCTTGCTCGTCGCGGTGTGGTCCTCGACCATCTCCTCGCCGAAGTCCTGAACGTCCTCGTGCTTGGCCTTCTTGGCCGCGAGGTCGCCCGACTGGATCTCGAACATGTCGCTGATGGCGACCTTGTTCACGAAGTCTTGGGTGGAAACGGTTTCGGCGAAGGCGGGCGCGCTCGCCAGTAGCGGCAAGGTAAGCGCTAGCGCTGCCGCAAAAGCGGTTCGTGTCATCATATTGCTCCTATTTGTCTTTGGCCGCGGTGGGCGCGGCGCGGGGGCGTTTCTGTGCACGATCAACGGTGGACGGCCGCGCTCGGTTCCATCGTTCCGCCGCATTGCCAGGGGCACAACCTTGAGCCGGCTCCGGCCGCGCCCTAGTGTGGCGCGTGACGATGGGTGCCACGCGACGGGTGGGTGGTACGCGACGATCGCCTGAACAGGGGGAACGATGGGACGACAGCTTGTCCGTCTGGCCGCGAGTTTGATGGTGACGTTCGGCGCCGGCGTGCTCGACGCCGCGGCCGAGCCGCTGCCTGTCGCGCCGCCGAGCCAAAGCCTCGTGCAACCCGTCTGGGGTTTCAACGGCTCCTGCGATCCGATCGACTTCGACAGCGTGAAGATCGAATACCGCCGCGACCGCGGCTATCAGCTCACCATCACTGGCATCAAGCCCTACACAAACATGGAAGTATCGCTGAACAGCGAGCCCTATGACCGCAAGCCGGCTTACTTGCGGACCGTGGTCGTCGGTTGCGTCAAGAACTTCATCGTGGTGCCGCTGGAAACGCCCTATTACCTCACCGTGCCCCTGGCCCCGCTCATGGGCACCAAAGGGGTCGAGATCGTCGGCGCCTCGGGCAGCGTCCGCCGCAACGCCCCCCGGCGATAGAGGGCGGGGCCGAAGCCCCTTGTACGCCTGGCCCCCCCGGCTATGAGGGGGCGCCCCTTAAGGCCAATCTCGAAGGTGAAGTGAGCCTCACATGAGTTCCGAAGCGTCCCATCGCCCGGCGTCGCACGGCGGCGGCAACCCGCTGGTTATCCTCATTATTTCGCTGTGCGCGGCCATCGTCATGGCCGGCGGCTGCGGCATCGTGCTGGAGGCGTTCGTCATCGCCGCCGCCAATCTTTTCGAGCTCGGCAGCACCTTTGTCTGGGTCGCGAGCGCGGCCAACGCTGCTCTGGTTCTCTGGCTTGGGCTGTGGACCTTCGCCCGCTCTTGGCATGTCGAGCGACGCTTGCGGGCCGGCCTCGAGGTCGACGAGCCCAGCTGGTCGATCCTCGCCAATTTTCGGGCTTAACCGCCGGTTTCCGGTAGAAACGCGCATTCATGCCGCGCGATTATGCAATGCGGCTCGGACGAAAAGTCCATATGCTCTGACCAAAGCAACAACCCGTGGGGGAGTTCGGCAATGTCGGTTTGGGGAAAGCTCGCAGGCGCGGCCGCCGGGCTCGCGGTTGGAGGTCCGATTGGGGCGCTGCTGGGCGGCGTAGCAGGCCATTACGCCATCGATCGTGATCAGGAGCAGGACGGGCCGGCCGAGAACCAGGTCGCCTTCACCGTGGGCGTGATTGCGCTCGGCGCCAAGATGGCCAAGGCCGACGGCGTCGTCACCATGGACGAGGTCAACGCCTTCAAGGAGGTGTTCAAGGTTCCCGAGGGCGAGATGAAGAACGTCGCGCGCGTCTTCAATTTGGCCAAGCAGGACGTGGCCGGCTACGAGGCCTATGCCGAGCAGCTCGCCACCATGTTCAAGGGGAACCGCAAGCTGCTCGAGGACGTGCTCGAGGGCCTGTTCCATATCGCCAAGGCGGACGAAGCCTTGCATCCGGGCGAGGAGGAGTTCCTGTCCCAGGTGGCCAAGCGCTTTGGCCTCACCGCCACCGAGTTCAGCTACATCAAGGCGCGCCATGTGGTCGCCGCCAAGCGCAATCCGTATGACGTGCTCGGCATCGAGCCGTCGATCAGCATGGAAGATCTCAAGAGCCAGTACCGCAAGCTGGTCGCCGACAACCATCCCGACAAGCTGATGGCCCGCGGTGTGCCCAAGGAGTTCATCGCCATCGCCACCGAGAAGGTAGCGACCATCAACGAGGCCTATGACGTGATCGCCAGAGAGCGCGGTCTATAGGTGACGGCCAGCGACGTCAGTCCCGCGACGGCGGTCGTCCGGTAGTCACCGCCTCCGTTCGTTACGATTGCCCGGTCAATGCCGGGCAATGATACAAGCAGACACCATGACCGCCGCCCCCGACAGCAAGCTCGCCACTTCGTGGTGCCCGTCGCCGAACTACGAGCCACGGCGCGAAGGCCGCGTGCCCGACATGCTGATCCTGCATTACACCGGCATGGAAACCTCGGACGCGGCGCTCGATTGGCTGACGCGCGAGGAGGCAAAAGTCTCCGCCCATTATCTCGTCGACGAGGCGGGCCGCATTGACCAGATCGTGGCGGAGGAGATGCGCGCTTGGCATGCAGGGCAGAGCTATTGGGCCGGCGAGACCGACCTCAATTCCTGTTCTATCGGCATCGAGATCCACAACCCGGGCCACGAGTTCGGCTATCCGGACTTTCCCGATGTGCAGATGCAAGCGGTCGAAGCGCTCTGCCGTGACATCTTGAGCCGTCAGGACATCCCGGCCGCGCGCGTCCTCGCCCATTCCGACATCGCCCCGGGGCGCAAGCGCGACCCCGGCGAGCGCTTCGACTGGGCGCGCCTTGCCCGCGCCGGTGTCGGCCTGTGGGTCGAGCCGGCGCGCTCGGGACCGACGAGGGCTTCGGCCCCGGCGACGAGAATGAAGAGGTCCGCCGAGCTGCAGCGCGGGCTGCAGGCGTTCGGTTACGGGGTGGAGGTCACCTCGACCTTCGGCAAGGGCTTGGAGCAGGTGGTCGAAGCGTTTCAGCGCCACTACCGCCCCCTCCGGGTAGACGGCCGAGCCGACGCCTCCACCCGCGAGACGCTGGCCCGGCTGCTCGCCGCCGCGCGCCGCGCCGCGGCCACCTCCTAGCAGCCAGTCCTGGCCGCAAAGAATGGGCCCGCCCCGAAGCACGGAGCGAGCCCAAAGAGAACAACGAGAACACTGCTTCGTCTAAGATCGCGCTGCTAGTGCATGCTCTGATAGGCGGTATGCGCCTTGCGGGCATTCCGCTTCGGATGCTGCATGAATTCAGACATCGCCGACTGGCTACCGAAGCAATAGGTCTTGCCGTCGAGCTGTGAGTTGATGCTGCAATCCGTCTTGATGGCCTGGCCATGCGCTAGGGCCATTGCATCCATATTCTCATATTCGCCTGTCGCGGCGAGCGCGGCCGAGGCAAGCCCGAGCATGAGGACGCTGACGACGGATGTGGTCGAGAAGATCCGAAACATAACTGCCCTCCCAGATTCGATTTCTTAGGATGCGCCGCCATGCGGTCCCTAGAGGGCACGCCGCTCGCGGACGCGGGGCCGACTCTACGCGCGCGCCGGCCGGCAGGAGAGCGTTGGTGGCGGCAAGCGTTAAGGAGGGCTTGGCGGGGTCGGGCGATCTTTAGTCAGATCAGCCGCGCAGTTTCGTAAATCCGTTCCGGCGTGCGGCGGACTCAAGGAAGGCGCAAGGAAAAGGCCCGCCCCAGGAGGCGGGGCGGGCCTTTGGCGACTAGGAGGGTACGGGGGAGTCTAGGTCCTAGTGCTTGCTCTTGTAGTAGGTGTCGGCCTTGGCGAGATTGCCGGCCGGGTCCTTCATAAACAGCGTTTTGGCCGTCTCGTTCCCGAAGCAATACGTTTTGCCGTCGACCTCGGCATTGATCGAGCAATCTGTCTCCACGTCCTGGCCGAGCGCCAGACCCATGGTGCACATATTGTCGTACTCGCCGGTCGTCGCCGCGGTGGCCGCGGTGGCGAACAGCACGGCGCCGGCCATCGCGGAAGCGAGAAGAAGTTTTTTCATGTGGTTTCCTCCAAGTGGGATAGCGCGGCGGGGGAGAGACCCCGTCGTCGCCCGTGACAAGACTCTATGGGAATCTAACGCAAAGCTATGTGACTCGGGTCACCGACCGCCGGTCACAACTTCGCGAGCGGCCGCAAAACCGGTAAGGAAAAAGGCCCGCCGTTGAGGCGGACCTTTTCTGAGATCGTTGGCAAAAATCGCTGACGGCTTGCTTACAGCGTTTCGTCGAAGTCCATGCCTTCGAACGTATAGCGGTCGACCTGGGTCCAGACGCCGTCCTCCTGCACCGGGACCTTGTGGACCTTGACGTTGTTGACCTTGAGCTTGCCGGTCTTCTCGTCCACCCAGAAGTCGATGTCGTAATATTCGTCTTTGCTGCCCGGCTTGCGGAAGTCGGTGCAAGCGAAGTAATCGCCGTCATTCTTCAGATGGCGCACGGGCCGGTGCATCTCGACGAATTGCAGCTTGAGATCCTCACCCGTCTTGTCGTCCTTGATGGTGATGTTGCCGTCATCGTCCTTGTTCTCGACGATGTAGTCGTTGATCGCGGCCATCACCTGCCAAGCGCGCGCCCCTTCGATGCTGCCGGGATGCTCCTGCACTGGCAGCCACCACCAGGCCACCGGAAGACGCGTGATCATGAAGTAGCCGTCGCCGTCGCGCTTCGGGCCCTTCTGCACGCGGATGTCCATCAGGGTCAGGTCTTGGCCCTCAGGCTTGAACCAGAAGTCGATGGCGTATTGCTTCTTGGGTTCGTCCTTGTCGTGGAAGATGACATTGGCGAACCAGCCATAGCCCTCCATGCCGCGCACGATCTTGATCTCCTCGTAGACGAGGTTGAGATCGGTATCGAGCTTGGGATCGTGGAACACGAAGGCGCCATCCTTGGAGCGGTCGGCCAGGACCTCCTGGACGCGCGCGTTCACGTCCTTGTCGGTGAAGATCTTGGCGCCGGAGGCGGCCTTGGCTTCCTGCTCCTCGAGGAATTTCTTCGCCTTGGCGATATTGCCGGCGGGGTCTTTGAGGAAGGCCGACTTTGAATTCTCGCTCGAGAAACAGTAGACCTTGCCGTCCTCGTCGGTCCAATTCACCGAGCAATCGGTGTTGACCATCTGGCCGTCGGCCAATCCCATGGCGCAGCTGTCGTCGAACTCGCCGTGACCGGGAGCGGGGGACATCGCCATATCGTCGGCGGCGTGGGCGAAAGACAGGGTGCCGAGGCACAGGATTGCGGCCAGCGCCGTTGAGCGCACCAGCGAGACAAGGAGCCGATCGGCGAACATATCAGTCATTGTCTTGATTTCCTTGGGTGTTTCTTGTTGGAGTCCGAGTGATCGCTGTTGTAGTCCGGCAGACGCCATCCGGTATGTGACTTAGGTCACCATACGGAGTCACTGCCGCGACGCCCGCAGGCGAGGGGGCGTCTCTTCCTCGTCGGCCGCGGCGTAGCGCGCCAGCGCCGGCCGATCGATCACCTCGATCGATCCACGCGACGAGCGTACCCACCCCATCCGCTCCCACTCGGACAGATAGCGGCTGATGACCTCGCGCACGCTGCCGAGATCGAGCGCCAGTTGCTGATGGGTTTTGGATACGACGCCGCGCGCGCCGTCTCCGCCAGCAGCCGCCGCGCCAGTCTCAGATCGAGGCTGGCGAAGGCCACCTCGTCCACGAGCATGATGAGGCTTGACAGCAGATCCCCGTAATTGCCGAGAACGTAGTGCCGGAATTTCGGCGAGGAGATCATCAGCCGGTGAAAGACGCTCGACGGCAGCGCGGCGAGAAGAACGTCGGCCTGCGCGGTGCTTTCGGCGGGGAAGGGGTTGCCGGCGATCAGGCAAGAGGTGGTGAGCACGCAGGTCTCGCCCGGGCCCACCTGATACAGCAGGATCTCGCGCCCGGCCTCCGACGTCTTGAAGATCCGGGTCTGTCCCTCGATGCACATGACGTAGTTGTGGCAGATCTGCCCCTGGTGGTAGGCGATGTCGCCTTCGCGCAGCCGGTTGAACTGCGTTGCACCCATCAGCTCCGCCTTCGCCTCCGGCTCGAGTTCGGCGAGTTCGGGGAAGGCGTTGAACCAGCGGGTGATCAGGACTTGGTTTTGCATCGTGCGATTGGGGTGTTGTAAAAGCTCGCGGCCGAAGCGCGTGGCCCAAGGGTTTCAGCGGTTTCACCGGCCAAAAGGCGCGAAAGAAAGCGCCGGCGCGGCGGATCGTCGCTAGAATATGGGAACAAGCGGCAATTGGCCGATCAAAATGCCGTTACGAGGGCGGGCAATAGGGGAGGTGGCGTTAAACATGCTGCCGCCTCAGCGACTTGACGCGAGCCCCGCCGAGCCCCTTATTTATGGGGTCAGCAAGCCGGATGGCCGCTCCGCCAGTATTGCGTATCAGGCGGGGAGGAAAGTCCGGGCTCCACGGAAACACGGTGCCGGATAACGTCCGGCGGGGGCGACCCCAGGGAAAGTGCCACAGAAAGCAAACCGCCCGCCCTCGCTTCGGCCAGGCGGGTAAGGGTGAAAGGGTGCGGTAAGAGCGCACCGCGTCCTTGGCAACAGGGATGGCAGGGCAAACCCCACCGGGAGCAAGACCAAATAGGGGTCGCGCGGACGAGCAATCGTCCAAGTCTGTTTCCAGACAAGCGACCCGGGTTGGTTGCACGAGGCGCTTCGCAAGATGCGCCCCAGATGAATGGCCATCGTCTCGCATTGCGAGACACAGAACCCGGCTTACAGGCTTGGTGACATGCTTATGACCGGCGCGTAGGGCAACCCCCTCGCGCCGGTCTCCAGTTTTAAACGCCTTTTTTCCCAACTGTGGCGAAACCGAAGCGGCGCTCGAGCGTTCAGTCTACACATTGATACTGGCGGCTAACGAAAGGAGACCTGCCATGCTCGGTTGGGCTTTGACATTTCTGGTAATCGCACTCATCGCCGGCCTGTTCGGCTTCGGCGGGATTGCCGGCGCTTCGGCGAGTATTGCGCAGATCCTATTCTTCATCTTCCTGGTTCTGCTGGTGATCTCGCTCGTCATGCACTTTGTGCGTCGCGCATAGCGCCCACACGGTCTGAATACGACAACGGCCGGTCCGGATGATCTCCGGGCCGGCCGTCTCGTCGAGAAGCGCGGGAGGAAGTGCGCCTCTGGGGCTAGGGTGCCGCGCTAGGCGGCGAGCTCGAAGCGATCCGCGTTCATCACCTTGTTCCAGGCCGCCACGAAGTCGGTCACGAACTTCTCCTTTGCGTCCACCTGGCCATAGACCTCGGCGAGCGCCCGGAGCTGAGAGTTCGAGCCGAAGACGAGGTCGACACGGGTTCCGGTCCACTTCACCTCGCCGCTCTTGCGGTCGCGTCCCTCGAACACCTCCGCGTCGTCCTCGGACGGCTTCCATTCCGTGCTCATGTCGAGCAGGTTCACGAAGAAGTCGTTGGTGAGGGCACCAGGCTGCCCGGTGAGGACACCGTGCTTGGACTGCCCGTAATTGGCGTTCAACGCACGCATGCCGCCAAGAAGAACCGTCATCTCAGGCGCGGTCAGCGTCAGGAGCTGCGCCTTGTCGACGAGCAGTTCCTCCGCCGAGATGGTGTATTTGGTCTTCTCGTAGTTGCGGAAGCCATCCGCCATCGGCTCGAGGACGTCGAACGACTCCACATCGGTCTGGTCCTGCGAGGCGTCCGTGCGGCCCGGCGCGAAGGGCACCGTGACGTCGTTGCCGCCGGCCTTGGCGGCCTGCTCGACGCCCCGCGCACCGGCGAGAACGATCAGGTCGGCCAGCGAGACTTTCTTGCCGCCGGCCGCGCCGTCGTTGAACGCCTGTTGGATGCCTTCGAGAACGCCGAGCACCTTGGCGAGCTTTTCGGGCTCGTTGACCTCCCAGTCTTTCTGGGGGCTGAGACGGATCCGTGCGCCATTGGCGCCGCCGCGCTTGTCGGAGCCGCGGAACGTCGAAGCCGACGACCAGGCGGTCGAGACCAGATCCTGGATCGAAAGCCCTGACCGAAGGATCTTCGCCTTGAGGTCGGCGATGTCCCTGCGCGTCGACCAGGGGATGATCCACCGCGGGGATCGGGTCCTGCCAGAGATCCTCGGCTGGGACTTCGGCGCGAGATAGCGCGACTTCGGCCCCATGTCGCGATGGGTCAGCTTGAACCACGCACGGGCGAACGCGTCGGCGAACTCGTCCGGGTTGGCATGGAAGTGACGCGAGATCTTCTCGTAGTCCGGGTCCATGCGCATCGCCATGTCGGCGGTCGACATCATGAGCGGCAAACGGACGGAAGGATTCTCCGGATCCGGCGCCATGTCCTCTTCCCTGAGATTCTTCGCGTGCCACTGGCCAGCGCCCGCGGGGCTCTGACCCAGCTCCCACTCGTAGCGGAACAGGACGTCGAAATAGCCGTTGTCCCATTTCGTCGGGTTCGGCGTCCAGGCGCCTTCGAGGCCGCTGGTGATGGTGTCGCGGCCCTTGCCGCTCTTCCACGTCGACAGCCAACCGAAACCTTGAGCCTCCATGGGAGCGGCTTCGGGCTCGGGGCCGACTTGGTCGACCGGACCGGCGCCGTGCGTCTTGCCGAAGGTGTGGCCGCCGGCCGTTAGCGCGACGGTCTCATAGTCGTTCATCGCCATGCGGGCGAAGGTCTCGCGAATATCGTGGGCCGAGGCGAGGGGGTCGGGTTTCCCGTCGGGGCCTTCGGGGTTCACGTAGATGAGGCCCATCTGGACGGCGGCGAGCGGGTTTTCGAGTTCGCGGTCGCCGGAATAGCGTGCGAGCTCGTGATCGCTCGTGGCGAGCCACTCGGTCTCCGCGCCCCAGTAGACGTCCTCCTCGGGCTCCCAGATGTCCTCACGTCCGCCGGCGAACCCGAAGGTCTTGCCGCCCATCGACTCGATGGCGCAGTTGCCGGCGAGGATGAAGAGATCGGCCCAGGAAATCTTGTTCCCGTATTTCTGCTTGATCGGCCACAGCAGCCGGCGCGCCTTGTCGAGGTTGCCGTTATCCGGCCAGCTGTTGAGCGGCGCGAAACGCTGCGAGCCCGATCCGCCGCCACCGCGGCCATCGGCGGTGCGGTAGGTACCGGCGCTGTGCCACGCCATTCGAATGAACAGACCGCCATAGTGCCCGTAGTCGGCCGGCCACCAATGCTGCGAGTCCGTCATCAGCGCATACAGGTCCTCTTTCAGCGCCTTGAGGTCGAGCTTCTTGAACTCTTCCGCGTAGTTAAAGTCCTTGCCCATGGGGTCGGACTTGGCGGAGTTCTGGCTTAGAATTCTGAGGTTGAGCTGGTTCGGCCACCAGTCGCGATTGGTCAGCATGCTCAAGCTGGTGACGCCGTGCGCCACGGGGCAACCGCCCGCTTTATTGACTTTTTGATCCATGGTCGTCTCCGATCGGAACTCTGTTGGGTGAATTGCAGTGCGCGCCGGGAGGCGGAGCATGCGTCTACCTTAGAATAAGTGCAAATCGAATTTGCCTATGTAGTCGATCAGAAAATCTTATGGGCAAGGGCGGATGCGGGAGAGGCCGGGACGCCTGCTAGCCGCCGAGAAAATCCCGGATCAGATCGAGCGTCGCCGCCGGCTGCTCCTCTTGCGGCATGTGTCCGCAGCCTCGACCAATTTGAGGGTGGAGTTGGGGAGCGTGCGCCGCAGCTTGAGCCCGACGTCGAACGGCACGATGCGGTCGTGGTCGCACCACACGATGAGGGTCGGCATCTCGATCGACTTGTAGCGCTCGGAGATCTCGTCCAGGCCCTCGGGCATGATCTGGCGCGCGCTATGGATGATGGCGTGCTTGCCGGCCGCGGTCCTGAGCGGCGCGGCATAGGTTTCGACCTCTTCGTCGTCGATCTTGCTGTTGTCGAGATAGGCGATGCGCAGCGCGATGCGCGTCTGCATCGCCGGCGGCACCATGCGCACGCCCACATGCGAGAACAGGGGCATGTCCAGCATGCGGAAGAAGACCGGGATGTCTTGCGGGTAGGCGATCGTGTCGAGCAGCACAAGCTTGGTGATGCGGCCCTTGAGCCGCTCGTCGTCGCTCAACGAAAGCACCAGGCGACACCGCCGCCGAAAGAATGGCCGACAAGGGTCAAGTCGTGCAGGTCACGGTCGACGATCAGTTGCGCCAGCAGCTCGGCCTGGTCGAACACCGAGTAGCGGGTGTCGAACGGCTTGTCGGACTGGCCGAAGCCTTTGAGGTCGACGGCGATGACCCGGTGGTCTTGCGCGAGCTCGGGCGCGATGCCCCGCCATGTATATGTGCTGGCGCCGAAGCCGTGAATGAGGAGCACCGGCGGCCCGCTGCCCTCTTCTTCATAGAAGAGCTTCACCGGCGCGTCGGGCGGTCCGAGCCGGGCGAACCACGGCCCGTCGCCGGCGCTGTGGGCCCCGGGCGCGCAGGCGACAAGCCCAAGCAGGGCCAGCGCGGCTAAGCCGCACGCCGCGTTCAGCTTTCTCATTGCCATTGCCGCAAAGGTCCGTCGCCCTCGTTCCGGCTGCCAGTGGGCGCCTCGAATACGCAAACTCTAAGGCCAGCCCCGACGGCGAATCATTTGGCCGGGCGGCGTTAACCTTCCCGTCTTTGTACCGTGCTTCGTGCGCAAGCGGCAATTGGCCTCGCAACCCAAATGCGGCCGGGACGTTCGTCTCTGGCGCGCCGTTTTCCCTCGAAAAACCCCCGCCTGCCCGGCAGTTTCCATTGACGCCCATGTAATCCCATGCTATCCCATTAATGCCCGTTCGGTGAGTGGGGTGGGGGAAGCAGGCAGCTGCTTCCTTAGAGGCCACGGGGGGATTCAGCGCCGCTTCCTCCACCCATTTTTCTCGAAGATCGGGCGCCTGCGCCGAAGCGCCGTTTGTTCATCCAGTCCAATCCAGTCGGCTTCGATGCGCGTGAGGGGGAGATGGACCAGTTTGTCTCGACATTCACCAACAAGATCGACACCAAAGGTCGCGTCTCGGTTCCCGCTTCTTTCCGCACCGTCCTCGCCAAGGACGGCCTCGACGGCATCTACTGCTATCCTTCGCTCGATGCGCCGGCGCTCGACGCCGGCGGTCAGCGCCTCATCGACAAGATCAATCATTTGGTCGAAGACCTCGCGCCCTATTCCGATGAGCGCGATCAGCTTGCTACGGCGCTCTTCGGCACCAGCGAAATCCTCACCATCGATCAGGACGGCCGTACGATTCTGTCGGAGCGTCTGCGCGAGCACGCGGGGATTACCAGCCACATCACTTTTGTCGGGCTGGGCGAAAAATTTCAGCTCTGGGAGCCGGAGCGCTTTGACAAGCATTTGGCGGAGTCGCGCAACAAAGTGCGTGACCTTCGCAAGTTACTCGGCGCGGGGCGTCGCGGAAGCGGCGGGCCAGAGGGAGCACGGGAATGATGGCGGGTCGTGGCAGCATGGCTGCCGCTGGCGGACCGGCTCGCCACATTCCGTGATGCTCTCCGAGGTCCTGGCGGCGCTTCAGCCTAAGGACGGCGACATCATCGTCGACGGCACGTTCGGCGCCGGCGGCTATGCCAAGGCCATCCTCGACGCGGCCGACTGCAAACTCATCGCCATCGATCGCGACGAACAGGCCTTCGCCTTGGGCGGCGAATTGGCCGAAGCCTATCCCGGACGCCTCATGGCGGTGCTCGGCCGTTATTCCGAGATGGAGGCGCTGGCCGAGAGCGAAGGCTTCGCATCCGTCGACGGCGTGACGCTCGATCTTGGCGTCTCCTCCATGCAGCTCGACCAGGCGGAGCGCGGCTTCTCCTTCGCCAAGGACGGCCCCCTCGACATGCGCATGGGCGGCGACGGGCCGACGGCCGCCGACATCGTCAACACCCTGTCCGAAGCGGAACTGGCTCAAATCATTTACGTTTTCGGCGAGGAGCGGCGCTCGCGCGCCATCGCCAAGGCCATCGTCGCCAGCCGCGCCGAAGCGCCCATCACGCGCACGGGCGAGCTGGCCGACATCGTCGCCCGCGTGCTCGGCCGCCGCCACGACGACCCCAAGCACCCCGCCACGCGGACCTTCCAGGCCTTTCGTCTCTATCTCAATGCGGAGCTCGACGAGCTCGCCGACGGGCTCGCCGCCGCCGAAAGGCTGCTGAAAGCCGGTGGCCGGCTGGCCGTGGTCACCTTCCATTCGCTCGAGGACCGCATCGCCAAGCGCTTCTTCGCCAGCCGGTCCATGGCCGGTCCGCGCGGTTCCCGGCACCTTCCCGAGACCGGGCGCGAAGAATTTGCACCAAGCTTCCAGCTTCTTAACCGTCGGCCTTTAGAACCCAGTAACGATGAGATTCGGCGGAACCCGCGGGCCCGCTCGGCACGGCTCAGGGCCGGGAAACGCACCGCGGCGCCGGCTCATCCGCTGGATCTTGCGCGCTCGGGGTACCGAGGCTTCACGGCTGAGGGGCGCGCAAGGTCGGCGCGTAAGGGTCGGCGTGTAAGGGTAATTGTAGGGGGACGCGGGCGTATTTCCGCGCGAGTTGTACCATGTTGCGTTTCGTCAATATCTGCCTCGTCCTCGGGCTCGTGGCGCTCGCCTATGTCATCTATCAGGCGAAATACGAGGCCCACGCCCTCGATGAGCGCATCATCGTCCTCAACAAGGAGATCGAGACCGAGCGCGACGCGCTCGCCGTGCTGCGCGCCGAGTGGAGTCTGCTCAACCGGCCCGAGCGCATTCAGCGGCTGGCCAAGAAATATCTCAAGCTCAGCCCTGCCCATCCCCAGCAGCTTCTGATTCTCGACGAGGTCACCGACCGCGACTTCGAGCGCGCGCGTGTCCAGGAGACCGCGAGCACCGCGGGGCCGGGCACGGCCAAGGCAGCAACCAATTAAGCAGAGTAGCCCGTTGCGCGAGACCGACAGATCCGATCCCGCCGAGGCGCGCGCCGCGCGCGCCTACCACGCCCGTTGCCGGTACCGCTTCCGCTTGGCGTGCCTCGGCTTTGCCGTGGCCTTCGTCATGATCGGCGGACGGCTGGTGACGCTGGGCTTCGCCGGTACCGAGAAAAGCAGCGGCGGCGGCTACGACATCTCCACCACGGTGCACCGTCCCGACATCTTCGACCGGAACGGCCGGCTGTTGGCGACCGACATTCGCGGCGCCACGCTCTACGCCGATCCGAAGCGGGTCATCGACTGGGACGAGCTCGCCGAGCAGGTCGCCAGCGTGCTGCCAAGCGTCAACGCCAAGAGCTTGCGCAAGCGGCTTGCCGGCGGCAGCCGTTTCGTCCGCATCAAGCGTGAGCTGACCCCGAAGCAGCAGGCCGAGATCCACGAGCTGGGCCTGCCCGGCTTGGGCTTCATCGAAGAATATCGCCGCGTCTATCCCGTCGGCGCCACCGCCAGCCATGTGGTCGGCCTCGTGGACGTGGACAATCGCGGCCTCGCCGGCATCGAGAAATTCGTCGACGACAACCCGCAGCTCACCATGATGAGCCCGCAGACGGATTCCGGCGACGAGTCCGTCACCATCTCCCTCGACGTCGGCGTGCAGCATGTGTTGCGCGAGGAGCTCAAGACGGCGATGGACACCTATAAGTCCAAGGCCGCCGCCGGCATCGTCATGGATGTCCGTTCCGGCGAGGTACTGGCGCTCGCCTCGCTGCCCGACTACGACCCGAACCATCGCGAGCAGGCGCTCGACAAGGACCGGCTAAACCGCATCGGCTTCGGCGTCTATGAGATGGGCTCGGTGTTCAAGGTGTTCACCACGGCCGGCGTGCTCGACTATGGGCTCGCCAATCTGAACACCAAATACGATGCCTCGAGCCCGATCCACTCCGGTCGCTTCACCATCAGCGATTATCACGGCAAAGGGCGCCCGCTCACCGTACCCGAGGTCTTCATCTATTCGTCGAATGTCGGCTCGGCCAAGGAGGCGCTTCATATGGGGGTCACGCGCCATCGCGCCTTCCTCGAGAAGCTCGGCCTGCTGGCGCCGGTCACCACGGAGCTTGGACCGAGCGCCTCGCCGATCGTCCCCACGCATTGGCAAAAGCTGAACACCATGACCATCGCCTTCGGCCACGGCCTGTCGGTGACGCCGCTCCAGCTCGTCACCGCCACGGCGCCGCTGGTCAATGGCGGTTTCGCCGTTCAGCCGACCTTCCTGCCGCGCTCGGCGGAAGATGCCATGAGCGCCTCGCCGCGCGTGCTGAAAGAGCAGACCAGCCTTGCCATGCGCAAGCTGATGCGCATGAACGTGGAGAAGGGCACCGGCAAGAACGCCGACGCGGAAGGTTATCGTGTCGGCGGCAAGACCGGCACGGCGGAGAAAGTGGTCAAGGGACGCTACAGCTCCTCGGCCTTGCTCACGAGCTTCCTCTCGACCTTCCCGACCGACGACCCGCGCTATGTCGTGCTGGTCATGCTCGACGAGCCGCAGAGGGTCGCCGTCACCCATGGCTATGCCACGGCCGGATGGAACGCCGCCCCCACGGTGGGCAAGATCGTCGCCCGCATCGGCCCGATCCTCGGCATTCAGCCCAAGCTCGAGGACGGCAAGGGCCGGTTTGACGCCAAGGTTTCCGCCACCTATTAGAGTCTGTCCGCTTTCGCGGGGACGTGGCCAAGCCCTTGAATTCTTCAAGGAAACGGCCCTGTATGGGGTCAATCGCACTATGACTCTGGGTGAGCTGATCGGGCCCGAGGCGAGGCTGCCCGCACGCTGGGCGGACCTGCCGATCGCGGGGCTCGCGGCGGACAGCCGGCAGGTCGAGCCGGGCTATCTGTTTGCCGCGCTGCCGGGCGTGAACACCGACGGCGCCCGCTTTGTCGCCGCGGCTCTCGAGCGCGGCGCGGCCGCTATTCTGACCGCGGACGGCGCCACGCTGCCGCAGACCGATGTGCCGGTGGTGACCGACACGGACCCGCGCCGGCTGCTCGCGCTGATCGCCGCGCGCTTCTACGGGCTCCAGCCAGCGACCGAAGTGGCGGTCACCGGCACCAACGGCAAGACCTCGGTCGCGTCTTCGGTGCGCCAGCTCTGGGCCGGGCAGGGGTTCCAGGCCGCGAGTCTCGGCACGGTCGGCGTGGTGACGCCAACCGGCACGCAGACCCTTCGCCACACCACCCCGGACCCGATCGAGCTGCATACACTCCTTGCCGCATTGGCGCGCGACGGCGTCACCCATCTCGCGCTCGAAGCCTCCAGTCATGGCTTGCAGCAGCGGCGCATCGACGGCGTGCACCTCGCCGCCGGCGCTTTCACCAATATCTCGCGCGACCACATGGATTATCACGCGACCTTCGAGGATTACTTCGCCCAGAAGCTGCGCCTGTTCCGCGCGTTGCTGCCGAAGGGCGCCGTTGCCGTGGTCGATGTGGACGGCGAGGGCGGCGACCGCGTTGCCGCCGAGGCGCGCGCACGCGGCCTTGACGTCATCACTGTCGGACGGGCCGGCGAGACCTTTCGGCTCCTTTCCGACGAGATCGACGGATTTGCGCAGACGCTTGTTATCGAGCATGAGGGCAAACGCCATGAGGTGCGCCTGCCCCTGGTCGGCGGGTTCCAGGCGTCCAATGCGCTCGTCGCGGCAGGCCTGTGTCTCGCCACGGGTGGCCAGGCGGACGATGTCCTGCCGCTGCTCGCCGATCTGAAAGGCGCCCGGGGCCGCCTCGATCTTGCCGGCACGGCCAAGGACGGCGCGCCGATCTTCATCGACTATGCCCATACGCCCGATGCGCTCGCCAAGGCGCTGGATGCCTTGCGGCCTTATGTGGAGAGCCGCCTGCTGGTGGTGTTCGGCTGCGGCGGCGACCGCGACAAGGGCAAGCGGCCGCAGATGGGCGCGGCGGCGGTGGAGAAGGCGGATGTTGCCATCGTCACCGACGACAACTCGCGTGGCGAGGAGCCGGCCCAGATCCGCCGTGAGATTTTGGCGGCCGCGCCCGGCGCCGCCGAGATCGGCGATCGCGGCGAAGCCATCGCGCAAGCGATTGCCATGCTAAGAAGGGGCGACGTATTGCTCGTGGCCGGCAAGGGCCATGAGACCGGTCAAACCGTCGGCACGACCGTCATCCCGTTTTCCGACCACGACGCGGTGTCCGCCGCGCTCGGCAATGAGGCGAAATTTGGCTGATCCGCTCTGGACCATTGGGGAGATCGTGGCCGCCACGGGCGGCAAGTCGCTCGGGGAGGGCAACGCGCGGGTCGGCAGCTTTTCCATCGACAGCCGCAGTCTCGAGCCGGGCCAGGGCTTCATTGCCATCCGCGGGCCCAATCGCGACGGCCACGGCTATGTGATTCCGGCGCTCGAGGGAGGTGCGGCCTGTGCTGTCGTCAATGACACCTTCCCGTCCGGCGACGAGGAGCGGCTGGTGCGGGTTGCCGACACCTTCGTCGCCTTGAACGATCTCGGCCGTGCGGGCCGTGCGCGTGTCGAGCGCGCCGTCATCATCGGCGTCACCGGCAGCGTCGGCAAGACCGGCACCAAGGAGGCGCTGCGGCTGGCGTTGAGCCCGAGCGGCACCGTGCACGCCTCGTCCAAATCCTTCAACAATCACTGGGGCGTGCCGCTCACTCTCGCCAACATGCCGCGCGCGATCGGCTTCGGCGTGTTCGAGATCGGCATGAACCACGCGGCGGAGATCGACGGCCTGACCCGTCTCGTGCGGCCCCATATCGCCATCGTCACCACGGTGGCGCCGGTGCATCTCGGCTTCTTCCGCTCCGTCGAGGCGATCGCCGACGCCAAGGCCGAGATCTTTCGTGGTCTGGAGCCGGGTGGCACGGCGATCATCAATCGCGACAATCCCCATTTCGAGCGGCTCGCAGGCCATGCAAGAGAGCATGGCGCGGCGATCGTCGGCTTCGGCGAGACCAGCGCCGAAGCCCGGCTGCTGTCGGCCGCGTTGGGCCCCGACGGCTCGACCATCCGGGCGGATATCTTGGGCGAGATCGTCGACTATCGCCTCGGCGCCCCGGGACATCATCTGGTGCTGAACTCGCTCGCCGTGCTGGCGGCGGTCAGGGTGGCGGGGGCCGATCTCAAGGCGGCCGCGGCGGCGCTCGGCGCCATCCAGGCCCAGGCCGGGCGCGGGCAGCGCCAAATCATCGAGACCAAGGGCGGTCCGGTCGCCGTGGTCGATGAATCCTATAATGCCAATCCCGCCTCCATGCGGGCGGCGCTCGCGACCCTCGGATTGACCCCGCGAGACGCCTTTTCCCGCCGTGTGGCGGTGCTTGGCGACATGCTGGAGCTCGGCGCCGAAGGCCCCAGGCTGCACCGGGAGCTCGCCGAGGCCGTTGACGGGGCCGGGGTAGATGTTGTCTTTGCCTGCGGCGAGTTGATGGGCGGGCTCTACGCGGCCCTGCCGACAAGCCGCCAGGGCGCTTACGCGGAGACGGCGGAGGCGCTCCAGTCCAAACTGGTCGACGCGGTGGGACCGGGGGACGTCATCATGGTCAAGGGGTCGCTCGGCAGCCGCATGGCCCCGCTCGTCGAGGCGCTGAAGCGCCGCTTCGAGGCGGAAAGCATGTCGGCGTAAGCGCCGCTTGAGGGGGAGAGACGGCGATGCTCTTTTGGTTGGCCGAGCTAGCGCCTGAGATCGCTGTCCTCAATATTTTCCGTTACATCACCTTCCGCACCGGCGGCGCGGTGATCACCGCGCTTTTGTTCGTGTTCCTGTTCGGGCCGCGGGTGATCCGCTCTCTTCGCGTCCGCCAGGGCAAGGGCCAGCCGATCCGCAAAGAGGGACCGGAGCGCCACATCCTGCAAAAGCAGGGCACGCCCACCATGGGCGGCCTGATGATCCTCTCCGGCGTCACTGTCTCGGTGCTGCTGTGGGGCAATCTCACCAATCCTTATGTCTGGGTCGTGCTGCTGCTCACCCTCGTCTACGGCGCGGTCGGGCTCTACGACGACTATCTCAAGGTCACGCGCCAATCGGCGGACGGCTTCCGCGGACGCATCAAGATCATCATCGAGACCGCCGCCGCCCTGGTCGCCACGGCGGTCATCGCCTCGGTCGGCGAGGAGCCGTTCTCTACCTCGCTCGCCATTCCCTTCTTCAAGGACTTTATGATTCCGCTCGGCTGGTGGCTGTTCGTCATCTTCGGAACCTTCATCATCGTCGGCGCCGGCAACGCGGTGAATCTCACAGACGGCCTCGATGGCCTGGCGATCGTCCCGGTGATGATCGCCGCCGCCACCTTCGGCTTCATCTCCTACGTCGTCGGCAACGCGCTGTTCGCCGATTATCTGCAAATCCATTTCGTCAACGGCACCGGCGAGCTCGCCATCGTCTGCGGCGCGCTGGTCGGCGCCGGCCTCGGCTTCCTGTGGTTCAACGCGCCGCCGGCCCTCATCTTCATGGGGGATACCGGCTCGCTGGCGCTTGGCGGCGCCCTCGGCACCATCGCCGTCGCCACCAAGCATGAATTGGTCTTGGCCATTGTCGGTGGCTTGTTCGTGCTGGAGGCCGTCTCGGTGATCGTCCAGGTGGCCTCCTACAAGATGTTCGGCAAGCGCGTGTTCCGCATGGCGCCGCTCCATCACCATTTCGAGCAGAAGGGCTGGCCGGAATCCACGGTGGTCATCCGATTCTGGATTATTGCCGTCGTGCTTGCTCTTGCTGGCCTCGCGACCCTGAAATTGCGCTAAGTTCCTATCATCATGATTCCCGTGACGATCTTCGCCGGCTGCGACGTTGCGGTTGTAGGCCTCGGGCTGAGCGGCCTTGCGACCGCGCGCGCGCTCGAAAGTGGCGGTGCGACTGTCGTCGTGTGGGACGACACGGACGCCGCGCGCGCCGAGGCCGCCGCCGCGGGGCTCACGGTCGCCGATCTCGCGTCCGCCGATTTCACGTCATTCGCCGCGCTGGTGCTGGCGCCGGGCATTCCCCTCACGCATCCCGAGCCCCATTGGAGCGTGGTGAAGGCGCGGGCCGCCGGCATCGAGGTCGTCGGCGACGTCGAGCTGTTCTTCCGCGCCCGGGCGAAGGCGGACACCAAGGCCAAGGTGGTCGTCATCACCGGCACCAACGGCAAGTCCACCACCACGGCGCTCACCGCGCATCTGTTGAGCGCTTCGGGCAAGCGCGTGGCGCTCGGCGGCAATATCGGCACCGCCGTGCTCGATCTCGAACCCTTCGCCGATGATCTCACTTATGTGCTGGAGCTGTCGTCCTTCCAGATCGATCTCACGCCGTCGCTCAAGCCGGACGCCGCAGCCCTCCTCAACATCACGCCCGATCATCTCGACCGTCATGGCACGCTGGCCGACTATGCGCGCATCAACGCAAGTCTTCGCGCAGCTCGGCGCGGACGGCACCGCTGTGATCGGCGTCGACGACGTTCCCTGCCGCGCCATCGCCGAGACCTTGCACGGTCCCTTCGCGTCAAGCACATCGCCGTCGGCCAGCCGGTGCAGAACGGCGTGTGGGCAGCCGACGCGGTGCTGGTCGAGATGGACGGCGGTCAAGAGGTCGCCCGCGCCGAGCTTGCAGGTATCGCCTCCTTGCGCGGCGCCCATAACTGGCAGAATGCCGCCGCCGCTTACGCAGTGGCGCGGGCGCAAGGGGTGAGCGCGGCCGAAATCCAGCAAGGTCTCAGGAGCTTCGCCGGTCTGGCGCACCGCATGGAGCAGGTGGCGCGCGCCGGTGCCGTGCTGTTTGTCAACGACTCCAAGGCGACCAATGCGGATGCCGCCGGCAAGGCGCTGGCGAGCTTCGACGACATTTATTGGATCGTGGGCGGCAAGGCCAAGGCCGGTGGGCTCGACGGGCTCGAGCCCTTCTATCCCAAGATCGCCCGTGCCTATCTCATCGGCGAGGCGGCCGGAGCTTTCGCGGCCCAGCTCGGCGACGCGGTCGATCATGTGGAGTGCGGCACGCTGGAGCGCGCCGTGGCGGAGGCCGCCGCCGACGCCGCCCGGTCGGAAAGTGCGGAGCCTGTCGTGCTTCTGTCGCCGGCATGCGCCTCTTATGATCAGTTCGCCAATTTCGCCAAGCGGGGCGATGCTTTCCGTGACATCGTCATGGGTCTCGACGGCGCCACGCGCGTGAGCCAGCAGGGCAGGGCCGCATGAGGATTACCCGCGCCGACAGGAGCGTGCTCTCCGACTGGTGGTTCACCGTCGACCGCCTGATGTTCTTCGGTCTGCTGCTGCTTATGGGCGCAGGTCTCGTGCTCTCCCTTGCGGCGAGCCCGCCGATCGCCGAGAAATACGATCTTGAGCATTTCCACTTCGTGCGGCGCCATGCGGTGCTGCTCATTCCCGCCGTCGCCATCCTGTTCGCCGCCTCCACCCTGACCCCCAAACAGATCCGGCGGACGGCCTTCGTGATCTTCCTCACCGGTATCGCCTTGATGATCCTAATTCTGTTCTTGGGGCCGGAGATCAAAGGCGCCAAGCGCTGGCTGCAATTGGGATCCTTCTCTCTCCAGCCGTCGGAGTTCGTGAAGCCGGCCTTCATCGTGCTCACCGCCTGGCTGTTCAACGAGAGTCAAAAGCGGAAGGACGTGCCGGGCCTCGAGCTCGCCATTCTCACCTATGCGGTGTTCGCGTTGCTGCTCGTGCTTCAGCCGGACTTCGGCCAGACGCTGCTTGTCACGCTCGTATGGGGCGCGCTGTTCTATATGGCCGGCATCAATATGGTGTGGATCTTGGCGCTCGCCGGCGCCGGCATCGCCGGTCTCGTCACCGCCTACTTCCTCGTGCCCCATGTCGCCTCGCGCATCGACCGCTTTCTCGATCCGGCCTCCGGCGACACCTATCAGGCCGACCGGTCCATCGACTCCTTCCTCAATGGCGGCTGGTTCGGCCGCGGTCCGGGCGAGGGAACGGTGAAGGACGTGCTGCCGGATTCCCATACCGACTTCATTTTCGCCGTGGCGGCGGAAGAGTATGGCTTGATTGCCTGCCTAATTTTGCTGACTCTGTTCGCCTTCATTGTGCTGCGTGGTCTGTCCAAGGCATCTCAGGAGCCTGACGGGTTCATCCGGCACGCGGTGGCGGGGCTCATCATGCTGTTCGGCCTGCAGACCTTGATCAACATGGCCGTGAATGTCGGCCTGCTGCCGGCCAAGGGCATGACCTTGCCATTCATTTCCTATGGCGGGTCGTCGCTGCTCGCCATGGCGCTGACGATGGGCTTTGCGCTGGGGCTGACCCGCAAGCGGCCCAGAGCGGATCACATCAAACATTCGGCACGGACCGAGCCCGAGGCGGAAGCGCCGGGCGCAAGGGGGCAGACGGCTTGAGTTCTCGGACCATTCTTCTCGCTGCCGGGGGCACCGGCGGACATCTCTTCCCGGCCGCGGCCTTGGCGCAGGAGCTGGGGCGCCGTGGCTTCGCGGTCGAGCTGGCCACGGACGAGCGCGCCGAGCAGTTCGGCAGCGATTTTCCCGCCCGCGCCGTCTACCGCGTCCCGTCGGCGACCTTCACCAGCCGCTCGCCGATGGCCGTGGCCAAGACGATCGGCCGCCTGGGCTCGGGCTTCCTCCGCGCCCGCCGGCTGCTCGAAATGGTGCAGCCGCTCGTGGTCATCGGTTTCGGCGGCTATCCCACTCTGCCGCCGATCATGGCCGCGCGCTCGCTAGGCATCCCGACCATGATCCACGAGCAGAACGCGGTGATGGGCCGCGCCAACCGCCTGCTGTCGCGTTTCGCCGATGCCGTCGCGCTCTCCTTCCAGCCGACCAAGCGCTTGCGCCGCAGCGCCGAGAAGCGCGCCCAGCTCACCGGCAATCCGGTGCGCGACGTGGTGGCCTCTTACCGCAACGTGGCCTACACGCCCCCCGAGCCTGCGGGCCGCTGCCTGTTGCTCGTGTTCGGCGGCAGCCAGGGCGCGCATTTCTTCGCCGAGGTTTTGCCGAAAGCGCTGGAGAGCATGTCGTCGCCCTTCCGCTGGCGCCTCACCGTGGTGCAGCAGGTTCGCCCCGAGGACATGGCCGAAGTGCGCGCCGCCTATAAGGAGGCGAATATCGCCGCACATTTGGCGCCATTCTTCCGCGATCTGCCCGAGCGCATCGCCAATGCGCACCTCGTCATCGCGCGTGCCGGCGCCTCGACCGTGGCCGAATTGACGGCGATCGGCCGTCCCGGGCTCCTGGTGCCCCTGCCGCATGCTCTTGACAACGACCAGCTCGAAAACGCTATTCGCCTCCAGGATGGCGGTGGCGGCTGGTGCATGCGTCAGTCGGACATCACGCCGGAACGTCTGTCCGAGGAGCTTGCCAGGCTGCTTGGCGATCCGGAGCTTCTCGCCAAGGCGGCGGCGAAGTCCAAGGCCATGGCCAGCATCGATGCGGTGAAGAAGCTCGCCGACATCGCCGAGGAACTGGCGGGACCCGAAGAGTAGGCGTCGTTATGCATTTGCCACCGCCGGAGTCGATAGGCCTGTTCCACATCGTGGGCATTGGCGGCATCGGCATGAGCGCCATCGCCGAGGTCATGCATACGCGCGGCTATCGCGTGCAAGGCAGCGACCTGAAGGAGAGCGCCAATCTCGACCGGCTGCGCAGCCACGGCATCGACTGCCTGATCGGCCACGACCCGGCCAACATCACGGACGCGGCCTATCTCGTGATCTCCAGCGCCGTGAAAGCGGGCAATCCGGAGTTCGAGGCGGCCAAGGAGCGCGGCATTCCGATCATCCGCCGCGCCGAGATGCTGGCCGAGCTGATGCGCCCTTGCGCCACCGTGTCCGTCACCGGCACCCACGGCAAGACCACGACCACCTCGCTCATCGCCGATCTTTTTTATGGCGGCGGGCTCGACCCCACCGTCATCACCGGCGGCATCATCAATGCCTGGGGCACCAACGCGCGCATCGGCAAGGGCGAGTGGATGGTGGTCGAGGCCGACGAATCCGACGGCACCTTCTTGAAGCTGCCGAGTCAGATCGGCGTCGTCACCAATATCGATCCCGAGCACATGGACTATTGGGAGACCGAGGAGGAGCTGCATCTCGCCTTCGCCCAGTTCATCGATGCCATTCCGTTCTACGGCGTCGCCGTCGCCTGCATCGATCATCCCGTGGTGCGCGAGCTCCTGGGCCGGCTCGGCGGCGCGGCCAACGGGCGCCGCACGCTGACCTATGGCGTGGCGCGCGAGGCCGACATCAAGCTGTCCAATGTGCGCCCCGACCACAACAGCATCACCTTCGATGCCGATCTCGGGCCCGCGGTCAAAGGCGGCGCGCGCAAGCTCACCGACATCATGCTGCCGACGCTCGGCCACTACAACGCGCTGAACGCGCTCGGCGCGCTCGCCGTCGCCACCGAGGCTGGCGTGAGCGATGAGTTGATCCGTTCGACCTTCGCCGCCTTCTCCGGCGTCAAGCGGCGCTTCACCCGGGTCGGCGAATGGCAGGGCGTCGCCATCTATGACGACTACGCCCATCATCCGGTGGAGATCGCCTCGGTGCTGCGCGGCGCCAGCATGGCCGGAACCGGGCGCATCATCGCGGTGGTGCAGCCTCACCGCTATTCGCGTCTGCAAGCCCTGTTCAACGAGTTCTCCGCCTGTCTCGACGACGCCGACATCGTCGTGGTGACGCCGGTCTATTCCGCCGGCGAGGCGCCGATCCCCGGCATCGACCGCGACGAGCTGGCTCGGGGCTCCCGCCGCCACGGCCATGCCAACATCCTCACCGTCGACGACGAGGACGGCTTGACCGCGACCATCGCCGACGTCGCTCAAGCCGGCGATCTCGTCGTCGGTCTCGGTGCCGGCACCATCACCGATTGGATCAACGCGCTGCCGGGCCGGCTCGAGCGGCGCGGGGGTGCCGCGTGAACGGTGCCGCCCTTCTCGAGACGCTGACCGCCGGCCTGCCGAGCCTGCGCGGGCGGCTCACGGCGGAAGCCCCGCTCAAGGACTACACCTGGTTCCGGGTGGGCGGCCCGGCGGAAGTGCTCTATTCGCCCGCCGACGAGGCGGACCTCGCTTACTTCATGAAGGAGCTGCCCGCCGGCATTCCCATCACCGTGATCGGCCTCGGCTCGAATCTTCTGGTGCGCGACGGCGGCATCGAGGGCGTGGTCATTCGCTTGGGCCGCGGCTTCGGCGACATCAAGATCGAGGAGGGCTCACGCTTGCGCGCCGGCACCGCCGTGCCCGACGTAAAGGTGGCGCGCGCCGCCGCCGACGCGGGCATTGCCGGTCTCACCTTCTATCGCGGCATTCCGGGCGGCATCGGCGGCGCGCTGCGCATGAACGGCGGCGCTCATGGCACCGAGACCTGCGAGGTGCTGGTCGAGGCCCGTGCCGTCGACCGCCAAGGCAATGTGCATGTGCTGCCGGTCGCCGATTTCCATTACGCCTATCGCCATTGCGGCGCGCCCGGCGATCTCATCTTCACCGAGGCCCTGTTCCAAGGAAGGCCCGGCGATCCGGCCAAGATCCTCGCCGAGATGGACGAGATCGCCGCCTATCGCGAGGAGGTGCAGCCGATCAAGAGCCGCACCGGCGGTTCGACCTTCAAGAACCCGCCGGGCAACAAGTCCTGGCAGCTCATCGACGCCGCCGGGTGCCGCGGTCTCAAGATCGGCGATGCGAAAGTGTCGGAGCTCCATTGCAACTTCCTCATCAATGAGGGCAATGCCACCGCCGCCGATATCGAGACGCTGGGCGAGACCGTGCGAGCGCGGGTCAAGGAGACGAGCGGCGTCGAGCTCGAATGGGAGATCAAGCGCCTCGGCAACCCCTGATCGTGCCTCTTTGAGTCTTTATGCCGCTCCCCCGTGTCATTCCCCGCGAATACGGGTAATCCAGTAACCACCGCAGAGCATGATTTGCGCCGCCAAGGCCGGGAACGGTTCGGGGCGGCTCCGGCACGACAACCAAACGACGGGGGCTTTTTCGATGAATGACACGCAAACGCACGTCGCCGTGCTGATGGGGGGTCTCTCCGCCGAGCGGGAGGTTTCGCTGAATTCCGGCGCCGCCTGCGCGAAGGCCCTGGAGGGCGAGGGCTATAGGGTCACCAGGCTCGACGTGGGCCGCGACGTGGCGGCTCGGCTCGCCGAGATCAAGCCCGATGTCTGCTTCAACGCGCTGCATGGCCGTTTCGGCGAGGATGGCTGCATCCAGGGCCTGCTCGAGACCATGGGAATCCCCTACACCCATTCCGGCGTGCTCGCCTCGGCGCTCGCCATGCACAAGGAGCGGGCCAAGGCCGTTTTGCGCGAGGCGGGCGTGCCGGTGGCCGAAAGCCGCGTGGTGAGCCGCCAGGAGGCCGCCAAGGGCCATGTCATCCCCCCGCCTTACGTGATCAAGCCGCCGGCGGAAGGCTCGTCCGTGGGCGTCTATATCGTCCGCGAGGACCAGGCTCATCCGCCCCAGGAGCTCACCTCGGCCGACTGGGCCCTGGGTGAAGAAATCATGATCGAACGGTTCATTCCTGGCCGCGAGCTGACCTGCGCGGTCATGGGCGAGGAGGCTTTGGGGGTCATCGAGATCAAGCCGGCCGAAGGGCTAGCCTTTTATGATTACGACGCAAAATACGCTCCGGGGGGCTCAATTCATGTCCTCCCGGCGCCGCTTAAACCAAATGTTTACCAATTGGTACAGAAGCTGTCGGTAGCGGCTCATAGGGCACTGGGCTGCCGTGGGGTCAGCCGTTCCGACTTCCGCTTCGACGACCGGCCAGACGGCACGGGGGAAATGATCTGCCTTGAGGTCAATACCCAGCCAGGCATGACGTCGACGTCGCTTGTGCCCGAGCTTGCAGCCTATGGCGGCCGCTCGTTCGGTGAGCTTGTCCGCTGGATCGTGGAGGACGCGTCGTGCAATCGTTAGGCCCAGCTAAGGGTCAGGCTAAGGGAAGACGGGCACAAGATGCCCTGCTCGCGCGTGGCATCGCCGCGCCGCGGGAGCCGTCCCGTGGCTTGCCTGTGCTGACCGGCACGCGCGCGCTCATCTCGCGGAGGCCCGCAGCATTCGCCTCGGCAAGGCCAGAAGCGACCGCGCGCGTGGCAAATGGCTGCTGATTTGCGTCCTTTTCCTCGGTATCTCAGTCGTCTACGGCGCCATCATCGGCGGCCAGACCGGGCGGCTGCTCGATGCGCTCAGCATGGGCGTGCAGCGCCTCGCCGTCGTCGCCGGGTTCGGCGTGGAGCGCGTCACCGTGGAAGGCCAGCGCCACGCCACCGATATGGCGATCACCACCGCGCTTGCCGCCGGTCCCGACACCATGATGCTCAGTTTCGACACCGACGCCGCCAAGGAGCGGCTGGAAGCGGTGCCGTGGATCCGCCATGCGCAAGTGATGCGCTTGCTGCCCTCGACCCTGCAAGTGGTCATCGAGGAGCGCGAGCCTTACGCCGTCTGGCAGACCAAGGGCAAAACCTTCGTGGTCGACGACCAGGGTGTGGTTCTCGCCCCGGCGCTGCCGCAAGCCTATCCGGATTTGCCGCTGGTCGTCGGCGAGGGCGCCAGCAAGAACGCCTCCGCCCTTTACGCGGCACTCGAGCCCTATGGCGAGCTGCGGGACAAGATGCTCGCGGCGCTCAGGGTCGGCGACCGGCGTTGGACCCTGAAGCTGCGCACCGGCATGGAGATCATGCTGCCCGACGACAATATCGAGGTGGCCCTGCAATCCCTCACCAAGCTGGCGCAAGAGCGCGGCGTTCTGGAGGAGGATTTCGCGGCGATCGACCTGCGCCTGCTCGACCGCATCACCGTGCGCTTCCATGAGACCGCGGCCGCCAATCAATCCGGCACGGCCGTGCCCATCGACGTGCCGACCGCGAGCACCGGCGCGACCTCCAAAGGCAAGACATAAGAAGGGGCTTGAGGGCAGGGGGATGACATACAGCACGACCATCAGGAGCAAACGTCAGCGCATCGTGACCGCGCTCGACATCGGCACGAGCAAAGTGTGCTGCCTGATCGGCAAGACCTCCGCCGCTCCCGACTGGTTCGAGGGCAAGGGCGACGCGGTGCAGTTCGAGGTGCTGGGCTTCGATCACACACGCGCGCCGAAGGCCTCAAGGCCGGCATGGTCACCCATCTCGATAGCGCCGAGCATTGCATCCGCTCCGCCGTGGACGCGGCCGAGCGCATGGCCGGCGTCACCGTCGAGGACGTGCATGTGTCCGTCACCTGCGGACGCCTCAAGAGCGACAGTTTCTCCGCAAGCGTGGCCTTGGCCTCCGGCGCGGTGCGCGACGACGACGTGCAGCGCCTGCTCGCCGGCGGCCGCCAATATGCCGCGCGCGACAAGCGCACCGTTCTGCATGCTTTGCCGACCGGCTATCGCCTCGACGAGAATAGCGGCATCAGCGAGCCGCAAGGCATGTGCGGCGAGCGTCTCTCCGTCGATCTCCATGCGGTGACCGCCGACGAGGTGGCCATGCGCAATCTGATGCTGGTCGTCGAACGCTGCCATCTCGGCGTCGCGAGCCTCGTGGCCGCGCCTATTCGAGCGCGCTGGCGGTCGTACGCCCGATGAGGCCAATCTCGGGGTTGCCTGCATCGATTTCGGCGCCGGCACCACCACGCTGTCGGTGATTGTCGACGGACATTTCATTCATGCCGACGCCATCGCGCTCGGAGGCAACGGCGTCACCACCGACATCGCCCGGACGCTCCAGCGCGCCCATGGAGCATGCCGAGCGCCTGAAGACATTGCACGGCAGCGCCTTCGCCACGCTCTCCGACGAGCGCGAGATCATCACCTACCCCTGCGTCAGCGGCATGTCTCAAGGCAGCCTGAACCAGATCACCAAGGCGCAGCTTGCTTGCATCATCCGGCCCCGGGTCGAAGAGATTCTCGATCTGATGCGCCGCCGGCTCGCGGGCAGCGGCCTGGCCGCCGAGGTCACCCAGCATTTGGTGCTGACCGGCGGCGGCAGCCAGCTCACCGGCCTGCCGGAGCTCGCTTCGAACATGTTTGGACGCCCGGCGCGGCTTGGCCGCCCGCGCGCCATGAATGGATTGCCGCCAGTGGCCGCCGCGCCGGACTTCTCCGCCGCGATCGGCCTGCTCCTGCATTGGGCGCGTGGCGACGACAAGCTCGGTGCCCGCACCGAGCAACGGTTCTTGCGTACGGGGACAGGCTACTTCGCCAAAGTTGGCGAGTGGATCATGGAGAATTTTTAAAGGCTTCGAGCCGGCGCACATGCGGGGAGCGCCAGTTAGGGAGCCGTAGCAAGGGACAATCGCAAGGATTGGAAGCCGCCATGACTATTAACCTCAGAGTTCCAGATCTGACCGAACTCAAGCCGCGCATTACCGTGTTCGGAGTGGGCGGCGCCGGCGGCAACGCCGTCAACAACATGATCGAACGCGGCCTCCAGGGCGTGGAGTTCGTCGTCGCCAACACCGACGCGCAAGCGCTCATGAGCTCGACCGCCGAGCGCCGCATTCAGATGGGCACCAACGTCACCGAAGGCTCGGGTGCCGGCTCCAAGCCGGAGATCGGCGCGGCCGCGGCCGAGGAGGCCATGGCCGACATCAAGGCGCACCTCGTCGGCTGCCACATGACCTTCATCACCGCCGGCATGGGTGGCGGCACGGGCACGGGTGCGGCGCCGGTCATCGCGCGCGCCTCCCGCGAAGAGGGCATCCTCACCGTTGGCGTCGTCACCAAGCCGTTCCAGTTCGAGGCTTCGCGGCGCTATCGCGCTGCCGAGGCCGGTATCGAGGAGCTGTCGAAATACGTCGATACGCTGCTCATCATTCCGAACCAGAATCTGTTCCGGGTCGCGAACGAGAAGACCACCTTCACCGACGCCTTCGGCATGGCCGACGACGTGTTGCGGGCCGGTGTCTCGTGCATCACCGATCTGATGGTCAAGGAAGGCTTGATCAATCTCGACTTCGCCGATGTCCGCACCATCATGGCCGGCATGGGCAAGGCGATGATGGGTACGGGCGAGTCGAGCGGCGACCGCCGCGCCATCGAGGCGGCCGAGGCGGCGATCTCCAATCCCCTGCTGGACGACGTGTCGATGAAGCGCGAGCGGCCTTCTCGTCTCCATCACCGGCGGCAGCGATCTCACCCTCTACGAGGCGACGAGGCGGCGAGCCGCGTCCGCGCCGAGGCGGACGGCGATGCCAACATCATCGTCGGCGCAACCTATGACGACGAGCTCGACGGCATCATTCGGGTCTCGGTGGTCGCCACCGGCATTGGCCTGTTGGAAGCCGAGCGTGAGGCTTCGTCCCAGACGGCGGCCGCGGCCCAGCCGGATACGGGTCGGTTGACCGAGCGCCTGGCTGGCCTTGCTGCCATGCCGCCCGCCGCGGCCCGGCCGAAGCGCCGATCGACCTCGACGAGCCGAGCATGGACCTTGCCGCCAACGACATCGTGCAGGAGCCGTCGGTCTGGCGCGCCCCGGGCAATGTCACCATCGAGAAGCGCCCGGCCCAGGCCACCGGCATCGCGCTGCCGCGCACCCCGGCTCCCGCGAGGCCGGCGGCGCCCCAGCACAACTTCCAGCCGGCCCCGCCCGCCGCCATTAAGCGGCCGGTCCGCCGCATGCCGAATGTCGAGGAGCTGCCCATCGTCGCCCAGAAGGCGATCAAGGCGCAGAACGGCGAGGCGCCCCAGGCTGGTCTTGCCGAGCAGAAGCGCAAGGTCGGCTTCCTGGAGCGGCTGGCCAATGTCGGCCGCGGCCGCAAAGACACCGAGGCGGAGATGCCGTCCAAGCTCGAGCCCGAATTCGGCCAGCGCGGAGCATCGGAGACCCCGCGGGCGGACGCCTTCCGGGCGGAGACGCCACGGGCCGAGATGCCGGCCCCCCGGAGCTTGCGGATCGATCGGCCGCGGGAGCCCATGGTCTCGGTCGCGCCGGCTCCGGCACGGCGGGAGCCTCAGCTTCAGGCCCAGCCCAGGCTGGCCCGGGCTGCGGCGACAGAACCGGCTGCGGCAGAATCATACGCGGACGACGACCTGGAGATTCCCGCGTTTCTGCGCCGCCGGGCGAACTAAGGCGTGGCCAGGCGTTAACCAAATCGCCTGGCCGATGCCTCTGCCGTCGATAAAATGGAAGCAAAATCAATGTATTAGGAGGTATTTCGGCCCGTAATACAGTGAAAGAAACCGTGATTTGTAGCCCCTAAGCCCGAAGGTTATGGTTCCTATTAGATTGATCGGCAGGACCAAAAAGGCACATCGGGGCCAGCTTATACGGTCTAGTTAAGTGCCAGGGACGCTGATCGATGGGGGGCTCGGGGTTCTCTCCGGGCTGAGTAGGGAACCAGACGACGGCGCGGGGGCCAACGGGGGCCATGAAGGGTTTTATCGGGGCACGCCAAACTACGCTTGCCAGCGAGATATCGCTGACGGGCACCGGGGTCCACGGCGGGGCACCAGTTTCCATCTCTCTTTGTCCGGCTGATGGCGATACCGGACTACGTTTCCACATTTCCAACGGCGAAGCCGACGGGATCGAGATCGCTGCGGATCAGCAGTGGGTCACCGGCGTCACGCTGTGCACCGTCCTCGGCGACGGCAACGGGGCCTCTGTCGCGACCGTTGAGCATCTGCTCGCGGCTCTGCGCGGCCTTGGGGTCGACAATGCGCTGATCGAGATCGACAGCCCGGAAGTGCCGATCATGGACGGCAGTGCCGCGCCCTTCGTCGAGGCGATTGACGAGGTCGGCCTGACCGAGCTCGACGCGCCGCGCCGCTTCCTGAAGGTTTTGAAGCCGATTTGTGTCGAGGATGGTGGCGCCGTCGGCGAGCTGACCCCGCATAACGGCTTCCGTCTGGATGTCGAGATCGGCTTCGAGACGCAGTTGATCGGCACCCAGAAGATCGAAATCGACGTGAATCCCGGCTCGTTCCGCCGGGAGCTGGCCCGGGCCCGCACCTTCGGCTTCATGAAGGACGTCGAGCGCCTGTGGGCGGCTGGTCTTGCTCTTGGCGCATCTCTCGAGAACACGGTTGCCATCGGCGACGACCGCATCATCAACCGCGAAGGCCTTCGCTTCGCCGACGAGTTCGTGCGCCACAAGGCGCTGGACGCGGTTGGCGACCTGGCGCTGGCGGGCGCGCCCATTCTCGGCGCCTACCGGTCACGCCGGGGCGGTCATCGGCTGAATGCGCTGGTGCTCAAGGCCCTGTTCGCCGATCCGGACGCTTGGACCATGGTCGAGGCCCCGCGCTACCGCGAAGTTCGCCATGCCGAGCTTAGCCATCGCCTGGCCGCGGCCAATTTCGCCGCCGACCGCAGCTAGAGCCTTTCGATTTCTACCCTGTGGGGTCTGACGGTGCCGGACGCGGAAATGCGTCCGGCCCTTTCAGTTATGCGTAGGATTACGGACTGGAGCCCGCGTGTGGGCCGCTCTGAGCAAAAAAACACCATAATCCGCTAGTTGGGTGCTAGCACTCGGCGCTAGCGTCGCCGGAAGGGCGCGATGTCTCGCGCCAGGGGCAGTTTTGAGGGGAAGCATGTCGGGACCGGGAGAGCCGCGTATCGCGCCGCGCCTATGCGCCGTGCTCGGCATGGTGCTGGCAGCCGCCATGCTCGCCGGCTGCGGGTCCATCTTCGGCAGCGACAAGGCGGAGTTGGTCAACAACGACCCGCCGAACGTGATCTACGGCCAGGCCGAGGCCATGATCAACAAGGGCGACTACGGCGAGGCCGCGCGCCAATACGAGCAAGTCGACATCAACCATCCCTATTCCCAGGAGGCGCGGCGGTCGATCGTCATGGCCTCCTACGCCTATTACAAGGCCGGCCAGTATGACGACGCCGTTTCCGCCGCCGACCGTTATTTGACGCTGCATCCGGGCACCCAGGAATCGGATCTCGCCCAGAACATCATCGGCATGTCCTATTACGACCAGGTGCTCGATCCGAAGCGCGACCAGACATATGCCCGCCGGTCGCTGGCGGCCTACGACACGCTACTGCAGCGCTATCCCAATTCGCGCTATGCGGCGGAAGCGAGCAACCGCGTGCGAATCTTGCGCGATCTCCTGGCGGCGAACGAGATGACGATTGGGCGCTATTATCTGCGCCACAACAACTACCTCGCGGCCATCAACCGCTTCCGCACCGTGGTCACCGAATATCAGACCACCGAGCAAATCGAAGAAGCCTTGATGCGCCTCACCGAGGCTTATATGGCGTTAGGTATCGTCAATGAGGCCCAGACGGCGGCTGCCGTGCTCGGCCACAACTTTCCGGACAGTAAGTGGTACAAGCACGCCTACAGTCTCCTAGGGAAGCGTGGCCTGGAGCCCCAGCAGCACGAAGGCTCGTGGATCACCCAGACCTGGAAGGGCGACGGCGGCCAAACCTGACGCGCACGCCATGCTAGCCGCTCTGTCGATCCGCGATATCGTTCTGATCGACAAGCTCGATCTGGAATTCGGCCAAGGCCTGTCCGCGCTCACCGGCGAGACCGGCGCCGGCAAATCCATCCTCCTCGATGCCTTCTCGCTGGCCATCGGCGCGCGCGGCGACGCCTCGCTCGTGCGCCGCGGCGCCGAGCAGGGCCAGGTCAGCGCCACCTTCGAGCTCAGCCCCGACCACCCGGTGCTGGCGCTGCTCGCCGAGAACGCCATCCCCACCGACGAGGGGCTGATCTTGCGGCGGGTACAGGGAATGGACGGACGGAGCCGCGCCTCAATCAACGACATGAGCGTCAGCGTGCAGCTCTTGCGGCAGGTGGGCCACGCACTGGTCGAGATCCACGGCCAGCATGACGAGCGCGCGCTTATTGACCCGAGCGGTCACCGCGACCTGGTGGACGCCTTCGGCGGCCTGAGCGGCGATGCCGCCCGGCTCGCAGGTCTCTATGAGGCCTGGCAGGAAGCGGAAGGCGAGCTGGCCCGTCACGAGGGCGAGATCGCCGCCACCCGCGCCAATGCCGACTATGTCGCCCATGCCCTGGAGGAGCTGCGGACTCTCAACCCGGAGCCCGGCGAGGAGGAGTCTTTGGCCTCCCGCCGCCAGATGATGATGAATGCCGAGAAGATCGCCGGCGAGCTGAACGAGGCCCTCGACGCGCTCACCGGGGAGGGGACCGCCGGCGCGCGCCTGGCGTCCGCCTTGCGCCGGATCGAGCGCCAGGCGGCCACGGGCGGGCCTGCGCTCGCCGCCGCCGCCGAGGCCCTGGAGCGCGTCCTGAGCGAGACCACGCCGGCCCGCGACCGGCTGGAGGAGGCGCTGGCCCAGACGGAATTCGAGCCGGGCGATCTCGAGCGAGCCGAGGAGCGGCTGTTTGCGCTCCGCGCGCTCGCCCGCAGCCACCGGGTGCAGGTGGACGATCTGGCGGCGCTGACCGAGCGGCTGGAGCGGGAGCTTGCGGCGCTGGACAAGAGCGAAAGCCGGTCGGGCGAGCTCGCCAAGGCGGCGCAGGCGGCGCGCGCGGCCTATGAGACCGCCGCAAGCGCTTTGAGTAAGGCTAGGGCAAAAGCCGCCAAGCGCCTCGACACCGAGGTGGCGGCGGAACTTGCGCCGCTGAAGCTCGAAAAGGCGCGCTTCGTCACCCATATCGAGACCGTGGACTTGGCCGAGGGCGGCCCGAGCGGCATCGACCGCGTCGCCTTCTGGGTCGCCACCAATCCCGCACCGAGCCCGGGCCCGATGATGAAGGTCGCTTCCGGCGGCGAGCTGGCGCGCTTCATCCTGGCGTTGAAAGTCGTGCTTGCCGCGCGCGGCTCGGCGCCGACCCTGATTTTCGACGAGGCGGATTCCGGCGTCGGCGGCGCCACGGCCTCGGCCATCGGCGAGCGCCTGGCGGGGCTCGCCTCGAAGGTTCAGGTGCTGGCGGTGACCCACGCGCCGCAAGTGGCGGCCCTCGCCGACGGCCATCTGATGATCGCCAAGGAGGCGATGCACGGCCCCGCGGGCGAGACCATGGCGACCCGCGTCGTGGTGCTCGAGGGCCCGCACCGCCGCGAGGAGATCGCCCGCATGCTGGCGGGCCAGACCATTACCGACGAGGCCCGCGCCGCGGCCGACAAGCTGATGAGCCGGTCCGCGTAAGATTCTGAAATCATGAGCAAGATAAAGAGCAAGAAGGAAGAGGCGCCGCTCGCGGGGAAACCGGTTGCCGGTCTCGACGCCACGGAAGCCGCGGCCGAGCTCGCGCGCCTCGCTGCCGAGATCGCCCATCACGATTCGCTCTACTACCAGAAGGACGCCCCCGAGGTCTCCGACGCCGCCTACGACGCGCTGCGCAAGCGCAACGAGGCGATCGAGGCGCGCTTTCCCGATCTCGTGCGCGCCGACAGCCCGTCGTTGAAGGTGGGTGCCGCCCCCGTCGAGGCCTTCGGCAAGGTCGTCCACCGCGTGCCCATGCTGTCACTCGGCAATGTGTTCGACGAGGAGGGGGTGCGCGACTTCCTCGACCGCATCCGCCGCTTTTTGGGCCTCGATCAGGACGCGGAGCTCGCCTTCACCGCCGAGCCCAAGATCGACGGCCTGTCCATCACGCTCCGCTATGAGGGCGGGCGGCTCGTCCAAGCAGCGACCCGGGGCGACGGCTATGAGGGCGAGAACGTCACCGCCAATGTCCGCACCATCGCCGACATCCCGCACGAGATCGCGGCAAAAGACTTCCCCGATCCCTTCGAGGTGCGCGGCGAGATCTATATGAGCCGCAGCGCCTTCCAGAAGCTCAACGACGCGCAAGCCGCGCGCGGCGACCGCCTGTTCGCCAATCCGCGCAACGCCGCCGCCGGCTCTCTCCGTCAGCTCGATCCCACCATCACGGCCTCGCGGCCCTTGGCCTTCTTTGCCTATGGCTGGGGCGAGGCGCCCGCGCCGCCGGCCGACACCCAATGGGGCGCCTACCGCGCCATGAAGAAATGGGGCTTCCCCCTGAACCCGCTCGCCGAGCGCACGACCTCGGTCGAGGACATGCTCAAGACCTATCGCGACATCGAGAGCGATCGCGCCAGCCTCGACTACGACATCGACGGCATCGTCTACAAGCTCGACCGCCTCGATCTCCAGGAGCGGCTCGGTTTCGTCTCGCGCTCGCCGCGCTTCGCCATCGCCCATAAGTTCCCCGCCGAGCAGGCGACCACGGTCCTCAACGATATCGAGATCCAGGTGGGCCGCACCGGCGCGCTGACGCCCGTGGCCAAGCTCGAGCCGGTCACCGTCGGCGGCGTCGTGGTGCAGAACGCCACGCTGCATAACGAGGACTATATCGCCGGCATCGGCGCAACGGCGAGAGCTTGCGCGAGGGCCGCGATATCCGCATCGGCGACACGGTCATCGTGCAGCGGGCCGGCGACGTCATCCCGCAAGTGCTCGACGTGGGTCTTAGACAAGCGCCCTAAGGAGTCGAAACGATTCAAGTTTCCGACCCATTGCCCGTCCTGCGGCAGCCTGGCGGTGCGCGAGGTGGACGAGAAGACGGGCAAGCGCGACGTGGTGTGCCGCTGCACCGGCGGGCTCATCTGTCCGGCGCAGCGGGTTGAGCGGCTCAAGCATTTCGTCTCGCGCAACGCCTTCGACATCGAGGGACTCGGCGAGAAGCGCATCCAGGAGCTGTATGACGACAACATCATCAAATCGCCGCCGGACATCTTCACGCTGGAAGAGAAGGACAAGGAGAAGGACCCGGACGAGCAGTTGGCCAAGCGGGAAGGCTGGGGCGCGCTCTCGGCACAGAAGCTGTTCGCGGCCATCCAGGCGCGCCGCGCCGTCAAGCTCGACCGCTTCATCTATGCGCTCGGCATCCGCCATGTGGGCGAGATCACCGGGCGGCTCCTCGCCCGCCGCTACGGCACGGCGGAGACTTTCGTGAAGGCCATGCGCGCGGCCGCCGACGACCGCTCCGGCGAGGCCTTCGCCGAGCTCGACAATATCGAGGGGATCGGTCCGGCCGTGGCCGTGGCCATCGCCGACTTCTTCGCCGAACCGCACAATGTCACCGTGGTTGACGAGCTGCTGAAGAAGGTGAAACCCCAAGAGCTGGAGGCGGTCGATCATGCCTCGCCGGTTTCCGGCAAGACGGTGGTGTTCACCGGCACGCTCGAACGCATGACCCGCTCGGAGGCCAAGGCCCGCGCCGAGCGCCTCGGCGCCAAGGTGGCGGGCTCCGTGTCCAAGAACACCGACTATGTGGTGGCGGGACCGGGCGCCGGCTCCAAGCTGAAAAACGCCAAGGACTTAGGGGTGAACGTCCTCACCGAGGACGAATGGCTGGCGCTGATCGAGTAAGCCTCACCCGTAGCGCAGCTTCATGGTGATGATCGACAGCGCCAGCGCCAGCGTGATGGCGTTGGCGACGATCATCGGCCAGTTCCAAATCATAAAGCCGAACAAGAGCCAGAAGGCGACGCCGGTGGCGAAGGCCACATACATCTGGAGCGAGATGGCGCGCGTCTCCTTGAAGCGGATGATGTGGATCGCCTGGGGCACGAAGGCCACCGTGGTCAACGTCGCCGCGATGGCCGACACGAAGACTTCCATGACGGCCTCCTTTCGCGGCTTTCAGCGCCGCTAGCCAATCGGCGCGGTGGCGTGGCGTAGCCAGGGCCGGTCGTCGCTGACGAGCAGTGGCTCGATCTCGCGGCGCACCCGCGCATGATAGGCGTTGAGCCAGGCGCGTTCGGCCCGGTCGAGCTGCTTCGGGTCGATGAGCCGCCGGTCGAACGGCACCAGCGTCAGCGTCTCGAAGCCCATCATCTCCCGGTCGCCGCCTTCGACGTTCTCGGGCCGCGTCACCAGGATCAGATTCTCCAGCCGGATGCCATATTTGCCTTCGCGGTAATAGCCGGGCTCGTTGGACAGGATCATGCCGGGCTTGAGCTCCACGGTGCCGAGCCGCGACAGGCGCTGCGGGCCCTCATGCACCGACAGATAGCTGCCGACGCCGTGACCGGTGCCGTGATCGTAGTCGAGGCCGGCCTCCCACAGCGGGCGCCGTGCGTAAGGATCGAGATCCTGGCCGCGCGTGCCCTTGGGAAAACGTGCCGAGGCAATGGCGATATGAGCCTTCAGCACGATGCCATAATGACGCTTCATCTCAGGCGTCGGCTTGCCGATGGCAAGGGTGCGGGTGATGTCGGTGGTGCCGTCCGCATACTGACCACCGGAATCGATGAGATAGAGCGAGCCCTTGTCGAGGACGCGCTTCGCCGCGTTGGTCGGCCGGTAATGGACCACGGCCCCGTGCGGTCCCGAGGCCGAGATGGTGTCGAAGCTGATATCCTTGAGCTGGCCGGTCTCGCGGCGGAAATCCTCGAGCCGCATCGCCGCCGACACTTCGTCCACCTTGCCGGACTCGCCCACCTCGTCGAGCCAGGCGAGGAAGCGCGCCATGGCCACGGCGTCCGCGCATATGAGCGGCGCGGCGCCCTTGATCTCGGCCTGGTTCTTGATGGCCTTGGGCAGAGTGCAGGGATCGTCGCCGGCGACGAACTTGGCGCCCTCGGCCTCGAGCACGCGGGCGAAGCGCATCGCCGCCGATTCGGGGTCGAGCCGCACCTTCGCCTTCTCGGCGGCAAGCGCTTTCAACGCCGCGTCGAGCTCGTCCGGCTTGGCGATATCGGCGAAAGGTTTCAGCGCATTGCGGATCGTATCGCCAGTCTTGGCTTGATCCACGAAGAGCGTCGGGCGGCCGGTCGCGGGCACGACGGCGAAGGCCAGCGCCACCGGCGTGTGCTTGATGTCGCCGCCGCGAATATTGAACAGCCAGCAGATGGAATCCGGCGCGGTGAGCAGCACGGCGTCCTGCTTGTCCTTCGCCAGCGTGGCCTGCACGTCGGCGATCTTCTCGGCCACGCTCTTGCCGGCGAACTCGGCCGGGTGCGGATAGACCGGCGCGGCGGACGGCTTCGGCCGCTCCGAGCCCCAAAGCCCGTCGATGGGATTGTCCGGCACCGGCGCGAGCTTGATGCCGGCGGCGGCGAGCGTCTTGGTAAGGCGCTCGATCTCCTTGATCGTGTGCAGCGCCGGGTCGTAGCCCACCGTGTTGCCGCGGACCAGCGTCTCGCGCAGCCAGGTCGACGGCTTGGCTTCGGGCACCTGCAGCACCTCGAAGACATGGCTGTCGACCTGCTTCTTGGCTTGCAGCGTGTAGCGGCCGTCGACGAACAGGGCCGAGCCCTTGTCGGTGACGATGGCGACGCCGGCCGAGCCGGTGAAGCCGGTGAGCCAAGCAAGCCGCTCCTCGCACGGGGGCAGGAACTCGTTCTGGTGCTGATCGCTATGGGGAACGAGGAAGCCTTTGAGCCGCCGCGTCTTCAGTTCCCGCAACACTGCCTTGACCCGGTCGCCGCTGGCCGCCGGGGCGCTGGCCTCTTCGAAACTCTGATACATGCCGGCTGTTGTATGCCGAAGCGTTGGCCCCGATCAATCGCGCAAAATGCTTGCGCTGCGACGACCTAGCACCAGCGTCGCCCATCCATCGAGAATGATTCGCTTTTCCAGGGTGAAGCCAAGGCCGCAATAACGCGCCTCGATGGCCCGGCCTTGCGCCGCGGTCAGTCCTGACAGGATGGCGAGTCCGCCGGGCAGGAGGCTCTTGGCCATGGCCGGCGCCAGGCCGGAGAGGGGCCGCGCCAGGATATTGGCGAGGATCAGGTCGGGCCTGATCCGGCGTAGCGCCGGGTGCGCGAAGCCTTCGGCCACGACCGCGTGCACCTGCTGCGCCACGCCCGCTTTGCGGGCATTGTCGGCGGCGATGGCCACGGCCACCGGATCGTTGTCGGTCGCCACCACGGGCCGGTCGAAGGCGCGCGCCGCGGCGATGGCGAGCACGCCGCTCCCCGTGCCGAGATCGAGCACCAGATCGGGGCGGCCGCGCTTGGCCAATTCGTCGAGCGCCAGCAGACAGCCGCGCGTGCTCGCATGATGGGCGGTGCCGAAAGCGTTGGAGGCGTCGATCTCGATGGTGAAGCGGCTTGGCGGAATAGTGTCGCGGTCGTGGCTGCCATGGATGACGAAGCGTCCCGCGCGCACCGGCCCGCGCTGACCTTGCGACAGGGTCACCCAATCTTGGTTGGCCATCTCCTCGATGGTGAGCGGCGTCACGGCATCGCCGTCGGCCGCTTTGCCGATCAGCGCGGCGAGTGTGCCTTCCGCCGGCATCTCCCCGTAGAGCGCGGACACCTCATACTGCCCGTTGCCGAGATCGAAATAGCTGACGGAGAGCGCGGGCATCTCCTCCGCCTCGTCCAGCGCGCGGGCGATGCGGCCGGCCGTGTCGGGCGCCGCCTCGACGGTCGCCCGAAAGGTGGATCCTGTTTGGGAATCGGTCTCCATGGCGCCGGGAGCTTAGGGGAGGCGACTTGCTCCGCCAAGGAAACGTGGAGAAGGAACCGCTCTCAAGGCCGTTACGGAATGTCGTCCGGCTTGTCCCACGTCCAGTTGAGGTCCTTGGTCTCGAAGCGCACGGCGTTCTCCGGCGTGCCTTCGCCGAAGAAATCGAGCGCGCGCCCCTTTTTGTCGTAGAAGACCACCTCGCCGTCGATCGAGAGCGTCCGTTTGCCGACCTGGCATTCGTAGGGTACCGAGCGCGCGCCGACGAGATGGACGAAGTGATTGCCGAAGCGCGAGCCGAAGCACGACACCTTGTCGGCTTTCAGGGTCTTTGACTTCAGCTCCGCCTTGACCTCGGCGATGAACGTCCCATTGGCCCTGAACTCTTGCATGATGTCGGCGAGCGTCAGCGATCCGCCGGCCCGTGCGCCGCTCAAGGCGAGGGACGCTGCGACCAGCGCGGACACGAAAAGTCCGAATGCTTTCAAAGGCGGCATCGGGGCCCCCTGCACCTTGGAATTTCACCTGACCGGAGTAGAGGGCACGCGGCGGCGCGGCGTCATTGATTCAACGCAAGCGGGCCACGACTCTTCGGCGCTAAGACCGTGCGGCGCGGCTCCGCTCGTGTTCGTGTCTATTGCAGCGTCGCTTCGTCCTGAGCGCCGATCGCAGCCGGCTTGCCAAAGCAGACTTGCGTGACGGCCTCTCGGACGCACGGAGCCCCGGCCGGCGCGCCGCAGATCGCCGCAAGCTTGGCCTCGGCGACGCACGTCCCCTCGGGGCTGCGCCAGCCCGGGCCGCCTTTGCAGCCGCAGCCCTTACAACTGCAGCCGTCCTGGCTGTATGCCGTGGCGATGGACAGCAAGGCGAAAGACAGAGTGAAGACCATGAAAAGACTGACGAAACTGACACGCATGACCAATCCCCCTCGATTGACGCTAGAACAAACCAGGATCAATGTACACTATTTGTTCCGGCTTGGGAAGGGGGTCGTCGCGGTTCGTGCGGCTTAAACCGCTGCGAGAGCCTCGACCGCCGCCCAGAGTTCGTCGACTTCGGGGTCTGTGACGCCGAGCGCGGCGAGATGCGCCCGCACCCCCTTGATGTAGTCGTAGCTCGAGCCGGCAATGCCCGCCGCCGCCAGGATCATCGCGGCGCGTTCCGCCAAAGGCAGTCCCGCCTCGATCAGCCTTGGGCCGTCATAGATGTAGGTGAGCGCTGAGACTTCGGTTGTGTCGGGCAGGCGCAAAGACACCTCCGTCGCCGCGCAGGTCTCCCGATGGCTGAGATAGGCTTCGATGTCGGTCCGCGCCGCGTCGTCGAATTCGAACGCCACGCCGCGGCAACTTACGGACGGCGTGCCGTGCCGCACGAGATTGAGGGTGAGGCCGGGCCGGTCATGGGTGCCCCAGCGCTCCAGCGATTTCTTGTTGAAGACGCGGGCATGGCCGTCGAGATCGGCGGGGGTGCGGGTGCGGCAGCCATAGGCGTCCTCCCAGCCGTCCCACATCAGAGAGCCATATCCGAAGAGCCACATCGGCGGTCAGCGGCTCACACCCGCTCGACGAAACTGTCGACCACCTTCTTGCGTCCGGCCTTCTCGAAATCGACGGTGAGCTTGTTGCCGTCGACCTGGGCCACGCGGCCATAGCCGAATTTCTGGTGGAAGATGCGCACGCCGATCTCGAGCCCGGCGCCCGGCGCGGTGCTGGCGGCGACCAGCGTCCCCTCGATGGTCAGCGGCGCGCGGCGCGGTGCGGACGGAGTGGCGCCTTGCGGCCGGTTGCGCTGCGCCCGCTGCCAGCCCGGCGTATCGTAGAAGCCGGAGGCGAACAGATTGTCCGCCGTGTCGAAGCGGCTCGGCCCGTAGCCGCGCGTGCCCTTGTCCTCGGCGACCTCCACATGATCGAGCGGCAGCTCGTCGACGAAGCGCGAGGGCAGCGCGGTCTGCCACATGCCGTGGGTGCGGCGGTTCTGGGCGAAGGTGATCTTCGCCGCTTGCGCGCGCGGGTCAGCCCCACATGCGCCAGCCGGCGCTCTTCCTCGAGGCCCGAACGGCCTGAGTCGTCGAGGCTGCGCTGATGGGGCAGGAGCCCTTCGTCCCAGCCGGGCAGGAACACGCTGTCGAATTCGAGCCCTTGGCCGAATGCAGCGTCATCAGGTTGATGCGGTCGGTGCCTTCCTCGGTGGCGGCGTCCATCACCAGCGACACGTGCTCCATGAAGCCGGCCAGCGTGTCGAACTCGTCCATGAAGCGGATCAGCTCTTTCAGATTCTCCAGCTTCGACTGCGCCTGCGGCGACCGGTCGGCCTGCCACATGGCGGTATAGCCGGACTCGTCCAGGATCAGCTCGGCGAGCTCCGTATGGCTCATGCCGTCGATCAGCGCGCGCCAGCGGTCGAAGGCGGCGATGAGGTCGGCGAGCGCTTTGCGCGGTTTCGGCTTTAATTCCTCGGTCTCGACGATGAGGCGGGCGGCTTGCGTCAGCGGCACGCCGCGGGCGCGCGCCAGCTGATGCAGCGACTTGAGCGTGGCTTCGCCCAAGCCTCGGCGCGGCACGTTGACGATGCGCTCGAATTTGAGATCGTTGGCCGGGTTCAGCGTCACCTCGAAATAGGCGGTGGCGTCGCGGATCTCCTGGCGCTCGTAGAAGCGCGGGCCGCCGATCACGCGATAGTCGAGGCCGAGCGTGATGAAGCGGTCCTCGAAGGCGCGCATCTGGAAGGACGCCCGCACCAGGATGGCGATCTCGTTCAGCGTATGGCCCTGGCGCTGGAGCTGCTCGATGTCCTCGCCGATGACGCGGGCTTCTTCCTCGTCGTCCCAGCAGCCCTCCACCACGACCTTCTCGCCGTCGTCGTCGTCGGTGTGCAGCGTCTTGCCGAGCCGGCCCTGGTTATGCGCGATCAGCCCTGAGGCGGCGCCCAGGATATGCCCGGTGGAGCGGTAGTTGCGTTCGAGCCGGATGATCTTGGCGCCGGGGAAGTCCGTCTCGAAGCGCAGGATGTTGTCCACCTCCGCGCCGCGCCAGCCGTAGATCGACTGGTCGTCGTCGCCGACGCAGCAGACATTGTCGCTGCCTTGAGCCAAGAGGCGCAGCCACAGATATTGGGCGACGTTGGTGTCCTGATACTCGTCCACCAGCATGTAGCGGAAGCGCTCTTGATATTGCTTGAGCACGTCCGGGTGCTCCTGGAACAGCCGCAAATTCTCCAACAGCAGGTCGCCGAAGTCGGCGGCGTTCAGCTCCTTCAGGCGGCGCTGGTAGAGTGCGTAGAGATCGCGTGCCTTGCCGTTGGCGAAGGCGAAGCTCTCGCCGTCGGGCACCCGCTTCGGCGTAAGCCCGCGGTTCTTCCAGCCATCGATCATGGCGGCGAGCATTCGCGCCGGCCAGCGCTTCTCGTCGATATTCTCCGCCGCCAGCAATTGCTTGAGGAGCCGGATCTGGTCGTCGGTGTCGAGCACCGTGAAGGAGGGCTTCAGGTCCACGAGCTCGGCGTGGCGGCGCAGGATCTTGACGCCGATGGCGTGGAACGTACCGAGCCACGGCATGCCTTCCACCGCGCCGCCGATCAGATCGCTGACCCGCAGCTTCATTTCGCGCGCCGCCTTGTTGGTGAAGGTGACGGCGAGGATCTGCGACGGCCAGGCGTGACCGAGGCTCAAGATGTGAGCGATGCGGGTGGTGAGCACGCGAGTCTTGCCGGTGCCCGCGCCGGCCAGCACCAGCAACGGCCCGTCGAGGCTCTCCACGGCGTCCCGCTGCTCCGCGTTCAGCGCGTCGAGATACTCCGCCGGGCGCCGGCGCATGGCGCGCTGGGACAGGGGCAGCGTTTCGGGCTGCCCGGTGTCCGGCTCATCCGCCGGGTAGGGCGCCTCGGCTGCGGTTGCGCGAATCTTGGCCATGAAGCAGAACTATAGCCACCCGTACGCCGGCGTAGGCCGGGGCCTCTGGCCGCACCGATCGTCGGCCGTTCGCAATGAGGGTCGCTGTGAGCATGACGCCCAACACGCCCGGCAGTACTGGCGGTCCCGACCGCGGATCGAGCTTCGCCCGCCTCGCCGCCTTCAGCCGGTCGGTGTTGAACGAGCAGTGGGTCGGCGCGGCGTTTCTCATCATCAGCTTTGTCATTGCGCAGGTTCTCGTGGTGGCGATGCATGTGCAGACCACGAAGATGTGGGCCGACATCTCGGAGGTGCAGCTGGCGCGCGATCTGTACCGGGAGTTCTACGACCGGGACAAAAACTACATGAAGGTCGCCAACGCCATCGAAGGTTGCCAAAAGTTATATAAGGGCGACGGCGGCAAATTCAGCCATCTGGAGATCAACGAATATCTCGGTTTCTTCTCCGATCTCGGCCTGTTCATGGACCGCGGCCTCCTCAGCGAGGAACTGGTCGGCCATTTTTTTGGCGCGTTTATCATCGAGGCCTATGAATATCCTGAGGTCGAAAGCTATATCGCGCGCATCCGGAAGAACTTCGAGCAGCCCGAGGCCTTCGAAGACTTCGAGAAGGTTGCTAAGGTCGTCGAAAGCGACCCGCGCTTCGCCCGTCTCGCGCAATTCGCCGAGACCATGTGCGCCAAAGAGCAAGAAGGAAGCCCCGCCCATGAGTAGGTCCTTGCCACCGCCTTGATGCTCGCTGCTCATTGCCGCGGCGCGCTCCCCGCCCCGGCCATGGACAATCCGCCTTTGTCGGAGGCATCGCCGGAGTCGCCCGCCGCCACCGCGCCCGCCGCCGCGGACCCCGGCTCGGATGAGCCGGGCGCCCCGCCGGCCGAAGATCAAACCGGCGCCGATGACGCCATGATGCAGCAATTCACCCGCCACCGCCCGGGCGCTGCCCGGAGAGGCCCCCGTGCAGGGTCGAGGACTGAGTGCCGCGGAAAACCACGGGTTTGCGTGGCGAAAAAGTCGTGATTGGCAAAAAACCGCATGACATCTTGCTACGGCAGTTGCGGTGGTTGCATTGCGCTGCCAAAAAGACGCCACGCCTATTCGTCCTGGGAGATGGGAAATGCTTCGACTGTTGAAGATGGGTGCCGCCGTATTCGGCGTCGCGGGATTATGATGATGGGTCTCCAGCCGGCCGAGGCCAGCTGCCAGTTGGTCAAGGCGACGGCGAGCTCGACCTCCAAGGCGCAGGCGCGAAGGATTCGCAGGCATTGGCCGTGCAGAGCGCCCACGAGGTGAAGCGCGCCCGCGGCTGGAGCCACATGAGCATGAGCGCCCGGCGCGTGAAGGGCGATCCCTTTTGGAAGGCCGTCCGTCCGGGCGATCCGCCGCCGGATGCCTTGCTGAAGCCGGACATCGTCACCAGCCGCTTCTTCACCACCTGCTTCACCGGCGTGGTGGTTCCCGTGGTGTGCACCACGGGCTCGGCGGTCTGCGGCAACTAGACTCTAGGTCTGGCGCTCGTGCTCCGGTCATCGTGGCTCACGCCGGCCGGGCGGGCGACAGTTCACACATCCAAACGGAGGATATGCATGCTTCGCCTTTCGAAGTCGGGTTTCGTAGTGCTCGGGGCGGCCGCCTGTTTCTCGCCGGCGGCGTCGCGCCTGCGGCCGCCAAGTGCCAGCTCATCAAGGCGACCAACAGCGCCGCGTCCAAGGCTCTGGCGGCGAAAGCCGCGCATCAGAATGCCATCGACAACGCCATGGCCCTCAAGCGCCAATATGGCTGGAAATATGTGACGCTCCGCGCCCGCAAGGTGCAGCCGGACCCGTTCTGGAAGGCCGTGCGCCCGGTCGTCACCCCCGACATGCTGCTCAAGCCTGACGTCGTCACCGCCAAGACCTATTCCCAGTGCTGGGAAGGCGTGGTCGTGCCGTATGTGTGCACCGCCGGCGCCGTCGCCTGCGGCAACTAGCTTCCACCGTCATATCTGCGTCGTCATTGGCGGGTTCCTTGGGACGAGTTTCAAGGGACCCGCGCGGTGCGCCGCGCCGCGACATGACCACGCGCTTGCGGTGACGCCTCACACCCGCCACATCCCTTGATAAGCTGATCGGCGACGGGCCGATTCAGTTTTGGACGTAACTTGGGATGAGAACGGCAGGCCGCGTGTTTCCGCAATACACTTTGGGCGAGCGGGTGGTGGATGGCACCATCCACGTCGTAGGCGTGGCCGCCTCCGTCGTGGCGCTGATCGCGCTGCTCGTCATCGGCCTTCACAGCGGGACACCGCTCTGGGTGCTGGCGCTCGTGATCTACGGTCTGGCGCTGGTGGCGACCTTCACCTGCTCGGCCGGCTATCACCTCGTCGTGCGCCCGGGGATCAAGGAGGTCTTCCGCCGGCTCGACCACGCGGCGATCTTCCTGATGATCGCCGGCACCTACACGCCCTTCGTCCTGATCAAGATGGACAATGCCTGGGGGCTCGGCCTGCTCGCGGTGGTCTGGGGCATGGCCGCCATCGGCATCGCCATCAAGCTGTTCGCGCCGCGCTTCCTCGACGGGCTGTCCACGGCGCTCTATCTGGTCCAGGGCTGGGCCGTGGTCGCCGCCTGGGAGCCGCTGCAGACCGCGCTGTCCAGCAGCGTGCTGACCTTGCTGATGGTCGGCGGCGTGCTCTACACCGTCGGCGTCGTCTTCCATCTGTGGAATCGTCTGCCCTATCAGAACGCCATCTGGCACGGTTTCGTGCTGTCGGCGGCGAGCTGCCACTACGCGGCGGTGATCGGCGTGGTGCGGGTCTAAAACCCTCTGATTTTCGAGAGCGAGTGCCTATAGACTGCACGCCATGACCATGGCGACGGCAGACGGCGACGAGCGCGCCGACGAGAGCGCACAAGTAGCACGGAAGGCGGCGCTGTTCCGCGGCGCTCACCGCGCCGCTTCGGCGAGCGTTTCTCGCAAGGCCAGGCGTTGCGCGAGCAGCACGCCGCCACGCTGACCTGGCTGAAGCCCGAGCCGCCCGACGCCGTGCTGTTCGCCGAGAGCACCGAAGAGGTGTCCGAGGCGGTGAAGCTCTGCGCCGCGGCGCGTGTGCCGGTGATCCCGTTCGGCACCGGCACCTCGCTCGAAGGTCATCTCAATGCGCCGCGCGGCGGCGTGTCGCTCGACGTCTCCCGTATGAACCGGGTTCTCGCCGTGCACGAGGCCGATCTCGATTGCGTCGTGCAGCCAGGCGTCACCCGAAAAGCCCTCAACGATTATTTGCGCGACACCGGTTTGTTCTTTCCCGTGGACCCCGGCGCCGATGCGAGCCTCGGCGGCATGGCGGCGACGCGCGCGTCGGGCACCAACGCGGTACGCCTACGGCACCATGCGCGACTCTCGTGCTCGGCCTCACCGCGGTGCTGGCCGACGGCAGCATCGTCACCACCGGGGGCAGGCGGCGCAAATCCGCCGCCGGCTACGATCTCACGCGGCTCTTGGTCGGCTCCGAAGGCACGCTCGGAATCATCACCCAGCTCACCTTGAAGCTCTACGGCATCCCCGAGACCATCCTGTCGGGCGCTGTGCCTTCGACACCCTCGAAGGCGCCTGCAACGCCACCATCGCGGCGTGCAGTTGGGGCTGCCCATCGCCCGCATCGAGCTCGCCGACGAGGTGCAAATCCGCGGCTGCAATGCCTATTCGCGCCTCGCGCTTCCCGAGCAGCCCACATTGTTCCTGGAGTTCCACGGCAGCGCGGCCGGCACCCGCGAGCAGGTGGAGACTTTCGCGGCCATCTCCGCGGAGGAGGGGGGCGGTCAGGTGGAATGGGCGACGAGGCCCGAAGACCGCACCAAGCTTTGGCAGGCCCGTCACGACGCCTATTGGGCGGCACGCGCCTTGAAGCCAGGCACCGACCTCATCGCCACCGATGTCTGCGTGCCGATCTCCGCGCTCGCGGCCTGCGTCGCCGAGACCAAGCAGGACATCGAGCGCTTAAGCCTGCTGGCGCCCATCGTCGGCCATGTGGGCGACGGCAATTTCCATGTCATGCCCCTGATCGATCCGGCCGACATGGAGGAGCGCAAGCGGGTCCAGGAGTTCCTCGACCGTCTGGTCGAGCGGGCCTTGCGAATGGAGGGCACCTGCACCGGGGAGCATGGCGTCGGCCAGGGCAAAATCGGCTATTTGGCGGAGGAACATGGACTAGGCGTCGACGTGATGATTGCCATAAAAAAGGCGCTCGATCCGTTGAATATCCTCAATCCTGGCAAGATTTTTGCGTTACCATGACGAAGCATCGCGGGCGCCGGGATTGGCTCGCATCCCTGTCGCTTTGCCGCAGGATACTGCGCCCGCAACCGAGCCTTAGGCAGAGACATCGGTGAACTCGCTACTGCTGACACTCACAGCGTTGTTCATTCTGGTGCTGAGTGCGCTGTTCGCCGCGCCGCTCTTCATCGATTGGAACGACTATCGCCCGGCCTTCGAGCAGCAGGCCACGAAGCTGCTCGGCCGCGCGGTCAAGGTGAACGGCGAGGTCCGTCTCAGGCTCCTGCCGGCGCCGGAGCTGAAATTCGACGACGTCGTGGTGGCGGACGAGGACGGCAGCCTGGAAGAGCCGTTCCTCACCGTGAAGTCGCTGCAAGCGCGGCTCAATATCAGCACGCTGTTCACCGGCACCGTCGAGGCCCACCAACTCTCGATCGTCGAGCCGACCTTGCGCCTCGAGGTCAAGTCCGACGGCAGGGGCAATTGGGGCGACGTGGGCCGGCCCGGCGTCGCCGTACCCTTCGCGCCCAAGGAGGTGCTGCTCGACGCGGTGCGCGTCAGCGGCGGCACCATCGAGATCGTCAAGGACGGCGTCCCGAAATTCACCTTCACCAATATCGACGGCGAGGCGAGCGCCGCCTCCTTGTCGGGCCCCTACAAGGTCTCCACTGAATACGATTACGAGGGGCGCCGCCAAAGCTTGCGCTTCTCCACCGGCGCCATGGATGCGGCCGGCAAGTTCCGCCTCAAGGCGGCCTTGCGCGATCCCGACCGCGCGGCCGTCTATCAGCTCGACGGCGGCGTGACCGGGCTCGGCGTCAGGCCCGACTACGACGGCACCATCGTCATGCGCATGACCAATCCGGCGGCGATCGTGACGTCCGCGGCCAAAGAGGGTGCGCAGGAGCGTGCCGAGGCGCCGCCGTCTGTCGAAGAAGCACCGCCCGCGATGGACGACGCGCAAGCCGCGCCCAGCGCGCCGGCAAGTCCGATCGACAGCGCCTCCTTCATCGAGTTGAAGGGCAAGCTCCGGGCCGCGCCCGACCGGGCCGAGCTGCCGGACTTCGAGCTCACCGTGCACGCCAAGGGCCGCCCGCAAATCTTGAAGGGCAGTCTCGCGCTCGAGTTCGGCGAGAGGTTCAAGGCCGACGGCCGGATCAACGCGCGCTTCGTCGATCTCGACGCGCTGTTCGGCACGGCTACCGACGGCAAGAGGCCGGCCCCGGCCGCGGTCCTCTATCAATTCGCCGACTGGGTGCTGGACGAGGCCGCTGGGCTCGGCCAAGGCGTGCTCGTGATGGATATCGAGCAGGCGGGTCTCGGCGGCGATGTGGTCGGCGGCCTCGACGTGGAGCTCACCGCCCGCGACGGCGGCGTCACCATCGAGCGGCTGAAGGCGGTGCTGCCCGGCGACAATCGCATCGACGTGTCGGGCCGGCTGCGGCAAGGCGCCATGGGCCCCGTCTTCGCCGGTCCCATCGAGATCGAAGGCGAGAGCCTGCGCGCGCTGACCCGCTGGGCGGGCGACCGGGTCATGAGCGGCCAAACCTCCGTCGGCGACTATGCGCTGTCGGCCTTCGCCACCATCGGCGACGGCGCGTTGACCTTGGCCGACGCGCAAGGGGAGGTGAGCGGCACCAAGTTTCGTGGCCGCCTCCAATACCAGGGCGGCACCCGCAACGTGATCGAGCTGGCGCTCGACAGCGACCGCCTGGACCTGCGCGACATGCTGGGCGGCGGGCCGATCTGGCGCGCCTGGCTCGGCGAGGATACCGGCACCGCGACTGACACCGGCACCGGCGCCGAACCGGGCGGTGAGAGCGGCGAAAGCCTCCTGACCCAGCTCCGCGACGACGACGTGCGCGCCACCTTGAAGGTCGGCGAACTGCTGCTGCCGAACATCCCCGCGGGCAAGCTCGACGCGCAGCTCGCGTTAGTCGACGGCACCCTCGACATCGAGGCGCTCGATTTTGCCGCGCCGGGCGCCATCGCGCTGAACGGCAAGGGCCGCATCGCCGATCTCGCCGCCGTCGCCTGCGGGCCGGGTCGACCTCAGCCTCCAGGCGCAGACCACCGACGCCTTGCGCGTTCTCACCGAGCTCTTCGGCCTCCCCGAGGACGTGAGCAAATCGAAGCAGCTTTCGGCGCTCGCGCCGCTCGACATCCGCGCCGCGTTGGCGGCCGGCCGCGACGGCGAGGAGACCAAGATCTCGCTCGAATTGAGCGGCCAGGTCGGCGGCTCCGACATGGCCTTTGTCGGCCGCGCCAAGGGCGAGCCGGCGAAGCTCGGCGACGCGAGATCGACATCGGCGGCAGCGTCACCGGCGAGCGGCCTCAGGCGCTGCTGGTGCTGCTGTTCCCCGATCTGCCGCAAGACCGCATCGCCGAGGCCGCTGGCGCCGACGGCACGCTGTCCCTCAAGATCGCCGGCGTGCCGAACGTGAAGCTCACCGGCCGCGCCGCGCTCGAGACCGCGGCGCTCCAGCTTTCCTTCGACGGCCACGGCGCACTGAAAGACCAAGGCGTCGCCCTGACCGGCCATGCCGCCCTCGCCACCCAGGATGCGAGCCTCGCCTTGCCGTTTGTCGGTCTCGACGCCCCGCCGAGCGCGCAAGGCGTGCCGCTGACGGTCAGCGCCGACGTGGTCAAGGAGGGCGGCACCATCGATCTCGATGCGGTCAAGTCGGAGATTGCCGGCAATGCCGTCGACGGCCGCGCCCATTTCGAACGCGGCGACGGCAAGACCCGCTTCGACATCACGGCCAATGCCGACCGGGCGTCCTTGCCGGCGATGCTCGGCGTGCTGGTGGCCTGGGAGCGCACGGCCTCGACCGAGGAGATGCTGGGCACGGTCGGCGCCAACGCCGCCGAGGTCTGGCCCGCGCGCGGCTTCGCCCTCGAGGTCCTCGACGACACCGAAGGCGACATCGCGCTCACCGCCGAGACGCTTGTGCTCGGGGCGCCGTTCGAGGTGGCGAACGCGACCCTGAAGGCGCGGGTCGACCGCGACGGCCTCACCGTCACCGATCTCGAAGGCGGCCTGTTCGGCGGCGCGCTGGCCGCGTCGGGCGTCCTGTCGCCGCGCGGCGGCGGGGCGGCGGTGACGGCGCAAGCCGAGCTCACCGGCGGCCAGTTGGCGGCCCTGTCGCAAAGCGTGGCCGGCGCGCGTCTCGCCACCGGCCCGTTCGACATGAGCTTCGCCGTCGAAGGGGAGGGTTTGAGCCCGCCCGGCATCGTTGCCGGCTTGGGCGGCAAGGGAACGCTGACGCTCGGCGCCGGCACGCTGCTCGCGCTGAACCCGGGGCCGCTGCGCCGGGTCGCCGCCAAGGCCAAGAGCAACATCAAGGCCACCAAGGAGGAGATCGCGGCGGACACGCAGACCGTGCGCCGGACGCTCACCAAGGGCATCTACGATTATGCGCCGGTGCGCATTCCCTTCGAGGTCAAGAACGGCACCTTGCGGCTCGCCCCGGCGACGCTGGCCACCACCGGCGCCGACACCGAGATCAACGGCTATGTGGAGCTTGCCAGCCTCCGCCTCGACAGCGAGTGGCGCATGGCTCTCACCGGCAAGAACAGTGAGGGCGTGCCGCCGGTGACCGTGCTGTTCGCCGGGCCGCTCGATACCGCGCGCGACATCGCGCCCTCCATCGATACCGCCGCGATCGAGAGTTATCTGACCATCAAGCGCATGCAGGAGGACGTCGAGCGGCTCGAGACCCTCGACGTGTCCGGCCGCAGCGCGGCCCAGGAAGCGGCGGCGCGCGAGGCGAAGGAGGCCGCCGAGGCCGCCGCCGAGCGCGCCGCGCAAGAGGCGGCCGCCGAACAGGCTGCCCAAGCGGAAGCGAAAGCCGCGGCCCAGGCAGCGGCTGACGCGAGAGCCGCCGCTGAAGCCAAGGCCGCCGCCGAAGCCAAGGCTGCCGCTGAAGCCAAGGCTGCCGCTGAAGCCAAGGCTGCCGCTGAAGCCAAAGCTGCAGCCGA
>NZ_LPWF01000026.1 GCF_001723305.1 Methyloceanibacter superfactus
AAGCCGTGCGGAAGGGGGCTGTAAAACCATCGCCGGATGCGGGGCGCCGAGAGGCTGCCCTATCACTGCAGTAGGATCGCAGGCTCTCCGGCCCCCCTCAGTCCTTTAGGCGCTCAAGCAGCGCGACGCGCGGTAGCGCAAAGAACTCAAGGCGCTCAAGCGGCGCGACGCGCGGTAACGCGGACAAAAGCTCTTTGACAGACCGGGCGCGAAAGCGTCGGGCAACGAACAGGCTTGCCTCGTCTCCGTCAGCGCGTCCGCACGCGCAGCAGGAGCAAAAGCCCGGCGACCAGAAAGACGAGGCTCGCCGAGATGCCGATGCGCTGGCTGTCGGTGAGCGCGGTGACGAGGCCGATGGCGAGCGGCGCGGCGAAGGCGGTGATCTTGCCGGAGAAGGAATAGAAGCCGAAGAACTCGGTTGTCTTGTCGGGCGGACAGAGACGCGCCAGCAGCGTGCGGCTCGACGCCTGGATGGGGCCGGCGGCCAAGCCGATGAGAATGGCGAAGGCGAGATAGGCCTGCTCGCCGGGCGAGGCGAAGGGACCGCTGCCGGTGGCCTTCTCCGCGACGGGGATGACGAACAGCACCTCGTCGGCATCGATGGACAGGACGCCGATGGACGCGACGATGAACAGGCAGAGCGCCGTGACGATCACCGTCTTGGATCCGGCGCGGTCGTCGAGAAACCCGCCGGCGCAAGCGCCGATGGTGCCGGCGATGGTCAGCACCATGCCGAACAGGCCGAGTTCGGTGGCGCCCCAGCCGAACACGCTCGCGGCATAGATGCCGCCGAAGGCGAACACCGCGCCGAGGCCGTCGGCATAGAGCATGCGCGCCAGAAGAAAGAGCGCGATGGCGCCGTGATTGGCCACGAGCTCTTTCACCGCGCGGGCGAGCTGGCGCAAACCCGATTGCACCACGGCCGCGTTCGCCGATTTGTCGGGCCGGTCCGGGGTGAATAGGAATAGCGGCAGGACGAAGACGAGATACCAGAGCGCCGAGAAGGGCCCGACGAGGCGGTCGCCTTCGCGCGTGGCGGGATCGAGCGGGATCAGCGGCTTGAGGCCCAGCAGCGTCTTGCCGGTATTCGGATCGGCGACCACGAGGCCCGCGAGCAGCGCAAGGCTGACGAGCCCGCCGACATAACCCACGGCCCAGCCGACGCCGGACAAGGTGCCGAGCCGGTCGCCCGAGATCAGCCCCGGCATCATGGCGTTGGTGAACACGGTGGCGAGCTCGGCGCCGATGACGGCAATGGCGAAGGAGAGCAGCACCAAGGGCATCAACGAGGCGTCGCCGGGAATTGCGAACCACAGGCCGGCCATGCCGACGACGAGCAGCACGGAGAAGCCGGCGATCCAGGGTTTGCGCGGCAGGCCGGCATCGGCGATGGCGCCGAGCACCGGCGCCAGAAGGGCGGCGATGAGTTGCGCACCGCCTGTGGTGTAGGCCCAGAGGGTCTGGCCGTGGGCCGGGTCGGTGGCGAAGCCGTTCACGAAATAGGGCGCGAACAGGAAGGTGACGACGAGGGTGTAGAAAGGCTGGGCCGCCCAGTCGAACAGCACCCAGCCGAGCAGGCCGGCCTTGCCCGTGCGCCCGGCTCTAGACGAGGCCGACATCGAGCACGATCAGATGGTTGGGCAGCTCGTCCTGGTCGACGGTCGACGGTGGAAAATGCTCGGCGAGAATCTTGCCGCAGATCTCGATGGCGGCGACGAAGCCTTCGGTGCGCTTGCCGGTGCCGATATGCGCGGTCAGCGCGTCGATGAGCTCGTCCCACACTTGCGGCGTCACCTTGGCGTAGATGCCGTCATCGGCGATGACCTCGGCGTAGCGCTCGGCGTCGGACACATAGATGAGCACGCCGGTGCGTCCCTTGGTGGTGTGCAGATTCTGCACCAGGAATTGCTCGACGGCACGCTGATGGGCGCGCGTGCGCTTGAGCGCGGTGGGCGTGATGGCCATGCGCAGCGGCTGCCACAGCATGAGAAGCGCCCCGGCGGCGAACACGGCGAGCTGGGCGATGTAGATATGCTCGACCGGCCAGTTGGTGAGGTAGATGAGGGGCAGCGGCACAGCGAGCGCCAGGAGCGCCACGCACATCAACGCGAAATAGCCGTAGCTCGAGGAGGCGCGGGCCACCACCACCACGATCTCGCCGCTGGTGTGCTTCTCGGCGCGGGTGATCGCGCTGGCAATCACGGCATGTTCATCAGGGGTGAAGGGCTGCATGGCTTATGATCTTCCCGCCGGTGGCCGAGACGCTATGGCCATAAAGGGTCGTCTGGGAACTCGCAAGCCACTGCTCACGGCACATCGAGGGAGGGGATATGAGGCAGTTCCGTCTTTTCGCGATTACCGCCAGCGCAGCGCTTGTCGTCTGCGGTCTTGCACTGGCCAAAGGGCCCGGCATGGCGGGTGGGGTTGCTTTCACGTTCGGGCCCGACCTCGTGGCCAGCGACTGGCATTATATGGGCTTCCCGTGGCGCGCCGGTGCGGCATTCAAGGCGAGCAGTGCCGATGCCGTGACTGTCGAGACCAAAGCCGGCGTGGGCATCCTTTGGCATGCCGTGCCGCTTGAGGTTTCCGGCGCGCGCAAGGCACGTTGGCGGTGGCGCGTCACCCAAGGCGTTGGTCCGACAGACCTCACCAAGAAAGGCGGTGACGACCGCCCGCTCGCCCTCTACTTCGCCTTCGCCGACGAAGACGTTCCGGTCATGGGCGATCTTACGGAGCTCCTGAAGCGCGGCCAGGGTCACCTCCTGATCTATGTGTGGGGTGGAACCGAGAAACCGGGGACCGTGTTGCCGCTTCCTTACTTCGACGGCCGTGGCCGCACCGTGGTGAAGCGTCCGGCGGATACGCGTGCGGGCATATGGTTCAACGAAGCGGTCGACGTCCGTGGCGATTTTCGCCGGGCCTTCGGGCGCGCGCCCGGACGGCTCGTGGCCGTCGCGGTCTCCACCGACGCGACGACACCGGCGGTTCGAATGTCGCCACAGTAGCCGATCTTTGCGTCAAGTGACCGGGCCGCCTCGTTCCTTGGCCGGCCTACCAACTGCCGGACGAGCCGCCGCCACCGAAGCTGCCGCCGCCGCCGGAGAATCCGCCGCCGCCACTGCTCCAGCCGCCGCCCGACGAACCCCAGCTGGATCCGCCGGTGCGGCGCCCGCCGCGGCTCACGGTCCCGGAGCTGCTGTACAGGCTGAGCGCGACCCACAGAACGATGATGGTCCAGAACAGAAAGGTGAACCAGAGGGCGGAATCGTCGGCCTCGTCCCGCGCCCTGGCGCGGGCCTCTAGCTCCGCCGCATCGCCGGTGAGCGCGAGCGCGATGTCATGGACGCCGTCCTTGATGCCGCCCGGGAAGTCGCCGGCGCGAAAACGCGGCAGGATGCCGTTCTCGATGATGATCTTGGTGAGCGCATCGGTGAGGATCGGCTCGAGCCCGTAGCCGACCTCGATGCGAACCTTGCGCTCGTTGGGCGCGACGATCAGGAGGACGCCGTTGTCGAGCTCGGCGGTGCCGATACCCCAATGGCGGCCGAGTTGGTAGCCGTAGTCCTCGATCGTGTAGCCTTGCAGGGAGGGCACGGTTACGACCACGAGTTGGTCGGTGCTCTTGTCCTCGAGCGCTTTCAGCTCCGCCGTCAGCGCCTGCACATCGGCAGGACTGAGTAGTCCGGCACCGTCCACCACGCGGCCGGTGAGCGCGGGGAAGGTCGGCTCGGCGGATGCCGGCAACAGCGCCAAGCCAAAGACAATGGCGAGCGCCACGCCACAGAAGCGCGATAGCATGGAGGCCATGAGGCCCTCGAACGTTGCCCGGCGAAGGCGCACGGCGCGCTAGAACTTCACCTCGGGCACTTGGTGGTCTCTTCCGCCACGGAGAAGTTCTGCATCGGCTCCGACTCCGGATAGAGCAGCGCCCGCCACCAGCGGCCGGGAATGGTTCGAAGCTCGGTGTTGTAGTCCTTGACCGCGGTGATGTAGTCGCGCCGCGCGATGGCGATGCGATTTTCGGTGCCTTCAAGCTGGGACTGAAGCGCGAGGAAATTCTGGTTCGACTTGATGTCGGGATAGCGCTCCACGACGACGAGCAGCCGGCCCAGGGCGCCCGAGAGATTATTCTGCGCTTCCTGGAATTTCTTGAAGGCTCGGGGTTGGTGAGGATGTCCGGCGGAATCTGCACTTGCGTCGCCTTGGCGCGGGCCTCGACCACGTCGGTGAGCACGGTGCGCTCTTGCTCGGCGAAGCCTTTCACGGTCTCGACGAGATTGGGTACGAGATCGGCGCGGCGCTGATACTGGTTCAGAACCTCGCTCCAAGCGGCCTTGGCCTTCTCGTCGAGGGTGGGAATCGTGTTGATGCCGCAGCCGGCGAGCGCGAGCCCCGCAAGCATGAGGCAGATTGCGCGGACGACACCGCCCGGCCGAACAAGCGCAAATGCCAGCATGACTTCCTCCCTGTCAGCGTGAACCGAAAACTCGTGTATTGAGCGCGCGCCACGGTGGCAAGCGCTTTCGCGAGTGTCTAGGGCGACGCCTGGCGGGACTTGGCGTCTTTGTCTTGCGGTCCGGCCGCCGCGGCACGCACCGCATCCGTCAAGTTCGGGACATAGAGCGTGCGCGAGGGGAAGGCGAACTCGATGCCGTCCGCCTCGAAGGCGCGGAAGATGGCGAAGTTGATGGCCTGCTGCACATCCATGTAGACGGTGTAGTCGGCGCTGAGCACCCAGTAGACGGTCTCGAACTCCAGGGCCGAGTCGCCAAAGCTGCGAAAATGCGAGCGGTCGAAGCGGGCCTGGCTTTGCGCCTCGACGATCTCCTTCACCATCGCGGGGATGCTCTCGAGCTTGGTCCCCGGCGTGTCGTAGGTCACCCCGAGCACCAGGACGATGCGGCGCTCGGCCATCCGCTTGAAGTTGTGGATGCGCGAGTTCATCAGGTCGGTGTTCGAGCAGGCGATTTGCTCGCCGGACAGGCTTCTGATGCGGGTGGTCTTGATGCCGATCTTCTCGACCGTGCCGTTCTGATCGCCGAACACGATGAAGTCGCCGACCTCGAAGGGGCGGTCGAGCACGATGGCGAGCGAGGAGAAGAGATCGCCGAGCACACTCTGGGCGGCCAGCGCGATGGCGATGCCGCGATTGCCGAGACCGGCGACGAGCGCCGTGACGTCGAAGCCGAGATTTTCGAACAACAGTAGGAGCGCGAGCGACCACACCGCGACGCGCACGAAGAACTGAATCAGCGACAAGGCATTGCGCATCGCCGACTTGGCCTTGAGCGGGGCGAGGCGCCAGGCCAGAACGGCCGAGGCGATGCGGTCGGCCCACAGGGCGAGCTGGATGAACAGGGCAATGGTGAAGGCCGAGGAGATCAGGCTTTGAAACTTGGCCGGCAACTCCAGGAACAGGCTTCCCGCATAGATCGCGGCGATGATGAGGAAGAGCGTCGAGGTTCGCTCGACCACCTCGTGCAGGACCGTTGGCCAGTGGGGCTCTTGACCCTCCACCGGCGCGGCAGCCGGCGGACGAGGATCAATCTCAGCAGCAAGGCGATGGCGAGGCCCGCGACCGCCACCAATGCCGCGATCGCCCACTCCGATAGGCCGTTGCCGTAGACGTCGCCTTCCAGCAGTTCGATCATGGTGCTCCCCGTGCAGCCCGTGGTGAGGCCTAACCTAGTGGCTCAAGAGCGCTTGGCCAGCCCCGACGAGGGCCCGCCCTGCCGGCGTGGGGGCGATATTGCCTAGCAATCGCGCAAGTCCCGGTGGGGACTGTTGCGATAATGAAACAAGCTCAAAGTTTCTTCGCGGGCCAGCGGAGCGCAGCCGCAAAGCTTGCCTCTGTGTTGAGGTCCTCGCCGTCGACTAAGTACTCGCAGTTACGCGATTTTTCCCGCCGCGTCCGGCCGTCCACCGGAATCCCACAGCTTTGGCAGCACGTTAGGCAAACGGAAGGCTTTGCTGGTCAAAATCAGGGGCCTCTCTTAGTGTGATTCGTTGAGTCGTATGGGGGACTCACGGAGGCTCGCTATGGGACCGATCTTCGACGGGGAGCGAGTGTGTTGCTTATGCGTATGACAGGGAACGAGGCGGCTCACGTCGCCAAGAAAGCTCTCTCGAATTTTTCGATCTGCCTTGGCGTCGCGGCTCTCGCGGCGGCCGTTGCCGTTGTGCCGGCCGACGCGAAGAAAAGCAGCAAGAGCGCCGAGTCGAGGATGTGGCGGTTGGCGCCGACGCCAGCCAGCCGATGACGCTTGTCGTCTCCCTCGGCAATCAAAAGGTCGATATCTACCGGGGCACCACCCTGATCACCAGCTCGCGCGTCTCGACCGGCAAGCCCGGCCACGCGACCAAGGCCGGCGTGTTCAGCATCCTGGAGAAGAGGCGGCGCCACTTTTCCAACCTCTATGGCGGCGCACCGATGCCGTGGATGCAGCGCCTGACCTGGTCCGGTACGGCGCTTCATGCCGGCGTGGTGCCCGGCTATCCGGCCTCCCATGGCTGCATTCGCTTGCCCTATTCTTTCGCGCCCAAGCTGTTCGACATGACGACCGTCGGCGCCCAAGTGGTGGTCGCTCGCGGCCGGGTCACCCCGAAGCCGATCGAGCACGCCGCGCTGTTCCAGCCCCTGCCGCCGCCCGCGCCGCCGAGCTTGGCGAAGCAGGAGCAAGAGCCCAAGGTGATGCGGCGGTCGAGCAACGAGACCGCGCCGCACTTCGGCGCTCATCTTCCGGTCGTGCTGGCCAAGGCTGAGACCATCGATGCCGCCGACAGCGATGCGGCCGAGCTGCCGCCCCAGTGCCCCATGCGGCAGCCGAGACCCCTGCCCCTGTCCCGAATTCCATTGTCGTGTCCGGCCATGAGGACACGCGGATCCATGCGATCGATCCCAGCGCCGGCCCCGGCCGCGCGATGCACGCTGCGGCCGCGAAGCCTGCGGTCACCGCCAGCAAGGCGAAGATTGGACAAGCCAAGGTCGAAAAAGCCGCCGAGCTGCTCGCCGCCGGTACGCCGAACGATCCCGCCAAGAATCAGGATCGCCTCGCACCGGCCGTCCCGCTTGCCGCCGCCGCTATGGTCCAGCCTCCGGTGCCTGCCGTCACGACGCCCGAAGCCGCAGGAAGCGCCGAGCCGCAGGCCGGACCGATCCTTTCGGTGTCGGCCAGCGCCATGGCCCAGCCGGTGCCTGCGTCGGCCGATGCCGTCGTCGCCATGCTGACGGCCGATGATCATCCGCCCGTGCCGCCGATGAAGCCCTCGGTGACCGCCGCCAAACTGGTGGCCGGCGCCGCTGCGGCAGCCGTCGAGGCGGCCGAGCCGCGCTCCACCGCGCCGTTGCGCGTCCTGGTGACCCGGCGCACCGACCGCGACCGGATGAGAGATGTCCAGTATCTTCTGGCCTCCATGGGCCATCTCGAGCTTCAGAATTTCGACGGCACGTTCGGCCGGCAGACCGCGGATGCCATCAAGGCTTTCCAGAAGTCCCAGGAGATGCCCGAGACGGGCGCCTTCACCGACGAGCTGGTGCAGAAGGTCTACGAGGTCGCCGGCAAGAAGGAGCCCGCGGGCGGCCATCTCTTCGTGCGGCAAGAGTTTGCCAGCGTGTTCGACGCGCCGGTCGGTTTCCGTAACCCCGACGACAAGCTCGGCACCCACGTGTTCACGGTCATGAACTTCGCGCCCGGCGACACCAAGGCGCAGTGGATGGCCATCAGCCTGAAAGACGACGACGATCCCATGGCCGTCCTCGATCGCCTCGAGATTCCCGACGACATCCGCCAGAACATCTCCGAGCGGCTGACGCCCGGCTCCACGCTGATCATCGCTGACACGGCGATCAACTCGGCCACGCTGCCGAAGGGCGCGGACTTCCTGGTGTGGGATACGAGCAAGCCGGCCACGGTCCAGCGGGCCAGCGTGAAGCCTCGGGTGAAGAAGCGGCGCGTGACGACCCAGCGTCGCAAGACGCCGAGCTATGTGCGCCGCAATCCGGGTTGGCCGTTCTAACCCTCTCGGCGCCTAATCTCCCTCGTCCACCATGATCGCCACTCTTGCGGCGACGAACGCTCGAATCGTCGTTGATCAAGCGGCCTTGCGGATCGGTGTTCTCGGTGCAGTTTCTCTATGACGGGGAGCTGATCGAGGCGGGGCGGCCGAGCCGGTCTTCGCCGGCTTCCCGCAGCACGCTGGCACGCGCCTTTATTGCCGGGCAATCGGCTGAGCCAGCGGCGTATGTCGAAGAAAATTGGAGCGGGCGATGGGATTCGAACCCACGACCCCAACCTTGGCAAGGTTGTGCTCTACCCCTGAGCTACACCCGCACTCCAAACCACCGGCAGCCCTTGAATTTCAAGTTTCGGGGTGGTCATTTGCCTTGTAGTGGATCGCCTCGGCGCTGTCTACAGACGCCGAAAGCCTCCCTCGCCTGGACCGTCATCGGGCCCAAACGAGTGGCCCCATTAGCCGAAGCGAACGCTGAAAGCAATGCCATCCGACCGTGCCATGCTGTTCGCGCGGCTTGAAGCGCTCGGGATCGCCTCGGCCACGGTCGAGCACGCGCCGATGTTTACCGTGGAGCAGAGCCAAGCCTTGCGGGGAACGATCCCCGGCGCCCACACCAAGAACTTGTTCCTCAAGGATAAAGACGGTCGCCTGGCTCTCGTGGTCGCCAAGGAGGACACATGCGTCGATCTCAAGGCGTTGGCGAAGCGCCTCGGCTTTGGGCGCTTCAGCTTCGGCAAGCCGGAGCTCCTGATGGATGTGCTGGGGATCGAACCCGGCTCGGTAACGGCTTTCGCGCTCATCAACGAGACGTCGCGGCGACTCGACGCCGTGGTGGTGGACGCGGCGCTGATGAGCTTCGCCGAGGTCAACTGCCATCCTCTGATGAATGACGCCACCACGCGGATCGCCATCGGCGACCTTATCCGCTTCATGGAGGCATGCGGCCACGCGCCACGCATCCTGCCGCTCGGCTGACGACGCCCTTTGCCGCGCCCAGCGCCGGTTGCCAAACGGCGCGGCGCGGCCCATTCTCAAGGCCAGCGGCGGCCCTCACGGCTGGACCCCATGATCCCTTAACGCAAACAGGCTCCGGCGCGGAGAGTAAGTAGAACCGTGGATACTCCGATCCTCAATGAAGGCGGCGCGGGCTCCCCCGACGCGGACCTGATCAAGAACAGCACCACCGCCGACTTCATGCGCGACGTGGTCGACGCCTCCATGACCGTGCCGGTCCTCGTCGATTTCTGGGCGCCGTGGTGCGGGCCGTGCAAGCAGCTCACGCCGATCCTGGAGAAGGCCGTGCGCGCCGCGAAGGGCGCGGTCCGGCTGGTGAAACTCAATATCGACGACCATCCAGAAGTCCCTGGGCAGATGGGCGTGCAGTCGATCCCCGCCGTGTTCGCCTTTCAGGACGGGAAGCCGGTCGACGGCTTCATGGGCGCACTGCCGGAATCGCGCGTCACCGCCTTCATCGCCCGGCTCGTTGGCGAGAACGCCGATAGCGGCGCCGACATCGAGGCGGCGGAAGCGGCCCTTGCGGCCGGCGACGTCAACATGGCGGCACAAACCTTCGGCGAGATTTTGCAAAACGATGCGGAAAACGCGCAAGCCGCCGCGGGACTGGCCAAATGCTACATCAAGACCGGCGACCTCGCCCGCGCCGAGCAAACCTTGGCACTGGTGCCGCCGGCCAAGGCCGAGAGTGCGCCAGTGACAAGCGCGAAGGCCGCGCTCGAGCTTGCCCGCAAGGCCGAGGAGACCGGCGACGTGGAGGAGCTGCGCGCCAAGCTTGCGGCGGATCCGAGCGACCCGCAGACGCGTTTCGATCTGGCCCTGGCGCTCAACGCCGGCGGCGACCGTCAGGGCGCGCTTGATCAGCTGCTCACTCTCGTCAAAGAGAACCGGGCATGGAATGACGACGCGGCGCGGAAGCAGCTGGTGCAGCTGTTCGACGCGTGGGGGCCCGCCGACCCGGCGACGAGCACCGGGCGTCAGAGGCTTTCCTCGCTGCTGTTTGCGTGAGCCAAGGAGCGTAGTCCTGCGTTGACCGACCGCTATCGTGATGCCGCCGACCTGCCGAGCATGCTGCCGGTGTTCCCCTTGCGGGGCGCCATCCTGCTGCCGCGCGCCTCGCTGACGCTCAACGTCTTCGAGCCGCGCTATCTCGCGCTGGTCGACCACGCGCTTGCCAACGATCGCCTGATAGCCGTTGTGCAGCCAGCCTCCGATACCGGTGAGGACGAGTCGCCGGAAGGCAAGAGCGTGCCCTTGCGGCGCATCGGCTGTGCGGGACGGATCACGGCGTTCAATGAGGGAGACGAAGACCGTCTCGTCATCTCATTGTCGGGCGTCGCCCGCTTCCGGCTCGGCGAGGAGATTTCTTCCGATACGCCGTTCCGCATGTTCGACGTCGAATTTTCCCCTTACGCCACCGACTTCATCGCCGGCCATGGGGAGGACGACGTGGACCGGCCGCGGCTGATCGAGACGCTGCGCAGCTATCTCGAAGCCAACCATCTCAACGCCGACTGGGACCGCATCAACTCCGCCAACAACGAGCGGCTCGTCAATACGCTGGCGATCCTCAGCCCCTATGGACCCGAGGAGAAACAGGCGCTGCTCGAGGCGGAGGATTTGCGGGCACGGGCCGAGGCGCTGGTGGCGCTGGCCGAGATGGAACTCGCCACGCCGGACGACGGCTCGGGGACATCGATCCAATGACTGAGGACGACAAGCACGCGGGCGGCGGCGAGCGGCGGATCGATCCCAAGCTGCTCGAAATTCTGGTGTGCCCGCTGACCAAGACCTCTCTCGCCTATGACGCGGAGCGGCAAGAATTGATCAGCCGCGCGGCCGGCCTCGCCTTCCCGATCCGCGACGGCATCCCGATCATGCTCCCCGAGGAAGCCCGCAAGCTCGACGAGAGCTAGCCGCGCTACAGCCCTTCGCCTTTCATCATCCGCTTGACCTCCTCCGGCGTTCGTCCCGCCTCGCGATAGGTGCGGATCGCGCAGGCGTCGTTGCGCTTGGCAAGCCGCTTGCCTTCCGCATCGCGAATGAGGACGTGATGATGGTAGACGGGCACCGGCAGTTCGAGCAGCGCCTGCAACAGACGGTGGATGGGCGTCGCCTCGAACAGGTCCTCGCCACGAATGACATGAGTGACACCTTGCGCCGCGTCGTCGACCACCACCGACAAGTGATAGGCCGCGGCACCGATATCCTTGCGCCCCAGGACCACGTCGCCAATCTGCCGCCGCATGATGTCCGGGTCGACCGTATGGGTTCCGGCATGGGCCCGGCCGGTCTCGCGCCAGATGAGGGTCTGTCCGCCAAGAAGCGCCAAGGCGCGCTCAAGATCGAGCCTGATCGCATCGCCCGGTCCGCAGTCCGCCAGGGCACGCCCACGGCAGGTGCCGGGATAGACCGCGCCGTCGGGCGAGAGATGCTCCGCCCCCTCCTGCGGCGCCGACAGCGCGGCGCGGATATCGGCCCGCGTGCATCGGCAAGGATAGGTCACGCCCATTTGCCCGAGCCGTTCCAGCGCCGCCGCGTAAATGTCGAGCCGTTCCGATTGCCGCCATACCGGCTCCGGCCAGTTGAGACCGAGCCACGCCAAGTCCTCGTAGATCGCCGCCTCGTATTCGGGCCGTGCGCGTGCTTGGTCCGTATCCTCGATGCGCAAGAGGCAGTCTCCGCCCGCCCCTTGTGCGCCCTCCCAAGCGGTCAGCGCGGAAAAGACATGGCCCAGATGGAGGAGACCCGTCGGTGACGGGGCGAAACGGGTGACGAAGCGCCCGGGCATCGTGCGTTCGGCCATCGCGCGGCTAGAGCCCTTCGCCCTTCAGCAGGCGGGGCACGTCACCGGTCTTCCCCGCCGCCTCGCGCACGAGAAAGCGCTTCAAGCCCGGCGCACGGTCGACCAAGCCGAGGCCGAGATCGCGGATGGCGCGCAAGGGAACGCTGTCGTTGGAGAAGAGGCGGTTCAGCCCGTCCATCACGGTGCCGGAGAAGGCGCTGTCGAAGCGCCGCCAGCGCTGATAGCGATCGAGCGTGGTGGCCGCGCCGATATCGAGGCCGAGGCGTTGAGTCTCGACGATCGTCTCGGCCAGCGCGGCGACGTCCCGCATGCCGATATTGAGGCCTTGGCCGGCCAGCGGGTGCACGGCATGGGCGGCATCGCCGACGAGCGCGAGGCGATCGCCGATGAACGACCGCGCCATCTGAAATGAGAGCGGGAAGGACTGGGGCGGCGATTCGAGCGTGATGGCGCCGAGTCGGTGACCGAAACGGCGTGTCAACTCGGCGATGAATTCGGACTCGGACACCGCCATCAGGGCCTGGCCCTTTTCCGTCTCCTCGGTCCACACGATAGACGAGCGACTGCCGGCCAGCGGCAGGATGGCGAAAGGGCCAGCCGGAAGAAAATGCTGCACCGCGCGGCCGTGATGCGGACGCTCATGGGCCACCGTGGCGACGATGCCGACTTGCGGATAGGACCAGCCGATGGATTTGATGCCGGCGCGCTCGCGAAGCTTCGAGCGCTTGCCGTCAGCCGCCACCAGCAGGCGCCCGTGCAGGGTCCCGCCGCCGGACAAGTTCGCCCGGACGCCAAACCCGTCCGCCGTGAAGTCGACGACACTCTCCGGCGCGAAGAGGTCGATGGCTGGCTCCCCGGCAACGGCGGCCTGAACCGCGGCTTGCAGGTCGCCCGCCTCGACCAGATAGGCGCCGGGGTCGCCCGTTTTCATCTCCTCGTCGAATCCGAGAAGGTGAGGCCGCAGGCTCGCATTCAATGGGCTGTCGGTGATCTCGATGGCGCGGATGGGTTGCGCCTTCGGCGCCAGAACCGGCCATAGCCCCACAGCGTCGAGCAGGCTCTTGGTGGCGGCCGAGAGCGCAAGCCCGCGGGCATCGCGCGGCGTATCGGAATTTTGCTGCCTGGGCGCGGCATCGACGAGCGCGAGGCGAAATCCCTTCGGCGCAAACGCGGCCAGGGCCAGCGCCAACGTCCCGCCGGCGAAGCCGCCGCCGGCGATGATCGCGTCATGGATGCCGCCATTGCTCTCCATGCCTTCCGTATAGGGGAGCCCCGGCCCCCGCGCCACAGCCGCCGCGCGTCACAGCTACGCGTCACTGTGGCTCATCGGGTCGCGGAACATTCCGCCGGGGGCGCGAACCTGCTAAATGGCGGCGGACCGGCAAACTCCAAACGCAAGGGCAGGTCCATGAGCGCCGCTCTCAACGAACTCCTGTCGATCCTCGATCTCGAGACACTCGAGCACAATCTGTTCCGGGGCTTGAGCCCGCAGGTGGGCTGGCAGCGGGTGTTCGGCGGCCAGGTGATCGGCCAAGCGCTGGTCGCGGCCAACCGGACCGTCGAAGGCCGCATGTGCCATTCGCTTCATGCCTATTTTTTGCGCGCCGGCGATCCGGCCGTGCCGATCATCTATGAAGTGGACCGAATCCGGGACGGCGGCAGCTTCTCCACCCGCCGCGTGGTGGCCATTCAGCATGGGCACGCGATCTTCTCCATGGGCGCCTCGTTCCACAAGGACGAGGGCGGACTGGAGCATCAGATGAAGATGCCCGAGGTACCGCCGCCGGAAGACCTGCCGAGCGAGGCGGAACTCAAGGATCTCCTCATGGAGCGGCTGCCGGAGCCGGTGAAAGCCTATTGGCAGCAGGAACGGCCCATCGAGATCCGGCCCGTCGATCTCTCCCGCTATTTGTCGCCGGAGAATCAGGCCCCCAGCCAGCTCGTATGGATCAGGGCCACGGGGGCTCTCGGCAACGATCCGGCCTTACACCAATGCGTAATGGCCTATGCCTCCGATTTCACCCTGCTCGATACGGCCTTGATCGCCCATGGCCGCTTCGTCTTCGATCCCAAGCTGATGCTGGCCAGCCTCGACCACGCCGTGTGGTTCCACGAGAGCTTCCGGGCCGACGATTGGCTCCTCTACGCCCAGGATAGCCCGAGTTCGGGCGCCGGCCGGGCGTTTTGCCGGGGCACGCTGTTCACCCGCGACGGCCGGCTGGTGGCGTCGACGGCCCAAGAGGGCCTCGTTCGCGAGCGCGCGCCCAAATAAGCGCCTAAATCATGGGCAACAGGCCTGATTTGCCTACTTTTTGTGCCTATTGACTGCCCTCAAGGCAGAGGCCGGCCCGGCTTAAATCGTAAAAGAATCCCTAAAGCCAACGACTTGGCAGGCCCAATGCGGAGTTGGCACGTAGCTTGACTCTGCTTTCAGGTTCGCACGGCCAAATCGAGGCAACAAGCTGCACGGCCGTAAATCAATGGAGGGCTTAATCAGATGAAGCTGGTGATGGCAATCATCAAGCCATTCAAGCTCGACGAGGTGCGTCAGGCCCTCACCGAGCTTGGGCTACAAGGCATGACCGTTACCGAGGTCAAAGGGTACGGGAGGCAAAAGGGCCATACCGAGATCTATCGCGGCGCGGAATACGCCGTGAACTTCCTACCGAAGATCAAGATCGAGGTCGTGGTCCCTGCCAAAATGGTCGACAAAGCTGTGGACGCCATCGTTGCCGCGGCCAAGACCGGGCAGATCGGCGATGGCAAGATCTTCGTCGTTCCCGTCGAGCAGACGGTGCGCATCCGCACCGGCGAAACCAACGAATCAGCACTGTAAGAGGGGGAGATTTGAAGATGACGACCCTTGCCAAATATCTATTCGGCGTGGTCGCAGCACTTGTACTGCTTGCGCTTTACCACATCGATCCGGCGCTCGCGCAGGAAGCCCCAGAGGCCCTTGCGGAAGTCGCCGAGGAGACTGCAAAGCTCGATACGGGCGACACGGCGTGGATGCTCACATCCACGGCTATCGTCCTGATGATGACCATTCCTGGCCTCGCCCTCTTCTATGGCGGCTTGGTGCGGAAGAAGAACATCCTCACTCTAGTAATGCAGTGCTTCGCGATCACCTGCCTCATCACCATCGTGTGGCTGGTCGCGGGCTACTCGCTGGCCTTCACTGACGGCGGTGGGTTGAACGCCTATGTCGGCGGCCTGTCCAAGGCATTCCTCAGTGGGGTGGGCAAAGATACGCTGTCGGGCACGATCCCCGAGAGTGTGTTCTTCACCTTCCAGCTGACCTTCGCCATCATCACGCCGGCCCTCATCGTCGGCGCGTTCGCCGATCGCATGAAGTTCTCGGCGATGGTGGTGTTCATGGTCCTGTGGTCGCTGGTGGTCTATTCGCCGATCACCCATTGGGTGTGGGGCGGCGGCTTCCTGTCGGAGGCTGGCGTGCTCGACTTCGCCGGTGGCACGGTGGTGCATATCAACGCCGGTGTCGCCGGTCTGGTCTGCGCCATCTTCCTTGGCAAGCGCTTCGGGTACGGCACCGAGAACATGGCGCCGTATAACCTGGTCTACAGCGTGATCGGTGCCTCGCTTCTGTGGGTCGGCTGGTTCGGCTTCAACGCCGGTTCTGCCGTCGCCGCCAACGAGAGCGCGGGTATGGCCATGGCCGTGACGCAGGTTGCTACGGCGGCTGCGGCACTCGGCTGGATGTTCGTGGAGTGGCTCGTGCACAAGAAGCCGAGCGTCCTGGGTATCATCTCGGGCGCAGTGGCGGGTCTTGTGGCGATCACACCGGCCTCGGGTTTTGTCGATCCGATGGGCGCGCTGTGGATCGGTATCGCCTCTGGCGTGATCTGCTACTTCATGTCGACCACCGTCAAGAAAGCCATCGGCTACGATGACTCGCTCGACGTGTTCGGCATCCACGGCGTGGGCGGCATCGTCGGCGCCATCCTGACCGGCGTGTTCGCCGTCGAAGCGATCGGCGGTACGCCCGGTCTCTTGGAAGGCAATGGCGGTCAGGTTCTGACCCAGGTCTGGGGCATCCTCGCCACCATCGTGTGGGCCGCGGTCGCCACGTTCGTCATCCTGATCATCACCAATATCATCATTGGCGTGAGGGTGAGCGAGGCGGTCGAGGTCGAGGGTCTCGACATCAACCTGCATGGCGAGGTGGTCCAGTAGACTCTTCGCGACGCAAACAAAGAGGGACAATAACCACGGAGAATTAGAGCTAGGTCTCCTCCTCCCTTGACTACTAGCTCTCAACTTAGGCCCCGGCGCGTTGCCGGGGCCTTTTGCATTTCTGGGGCGACCAGAGATTGCCGCGCGCGGCGGCATCGCCTAACACCGGCGCCATGTCAGACGAAAATTCCACGCGCCTCGACGCCCTCATCCGCTCTCCGTTCGCACGGCTCGCGACCCTGCTCGAAGGCATTAAGCCAGGCGCCGAGCCGATCAATCTCTCGCTCGGCGAACCGCGTGCGTCCCTGCCGCCGTTCCTCGGACCGATCCTGGAAGAGCATTTGAACGCGTTCGGGCGCTACCCGCCGATCAAGGGCATTCCGGCCCTGCGGCAGTCGATCGCGAAGTGGCTGAGTCGCCGCTATCCGGCGCTCCAGGATGCGATCGATCCCGAGCGCCATGTGCTGCCGCTCAACGGCTCACGCGAAGGCTTGTTCTCGGCGGTCTTTCCGGCCTGCGCACGGAAGCCGGGGATCGGCGAGCCTGTGGTTCTCATCCCCAACCCGTTCTATCAGGTCTACGCGGCAGCCGCGGGGGCGGCCGGGGCCACGCCGATGTTCCTCACAGCCGGGCCTGAGACGGGCTTCCTGCCCGATCTGAACGCGATCGATGAGGCCGTCCTGAACCGGACCGTCGCGCTCTATCTGTGTTCCCCGTCAAATCCCGAAGGTGCGGTGGCGAGCCCCGACTATCTTGCCAAAGCCATCCAACTTGCCCGCCGCCACGATTTTCTCCTCTTCGCCGACGAGTGCTACTCGGAGATCTATGGCGACGAGCCTCCCCCCGGCGCGATCGAGATTGCCGAGAGCCAGACGCGGAGCCTGGCCAATGTCGTGGCGTTCCAATCCTTGTCCAAGCGATCCGGCCTGCCGGGCCTGCGCTCCGGCTTCGCCGCCGGGGATCCGGCGTTCATGGGTGCCTATTTCCGCTTCCGCAATGTCGCCTGCCCGCAGGTGCCACTCCCCCTGCAGCATGTCTCGGCGGCCGCCTGGGCCGACGAGGCGCATGTGGAGGAGGCCCGCGGCCTCTACCGGGCCAATTTCGACTCAGCAGATGTGATTCTAAACGGCCGCTACGGTTTTCGCCGGCCGGCCGGCAGCTTCTTTTTATGGCTGAATATGGCGGGTTTTGGCGGTGGGGAGGCGGCGGCGACAACCCTTTGGAAAGGGTGTGGTGTCAAAGTCCTGCCTGGGGCCTACCTCACGCATGCGCAACCCGACGGGGCAAACCCGGGCCAGGACTTCATCAGGGTCGCGCTCGTGCACGACGCGGAGACAACGCGTGAGGCCCTAGGGCGCATCGTCGCGACATTGGGTTAGAGGGATGGCAGCGAGAGGCAGAGCAAAAGGACGGCGGCGATTGCTGCCGAGCGCGGTCGAGTCCGGCCTGCGCCGTTTGCTGTTCGGCACCTATGGATTCGTCCTGATCGCCGGGGCGTGCGCGGTGTGGGTGAGCCTCGCCACCTGGTCTGTCCACGACCCGAGCCTCAACAATGCGACCCGCGCCGTGCCGCGCAACCTCCTCGGCGGCTGGGGGGCGGTGATCGCCGACCTCGCCGTTCAGTCCCTCGGGCTCGCGTCCATCATTCTCTTCCTGCCGCTGGCGGCATGGGGCTGGCATTTGATCGCCCGCACGGTGCCGAACCGTCGCAAATTCCGTCTGCTGGCTTGGCCCGCCTCGGTGATTCTGCTGGCGGCAGCGCTGGCCGCCCTGCCCCAACCCAAGAGCTGGCCCCTCCCCAACGGTCTCGGCGGCATCTTCGGCGACTTTTTCATGGCCGGGGCCCATGTCATCGGCCCATCCTGCCGGAAGCCGCGGTATCGTTTGTGGCCGGACTGGTGTTCTTCATCGTCGGCATCGCGTTGCTGCTTTTCGCTTGCGGCACGAGCACATCCAAGTTGATCGCGCTGTGGGCGCCGCGCTCCAGCGCCGCGGGCGAGTGGGCCAATGCCTGGCTCGGCGCTGGCATGCACTTCGTCATGCATACGAGCTCGCTCGTGCGCCGTGCGTTCCGCCGCAAGCCGCGGGCGCAAGACTACGACGAGGACTATGACGACGAGGACGATCGCGAGGATTGGGTGGAGCCGCAGCCAGTGGTCGGCCCCGACGGCCGCATCGAGCCGTCCTTCGGACCGGCGCCGATCGCCGGCGAGTATGATGACGACGAGGACGAGGATTACGACGAGGACGGCGATGACGTGACGTCGCCCGGTTACCGCATCACGCGCCTCGACCCGAAAGAGAAAAAGAAGAAGCGGCACACGTCCCTGTCCCGCAGCCACGAACTGGACACGCCTTACGATCCGCCGCCGGTCAAGTTGCTGCAGCAGCAGTCGCGCGCCGCGCGGGGCCGCACGGTGAGCGACGAGGTGCTCCAGGAGAATGCGCGCGAGCTCGAGGGTGTGCTGCAAGATTTCGGCGTCAAGGGCGAGATCACCAATGTCCGCCCCGGTCCCGTGGTCACACTGTACGAGCTTGAGCCCGCGCCCGGCACCAAGTCGTCGCGCGTCATCGGCTTGGCCGACGATATCGCCCGCTCCATGAGCGCAATCGCCGCGCGTGTCGCCGTGGTGCCCGGCCGCAATGCCATCGGCATCGAGCTGCCGAACGAGCGGCGCGAGATGGTGATGCTCCGCGAGCAGTTCGAATCGGAGGATTTCCGGGAGAGCGATGCGCGGCTCGCGCTGGCGCTGGGCAAGACCATCGGCGGCGAGCCCATCATCGCCGACCTCGCACGCATGCCGCATCTGCTCATCGCCGGCACCACCGGCTCGGGCAAATCGGTCGGCATCAACACCATGATCTTGTCGCTGCTGCAGCGGCTGTCGCCCGACCAATGCAAGTTCATCATGATCGATCCGAAGATGCTGGAGCTGTCCGTCTATGACGGCATCCCGCATCTGCTCGCGCCGGTGGTCACCGATCCGAAGAAGGCCGTGGTCGCGCTCAAATGGACCGTGCGCGAGATGGAGGAGCGCTACAAGCGCATGTCAAAGCTCGGCGTGCGCGACATCAAGGGTTACAACGCCCGCGTCCTGCAAGCCGAGGCCAAGGGCGAGGTGCTGACCCGCACCGTGCAGACCGGCTTCGACCGCTCGACGGGCCGCGCCATCTACGAGCAAGAGGAGATGGACTACGAGGCCATGCCGTATATCGTCGTCATCGTCGACGAGATGGCCGACCTCATGATGGTCGCCGGCAAGGATATCGAGGCGGCGGTGCAGCGCCTGGCGCAAATGGCGCGCGCGGCCGGCATCCATCTCATCACCGCGACGCAGCGGCCGAGCGTCGACGTGATAACCGGCACCATCAAGGCGAACTTCCCGACGCGCATCAGCTTCCAGGTCACCTCCAAGATCGACAGCCGCACGATTCTCGGCGAGCAAGGTGCCGAGCAATTGCTGGGTCAGGGCGACATGCTCTACATGGCCGGCGGCGGCCGCATCATTCGAGTGCATGGGCCCTTCGTCGCCGACGAGGAGGTCGAGAAGATCGTGCGTCACCTCAAGAAACAGGGCGTGCCGGCCTACCTCGACGCGGTCACCGACGAGTCCGAGAACGAGGACGAGGACGGCGAGGGCGGCTCGGAGTATGGCGACAGCGGCGACGAGCTCTATGACCAAGCCGTCGCCCTTGTGCTGCGCGACCGCAAAGTCTCCACAAGTTACGTGCAGCGGAGGCTCGGCATCGGCTATAATCGCGCCGCGACCTTGATCGAGCGCATGGAAAATGAAGGCCTCATCGGCCCCGCCAATCATGCCGGGAAGCGCGACATTCTGGTCGGCAACGACGAGGCGGAGTCGCCCTATTAGGGTGCTAGACTATTCCGCGGACAAGAACTCGCCCACCGCCAAGAAGTTGACCAGATTTGGCGGAATCATCTATCCAATATTCGTTTGGTCCTGGGCCGTGCGCGTCACGGAGGGGGGTTTATGACTAGCCGCAGAGCCGCCGGGTTCCTCATCGGTCTGCCCATCGCCTTCGGGCTCACAATGGGGCCCGCATTCGCCGAAGACGGCGCAACCTCCGTGCCGAAGACCGTCATGACCCCTGGTTCCAAGGATCAGAGCGGCGGCCCGCCGGAAGACGCGCTGCGCCCATCGCTCGGCCAGGACGTCGTCCCTGCCGGCGGAGGTGCGCCCGTTGGCGAAATCACCCCGTCCGCCATCGACGAGGGCGCCAGCTGGGAGGCGGCGGTCGAGGCCACGAAAGCGCCCACGCCGTTGATCGGCGCGGAGCAGGCAGAGGCGGTCCAGAAGATCAACGCCTATTTCAATGGGATCACCAATCTGCAAGGCCGTTTCGAGCAGACCGACCCCAGCAACAAGCGCTCCACCGGCCGCTTTTATGTGCTGCGGCCCGGCAAGATCCGCTTTGACTATGCACCGCCGAGCGCGCTGCGCATCGTTGCCGATGGCTACTCGCTGGCCATTGAGGACTCCGACCTGAAGACGGTGGAGAAATACCCCATCAAGTCGACGCCGTTCCGGCTACTGCTCGCGGACGATGTCGATCTCGGCCGTGATGCTCGGATCGTCGGCGTGGAGCGCGAGGAGGGCGGCTTGGCGATTTCGCTCGAAGACCGGGGTGGCGACGCGGCAGGCCGCATCAAGCTTTCTTTCGGCTCCAATCCGGACCTGGAGCTGAAGGAGTGGCAAATTACGGATGCCCAGGGACTGACCACGCGGGTCACGGTCGACGACATTGTCTTGGGCCGCAAGAAGGCGGACGACTTCTTCAAGTCGAAAGACAAGTTCGGACCCTTCCAATAGGGGCCGCCGACCGCCTTCGCCTGGGTCACAAAAACAACCGCAAATCAATGGGTTGTTACGCCCGCGCCGGGGTGTTTACGTCTCATTAAATTTTCCAGACGACGGACGTTGAAATCGCCCGGCGATCTACATATCTGTTGCTTCAGAAGCGGACCACATCGCTTTCATCGGTAGTGCCCCCCGTCTAGCCGAAGATGTGGTCTGCTCGTGCCGGCTTCCCTCCCGGCACGCGCGCGAGAAAATACGCGCTTCTGGCGCCCAACCACGCGCAGCGGTTGGGCGCCTTTTTATTTTCTGCTTCTGTTGAATACCGGCATAACCGACCGACCGCGCGCGCAAGCGCTTGCGTGCCGCGCCCTATGCGCCATACCAGCCCTCATGCGCTTTCGCCTTGCCACCTGGAACATCAACTCTGTCAGGATCCGGCTCGATCTGGTCGAGCGCTTCGTGCGCGCCTACCAGCCCGACGTGCTCTGCCTGCAAGAGATCAAATGCGAGGAGGAGCAGTTCCCCCTTCTGGCGCTGCAAGCTTGGGGCTTCCCCCATATCGCGGTGTCCGGACAGAAGGGCTATCACGGGGTCGCCACACTCTCCCGCCTCCCCTTCAAACTGTCCGAGCGGCGCGATATCTGCGGCCGCGGACATGCGCGCCATCTGGCGGTCGCCTTCGACGGCGCCAAGGCGGGCGCCAAGCCGCTGGTCCTGCACAATCTCTACGTTCCGGCTGGCGGCGACGTCCCGGACCCCGCGGTCAACGACAAGTTCCAACACAAGCTCGACTTTTTGGACTCGATGACCGCCTGGTTCGGTACCGAGCGGGCCAAGGCCAAGAACCGCATGATCCTGGTCGGGGACCTCAACGTGGCGCCGCTCCCCACCGACGTCTGGTCCCACAAGCAGCTCCTGAAAGTGGTGAGCCATACGCCGCCCGAGACCGAGCGGCTGGAGCAGGTGAGGGCCTCGCATGACTGGATCGACGTGATGCGGCGTCATGTCCCAGCCGAGAAGACGCTCTTCACGTGGTGGAGCTATCGCAATCGCGATTGGCGCGCCTCGAACCGGGGGCGGCGCCTCGATCATATCTGGACCACGCCGTCGCTCGACGGCGCCGCCGTCGCCATGCGCGTCCTCGACGAGACGCGCGACTGGGAACGCACCTCCGACCATGTGCCGGTGATCGCCGACTTCGAGATCGACTGAGCTAAGGAACGAGCTTGTAGCCGCCGGTCTCGGTGATCAGCAGCTCGGCTTGAGAGGGATCTTTCTCGATCTTCTGACGCAGCCGATAGATGTGAGTCTCCAGCGTGTGGGTGGTGACGCCGGCCGTGTAGCCCCACACCTCGTGCAGCAAGACGTCGCGGGTTACGACCCGCTCGCCGGAGCGATAGAGATATTTGAGGATCGAGGTCTCTTTCTCGGTGAGCCTGACCTTGCCGCCGCCCGCGTCCAGCAGCAGCTTCGCTGCGGGCTTGAAGGTGTAGGGGCCGATGGTGAAGACGGCATCCTCGCTCTGCTCATGCTGCCTGAGCTGAGCGCGGATGCGGGCAAGCAGCACGCCGAGACGAAAGGGCTTGGTCACATAGTCGTTGGCCCCGGATTCCAGCCCGAGAATGGTATCTGAATCGGAACTCTGCGCCGTCAGCATGATGACCGGGCCCTTGAAGCCGCCGCGGCGCAGCAGCTTACAAGCCTCGCGCCCATCGAGATCGGGCAGGCCGACGTCGAGCAGCACGAGGTCCACGTGACCGCTGCGGGCAAGTTTCAGCCCCTCTTGCGCCGTGGGTGCGAGAATCGTCTCGAATTCCTCGTGCAGCGACAGCTGCTCGCTCAATGACTCGCGAAGCTCATCGTCATCGTCGATGATGAGGATCTTGCGCGCATTGCTCATTAGCGGGTCCTTGTGGGCCGACGCCACCGTTGGCCGGTCCATTTATCTTGGGTCCTGAGGCTTGCTATCTCAGAGACGGTTGTAAGGGGGGCCAGGCCCGGCGACAAGCATGTCAAAAGCATCGTCACAAGGCAAAAAGGCTATTGGACATGAGGGTTAAGCGGTCCCGGCCGATCGTGGTCCGGCGCGCGCCGGGACGCCCCTGCCAAGCGCGGGTCCAGCTTGCCCACGGTATTCGACCCGCGGCGATCGGCCGAGGGAGCGTGCGCCCCTTGAAGCGCGAGGGCGACGGGGGCACGCCGCTCGGGCGTTTTCCCATCCGGCTGGTTCTCTACCGGGCCGACCGAGGTCGGCGTCCACGCACGTCGCTGCCGGTTCGCGCCATTCGCGACACCGACGGCTGGTGCGACGATCCCCTCGACCGGAACTACAACCGGCTCATCACATTGCCGTCATCGCGCAGCGCCGAAGGCCTGAAGCGCGGCGATCATCTCTACGATCTCGTCTTTGTGCTCGGTTACAACGACCGGCCGCGGATGCGGGGGAAAGGCAGCGCCATCTTCATGCATCTGGCGCGGGATGGTTACACACCGACCGAGGGCTGCATCGCTCTGTCCCGCCGCGATCTCGATGCGGTGCTGGCCGAGATCCGGCGCGGCACCGAGATCCTCGTCCTGCGCTAATCGAGCAGTATGCGTTCGCCGAAGATCGCCGTGCCGACGCGGACATAGGTCGCGCCGAAGACGACCGCCTTGGCGAAGTCGCCGCTCATGCCCATGCTCAGCTCCGCAAGGCCAAGCTCCTCGGCGAGCTTGGCCAGCAGCGCGAAATGCATCGACGGCTCTTCGTCATAGGGCGGAATGCACATGAGCCCGTCGATCTCGAGATTGAACGTGTCGCGGCAAAGCGCCACGAAATTCGCCGTCTCCTCCGGTGCGATTCCCGCCTTTTGCGGTTCCGCGCCGGTATTCACCTGCACGAAGAGGCGCGGAAGCTTTCCTTGCTGCTCTCTCTCCTCGGCGAGCGCCCGCGCCAGCTTCGGCCGGTCGAGCGTCTCGATCACATCGAACAGCGCAATCGCCTCGCGCACCTTGTTGGACTGGAGCGGTCCGATGAGGTGAAGCTCGATATCGGGATGAAGCTCTTTCAGCGCCGGCCATTTGCCGTGCGCCTCCTGCACCCGGTTCTCACCGAACACACGCTGGCCCGCCTCGATGGCTTCCTCAATCACCGCGGCCGACACCGTCTTGCTCACGGCGATAAGCTCGATCGCGCCCGGATCGCGCCCGGCGGCCTCGGCCGCCAGGGCAATCTCCTCCCGAACCAGGCGCAACCGCCCCGGGATCTCAGTGGCAGAGTGGTGTTCCGCGCTCATCAAGGGTACCTAGCAGGCATCTTTGATCCGATGACCCTCTTCCGGCAACGCGCGATTTTTCGCACAACTTGACCGCCTGGGGCATTTGGGTTGGATTGCCGCGCCGAATCGATTGACGGGATGGATAGAACGTATGGCCGCTGACCGCTACGACGCGCCGAAACGCGAGAAGCATTGGCAGGCGGCCTGGGAGGCCAAAGGCATCTTCCAGGCGCGGGAGGCCGACTCGCGGCCGAAATACTACGTTCTGGAGATGTTCCCATACCCTTCCGGCCGCATCCATATGGGCCATGTGCGGAACTACACCATGGGCGACGTGGTCGCCCGCACCATGCGCGCCAAGGGGCATAACGTGCTCCATCCCATGGGCTGGGACGCCTTCGGTCTGCCGGCGGAGAATGCCGCCATCGAACGCGGCGTCCATCCGGCCAAATGGACCTACGACAACATCGCCACCATGCGTAGCCAGCTCAAGTCCATGGGCCTGTCGCTCGACTGGTCGCGCGAGCTCGCCACCTGCGACCTCGAATATTATCACCAACAGCAAAAGCTGTTCCTCGACATGCTCGCGGCGGGCCTCGTCGACCGCAAAACGCGCAAGGTGAATTGGGACCCGGTCGACAACACCGTGCTCGCCAACGAGCAGGTGATCGACGGTCGCGGCTGGCGCTCGGGCGCGCTGGTCGAGCAACGCGAGCAGCCCGAATGGGTGTTCAAGATCACCGACTACGCGCAAGACCTGCTCGATGCGCTAGGCGACCTCGACCGCTGGCCGGAGAAAGTGCGCCTGATGCAGGCGAACTGGATCGGGCGCTCGGAAGGATTGCTCATCCGCTTCGAGACGATCGCGGGCACCGCGCCGGACGGGCACAGCATCCTCGAGGTCTTCACCACACGGCCCGACACGCTGTACGGCGCGGCCTTCATGGCCGTCGCGCCGGACCACAAGCTGGCGCGCGCCATCGCCTCGACAAATGCGCAAGCGCAAGCCTTCATCGACGAATGCCATCACCACGGCACGAGCGCGGCCGAGCTTGAAACACTCGAGAAGAAGGGTTTCGACACGGGCGTGCGCGTGGCGCATCCGATGATCGACGGCGCCGAGTTGCCCGTCTACATCGCCAATTTCATTTTGATGGAGTACGCACCGGCGCCATCTTCGGCTGCCCGGCGCACGACCAGCGCGACCTCGAATTCGCGCGCGCCTATGGCGCCCGGTTCTGCCCGTGGTTCTGCCGCCGGGGGAGGACGCCGCGACATTCGCCATGGCAAGGAGCCCTATACGGGCGACGGCGTGCTGATCAATTCGGACTTTCTCGATGGGCTCAGCGTCACCGACGCCAAGACCGCCATGGCCGAACGGCTCGCCGCGCGGACCGTGGCGGGCAAGCCGCAAGGCGTGCGCAAGACCGAGTTCCGCTTGCGTGACTGGGGAATCTCGCGGCAACGCTATTGGGGTTGCCCGATCCCGATGATTCATTGCGAGACATGCGGCATCGTGCCGGTGCCGGCGGCCGATCTACCGGTGAAGCTCCCCGATGATGTGAGCTTCGACGTGCCGGGGAACCCGCTCGATCGCCATCCCACGTGGAAGCACGTCCCCTGCCCCAAATGCGGTGCGCCGGCTGTGCGCGAGACCGACACGATGGATACGTTCGTGGACTCGTCCTGGTATTTCGCACGGTTCTGCTCGCCGCGCGGGGACGTGCCGACCGACACCGATGCCGTCGGCTATTGGCTGCCGGTCGACCAATATATCGGCGGCGTCGAGCACGCGATCCTGCATCTGCTGTATTCGCGCTTCTTCACGCGCGCGATGCACAAGACGGGTCATGCCGCGGTCGACGAGCCGTTTCGCGGACTGTTCACCCAAGGCATGGTCACGCACGAGACCTACAAAGACGCCGACGGGAAATGGATGCTGCCCGAGGACGTGACGATAAAGGACGGTAAGGCGGTGCAGGCCAAGACCGGCGCGCCGGTCACGGTCGGCCCGGTCGAATCCATGTCGAAGTCGAAGAAGAACGTCGTCGATCCCGACAGCATCATCGGCACGTTCGGCGCCGACACCGCGCGCTGGTTCATGCTGTCGGACACCCCGCCCGAGCGCGACATCGAATGGACGGCCGGTGGCGTGGATGGGGCCTACCGATTCCTGCAGCGGGTCTGGCGGCTTGTCCGCGACGCCGCGGCGAAGGGCGCCGGTCCCGGCACCCCCGTGCCTTCCGAGATGGGACCCGAGGCCGAGGCCTTGCGCCGGGCGACCCACAAGACCATCGCCGGGGTGACCTCGGCGATCGACAAGCTCCGCTTCAACACGGCGGTGGCCCAGATCTACGAACTGGCCAACGCGCTCTCGGCAGGATTGCAAGTCGCTGGAGAACAACCTAAAGATGATCTGCGGTTCGCCTTGCGCGAGGCCGCAGAGGGCTTGACCCGGGTTTCGGCCCCCATGGTGCCGCATCTGGCGGAGGAGTGCTGGGCCCTTCTTGGTCACGACACGTTGGTGGCCGAAAAACCTTGGCCGGAGGCCGATTTGGCCCTGTTGACCGAGGACACGATGACCATCGCCGTCCAGGTCAACGGCAAGAGGCGGGACGAATTGACGATTGCACGAGACGCCTCGAAGGAAGATATTGAGGCTCAGGCGCTCAAGCTCGACAATGTCGTGCGCGCCATAGGGGGACGGAAGATCAAGAAGGTCGTGGTCGTACCGCAGAGGATCGTCAATGTGGTGGCGTAGCCCTGCTCTTGCGCTGGTGGTGATTGCCGCCGCGGCTGTTCTCGGCTTGTCCGGGTGCGGATTCCAGCCGCTTTACGGCTCCGGGACCACGGCCGCGAACGGTGCCCGCCTGTCCGAGGTGATGGCGTCGGTCGACGTCACACCGATCCCCGGCCGGGTCGGCCAAAAGGTGCGCAACGAGCTGATCTTCTCCAATACTGGCGGCGGCGAGGCGGCAAAATCCCGCTATAAGCTGAATATCGCCATCCGCGAGCGGGTGATCGATCAGCTGGTGCAGATCACCGGCGATGCGAGGGGCCAAGTGTATCAGCTCGAGGCGAGCTACAAGCTGATCAACCTTTCCACTGGCAAGACGATCCACGAGGGGGTGGCCATCTCGCGCGCCGCCTATAGCCGCTACCAGGAAATCTTCGCCAACGTGCGTGCGCGCTACGACGCCGAGAACCGCGCGGCGCGTACCGTCTCGGAGAGCATCAAGACGCAGCTCGCGGCCTATCTCGCCACCTCGGCCTAAGCTCGGCGGTACCGTCCCGCTCGCGCCGAACCAACCCGCGCTGTTACCGCTATGGTCGCCTACAAAGCCTCAGGCGTCGCGCGCTTTCTGAAATCGCCGGACGCCAACTGCCGCGCGGTGCTTGTCTATGGGCCCGACGCGGGGCTCGTCTCCGAACGTGGCGCGGCACTGGCCACGGCCTTCGCAAAGCGCCAGGCGGGCGAGGCAGAGATCATCCGGCTCGACGATCGCGACTTCGCCGAGGAGCCGGCGCGGCTCGACATCGAGCTACGCACGCGACCGATGTTCGCCTCCGCCAAGGTCGTGCGGGTGACGGCGGGTAGCCGGCTCGACGTGCCGACCCTGAAAGCCACGCTGGCCGAGCCGTCCGACAACGCGCTCATCGTCGAGGCGGGTAATCTCCGGCCCGACTCAGGCTTACGCAAGCTGTTCGAGAAATTGCCCGAGGCCGCGGCGCTGCCCTGCTACAGCGATGATCGCGACCTCGCCGGCGTCATCGACGCGGAGCTGAGAAGCGCCGGCTTGCGCATCGATCCGGAGACCAAGACCTATCTGATGGGCCGGCTCGGGGCCGACCAGGCCATGTCGCGCGCCGAGGTCGTCAAGCTCGCGCTCTATGCTCAGGGCGGCGGGAGCGGTGACGGCATCGTCACCCATGACGACGTCGCGGCGATTGTCGGCGATGCGGCCGAGATCGCGCTCGAGAATTTCGTCTACGCGGCGAGTGGCGGCGATCCGCGGGCGGCGTTGCGCGAGCTCCAACGGTTGGCGGCCGCGGGGACCGACCGGTCATCGGCGCTGTCGGCGCTCGCCCGGCATTTCACGCAGCTGCATCGGGTGGCGGCGACGCAGGCGAGTGGCGGGAGCCTCGAGCAAGCGGTGAAGTCGCTCAAGCCGCGGCCGCATTTCAACGCGAGCCGGTGTTCCTCGCCCATTGCCGGCGCTGGGGCGCGAACCGCCTGGCGCACGCCCTGCCGCTGATTCAGGAGACGGTTCGGCGCTCGCGCCGCTCGCCGGATCTCGACAGCGCTTTCGCCGAGCGGCTGCTGCTGAAGCTCGCGTCGGGGATTTGACGGAACTCACCGGCGTTCTTATGCATGACCGCGCAAAGCCCGAGGGGATACATGGACCAGAACGCCGCAGACTTTGAACGCCGCAACAAGCTCTTCATGCTGCTGCGCGAGCGCGCGTTCAAGCGCGGGCGGGTCGTGCTCGCATCGGGCAAGGAGAGCGACTACTATTTCGACATGAAGCCGGCAATGCTCGATCCCGATGGGGCCGGACTCATGGCAGACTTAATTCTTCAAGAACTTCAAGGGGTTACGGCTGACGCCGTCGGCGGCTTGGAGATGGGCGCGGTCCCGCTCATCGCCCCCGTTGCCATGCGCAGCCCCGCCTTCGGCCGCTACCTTCCCGGCTTCTTCGTCCGCAAAGCCGTGAAGGATCACGGCACCAAGAAGCGCGTCGACGGCAACGACATCGCCGGCAAGACGGTGGTGATCCTCGAGGACGTGACCACCACCGGCGGCTCGGCCATGGATGCGGTCAAGGTGGTGGAGGATGCCGGGGCGAAGGTCGCGCTGGTGATCTCGATCCTCGACCGGGGCGAGGGCGCGGCCGAGCTTTACGCGCAAGCCGGCGTGCCGTTCAAATCGTTGTTCAAGGCGGAAGAGTTTCTCGCCAGCTAGCGACCGGTCGCTAACGTCCGGGGCGCCGCATCAGACGCGCGCGGATATCGTCGAACTGATCGAAGTTCGTGTAGCGGATCCTGAGCTCGCCCTTCTCGCCGCGCCCCGGCTTGATCTCCACATTCAGCCCCAGCGCTTCGTGCAGCTCCGTCTCCGCCGCCCGCGTGTCGGCGTCCTTTGTCTTCCCCTTCTTGCGCTTGGGCTTGGCGCTCTCTTCCTGGGCGAGCGCCTCCACCTGGCGGACGGTTAACCCTTCCTTAACGATACGGGCCGCGAGCGCCGCGGCGTCCGGCCGGCCGATCAGCGCGCGCGCGTGACCAGCGCTCAGTTCACCGCCGCGTACCAGGTCTTGCACGCTCTTCGGCAGCTTGAGGAGGCGCAGCGTGTTGGCCAAGTGGCTCCGGCTCTTGCCGATGACCTTGGCCAGATCTTCTTGCGTGTAGCCATGACCGCCCATCAGCGCGCTGTAGCCCTCGCCTTCTTCGATGGCGTTCAGGTCCTCGCGCTGGACGTTCTCGATGATGGCGATCTCGATCGCTTCCTGATCGGACAGCGTGCGGATGACCACCGGGACCTCATGCAGGTTCGCCCGCTGGGCGGCACGCCAGCGGCGCTCGCCGGCGACGATCTCGTAGCGGTCGCCCCCGCCGAGCGGCCGCACCACGAGCGGCTGCACCAGGCCGCGCTCACGGATCGAAGCGGCGAGCTCGTCGAGCTGGGCATCGGAGAAATTCCGGCGCGGATTGAAGCGGCTCGCCTTGAGGGAGGACAGCGGGACGCTGCGCTGGTCGTCGGCGCCTACCGCTTCGTCGGCACCGTCCCCGATGAGAGATGCCAGGCTCCGCCCCAACCGCTTCTTCTGTGCGCTTACCGCCATCGTCGTTCTCCAAAGTTGAACCGTTGCGGTCCGTAAATCTCCGTCACGCCGCCCGTATGCGCCGCTCCCGCTCGATCACTTCCGAGGCGAGCTGGATATAGGCTTGGCTGCCGGTGCATTTGTAATCATAGAGAAGCACCGGCTTGCCGTGGGACGGCGATTCCGCCACGCGCACATTGCGCGGAATCACCGTGGTGTAGACCTTATCGCCGAGCACGGCGCGAACGTCCTCCACCACTTGGTCGGAGAGGCTGGTGCGTTGGTCGTACATGGTGAGCACGACACCGTGGATCTGGAGCTTCGGGTTGAGGCGCACCCTAATCTCCTCGACCGTGCTCAAGAGCTGGGCCAGACCTTCGAGCGCGAAGAACTCGCATTGCAGCGGCACGAGCACGGCGTCGGCCGCGGCGAGCGCGTTGATGGTCAGCAGATTGAGCGACGGCGGGCAGTCAATGAGAATGTAGGTCGTCGCGTCGTCACGGCTCTCGGCGGCGATCAGCTCGGCCAGGCAATCGCGCAGGCGATAGTGGCGGCCGTTGGCAGACGCCGCCTCGCGCTCGAACGACATGAGGTCGATCGTCGCCGGCACGATGGAGAGGCGCGGGACATGGGTGGCGACCCGCGCCTCGGCGATGGAGGCTTGGCCGGCCAGGACGTCGAAGGTCGACCGCTCGCGATGCTCGATGCCGAGCCCGGTCGAGGCGTTGCCCTGCGGATCGAGGTCGATGATGAGCACGCGCTCGCCGACGGCGGCCAGCGCCGTGCCGAGATTGATGGCGGTGGTGGTCTTGCCGACGCCGCCCTTCTGATTGGCCAGCGCCAGGACGCGGGTGCTGCGGCGGCTCATGGCGCGCCGTCTTCCAGTGTCTTCCGGCGAAGACCGGTGACCTCGACGATGGCGGCATCCTTGGCGGTCAAGCTCGCATGCAGGCGGGCGTCGAACGCCCACCCGAGCCTCGCGGCCTCGATCTCTGCCTGTGCCTCGCGACCTTTCAGGAACAGCCCCCTGGTTCCTTCCCCGAAAAACGGGGCAGCGAGTTCCAACAGACGCGGCAGCGGCGCAAGCGCGCGGGCGCTCACCACGTCCGGTCTTAGGCTTTGGGCTCTTTCGGCGACCTGTTCAATACGCATGGCGTGAATGTCCACAGGGGCCTCGGCGGCGCGCACGACCTCCGCAAGGAACGCGCATTTCTTATGGTTCGATTCGACGAGGTGCATGCGGAATTCCGGTACTCCGGTTTGCAGAATGGCGACGACCAGTCCTGGGAAGCCCGCGCCCGATCCGAGATCGAGCCATAGCCGGGCATCGGGGGCCAGACTACGCAGTTGCGCTGAGTCGGCAAAGTGCCGTGACCACAGTTCAGGCAGGGTCGACGGCGCACCAGGTTGATCGCTTTCTGCCAACGTTCCAGGAGCTCCGCGTAGCGCGTCAGCCTGTGGATTGTTTCACGTGGAACTTTAAAGGCTTCGGCGAACGCTCGGACCATCGATGGTGTGGAGCGCGTTAGGGCTTGGCATATCTAGGCGGTTTTGACCGCCGCCGTTTTCTTGAGATGCGCGAGCAGCAGCATCAGCGCAGCCGGCGTCATGCCGTCGAGCCGCGCCGCCTGCCCGAGACTTGCCGGACGGTGATGCTCGAGCTTCTGGCGGATCTCGTTCGACAAGCCAGGCAGAGCGGCAAAGACGAAACCGGGCGGGATGGCGATCGCCTCGTCCTTACGGAACGCGGCGATGTCCAGCTCCTGACGGGCGATGTAGACGGCGTAGCGCGCATCGACGGCAAGTTGATCGGCGATGGCGCCGTCGAGCTCTCCGATCTCGGGCCAGATTTGCGCGAGGCGTGTGAGGTCGATGTCGGGATAGCTCAGCAGCTCGAAGGCGCTGCGCTTACGCCCGTCGCGCTTGATGGCGAGACCCGCCTTGTTCGCCTGATCCGGCGTGAGGCTCAGACCGCGCAACAGGGTTTCGCCGGATTCGAGCGCCTGCGCCTTTTCGGTGAAGGCCGCGCGGCGGGTATCGCCCACACAGCCGATTGCGAGCCCGCACGGGGTCAGCCGTTGGTCGGCGTTGTCGGCGCGGAGCATCAGCCGGTACTCGGCCCGGGAGGTGAACATGCGATAGGGCTCGGTGACACCGCGGGTCACCAGGTCGTCGATCATCACGCCCAGATAGCCGTCGGCGCGGGTGACACCGAACCGGTCATGCGCACCCGACGCGGCGAGCGCGGCGTTGACGCCGGCGACCAGGCCTTGACCGGCCGCTTCCTCGTAGCCCGTCGTGCCGTTGATCTGGCCGGCGAGAAACAGTCCCGCCACTGCCCTGGTCTCCAGGCTCGGCTGGAGCGCGCGTGGGTCCACATAGTCGTATTCGATGGCGTAGCCGGGACGCAGCACAGCCGCCGTCTCCAGCCCTGGGATGGTCTTGAGGAAGGCGTGCTGCACGTCCTCGGGTAGCGATGTGGAGATCCCATTGGGATAGATCGTGTCGTCGTCGAGCCCCTCCGGCTCGAGGAAGATCTGGTGGCTGCCGCGCTCCTTGAAGCGGACGACCTTGTCCTCGATGGACGGGCAATAGCGGGGACCCACGCTCTCAATGGCGCCGGAGTACATCGGCGCGCGGGCGAGGTTCGCCTCGATCACTTCATGGGTGGCCGCAGTCGTGTGGGTGATGTGGCAAGGCACCTGGGGCGTGGTGATCGCGTCCGTTAGAAACGAAAAGGGCACCGGCGGGCTGTCGCCCGGCTGCACGGCGAGCCGCTCCCACTGGATGGTCTTGCCGTCGAGGCGCGGCGGCGTGCCGGTCTTGAGGCGGCCCATGGCGAGGCCGAGGCCGTAGAGGCGGTCGGAGAGGCCAAGCGCCGGGGCCTCGCCCATGCGGCCCGCCGGGATCTTGGTGTCGCCGATATGGATGAGGCCGTTGAGGAAGGTGCCGGTGGTCAGCACCACGGCGCCGGCGGTGAAGCGGCGGCCGTCAGCGGTGACGATCCCGGTGACGCGGCTGGCGTCGACCGTGAGGTCCTCGACGGCCGCCTCGATCACCTGGAGATTGGGCGTGGCGCGGATTGCCGCCTGCATGGCCTGGCGATAGAGCTTGCGGTCGGCCTGGGCGCGCGGCCCCTGCACCGCCGGGCCCTTGGACCTGTTGAGGACGCGAAACTGGATGCCGGCGGCATCGGCCACGCGGCCCATGAGCCCGTCGAGCGCATCGATCTCGCGCACGAGATGGCCCTTGCCGAGACCGCCGATCGCGGGGTTGCACGACATTTCGCCGATGGTGTCGGCGTTGTGGGTGACGAGCGCGGTTCTGGCGCCCATGCGCGCGGCCGCGGCCGTGGCCTCGCAGCCGGCGTGGCCACCGCCGATGACGATGACGTCGAAACCCGTGATGGCGTCCTGGTCCATGGCCCGTAGGTAGTGGGTCCGGCGCGTCCCGTCAAAGCACTGAAGCCCAAACTGTTTCACGTGAATCAAATTGGGAGGCGCCCGCGATTACTTGCCGATGCAGAACTCGGCGAAGATGGCGCCCAGGACCTCCTCCACGTCGATGACGCCGGTGAGGCGGCCGAGATGGCGGGCGGCGACGCGCAGCTCCTCGGCTTTCAGCTCGGGCGCGAGATCATGGTTAACGAAACGTTGCAAAGCGTCCCGCGCTGAGACGAGTTCGACGCGGTGGCGGGTGCGGGTGAGCGCGGCCTGGCCGCCACCGCCGATCTCGGCTCTGGCAATCTCGCCCAGCGCGCCGATCAGCGCTTCGAGCCCCGCGCCCGTCTTGGCGGAAATCGGCACGCAAGCATGGGCCTCGGCGGCATGCGCATAGTGTGGCGCGACATCGCGTTTATTGAGCGCGTTGATGCGATTTTTATGACCGAGCGGCGCCGGTGGCTCCCAGACCGGCTCCGTGGCGTCGATCACCCACAGGACGAGGTCGGCGTCCTCGGCGCGGGCGAGCGCCCGCCGGATGCCCTCCCCCTCGACCGCACCTATCCCCGCCCTTATCCCCGCGGTATCGGCGAGGATCACCGGCAGGCCACCGAGATCCAGATGCACCTCGATCACGTCCCGCGTGGTGCCGGCCTCCTCCGACACGATGGCCACGTCGCGCTTGGCGAGCGCGTTCATCAAGCTCGACTTGCCGGCATTGGGCGGGCCGGCGATGACGATACGCAAGCCGTCGCGCAGGCGCTCGCCGCTGCGGTCGGCGAGATGCTTGTCGATCTGCTCGAGGAGCGGCGTGACGATGGCGTCGGCCTTCGTGCCGACATCGGCGACGACGTCCGCCTCATCGGCGAAGTCGAGACCCGCCTCCATCAGCGCCTGCGCCGTGACGAGCTCGGCCCGCCACCCTTCATAGAGCCGCCGCAAGGATCCTTCGCTCTGGGCCAGCGCTTGGCGGCGCTGCGCCTCGGTCTCGGCGGCGATGAGATCGGCCAGGCCCTCGACTTCGGTGAGATCGAGCTTGCCGCTCTCGAAGGCGCGCCGGACGAACTCGCCGGGCTCGGCGAGCCGCGTGCCGGCAACGCCCAGCACCGCCTCGACGACCGCCTGGATCACGGCACGGCTGCCATGGACCTGCAACTCCGCCATGTCCTCGCCGGTGAAACTTCGGGGCGCCGGAAACCACAGCACGAGCCCCCGGTCGATTAGGGGGCGCCCGATCTCGCGCAACGCCGCGCGCCGCGGCGCGGGCACGCCGCCGCACAGCGTCTCCAGCACGGCGCGCGTCGCCGGTCCGGAGACGCGGATGACGGCGACGGCGGCGGGTCCCGCGCCTGAGGCCGGCGCGACGATGGTGGTGTCCGACGTCATGAGGGTCCATCCTGGACTGGGGAGGCGCGCAATGCGAGCCGGTCGCCCGGCTAGGCGATCCACTTTTCGTGACGGCTCTTCCTGGCCCTCTTGATCCCGTACATGCGAGAGTCGGCGGCCTTGAGCAGAGCCTCCAGGCTCTCCCCGTCGGCAGGGTAGAGCGCGGTGCCGACGCTCGCGGAAAGATGGGCGGTGCCTTTCACGACGAGCGGCTCCACGAAGGCGCGCTCGATATTCCGTTTCAACCGAGTGAGCCCCACCTCCGTCGTTCCTACACTGGTGACGACCGCGAACTCGTCGCCGCCCACGCGCGCCACGAGATCCTTGTCCGCCGCCGCGGACGTCAACCGCGACGCCAATCTCACCAACACCTGATCGCCGCCCGCGTGGCCGAAATTGTCGTTGATCGCCTTGAAGCCGTCCAGATCGATAAGCGCCACCCCAGCCGTCGAGGCGCCGTCGCGGGCTTGTCTCAACACATAGCGCGCCTGCGCCTCGAAGAGAGCGCGGTTCGGAAGCCTGGTGAGGTAGTCGTACTGAAGCGCCGTTACGTCGGTGTGCATGACGATGGCGCCGATCCCCTCGTCGGTCGCGCGTCCCGACCGGGCGGAGATTTGAAACCAATGATGCCTGTCGTCGAACGGGCAGTTGTAGGTGGCGACGAACCGGTCGAGCTCCCGGCCAAGCACGAGGCGGAGGCCGTTGCCGATCTCGCGCTCGTCGGCGCATCCCCGTTCGGCCGCGGCTGAACATTCCGCCAGATAGTTCCAGCGGCGTTTGGCTAGCCGCCCCTCGGCCGTCTGATCCCAGGCCCGGTTGGTGAAGACGATGTCGCCTCCCAGGTCGAGCACCGCGATCTCGACCGGGAGAAGGTCGAACGCTTCGTATCCAGCCATGACACCTCAGTCTCGGATATCGAATGCGACAAGTGGGGAGACCCCAACTTCGCATTCCCAAATTGACGGACGCTTAATTGGATGACCGCAAGTGGAGCGATTTTCTGGCCCGCAAAGCGTTCCTCCCCGGGCCAAGCGCGTTATCCTAGGACCGAGACAAGAGGAAGCCATATGCAAGACAGAGACGCCAACCTGCTCGGGGAAGAGACGAGCCCCTATCTCCTTCAACACAAGGACAACCCGGTCCATTGGCGGCCCTGGGGCCAGGCCGCGCTGAAGGCGGCGCGCCATGCCGACAAGCCGATCCTGCTCTCGGTCGCTTACGCCGCGTGTCATTGGTGCCACGTCATGGCGCATGAGAGCTTCGAGGACGAGGCGACCGCGGCGGTGATGAACGACCTCTTCGTCAACATCAAGGTCGACCGCGAGGAGCGCCCGGACGTGGACGCCATCTACATGGCGGCGCTGCATCAGCTCGGCGAGCAGGGCGGCTGGCCGCTCACCATGTTCCTCACGCCGGACGGCGAGCCGTTCTGGGGCGGCACCTATTTCCCGCCGGAGGACCGCTACGGGCGCCCCGCATTCGTCAGTGTACTGAATACCGTGGCCCGAGTCTATCGTGAGGAGCACGCCAAGGTCCGCAACAACGCCGAGGCGCTCAAGCAGGCGCTGAAGCCGAAGCCGCCGAAGGCCGGCGGCGCGACGCTCAACGACACGACCTTGTCCGACCTCGCGCGGCGCTTCGTCGGCGCGGTCGATCCGGCCCAAGGAGGATTGCGCGGCGCGCCGAAATTTCCGCAGACGCAATTCTTCGAATTTCTGTGGCGCGCAGGCTTGCGCTACGGGATGACCAATCCGCGCGAGGCGGTGAACCTCACGCTCACCCATATCGCGCAAGGCGGCATCTACGATCATCTCGGCGGCGGCTATTCGCGCTACAGCGTCGACGAGCGCTGGCTGGTGCCGCATTTCGAAAAGATGCTCTACGACAACGCGCTGCTTGTCGACTTAATGACCGAGTCCTGGCGCGAGGGGAAGTCGCCGCTCTTCGCGCAACGCATCGCCGAGACCATCGATTGGCTCGAGCGTGAGATGGTGACGGACGGCGGCGAGTTCGCCGCATCGCTCGATGCCGACAGCGAAGGCGTCGAAGGCAAGTTCTATGTCTGGAGTCTCGCCGAGATCGACGATGTTCTGGGTACGGACGATGCACAATTGTTCGCCGAGATTTACGGCGTGACGGCGGGCGGCAATTTCGAAGGCCACAATATCCTCAACCGGCTCGGTGCCATCGAGATGCGCGACGACGAGACCGAAGCGCGACTCGCGGCGATGCGCGCGAAGCTCCTGGCGCGGCGCGGGAGCCGCATTCGTCCCGGCTTCGACGACAAGATCCTCGCCGATTGGAACGGGCTGATGATCGCCGCGCTCGCCAATGCAAGTCAGGCGTTCGGCCGCGCCGATTGGCTCGCGCTCGCCGAGACCGCCTTCAATTTCGTCCGTACACGGATGGCTAAGGACGGCCGCCTCTTCCATGCCTATCGCGATGGACAGGCCAAGGCGCCGGCGACGGCATCCGACTATGCCAACATGATCAAGGCGGCGCTCGCGCTCGCCAACGCGACGGCGAACCGCGCGTATGTGGAGCAGGCTCAGCACTGGACCGACGTGCTCGATGCGCATTACTGGGCAAAGGATCTCGGCGGCTATTATCTCGCTGCCGACGACACCAAGGATCTCATCGTGCGCCCGTTCAGCGGCCTCGACGACGCGACGCCGAACGCCAACGCGATCATGGTGTCGAACCTCGTATCGCTGTCGCTGTGGACCGGCGAGACGCGCTACGCCAAACGCGCCGAGGAAATCTTGCGCAGCTTCGGCGGCGCGATCGCCGAGAATGTCGTGGTGCATTCCGGAATGCTCATGGGGGCGCTCGACGGATTGGCACCGCAACTCATCGTGCTGATCGTGCCGGCGGACGGCGATGCGAACGCACTGCGGGCCGCTTTACGCGACGTGTCGTTGCCCAACGCGGTGGTGCAGGAGATCGCCCGCGGCCAGGCATTGCCGTCGTCGTCGGTCGTGTACGGCAAGACGGCGATCGGCGGCAAGGCGACCGCTTATGTGTGCCTCGGCCCGCAATGCTCGCCGCCAGTGACCGATGCGGCGAAACTCGTCGAGACCATCAAGACCGCGCGCCAGGTGACGGTGACTTAGACCCTCATCTTTGTCATCGACCTATTGGCGGTTTTCCGATGATTTCGCGGTTTGGTTTTCGCCCTCGACAATTGCCGCTAAAATGCGCGCTCGAGGGACTTGCGGCTTATTGCGAGGACGAGATGTCGCGCAACCGGCGGGGCTCGGTGCGCGTTTCACGACCCTAGAACCGCCGATAACGTGCCCCGAGGGGACGGTCTCATGCGTGTGCTGCGCAACTTCGCCCGCTTCTTCTATGTGCCGACGATGATCGTCGGGCTCAACCTGCTCGCCATCACTATCATTGCCTCCGCGCCCGCTATGCGTGGATCGGCCTGCTGCTGGTCGTTGCCATAGGCATGTCCTTCGCGATGGAGCGCGTGCTGCCATACGAAGTCACGTGGAACGATGCCCATGGCGACACAGTGAAGGATCTCGCTCACGCCGCCGTTTACGAGATAGCCAATCTGTTCGCGCTGGTCGTCTTCATCATCATCAGCGCATCGCTTCTGCCGGAATGGAGCCTCTGGCCCAGCACGCTTCCGATCGCCGTCCAGTTTCTGCTCGCAATCGTCATTGTCGATTGCACGATGACGGTGGTGCATTATTTCAGCCACCGCGTGGACTGGCTGTGGCGATTGCATGCGGTGCATCATGGTGTGCACCGGCTCTACGGCTTCAACGGCTTCATTCGCCACCCGCTGCATCAAGCGCTCGATATCGTCGCCGGCACACTGCCGCTCGTTCTGCTTGGGCTCCCGGTCGACGTCGCCGTGCTGCTGGGCTTCACCATCGCCGTGCAGCTTATCGTGCAACATTCCAATGTCGACTACATGCTCGGACCCCTGCAAAAGATCCTCGCCATCGGCCCGGTGCATCGGCTGCATCATGTGAATTGGGCCGGCGAGGGCGATGTGAATTTCGGATTGTTCTTTACTGCATGGGACCGCTTGCTCGGCACGTACCAGCCTCCGCAGGCGCGCAAGCCGCGCACCGGCGACATCGGCATCCAGGATTGTCCCCACTACCCGCAAGTCTATGCGAAACAGCTCGTCGCGCCGTTCGATCCGGATGGATTCTGTCCAAAGGATTCAGCCCGCGCGTCAGAAGGTCGACAGATCACCTAATCAGCTCGCAAAGGCGAGGGCGGTGCCGGCGGCGCGGCCGATGCCGAGCATAGGCGGCCGTGCGGCATGATCGAGCCAGGGGCTCCACGGGTCGGGCGCGATGAGCCCCCCGCTCTTCCACACCGGCACGATGTGCCCCTCCGCCGTCATCTCGCCGACAATGGCCGGCTTGTGCAGATGGTGGTTCTTCAAGTCCATGGCGACCTCGTAGCCGCTCGGCGCCTTGAGGCGCAGTCCGGCCAAACGGCGGCGGACCTCGTCGACCTCGACGGACCCACCGAGCTTGACCGCTTCCTTCCACATGTTGAAGCCGATCCAGGTGGCCTCCATGGGATCGTCGGTCATCACGTTCGGCCGACCGCAGAACTTCTGCCAGGATTTCACGAAGGCGCGATTCGACGCATTGTCGATCTCGTGCAGATAGCTCCAGCAGGCGAGATGACCGGCGACTTCCGGTCCGGCGATGGCCGGCAGCTCGCTCTCGCCGATGGAGAGCGTCATCACCGGTACGCTGCCGGCGGTGATGCCTTGCTTCGCCAGCTCGCGATAGAGATACACATTGGCGTCGCCGCTCACCGTGGTGATGACACCCGCGTCGCCGCGCGCCCCGAAGCGCCGGATCGCGGCGACCGTGCCGGCCCAATCCTTGTGACCGAAGGGCGTGTAAACCTCGGCGACCGCGCCGCCGCAGATGCCGTCCGCCTCGAGATAGGCCTTGAGGATGGTGTTGGTGGTGCGCGAATAGACCGTGTCGGTGCCGAGCAGGAAGAAGCGCTTTCGGCCGCGGCGACGCAAGTAATCCACCGCGGGGATGGCCTGCTGCGCCGGCGTCCCGCCCGTGTAGAAGATGTTGGCCGATTCCTCCTCGCCTTCATATTGGCTCGGATAGAAGAGCAGCCCGTTCTGGCTCTCGACGACGGGCAGCACCTCCTTGCGTGAGGCGGACGTCCAGCACCCGAAGATCGCCGCCACCTTGTGCTCGGCAAGCAGCTCATGCGCCGCGCCGCCATAGGCACGCGGATCGGAGCGCGGGTCCATGATCGCCGCCTCGAGCGGACGGCCCAGCAGTCCGCCGTCCTCGTTGGCTTTCTCGATGAGCATGACCAGTAGATCCTGCAACGGCCGTTCGCTCGCGGTCATGGTGCCGGACAGCGAATGCAGGATGCCGAGCTTGATGGCGCCGTGATCGAGCTCGCCGAAATAGGTATCGACGCGAGTGACGAGACCGCCCGCCTTGCTGACCAATGCCTCCGCCGTGCCGAGCATGGAGGCGCCCGCGCGATCCACATGGCCAACGGCGGTGCGCAGATCCGGCAGCGTGCCGGCGACTTGCTCGGCGACCTGCGAGGCGCGGCAGGCGATGGCGTCGAGCTCTTGAGTCTGCTGCTCGAACACGCCGCGCAATCTGGCGTCCGCCTCGTTAATCTCGCCGACACTTGCATGCACATGCTTGAGCGCGCCGGCGGTGCGCTCCACCGCCTGCTGAATGTCATCGACCTGGCTGGTGATGTCGTCGGTGGCCGTGGCGGTCTGAGCTGCAAGCGCCTTGACCTCGCCGGCGACGACCGCGAAGCCCTGGCCTGCGGCGCCGGCACGCGCGGCCTCGATGGCGGCGTTGAGCGCAAGCAGCGATGTTTGCCGCGCCACGTTCTGGATCAGGCCCACAACCTCGCCGATGCGTGCGGCAGCCATGGACAGGCCGCGCATGGTCTCGTCGGCAGAAGCGAGATCGGTCATCGCGCGGCTGCTCGCGTCGCGCGAGGCGCCAATGTCGCCGGCCGACTGATCGATGGACCGCAGGATGCCGCGCGCCGAGCGCGCAATGGCGGCCACGTCCTCGGACGCCGTATGGGCCGCGTCGGACGCGTTCCCCACCGTGCCATGCATGGCCTGGTTGCGCTCCTCCAAATCGGCGGCGGTCTGGCCGATCCAGGCGCTGCCGTCGGTGAAGGCCTTGGTGACCTCATCGACGGCACCGCGGAAGCGGCGGGTGATGAACTTCCGGCTGGCGAGATGCAGCCGGGCCTCGGCCTCGTGGCGGCGCTGATCGACGATCGCCGCGTCCGCCTCGATCACCGCGGCGCGCAGGGTCTCGGCGGCGCCGGCAAGCTCCGAGAGTGGGCCCTTGGGTTGCTTGGGAACGATGGCGTAGCGGTCGCCGCCGGCGATCTTGGCGACCACGGCGCCGAGGCGGCGCAAGCGATGCTCGATGTGACCAGTGGCGAGGAGACCGGACAGGCCACCGGCGACCAAGCCGACGAGCGGCCCGGCCAAGGCGGTCGCGGCGGCCGTCACCGCACAGGCGGCCAGCACGGGCACGGCCACGAAGCGGCTCGGCAGATTCTTGTTCTTGTCGTAGCGACTCATGCGACGTCCCCCGTCGCACGAAACCTATGGCGCAAACGTTGCGATTATCTTTCTGATTCTATTGTGTTTTCTGCACAAACCGAGTGCAGCCGCGCCCATTTATTGGGCGTTACACCTCTTGATCAGTATTGCCGCAACTCTAGGTGTTCATCGAGTCGAAGAACTCGGCGTTGTTCTTGGTCTGCTTCAGCTTGTCGATGAGGAACTCGATCGCGTCCATGGTACCCATGGGATTCAGGATGCGGCGCAGCACATACATCTTCTTGAGCTGATCGGCGGGAACGAGAAGTTCCTCTTTCCGGGTGCCGGAGCGGGCGATGTCGATGGCCGGGAACACGCGCTTGTCGGCCACTTTGCGGTCGAGCACGATCTCCGAGTTGCCGGTGCCCTTGAACTCCTCGAAGATCACCTCGTCCATGCGGCTGCCGGTGTCGATGAGCGCCGTGGCAATGATCGTGAGGCTGCCCCCTTCCTCGATATTGCGGGCGGCGCCGAAGAAGCGCTTGGGCCGTTGCAGGGCGTTGGCGTCCACGCCGCCGGTCAGCACCTTGCCGGAGGACGGCACCACAGTGTTGTAGGCGCGCCCGAGACGCGTGATCGAATCGAGCAGGATGACCACGTCGCGGCCATGCTCGACCAGGCGCTTGGCTTTCTCGATGACCATCTCGGCGACTTGCACGTGGCGCGCGGCGGGCTCGTCGAAGGTCGACGACACGACCTCGCCGTTCACCGAGCGCTGCATGTCGGTCACCTCCTCGGGCCGCTCGTCGATCAGGAGCACGATCATGTAGCACTCCGGATGATTGGCGGTGATGGCGTGGGCGATGTTCTGGAGGATCACCGTCTTGCCGGTGCGCGGCTGCGCCACGATGAGACCGCGCTGGCCCTTGCCGATGGGCGACACGATGTCGATGACGCGGCCGGTATTGTCCTTGCGGGTCGGGTCCTCGGTCTCCATCTCGAGCCACTCGTCGGGATAGAGCGGCGTCAGATTGTCGAAATGGATCTTATGGCGCTGCTTCTCCGGCTCCTCGAAATTGATCGTGTTGACCTTGAGGAGCGCGAAATAGCGCTCGCCCTCTTTCGGGCTTCTGATCTCGCCTTCGACGGTGTCGCCGGTGCGCAGACCGAAGCGGCGGATCTGGGACGGCGAGACGTAGATGTCGTCGGGGCCGGCCAGATAGTTCGAATCGGGAGAGCGCAAGAAGCCGAAGCCGTCTTGCAGCACCTCAACCACGCCCGTGCCGGTGATGTCCACGTCGCGGGCGGCCAATTGTTTCAGGATCGCGAACATGAGCTCCTGCTTGCGCATGGCGCTCGCGTTCTCGACTTCGACCTCCTCGGCGAAGCTCAACAGCTCCGTCGGCGATTTGGTCTTCAAATCCTGCAGCTTCATTTCTTGCATGCGCTGCTACTCCAAAGAGAACAGAAAGGGGTGAGTGGAAATGGCGATGTTTGAATCTCGCGCTTGGAGGCGCGGTGTCGTCGAAAGGGGAAGGATAGGCCTCGGTGGGATGGCGACGGGCGCCTGCTCCAGTCCGGTGACCCGATCTTTTGTAGGAAGGCCGGGCCGCGACAGCGTCCCGGATTGGATGCGACTCATCTTATAGCAGACCCTTGGGGTGGGCGGAACAGATTTACCTCGGGCTAGAACGGCCGGACGACCACCAGGATGACGATGCCGATCATCAGCAGCGTGGGGATCTCGTTGGCGATTCGGTAGAAACGCGGGCTCCGGGTATTCCGATCCATGGCGAAATCGCGCGTCCAGCTGGCGAGCGCCCCCGAATAGGCCGAAAGCACCACCACGAGGAACAGCTTGGCGTGAAACCAGCCATCCGTCCTCCAGTCGATCAGGGGCGAAAACGCCAGAATGAGGCCAAAAATCCACGACGCCACCATGGCCGGCGTGGTGATGAAGCGAAGCAGGCGCCGCTCCATGATCTTGAAGGTCTCCGACTGCTCGGAGCCCACTTTGCTCATGGCGTGATAGACGAACAGGCGCGGCAGATAGAGCAGCCCCGCCATCCAGGCGATCACGGCGATGATGTGGAAGGCCTTGATATAGGCAAGAAACATGGAATTCCCAGGGGTGCCTTGAAGACAGGGTGCGACGATTAGCCGACGTCGCCCTTCACCAGCGCCACCAGCCGCTCGACATTTTCGATGGGGGTCTGAGGCAGGATGCCATGACCCAGATTGAAGATGAAGGGGCCTTGGCCCAGAGTTTCCACGATCCACTTGACGCGCTCATCGAGGGCCGGTCCTCCCGTGGCCAAGAGGATCGGATCGAGATTGCCCTGCACGGGAAGCCGAGTTTGCAGCGCCGCGCGAATCCAGCCGACCGGCAAGCTCGTGTCGCAACCGACCGCGTCGATGCCCGTCTTGGTGGCGTAGCGCTCGGCGAGCGGCCCCGACCCCCGCGGGAAACCGATGATCGGAATGTCTGGAGCGAGTGCCTTCACCCGATCCACGATGGCCCGAGTCGGTGCGATGCACCAGCGCTCAAATTCATCCTCTGGCAGACTGCCGGCCCAACTGTCGAAGATCTGCAACACCCGGCAGCCGGCTTTGACTTGCCCCAGCAGATAGTTCGCCGAGGCCTCCACCAGGGTGTCGATCAAGGCCCGGAATGTCTCCGGCTCGCCATAGGCAAGGGCGCGGGCCGAAGCCTGGTCCTTGCTGCCGGCGCCTTCGACCATATAGGTCGCCACGGTCCACGGCGCTCCGCAAAAGCCGATCAACGGCACCATCTCGGGCAGCTCGGCCACGACCCGCTCCACCGTCTCGTAGACGGGCGTCAGCTTGTCGGCGGCCGCGCCAACATCGAGCTTGCCGATGGCGGCCGCATCCCGGACAGGCTCAAGCTTCGGGCCTTCCCCTTCCACGAACTCGACTTTCTGACCGAGCGCAAACGGCACCACGAGGATGTCGGAGAACACGATCGCCGCATCGAGGGGAAAGCGCCGCAAGGGTTGCAAGGTCACTTCCGCCGCCAGCTTAGGGCTGAGGCAAAGATCGAGGAAGGACGGAACCCCGGCACGCACCTCACGGTATTCCGGCAGATAGCGTCCCGCCTGGCGCATCAGCCAGACGGGTGGCGGGGTGCTCACTTCGCCGCTCAAGACGGTCAGCAGTGGGCTCGTTGGGGAGGTTATCCGCAAACCGATGCCTCTCTAAAATACTAATAGAGAGAATCTCTAATAGTTCTGTTGTTACTTTAGTTGGGGCGTGAATAGCGGACATTCACCGTCATCACCAGTCTGTCGACAGGGAGACCTGCCCCATCTTTGACGGTTTGATGATGAATGGGCGGGCTTGTGATTGGTTTGCCGGAGAAAGCCCCATCACGCCTTGCTGCGCCTGGTGTTGCGGGGAGGCAGCCGCTCTGGATGAAGTCTGGATGGCTTGTGGGCATCTGCCTCTCGGAGCTGGGGATCAAAAAGGGTATTGTCGAGGGGTGTTCGTCTTGCGTCATTTTTTCGACATAGGCGAATCTGTGAAGAAGTAGGACTCACTTTTCGGGGTCAGCGGGGACAAGATCGCCGCGCGCGCTAGAGCGCCGTTAACCCCGGGGAGTTATCCAGAGGCCATACATGAATATCCAGCAGCGCACGTTTCACCTGCACATGATCTCCGATGCGACGGGCGAGACGCTGAACACGATCGCCAAGGCGGTCCGCGTGCAATACGCGCAGGTCCGCGCCATCGAGCATCTGCATCCCTTGGTTCGCAGCCGGCGCGAGCTCGACCGCGTGCTTAAGGACGTGCAGGCGACGCCGGGCATCGTGCTCTACACGCTGTTCAACCGCGAGCTTGCCGAAGCGCTCGAGCAGTCCTGCAAGGAGCTCAATGTTCCGTGCGTGGCGCCGCTGAAGCATGTGCTGCAAGTGTTCGAATCCTATCTCGACATGGCGGCTACGCCCATGGTGGGCGGACAGCATGTGCTCGACGCCGACTATTTCCGCCGCATCGAGGCGCTGAATTTCTCCATGGTGCATGATGACGGGCATCTGCCGGAGAATCTCAACGACGCCGACATCATCCTGCTCGGTATCAGCCGCACCTCGAAGACCCCGACCAGCATCTATCTCGCCAATCGCGGCTTCAAGACCGCCAACGTGCCGCTCGTGCCCGGCATGGCCCTGCCGGCGCAACTTGAGCAGCCGACCAAGGCTTTCGTGGTGGCGCTGGTGGCGAGCCCGGAACGCATCGCGCAAGTGCGCCAAAACCGCGTCATCGAACAGGCGCACGGTCATCTCGAGGAATATGTGGACCGGGACGCCATCGCCGCGGAGATCGCCCAGACGCGGCAGCTCTGCGCGCGGCATGGCTGGCCGATCATCGACGTGACGCGGCGCTCCATCGAGGAGACGGCCGCTGGCATCATCCGGCTCTATCACGACCGCGAAGCGCCGGCGCTAGAAGCATAAGGGGTTGGCATGACCGGATTCCTGCAGCAGGGGCGGCCGCCGCTCATTCTCGCCTCGACCAGCCAAACCCGCGCGCGGCTTCTGGAATCGGCTGGGCTCGCCTTCATCGTCGAGGCGCCGGGCCTGGAGGAAAGCGCCATGCGCCAAGCGGTCAGCGGCGAGCAGGCGCTCGAACCCCATGACGTTGCCGAGGTGCTGGCCCGGGCCAAGGCCGAGGCGGTGAGCGATCTGGCCAAAGGCGCTTACGTCATCGGCGGCGATCAGGTGCTCGCCTTCGAGGGCGAGATCGTCACCAAGCCGGAGAGCATGGCGGCGGCGCGGTCGCAATTGCTCGACCTCAACGGCAAGACCCATACGCTGCATACCTGCGTGGCAGTCGCCACCGGCGGCGAGACCGTGTGGGCGCAGACGGAGGTCGCCACCCTCACCATGCGCAAGATGACGCCGGCTTTCATCGGTCATTACCTGGCCGCCGCCGGTGAGGCGGTGCTGAGCGCCGTGGGCGCCTATCAGATCGAATCCCTCGGCATTCAGCTCTTCGAGAAAATCGAGGGCGACTTCTTCTCCATCTTGGGACTGCCCCTCTTGCCGCTCCTCGATACGCTTCGGCGCGAGGGCGTGATCGAGGACTGAGCCATGCTGCGCGCCTGCGTCATCGGTTGGCCGGTCGAGCATTCGCGCTCACCCATCATCCATGGCTATTGGCTGGCCGCGTACGGCATCGACGGCGCCTACGAAAAAGAGGCGGTGCGCCCCGAAGATTTCGCGGCGTTTGTCCAGACCCTGGGTGAGCGCGGCTATGTGGGGGCCAATGTGACCCTGCCCCACAAGGAAGCCGCCTTGCGTGCGGCGCGCTCGACGGACGCGGCGGCGATCGCCATGGGCGCGGCCAACACGCTGTGGCTCGACGCCGAGGGCGTCCTTCATGCGGCCAATACCGACGCTACGGCTTCTCCAATCTCGACGCCCAAGCGCCGCAATGGAACGAGGGGATGGGCGCGGTCCCTTGTGCTCGGTGCCGGCGGCGCGGCACGGGCGATCCTTTACGGCCTCCTTGCCGCTGGTGTGCCCAAGATCCTGCTGGCCAACCGCACCCGCGCCCGGGCCGACAGCCTGGCCAAGCTGTTCGGGCCGAAGGTTGAGGCGATCGATTGGGAGGAGCGGGAGCCGGCGCTCGCTGGCTGCTCGCTCCTCGTCAACACCACGAGCCTCGGCATGACCGGCCAGGGGCCACTCGTCATCGACCTATCGGCATTGCCTCCGGACGCTGTGGTCTCGGACCTCGTCTACAATCCGCTGGAGACGGACCTCCTGGCGGCCGCGCGGGCCCGGGGCCTCACGGCCGTGGACGGGCTCGGCATGCTGCTGCACCAGGCGGTGCCTGGGTTCGAGCGCTGGTTCGGCCTGCGGCCCGAGGTGTCGCCGGATTTGAGGGCGCGTGTGGCGGCCACGCTGGAGGCCTCGTGATGCTCGTGATCGGGCTCACCGGCGGCATGGGCATGGGCAAGACGTCGGCTGCGGCCCATTTCAAGGCCCGAGGTGTCGACGTGTTCGATGCCGACGCTACGTGCATCATCTCTACGAGGGCGAGGCGGTCGAGGTCATCGAGGCGGCTTTTCCCGGCACCACGCACGACGGTCGGGTGGACCGGGCGCTGCTCGCCAAAGAGGTATCGAGGCACCCCGACCGGTTGCGGGCGTGGAGGCTATCGTTCATCCGATGGTGGTTGCGGCCGAAATCGATTTTCTCCGCGACCAGGAGAGAGCAGGGGCCGCGCTCGCGGTGCTGGAGATCCCGCTCCTGTTCGAGACGGGCGCCGAGTCCCGCACGGACGTGACCGTCGCGCTGAGCGCGCCCGACGCGGTGCAGCGGGAGCGCGTGCTGGCGCGCCCCGGCATGACGAAAGAGAAATACGAGGCGCTGCGGGCGCGCAGCTCAGCGACGCGGAACGGCGCGCGCGGGCCGACTACGTTGTGGACAGCGGCACGACCATGGAAAACATGCACGCGCAGCTCGATACACTGATCGAATCGCTGCAAGATCGTGACGGTCAGGTCATGGAGCGATTGCGTCACTGACAGTCGAGCGAAGCGGGGAGCGCAACGGCGCATGCGCGAAATCATTCTCGATACGGAAACGACCGGGCTCGACCCGTTTGAGGGTCATCGTATCGTCGAGATCGGCTGCGTCGAGCTGGTCAACCGCATCCCCACGGGCCGCACCTGGCATTGCCATCTCAATCCCGAACGCGAGGTGCCGCAAAAGGCCTACGAGGTGCACGGCCTGTCCACCGATTTCCTGCGCGACAAGCCCCGCTTCGCCGAGCTCGCCGACGAGTTGCTGACCTTCGTCGAAGGCGCGATGCTCGTCATGCACAATGCCAGTTTCGATTTCGGCTTCCTGAACGCGGAGCTGGAGCGGTTGCCGCGCGCGCTGCTGCGCTGGGAGCACGTCGTCGACACGCTGGCCCGCGCGGCGGCGGCATCCGGGCGCGCGGCGAGCCTCGACGCGCTCTGCCGGCGCTACGGCGTCGACCTCACCGAGCGCGAGACGTCAGGTCATGGCGCGCTGCTCGACTGCCGGCTGCTGGCCTCGGTTTATGTGGAGCTGATCGGCGGCAACCAGGCGCGGCTCGAATTCGCTGCCAATGGGGCTCAAGCCGCCCTGCTGCAGGCCAATGCCGAATTGATCCGCCCGCGGCCGGTACCGCTTGCCTCACGGCTCAGCGCGGCCGAGACCGAGGCCCATCGCGCCTTCGTGGCGACGCTGGGCGAAGGCGCGGCCTGGCGGCGCTACTTCCAAGCCTAATTGGGTTGAGCTTGATCGCCCGCTTCGCTGCGCGCCATGTTCTGGGTGTAGAGCCTGGCGAAATCAATGGGGTCGAGCATGAGCGGCGGGAAGCCGCCGTCGCGGACAACGTCGGCCAGCACGCGTCGGACGAAGGGGAAGAGGATCGTCGGGCAGTCGACGAACAGCACCGGCTGCATCAGATGCTGGGGAATGTTCCGTAGACGGAACAACGAGCCGTACATCAGCTCCACGTTGTAGATCACGCCGGCATCGGATTTGGCATGCGCCTCGATATGGAGCGCGACCTCGTAGATGTCGTCGCCACGCGGCGCGGTGCTGACATTGACGCCGACTTTGAGCTGCGGGTTCTCGCCGGGTCCTTGCAAGGTCTGCGGCGCGCCGGGGCTCTCGAAGGAGAGATCCTTGATGTATTGGGCGAGGACGGCGAGCTCGGCGCCCGCGGCGGTGCGGGCGGCCGCGGCGGCGGATTGCGGCGGCGGTGTGCCGGCCGGCGCCGCGTTGGGCCGGTCGCCATTCGTCTTCTTTGCCTGATCGTCCTTTGACTTCTTGGCCATGGAAAGCCCCCCTCAGCGGCTGTTGCGCTGGCTAGCATGGGACGATGGAGGCTGCAATTCGCCTGCGTCGATCTGCTTTGAGCCTAAATTAAGTGCAAAGCCGTTTAGGGTTGGCTTCACCCGTGGGAATGCCCTAAGTTGGGGATGAAATGCTGCGGTGCAAATGCGAAATTTGTAGCTGCAGCGTAAGGCTCCCGCTGGCAAATCTCTGGGCGAGCAACAATATTCCTCCTAGAGCGTTCCACAATGATTGTGGGGTGAATCCAGACGCGGGTGGCGGCAAGGCATGAGCGAAGCTTTCGACATTTATACTCTGCTGTTTTTGGTCCTCGCGGTCGTGATCTTTATCCGACTGCGGAGCGTGCTCGGCCGCCGCACGGGCAACGAGCGGCCGCCTTACGATCCCTATACGCGCGCCGACACAAAGGCCGGGACGCCCGAGGGCTCCGTGGTGGCGCTGCCGCGTGGCCGCACCGGCCGGGCGCCGGTGGCCGAGGCTTCGGGCCCGTCGCCCGAGGACATCGAGGAGCGGCTGGAGCGCTATGCCGCCAAGGATACGCCGTTGCGCGAATCTCTGACCGAAGTCATGCGCGCCGATCCTAGCTTCGATCCCGCTCAGTTCCTCGACGGCGCCAAGGGCGCCTACGACATGGTCGTCGCCGCCTTCGCCGAGGGCGACGAGGCGACGCTGAAGCAGCTGCTCGGGCAGGACGTGCTCGAGGGCTTCGAGCGCGCCATCGCCGAGCGCGAGCAGCGCGGCGAGACCCTGCAGTCGACCCTGGTCGGCATCGACAAGGCCGACATCATCGAGGCCGAGGTCAAGGGCAAGCAGGCGCTGGTGACGGTCAAGTTCGTGAGCGAGCTGATCTCGGTGACCCATGACGCCGACGGCGAAGTGGTCGAGGGCGATCCCAAGAAGGTCCGCGAGGTCACCGACATCTGGACCTTCGCCCGCGAGACGGCCTCCAGAAATCCCAACTGGAAGCTCGTCGCCACGGAAGCGGCCAACTAGCCTTTTCCCAGACGTCGTTTTCCCCCGACGACCGATTGTCGCCCGTCAAGGCCGGCGATCGGAAACGCCTGTGCTAGGATGATCGCCGGTTCGGGATGCGGGCGGGCACAAGGCCCTGACGGGCACTGACGGCGCGCCTCGGGGAAGGCCAAACAATGCGCTGGCATGCATTGTGGATACTCGGCATAGCTGTTGCCGCGATTGCACTCCTCCTGTGGAGATACGAGGTGGACGATCACGCGGCCATCAAGCTGATCCCCGTCAGCTTCACGGAGATCCAGGGCTGGGCTCAAGACGATCACGCGGCGGCCTTCGGCGCCTTGCGCCGATCGTGCCGCAAGCGGCCCACCAGCAATCAGGCTTGCCAAGACGTCCTGGAGCTCGGGGAGACGGTCGATCGCGAGACCGCGCGGCGATTTTTCGAAACCCACTACGTTCCGCATCGCGTCGAGGCGGAGGAGCCCGGCCTCGTCACCGGCTATTACGAGCCCGAGGTGATGCGCTCGCGCGCGCGCGACGACGCGTTCCAGGTTCCCGTCTATAAGCGCCCGGACGACCTCGTCCAGGTGACGCCCGATGAATTGCGCGCGTTCTACAATGCGAGCTTCAGCGTGGGGCGGCGGAAGGGCGATGAGCTCGTGCCTTACTACACGCGCGCGGAGATCGACAACGGGGCCCTGTCGGGCAAGGGCCTCGAGCTGCTCTACCTCGACGATCCGGTCGAGCTTTTCTTCATGCAGATCCAAGGGTCGGGGCGCGTGCGGTTCCCGGACGGCTCATGGACGCGGATCGGCTACGCGGGCAAGAACGGCCACTCTTATACGTCGATCGGCAAGCTGCTCGCCGAGCGCGGGGAGAAACCTCCGGGCGGACTGACGATGGAAGGGCTCAAAGGGTGGCTGCGCGCCGATCCCGCCCGGGGCAAGGCGCTCATGCACGCGAACAAGTCCTATATTTTCTTCCATGAATTGCCGGACACGGAACAGGGTGACGGCCCGGTCGGCGCGCAAGGCGTGGCGCTCACGCCCGGCCGCAGCCTCGCCGTCGATGCCATCTATCACAAGCTCGGCACGCCGGTATTCGTCTCAGCACCGCAAGCGCCGACGCCGGACGGCAAGCCGTTTCGGCGGTTGATGATCGCCCAGGACGTGGGCTCTGCCATCAGAGGGCAGGAGCGCGGCGACATCTTCTGGGGCTCCGGGACGGAAGCCGGCGCGATTGCCGGCGTCACCAAAACGCAAGCGCGGTTCTACGTCCTTCTGCCGAAGCCGTAACCCTTTCGCGCTATGGTCTCGCCCCATGGGTAAAAGAGACATGGGAAAACGCGACGCGGATAAGGGCGAAAGCGGCCTCGAGGACGACGCGGAGCTGTGGGCCCGCATCGCCCGGACGGCGGCGCCGCTCAAGAAGAAGAACCGCGTCACCCATGTGGCGACGCCGCCCAAGCCGCCGAGACCGAAGCAGATCGCCGCGGCGCTCGCCGCCGAAGCCAAGCCGGCGCCGAAGCCCGCGCCAAAGCCGCCCGTGCGGCCCGGCCCGACGCCCACCGCCAGCAGCCTCGACCGGCAGACGGCGCGCAAGCTCGACAAGGGGCATCTCATGGTCGAGGCGCGGCTCGACCTCCATGGCATGCGCCAGCGCGACGCCCACGCCGCGTTGCGCAAATTCCTCAAATGGGCGCAGAGCCAAGACTACCGCCACGTGCTGGTGATCACCGGCAAGGGGTCGCTTCGCGACGAGGGCGGAAGTTTCTATGAGGAAGATGCCCGCGGGGTGCTGCGCCAGGCGGTGCCGCACTGGCTCGCCCACGGCGATCTCGCGCCGCTGATCGTCAGCTTCTCGGAGGCCCCACGCCGGCTCGGTGGCGGCGGCGCGCTCTATGTGCGGCTGCGGCGTTCAAAAACAGCAGGCTAGTCTGGCGGCGCCCCGCGCCTAGTTCATTCGGTGGCGCACGGCGGCGGATTGCGCTTAACGCAAATCTTCTGCTCAACCTCCTCCCACTCAACACAGACTTGAGGCTGGTTCTTGGGATTGCTCCACGTCCTGCATTGCCGCACCGTCTTGTAGCCCCACTCTTCGCAGCAGGGCGTTACCGCATGGGCGACGGGTGATCCGACCATAGCCGATACCCCAAAAAGGGATATCGAGATCGCCCAGACGCACGCTCTGCGCCGACTCGCGCGTGTTGTCATTGTTCTCTTCCTTCGCTCGAAACGACTCTGAGCTTCCTCGGAATCATCATTCAGCAAACTCGCTGTTCGTCCGAAGCACAGCCAGACACTACGGCCCGGCCAGCAACAAGGCGGCGAATGCGCTGCTATTCAACGCGTCCATCACTGGTGCGGGTTGGAGCCAACCTGCTTCTTAGCAACAGCTCGATAAGCTAGGGCTGAAAGGCGAAGGATTGCGTTGATAGATATCAACAACTCTACAGAATGAACTTCGAGAGATCGGCGTTCTTGGCGAGGTCGCCGATATGCTCCTGCACATACGCGGCGTCGATCACCACCGTCTCGCCGTGCTTGTCGCCGGCGTTGAAGGAGATGTCGTCGAGGATGCGCTCCATCACCGTCATGAGGCGGCGCGCGCCGATATTCTCGACGCTCGTGTTCACCTCGACCGCGACATCGGCGATGGCCGCGATGGAATCTTCGGTGAATTGCAGGTCGACGCCCTCGGTCTTCATCAGCGCCACATATTGATTGATGAGGCAGGCCTTGGGCTCGGTGAGGATGCGGCGGAAGTCCTCGCGGGTCAGCGCGCGCAGCTCCACGCGGATCGGCAAGCGGCCTTGCAGCTCGGGCAGCAGGTCCGACGGCTTGGCGATGTGAAACGCGCCCGACGCGATGAACAGAATGTGGTCGGTCTTCACCGGGCCGTGCTTGGTGCCGACCGTAGTGCCCTCGATCAGCGGTAGCAGATCGCGCTGCACGCCTTCGCGTGAGACATCGGCACCGACGCGCTCGGAGCGCGCGCAAATCTTGTCGACCTCGTCGAGAAACACGATGCCGTTATTCTCAACGTTCTTGATCGCCTCTTGCACGATCATGTCGTCGTCGATGAGCTTGTCCGACTCCTCGGCCACGAGAATGTCGAAGCTCTCGGCCACGGTGACGGTGCGCGGCTTGGTGCGCTGGCCGCCGAAAGCCTTGCCCAGCATGTCGGAGAGATTGACCATGCCGACCTGGCTGCCGGGCATGCCGGGAATCTCGAAGGACGGCATGCTCGGCGTATCGGCGACCTGGATCTCGATCTCCTTGTCGTTCAGCTCGTTCTCGCGCAAGCGCTTGCGGAAGGCTTCGCGCGTCGACAGCGCCGCGCCTGAGCCGACCAGCGCGTCGATGACACGCTCCTCGGCGTTGAGCTGGGCCTTGGCCTCGACCTCCTTGCGCTTGGTGTCGCGCACCAGTCCGATGCCCGCTTCCACGAGGTCGCGGATGATCTGGTCGACGTCGCGGCCGACATAGCCGACCTCGGTGAACTTGGTGGCCTCGACCTTGATAAAGGGCGCTCCGGCGAGCTTGGCGAGGCGGCGCGAGATCTCCGTCTTGCCGACGCCGGTCGGGCCGATCATCAGGATGTTCTTGGGCAGCACCTCCTCGCGCATATCGCCTTCGAGCTGCTGCCGGCGCCAGCGGTTGCGGAGCGCGATGGCCACGGCGCGCTTGGCGTCGCGCTGGCCGATGATGTGGCGGTCGAGCTCGGAAACGATCTCGCGGGGGGAAAATGAGGTCATGGACGCATCAACTCGCTACTTGGTCGCGTCGAGGCTTTCGACGGTCACCTCGTCATTGGTGTAAACGCAGATCTTGGCGGCAATGTTCATGGCTTTCCGCGCAATCGCCTCGGCATCGAGATCGGTGTCGAGCAGGGCGCGGGCGGCGGCCAGAGCGTAGGAGCCGCCGGAGCCGATGCCCATCACCGCATCGTCGGGCTCGAGCACGTCGCCGGTGCCGGTCAGCACCAGGCTCTCGTCCGGGTCGGCGACGATCATCATGGCTTCGAGCCGGCGCAAATAGCGGTCGGTGCGCCAGTCCTTGGCGAGCTCGACGCAGGCGCGCTTGAGCTGGTCCGGGAAGCGCTCGAGCTTGGTCTCGAGCCGCTCGAACAGGGTGAAGGCGTCCGCGGTCGAGCCGGCGAAGCCGGCGATCACGTTGCCTGAGCCGACGCGGCGGACTTTCCGCGCGGTGCCCTTGATGATGGTCTGGCCGAGGGAGACCTGGCCGTCGCCAGCGACGACGACCTTGCCGCCCTTGCGGACGGTCAGAATCGTGGTGCCGTGCCAGGTGGCTGGGGAGGTGGGGGAAGGGTTCATGTGCAAGGCGATATCGGCGTGGCGGGGCCGTTCGTCAAGCTATCTGCGGCAACGCGCCTAACGCTGGCGCTAGGGCACCTTGGAGAGCAGAGCCCCCAAAGGCGGGAGGTCGACCCCCACCACGCGCCAGCGGAAGCCGTCCAGCGCCATGACGGCCGTGACCGTCGGCGAATCGAGCTTTTCCGGGTCTTTCAGGTCGAATGTGAACCGGGTAGGCGCGGCGAAGAAGGCGTAGGTCACGAAATCGGCGAAGGATTCATCTTCCTTGCGATGCTCGACCACCGTCGGATTGTTGAGAATGGCCTCCGGCGTGACCATGCCGTCCACGGCGCTATCCACCATGTCGGGGGCAAACAGCTCGGTCAAAGCCTGACCAAAAGTCCCTAGAATCGGGCGTTTTTCCTTGATTTCCTGGGCCTTGCCCAGGACTTGGGCGTTCACATCGGCCTTGAGATCCGCCCGGACCCGGGGAAAGTCGACCAGCTGCTCCAGGGATTTCTGGTCGTCGGTCAGGAGCGCCCGGTCGAGCCAATACATGGTCAGATAGGGGTAGCCGACATAGGCGGCGACCGCGACGACCGCGAGTACAAAGAGAGTCCGCATGCTTTCTCCTCGTCATGAAGCCGTTCCGGCATAGCCACCGCCCGGTGACGCGGCGTATAAGGCGCTCAAGGGCCGGTAAGCGAATTGCTAAGGCCCTAGGATTAGGCTGGCAGACATGCAGAAGCGAAGCAAATCAACGGGGTCCCGAAGCGCGACGGTCAATCGCCGCACCAAGGAGACGAAAATCAGCGCCACCGTCGGTCTCGACGGGACCGGCGCTTATGACGTCTCCACGGGCGTGGGCTTCCTCGACCACATGATCGAGCAGCTGGCGCGGCACTCCCTGATCGATATCTCGCTCAAGGCCGACGGCGATCTCCATATCGACCAGCACCACACGACGGAGGATTCCGGCATCGTGCTCGGCCAGGCTTTTGCCGAAGCCCTGGGCGACAAGGCCGGCATCACGCGCTATGGCGCCTGCTACCTGCCGATGGACGAGACCCTGACAAGGGTGGCGCTCGACGTGTCGGGACGGCCCTATCTCGTGTGGGACGTGGAGTTCACCCGCACCAAGATCGGCGAGATGGACACCGAGCTGTTCCGCGAATGGTTCCAGGCCTTCGCCCAGAATGCCGGGATCACCCTGCATGTCGAGAACCTCTATGGCGAGAATAGTCACCACATCGCCGAGACCTGCTATAAGGCGCTCGCCCGGGCGCTTCGCCAGGCGATCGCCATCGATCCGCGGCAGAGTGGACGGGTGCCCTCCACCAAGGGCCAGCTCTAACGATTCCGGCCATTGCCGGGCTTGACCCGGCAATCCATTCCACTGGACTCTCACAGGCTGAGGGGAAACGGCGTGGATGCCCGGATCAAAGTCCGGGCATGACGCGTTTGAGGCATGAAGTGACCGTCTATTCCGTCTATGAGCCTGTGAGCGACGATGACGATATCGCCGCGCGCGCCGACAGGGTCGCCTTCGTCAAGGACGGCTTCTCCTGGCTCGCGCTGATCGTGCCAGCCCTGTGGCTGCTTTATCACCGCATGTGGATCGAGTTCATCGTCTTCATGGCGATCATCTTCGGATTGGAGTGGGCGTTCGGCGCGGGCCGGCAGGGTCCGGAGATCGTCGGCTGGTTGAGCCTCGCCGTCACGGTGCTGTTCGCTTTCGAGGCGAACGATCTGCGCGGCGCCATGCTCGAGCGGCGCGGCTACCGCTTCGCCGGGGTGGCCACGGGCCGCTCCCGCCAAGAGGCGGAGCGCTCGTTCTTCACCCGGTGGCTGCGGCAACAGGATCGGCCGCGCTACGCCGTTCCGCCGCCGCAACAGATCACGCCCGGCACCAAGCCGGCGGCACCGCCGCGCCGCCGCGATGGTGACGACGTGATCGGGTTGTTCCCGCAGGGCTGAAGTCGCATGCACGTCGCCATCATCGATTACGGTTCCGGCAATCTCCACTCCGCCGCCAAGGCGTTCGAGCGCGCGGCGCGCGAGGGTGGTTCGAAGCTCGCCGTCAAGGTGACGGCGGCGCCCGAAGACGTGCTTGGCGCCGAACGCATCGTGCTGCCCGGCGTGGGCGCTTTCGCCGACTGCAAGGCGGGCCTCGCCAGCATCCCCGGCATGATCGAAGCGCTGGAAGAGGCGGTGCATGAGAAGGGCAAGCCGTTCCTCGGCATTTGCGTCGGACTGCAGCTCATGGCGACGCGCGGGCTGGAGCATGGGGTGACCCCTGGGCTCGATTGGGTTGCGGGCGAGGTGCGCGCCATCGAGCCCGACGACGGATCGCTCAAGATCCCGCATATGGGCTGGAACACCTTGAACGTCGCGCGCGAGCATGCGCTGCTCGCCGGCATCCCGACCGGCGCCGATGGCCTGCACGCCTACTTCGTGCACTCCTATCATCTGGTGCCGGAGGACGCGGGCGACCTCGTCGCCACCACCGACTATGGCGGTCCGGTGACCGCTTTCGTGGCGCGTGACAACATCGCCGGCAGCCAGTTCCACCCGGAGAAGAGTCAAAAGCTCGGACTGGCGCTGATCGGTAATTTCTTGAATTGGCAGCCGTAAGAGAGACTTCGACAGCATGATCTTGTTTCCCGCCATCGATTTGAAAGACGGACAATGCGTGCGCCTGCGCCAGGGCGAGATGGACCAGGCGACGGTGTTCAACGCCGACCCGGCCGCGCAAGCCAAGCAGTTCGAGGACCAAGGCTTCGAGTGGCTGCACGTGGTCGATCTCAACGGCGCGTTCGAGGGCAAGCCGGTGAACGGCGCGGCGGTCGAAGCCATCTTCGACGCGGTGCACGTTCCCATCCAGCTCGGCGGCGGCATCCGCGATATCGACACCATCGCCGCCTGGCTCGACAAGGGCATCGACCGGGTCATTCTCGGCACGGCGGCGGTGCGCGATCCGGACCTGGTGCGCGAGGCGGCACGCGACTTTCCCGGCTGCATCGCCGTGGGCATCGATGCGCGCGACGGCAAGGTCGCCATCGAGGGCTGGGCGGAGACGAGCGAGATGAGCGTGCTCGACCTGGCGCGGCGCTTCGAGGATGCCGGCGTCGCCGCCATCATCCATACCGACATCGCCCGCGACGGCGTGCTCGAAGGCCTCAATCTCGACGCGACCGCGGAGCTCGCCGACCAAGTGACGATCCCGGTGATCGCCTCCGGCGGGCTCGCCTCGATCGACGATATCCGCAAACTTTTGGAGCCGCGCTACGCGAAGCTCGACGGCGCCATCACGGGCCGCGCGCTCTATGACGGCTCGCTCGACGCACAACAGGCGTTGGCGCTGATCGCCGAGCGTTACGCGCGCCACGGTCACACGGGCCAATATTGAGCATGCTGAAAGTCCGCGTCATCCCCTGCCTCGACGTGAAGGAGGGCCGCGTCGTCAAAGGCGTAAACTTCGTCGACCTGCGCGACGCCGGCGACCCCGTCGAGGCGGCGACCGCTTACGACGAGGCGGGCGCGGACGAGCTGTGCTTTCTCGACATCACCGCAAGCCACGAGAAGCGCGGCACCATTCTCGACGTGGTGGCGCGCACGGCGGAACGCTGCTTCATGCCGCTCACCGTGGGCGGCGGCGTGCGTAAGGTCGAGGACGTGCGCACGCTGTTGGAAGCCGGTGCCGACAAAGTGTCGATCAACACCGCGGCGGTGACGGACCGCAGCCTGGTGAAACGGGCGGCGGAGAAATTCGGCGCCCAGTGCATCGTCGTCGCCATCGACGCCAAGCGAGTCGGCGCCAACGGAGCCGCGCCGCGCTTCGAGATCTTCACCCATGGCGGCCGCGAGCCCACCGGCATCGAGGCGGTCGCCTACGCCCAAGAGGTAGTGGCGCTGGGCGCCGGCGAATTGCTGCTGACCTCCATGGACCGCGACGGCACGCGGGCCGGTTTCGACCTCGAGCTCACGCGCGCCATCGCCGACGCGGTGTCGGTGCCGGTGATCGCCTCGGGCGGGGTGGGCACGCTCGAGCATCTGGTGGAAGGGGTGCGTGAGGGGCACGCCTCGGCCGTGCTGGCGGCGTCGATCTTCCACTATGGGGAGCACACGATCGGCGAGGCCAAGCGCTACATGGCGGCGGCCGGCCTGCCCATGCGGCTCGACCCCTAGGAGGCCATTCTTGGGTGTTCTAGGCGCTTATTTTCCCGCGATCGCGGCGCTGGCGGCTTCCCAGCCCGCCCGCCACGGTGTATGAGCCAGGGCATGAGCAAAGGCATGAGCAACCACGTCTTGGACGTCTTGGCCGCCACCATCAAGGCGCGGCGCAACGCGACGCTTGAGGATTCCTATACCAAGCGGCTGTTGGCCGAGCCCATCAAGCCGGCCAAGAAGGTCGGCGAGGAGGGCGTCGAGGTGGCGCTTGCCGCCGTGGGCCAGGACAAGCCGTCGCTGATCGGCGAGACGGCCGACCTGCTCTACCATTTGCTCGTGGTGCTCGAGTCCCGCGACGTGACGCTGGATGAGGTCTATGCCGAGCTGGAGCGCCGCATGGCGGCCAGCGAGCAGCAGAAGCAGCGAAAGGCCGCCTCGGCCTAGCGAGGCCGGCGCCGGGCCCCCGACAATGCACCCGCGACCCACCGTTGCGTATTCCCCGTATGCCACATATTCGCGCGAGGATTGGGCGCGGCTGCGCGCCGACACGCCCATGACGCTGAGTGAGGCTGACCTGGAAAATCTTTCAGGTCTGACCGAGCGGGTGTCCACGGAAGAAGTCGTCGACATCTATCTGCCGTTGAGCCGCTTGCTCAATCTCTATGTGGAGGCATCGCAAGGCCTGCACAGCGAGAGCGAGAATTTCTTGCACAAGGGCGACGGCAAGGTGCCGTTCATCATAGGTCTTGCGGGGAGCGTCGCCGCTGGCAAGAGCACGACGGCGCGCGTGCTGCAAGCGCTGCTGGCGCGCTGGCCGAGCCATCCCAATGTGGAGCTCGTGCCGACCGACGGCTTCTTGTTTCCCAACGCCGTTCTCGAAGACCGCGGGCTGATGGCGCGCAAAGGATTTCCCGAGAGCTACGACTTGGAAACGCTTCTCAATTTTCTCGGCGACGTGAAGTCGGGCCGGGAGCGGGTCGAGGCGCCGGTCTATTCGCATCTCGTCTACGACGTGCTCAACGACCAAAAGCTCGTGGTCGATCGGCCGGATGTCGTCATCGTCGAGGGCTTGAACGTGCTGCAGCCGGCGAAGCTGCCGAAAGACGGCGAGGCGATCCCCTTCGTTTCCGACTTCTTCGACTTCTCGATCTATATCGACGCGGCCGAGGGGCTGGTGGAAGAGTGGTATGTGGAGCGCTTCTTACGCTTGCGGCAGACCGCGTTCCGCGACCCGGCATCCTATTTCCACCGCTACGCCAAGCTCTCCGAAGAGGAGGCGCGCGAGACCGGTCTCGCCATTTGGCGGTCGATCAATCTCGTGAATCTGACGGAGAATATTCTCCCGACGCGCCAACGCGCCGATCTCATCCTGCGCAAAGGCGCGGGCCACGCGGTGGAAAGCGTGGCGCTGCGGAAGCTCTAGTCCGCTTTATTGCGCCGGATAGAGGCCCTGCGAGCCGAGACCGATATTGAGCCTCAGCATGGTGCGGGTGGCGAAGACGCTGTCTTCGTCGATCCGCGTGGCATGCTGCGTGTTGGCGTACTGCATCTGCGGGACAGAGGAGATGTATTCGTAGTCGGTCCAGAGCGACAGGCTGGTCCGCGGGCCGATCTGCTTGCGGGTCTCCAGTGACACGGTGCCGATGAAGGCAAGCTCGTCATTCGACTTGGAGATCGACGAGTTGAACGCGGCGAACGGGAAGCGGGTCACGCCGCGATAATCGGTGTCGGCGTTGTAGAGGCCGGCCGTGGCGTTGATGAAGGTGCGCAGTCCGAGCCGGTCGTAGAAGCCGCCGACATTCTTGATGCCAGGGATAAAGCCGAAGCTGTATTCACCGCCGAAGCCTACATAGCCGCCCACATAGGTCGTATCGAGCGTCTCCTTGTAGTTGTAGACGTCGACATTCCCGAATTTGCCGCGCAGCTTGTTGGTCTGGTCGATGCCGCGAACGTCGAAGCCGGCGATGAAATAGTCGTTGCGGTAGATCTGAGGCTTCACCTCTTGCGGCGCGCCAGTGGCGAATTTCAACTCAGTCTGGGCGCCCCAATAATCGGCGTTGCGATCGGTGTGGGTGACCAACGTCGGGGGTCCGAAGGCGAAGGTGCCGCTGCCCGAGGGATCGAAGACGAAGCAGGTCTGATTTTTACAGGCGGTGCGATCATTGTCCTCGACATTGGCCCAGAAGCCCTTGACCACGCCGCTGACGCGATAGCCGCCCCAATAGCCGAGCGCGGTCTCGATGCCGCCGCCCGTCGCGCCACCAAAGTCGAGCCAGTCGCTTTCGCTATTCCGCTGCCGGCGCGCGCTCGTCGGTGACGAGCCCTTGCCGACGAATTTGATGTCGGGGAGAGACAGGAACTGAACGCCGCCGCCAGCCCAGATGGTCGTGCCGCCAAATGTCGCCGTGGTGAAGTCCTGCGCCGCAGCGGGTTGCGCCAGCGCAACGGCTCCGAGCAGTGTGGCTGCCACTACGAATGACGTTCTCGGCATGAAAGGGCCCCCAAAAATCGCATCTCAAAACTCAAGGCTAAGATATCAGGGGAAAAGCCTACCGAGGACCTATCTATAGCTCACATAATACGATTTTGGCCTTGCGTGGCAGAATGGCCACAAGGCGAATCGCATCCAAAGCGGTCCAGCCGGCATCCTATCCCAAGAGATCGCGGGCATCCGCCAGGCTGCGCAGCGAGGTCTCGGGCCGGGCGCCGATATGGGAGATGACCTCGGCCGCCGCGAGGCTGCCGAGCCGTCCGCAGGCCTCCAAGCCCAAGCCTTGCGTCAGGCCGTAGAGGAAACCTGCGGCATAGAGATCGCCGGCGCCGGTCGCGTCCACCACCTTGGCCACCGGATCGGCCGGCACCTCGATGGTCTCGCCATGGCCCACGATCACCGAACCGGCCTCCGAACGGGTCAAAACCGCCAATTCGCAGTCCTGAAGGGCCGCATCGGCCGCCTCATCGAAGGAATTCACCTCGTAGAGCGTGGTGATCTCCTTCTCGTTGGCGAAGACGATATCGGCGTCCTCCTTGACCAATTTCTGGAAATCGTCCCGGTGGCGGTCGACACAGAAAGGATCCGACAGGGTAAGCGCCACCTTGGCGCCGGCCGCCTTGGCCAGCTTCGCCGCCTCGCGGAAGGCCGCCTTGGCCGCGTCCTTGTCGAACAGATAGCCTTCCAAATAGACGATTTTCGCCGCGCCGATCATGCCGGTGTCCATGTCGCCGGGCGCGAAATCGACGCTCGCGCCGAGGAACGTGTTCATGGTGCGTTCGCCGTCGGGGGTCACCAGGACGAGGCAGCGCGCGGTGGGGGCCGAGTCCGTGGCCGGCTCGGTCGTATAGGCGATCCCGAGCGAATGGATATCGTGGCGGAAGATGCCGCCGAACTGGTCGGCGGCGACGCGGCCGATGAAGCCGCATTTGGCGCCGAACGAGGCGAGGCCGGAGATGGAATTGGCGACCGACCCGCCGGAGCGCTCGATGGCCGGGCCCATGGCCTCGTAGAGCCTCGCCGCCTCGTCCGCATCGATCAGGCGCATGAAGCCCTTGTCGAGATCGTGCTTGGAGAGAAAGCCCTCGTCGCAGCGGGCAATGATGTCGACGATGGCGTTGCCGATGCCGACGACGTCGTAGGTTTTTTCAGCCATTCGGTCGCGGGTCCCTGTTCTTCGCTTGTTTGCAGTTGGCGCGGGCCTGTGAATGCGAGAGCGGCGCTGGTCTGGCGCGCCGGCGTCCCTATATTCGCCCTGCCGGAAGTTCAGGGGACAAATTCATGCTCGCCGCCGCAGGTCAAGCTTCCAAGAGCTGTTCACGCCGCCATTCCGCGCGGTGATGATAAAATGCGTGGGCTTCACCCTGGCCCTGCTCGCCGCGCTTATCGTCGCGGTGGAGTGGTCGTTCACCCATTTCGTCGCCTGGCCCGACTGGATCGAGACCGCGATCCAGTGGCTCGGCGGGCTGGCGCTGGTCGCCGCCTCGATCTTCCTCATTCCACCGGTGACCTCGCTCATCGCCGGTCTCTATCTCGACGACATCGCCGGCCAGGTGGAGCGATCCGCCTTCCCGTCCGATCCGCCCGGGCGCGAACTGCCCACCGCGAAGTCCATTTGGCTCGCGATCAAGTTCTTTACCGTGGTGCTGGCGGTGAACTTGCTGGCGTTGTTCCTACTGCTGATTCCCGGCGTGAACCTCGTCGCCTTCTATGTGGGCAACGGTTATCTGCTCGGCCGGGAATATTTCGAGCTCGCCGCCATGCGCCATGTCTCGGCGGCGGAGGCGAAACGCTTGCGCAAGTCGAACCGGCTGACGGTTCTGCTGTGCGGACTGCTCATCGCCGGTCTCGCCTCGGTGCCGATCCTCAACCTGGTGACGCCGCTCTTCGCCACGGGCTTCATGGTGCGGATGTACAAGCGGATGGCGGTGCGCGGCGGGTTCTCGTCGCGGGTGGTGGGCTAGCCGCTGAACAGCAGGCGATCCACCCAGTGGTGAAAGAAGTCGGGCGCGAAAAAGTAGGTCGCGTAGAGGCCGATGATGATCGTCGCGGCCAAGCCGATGAGGTAGTCTCGCATGGCCATCCCCTTGGTTTGCAAAAGGAATGAGTCTGCATTCTAGCATATGCCCGCCCCCCGCGAGCCGCTAAGCCGGGGCTGCCGTTTTCGGCTCGAACAGGCAGATGTCGGCGATGATGCAGCGCCAGCATTCGGGCTTGCGCGCCTTGCACACATAGCGTCCGTGCAGGATCAGCCAGTGATGGCAGTTGTGCTTGTAGCGGTCGGGCACCACGCGGTTCAGGGTCTCTTCGACGATGAGCGGCGTCTTGCCGGGCGCCAGCCCCGTGCGGTTCGACACGCGGAAGATATGGGTATCGATGGCGATGGTCGGCTGGCCGAAGGCCACGTTGAGCACGACATTCGCGGTCTTGCGGCCGACGCCGGGCAAAGTCTCCAGCGCCTCGCGGGCGGCGGGGACCTTGCCGCCATGCTCCTCGATGAGCTTCTTCGACAGCGCGATCAGATTTTTGGCCTTGTTGCGGTAGAGCCCGATGGTCTTGATCTTGTCGGTGACGCCGGCCTCGCCGAGGGCGATCATTTTTTGCGGGGTGTCGGCCACGGCGAACAGCGCGGGCGTGGCGCGGTTGACGGATTCGTCGGTGGCCTGCGCCGACAACACCACGGCCACGAGCAGGGTGAAGGTGTCCTTGTAGCGGAGCTCCGTCTTGGGGTGGGGATCGGCCGCCTGGAAGCGGGCGAAAATCTCATTCACCTGGCTTCCGTCAGCAGCGATCCGGGCGCCGTCTTTCCCGACGCCGTCTTACTCGACGCGGTCTTGCCATCGGCCGTCTTACCCGAAGCCCGTTTGCCGGTGACGGGCTTCCGCCGGGGCGCTTTCGCCGGCCTCTTGTTCACCGGCTTTTTGGCTTTCGATCGAACTGCCACAGGCCCTTGCCTACCGCCCAAGTTGTATTAGCTTCACTGCTATGACAGAGCCCCGCCCCGCCCCACAAGACTCTTCGGGCCACCATTCACAGACCCGGCCCCCCAATTCAGGGCCGTGCTGACGCCGCACCGCTCTTTGGGCCCGAAAGGCTTCATGGTGTTCATGGCGGCGATCAGCGCCATCAGCTTCGGCACCGGGCTCATGTTCTACCTGATGGGCGCCTGGCCGGTGATGGGCTTCATGGGGCTCGATGTGCTGCTCGTCTATGTGTGCTTCAAGCTCAACTTCCGCGCGCTGCGCGTCTACGAGACGGTGGAGCTTGCCGCTGAGGCGCTGACGGTGACGCGCGTCGCGCCGAATGGGCGGGCGCAATCCTGGCAATTCAATCCCTATTGGGTGCGGCTCGATCTCGAGGAGCGGGTGGGCCGCATGTCGGAGCTGTCGATCGTCAGCCACGGAAAGCGTCTGGTGTTCGGCAGCTTCCTGACCGACCCGGAGCGCGAGGATTTCGCCGCGGCGCTCAAGGCCGCGCTCGGCGGCGCGCGAAACCCGGGCGCCGTCTAGGCGGCGAGGTCGCGCTTCTCCGCGACGCTGCCGTCGGCATTGATGCGGTAGATCACGGGCACGGCGGTGGCGAGCGAATAGTCCTTCACCTCCTCTGGCGTGAGCTTGTCCAGCTCCATGATCAGCGAGCGCAGCGAGTTGCCGTGGGCGACGACGATGACGTTCTTACCCTCTTGCAGCTCAGGCACGATCCACCTGTCGTAAAAAGGGCAGACGCGCGCGGCGGTGTCCTTCAGGGATTCGCCGCCGGGCGGGGCGATGTCGTAAGAGCGCTGCCAGATATGGACCTGCTCGGCGCCGAAGCGCTTGCGCGCCTCTTCCTTGTTGATGCCGACGAGCTGGCCGTAGTCGCGCTCGTTGAGGGCGGCGGCCTTGATGATCGGCAGCTTGTCCTGGCCGAGCTCCTCCAGAATGATGTCGAGGGTGTTGTGGGCGCGCTTCAGGGTCGAGGCGAAGGCGCTGTCGAAATGCAGGCCCTCCTCCTTCAGGCGGGCGCCGGCGCCGTGCGCCTCGGCCATGCCCTCCTCGCTGAGGCCCACGTCCTTCCAGCCGGTGAACATATTCAGCCGGTTCCACTCGCTCTGGCCATGACGGACCAGCACGAGCACATTCTCGGCTTTCGGCGGCGTGTCGCTTGCCTTTTGGAGCATGTCCTTTGGAAGGCGCCCTGTCATCGTGTGTCCGGTGCCCCGACGGGCTTGCGCGGCCCACTGGGATCGCCGCCAGCATAGGAGGGGAAGGTTAAACTCAGGCTCACCATCGCCTCTCTTTAGGGCCACTTTCCGACCATGCGGACCCCGGTTTTAGGCGTTCACCCGTGGTCTTGCCAATGGCAATGACCCAGATATCAACGGGCGGGTTACAAGCCAAGGACTTGCAAGCCAAGGACGTCGGCCATGGAATATAGGCCAGGGGATTTGCCGCGCCCCCACAGGGCGGCCGTCACGGCGCCGCGGGCGAAAATCCCGCGGTCGGACGCGATATGGGCCAACTCGATACGCTCCCGGCCGGCGAAGATCACCCGGTGCTCGCCGACCACGTCGCCACCGCGCAGCGCCGCGAAGCCGATATCGCCGGTGCGGCGCGGGCCGGTCTCCCCGTCGCGGGTCCGGACGCTGTGCTCGGCGAGAGACACCTCGCGCCCCTTGGCGGCGGCGGCGCCCAGCATCAGCGAGGTGCCCGACGGCGCGTCGCGCTTGTGACGGTGATGCATCTCGAGGATTTCAATGTCGAATTCGGGCCCGAGCGTCGCCGCCACGCGCGCGGTGAGCGCGGCCAGAAGGTTGACGCCCATGCTCATATTGCCCGCCTTGACGATGACCGCATGACGGGCGGCCGCCTCGAGCTTGATGAGATCGTCTTCCGAAAAGCCCGTGGTACCGATGACATGAACGATGCGGGCCTGGGCGGCGAGCCCGGCGAAGGCCACCGTGGCGGCGGGCGAGGTGAAGTCGAGCACGCCGTCCGCATGGGCGAAGAGATGCAAGGCATCGTCGGTGATGGCGACGCCGAGCGGATCAAGGCCAGCGAGTGTGCCGATATCCTGGCCGATGGCGGGCGAGCCCTCGGCCTCGAGGCCGCCGGCGACGGTGCAGCCCGGCGTCTCCGCCAGGGTCCGGGTCAACGCCTGGCCCATGCGCCCGGCGGCGCCCAGCACGGCGATCCTCATGTCACTCATCGTGAATCGGCCACCCTTGATGCGATGGAGCCGCCGCCATGGTAGGAAGGTGCTCCAAAGATCCCCAGGTCCTTCTAGGCCGCCGGGGCATCGCTCACAAGTCCCGTAACGGTCGAAGACCCGATCTGATTTGAGTCAAACTGCCCATGGCGAAAAAGTCGCACCTCCTTCTCGCCGTGGGGCTGGCCGCTGCTTCGGTCTCGCCGCTTCTGCCGCTCGAAGCCGCCGCCGAGGAGATCGTCAGCGCCTACACGCCCCTCAAGCTCGAGGCCTGCCGGACCGTGACCCCGCCTGGGGACGAGGAAGTCGGCGGCGTGTTCCGGTGCAAAGGCTATGGCGGCATGGATGTGCGGGTGGCCGAAGGCGATCTGCGGATGTTCGTGTCCTATGGGCCGGGCGCTGACAGCCAGACCGCTGCGACTCAGACCCTGCCGGCGTTCAACACGACCGGCGAGACGCTCGAATGGCGTTTGGCGGACGGGGTGCCGTTCGCGACCATTCTTCGCTTTCATTGGGACTCCGACGGCGCCAAGGGCTCGACGCTTGTCATCACCAAGCTCGGCCAAACGGATGCCTGCCATGTCGCCCATGTCATGGCGACCGGCAATCCCAACGCCAACGTGCTCGCGCGGGAGATCGCCGACAGCCAGGCGCGTGGCTTCGATTGCCAGCGCGACAAGATCCGCGACTACGGTCCCGACGGGACCCAGGTCGACTAGGCAGCGATTCGACTAAGCGACGAGCGGGCGGTCCAGCGGCTGGGCCGGCCGATTTTCGTCCTCGTCGGTGACGTCCATCTCCGGCCGGCCGTAGTAATAGCCTTGCACTTGGTCACAGCCCCATTGCTTGAGCATGGCGGCCTGACCTTCGGTCTCCACGCCTTCCGCGGTGATGGTGACATGCAGCGATTGGCCGAGACCGACGATGGACGACACGATGGCGCTCGTGCGCTCGCTGGTGCCGAGGGTGTCGATGAAGGATCGATCGATCTTGATCTTCTTGACCGGGAAGCGGGTGAGATAGCTCAAGCTCGAATAGCCGGTGCCGAAATCGTCCATGGCGATGCACACGCCGAGCTGATCGAGCTTGGTCAGCGTATCGATGACCGCATCGGTGTTTTGCAGGATGATGGCTTCGGTGATCTCCAGCTCCAAACGCTCGGGCTCGAGCCCGGTCTCGGCGAGGATACGGCGCACCAGCCCGTAAACGTCCTGGGTCTTGAATTGCGCGGGTGAGAGGTTGACGGCGAGCTTGGTGTCGAGCGGCCAGGTGGTGGCGTAGGTGCAGGCCGTCTTGAGGATCCACTCGCCGAGCGGCGCGATGAGCCCGGTCTCCTCGGCGATGGGGATGAAGGTCGTCGGCGGGATCTCGCCTTCGGACGGATGCCACCAGCGAACCAGCGCCTCGTAGCCGGTGAGCTTGCCGTTATCGAGGCCGAACTGCGGCTGGTAATCCAGGTAGAGCTGATTCTTGCGTAGGGCGTTGCGGAGATCGTTCTCCATGCGGCGGCGCTTCTGGAGAGCGGCGTCCATGGCCGGCTCGAAGAAGCGGAACGTGTTGCGGCCGTCTTCCTTGGCGCGATAGAGCGCCAGATCGGCGTTCTTCATCAAGACCTCGATGGGCTCGCTATCGACGGGGCCCATGGCGATGCCGATGCTCGCCGACGTCGTCAGCTCGTGACCGTTGACGCGATAACCGGCGCTGAGCGCGCTACACACGCGCCGGGCGAGACGCATGGCGTCCTCTGGCGTGTCGAGCTCCTCGGCGACGATGGCGAACTCGTCGCCGCCCAGCCGGCCGACAAGATCGACCTCGCGGGTATTCTCCTTGAGGCGCGCGGAGACTTCTTCAAGCAGTGCGTCGCCCGTGGCGTGACCGAGCGTGTCATTGACGTGCTTGAAGCGATCGAGGTCGAGACAGAGAACCGCCATGAGCTGGTTGTGGCGCTTGGCGCGGGCCACGGCGCGCTCGAGTTGCTGATGAAACTGCACCCGATTGGGCAGACCGGTCAGCGAATCGTGCATGGCGAGGAACCGGATCTTGTCCTCGGCAAGCCAACGTTCGCGGATGCGCCGGGAGGCGATAGCCGCGGGCACGGTGAAGCCCATGACGATGAGCAGCACGGTGGTGAGCGTCACCACGGTGAGCGCCATATTGGTGAGGGAAGCGGCAGCCGTCTGATCGACGGCGAATGCATAAAGGCGGGCAACCTTGCCGTCTTCGGTGACCGGCACCAGTGCCAAGCGGGTGTCCTCGCCGCCGGGAAGGTCCGCCAGCTCGATCTTGTCGTCACGAACGGATTGCGCGATCGCCGTCTCGACATCGCTCTGGCCAAGAATGTCGGCAAGCGCGTCGGGAGAGAGGCTGCCGCCGACCGCGATCGCTTTGCGTCCGGGCGTGAGCACGGCAAAGCCATCCAGCTTGCTCACAAATTGGCCCTGCGTCTCATCGATATTGCCGAGGAACCAGCCGCGGGTGAGCCGGTCGAGGCCATCGACCAGGCTGAGACCGTCCTCACGGAAACTGGGGCTTGCCGGCAGACTCACATCGGCGGACTGCGCCGACGCCTCGCTCAGCGCGACCGCGTTCAGGACTTGCAGCTTCTTGTCGAGGACCCGCTCGGGCACGCCCGGCTCGCTCAGGCGCGCGTCGATTTCTGCCGTCCAGGCCAGCGCCGCCTCGCGGGCATCCCGGCCGAGGACGTAATTGATGGTGGATCGGCCCGACATGACGCCGGCTACGACGGTGAGGAGACCAAGAATCACCAGACCGGCCATGATCAGCCGATCCCGAGCGCCGACTTCTGTCATTTTCACGTGTTCCCATACGACAAGAGAAACCGTGACCCTAAGCGGTGGTTGTTAAGGCTCGCCCAACGGTTGCGGTTAATGAGCGGTTAACGCCTAGCGCCAGGCGAAGGCGATCTTGCGCAAGGAAGTGTCGCCGAAGCTCTCGGCGCCCTCGGCAGTGGGCTTGCCGCCAAGGCTCAGATAGAAGCCGCAGGCCGCTTCGTTATCGGCAAGTGCCCAAACCAACAGACCTTTTAATCTCATCTCCGCCAGCCGGATGCGCGCGCCCTCGAACAGCTTCGCGCCGAGGCCGAGGCCCTGATAGGTGGGATGGAGGTAGAGCTCGAAGATCTCGCCTTGGAAGGGCGCGCGGCCCAGCCGGCAGCGGCCAAACGTCACATAACCCGCAGCGTCGCCGCCGAAGTCGAGCACCAGCAGCGGCGCGCGCTTGCGCAGCGTGCTCTCCCACCAGCGCGGGCCACGGCGGGCGATCATGCGTTCGAGCGAGAGATGCGGGATAATGCCCTGATAGGCGTTGCGCCATGCCTCTTCATAGGCGGCCGAGAGGGCCGGCGCGTCCTTTGCCCGGGCAGGTCTGATGTGTGCGACATCGACGGACATGGCGTCAGCCTAGCGCAGGATCGAGGCGCCGGGCAAAGGGGACGTTGCGGTTATCCCGGCCTTCGCGCTTAGGCGACCTCTTCGGCCATGCGCTGACGCTCGGCCTTCTTGCGGTCGTTGGGATCGAGATACCGCTTGCGCAGACGAATCGATTTTGGCGTCACCTCGACCAACTCGTCGTCCTGAATATAGGCCAGGGCGCGCTCGAGAATCATGCGCATGGGCGGCGTCAGGCGCACGGCCTCGTCCTTCGAGGTGGTGCGAATATTGGTGAGCTTCTTGCCCTTGAGCACGTTCACCTCAAGGTCGTTCTCGCGGGTGTGCTCGCCGACGATCATGCCGCGATAGACGCGGACACCGGGGTCGATCATCATCGGTCCGCGGTCCTCCAGGTTGAACAGCGCATAAGCGACCGCCTCGCCCTGGTCGGTCGAGATCAGCACGCCGTTGCGCCGGCCCTGGATGGCGCCCTTGTGGGGCGCATAGCCGTGGAACAGGCGGTTCATGATGCCAGTGCCGCGCGTGTCGGTGAGGAGCTCGCCCTGATAGCCGATCAGCCCACGCGTCGGGGCGTGGAACACCAAACGCTGACGGCCGCCGCCTGACGGCTTCATCTCCACCAGATCGGCTTTTCGCTCCGACAGCTTCTGCACCACGACGCCGGAATGCTCCTCGTCGAGGTCGATGACCACTTCCTCGATCGGCTCGAGCAGTGTGCCGTCCTCCGCCGCGCGCAGCAGGACCCGCGGCCGAGACACCGAAAGCTCGAAGCCCTCGCGGCGCATGGTCTCGATGAGAATGCCGAGCTGAAGCTCGCCGCGGCCGGCGACCTCCATCGAATCCTTCTCCTTGGACTCGGTGACTTTCAGGGCGACATTGCCTTCCGCCTCGCGCAGCAGGCGGTCGCGAATCATCCGGCTCGTCACCTTGCTGCCTTCGGTACCGGCGAGCGGCGAATCGTTGACTCGGAAGGTCATGGACAGGGTGGGCGGATCGATGGGATGGGCAGCCAGCGGCGTCATGACCTCGGGCGCGCAGATGGTATGGGCCACCGTGGCATTGGGCAGGCCGGCGAGCGAGACGATGTCGCCGGCGCTTGCCTCGTCGAGCGCCACACGCTCGAGCCCGCGGAATGCGAGAACCTTGGAGACGCGGCCCTGCTCCACGAGATTGCCGTCGTGGTCGAGCACCTTGACCGCCTGGTTCGGGGCGATGGAGCCCGAGGTGATGCGGCCGGTGACGATGCGGCCAAGATACGGATTGGCCTCGAGAATGGTACCGAGCAAGCGGAACGGGCCGTCCTCCGACGTGCGGCTCCGGCACATGCTCCAGGACGAGATCGAAGAGCGGCCGCATGCCGGCGTCCTTGGGCCCTTCGGGCTCGCGGCCATCCAGCCTTCCTTGGCCGAGCCGTAGAGAATCGGAAAGTCGAGCTGCTCCTCGCTAGCGTCGAGCGCGGCGAACAGGTCGAACACTTCGTCCAAGACCTCGGAGGCGCGCGCGTCAGCGCGATCGACCTTGTTGATAACGACGATGGGCTTGAGGCCCATCTTGAGCGCCTTCGACACCACGAACTTGGTCTGCGGCAGAGGGCCTTCGGCGGCGTCCACCAGCACCAGTGCGCCGTCCACCATGTTCAGGATGCGCTCGACCTCACCGCCGAAATCGGCATGGCCCGGCGTGTCGACGATATTGATCCGGGTTATCGTCCCAGACGATCGACGTAGCTTGGCGAGAATGGTGATGCCGCGCTCTCGCTCCAGATCGTTGGAGTCCATGGCGCGCTCGTCGACCCGCTGATTGTCGCGAAACGAGCCGGACTGCTGGAGCAAGCGGTCGACGAGGGTGGTCTTGCCATGATCGACATGGGCAATGATGGCGATGTTGCGAAGCGTCATTGTCGGAGATGTTCTTTCAGCCGCGCGGCGGCCTGTTCATTGTGCGGCGCACTATACTCATTCCGGCTGCAACCACAATGCGACGCGAAGGGCAATGCACCGTCTGGGTTAAGCGGGCCCGGATCGCCGGCATATAGGCACGCCAGCCGGCCAACGGAAGCAGATTCCAGGGAAAATTGGAACCCGAGGCCGGTGCCCGCGTTGGCGTCTCATGACCGAGGCTCAACAGGTTCATGTCGACCGGGTGTGGGAGGTCGTCGATCGGGCACGGATTTGCATGATGACGACCCACTTCGCCGAAGGCCTTCGCGCGCGGCCCATGGAGGCCATGCCCAGCCGCGAGGAGGACGTGATCTGGTTCCTCACGGATATTCGCGGATTGAAGGATGACGAGATCGAAGCAAGCCCGGAGGTCTGCCTCACCTTCGTCTGTCCCGAGGACCGCGTCTATCTATCTATCACAGGCACAGCATCCGCCCGCCGCGATCCCGCCCAGGCGCAAGCGCTATGGAGCAAAAAGCAGGAGGCCTGGTGGAACGGACCCGACGATCCGAACCTCCTCGTGCTTCAGGTGGAGCCGCGACGCGGTGAGATCTGGGACGGTCCGGCGAGTTCGGCGGTTGCCGCCTTTGAATTCGCCAAGGCACGGGTCACGGGCGAGAAGCCCGATCTCGGCGAAAACCGCAAGGCGACAGTCGACATGCGGTGACGGCCCGAACACCGATCCGCAGTATCCAGGCTGCGGCGCCACGGCGCGCAACTCAGCGTTGAGGATGCAAGCATTTGATTTACCACGACGTTTGGATTGAGCGGCATCGCGGGCTTGGTTCGGCCAGGGTAGGAGCTTGTGTCATAAACGGGGGTTCCAGCTTCATGGACCAGCACATTAACGAGCAGGCCAACATCGACCGGATCTGGGAGATCATCGAGAAAGCCCGGGTCTGCATGATGGCGACCCATTTCTCCGAGGGCATGCGCGTCCGGCCGATGGAAGCCCTGCCGGAGCGGGACGAGAACGTCATCTACTTCCTCACCGACAAGCGCGGGCTGAAGGACGACGAGGTCGAAATCCGTCCCGAGGTCTATCTCACTTTCGTGTACCCCAACGAGAACGTCTATCTGGCCCTGACCGGCGAGGCCTTCGTCAGCCGTGACCCGGAGTGCGCGCGGGCGCTGTGGGACCGGCAGCAGGACGGATGGCTGAGCGGTCCCGACGATCCGAACCTCATGGCGATTCGCGTCGAGCTGTGGCGCGCCGAGATGTGGGACGGCCCGTTGAATTGCGCGGTGGCCGATTTCCAGTTCGCCAAGGCGCGGCTGTTCGGCATCAAGGCCAATCTCGGCGAGACGGACAAGGTCACCGTCGAGCTGTTCTAGCCGGCGCGCTTCCAAGAAATTTCATCTGGCGGCTTTGAACTAATCATTGCTGCGCCCAATCGGATTGGCGAAACTCGCAAACGTGTCGCCGTTGGTTTTGGGGGATGAATTGAGCGAATCCATGCAGCCGCCCTTCGGGCCCGCGCCGCCGCCGCTCGCTGGGCCGGAGCTTCCTTCCTTTCGCTATCCGCTCGGCGCGCAGCCGACCAAGCAATTCGACGGCGGCACCGCCAAGGAGGCGACGGTCGTCCAGTTCCCGGTATCGGACAAGCTCGCCGGCGTCTACATGACGCTCGAGCCGGGCGCGGTGCGCGAGTTGCATTGGCACGCCAATGCCGCCGAGTGGGCCTATATGATCGATGGGCGCGCGCGCGTCACCACCATCGATCCGGAGAACCAAGCGGAGGTCGTGGACTTCTGGGCCGGGGATGTCTGGTACTTCCCGCGCGGTCATGGCCACTCGATTCAAGGGCTGGACGGCGGCTGCACCTTCATCCTCGTGTTCGACAACGGCTACTTCTCGGAGTTCGGCACGTTCTCGATCACCGATTGGTTGGGACATGTGCCGCCAGAGGTGCTGGCCAAGAATTTCGGGCTGCCCGCTTCGGACTTCGCCGATTTTCCCAAGAAGGAAGTCTATATCGCGAGGGGTCCCGTGCCGCCGCCGCTGGCCGAGGATCCGGCACCGGCCTCGCTGAACGCGCCGCCGTTGAGCCACCGCTACCGGCTTCTGGCCCAGGCACCGGAGCCGTTTGCCGGCGGAGAGATGCGCATCGCCTCGGAGGTCGAGTTCCCCATCTCCACCACGATGACCGGCGCACTGCTCACCATCGCGCCCGGCAGCATGCGGGAGCTGCACTGGCATCCCAACGCAGCGGAGTGGCAATATTATCTGAAGGGCAGTGCGCGCATGACCGTGTTCGGCTCTGGCGGCCGCGCGCGAACGGATGAATTCGCCGTCGGCGATGTCGGCTACGTGCCGCAAGGCTACGGCCACTATATCGAGAACACGGGCAAGGACGATCTCGAGGTGATCGTGGTGCTCAACAACGGCACCTATGAATCCGTGTCGATCACGGCCTGGATGGCCGGTACGCCGGACCTCCTGCTTGCCACCAATTTCGGGGTGAAGGAGAGCATTTTCGAGAACATGCCGGGCGATGCGGTGATCATGCCCGATTAGCGCCCTGCTTCGGCCATGGCTGGGCTCTAGAGGGTGGCCATTACCCAGGGAAACTGCGCCCTCCGGTAAGCGCAAGGCATTGAACTTGATAATTTTCAACCCATCCTGGTATCTGCCGGTACTATTCAGCGCGATTCCCCGCTTGGCGCCTCTCCCGGGTGCCTGCTAATCCGCCGCCACGACGAGCGGCGTCCCATTGCTAGCTCACGACTGGCATTTTTCACGAAGGAGGCTCCATGTGCGGCGTAGCGGGTGTGCTCGACCTCAAAGGCCGGCGTAAGCCCGATCAGGCCATGCTGGAACGCATGGCCGCCGCGCTCACCCATCGGGCCCGACGACGACGGCTTCCTGGTTGCGCCCGGCATCGGCCTCGCCAACAGGCGCCTCAGCATCGTCGGTTTGGCCGACGGCGCGCAGCCGATCTTCAATGAGGACCAGAGCGTCGCCGTCGTCTGCAACGGCGAGCTGTTCGAGTTCCCCGAATGGCGGGCGGAGCTGGAAGCCAAGGGGCACGTGTTCCGCACCCATAGCGACGTCGAGATCATCGTCCATCTCTACGAAGAATACGGCGAGGGGTTCATCGAGCGCCTCACCGGCCAATTCGCTTTCGCGCTCGTGGATTTCAAGCGGCGCATCGTCTTGCTGGCGCGAGACCGGGTCGGCATTTGCCCCTTATTCTGGTCGCGCCAAGGCGACTTCCTGTATTTCGGTTCCGAGATCAAAGCGCTGCTCGCCTCCGGCGGCGTCACCCCCAAGGCGGACACGCGCGGTCTCGACCATCTCTTCACCTTCTTCGCGCTGGGCGGACGCCGCACCGCGTTCGACGGCGTGCAAGCACTGGCGCCGGGTCATTATTTGAAGATCGCCTGGGGCGGCGACGACAAGGCGGCCACGCCGGTCGAGACCAAATACTGGGACTTCGACTTTCCCGATTGGGGAGAGGAGGACGATCCTTCGGACGAAGAGGCGGCCATCGATGCTTTCGAGGAGGCGTTCGCGCGTGCCGTCGAGATCAGGCTGCGCGCCGACGTGCCGGTGGTCGGCTATCTCAGCGGCGGTGTGGACTCGGCCTATGTGCTGGCGACCGCCGCGCGCATTGCCGGCAAGCCGCTGCCGAGTTTCACCTTGCGGGTGCCCGATCCGCGTCTCGACGAGACGACGGAAGCACTTGAAGCCTCCGGCGCCATCGGCGGCCAGTCGACAGTCGTCGAGGCATGCGCCGGCATCATAACCGAGAATTACGCGGCACTGACCACCGCGGCGGAATGCCCGGTGCTCGACACGTCCTGCGCCGCACTGTTGGCGTTATCGCGCGAGGTGCGGGCGCAAGGCTACAAGGTAGTGCTCACCGGCGAAGGCGCCGACGAGGCTTTCGCCGGCTATGTTTGGTACAAGATCAGGGAAATCGCGCGCCGGCTCGATGTGGGCGACGCCTTTCGTCCGAGCACGGCGATCAGCCGTGCCGCCCGCAAATGGGCGGCACGCGATCAAAGCTTCGCCGAGCTTGCCCGCATCGACGGCATGATCGGCGGACCGCACGCCCAGTCCATTCTCTACAATCTCGTGGCGCGCTCGCGCGGCCGCTATTACAGCGCGGGCATGAAGGAAGAGATCGGCGCCCATGTGGCCTATGAGGATCTCGACCTCGATACGGAACGCATGGCGCGCTGGCATCCGCTGAACCGCTCGCTCTATCTTGGATACAAGGTTCATCTGTCGGGGCTGCTGTTGGGCCCAAAGCGACCGGGTGGCAATGGCGAACAGCGTGGAGACGCGCTACCCGTTCCTCGATGAGAACGTGATCGCGCTCGCCGCGCGCATGCATCCGCGGTGGAAGCTCCGTCCGCTTCTCAAGGACAAATATCTGCTGCGGCAAGCGGCCTTGCGCCGGTTGCCCCGTGACGTCGCCTGGCGGCCCAAGAACATGTTCCGGGCGCCCACTGCCGAGACCTTCCTCGTCAATCCGCCCGACTTCGTGCGCGATCTGCTGAGCGCGGAGAGTCTGAAGCGGACCGGCTATTTCGACGTGGCCGCGGTGGAGCGGGACCGTGCGCTGGTGGCCCGGGGCGAAGGCGACAAGCTCGGCGCGTTCGATAGCCTCGGTCTCGGCGGCGTGGTCGCCACCCAGCTTTGGCATCACCTCTATCTCGGCGGTGACTTGTGCGAGCTGCCCAATCTCGATTACGCACCCAAGGCCGTCGCGCCCGCACGCCAGCCGCGAGCTGTCGCCGGCGGTGCGGCTGCTCCGTAGTCCTCCAGGCAGGCACGCATCGTCGACTACGACCGTTGCTCGTCGAAGAGCCCGAGTGCCGCGCCTGCGAGCCGGTTCGTGAGGTCCTTGGCGCCGACGCCGGCGATGGGCGCGGGCCCTTGCCCCGACCAGAGCGGCGAGAAGTCGCCGGAGCCTTGTGCTTCGGCCTTGGCGCGTAGCGGCGCGATCGCCGGTCTGCCGAACGGAAACACCGGTGCGGCGGCATTCATCGGACCTTGCTCGCGCATGAAGCGGTTGACCACGCCGCGCGCCGGCCGGCCGGTTAGAATGTTGGTGATGGCGGTCTCGCGCATCGGATCGCCGAGGGCGGCCCGGTGCAAAGGCGGCGTGTAGGCCTCGGGGCAGAGGAGATAAGCCGTGCCCATCTGCACGGCCGAGGCACCGAGCGCGAAAGCGCCGGCGATAGCGTGCGCGTCGCCAATGCTGCCGGCCGCGATCACCGGCACGTCGACGGCGCTGGCGATGGCGCGCACCAACGCAAAAGTTCCCACTTGGGAGAAGACATCGGTCTCAATAAACATGCCGCGATGGGCGCCGGCCTCGGCCCCTTGGGCGATAATCGCATCGACGCCACGACCGGCAAGGTGCTTGGCTTCGCGCAGCGTCGTCGCCGTGCTCGTCACCTTGCATCCGGCCGCCTTGACGCGCGCCAGCAGCGGCTCGGCCGGCAGACCGAAATGAAAGCTCACGATCTCGGGGCGAAGCTCCTCGACCACCGCACAATCGGTCTCGCCGAACGGCGCATGACCCGTGGGCAGCGGCAGAGCGGGCGGCACGACACCGAGCTCATCGAAATACGGCGCCAAGTGCGCGAGCCAGGCGCGATCCCGTTCCGGATCGGCCGGCTCCGGCTCGTGACAAAAGAAGTTCATATGAAGTGGCTTGGCCGTCGCCGCGCGGAATGCGCCGACGCCGTCGCGCATTGCTTCAGGGTCGATGGTCGCGCACGGGAAAGAGCCAAGGCCGCCAGCCTCGGCCACGGCAATCGCCATCTCGATCCCGGTCGAGTTGGCCATCGGCGCCTGGACGATGGGGACCTCGACGCCGAATAGGTCGATGATACGCGTGTCCGGCCAGGACATGACGGTCAGCCCCGCAGCTTGCCGAGCAGGCGCAGGCGCAGGGCGTTGAGCTTGATGAAGCCTTCCGCGTCTTTCTGGTCGTAAGCGCCGGCGTCGTCCTCGAAAGTGACGATCTCGCTGGAATAAAGCGATTTCGGGCTGGTGCGGCCGATGACGATGACGTTGCCCTTGTAGAGCTTGAGCGTCACTTCGCCTTCCACATGCTCCTGGCTCTTGTCGACAAGCGCCTGCAGCATCTCGCGCTCCGGCGCAAACCAGAAACCGTAATAGACCAGCTCGGCATAGCGCGGCATCAGCGAGTCTTTTAGATGCATCGCCTCGCGGTCGAGCGTGAGCGACTCGATAGCCCGATGTGCGGCATAGAGAATGGTGCCGCCCGGCGTCTCGTAAACACCGCGCGACTTCATGCCGACGAAGCGGTTCTCCACCAGATCGACACGGCCGATGCCGTTGTCGCATCCGAGCTCGTTGAGCTTGGTGAGCAGGGTCGCCGGCGACATCGCCTTGCCGTCGATGGAGATGGGATCGCCGTGCTTGAACCCGATGGTGACGACGGTCGCCTTTGTCGGGCGCCTCCTCGGGCGAGATGGTGCGCTGATAGACGTAAGGCGGCGGCTCGCGCCCGGGTCCTCCAGCACCTTTCCTTCCGACGAGGAGTGCAGCAGGTTGGCGTCGACCGAGAAAGGTGCCTCGCCGCGCTTGTCCTTGGAGACGGGGATCTGATGCTTCTCGGCGAACTCGATGAGGTCGCTGCGCGAGACGAAGTCCCATTCGCGCCAGGGCGCCACCACCTTGATGTCGGGGTTGAGTGCGTAATAGGTGAGCTCGAAGCGGACCTGGTCGTTGCCCTTGCCGGTGGCGCCGTGACACACGGCATCGGCGCCGGTCTCCCGCGCGATCTCGATCTGCCGCTTGGCGATCAGTGGCCGGGCGATGGACGTGCCGAGCAGATAGACGCCCTCATAGAGCGCGTTGGCGCGGAACATCGGGAAGACGTAATCGCGCACAAATTCCTCGCGCAGATCCTCGACGAAGATTTCCTTGATGCCGAGCATTTCGGCTTTTTTCCGCGCCGGCTCGAGCTCCTCGCCCTGGCCGAGATCGGCGGTGAAGGTCACGACCTCGCAAGAATAGGTCTCTTGCAGCCATTTGAGGATGATCGAGGTGTCCAACCCGCCGGAATAGGCAAGCACCACCTTCTTGATGTCGGTCTTCATGGAAGCAGGCCTCGCGGGTGGCCGGGGTCAGAGGGTTAAAGCCGCCGCGACTATAGGCAGGCGATGCGCTTGTGCAAGTGTTGCGCAAGGGGCATAGGGGGGATCGGCGTGCGCGCGCCCGCCCAAAATCCGCCGTTCCAGCACAATAAGATCGGCGTACAAATGGAGGAAGCACGATGAAGGATCGTTCTCGGACAAGCTTATTCGCATCTCGGCTCGCTTTGGCGGGCCTTCTTGGTTTTGGAGTGACGCTGCCGCAGATGGCGATTGCGGGCGTGTCGCCGGCCGGGCTGGCCTCCGGCTCGCAAGCCGCCGCGCCGCTCGTGACCCCGGTCAAGAAGTGGAAGAACAAGAATTGGAACGGCAAGAACTGGAAGCGCAATAATCACGTCTATGTGGGCCCCAGGCGCGGCGTCTATGTACGCGGCTGGAACCGGCGGCCGTATTACGGCACGGTCATCGCCGGCGTGGCGCTCGGCACGATTATCGCCGCCACGGCAGCGCCCCGTCCGCCAGCCGACAATCTCTGCTGGTATTGGACAAACCCGTCGAAGAACAGGGGTTATTGGGATTATTGCTACTAGGCGCCAGCGCGTCTGACAGTCTTCAAGCCAACAGGCATGGGGCTCGGCGTCACATCGGCGCCGGGCCTTTTTTTTCGTCCGCCTAGAGGCAGGCGATGCGCTTGTGCAGATGCTGACCGGTATGGCGCAAGGTGCCGCCGGCATGGGCTAAAGCCGTGCCCGCACCGGCGAGAAGCGCCGCCGTGCCCCGGTGGAGCGCGATCGACGTGCGTTCGATAGCCTTTTCCAAGCGCGCATCGTTGCGCCGGACAGGGTCGAGCAGCAGCCGGTAGAGCCCCATGACAATGGCGATGGTGATGATGCCGGCGAAGATGATGTCGCTGATAAAATGGCGCCCGAAGATGACGCGCATGGTGCCCACGGCGGCGCCGAAAACGACGGCGGCCCCCATGGCCGTCGCCCGCACCTGAGGCGGCGCGAGCGAAGCCGGCGCGACCACCCAGAAGGCTTGGCTTGCCTCGCCGGAGACGAAGGAGCAGTTGCGCTTGCACTCGCTGCTCGGGCGCCACCACGGTTGAAAGTCGGCGGTCCCGGCGAACTGATGCACGTGGTTGGGTCGCGGGCGGCCCCAATTCTCCTTCAACAGGAGATTGGAGGTGAGACCGGGACCGATGATGAACGAGGCGATGAGGAACACGACCACCGACGGGGCGATCAGCATCTTGGAGCCGGGAAAGACGATCTTGCGGAGAAGCGCGAACAGGGCCGGCGCGACCAGCAGGAACGGGATCCAGTTGGCGACCTGCCGAACGAGATTCCATTCGTAGGTGGTGGAAGCGGGGAATTTCGCCGCCTGATCGTTGAAGAACAGACCGGCCACTTCGAGGTCGATGAGGGGATAAACGGCGAAGATTGCCCCCAAGACAAGACCAAGTGCAGCAGATGCAAGCAGCCAGCCGCGAGTCACGGCAACCCCCAAACCCCAAAAGTGCATTCGACGCTAGCGGCGGGGTAAGACAGTTCCGTGAGTGTAGTGTGAAGTTTCCATGCCAGATCGATGACACGCAGCCGACTGTTTCGTGACCCGTTGATCCGCGTCAGTGCGGACGCGTGGACGGAAGCTATCCTTCAGACAATCGCCGGATCGGCGGAACCTGGGTGAGACATGGACGTTCTCCAAGGCCGTCGATTTGTCTGGAGGAGAGGACGATGACGACCTGCATTCTTCGAGAGCTCCCAACCTCGGCTACACCGGCTCCGCGCCGCGAAGCGGGCTTCGTGTTGCGGAAGCGGCTCCAGTCGGTCACCGACTCCTGGCGGCGCACGGTGACCCATTACAAGCCGGAGCCGTGGCTCGTGGCGTTGGACCATGAGGGAACGGGGTTGCCGTTCAAGCCCGGGCGCCGGCCAGCAGCCAATAGATAAAGCCGCCTGCGAAACCCGCCGCGGCGAAGATGGTCATATATTCGCCGGCCGGAATTTCGGGGAGCCCGGTGCTTGCGGGCCCGGCAAGGACCGGAATGGCCGCCAGCGACGCTCCGCCGGCGAGTACGTAGTAGATCCACGACCGCACCCGCATCACTTCGCCGACAACCACGGCAATCAGGGCCGGCAGCGCTGTCAACGCCGGCGTCACGGTGCCGGCGAACAGCACGATGCCAAAAACCGTGGCGCCGCCATGACTGAGGATCGGATCGTCGGGCGGGGCTGCGGCGCGAAGCTCATCGCCAACCCACATGGCGCCAAGTGCGTACAGGACCGCGAGCGCGACGACGGCAGCGAGCACGAAGGCGACCACAACCCACACCACGCGGCCCAGATAACGCAAGATCACGCCTCTCCCTTTCCTCCCGCTGGCCCGGGCTGAATCAGAGCTATAAGAAGGCTCGAAGCGAACGGACGGTTGCGCCATGACTTCTATCGACTTTTGGTACGAGTTCGCCAGCACCTATTCCTATCCGACGGCCATGCGGATCGAGCCGTTGGCCGAGACGGAAGGCGTCACGGTGCGCTGGCGGCCGTTCCTGCTCGGGCCGATCTTCCAGGCGTTCGGCTGGAACGACTCGCCGTTCAACATCTACGAAGCCAAGGGTCGCTACATGTGGCGCGACCTGGCGCGCGTGTGCGAGGTGGACGGCCTGCCGCTCAAGCTGCCGCCGGTGCGCTTTCCGCAAAACGGACTGAAGGCCGCGCGGCTCGCGCTCGCCGGCGAGGGCGAGGGGTGGCGCCCGCCTTCACCCGCGCGGTGTTCGCCGCGAACTATGCGGAGCAGAGAGATATTTCCGACGAGGCCACGTTACGGGCGATTCTCGACGGGCTCGGGATCGACGCCGACAACGCGCTGGCTGCATCCAATACGCCGGAGATCAAAGAGGCGCTCAAAGCGCAAACGGAAGAGGCGCAGGCGCTCGGACTGTTCGGCGCGCCGTCCTTCACCGTTGACGACACGCGCAGCTGTGAACTGTTCTGGGGCAACGACCGGCTGGAAGCGGCGTTGGCTTGGGCGAAGCGTCACTGAGCGCTAGGGCGCAGGATGGTCACGGAGCCAGCCAATGACGGTGCTCGCGTTCTCGTCCGGCGGAAACACGGGATAGAACACATGCTCGATCCTGTCGTCCTGCACCACCAGCGTCAGCCGCTTGATGAGGCGCATGCCGTTCGCCGCGAAGGTCGGCAAACGCAGTGCGTTCGTGAGCTCGAAGTCCGCATCGCTTAGCACCTCAAAGGGAAGATGCAGCCGTTCGGCCAGCTCGCGTTGATAGGCGGTCGATTGCGTGCTCAAGCCGAACAGGCTGGCATCGAGGGCGGCAAGCTCGGCCGCGTGGTCGCGGAAGGCGCAGGCTTGCGGCGTGCAGCCGCGCGCGCCGGGGATGGCATCCCAGCCGTCTGGCAAATTTTCGCCGGGCACGCCGGTGCGCGGATAGCAATAGATAACGGTGCGGCCTTTGCCTAACGCACCGACATCGACCTCGCGGCCCGAGGTGGAGGCGAGATGCACAGGCGGCATGGCGAGCCCGACGAGATGATCGCAGGCGCCATCGTCGGCAGGGCGGGGCAGATCGGGCGCAGCGCGTCGAGGCGGGTCACGCCGGTGCGGCGAGACGCTGGCTCGCGCGCTGCTTGATGCTGGCGCTTTTGAGCTGGCCGCAGGCCGCCATGATGTCCCGGCCACGGGGGCTCCGGACGGGGCTCGCATAGCCGGCGCGGTTCACGACCTCGGCGAACTTCTCGATCTGCTCCCAGTCGGAGCATTCGTATGGTGCGCCGGGCCAGGGATTGAACGGGATGAGATTGATCTTGGCGGGGATCTTGGCCAGCAGCCGCACCAGAGCCTTGGCGTCGTCGACGGAATCGTTCAGGCCCTTCAGCATCACGTACTCGAACGTGATGCGCTTGGCGTTGGACAGGCCGGGATAATCGCGGCACGCTTGAAGCAATTCACGAATAGGCCACTTCTTGTTGATGGGGACGAGCTCGTCGCGCAATCCGTCACGCACCGCGTGCAGCGAGATGGCGAGCATGGTGCCGGCCTCCTCACCCCAGCGCGGGATCTCCGGAACCACGCCCGAGGTCGAGAGCGTGATGCGGCGTTTGGAGATGGAAAGTCCCTCGCCGTCGGCGGCGACGGCGCAGGCATCGCGCACATTGTCGAAATTGTAGAGGGGCTCGCCCATGCCCATGAGCACCACATTGGTGATCTTACGCTCGGAGTCGGGAAGTCCGCGTGTGTCGGCGGCCGTGGCGCCGGGCCAATCGCCGATGCGATCGCGCGCGAGCATGATCTGGCCGACGATCTCGCCGGCGGTCAGATTGCGCACGAGCTTCTGCGTGCCCGTATGGCAGAAGGTGCAGGTGAGCGTGCAGCCGACTTGGCTCGAAATACAGAGGGTGCCGCGATCCGCCTCGGGGATGTAGACGGTCTCCACCTCCCTTGCCGTCGCCAAGGGCGAGCAGCCATTTGCGCGTGCGTCGACGGAGACCTGCTCGGAGACGATGTCCGGCCGCGCAAGGGTGAAATGGCTCGCGAGCTCGGCGCGCAGTTCCTTGGCGATGTCGGTCATGGCGGCGAAGTCGGTCTGCCCCCGCACATAGATCCAGCTCCACAGCTGGCTCACGCGCATGCGGCGCTGGCGTTCGGGCACGCCGAGCCCGGCCAGCCGGTCGGCAAGCGCTGACCGGTCGAGCCCGACGAGGGACTCTTTGGAGGCTGACGGGTTCGCCAGCGGCTCGGACTCGAGGCCTATGAGAGTCGATACGGTCATGGGATGGCACGGCACCTCAAGAGGGAGCACCGGCAAGGGGCCGGGGCCATCGTCCTCATATCATGCGGCACGGCGGAAAAGCCAAGTCCAGGAGCCGAAAGACCGAGAAACGCGGCAAATCTAGCTGCCGCACTCCTTGACGATGCGGTCGAGCGCGTCGGAAATGCCACTCAGGGAGTAGTTATCGCTCGTGTCGGTGCCGCGGGCCGATCGGCCCTGCACCTTCATGGCGCTGCCGGCCTTCATGGCGCCGACCAGCTTGGCCTCGTCTTCGGTTTTCTCGACGAAGGCCCCTTCGTCCTTGGTGAACAGCTCGAACTTGTCGTTGCCCACCGTGACGGTGACCTTGGCGCCGGCGGCGAAGGGGTAGCCCATCTTCACGCTGATCTCGCCGGTGACCTTATCGGCGGGATAGTGGGAGATATAGAAGTAGATGGGGCCGCGCCGGACGTTCTTCGGGCTCGAATCCTTAGGCTGGGACACGGCGAAGCACACCTTCGGGCTCCCGGTGGCCGTATAGGCCGACCAGTCCTTGTATTTCTCGAGAAGTTTGACTTCCTGCGCGAAAGCCGGCGCCGTGCTCAACGCCAGCATCACGCAAGCAGCTCGAACGGCTCGGCGCATCTCCCCGTCCCCGATTCGTGAGCAAGCGTTAGGCATGAATGTCCCCAATCTTCACTACATCAGGCCGTTAGGTCAACCCTGTGGCCTTCGCCGCTTTGGCGCCCCTTGCACGTGGGGCGCCGGTCCCTCCACGGCCGCCCCCTCGGTGACCGGCCGAGGCGCAAAGCGGCCCAGCGTCCGCACACGGTCATACATCATTATGGCCCCCGCCGTGGCCACGTTGAGAGAGAAGGCTGTGGGTATTCGGACCAAGTGCTGGCAGCGGGCGACGAGCTCGGGCGACAGCTCGCCCCGTTCCGGCCCCAACACATAGGCGGCCCGCACAGGGTGTGGAAAACTCGGCAGATCGGCCGCGCCGTCGAGAATCTCTATGCCGACGAGGCTGCACCCCTTGGGCAGCCGCATCTCGTCGAGGGTCCGCCAGTGATAGACGGGCAAATGGGTCTCGGCCCGGGAGGTGTCGGAGCGCATCTCTAGGGCACGTTCGTCGGCGCCGAGCGTGAACATGAAGCTCGCCCCGAAGGCATGGGCCGAGCGCAGCAAATTGCCCACATTGACCGATTTGGAGATGCCTTCGGCGCCGATGCCGAAATAGCCGCGAACGTGTGGAGGTAGAGGTTTCACAACCTTTCTCTGCCATAGACTGGGTCCGAAAAAAAGCGGTGCCGGACCCGTGAAGTGACGTGGGGCCCGTATAGCAACGTTGGCCCCGTGAGTGGTTTGAAGGTTGCGCTCGCCGGAAGACGACTGCAAAACCTCTGCACTTACCTGACACCAGCGAGAGCTGCCGCGCGGACACCCCCGAGCAGCTCCACAGGAGCGGCTTCATGCGTGTTGCGCAGTTCAGCGAGTTTGGCGGACCCCAGGCCTTGCACTTGGAAGAGGTCGCCGACCCGACGCCCGGACCGGGCGAAATCCTCATCAAGGTCACGGCCGTCGGACTCAACTTCTTCGACACGCTCATGCTGCGCGACAAATACCAGGTGTCGCCGCCGTTGCCGTTCTCGCCCGGCGCGGAAGTCGCCGGGCCCATTGAGGCGATCGGCGAGGGCGTGACCGAATTCAAGGTGGGACAGCGCGTGGTGGCGTTTATCGGCGGCAATGGTTGCCGCGAGCGTCTGGTCACCAAGGTCAAGAACGCGATTCCGATTCCCGACGGGGTCAGCGACGAAATAGCGGCGGGCATCGTCATCACTTACGGCACGGCGCTGCACGGTCTGAAAGACAGGGGCCAGCTCAAGCCCGGAGAAAGCGTGGCGGTGCTGGGCGCGGCGGGCGGCGCCGGCGTGGCGGCGGTCGAGCTCGCCAAGCTGATGGGCGCGCGGGTCATCGCGGTCGCTCGTCGAAAGACAAGCTCGCCTTCGCCAAGGCGCATGGCGCCGACGAGGGCGACTACACGGATGAGGATCTGAGCGCGCCTGAAGAACCTGACCCTGCCAAAAGGCGTTGAGGTGCTTTACGACTGCGTCGGCGGTGCGAGCGCCGAGCCGGCCTTGCGGGCCATGGCGTGGGAAGGACGTTATCTCGTGCTGGGCTTTGCGTCAGGCGAGATACCGCGCATTCCGCTCAATCTCGTCCTGCTGAAAGGCTGCTCGATCATCGGCGTGTTCTGGACATCGTTCGTGGAGCGCGAGCCGGAACAGCATCGCGCCAACACTGCGCAGCTTCTCGAGTGGTGCAAGGAGGGGAAGATCGTCCCCCATATCCACGGCACCTACCCGCTGGCCGAGACAGCGAAGGCGTTGATGGAGATCGAAGGCCGCAAGGTCACTGGCAAGGTGATCATCAACCCGCAAGCGTGAGCGTCGACGCTCGATAACGACTACCCAAACCCGAAGCTAAGGCGCACACTCTCATGCTGCCGCTCAAAGGTCTGAAAGACCTCTGCTCCTCTTCCGGGGTCATACGCCACGCCCTCGGCACAAGGAGGGCCTGATGAAAGCCAAGATACTCGCAGTCGCTGCTACCCTCCTTCTCGGCACGAGCGACCAGACCTTGGCGCAAATGAGATGCACAGTCAGCGACCCGACTGGTACGCCACTGAATGTACGCAGCCGGCCAAATGGGCCAATCGTGGGTGGGCTGCACAACGGGTCGCGGGTGCTTCTTTGGCAACTGGTTTACGTCGGTGGCCAACCATGGGCGAAGATCACACCCATAGGCCTGGGCAAAGCTGGGTGGGTCTTCCGTAAGTATCTGAGCTGTCAGCCGCTTTACGACTAGGAACGCATGGCGACGCACGGTGCCCAGACCGCTGAAAGACCTGCTTGGCGTCGATGAGAACGGTGCGACAAGGCGCGCCAGAATTCGCTGATTCAAGTCAAAACCGTCATGCGGCGTGGCGTCATGCTGACGTTAAACAGTTGATAACGTTATCCAGAGCGACGTCGCCATGCAGAACATCAAACGCACATTTTGGGGTGCTTTCGCTCTCCTGACGATCCTCTGGCTTGTCGCCGAGCCCTCGGTGTTTCAGCCGGCCAGCTTCCGCGCCTTCCGCGCGGCGATGATGCAATACAGCGGTGTGATCGCCATGGGGGCCATGAGCATGGCGATGATCCTGGCGCTTCGACCCCCTTGGCCGGAGCGGTGGTTTGGCGGCCTCGACAAGATGTACCGCCTGCACAAGTGGCTCGGTATCGCCGCCCTTGCCGTTGCGGTCGTTCATTGGCTTTGGGCGCAAGGACCGCGATGGGCGGTTGGCTGGGGATGGCTCGCGGGTCCGCGCCGCGGCGCGCGGTCGCCGATCGACAATCCGGCCGAAGCATTCTTCAGAAGCTTGCGTGGCACGGCGGAAGGCGTGGGTGAATGGGCCTTCTATGCCGCCGTGGTGCTGATCGTGATCGCGCTCATTCGCTATTTCCCCTATCGCCTCTTCAACAAGACGCACTGGCTCCTCGCGCCAGCCTATCTGGTGCTGGCTTTCCACGCGGTCGTGCTGATGGATTTCAACTATTGGGCCTCTCCCATCGGTTGGGTGATGGCGGTGCTGCTCGCCGCGGGTACATGGGCGGCGGTCGTCGTGCTGCTGGGTCTGGTCGGGAGCGGTCGGCAGGTGTTGGGCGAGATCGCCTCGCTCAACTACTATCCGGGCGTGAGGGCGCTCGAAATCGGGATCAAGGTGCCGCATGGGTGGCCCGGCCACAGGCCCGGTCAATTCGCCTTCGCCACCTCTGACGTTGCCGAAGGGGCGCATCCTTACACCATCGCCTCGGGCTGGGATGACGAGACCCGCCAGATCACCTTCATCACCAAGGAGCTGGGCGATCATACCAGTCACCTACGCGAGCAACTCGCCGTCGGCCAGGCGGTGACGATCGAGGGACCCTATGGTTGCTTCACCTTCGAGGACGACCGCCCGCGCCAGATTTGGATCGGGGGCGGCATCGGCATCACGCCCTTCGTCGCGCGCATGAAACACTTGGCGGCGCAGCGGGCCAGGGCTGACGGCGGGGCGGCGTCGCAGACCGTCGATCTATTTCACTGCACGCCCGATGTGGACGAGGAAGCCTTCGGCAAGCTGGCTGCGACGGCGAAGTCGGCGAACGTCAATCTTCATCTTCTGGTCGACGCGCGTGACGGCTTCTTGACCGGCGAGCGCATCCGCAAGGTGGTGTCCCAATGGCGCGACGCCAGCATTTGGTTCTGCGGGCCTGCCGGCTTCGGCGAGGCTCTGAAGAAGGATTTCGCGGCGAATGGATACCCGGTGGCGCAGCATTTCCATCGGGAACTGTTCGCGATGCGATAAGACCGGCCGCGTCGGCGCGAACCACGGCGGAGCTTGAATAGCCGTCACCGGTTCCGAAGTCTCGAGGAGACGTTGGTCACGGCGCCCGACGCTAGGTCGACCTGGGCAGCTCCTTGTCGAGCGCCCGTGCCGCCGCCGCCCGATGGGTCGGGGTGATGTGCGAGGAGACCAAGCCCGTCACGGCGGTGAGCAGCGCCATGTCGTCGGCAAAGCCGAGCCCGCCCAAAATGTCGGGAATGAAGTCCGTCGGGAGGATGAAATAGGCCAGGGCGGCGAGCAGCATGGCGCGCACGCGCAGCGGCGTCGCCGGATCGAGCGCGCAATAATAGGCGGCGACCAAATCGTCGACAAAGGGCACACGCCCGGCAAAACGCTTCAGCTTGGCCCAAAAGTCGCGACGCACCTTGCGCTCCCGCTCGGCGAAGGCGCTAAACGAAAGTTGCCGCCCAAGGGCCGCTTCCCGCAATCTGCTGGCATCATTGAAGGCGATCATCGGTCTCCACCTTGTGACGGTCTCATGGGCGCTCAAGCCCTTGATAAACATAGGGAGAGGGAAGGCCTCCTGCAAGGCGGCGAACGCCTTCGGCTTGCGCCAGGCGGCCCGCCCATGCGAAGGAGCCGCCATGGCAAAGCATCGTCTCCTCTTTGTGTGTCTCGGCAATATCTGCCGCTCGCCCATGGCCGAGGGCGTGTTCCGCCGTGCCGCCGAGGAGGCCGGTCTGCTTCATCTGTTCGAGATCGAATCGGCGGGGATGGGGGATTGGCATAAGGGCGAGCCGCCCGACCATCGCGCGCAGAAAGCGGCCCGCGCCCGCGGCATCGATATTTCCGGTCAAGCCGCGCGCAAGGTGGAGATTGAGGACTTCGACGCGTTCGATCTTGTACTCGCCATGGACGCCTCGAATGTGGCCGATCTTTACGACATCGCGCCCCACGCCGCGCGCCACAAGATCCGCCGCTTCCTCGAATACGCGCCGTATGGGGAGACGTACGATGTGCCCGATCCGTATTTTGGCGGGCCGGAGGGTTTCGACCACGCGCTCGATCTGATCGAGGCGGCGGCGCAAGGTCTGCTCGCCGATCTCACGGCGGAAACCTCGGAAAAGTCGGCCAAGACGTAAGCCTACTTTCCGAAGTTGTAGGCGTCCTCGGAGTCGGCGTCCCCGAAGACGTAGTGGTCTCCGGAGTCGTAGCTGTCCTCATGATCGCCGGCGTCATCCAGGTCGTAGGCCGCCTCGATGACGTAGGGCCCGCCGCCAACGGAATCCCGCGACGAATAGAGCACGAAGCGATTGACGGTGAAGGTCTCGCCGGCCACGCCGCCTTGATGCTCGAGATAGGTGGCGACGGCGCCCGGGCGTGTGCCTCTCAAGCGCGCGAGCGTGACATGCGGCTTGTAGTTGCGGCCCTCGGGCGGCAAGCCCGCCTCGCGCGCGGCGCGTTCATTGGCCCGGTGCAAGGCATCGAGATCTTCCGACGGCACGATACTGGCGAACAAGGCGCGCGGTTTGTTGCCGCCAAAACTGCCGAGACCATTCAGGCGCAACTCGAATGGCGGCATGTCGATCTTGCCAAGCGCGAAGGTGAAGTCGCGCGCGGTGGCGCTATCGACGTCGCCGATGAAGCGCAAAGTCAGATGATAATTTTCCGATCGATCCAGCGCGCGCCGCTCAAACCGGCCCGCAGCACAGTGAGTCGCTCGGCGACGCTGCGCGGTATCTCGATAGCTGAGAAAAGCCGTGGCATGTCAAGCGACTCACTTCCCGCATGTCAACAATCAGGGGCAGGGGTTGGGGTAGTCAAGGTGGATTTGATCGATGTCCTCAAGCACATCGTCCGATAGCGTGATGTTTATCGCCTCGATGTCGCTCTCGAGTTGCGCCATCGAGGTCGCGCCGATGATGCAACTGGTCACGAATGGCCGGGAAACCGCGTAGCGAATCGCCATTTGCGCCGGGTCGAGGCCGTGCTTCTTGGCCAGCGCCACGTAAGCCGAGACGGCGCGCGGGCCGTTGCCTTTCTCGTAGCGGCCAAGCCGGTCGAACAGGGTCTTGCGGGAGCCCGGCGGGAGCGCGCCGTTCTCGTATTTGCCGGTGAGATAGCCTTGGCCGAGCGGGGAATAGGCGAGAAGGCTCACCTGCTCCTGATAGAAAATCTCCGACAGACCCACCTCGAATGACCGGTTGACGAGGTTGAAGGCGTTCTGGATCGAGGCCGGCGCGGCAGGCCGTGCTGCTCGGCGAGCCTCAAGTAGGTCATCACACCCCACGGCGTCTCGTTGGACAGTCCGATGAAGCGGACCTTGCCGTCGGCCACGAGCTTGCCCAGCGTCGACAGAATGTCGTGAATTGGGTGGGCATCCCCGGGCAGCCGGACATATTCGAGCCCCTCAAAGATGCGCATGGGCCGGTCGGGCCAATGGAGCTGATAGAGGTCAATATAATCGGTCTTGAGCCGGGCGAGGCTCTTGTCGACCGCCTCCAGGATCTGGGCCGGACTTTGCCGGGACAGCGTCGCGGGCTTATGGCGCAGCCAGTCGATCGTCGTACTGCGTCCGGCGACCTTGGTGGCGACGAGGACCTTGTCGCGGTTCTTGCGCGTCGCAAGCCAAGTGCCGATGACCTCCTCGGTGCGCCCTTGCGTCTCTGGCTTGGGCGGGATCGGGTAGATCTCGGCGGCATCGAAGATGTTGATGCCGCTATCGACCGCGTAGTCCATCTGCGCATGGCCTTCGGCTTCGGTGTTCTGCTCGCCGAAGGTCATCGTCCCGAGGGTGAGGGCGCTCACGTTCACGCCCGTGCGGCCAAGCTCGCGATACTCCATCAGTCCTCCGATTTTTCTTGCGCGTAAAGGCGCTTAACGATCGAGCAAGGTTAACAGATCGCTACCCGCCATGGCGCTTATCCGTGTTGTTAAGGAGTGGGGATGTAAGAGGAAAACCGCAACCCCATGAGCATCGCCCGCAGCGAATGCCGCGCGATGGGGGGGTTCATTAGCCGGACGGGATGCAGTGCATGGGCGTGATGACCGATCCTAGGAAAGGTGCGGCCGAGGCCTCTTCGACCGAGAATGGGTCCGAGACGGCGCCGCCGGATTTCCATGAGACGTTGACCCAGCGGCTCAAGCGCTGGCTCCTCGGGACGGCCTACGCGCTCAGGCCAAACCGCATCGCGTTGCTGCCCAGCCTGTGGCGCCTCGCCCTCGTCCACGCTCTTGCGCCGAAATCCCAGCGCGACATGCTGCCCGCGCTGCCGCGGTTCTACAGTGAGCGCGGACTGGTCGGGATCAGCGATGATCTCTCGGTCCCTTCCCTCGTCGCCAATTACAAGCGCGGCTTCTTCCCGGTCTGCCATATGGGGCCGATGAAATGGTGGTGCCCGGAAGAGCGCGCCGTCATCGATCCGGCGCATAGTCACGTCAGCCGCAACATCCAGCGCCTGCTCCGCCGGCACAAATTCACCGTCACCATGGACCACGACTTTGCCGGCGTGATGGAGGCCTGCGCGCGTCCGCGGCCGGGCAAGGTGCCGCTCACCTGGATCACGCCGCGAATCATGCGAGCCTTCTGGGCCGCCTACAAGGCGGGCTACGCCCATTCGGTCGAGGTCTGGGACGAGCAGGGGAATCTGGTCGGCGGGATGTTCGGAGTCGCCATCGGCCAAGTCTATTTCGGCGAGTCGAAATTCTCCGCCGTGCGGGATGCCTCGAAGGTGGCCACGGCGGTTCTTCATCGCCACCTCGCCGCGTGGGGCTACAAGCTCTGCGACGCCAAGTGGATGACGCCGGACCTTGCCAGCCTCGGCTTCAAGGTGATGCCGCGCGACGAATTCCGCTCCTTGCTGCAGTGGTATGTCGACGAACCGGGGCATGTCGGACGCTGGGACGTCGACCCGACGCTCGAGCTGGCCGATGTGCGGGAGAAGGCGGCGGAAGGCTCGACCTCGCGTGAGTCCGCGTCGCTGAAGGTCGCTTGAGGCTATTCAAGATGTCCTCTTCCGCAAGCCGTATGAGCGCGCAAGGAAGCGCCTGGCTCTCCTTGGCCTTGGCACAGGCGGGACGCTTGGTCACCACATCCTCACTGCTGTCGCTGGCGCGCGTGCCGGCGCGCTCGCCGGGTTCGTCACCCAGGTCGTGCTGGCACGGACGCTCCAGCCTCGGCGCTCGGTGTGTTCTACTCGGTGACCAGTCTCGCCGCCGTGGTCGGTCTCGTCGCCGCCCACGGCTATCCTGCCATCGCGCCGCGCTTCATGTCGCGCTATCGCGAGCAAGGCAAGGACCGGCTGATTGCCGCCTTCGTGGCGCGGGCGCGTAAGGACGCGGCGGTCTATGTCGCATTCGCCACGGCGGGCGTGCTTGCCATTGCGCTTTGGTGGCCCTCGCTTTCGTTTGAGGCGCGGCTGGCTACGGCTGCCGCGGCCTTGTCCATTCCAGCTACGCCGCGCTCCGTCTCAACGGCTCGCTCGCCGCCGCCATCAGACGCTTCGCGCTGGCTTATCTGCCCGACACCTGCTTCAGGCCGTTCGTGCTGCTCGGTGGCGTGCTGTTGCTCATCGCGGCGGGCGTCACGCTCACGGCGAGCAATGTCACGCTTCTGCTGACCGTCGTGTTCACCGGCTTGGCGCTCACCCAGTATCTTTTGCTGCGCAAGGACGTGCCGGTCAGGGCAGGGGCCGCTCCAGTGGCGCCGCCGCGCCTCGTCAGGATTTGGCGCCGCGAGGCGACACCGCTGATCGTGGTGGCGCTGTTCACCTATTTCTTCGCCGACGTCGACATCCTCATGGTCACGCCGCTGCTTGCCAGCGCCGACACGGCCATCGTCGGGCTGTGCCTGAAACTGGCACTGCTAGTTGGCTTTGCCGTTCAAGTGGCGCATCAGGTGGTGGTGCCAGATCTTGCGGACGCGCACGCGCGTAAAGATCACAGCATCATCCGCGACGTGGTGCTCAAGGCACTCGCCTTTCCGCTCGCCGTGACAATCGCCGCGATCGTCATCGTGGCGCTGTGGGGCGAGACGATCCTGTCGCTGTTTGGGCCCGAGTTCACCAGCGCCAAGTTGCCGCTGCTCATCCTGCTCGTCTGCCAGCTTGCCCGCGCCGTGTTCGGTCCGAACGTGCCGCTGCTGACGGTGATCGGGGCGCAACGCCAGAACGCCGCTCTCGCGGTCGCGGCGCTCGTCGTGCTTGGGCTCAGCAATCTGGTGCTGGCGCCTCTCTATGGAGTGCTCGGGGCAGCACTCGCGGTGGCCGTCGCCACGGTCTTCTGGCTTGGGGCCTGCTCGATCGTGCTGGCGCGCCTAAGCGGGCTCAGGACGGACGCGGTCTATCTTCTTGGCCGGCTCATCGCGGCGCGTCAGGCGAAAGCCTAAGCGGTGTCGACAATCATCTCGATCGCGCCGACGCGCTCCGCTTCTTCGTCCGCAACCTCCTCGGTGGCGAACACATAAGTGAAGATCAGCCACAGTGCGAAGGCCACGGCGATGAGAACCGCGACGGTTTTGCCGAATATGCCGAAAGACAGAGGCATGCGATTCCCCTTGAGCGATTTGCCGAGGCGGCGACCGTAGCCAAAGGGGCCCTTCCGATCAATTGAATTGGGCGAGGAGCAAGCTGGCCGCTACTCCTCCGGCGCCGGGGCCGGAGGCTCGTCCGGCGCAGGAGATTCGGCGGCCGGGGCGGGAGATTCTGGGGTGGCCGCGCCACCCGTGTCGATCGTCTCGTGGATCCAGTCAGAGAAAGCGGCGACCCGCGAATAGACGCCCGGAAGTGCGCCGCCGCAGCCGCGGCCCCAACTCACCACGCCGACCTGAACGAAGCCATGGCCATCCTTTGCCGGCACCACAAGCGGGCCGCCGCTGTCGCCTTGGCAGGAGTCCTTACGCGTGCCTTGACGCATGGCGCAGATCTCCGTGTCGGCAATATTGCCAGCGTCGCCCGCGTCGAAGGCCGCGGCGCAGGTGGCGTTGTCGACCCAGTCGACCTCGACCTCGTGCAGCTTGCGCGGGTAGTTCACCTTGTCCTTCAGCGCGTCGCCGCCGCCGAAGGCCGTCAACAGCTTGCCGACATCCTCATCGTAGGGGTCCCACATGGCGCCCCAGCCAGTGACTACCACCTTGGCGCCGGGAACGAGGAGCGCTTTCTCCGTCTCCGGCTCGACCAGCGCCACGGTCTGGGGATCGGCGACCGGCTCGGCCAGCTTGAGGAGCGCGATGTCCGCCTTGGACTCGTCGGCGCATTGCGTGTCGCCCGCGCAAGCCGCGTATTTCGGATGGACGAAAATCTCGGCGACCTCGACCTTGGCAGTCTCCTTGCGGTCGTTGCTGCCGTAGCCGATCACCACTTCGCCCGCCTCGATGGCACGCTTATCATCGCCCCGGCCCGCATACATGCAGTGCGCGGCAGTGAGCACCCATTGCGCGGCGATGAGCGAGCCGCCGCAGCTACCCTTCTCATCCTCAAGGGAATCGTAGAGGCGCACCTGATACGGATATTTACCTTCCGGCGCGGGTTTCCCGTCCACGATCATCTCGGTGTCGTCGCCGGCGAAAGCCGTGTGCTGCACGCCAAACGAACCGAGCGATAAGAGACCAGCCAGAACGATTGCTGTACGTGCCATGACGAACCCGCCTATTCGGCCGTCATGGCCGCGGGCGCCTCGGACGGACCGGCATGCGATTCCATGGTGTCTGCAATCCAGTCGGAGAAGCTCGACACCCGCGCGAAAACGTTGGGATTTCCGGCGCGGCCGCAACGATCGCCCCAGCTCACCACGCCGATCTGCACATAGCGCTTTGGGTCGTCGGCTTGGATGACGAGCGGGCCGCCGCTGTCGCCGTAGCAGGAGTTCGACGCCGAACGAGGCTTCATGGCGCAAATCTCGCTGTCGGCGATGTTGAGCTGTTGCGGCCCGTAGACGGAGCGGCATTCCTCGCGGTCCATGACGTGGATGTCCGCCTCGTAGAGCTTCTTCGGGAAATTCAGCTTCTCGGAGATGTCGGCTTGCGGGTCAATCTTCGACAAGAGCGCGACCACCTCTTTGTCTTGAGGATCCCAGATGGCGCCCCAACCGGTGACGGTGACCTTGACGCCGCGTGTCACGAGCTTCTGCTCGGCATCGTCATCGGCGATCTCGATCGTCTTGGCTTCGGGGATCGGTTCTTTCAGCTTGATGAGGGCGACGTCACCGCCGCCGGCGAGCGCCTTTGCGAGATAGCGGGGATGAACGACGATCTCCTCCGCCTCGATCTTCGTGGTCTTGGTGCGGTCGGTGCTGCCGTAGCCGACAAAGACGGTCTCCGCCGGCTGAAGATTCTCGGCCACGCTGCTGTCGGCAACGACGCAGTGACCCGCGGTCAGGATCCATTGCGGGTCGATGATCGAACCGCCGCAAAAGCCCTTCTCGTCCTCGGGTGACGCGTAAAGGCGAACCTGGTAGGGGAACTTCCCTTCCGGCGCGAGCTTGCCATTGACGATCATCTCGGTGTCCTCCTCGGCGAGAACGAGACCGCCTGCGGACATCGCGCCGATAAACACCAAGGTCAGAAGAAGAATCTGTTTCATCTTTAGGACTCCGTGCGGGGACGGTTAAAATCGAGCTTAGTTCGACTCCATGGTGCCGTCGATCCAGTCCGAGAAAGAAGACACGCGGGTGTAAACCCCGGGGAACAGCGGATTGCCGCATTGCGGCCCCCAACTGACGATGCCGACCTGGACATAGCCATCGCCGCCGGACGGAACCACGAGGGGACCGCCGCTATCGCCGAAGCAGGAGTCCTTGCCGCCGCTCGGCCCCGTGGCGCAGATCTCCGTGTCGCCGATGGTGAAGGCGGAGACTTGCAACGAGTCGTAGATCGCCTTGCATTCGCCGGGATCGATCACCTCGATGTCGACCTCATGCAATTTGCGCGGCGCCTGCAATTCCTCGTCATTCAGCAGGCGGCGTTCGGACAGGCTGCGCCGGCCCGCCATTACGTCCATGGCGTTGTTGAAGGCCTGGAAGTCCCAAATGGCGCCCCAGCCGGTCACCGTCGCCTTGGCGCCAGCTTTCAGCAGGCTGCGCGAGGCGCCGGGTTCGGCAATCGGGACGGCAGGCGCGTCGTCGATCGGTTCGGCCAGCTTGACCAGCGCGAGGTCGGCCTTCTTGCCCTCGAGATAGGCCGGATGCACGATGACTTTCTCGCTGGCGATCTTCGTCGTCTGAGTGCGGTCGACGTCGCCGAAGCCAATGATGACCTTATCGGTGTCGACCAGGCAGTGGGCGGCGGTCAGCACCCATTGCGGCGCGATGATCGAACCGCCGCAAAAGCCGATTTCGTCGTCCATCGATTCATAGAGACGCACCTGCCAGGGATACTTGCCCTGTGCCGCCGGCTGCCCGCCGACGATCATTTCCGTGTCGGTCTCGGCCTGCGCGGTCGGGCCGAACAGAAGCGAGACGGCCAACAAACAATTGGAAACAAGCAGTTGGATGCGCTTCATCTAACTTCTCCGCTCGTTTTTGTTGTTATGTGAGATTCGATCTCTTGACCGCTCGGTTTGTTTTGCCGCCATTTTAACTATGCTCAATTGCGCTGTACATTAAACTTTGTTGAGATAACGAGAACTCCCGCCGCATCTTACGCCGTTGTCGCGAGTTGTTCATCGAGGCACTGGGATACCCACCGGGATGACCACTGAACCCCAGGACGCGCAAGCGGCGCTCGACGCCATCGAGAAGGACGTCGAGCTTAGGCGCGCCGATCCCGATGTGCTGATGCCGAAGCTCGCGACCGTGCTCCTGAGCCTTCAGGGAGACTCGATCTATCGCCCGCGCGTGCACCGGCTGATGGGTGTGGTGCATAACCGCCTGAAGCTCGACCGAGATGCGCTGCGCTTGTTGCGCGAAGCCAAGGCCTTGGCAGAGGCTGTCACGCCGCCGAATTTCGGCGAACTCGCCAAGATCGGGCGAGAGACCGCGGTCGTTTATGCTTGGCGCGGCGACGATAAGCCGCGGCGGCCGAGCTCCTGCCGGCGCTGGCCTTCGCCACGCTCGCCGGCGATGACCGTGAAGCCGCCAAGATCATCGCCGAGTTCGGCCGGATCGAGCTCGAGGCGCACCGTTTCCGCAACGTCGCAATGCTGTTCCGCCATCTCGTGGCCCAGGGCGACAGCAGCAAATTGTCCTTCCGCGAGGCGCAGCGCATCCGCATCAATCTTTGCCAGGCGCTCAATCGGCTCGGCTCCCATGACGAAGTGCTGCACCACGTAGCCGCCTTGCGCGACGATCTGCCGGAGTCGGAGACGCGCCTGCATTTCTTGACACGGCTCGAGGAGGCCAAGGCTCTCGCCGCTTGCGCCGTTTCGATGAGGCGGAGCGCGCGCTGTTGGATGCCGAGGCGCTGCTGCCGGCGAAGGACAGCGCCTTCGAGCATGCCGAGTTCATTCAGGCGGTGACCGAGCTGCAGGAGGTCAAAGGCGGACCGCCCGCGGTCAAGAGTCTCGAACACCTCATCTCCGAATATGACGAGCAGAATCTGGTGGTGCGGGAGGCCGTGGCGCGGCGGGCATTGGCCAGCGCCCTGTTCCAGCTCGACGAGAACGACCGGGCACGGGACGTCCTGGCGCAGGGATTGCGCAAGGCGCTGCGCAACAATCTCGTGGAGGTTGCGGACGATATCCGCGCCGACATGCTGAAGAGTGCCGGCGCCGATCACCTCGAGGAGCTGGCGGAGGCGATCGACCTCATCGGTGGCGGCACAGCGCTCGAGCGCCGCTTCATCCGGGTGTGCCCGCTCGGCAAAGGCGGCATGGGCGACGTCTGCCGCGCCATCGACCTCGGCGACGGACGCCATGTGGCGCTGAAGACGATCGATCTCAGAGGACACGCCCCGGATCAGCGGCAAGCCGTCATCAACACGATCAAGACCGAGTATGCAGCGGCCGGATCGCTCGACGATCCGCGCTTCGCCCGCGTGCTCGATCTGCGTATGGCGCCGGGAGGCGCGCTCTATATCGTGCAGCGTTTCGTTGCCGGCCCGACCTTGCGCGAGGTCTATGAGTCCGGCGCGACGCCGCAACGTCTGCTGGCCCTGCTGGCGGGGACCGCGGACGCGCTGGCCGTGCTACACGCCCGTGGAATCGTCCATCGCGATCTCAAGCCGGAGAATGTCATCGTCGCGCGCGATGGGCGCGGCGGCGAGATGCCCGTGCTGATCGATCTCGGCATCGCGCTGGTGGCGGGACGCCCCGATGCGCTCAAGCATTTCGGTACGGCCCCCTATGTGGCGCCGGAGCAGGCGGCCGGTGCAGCGGTCGATGCGCGGGCTGACATTTATGCGCTTGGTCAGATGATCGCTGAGATCTGGGGGGGAGAACTTCCCGCTCATTACAGGATCGGCAAGTTGTGGAAGAGAAATGCGCCGGGCGGGATGCCGCACGAGATCGCCGAGCTGGTGCGCCGGATGCTGCTGCCAGATCCGGCACGCCGGTTGAGCGACCTCAAGGCGATCGCCGAGATGCTCAGGGCGCAGGCTCGGTAGCGGGCTCATCACTCGGGGCCGTCCATTCATAAGCGTGAAGCTCGTATTTCGCGGGTTGGGCAACGAGGCTCCACACGATCACGTCGAGGGTTGTGGGCTCGGTCACCGTGACCCATGCGGTGGGCGCCAGCTCGAGTTCGCTCGTCTGGCGCTTGTCCTTCGCGTCGCGCAGGAACTGCGACGTCGCCTGATTCTTGACATTGATGCCGATGGGCACGCCGTTCTCCGCATCGGCGATGAAGCCGTAGACTTTTCCTGGCACGGCTTTGAACGGGTAGCTCTTTGACACGAGCTTGAAGGACTGCACCTTGCCGGCGTCGAGCTTGCCGGCGCCGATCACCTCATTGGACGCCTTGCTCACCGCATAGCGCTTCTTGGCCAGCGCCTCGAAGTCGTCGACCGCCACATCGAAATAGTCGTCGAAGGCATGCGCGCTCGCGGTCCAATAGAGCTCGTCCTCGGCGAGTTCCTGCTCCGCCTTATCCTCGGCGAGCGCCTGCAGGAGATCGGCGCGTTGGGCGAAGTTGATCAGCGCCGCGCTCGGCAGCCGCACCTTGGCTGTTGCCGATTCCGTCTTGTCCTTGAACACGGTGGTGTTGCCGCCGTTGACGATGCCGACGACTTTGCCGCTCGGATCGATGAGAGGGCTGCCCGAGGCCCCGCCGGTCACCGGCACGGAATGCTGGATCAGCAGGCGGTGCTCGGGGTCGGCACGCACCATGAAGACGTCGGTGAGCGCGCTGATATGGCCGAAATGCAGCGTCCCGGGAGCCTTAGTGGCGGTGGCGCCGCCGGCCAGGCCCTCCACGGGAAATCCCACCGAGGCGACCGGCGTGCCGGGGGCGAGATCCTCCAACTCCTCTTGCGAGGCGAATGACAGCGTGGCGGGTAGCGCGATCTCGGAATCGATCTCGATGATGCCGACATCGTATTCGTTGATGAGATCGAGCGGGGTGAACTCGCCCCAGCGGGTCGTTCCTTGCGTCGCTTTGTAGGCCTTGAAGGCGAGATAGCCGGGGTGGGAGAGGACACCTTGGATCTCGATCTTGTCGCCGTTCGGCGCCACCAGGAAGAACTCCTTCTCCTTGCCCTTGATCGCCTCGGTCACATGGGCGTTGGTCGCGAGCTTGCCGGGCGCGAAGGCAAAGGCCGTGCCTTGCGCTTTCTCGACGCCGCCGTCTTCCTGGGCGACCAGATAGACGGCTTCTTCGAGGGTCTTCAGCGTCGCCGGCGAAAATTCCTTGGATGCGCGCTCGGCGGCTTCGGCCCGCGCAGCTCGATCTGGTCGGCAAGGGTGGAATGGAGATAGGTGAAATAGCCGAACAAGCCGATGAGCAAGACGGCGAGGAGGCCACCGCCGGTCGCGACCTTGCGGCCCAACCGCTGGCTGGAGGTGGTCATCTGGCTTTGGTCGGCTGTCACGGGGAGCCCCTCCACCGAGGGGGCGCCGATCTCGACCTTGAAGGTGGGTCCGACCTTGCGGCCGAGACGGAAGGTGCTGCCCGACTTCACCGGCGTTCCGTTGTCGGCGGGCTTGCCGTCCATCTCCACGTAGCGGGTCCCAAATAGCTCGACTGAATAGTCGCCTGCCTTGGTGCGGCGCAGTTCGAAATGGCGGCGCCCGACCACATCGTATTCAGGTGGATAGACGACTTGCGCCGTCTCGCGGTCGCGGCCGAAGACGACCGCATCGACGTTATCGCCGTAGGTTTGCGTCTCGCCTTTGAGCGGTCCATCGAGATGGGTGATGGTGATCGTCATGGTCTTTCTTCTCAGGTCTTGGCAGGCTTCACGGGTTCTACGGTAAAGATCGGTAGCGACGGGCGGCCCCGGAGGGCCTGGCGTTCGCCATCATCAGCGGACGGGATCGCTTCGGCCCGCCCGACCGGCACGAGCCGCACGTCGTTCCCTTGGTCGAACTTGGCCTGCGCCGCATAGGCCTCGGTGGCCAGCACACAGTCCAGCGGAAGTCCGGGCAGATCGTCGGCAGACTGAAGCCGGGCGATGAGCTTCTTGTCAGGCTTGAGATTGGTCCCGAGCACGAGGCCGAAATCGCAGATCACTCGTAAGGGATGCTTGGCCTTGCGCGCCGCTTCGGCCGCGGCGCGGCCAAGCTCCAGCGCCTGCTGTGTGGTCTCGGTCAGGAAGCAGCAGCCCCGGCGGCCGTCACGATGGGTGCGCTCGATGCTTTCCAGACCTTTGGTCAGCTTCTTGAACAGCTTGTCGAGCGTAGCGCTGCCCGCCTTGGCGCCGGGGGCGCCGTCCCACAGAAACACCACGGGCCGGAACGCAGTTTCGCCCCGGCCGCGCTTGGGGCGCGGGGGCCGCTTGTGCGGATAGGGAATGAGGTCGAAGGGCCGGCCGGCCCCGCGCAATCGGCGAATACGCGATTGGCGCCGGCGACCGTATCGGGCTCGGTGTTGTCGGACACGACGATAAGCCCGCACGCGGTCTGCAGCATGGCCGCCCGCTGAAGCGCGCAGCCAGCGGCGTAGCGAAAGCCATAGAAGAAGTAGCCATCCACATCGCGCTCGGCCGGGTCTTGGGTATCCATGATGGTGAGCGAACACGGGCCGTGCATTCCATCGAGAATGGCGCGGAAGCGCTTCTCCCATTTGCCAGGCTCGCCCGGTGGATCGCCGATCTTGACCGACATGTCGACGAAGCGCTCGGTGTTGAACGGCAACACCGCCTCGAACTCGGCGCCCATCTTTAGGGCGGTCTCGGCGAGAATGATGTCGGAGCCGCTGGCGAGCGCCCCATAGACGAAGCCAACATTGTGCGCGGCGAACAGCTTCTCGGCCGCTTCCCGGATCTTGGATTCGGTGGCGTCTTGCGCGGCGGCGTCGAGCTCGGAGCCTCTGAACAGATGTCCCGAGATCACCGCGACATTGCGCGGATGGAGCGCATCGATGAGCACGTCGAGATTGCTGTCGAGCACGGAGGCGATACGGCGGAGCTGGAGAATGGTGGACGCTTGGCACCGTCATCGGCGCCGCGCGCGGTTCGCGCCTTGAGCAACACGTCCTTGGCTTCGCCGCCGCGATCCACGATCAGGAGCGCCTCGGCCAGGGTGGCGAGCGGCCAATACTCCTCCGAATCCTGCGGCACGGTCGCGGTGAGGAGTGCGGCGATCTTCCGCGCGGTGACGGTATCTCCGGCGCAGAGCGCCATGGTGGCGGCGTTGATGCCGGGGTAGTAGCCCTGCTTCGCTTGGTGGAGACGGTGATAAGCCTCGAAGGATGCGCCTGCCTGCTTGCGCCGGGCGTCCTTGGTCGCGGCTGCGAAGGCGCGCTCTTTCAGAACCCGCGCGTGGAGTGCGGCAAGATCCTCGACGAGCTGCGCTTCCCATTGGGTATCGTCACGGCGAACAGGCTCCGGCTCGTCTTCGCCATAGCCCTCATCGACGAAGGGATCGGCGATGATGCGGTCCATGGGGAGAAACGGATTGCGCCGGGCCTACGCACCGCGTCTTCCAGCACGCTCAAGTCGCCGCTCATGGGCAGGCCAGAGCGGGTCAGCAGATCGAGCGCGCCTTTGGCGTCGCCGCTGCGCGCGGCCGCGAGCGCGGTGCGGTGCTGCAATTCCGGACTCGACGGATAGTAGCGCATGATGTCGAGGCCGATATTGCGGGCGCGGATCAAATCGCCATGGGCAATCGCCGCGTCGATATCGGCGATGGTGCGTTCCAGCGCCGCGCGGCTCCGGGCGGCGCGCAGGCTCGCGAGCCGGCTGATGCGCTGATAGTCGATGATCTCGATCTGCTGGCTGCGCGCGCCGGTCCGCAACAGCCCCGCGCGCTCCCACTCGTTGAGGCGGCGGCTGATCGTCTCGCGGCTGACGCCGAGATCGGCGGCGATATCGCTTTGAGCGATTTTGCGCGGAAAGCGAACACGATTACCTTCGGCAATGCCGCTATCGGCCGAGAGCTCGACCAGCCAATCGGCCAGGACCAGATCGGGAAAGCTGTGCACCTTGTCGTGCTCCTGCTTTAGGGCCGACAGGAGACGCTGTGAGCCGATGCGGATGAGACGGGCACGCAACACCGCGTCTTCGGCGATGAGATCGGTGAGCAGCGACAGCGGCAGTGGCACGATCGCCGCGGGCGTCAGCGCGATGGCCGAAGTGGAGCGCTTGACGGGCTTCGGCAGAAGACCCTGCTCCAGCAGCTCGAGCTCCCCGAAGATCTCGCCATGCACGATGCGTTCGAAGCGCAGCGTGCGCTTACCGGACGGCAACTCGATCTGCACCAAGGGATCGACGTCGAGTCCATCGCCGCTTGCCCGTGCGCCAACGAGAAAATAGACGGCATCCGCCGCATCCCCCGGGCGGAACACACATTCACCGGGATCGAGCGTGCGTATGGAGAGGCGTGCGCGGCGGAGATGCGCGCGGGCTGCGTCGCTCGTCCCACGCATCAGCGCGGATCGCGCGACCAGATCTTCGAGGGTCTCGTTCATGCCTTTAGGAGCAACGCCTATCGGAATCTTGGCCGACGGAACGAGAGGGTAGTCTATTTCGGCGGTTCCCACCAACCGCCCCGCGGGATGCAAGGCGATATTCATCGTCATCCCCACAGCGTGCCGGATCCGGATACGGCGAACACCCACGCCAGACGATGCGCCTCGAGCGGCGCCAAAAGGTGTTCGAGACCCGCGAACGGCGAGACCATCACCGCCGCGGCGAGGTAGGTCATCAGGAGATCGTCCAGCTGTCTCATGGGCCAACCCTCGCGTTGCACCAACATCGAACCAGAGTGTGGCACGTGACGGGACGGGGCTTCTGTGAGGCTCCTCACTGTCGGCGAGGATCGCAGCGTCGGTATCAGCGCTCGGTCGCTTCGGCTTGACGCCGGATCTCTTCGATCTTGTTGCGGGTAGCGGCGACATCGTCCCGCCACACGGCCTTGTCCGGAAACGCCTCGGCCATCGTGCGCGCGATCTCCAGCGCTTCGTCATAGGCCGCGATCGCGCCGTCCCAATCGCCCGCGCCCAGCCGGATGGCGCCGATCTTTTGCAGGACCACATTGAGGTCCGGCTGAGCCATGATGTTGTCGGGGTCGGCAGCCGCGATCTTGCGGAAGATTTCCAAGCTTTCCCTATAGGCGGCGAGCGCCCCGGCGGGATCTCCGCCGGCTTGCCGGAGCGTGCCCATGGTGTTGAGGGCCAGCGCGACGCCGCGCTGCCAGGTCAAATTGTCCGGGTCGAGCGACGAGACGCGCCGCGCGATCTTCACCCGCGCCTCCCAGGCCTCGCGTGCGCCAGCGACATCGCCCATGGCGATCTTGGCGTAGCCGAGCCGATTCAGCGTGATCGCGATGTCCTCGAGTAGAACCGAGTTGTTGGAGTCGCCTTCGGCAAGACGGCGCAGGATCTCCAGAGCCTTCTCCTGAGCGGCGAGAGCGGCGGCGTTATCGCCGAGGTCTTGTTGCGCCTGACCGACCAAGCTGTACATGGAGGCGACGTCGCGCTGCCAGGTGGTGTTGCCCGGGTCGAGTTCGGCGAGTGAGAGGCGTATCGCCAAGCTTTCCTGGAAGGCCTCGAGCGCGCCCTTGGCATCGCCGCTCTGCAGCTTCAGATGCCCCACCCGCTCAAGCGAGATGGCGACGCCCCGCCGCCACTCGGTGTTGCTCAGATCCGACGCGGCAAGGCGCCGGTCCAGGTCGAGCGCTTCGTTGCAGGCTTCGAGCGCCCCCGCCGCGTCGCCGGTGTCCCGCTTGAGGTCGCAAATCTTACCGAGGGGTACGGGAATGTATTGCCGCCATTCGAATGTGTCGCGGTCGGTTTCGCCGAGGCGGCGCCGGACCGCCAGACTCTCCTCATAGGCGGCGAGGGCACCTGCCGTGTCGCCGGTTTGCGCCTTGAGGTCGCCGATCCGCTCTAAGTTCACGCTGACGTCGAGCTCGAGCTGCGGATTGTCCGGATCGCGCGCGGCCAGCGCCTGGCGAATGTCCAAGCTCTCCTGATAGGCGGCGAGCGCTTCGGCGCTTTCGCCCATGTCGCGCTTGACGTCCCCAACATGCACTAGCACGACCGAGAGTCGCCGCTTTGCGTGGCTGTCGTTCGGCTCCTCGGCGATCGCGTTCCTGGAAACGGCAAGCGCCGCATCGGCATTTTTGAGGGCGGCGTCGAGATTGCCGGCGGCGCGATAGGTCTGGGCGAACTCGTCGAGCATGGCGATCTTGCTGCGCACGAGCTCGGGATTCTCAGGATCCGTCTCGGTAAGACGCTCGACCGTGCTGCGGGCCTGGCCGAGAATCCTGTCGAGACTTTCGACGCGGATGCCTTCCACGTCGCGCAGACCTTGCGCGATCTGGAAGATCAGGCCGTTCACGGTGTCCTTGGCGGCCGCAAAGTTTTTCTCGGCCCTGTCCTGCTGGTAGCGGGCGATGATGCCGGCGGTCACCGCGCCGATGGCCAGCACGAAAAGGAGGACGGACGCGCTGACCGCAAGGGTAAGGGCGCGCCGCTGCTGGCGGACCTCCTGCGACAGGAGATCCTCCTTTGGCATGCCGTGAATGGCGGCGGCGAAGTCGGCGCCGAGTTCGATGAACGCGGCTTTGCGCGGGTCGGCGCCTTCACGATAGGGGCGGAGGTCGATCCATTTCGGCTCGGCCGTGAAACGGCCCTTCAGCACGCTGGGCAGCGGCGTATCCGCCGTCCACCTGAAATCGTCGGTCTTGTTGTCCCAATCGATCTCGCCGTCGGTCACCCCGATGAACAGCGTGTCGGGACTCTTATGGGTGAGCCAATACTCGACCTCTTTGCCGACCCAGGGCGAGTCGGCCGCTTCGGGCGAGGTCAGCAGAATCAGGTAACGCGACTGGCTGAGCGCCTCTTCGATCGACGGCCAAAGTTGGGGCGTGGCCGACAGGCTCGTGTCGTCGCGGAACACCCGCAGCCCACGCCGCTGATACCAGGGTTTGCCGAGCTTCTGGATCACCGATTGCAGCGCCGCGGCGACCGGTTTGTCCTTGGCGTGGCTGTAGGAAATGAAGGCGTCGTAGACCGGCACGGAACATCTCTCTGCTTCGACTGGGCCAACCTTAAGTCGCAAGACCGCGAGGGGCTAGGTCCCGCAGCCGGCCCGCCAGCGTTTACGGGCCAGAAGCTATAGGCCATCGGGGCGGCGCCGCTGTGTGACGAGGCTCACAATGCGCGCGCGCAAGCACCCTTATCTCCGTCCTTGCCAACGGGGCTCTCCTCCCAATGGCCAACGAAAACTGACGTGTTCGGTTCGTGGAACACGATCGGCGCGAGGCTTGTCCCACCAACCGAGCACCGGCGAGCTGAAAGGGGAAAAGGGTCCGGGTCCGCTCCTGCCCTGGCCTGTCAGCATCCCTCCCTTTCAGCCTAGGCGGGCGCAACGGTTCCCCCACCTTGCGCCCGCGCCCTTCTTACGATGGGATTTCCTTCAAGGAGCGTGGGTGAGATAACGGGAGACCGGAGCAAGACCATGTTCAAACACGCACAGAGCCGCCGTGCCGTCCTAGGCGGCGCCATCGCCACCACCGCCGCCGCCATGACGTTCACCGCTGGTGCGCGCGCCGAACCCACCAAGAGCCCCAAGCACATCGTCCTTCTCGGCGATTCGGTGCTCGATAACGGCGCCTATGTGGGCAACGGACCCGATGTGGCGCAGCAGCTCCGCATGCGGCTGCCGGCGGGTGACACCGCCACGTTGGAGGCAGTCGATGGTTCGATCACCGACGGCGTTCGGGTCCAGTTGCAACTCGTGCCGGACGATGCCACCCATCTCGTGGTGAGCGCCGGCGGCAACGACGCGCTGCACTACTCCAAGGTCCTCGAAGAGAAAGCCAACTCTGTGAGCGAGGCGCTGGACAAGCTCGGCGCTGTGCGCGAGCGGTTTACGGCCGACTACGGCAAGATGTTGGACGCGGTCGCCGCGCGGGGTCTGCCTGCGGCGTGCTGCACGATCTACGACGCCCGCTTTCCCGACAAGAAGCAGCGGCGGCTTGCCTCGGTGGGGCTGACCATCTTCAACGACTGCATCACGCGAGAGGCCGCGCGCGCGGCTTCGCCCTGATCGACCTGCGCGTCATCTGCTGCAAGGCGGAAGACCTCGCCAATCCTATCGAGCCGTCGGTCATAGGCGGGGCGAAAATCGCCCGCGCCATCGCCGATTTCGCCGCCGAGTATGACAGGAAGCGCGGCCGGTCGGAGGTGTTCGCCCAAGGCGACGCCGCGATATAGTGGTGAGGTATGGGAGCGGGGGCCGAGGCTAGACGATGCGCGGATGCCGAAGGAGCCGCAAGACCCTATGGATCGTCGTAAGGTGCTAAAAACGCTGGCGGTTTCCGGAGCTCTTTGCTCCGGGCTCGTCCGCCAGGCCATCGCGCAAACCGCGCCCAAGCCCGCCGATGTTCCACCGCTTATCCCGCTTACGGGCGATGGTCACGGCTTGCCCGCGGATTGGACCTTCGTCGAGCCGAAGCAATGGCAGACGGTGGAGCGCAGCCTCGCCGCCAAGATGCGGCTGGGCTTACGTGGCGGTGCGCCGGTCGACGTGGCCGGCCTCCGCGTCGGCCGCAGCGGCACGATCGAGACCGGGCATCTCGACCCGGTCGGCGATCCGGTGGAACTGCCTGACGCGGTCGCCGACATCGTCCGGCCGGCCGACGAGGCACTCAGTCTCGAGGCGGTCAACACGGACCTCAATCCGTTCATCGATGGGCCGGTCGGTGCCGACGGCAAGCCGCTGATCGGACCGTTCGACGAGGGCGGGGAAGTCTACGAGGGCAAGACGTTCCTGCCGGTGCGGCTCATCATGGGCCAGATGCTGAAGGCTGCCGGACTGCCGCCTGAGGCCACGCAACCCCTCCTCGCCAGTTTGAGCGAGACGGTGGCGATCCGCACGCCTGCGCATCAATTCCACCTCGGCAATGGTCTCGGTAACCGCGTGGTGTTCTACGGCGAGACCTCGATCAACGGCGAGATGGTCGATCTCGGCCACAGCCATATCGACAAGCTCGTGACCGCGCTGTCGTCCAAGAATCTGCGGCTCATCAAGCAGATGGTGCATTTCAACCTGCAGTCCCAAGGCGGCACGCCAGACGCCATCGTCGCCGACGGCGTCGGCGGCTCCACCCACGCCGGCGGCTTCGCGGCCGGCTATAGCCTGGACGGCAAGCCGATCGCCGTGAAGAGCGATTGGCCGAGCAGTTACGGATGGCTTGGCAACAACAACAAGACCTACAACGCCCACCTGATCGCCATAGACTATGCCGCCGGCACCGAGGCGCCGATTCCCGACCAGACGCTGGCCGCCTATTACCGCAATGCCGACATGTGGGATTGCTGCGCGGCGATGCTGGTGCCGTTCGCCGATCAGGACCCGGACCCAAAATTCCGCGATTACCAATATAATCCGCTCGAAGTGTTCGATCAGGCGTCGGCGCGTGAGATCGCGGCTTCGCTCGCCACCCTCGACAGCAAGGGCTTTCTCGACGAGCACGGCGCGTTCTATTGCGCCGAAGGCCAATATGTCGTCGCCAATCTCGGCCCGCAGGAGGACGAGACGGGCGGCACGCTGCTCAAGAAATCCCGCTATGGCGCCACGCCGCTCGGCCGCCTGATCGAGAATTTCCAGGCGGCGCCCGGCTATAACGGCATGGGGCCGGAGGACCGACGAAAAAATCCGGCGATCGGCTGGGAATATCTGCTGGAGCTCGGGCCCGAGCAGGGCGGCATTAGCGGTGGCCAGGCGCTCGTCTTGAAGGCGACCGACCGGCACGGCATCGCGCTCGAGTGGATCCCCGAGGACATCAAAGGCTGGCAGGCTTATGGGCCGAAGAATGCCGAAGCGCTGATCGCTCGGCCCATGACTATTGCCACGCTGGCTTGGGGGCTGCTGCGCCTCTATATGCCGCGCGATGCGGTCGCGCGAGCCGTCGCCGCCGATATCACACGCGCCCATGCCGAGGGAAATGCAGGCGTGAAGGCCACGGTCGAAAGCTTGCTTGCGGGCGCGATCCCCAGACGCGCGAAGGCCAGGTGGCACTTGCCGGGCTTGCCGCCAAGGCCGCCACGGGTCTCTTGCTAGGGCTGCTTTCCAGCGAGCAGGTACGCGCCTCGCTGCTCGCCAAGTCTGGCCTCAACGAGGTCACCAACGAGGCGGACAAGGCCAAGATGGTCGCCGCCTATCAGAATTTCTTGAGCATCGTGCAGAACGCGGACTTTTCGACACAAAGCGCGTTCGACCGGGCGCTCGCGCGAGCGGACGAGGAACTCGGCAAGCTCAGCGTCGAGCGCAGCTTCTATAGCCGCCAACTGGATGAACGGCTGCCGGCCAAGAGCATGGTGATGAAATATGCCGCGCCGCCCTGTTTCAGCATGTGGGCGCAGCAACCCTTCCTCGCTGAGACCGGCTGCCTCCGCTATGTTGCGACCGCAATGCATATCAGCCAGAGAAAACAGCCCGCCTCGTGAGCCCGGGACACATGCCCATGACGATGACACTCCGATATCTCTTGCTCACCGCCATGATCTCCGCCGGGGCCGGGGTATCTGCGTCTTGGGCCGATTCGAGATTCGGCCACTATGTCGGCAAGTTCGTCGCCGAGTTTGGCGGCGACGGCCGCAAGGTGAAACTCATCGAGCCTTACGGCTATGTCGACCCCGCTGGAGAGCAGTGGGACGTGCCCGCCGGCTATCTCACCGACGGGGCCTCGGTGCCCTCGGCCTTGTGGGCGCTGTATCCGCCTTTCACGGGCGCCTACCGATCGGCCGCGGTGATCCACGACTATTATTGCGACAACAAGCAGCGCAGTTGGCAGGACACCCACAAGGTCTTCTACAACGCCATGCGCGCGGCGGACGTGGACGAGAACACGGCCAAGATCATGTATGGCGCGGTTTATCTGTTCGGTCCGCGCTGGGGACCGGGGACCGCGCCGGGGCAGCGCAACGCGGCGCCGAAAGCGACGCCTGAGCAACAAGAAGAGATGGTCGAAAAGCTCAAGACCTTCGTGGAGACGGAAAATCCCGATCTCGACAGCCTCGAGGCTCATGCAAAGCGGATGAGCAGTGGCCCCATCATGCCCTTGCGCAAAGACGGCGAGTAAGGGTCGAACGTGGACGGCTTTTAATTTCCAGGCCGTTTTGCCGCCATACTCGCGGACAAGATGGCTGCAGGAGCGAAGACAAAACCTGCAACCTGACGTCTAGGGGGAGGCGGCGGTAGCGACTATACTTCCGGTTAGTCGATTACTGGGTTGCCGCAGCTTGGGACCGTCTTCGCATGCGATCGGTTCGAGTATTCGTCTCCTCCCCGGGCGACACGCATTTCGAAAGAATGCGCGTCGAGCGGGTCGTCGAACGCCTGAACGGCGAGTTCGCCGGCATCGCGCGCCTTGAGGCCATCCGCTGGGAAGGCCAACACTACAAGGCGCACGCCACCTTCCAGCAGCAGATTCCCGAAGCATCGGATTGCGACATCGTGGTCGCCATCCTGCGCCACCGCCTGGGCACGGAACTGCCGGAAGACTTTCAGACCATGCCCAATGGCGAGCCGTATCCATCGGGGACGGCCTATGAAATTCTGTCAGCTATCGAAGCGAGCAAGGAAAAGTCGGTTCCCGACGTCTATGTGTTCCGCTACAGCGAGCCGCCGACCGTGCGCCTCGACGACGAGAGCACCAACCGCCTCGTCACCAATCAATGGGAACGGCTCAAGACCTTCTTCAAGAATTGGTTCCAGACGGCGGACGGCAAGTTCAAGCTTGCCTTTCACACCTTTCAGAACACCGATGCCTTCGAGGCCGATGTCGACAAGCTGCTGAGGACCTGGCTGGAGGAGAAGATCCTCAAGGGCCGCTCGGTTCTGTGGCCGGTCGATATCAAGGGCTCGCCCTTCCGCGGGCTGGCGGCATTTGGCGCCAAGCATGCGCCGGTATTCTTTGGCCGCTCCCGCGACATCACCAAAGCCGTCGACGGCCTGAAGGACGCGGGCGAGCGTGGATCGCCCTTCCTGCTCGTGGTGGGCGCCAGCGGTGCGGGCAAATCTTCGCTGGCCCTTGCGGGTCTCGAGCCGCGCTTGACGACGCCCGGCGTCGTCCCGTCCGTCGATCAGTGGCGGGTCTCGGTGATGCGGCCTGGAGAGCATCCAAACGGTCCCGTGGCCGGGCTCGCCGCCGCGCTTCTACAAGGGGGCGAGGATCTCGATGACGACGATATGGGCCGGCTCCAAGCGTTGCCGGAGATCGCCGAAAGCGACTATGCGTCGGAGGATGAATTGGCGGGCCTGCTCGCCCATGCCGACGAGACCTGCGCCAAGCCAATCTTGCGCGCGCTCGAGCGGGTTGCCGAGGCGGAGGCGAAAGCGAGCGGGCACGACCGGGCGGTGCGGGCCGACCTGCTGATCGTGGTCGATCAACTCGACGAACTGTTCGCCGGGCAAGTCAATGCCGAGGAACGGGCGCGTTTCGCCAAACTCCTTGCCCTTCTCGTCGACACGGGACGCGTGTGGGTCATCGCCACACTGCGCGCGGATCTCTATGAGCGTTTCCTGAAAGAGCCCGATCTGCTTGCCCTGAAGAGCAAGGGGGCGACCTATGATTTGGCGCCCCCCGGTGCGGTGGAGATCGACGAGATCATTCGCGGTCCGGCCGCCGCCGCAGGCCTCGTCTACGAGACGGACCCCGAGACCGGCGACCGGCTCGACGATCGTCTGATTGCCGACATCGACCGGCCCGACATGCTGCCACTGCTTCAGTTCACGCTCAACTTCCTGTTCGAGAAGCGGGTCACGGAAGACGGCGAGACCACGCTCACCTTGAAAGCATACGACGAACTCGGAGGGCTGGCCGGTGCCATCGACCGGGAAGGCGAGCGCGCCATCGCCGGCCTTGGCGCGGCGGAGCATGAGCGTCTGCCGCGCCTGTTGCGGCAATTGGCGACGCCCGCGCACACGGCCGAGCCCGGTGGAGGCGGCGCCAATGCGGGGCTTTCCATTTTGTCAGTGCCGTTCGAGGCGGCGGCCTACGATCCGCCTTCTGAACGGCTGGTTCGCGCGCTGGTCGATGCGCGCATCCTGTTGTCCTCAGGGAGCGAGCAGAAGGCGACCATCCGCTTGGCGCATCAGCGTGTGCTGGAGAATTGGCGACGGGCACAGGAGATTGTCGCCGCCAACGCGGAGTTCTATCGCATCCGCGACGATGTCGATGGCTTGCGCCGCCGCTGGGAGAACGCCAACAAGGCGCGCGATCTGCTGATACCCAAAGGCGTACCGTTGGCGGAAGCCGAGAGCATCGCCAAACGCTATCCCGGCGAGCTGGGACCCCCGACGCTTGGCTTCATCGCCGCTTCGGGCAAGCGGGCGCGATTCAGGCAACGCCTCGTTGGCAGCGCGGCGGTGGTCTTCGCCGTGCTGGCGGTTGGCGCCACCGTTGCCGGTGTGCTGGCGCTTCAGGCCGAGCGACGGGCCAAGCGAAACTTCGACGTGGCAAGCGCGCTCGTGACCGACATCGCGCGAGGCTTGCGCAACGTCGAGGGAATGGGCGTCCAAAGCCGCAAGAAGATCTTCGCCCAGGTGAGCAAGACGCTCGACGATGCCGTGGGGGCCTCGCCGGACGACGCGCAACTGCTCGGCATGCAGGCCACCATGTTCGAGGAGTTTGCCTCGACACACACGGCCGAGGGGGAATCCGCGCAAGCGGCGGAAAGCACCGCCAGGAGCCTAGAGATCAAGCTGCGCCTGGCCGAGCTCGATACCTATGATGACGGCAAAGGCGGGCAGCAGGACATCTCCAGCACGCTGGAGCAGATCGGCGATCTCAAGCTCAAAGCTGCGGACGACGCGGGCGCGCTTGCGGTCTACGAGCAGATCCTCGCCAACCGGCGCAAGCTGGCAGAGGCGGAAAGTGGCAATCCGGAACGCCATCGCGACGTCGCGGCGACGCTCGACACGATCGGCGACCTCAAGCTCCGGGCCGCCGATTATCAAGGCGCGCTCGAAGCCTATGCCGAAGCCGTCGCTATCAGCCGCGACGTGGTGCCGATGGATGCCGCAAAGGTCGAATGGCGCCGCGATCTCGCACTCGCTCTGAGTGCCGACGGGTACGCCAAGCAGAGCGCCGGCGACCTCGCCGCTGCTTTGGCCGCCTATGAGGAGAGCCTGGGCTTTTCGGAAGGCCTCGTCGCGACCGATAAGACCAATGTCTTGTGGCGCGCCGACGTCGCCTCCGCTCTGATGAACATCGGCAATGTGAAGCTCGACTCCGGGGCCGAAGACGGCGCCATCGAGGCTTATGCCAAGAGCCTCGAAATTCGCCGCCAGCTCGCGGCCGAAGATGAGACGAATGGCTATCTGCCGCGGACCATGGCGGCCAGCTTGAGCGGGCTTGGCGACGCCAAACTTGCCAAGGGCGACCGGAAGGCGGCACTTGCCGATTTCGAGGAGAGCGCCGCCATCTTGCGCCGTCTCGTGGCCGCGGACGCCGACAACGCGGCCTTGCAACGCGACCTTTCCGTCAGCATCAACCGCGTTGGCGACGTGAAGCGCGATTCCAATGATCGCTTGGGCGCCTTAAGGGCTTATGAGGAAAGTCTCGCCATTCGCCAGAGGTTGGCGCAAGCCGGCGGCGGCGATACGCAAGCGCTCACCGACCAGATCTACGTGCTGCAGAGAATCGGCGACGTGAAGCGCAACGCGGAGGACTATGACGGCGCGGTCGCCGCGTTCGAGCCGAGCTTGGCCATCGCGCGCAAGCTGGCGGAGAAGGACCCCAACAATGTTGCGTGGCAGCGCGAGATTTCGGCCAACCTGACGAAATTGGGCGCGGCCAAGAAGGGCGCCGGCGATAGTTCGGGCGCGCTTGCCGCTTACGAAGAGAGCCTCGCCATTCGCCGGGAACTGCCCCAGACCGACTTGGCGGCATGGCAATTCGACGTGGCGTCCAATCTTGAATCGATCGGCGATCTCAAACTCGCGGCCGGCGACAAGGAAGGCGCGCTTGCCACCTTCGAGGAGATGCTCAAGATCGACCGCGTCCTGGTGGCGAGCAAGCCCGACGATCTTCAGGCGAAACGCAACCTCACCCTCAGTCTGAACCGGCTCGGAGACGCCAAGCGCGACCTCAACGACAAGACGGGCGCGCTTGCGGCCTACGAGGAGTGCTTGGCCATTCGCCGGGATCTGCTGGCAGCTGGAAAGACCACCCAGCGGCAACAGGATGTCAGTCTCATCCTCGAAAAGGTCGGCGATCTCAAACGTGACGCGGGCGACAACGCGGCGGCCCTCGCCATTTACGAGGAGATGCTGGTCATTGATCGCGCGACCGACGCGGCCGAGCCCAACACCATCAAATGGCAACGCTATGTGGCGATCAGCCTGAAGCGCGTGGGTGAGGCGAAGCTCGCGCTCGACGACGCGGAAGATGCGCTGGCCGCCTTCAATGAAAGCCTCGCCATACGCCGCAAGCTGGTCGAAGCCGACAAGGGTAACACCAAGCACCTGTTCGAGATTGGCAGCCTCTTGGAGGAGATCGGCGATATCAAGCACGATGCCGGTGACACCTCCGCGGCGATCACGTCCTATCGCGAAAGTGCAAAGGAGCGGCAGGATCTTGCCGCGACGCTGCGGCACGATGGCAGCCGGCGCAGCGCACTCTCCGCATACAAGCAGGCGCTCGGGGTGGCCCGAAAGCTCGTGGAGGCCGAGCCTGACAACCTCGATTATCAACACGACGTCTCAGTCTATCTCCAGGAACTCGCCGCGCTCAAGCTGGGCCTCGAAGATCCCGAAGGCGCGCTCTCCGATTACGAGGAGGCTCTGGCTATTCGCCAGCGTCTCGTCGAGGCCAACGAGAAGAACTCGACTTGGCTGTACGGTGTCGTGGAGACGCTCGAGAAGATTGGCGATCTGAAGCGCGATCAGGGTGACCAGGCGGCGGCGCTCAAGGCCTATGAGGCGAAAGTCGAGGCCGACCGAAAGCTCATTGCGGCGGAGCCCGACGATCGCGATTGGCAACGGAATTTGGGAATTGGTCTGCAGCGCATCGCCGAGGTGAAGCTCAAGACGGGGGATGAACAGGGGGCCCTGGCGCTCTACCAGGAGAGTCTCGATATCCGCAGGGAACTGGCGAAAGAGGATCCCAACAGCGAGCGCTTCCGGCAGGACCTGTCGCTAACCCTCGAGCGGCTTGGAGACCTCAAGCGCAGCATGGGCGACAATGACGGTGCGCTCGCTCTCTATGTCGAGATGCTCGGCTTCGACCGGGCGGTGGCCGCCGCCAATATCGGCGACACCAAGCGGCAGCGTGTGGTGTCGGTCGACCTCAACAAGATCGCCGACCTGAAACTCAAGGCCGGCGATACGAAGGGCGCGCTCGCCGCGGCCGAGGAGAGCCTGGCCATCGCGCGGCATATCGCGATCTCGGCCCCGGAAAATCTCGACTGGCAGCGCGATATCTCGGTCAGCCTGGAGCGGGTGGGCAATACCCAGTCCAAGCTTGGCAACCCGCGCGCGGCATTGCGCGCCTATGAGGAGATGCTGACCATCGACCGCATGGTTGCCGACACCGACCGCAAGAATATCCAGCGGCAGCGAGAAGTGATCCTCAGCCTGAACAAGGTGGGCAATATGCGCGCCGAAATCGACGACTTCAGCGGCGCGCTCGCCAACTACGAAGAGGGGCTGGTCCTCGCCCGCAAGCTCCGCAAGGACGACAACGTCCAGTCGCTCAACGACCTGGTGGCCAGCCTCAAGAATGTCGGCGAGATGAGGGTCAAGCTGGGCGACCTCAAGGGGGCGCTCGCGGCTTACGAGGAGGATCTGGAGCTGAGGCGAAAGATCGCGGCAGCCGAGCAGGACGCGTATTCGCGTCGAGAGCTGGCTATCAGCCTCGAGCGCGTTGGCAATGTGCGGCGAGATATGGGAGACGTCGCGGGAGCCTTCGCAGCCTATAAGGAGGACTTGGGCATCACGCGTGCACTCGCCGAGGCGCGAAAGGGCGAGACGTCGCCGCAGACCGATCTGGTGATCAGTCTTTACAAGTTCGCCCAGACGTCAAAGGGCGCGGACCAAGATGCGGCCATCGACGAAGCGCTCGGAATCCTCGCGACCCTTGACGGACAAGGCAAGCTGGACGAGTCGCAAAAGGGCTGGAAAGACTCCTTCCTGTCTTTGCGCAACGGCTCGACCCCTTAGGCATGGCCATCAGGTCGCCTTGACAAGCCAGGGGTGAAAGTGCCGTCTCTCAGCCATGATGGCGCGTCGGGCAGGGCCCCAATAAATGTGCGGAATTGCGGGGTTTCTCGATCCCAAACGGCGGTCGGGCGACCAGACGCTGCGCGGACTCGCCGCCGATATGGCGGGCGCGCTGCACCATCGTGGACCGGATGCCAGCGGTGTGTGGGTGGACGCGGAAGCGGGCGTGGCCCTGGCTCATGCGCGCCTGTCGATCATAGATCTTAGCGCCGCCGGCGCCCAACCGATGCTGTCGGCGTCGGGCCGCTTCGTTCTGTCCTATAACGGCGAGATCTATAACGCCGGCGAACTGCGCGCCGAGTTGGAACAGATGGGCCACAGCTTCCGGGGTCACTCCGACACGGAAGTGATGGTGGAGGGGTTCTCCGCCTGGGGCGTGCGCGGGACGGTGGAGCGCCTGATCGGCATGTTCGCCTTTGCGGTGTTCGACAAAGCCACGCGAACGCTGACCCTTGGGCGCGACCGGCTCGGCATCAAGCCGCTCTATTGGGGCCATGCAGGCGGGCGGGTCGTGTTTGCCTCCGAGCTGAAAGCGCTTGCCGCGCTTCCCGAGTTTGCCCCGGCGATCGACCGCCAGGCGCTCGGCGCTTATCTCTGCACCGGCTATGTGCCGCGCCATCGAGCATCTACCAGGACATCGCCAAGCTCGAGCCCGGCATGCTGCTGCATATTGCCGAGGACGGTAGGACAAGTGGCGAGTCCTATTGGTTGCTGCTCGACCAAGCGGAGAGGGGTCAAGCGAACCCGCTCCACCTCGACGAGACGCAGGCCCGCGATGAGCTGGAGGCGCTGCTGACCGACGCGGTGACCCGCCGCATGGTGGCCGATGTGCCGCTCGGAGTGTTTCTTTCCGGCGGCATCGACTCGGCGACGGTGACAGCGCTGATGCAGGCGAACAGCCCGACGCCGGTCAAGAGCTTCACCATCGGCTTTCACGAGAAGGGCTACAACGAGGCGGCACATGCCAAGGCGGTGGCAGCGCATCTCGGGACCGACCATACCGAGCTTTACGTGACGCCTGACGAAGCCCAGGCCGTCGTGCCGAAACTGCCGAGCATTTACGACGAGCCCTTCGCCGACTCATCGCAGATCCCGACCTTCCTCGTCTCCGAGATGACGCGAAAGCAAGTCACGGTCGCGCTGTCCGGCGACGGTGGCGACGAGTTGTTCGCTGGCTATAACCGCTACGGACAAGGCTTGCGCGTGGCGCAGGCCTTGCGCCTTCTGCCGCGTCCGGTGGCGGCGGGCCTCTCGCGCGCCATCGGCGCGGTGCCGCCATCGACTTGGGACCGTCTCTTCGACGTGGTGCCTGCCGGTGTGCGGCCGCGGCTCGCGGGCGAGAAGCTGCAGAAACTTGCTGGCGTGCTGAGCGACGAGTCGTCCGGCTACTACCGTAGCCTGCTGGCGCAGTGGCCCGGTGCGTGGTCACTGGTCAAAGGGGCAAAGCCCCTCGATCAGCCGGCGTTCAGCGAGGACATCCGGGCGCGCTTCAAGGAAGAGCTGTCCTGGATGCAGTATGCCGATTCCGTCACCTATCTTCCCGACGACATCCTCACAAAGGTCGACCGTGCATCCATGGCGGTGTCGCTCGAAGCGCGCGTGCCGCTGCTCGATCACCGCGTGGCCGAATTCGCCTGGCATCTGCCGACCCGGCTCAAGATGCGCGGCGGTCAAGGCAAATGGCTGCTGCGCCAGGTGCTTTACAAATATGTGCCGAAGACGCTTGTGGAGCGGCCGAAGATGGGCTTCGGCGTGCCGATCGACGCGTGGCTGCGAGGTCCGCTGAAGGAGTGGGCCGGCGACCTGCTCGACCCTGCCGCGATGACCCAGGCCGGTCTGCTCGATCCGGCGCCGATCCAGGAGAAATGGGCGGAGCACCAATCGGGCAAGCGCAACTGGCAGCATTTCCTCTGGAACGTGCTGATGTTCGAGGCGTGGCGGCGGGCATAGCCGCGACCCGACCCGCCTCTCACAACGATTGCAGCTTGGCGTGCAGTGCTTCCATGCGGTGGGCGTGGGTATGCGCGGCCATGGCGTGCTCATAGGCCGCCGTCGTGATGCGTTCGCGCTCGCCCTCGTCCTTGAACCGCGCGATGGCCGCCTCGACATTGGCCAGATCGGCGTCCACGGCGATGTAATGCAAGTTCGGCGTGAGGAGGTCGTTGTACCGCCCGGCGGTCATGATCTGGCAGGTCTTGGTGCCGATGGCGTCGAAGTGACGGGACGACAGCGCCTTGGAGTAGGCGGGGCAGCGCGGCGCGTCCTTGAAGAAGCGTCCATGGAGATCGTCGAAGTCGAGGCTTTCGTCCTCGAACCCGGCGAATTTGATGGGGCCGCGGCGCAAGGCAAAACCGAGCGCCGATTTGACCGATAGCGGCAGGCGGCGCACCAGGCGGCGCAAGCCCTCACCCTGGCGGATGACGAGACCGGACCGCTCAAGCCCGATAACGTCGTGGATGCGCGTGACAAGGGCATCGTCGCGGTCGAGATACCAACTGCCCGCCTCGCTCGAGATCGTGCCGCGGGAGTTGGCGAGAAACGCGGCCCAGTCCTCGCGCCGAAGCGGCTCGTGGTGTTGACGTCGACGCTAAGCCCGTGCTCGGGCCCGTGCAGCCTGAAGTAATCGATAATGTCGTTGCGCTCCTTGTCGCCGAGAAGCGGCGAGTAGCGATAGCTGCGCACACCGATGTCGACGGCACGGCGGCCCTGCTCCGGGCCGGGGCGAAAGACCTTCGGGTTCAGCGCATGGGGCAGCGAGATGACGTTCGCGCAGGTGCCGCCGTAAAGATACTCACCGGCCTCAGGCAAGAGTTGGGTGGCGACAATGTCGGCATGGCAAGTCTCGAGCGCGGCGATCTTGCGGGCCATTGGCGCGTAGGGAGAGTTGTACTCGTTGCCGACGAAAGCCACGAGGCGCGCCCGGGCGCGGGCGCTAAGTGCGGGTGTAAGGCGCTCCAGGTCTTCGGTGGTGTCGGCGGTGCAGTTGTGAAGCAAGACGACGAGGTCGTGCTCATCAAGTTCGCGGGCGAGACGCGACGGGGAGAGGTCGAGAACGTTGAGGGACGTCGTCTGGAAGAACGGTGCCGCGGAGAAGGCGTCGGCCCAGTCGTCGTAATAGGACGCGCGATGAGGATAGCGGAGCGCGAGCACCAATGTCTTGATGGCGTCTCGCGTTGCGCTCACGCCGGCTCCTGGAGCGCCGCTGCAAGGGTCTGGGCGACGCGAGTCTGAATCTCAGGCGTGAGATAGGGATGCATCGGTAGGCTGAGCACACGCGCCGCCGCTTCCTCGGAACGACCGAGCCCCGCAGGGTCGCAAGGGTGCTGCGCGTAAGCCGGCTGCTGGTGCAAGGGGATCGGATAATAGACGACGGTGGGGACACCGGCCTTGCCGCAGGCTGTCTGGACCGTCTCACGGTCGATGCTCTCGGGGAGCCGCACGGTGTATTGCGCCCACACCGAGGTCGCGCTGGGGGCCACGACCGGCGTCTCGACGCCGCGCAGGATCTCGCCATAGCGCGTGGCAATCTCTTGGCGCGCCGCGATCTCGTCCGCGAAGATGTCGAGCTTCACCAGCAGGATCGCCGCCTGCAACGTATCGAGGCGGCTGTTCAAGCCAACGCGCACATTCTCGTATTTATGGCGACCTTTGCCGTGGAAGCGCAACGAACGGAGAATGTCCGCCTTGGTGCCGTCCTCGGTGAAAATGGCGCCGCCATCGCCGTAGCAGCCCAGAGGCTTGGCCGGAAAGAAGCTGGTGGTGGTGTAGTCGGCGAGGGCGCCGACGCCTTTGCCGCCCATGGTGGCGCCGAAGGACTGTGCCGCGTCGGCCACGAGCGTCAGACCGTTCTCGAGAGCGACGGCGCCGAGAGTCTCATAGTCCGCAGGTTGCCCGTAGAGATCGACAGCGATCACCATGCGCGGCCGCAAGCCTGCCGTCTTGGCAGCGTCGATGGCGCGACCGAGGCTCGCGTCATCCATATTGTAGGTCGCCGCGTCGATATCGACGAAGACGGGCGTGGCGCCGCGGCCCGAAACCGCTTCCGCCGTGGCGACAAAGGTGAAGCTCGGCACGAAGACGGCATCGCCCGCGCCGATATCCTCCGCCATCAACACGAGGCTCAAGGCATCGGTGCCGTTGGCGCAGGCGACGCAATGCGTGGCGCCGCAGAATTTGGCGAGCGCGCCCTCGAGCTCGGCCACTTGCGGCCCGAGGATATACTGACCGCGCGCCAGAACGTCGGCGATGGCCGCGTCGATGCGGTCCTTGATGCGGTCTTGCTGAGCCGCCAGGTCGTTGAACGCGAGGGGGGCTAGCGCCTCACTCTGAGGGTTCGAGGCGTCCATCTTCGGTCTCTCTATAGCGGACATTTTCGATGGGGCAGGTGAGGTCCGGCCCAAGGATGGAGCCGGCCTTGCTGACCCAGCCGATGCGCCGTGCCGGCACGCCGGCCATGAGTGCGTAAGCGGGCACGGGCTTGGTCACCACGGCGCCGGCGGCGATCAGGCAATATGCGCCGAGCTCGTTGCCGCAGACGATGGTGGCATTGGCGCCGATGGTGGCGCCGCGGCCGACGCGGGTGACGCGGAACTCGCTCTTGCGTTCGATCTCGGCGCGCGGATTGTTGACATTGGTGAAGACGCAACTCGGGCCGCAGAACACGCCGTCGCCGAGCTCGACGCCCTTATAGAGGCTGACATTGTTCTGGATCTTGCAGTGGTCGCCGATGCGGCCCGCGGGGCCCACCACCACGTTCTGCCCCAAGATGCAGTTCTTGCCGATCACCGAGTGCGGCATCACATGGCAGAAGTGCCAAATCTTGGTGCCCGCCCCGATAGTGCATGGCTCGTCCACATAGGCGCTTTCGTGGACGAATACGTCGTCAGACGGGGAAGCCATTGAGGTATCTCGCTTCGTCGAGCGCTCCGCCAAGGAACGGGTGCTGCTCGCCCTGGCTTGCGTCGACATTCGCCGTGCGAATGTAGGAGACGGCCTCGACCGATGGGCGCACGTCATCGAGGGTGAAACCGTTGCCGGCAACGATCTGCTGATAGCTCTGGGTATGCAAATCGGTGAAGCCGCCCGAGAACTCGAGCTCCTCGCCATCGATGGTGATGGAGCGGAAGGTCGTTTGGCCCGGCGGAATATTTTGTGGGAGGTCGTTGCGGTTGATCGACAGGAACCACCGCACGCGCGCCTTCTCGTATTCGAGGTAGCCGGCGGCGCAATCGACGGCCCGGTGATGCACGTAGTTGTTCTTGAGGGGGCCGAAGACGAAGGTCAGCATGTCGTAGAAATGCACGCCGATATTCGTGGCGATGCCGCCCGACTTATGCTCGTCGCCCTTCCAGGACACGTAGTACCAGCGCCCGCGTGAGGTGATGTAAGTCAAGTCCACGTCGTGCATGCGGTCGCCAGCGGCGGCGATCTTCTCCTTCAGCGCGATGATCGACGGATGAAGCCGGAGCTGGAGGATCGTGTTCACCTTCCGCCCGGTGCTCTGCTCGATCTCGGCGAGGCCGTCGATGTTCCAGGGATTGAGGGCGAGCGGCTTCTCGCAGATTGCGTCGGCGTCGGAGCGCAGCGCGAAGCGCACATGGGCGTCGTGCAGATAGTTGGGCGAGCAGATGCTGACAAAGTCGGTGGCCTCGCCGCGCCGCCGCCGCTTGTCGATATAGCGGTCGAAGCGCTCGAACTCGACGAAGAAGCGCGTTTCGGGAAAATAGCTGTCGATCTGGCCGACGGAATCCGCCGGATCGAATGCGGCGATCAGATCGCCGCCCACATCCGCGATGGCCCGCATGTGCCGGGGGGCGATATAGCCCGCGGCCCCGATCAGGGCGAAGGTCTTCGGGCCATTCCCGTTTACGCGCATCAAAGTGCCCCCGACTTCAAACTAATGGGTTGATTCTACTTGTGTATAACTGGTGTCCGTCCGCCGGCTGGCCGCAACATAGCCAAGGCTATAAGTGAGGTCTAGCAGTGCCCACGTCATGACGGGCGATATCGTCCAAAATGCGCCCGGCGGCGTCGCCATCGCCGTACTCGGTCACGTCCCTCCGGGGCCCATAGTCGGGGCCCTTCCAGAGCCGGTTCCAGCCGCATTCGACAAGCTCGGTCCACTCGGTCTCCGACCGCAAGGTGACGCACGGTTTGCGATGGAAATAGGCCTCCTTCTGCAGACCGCCGGAATCGGTGTAGACGGCCGCGGCCCCGTCGAGCAGCCGCGCCATATCCAGATAGCCGACCGGATCGATCATGGCCACGCCCTGTGGCACGATGCCCGCCCGGGCGAGCGCGTCACGGGTGCGCGGATGCACGGGAAAGACGACGGTCCTCTCCTTGGCTTTGTCCGAGAGCCAACCCATGACCGCCCGCAACTGGTCCGGGTCGTCGGTATTCTCGGCCCGGTGGATGGTGGCCAGTGCGTAACCGCCGGGCTCCAGCCGCAGGTTGTCGAGAACAGTGGAACGTTCCCGGGCGCGGGCGGCGGCGAACATCGTCGCGTCATACATCACGTCGCCGACATGATGGACGCCGGACGTAATGCCCTCCCGCTCGAGATTCTTGATCGACTGAACTGTCGGACAGAATAGGAGCGTGCTGAGATGGTCGGCGACCACACGGTTGATCTCCTCCGGCATGCGCCGGTTGAACGACCGCAGGCCTGCCTCCACATGGGCTACCGGGATGTTGAGCTTGGCGGCGTCGAGTGCGCCGGCCAAGGTGGTGTTGGTGTCGCCGTAGACCAGAACCCAATCGGGGCGCTCCTCGCGCATCACGGCTTCCAGCGCGCCGAGCATCCGTCCGGTCATGTCGCCGTGACTGCCGCCGTGAATGTCCAGGCTGAAGGCGGGTGCCGGGATGTCCAACTCATCGAAAAATACTTTCGACATGTTGTCATCGAAATGCTGGCCGGTGTGGACCATGATCTCGGCAATGTCGTCGCGCGCGGCAATGGCGCGGCTCACGGCGGCCGCCTTGATGAATTGTGGGCGCGCGCCCACCACGGTCATTAATCTCAGCGCCATGATCCAAGCTGAGGGTCGTTGATGAAGCGGTCGTGACGCGCGATGCAGCGGGCGATGAGGTCCTTGTTGGCGCGTGTCCAGTCGATGGTCGTTTGCAGACCATCGCGAACGCTGGTCTTGGCCTCGAAGCCGAGCTCGCGTTTCGACTTCTCCGTTGAGCCGTAGCGCATGCCGGAGCGATCCCAGTCGCGCGCCGGCTTGATGTCCGGCGGCGTCGGATTACCGGTGATCTCGTTGATGGTTCTGGCCAGCTCGGCGATCTCCGTCTCGACGCCGCTTGCGAGATTGTAGACCTCGCCCGGCTTGCCGGCTTGAGCGGCGAGGCTCAACCCTTCGGCCAGATCCTCGACGAACACGAAGTCGCGGGTAGCGATCCCGCCATTCTCCAGCGGCAGCGGTTCGTGGTTAAGCGCCTTCCAGATGAAGGTGGGCGTGACGTTGCGCCAGACCGTGTGCGGCGTGCCGCGCCAGCGGCCGGCGCCCAGGATTTCGCGCGGGCCGTAGATGTTCTGGAAGCGCGTCTTGACGATCGGCAGGCCGTAGCGAAGGAAATAGTAGTTGCCGTAGAACTCGCCAATCAGCTTCGATATCGAGTAGGGGCTGTCGTGATAGAGCGAGATCGGCGCGTCCTCGGCCGTGGCGCGCGCGCCGTCGAAGGTCTTCTCGGCGACGGCGCAGCCGGCGGCGGCGTAGACCACGGCGCGCAAGCTCTTCTCGTCCTTCAGCCGGTCGAACAGCTTCAGCGTGGTGATGGTGTTGTTGTCGTGATCGGCGACGGGATCGGCGATGGACGACTGGTTGCCGTGATAGCAGGCAAGATGAAAGACGTAGTCGAGGTCGCCCGGTAGGCCCGCCAGCACGCGGTCGTCGGCGATGGAGCCCAGCTTGAACGTGACCCGGTCGTCTTTCGGGACGTTGTCTGCTTCCGCCGATATAAGATTGTCGACCACATAGACGGCGGCGGGATCTTCGCCGAGCAGGCGATTGACCAGATTGGAGCCGACGAAGCCGGCGCCGCCGACCACCAGGATCTTCGCGTTCTTGAACTCGCTCATGAGGCAGACGCCGCCGTGGTTGGTGCCGCGAGGTGGCTGTAGATGGCGCTGACGCCGTGGGCGTCGTACCAGGCGAGCATACGCCGGATCGTGTCCTCGAAGCCGATCTTCGCGCGCCAGCCGAGCGTGGCTTCCGTCGCGCTCGGGTCGAGAACCACCGCGGGCACGTCGTCGTCGCCCGGCGGCACGATGGGCGCCTCGGGCGGCTCCATGCCAAGATAGGCGGCGACGGCATCGTAGACATTCTTGATCGTCTTGCCTTCGCCGGTCGAAACGTTGAAGACGCCCGTGGGTGCCTCGTCGGCCAGGGCGAGGTCCATGACGGAGAAGAAGTCCTCCATGTCGAGGAAGTCGCGGACCGTGTCACTACAGAAGCAGGACTTTCCGGCTTTCAGGCGCGTGTAGAAGGTCGGGATCGGCCCGATGGCGAGGCGTGGACCGGTGACATTGGCAAGCCGAAGCGAGATGACGGGAAGCTCCGACATCATCAGATATTGCTCGCCGGCCGTCTTAGAGACGCCGTAGCTGGTGAAGGGCCTGAGCGGCGCATCGACCGGGATCGGTACGGCGTCGGGTCGGCCGTAGCAGAGCGCGGTCTGGAAGTTCACCAGGCGCTTGACGTTCGCGGCTTCCGCGGCACGCACGACATTGATGGTGCCGGCGACGTTGGTGCGCGCGTCCTCGCCCCAGTCGCTCGGGTCCTTGTAGGCGGCGGCGCTGTGGATGACGTGGGTCGGCGCGAAGTCGGCGAAGCACCGCTCGACAAGGGCGGCATCGGCCACCGAGCCTTCCACGAGGGACAGGCGGTCGAGCCTTGCGGCACGACCTCACGGCGCCCCGTGGCGAAGTTGTCGATGACCAGGATGTCGTGGCCCTGCGGCAGGTAACGCTCGAGGAGATTTGAGCCGAGGCAGCCGGCGCCGCCGGTCATGAGGATGCGCATGAAAACGCTACTTGCTCTCGCTGTGCTTCAGATGCGTGTAGCCGCCGTGCACGCCGTAGGTGTCGTAATAGGCGACCGCGGCGGCGACCGTCTCTTTGAGCGGCGTGAACTCGATTTCACCGAAATCAGCCACGGTCTTGGACGGGTCGAGCAGGATCGAAGCGGCGTCGTCGGGGCGAGCGGGCGGCGCTCAGGCTCGGGATAATCGTTGAGCTTCAGCGCTTCGACGATGGCATCGTAGAGCTCGATGATGGCGACGTCGGTGCCGGACGAGAAATGGTAGGGCCCATGGCCGGTGCCGTCCGCCGCCTTGACGACGGTGCGTGCCAAATCCTTCACGAACACGAAGTCGCGGCGCGCCTCGGTGACGAAGCAGGGCTTCGCCGCCTTCAGGCGCTCGTAGAAGATGGGCAGCGGACCGGAGACATTGCGCGGCCCGATGACGTTGGCGAGCCGGAAGGTGACGTAGTCGAGGCCGGAGATCTCCAAATAGTCTTCGGTGGTGGTCTTGGAGATGGCGTAGCTCGAATTCGCCGGGTTCTTGGGATGATCGAGCGGGATCGGGTTCTGGAGGGGCTTGAGCCCATAGGTCAGTGCCGTCTGGAAATAGACGAAGCGCCCCACGTCGTTGGCCTTGGCCGCCTTGATGAGGTTCACGCCGCCGACGCCGTTGGTCAGCATGTCGGAATACCAGTCTCCGGGTCCTTGTAGGAGGCGGCGGTGTGGACGATGACGTCCGGCTTGAAGTCGCCGACGAGCTGGTCGATGAGAGCCTGGTCGGAGATCGTTCCCTCGACGAAGGTGAGCCCCTTGGCGTCCTCAGGCAGGTGGATGCGGCGGCCGGTGTCGAAATTGTCGATCGCCAGCACCTGGTCGCCGCGGGCAAGATGGAGCTCCGCCACGTGGGAGCCGATTTGCCCTGCACCGCCCGAAATGAAGACCTTCATGCGCGTTCCCACCCCTCAAAATCCTGACGCAGAGGTGGGCTTCCCCACTCTACTGAGTACGCATTCGCTCGCTGAAGAAGGTTGTCTACAGGCTTTCTTCGCGGGAGATCAAGGGCCAATGCCCCCCGCAGAAGGGTCCCGGCGCGGCCGGTTGGCCCCGATCAGCCGGGGTCCTTGGTGACGCTGTACACGCCCCGGATTCTGGCCGATTTCCGCCAATCGTGTGGAATCCAGCCTCATCGACCTGAGGCGCGCCAAGACCAATTCTTGAAGTACGGCCGGCCGGGTTTGGAAGAACGGGCGGAAGGCTGGGGGCGATACGCTCAGCTTTCCGCGGATAGGATGTTCGATAGGATTTCACGCCAGCGCTCTTCCTCGTGCGGCCATGACAGATTCTCGGACGCCGTAATCGCATTCCGGCGGAGCCGCGCCGTGCGGTCCGGATTGTCGCGGATCCTCGTGATCTCGGCGGCAATGTCCTCGGCCGACGTCCAGTCCACCATAGTGCCCATCTCGTAGCGGTCGACCAGCATGTCCATCTCAGGGAGATCGGGGGTGAGCAAAGGAAGGCCCGCGCCAACACTCTGGAAGAAGCCGTTCGGCAGACTGAAACTGTAATTGTCAGAGCGGTCGTAGTAGGGCAGCGCGGCGAGATCGGCCGAGCGCACCGACGGCACGATGGCCCAGGGCGCGAGCGCGCCCATGACGTGGACGCGGTTCGATAGTCCGGCGTCGGCGATCTGATCTGCTAAAACCTCGTAGCCGCGACCGATCAGAGCGACGTGAATGTCCGGCGCCGTGTTCGATAGCGCTGTGAAGAGCGCGTCGAAGCGCTGGCCCGGCTTGTGATTGCCAATGACGACGATGAGGAAGTCTCCATCATTCACTCCGAGCCGCGCTCGAATGTCCTTCTCCGGCTCGTGATCGAGTCTCGCATCGTGGCCATTGCGGAAGACGACGGGCCGGCGCCCGTAGCTTTTCTCGATGAGACCGGCCAGCCCGTCACTTACGGTCACCGTTTCCGCCCCCGCGGCAATGCATCTAGCTTCGATTAAGCGAAGGAATGGCCGCAAGAAGGCACGCTCGAAGGTGCCGATCTCCGAGTCGGGTTCCACGCCGCAATAGAAATCGTGGATGTCGTAGACGAAGGGCGCCCGACGTCCGGAGATCGCGTAAGCGGGATAGACCGTGACGCCGTGCAGGATGAATAGATTGGCTTGCGGCAACCTCCACGACAGGCGGATCGTTTGCAGGAGAAAGAGGCAAAGCCACGCGATGAAAAAGGGTGCGACGATGATGGCCGGCTGGCGGGTGGTCTTCACCCAGTCCCAGACGCGCGAGACGGTGGCGCCTCTCCCGGGCCCATCCGGTAGCGGTGCCACTGTCGGATCGTCGAATTCGCCTGATGTCACCTTGCCGGCAGCGATGGCGATGACGCGGGCGCCCCAGCGGCGCAAGGAGCAAACTTGTTTTAGGGTGCGGCTATCGCGCATCAGAGGGACTGGCGTCACCACGCAAACCGTCTTCCCCTTGAGTTCGCTAGTGTTCGGCAAATTGGTTACCCTCGGGACATCAGTCGATGCAACGACTTGCGAGCGTTCGAGAGCGTGCGGCGGCGCAGCCTGCGAATTCGGCGTGAACGATAGAGCCAGGTCTGCAAACTCTTGCGTAAGCCGGCCTCCTCGACCTCGCTGCCGAAAACGAGGCTTTGCCACCGGTCGCAACGCAGATATTCCGCGCCAAGCGTGGCCACGTCGGACATGCCCTCGATCTCCGAAATCTGCGCCATGGTTGCTTCGCCGGGCGCGAGGTCTTCAAGCTCACCGGCGCCGCCCTTCCGGAAGAATTTGCCTTCAGGGTCGCGGTACTTGGCCCTGAGCTTGTCGATCTGAAGCTCTTCCGCCAGCCGATCGATGTCCACACCGTCGATTTCGGCAAACGCGAGCATCTCGCCGGCCACGCGCGAGAAGTCGTCGCGCAGGTCGAGATACCGCCAGCCGCGCACACGATCATCGTTTCGTGTGCTCCACGCGACTTCATGCAGCCGGTTGCGGAGCATGACGCGGCGGCCTCGCTTGGCGAAGTAGTCGTCGAAATCCTTGTAGGCGTGACCGGCGTTCGATCGCGCGAAGTGATAGTCGGAGACCAGGCAATCACGTAAGGGGCGCCAGATCAGGAACACGCGCACATTCCAGGCGGACAACAGGGTATCGATCTGGATGGGGAAGGAGGCATGGGTCTTGGCGACAAAGCTCTTGGCCGGCGAGGCATCGCAGCGGGCAAGGCCGCGCCGAATCGCGCCGAGATGGAAGGTGTTCATGGCGGCGCGATCCACCCAGGCAAACTTGGTGCCCAGCTGGGATAGCCCGTGGGTAACCACGAAGGTCTGAAAATGCGAGCCCATGCGGTGGCCGCCGGCGAAGACATACAACATGGGGTGCTTATACCCCCGCCGGCGCGTTGGTGGAGTCGGGTGTGCGAGGAAATCGACCGGGCAGCGCGGGCGCCCCGACCTATCCCGCGGCCCCTTCATTGACTGCTCTGGAGGTCCGTGCTTTAGCCAGAGCCTTGGCGGGGAGGGAAAAATCACCGCCATCCTCGGTCACGTGCTTAAGGTATCTCGCCGTCAGGTTGCCTCGATTCGCGCGTGAAACTTTCGCTCAAGCGGCCTAGGCGGTCCGCGCTCCTGGTTGCTGCCATGGTGGCTCACTTGATTGCATTCCCAGCCTTGAGGCCGGCATCGACCATCATCGCAAGGATCGCGCTCTTGCCGGTGGGCGCCGCGTCACGCGGAGTCGCGCAATGACGGAATCTACGATCAAGAGGGGCGTCAACTACTGGTCCACTTACGTATTGCTGGTGAAGGACTACGTCGCCTTCTTGGGGGCGAAGGCGATCCCCGTGCTTGGGGGGGTCGTCGTGGCCGGCCTGCTCTCACCGCTGCCATTCGCGATCATGGCGGCGGCGATCTACGCGATGATGGCCGGGCACCACACCAGCGTCATCAAGTTTAGCCGATGGAAAACAGAAGTTGGCGTCGACAGCGCCTTCCTCTACTCCCTTATCTTGGCCGGGGTGACGTTGACTTTCAACTACTTCACCGCGCGCCTGTCGTTGAAGGCGACGACAGCTTGGCAAACATCGTTGCTGTGGCGGGCCGTAAACCAATTGCCGGTCATGGCGCGCTGGGACACCGAGACGGCCATCCCAATGCCGTTAAGGCTGGAGCGCCTCGGCAGCTTTCTCAACTCCATCATTCGCTCGGCCTTTCTGGTCGGCAGGATCGTCGCCATCGGCCTGTCGAACTTCGTCATCGCCACGGGAGCGCTGATCGTCCTTACCTGGCTGGATCCGATCAGCGTCCTGGTGCTGATCCTCATGGCCATATTGTGCCTGCCGCTTTACGCATGGGCGCTGCTCGGTCTGGTTGGCGTGCGACAGCAGGGCGCGCGAAATCGGCAGCTAGAGCAGGCCATGTTTAAGCAGGTGCTGCAGGGTGTCGTTTCGAGCTCCGGGCGGCGAATTGATACCAGCCAAATGACTGCCGAGGCAGCAAGGCGGTTCGACTCCGGATACGGCATGGTCAATGCCCAACTCCAGGGGCTCAATCTCGTCAGCCTTATCCTTAGTCTGCACGTCTTCGCATCGATCGCTGTCATTTATCTCATCAACGGCGCCAGCCTGTCCTCCTTCCTGCGCGACAAGATCGTGTTCTTTGTGGTTCTCCTGTTCATGATGAAAGCGGCGCTTGGGCTCGCCTTGCTCATTTCGCGGCTGAGCCGAAATTACACGAGCCTCGCCACGTTGCGCGCCTATTTGCACCCGCGGCGCAAGGGGGTTTCTCTCATACAAGGCATGCCGGCGGACGCCGTCTTCAGTCTGACTGCCGGAGAAGCCGGCGAGCACCACCCACTACGCCCGGGCCGACCGGTATTTGTGGTCATGCCGATGGCGGCTCGTGCGTTCGAACTGCTACCGCTTTCAAATGCGCTGGATATTCTCAAGAAGCCGACAAGCCCGGTGTTGCGCCATATTGTTTTCCTCGATACGCCGGAGCTCGAGGCGTTGGTCGATGGCGGCACGCCACAGGCGCCGGACACCACGATGCAGATTGGCGACAAGAAGCAGATACTGCATCTGCCCATCCGCCATACCGCACTCGAGCTTGAACAGCTCGGTATTGTGGCGCTGACCCGCAACGCTTGGGAGCATCTCGTGGCGAGTGACGAGGCTGAAAACTTCTGCCGCCAAAGAATCGTCTTTGTCGTTGTCGCCGAGCCAAAGCGCCCAAAGCCTCCCTCGCCGGAAACGCTGCTCGTGGTGAGCGACGGTGTGGATATTCTTGCGGTCGGGCCATTCGCCGAAATCTGGGAGCGGGCGGCCGATGAGGCGTTCCAGAGGGCGGCGAAGAAGGACATTAAGATCGATTTCAGCGAAGACGAGGAAATGGCTTGAGCGCAGCGCCGGGCTAACGATGGCAGCTAGGCCATCGCTGCTAGGCCCCGCGCCGCGGCTCGACTGCGCGGGGCGCGGGTGCGTGCGTAGGCAGATTGAACGACGAGTAGAGCGCCATCAGCGCTTCTTTCTGTCTCTGCCAGCCATAGATTTCTTCCGCATGGCGTAGCCGGTTGGCGTCAGGCCGCAGCCGGTCCCTGTTCTCGTAGGCGTCATGAATGGCGCGCGCGATGCCGCGGGGGTCCGTCTCGTCCATGACGACGCCACTTTCGCTGATCTCCACGAATCGTTTCAGCTCGGGCAGGTTTGACACGACGACGGGCAACCGGGCGATGGCGCTTTCGAGAAGCTTGTTCGGCAGACAGTAGTAATAGCTCAAGCAAACGTTTTGAATCGGCACGAGGCTGATGTCACCCGAGCTGATGAAGGAGACGACCATCGCCGGCGAGACGGGTGGCACGATGTGAAGACGGTCGGACATGCCAAGCGCTTGAGCCGTCTGTTTGGCGTGGTCCACCGTTGGTTTGTTCACCGGACCTACAAGGGCGAGATGGTATGCGGGCAGATATTGCAGAGCGTCGACGATCTGCTCAATACCGCGGCCGACAGTGATGCGGCCGACATAGACGGCGAGCGGCGTATCGTTGGACAGGCCCAAGCTCGAGCGCAGATCGGTGTCGCTTGGAAGTCCCCCTTCGACATCGGGTGCGTTCATGACGACCGTGGGGCGTGCGATTGCGTACTCACGAGCCAGATAATCGGCGATGCTATCGCAGACAGTGACCACCGCGTCACACTGCTTGATATGCTTCCGCTCGAGGTAGTAGCGCAGCCATTTGTCGACCGGGCCGGTTTTTGTGTTCCGATGCACTTCGAGCTCATGCGCGTCATAAATGAGCTTGGCGCCGAGCGCTTTGGCGGCGACCGCTCCCGCCGGAAGCATAACGAGGTCATGTGCATGGATGATGTCGGGCTGAAATTTAATCAGATCGCTTTTAAACACCCTTCGCATGCGTCGCGTTTCGACCAGAGGCCGGAGACCCAAAAAGCGGGAGAGCGTGTGTTCGAGGAGTAACCGGCCGGCGCTGAGCGTTAGGCGAATCTGAGCCAGGGGTGCCGGCCGGATGAAAAGGAATTGGGCGAGGAACTCGCCACCCAGTAGAACTATCGTGACCAAGTTTTTCGATGCTTGGAGCACAGGATTCTTGCTGTGCTTCGCTCTCAATGCGTGCACCTTGGCTATGTGCTCCAATTGGCGATATAGCCGTGAGAAGAACGTAGATCGGCGGCCGATCTTCGACGCCGGCGCTAGGAGCTTCGCACGGATCCATGGCCTGCCGATACGCCGGTAGAGTACGCCGTTGCGGCTTTCCTCGGATGTCTCGCTATTGTCGGACAGGGCTAGCACAACGGTGTTGAAGCCCTGCTGCGCCGCGGTTTCAGCTGCACGAATAACCCGCGTATCGTTTGTGCAAGAATTGGATACGAGCATTACGACCCGGGCGCGGTCGGCCCCGGTGGTGGGTGAGTGGCAGGACTGAACGATGGGGCCTCCCAGAAAATTACTTGCAGCTAAGCCGACTGTCGGCCGCGACCCTAGGGTAACGGTCGATGCGGCTCAATGCGTCGACCGATTTTGTGACGCATTGACCAGAGGCTGGTTTATTTTATCAACCGAGCATAGAGATCGGTTCCCAAAAATGGCCCGAAATAGCGCAGCGCCACCGGCCGTGGCGTCTTCTTAAACCAACCATCGCTGCCAATATTTTCCCTGCGGATCCGACATTGGCGAAAGTCGTGGCAGAGATGCCGAAGTTGACCTGCGGTGACGAACTCGGTCTCGGGGGCGGCGTCGCCCGCCTGGTTGGCGTCGTAGGCCCGGCGCATGGCCTCGCTCGCGGCAAGGCGTTTCCTGGGCGCTAGCGCTAGCCTGATCGTGGCCCAGGGGTCCTTTGAGAGCTGCCGGTAAGATGCCGCGTTGTAGACCATCACCGTCGCCTGGCCGCCGGGTTTCAGTACGCGGTGCACTTCCGCGATGGCGCGAGCCATGTCGCCGGTATGGTGGAGGCAGCCGATCGTGATGACCCAGTCGAAGCCGGCGTCGCCGAAGGGACACTCCAGCACGCTGCCTTGCTTGACCGTGCCTTGCTTGCCGAGGAGCCGCAACCGGTGCTGCGCCATGACGACGGGATTGGCGGCGATGTCGAGACCGCTGTAGTCGGCGCCGTGCTCCATGAGGCGTTGGGCTACCGTGCCGTAGCCAAGCCCGATCTCCAGCACACTTTTGCCCGGCATGGTCTCTAAGGGAATATGGCGCTCAAGGTAGGGGTAGTAGGACATGTACCAATCGTCGAAGCGCTTCAGGCTCTCCGGCGAGCTGTCTGTGACGCCAAGACGCCGCGCGAGCGCGCTGCCGCACAGCTCGTCCCAGAAAGCCATGTTGGCCTTGTCTATTTCCGCCTGACCGTTCGGCCCGGGATGGGATGACACATGCGACATTGTGGGGATCAGCCTTGCTGCCAAAGGCGCCGGCACAGCGCTGTCACGTAGGCTCTACCCCGAAATGCAATCGCCAACATCACTCTTTGATGTATCGGCATCTGCTGGCCGGTTGTCATGCGCGACAGCCGTTCGATTTTGGCGTCGCGTTTCTCAAGCGTCCTAGTGCGTCTCTCTAGCGTCCTACTGAGGCGTTCAATCTTTCTCTCGTAACTAGAAAGGCTCTTCTGTGCTTTTTTGAGCGTATCGAACTCGTTTCGATAGCTACGCCTTACGACCCGCGCGGCAAGGAGTTCATCCCGGGTTGTTGGACCTGCCAAAATCCCTCGTGACAACAAAGCGGCCACGGGCCCTTCGTTCATTGGAATGGCAAAAAGCTCACGGTCCTTGCGCTCATACATGATCGGGGCCTCAATGATTTGGCACCGCCGTGACCGCAGCAAACGACGATTCAACAGCGCATCGAAGTTGGCGATGAAGCGCTCATAGGAGTAGCGGCGAGATGATATGATGTCGCGATATGCCCGGTCCGCCATCTTTTCCAGAAACGCAACATCCTCAAGGCGGTCAAAGACGTCGTCGATGTTTGAGTAGTCCTTCTTCAACGAGATATAGTGGACATCGCGTTCGAGAATGCCGGAATACGCCCCCTCGAATAGGACGAGAGCCGTACGAAGATGGATGGCTTCGAACAATTTCGGCGATACTTGATTCATCATCACGGGCCCTTCTCGGCCGGCAAGATACCGGTCCCGAAACTGCTCATAGGGCATATCCGCGTTCGCCTTGGATAGTTCCGCTAGGCTGCCGTCGAAGTCAAAGACGTTTGAGCCGCTCTCCGTTCCCAGCATGGCCCTTGCCGATGCCAAGAACCTGTACCAGTCAGCGCCATAGATGCGTGAGGCATTGTCGACTTCGATGTCGACCGGCACGGAACGCGCGTCTGCACGCCGTTTCACCTCGAGTCCGATATCGAGCTTCTCTCGCGCCAGATCACCGTAGTGAAGGGGTAGGCTCCGACCGCGATACACGATCCGAAGGGGCCTCTCGGAAATTGGAAGGCAGTCTCGTTCCTCTGCTTCAAGCTCGGGGACATAGCCTGTCAAGGTGTGGAGGAACTCGGTGCGGGGAAAGCGTTCGCACGGATAGATCGTCGGAATAAACTCATCTGGAACGCTCGTGAAAACGACATCAAACCCAATTTGTTCGATGAATTGCCATGTGTGACCAGTGTTGTTGTAGTCGTCCTGGACGAACAGGACCTTGAGGCCGGTAAATCTAGCGATGCTATCATAAAAAATTCTGTTCAGATGGTCCGGGTAACAAACTCTAACGCTGTGATGAATGACAATAACGTCGAAGCAGTCGAAGTCCCATGGGTTCGAATCTATCTTATCTTTGTCTGTCATAAAAGCACCGGTGCACGGTAAGTAAGTTACACCATTACTTGAATATACGCTAAACGCATGCAAATGATCTTTGATAGCCTTAACATGTGTAGATCTGTCGTCGTAAAGTACTAGTATATTATACTTGTCGCTGTTTCGCCCAGCAGAGATCATTGCCAGGTCGATTTCTTCGCGGAGCTCCGAAAAGCGCTTGTCGTAGGACTGTTGGGCGGCCGCCGCTTGCCGCCGGCCTATGGCGTCCGAGTCATCTCGGGTGTCGGCAAGCTGTCGGATGGCGCTTTCGAACTCCGCTGCATCGGAAGCGATCGAAAACAGCTCGGGATCCCTAGCGAGTTCGTCGATCGGCGTGGAGACGACCGGAAGGCCGCACGCAACATATTCGAAGGCCTTAAGAGGCAGCGAGACCCGCGCCAGGGAGTAGTCACGAAACGGGATCAGTCCAACGCTCGATTGTCTTGATGTTTCGGCAATCTGCTCTGGCCGAAGCTCGCCTAGATAGCGAACATTGGGCTTCTCGCGCAGCCGGGTCCAACCCGGCTCGTCGCTGTCGCGACCACAGAACACCAAGTCCCAGTCATTCACGCGGTCGGCGAGTTCCGAGAGAAGGTCAAAGTCCAGTCGATCGTTGAGGGCGCCTTGATATAGCGCGGCCGGCCGGCCACTCGCTTGTGGTTGAAACGCGATCGCATCGCTCCGGCGCCAGAACTCAAAGTCACATCCATTCTTCAACACGATACTGCGGCCACGATAGGCGCCGTTGATCCTATAGCTGGCAAACACGCCATCCGTGCACGCAACCAAGAGGTCCGTCAGGCCGAGAACCCGCATCAACATTTCACGGTGTCGAACGGCGTCGTCGAACTCAGATCCGAAGTAATCTTCAGTCGCGTGGTAGACGGCGTAAAAGCCGGCATTGCGTGCAATGAAATCCACGAACAGCGGATTGTAAGCGAAAAGTAACGGGCGGCGGACGTGCCGTTTTGCAAGCAATCGCTCTAGGCGGATCGATTGGTCCACGCCGTAGTCCGTGCCAGCGTGAACGACCCCAATGTTTTCGATCTCGGTTTCGCCGAGCTCGGGTGTCTCTACGGGGGGAGTGGGCTGAACAAAGTAGACAGGCAGATCTTGGGCGAAGCGCGTTGCATAGTGATAGCGATTGCTCCGTGGTTCCCGATGCCAATCGCTCTGGGTCAACATTATGACCGCGTCAAAATGCTTGCTTAACTCAGGCACGCTGACACTCCGCTATCTCACCGCTAGAGCGTTAGGGGCTAGGCAAGGGGACCGTGGCCACCTTGCGCGCCACCATGATAATCTCGATGGGCCTATATACTGCACGCCGAAATCGCCACGGAATCGACTCCGGAGGCAGCATTGAGTACAGGCGCTTCCAGAGCTTGCGTTTCTGCTTTCCGGAGAGGATGCCAAAGGCGTTGAAGACCGACATCACATGCCGCGCCGGGTATTGGAAATTGAAGCCGTCGAAATAGGACTGGCTCACCCGAAAGCCTGCCTCCGCGAGAAGGTCTCGCAGGCTGGAGCGGTCGAATGTGCGCAAGTGGACGAGGTCATAGGGATAGCCGGTCTGCGGCGCGTATTTTAACAAGTCCTCACGATAGGGAACTCGGATTGCGAGCCGGCCGCCAGGCTTGAGAGCCTTGTTGAGACTGTACAACAAGGCGCTGATGTTGAGGACGTGTTCGACGACGTCGGTGGATGTGATGAGGTCGAATTCCGCCTCGAAGGGCAGATTCTCCGCATTGGCGACAACCGGTACCACGTTGTCCCCCGGACAAAACTTGGCCAAGTAGTCGGGGACCACATCGACCGCCGTGATCTTGGCTGCCCTCTGTCGACGAGCTGCCGCACGAGATAGCATTTGCCGGCGCCGACATCGCAAACGCTCAGATTATCGAGGGGCCCCAGCAGATCAGCCGTCTTGACTGCAAGCTCATTGCAAAAAGCCGGGTCCATCATGGATGCCTTAATGTCATCCCGCGCGATCCGCTGATAGTTGGCGATGTAGCCCTGTTGCAGCGGTGAAGCGGTGTCACGCGTGCTGAAGAGGACTGGAATGTGGTCCGCAAATGTCAGGCGCCAGCCGCACTCGCCGCAAGCCTCGCCCCCGAGCGATGCTCGACAGTCCGGGCAGACATACCGGGACGTCCAGGCGGTCGCCTTCTGCATCATCATCGGCCTCCCGAGACCCTGGTCGAGCCGGTCCGCACCCTGCTTGCGCGAAGCGGATAGCCCCTACAGTCGAGCCGGGTCGGACCGCGGCTCATACTCGTCCGTCGGCGCCGGCTGCTGCTCGGCTTTCGTGCGCCACTCAGCGGCGCGGTCGTGAAACATCTGATGCCAAAGTTCGAGGTTCAGGAGGCCCCAGGTCTTGCGGGAGAACGGCGCTTCCTTGGTGAAATTCTGCAGCACGTTGTCGCTCCGCAGGAAGGGGCGCGTGCGGGCGGACTGACTCGTGAAGATGTCGCCGATGAAATCCTTGAGCTCGCCGGAATACCACTCGCGCAAGGGCACTGGGAAACCCATCTTGTCGCGTCGCTCGACCAACGCTTTTGGCAAGACATCGGCAAACACGGTCTTGATCAATTGCTTCATGGTGCCGCCTTCGAATTTGAGGTCGGCCGGAATGCTTGCGGCAAACTCGACCAGCGGGTGATCGAGAAGCGGCACGCGGCTCTCAAGGCCATGCGCCATGCTCATGCGATCCTCGACCTGGAGAAGGGCGGGCAACAGGCACTTGAAGTCGAAATGAGTCATCTTGTCAAAATAGGCTTCCTTGCGGACATTGGCGCCGTTGTTGAAGATGGCCTCGAAGCGCTTGTAGACACCGGCGCGGTCGAGCGCTCCCCATTCGACTTCATCGCTGATATCGCCCGACCGGTCGATGAGCCGGAAATAGCGCTCGTCGAGATTTCCGAACAGCCCCTCCTTCCAGAACTGCTGGATCATCGGGCGGTATTCGCGCAACGCGCCGAGATTAGGTATAATGGACTCGATGGTGACGATGTAGTTGCCGTTTTGATACGTGCCCTCGACAGCGGCTTTGATGCATTGCTCGAAATAGGCGACGAGGTAGCGCGCGTAGCCGCCGAAGATCTCGTCGCCGCCTTGACCGCCGAGGACAACCTTCACATGCTCTGGCAAGCTGGGACACCATGAATTGGGGGAAGGAGCCGGGCGCCGCGCATGGATAGTCGAGGTGGTAGATGACCTTGGCGATGTTGTCCTGGAAGTGCTGCGCCGTGATGTCGATCTGGTGGAGCTCGCCTTCCGCCGAGGTTGCGGCAAGCTCGGCATAGGGGCTTTCGTCGTAGCCGGGGAACTCGGTGAACTTGCCGTGGAAGAACTGCCGGTTCTGGTGGCTTAGCCGCGCGGCGAGAATCGAGATGAGGCTCGAGTCGATGCCGCCGGACATGTAGCCGCCAACCGGCACATCGCTGCGCAGGTGCATGGCAACGGACTCGTCCAGCAGCTCACGCAGGCGCCGATGGAAATATTCCGGCGAGTGGTCCCAATCGACTTCATAGTTCACGTCCCAGTAGCGCTGGATATCTACCCCGCCGTTACTCACCACGAGCCGGTGACCGGGCAGCAATTGCTTGATGCCCTTGAACAAGGTGAGGTCATCGACGCCGTATTGAAACGTCAGATACTGGCTGAGCGCGTCGGGGTCCGTCTCGATGCTCGGGAGAAACGGCAGGATGGCCTTCGCTTCGGAGGCAAAGTAGAGCTGGTCGCCGATCTCTGCGTAGTAGAAGGGCTTGACGCCGAAACGGTCGCGCGCGGCGACGAGACGCCTGTTGCGGTCGTCCCACAACGCGAAGGCGAACATGCCGCGCAAGTGATCGAGGAAGTCATCGCCGTAGCGCGCGTAAGCGGCAAGAATGGTCTCAGTATCGCTGGTGCCGCGGAAGGTCCAGCCGTCCTTGAGAGTGTCTCTGAGCTCAATGAAATTGTAGACCTCGCCGTTATGGACGAGCGCCGTGCCGTTGGGCGCGAGCATGGGCTGTGCGCCCGTCTGCGACAGATCGAGAATGCTGAGGCGGCGATGGGCAAGGCCCGCGCTGCCGTGGGTGGCGCACCAGACGCCTTCGCCATCAGGTCCACGATGAGCGATCAGATCGTTCATCACTCGCAGCTTGGCCTCGAGACGCTCGATTGGCGCACCCGAGAGGCTGATGATACCGGCTACCCCACACACACGGAGTACTCCCTCCAAGAGCCCAACCCAACCGCGGCGGTCGCATACGGGCTCCCCAACTGTCAAGCGCGACCCCGGCTAAAAGGATTCCCCGCGCCGATAATTCCCCAGGCTTTCCGTCAATTTTGGCCTGTGATACCACAGAGCGAGCTTGGCTGACAGGCTCGGCCTTACTGGAACCCGACCTATGAGCCACCCTGTGATGACACGCATGGTGACCGCGCTCCTTGCCCTCCTCGCTTGTCTTGCGAGTTCCGCGGCATCTGCTGGGATGTGGTATCTCAACGGCAAAGGGACCGATACGCCCTATGGCATCTGGGCCTTTGGCGAAGACGGGTTGCCCTTGGCCGCGGCGCCCGTCGTGCGGGCCACGGACGCCGAGACCCACATTGCTTGGCCCTCGGCAATCAAGGACGGTCCGACCACTCGCCTCTATGCCTCAGTCTACAACGAAGGTTGGAAGACCGTCCGGCTTTACACGGCAAGTCATGGTGTGGAGTTCATCGACCAGGGTCCCGTCTTCGCCGCGAACGGCGATGAGCCCTACGGGATCGGCCCGGCCTATGTCATGCGCGACCCCGCGGGTCCCGATCCCTACGTCATGTATTATCTCGTGCGCGGGCAGCGCGGGCCCGGCAACGACATTGCCGTGGCTACGAGCCCCGATGGCAGAACATGGACGCGCCATGGCGTGATTCTATCGGCATCGCTCCCAGAGGAGGCCGGTGGTTTGTCGGTCTCCTATGCCTGCCGCGAACGCTCAGGCGCCATGGTGTTGCTGTATCAAGGCTACGACGCCGATTTGGCGAAGGGTGTGGCCCTGGTTGCGACGGCCCCCGGCCCGACGTCAGGGTTCTCCGACAGGGTCATCATCAAATCGTGGGACGGGTTCTCGGCGACCGTTAGAGGCATTGCCGGAGAAAAGGCCGGACATGTTCACGCGGGTGCCAAGGTGCCAATAGGAATTCCCTTGCTTATTGCTGGATCGCCGGCCGAACCCATCGTCGCCACGAGACAAGAGGGAACACGGATCTGGTTCGATCGCCCACTGCTTAACGCGCATGCCGACTCGAGGCTCTACAGCATGGCGCGGAACAAGGTCGAAATGTCGTACATCAGACAGATGCCGGATGGTTCATGGACGGGCATCGCAACGCTCTACAAACCAGCAGCCTTAGCGGCGGAATATACGACCGCCCTCTCCAGCCCCACCTTGCAGGGAGTGTGGGACTACGACAGAACTGGCTTCACGTTCGAGCCGAGCCATCCAGAAACCCGCGAATCGCTGGAGAACCCCACGCCACTAGTCGACACGGCTTCGTGCTCAAACTGATCGCCGTGCTCATCCAGAATACGATATCGTCGATGCAGGCGAATAGCGGAAGCCCAAGGGGTGACGGCTTTGGTGGGGGCCAGGCTCCCGTCGCGAGATTTGAGGAGGGGCGCGTTGGCACCATGAGGGATCTCGTCGAGAGTAGGTTGGCGGAAGGAGGGGTTGCTTGAGTGTTATCAGCAAAGGTCTCAATGGTATTCGACGGATCCTAAGCCCACGCCGCGAGCTCAGGGCCTTAGCCAAGCGGTACCTCGCGTGTGAGCTGGCCAAGACCGAGCGTAAGCACAAGCGGCAGATCGCAGAATTGCGTCGCAAGACTGCCGCGAATAGGAAGGCGAAGATCGCGGCGCTAAGGGACAAGAAAAACGCTGCCGCCGCCATTGCACGCCAGCGCTTTCGTACAATGCTCATGAAGGAGCGTGAACAGGTCAGTCTACTCCAGCGGGAGTTGGCGAAAGCCAGAGATTTGAGTTCGGCAGCTATTCCCCTGGGATCGAGGCTTGGAGAGAGAAATGGGCGCGCTCTAACGGTCGGCGCGTGTTGTACTTGGCCCCGCAGGACTTTGCCGGTTCTTTTATGAATTGGGCAGATGCCGTTCACAGCCAAAGTGACTACGCCGTTCGCGTGGTCGTGTATGAAGCGCACCAATTTGGGTACGGCTGGGACCTGTTGTTCCCCGACGAGCGTGTGGTGAGGGGTGATATCAGTACTCTGGTCGACCAAGCCGACGTGATCCACATCAAGGATGAGAGCACGATCTTCGAAGGGCAACGCAGCCAGATGGCGGAGATTGTCGCCGCTTCTACGAAGCCTATCGTGTTCACTCACTACGGGGGCAATGCGCGAAAGTTCAAGGATGACGCTGCCTACCGAGTATTTGTAAGCGGATTCGCCGCACGTGTAGCCATGACGCCGGACCTTTGCTACGCGTGGTTCTCCGGGCATTACATCCCTCACGGGATCGACACCGAACGCTTCCGGTATTCCTGGACGGACGGGACCAAGCTAGGCCATTCGCCATCCATACCGAAAAGAAAGGCGACTACTGAACTGATTGCGGCTGTCGAAGGTCTCGATCTTTCTCTCGATGTCATCACGGGCGTATCTCATGCGGAGTGTCTGGCGCGAAAACAAACCTGCTCACTCTTCTTCGACCAGGCTGGACGCGAAGCGGCCTTAGGCGTCAGCGACGTTATTGGGTGGTATGCCAACTCGGCCTTGGAAGCGGCAGTTCATGGCATTCCGACGATCGCTCATCTTTCAGACGATGCCTTTTCGCGCGCGGCAGCGGCGGGATGTGATATCCGCGACACCTGCGCCATCGTGAACACGCCCATGGGAGTCGAGGGCATCAGGGGAACGATGCAAGAACTCTTGCGGCTCAGTCATGCGGACAGAGCGGACCTCTCGCGGCGGACGCGAGGCTGGATAGAGGCATTTCATAGTTACGTAGTCGTGGGCAGAAGGCTCGCCGACCTCTACCGGGATTTGCACTGATAACCTGCGAATGAGCAAGACGCCGCCATCAGTGCCCTATGCCAAGTCGCTCGGCGCCATCGCCCTGTCCGACGATCCCGGCGGCATGGGGGCCCAGCTTGCCCACGATCAGCGTCACGATCAAGCGCGCGCGTGGGCTGTCGCGTATTTTGCCGAAGATGGCCCAAGGCTCAGCCGTTATCTTTGCGAGCTAGCAATGCATTGCGCTCTTCATCGCAATGCTACGGGAGCCGCAGCCCTTTTTCTGGAGGCGCTCGACGATGGCGATCCGTCGGACCGATCCTTCGCTGTCATTCTTTCAGCGGCCCTGGCCAACGCGCTTGCCACGCTCGATAGCGTCTCTTGCTGAGGGCGTGCTTCGTCGACTCCAAGGCGACGGGAGCAAAAGTGTCACGGTGTGCCTAGGAGTGGATGACCAGCCGGCGATCTCACTACCGGCCAACGCCGGGGTACCCCTTGCGGAGGATCTCGCGGCGGCTGTTTTATTAGTCCATTTCAGTCGCAGCCTCGAGTCTCTGGCGGATTTGACGCATGAGGCGTTGCTCGCCCAGCTTGGAGCCTATCTCGACGAGGTGGATATCAACGCCGGCCACGCCGCAGGGGCGCCCAAGCCGATGACGCTTCCAGAGATCGCCTTGGTGGTCCTTTCGCAGCTCGGCCTACGCGCAAAACGGAAAAGGCAGACCGATAGGCTCGAAAGGATCTGTGCCGAGATTCGGGATTGCCTAAAGAAATTCGGCCTGGACGGCGCTCAGTTCAAACCGTCATTGGCCGCGACCCTGAAAAAGATTGGTGCGTTGCGGGAACCGCGTGCACACCGCCTGTGGCGGAGGTGACAGCTAAGGCGCCTATCGTGACGAGGGTTCATCGAGAATGCACTCGCAGAATCCCCATTGCTCCAGGCTTCTGCTGGTGTAAAGCAACGACGCGTCATGGCCTATGAGTATCTCGTCGAGATCCAACTTTAGGAGAGCCGGTTCTCGCGCCCGCGCCCAGTTGGCCAACATGTGAAACTGGATCGCGCGGTCTGGGTAGGCCAGGAACTTCTCTGCTGCAACAAGGGACGCAGTCGCCGAAATTTCCGGTGACGGCTGGGCTTCGAGCGGCATGGCCGGTTCGTTCCGCAAATGCCGCTGTATGGCGCGCTTGACGGTCTGGGTCGTCAGCGTCCCCAGGGTTTCGTCCAAGTCTGTGAAGCCACGCAGAGCCTGAAAGTGCTCCGCGATCAGCGCCGGCGCCTCTTGATCGACATGTCCGGGCTGGGGAATCGACCCCAAGATCTCGGTGGCAAAACTCTCATAGCTAAAACGTTTCGATGCGATCAGCTTCCGATAGGCATTGTCGGTGAGGCGAGCGAGTGTGTCGGTGCAGCGCAAGGCGGTGAAGACCTCGGGCAAGTTCGAGAAATCATCTTCGAGCGGGATGTAGTCTTCGTGAGCCACGAGCCCCAGATAGTCGTCGCGGGCCAAGACTTGGGCCGTGCGCGTTGCCGCGGCCTCGAACAGGCGCGGGCTGATAGCGTCGAAGCGATAGTCATCCGGCGTGTCAGGAAAGCAGTTTGCCTTCACGGCGTCGTAGGCAGCATCGGGATGCACCTCCAAATAGGCTAGACACCTTTCCTTGATCGAACCGTCGGCGTCCGCCACCGACGCCCCGCCACGGCTGCCGATGGTCGCGCGGCACGAGCCTAAGAAGCGTAGCCAGTCATTGCCCAGGAGCACCTGGCCTGGATCGGTCGAGAAGTCGGTGACAAAGCCCTCGGCGCTTGCGGCCCGGCAAAACCGCTCGGCCACGACGGCTTTTCTTTGGCCGTGCTGCCCGAGTTGTGGTCCCAAGGCCCTGACCCGGCTGCCGACATCGATGGGTCGCTCGGCAAGGGGAAGGCCAAAGCTCTCGGCCAGCATGTCGTCGTCGACATAACCGGTGAGACCTTCGCGGAACTCAACCCCCGGCTTTTGCGACATTCTGGGATAGAGAACATCGAGATCGCGGGTGATCGGGCTGTATACGATGTTGACGCCGAGTTCATCGAGCCAAGTGTCGAGAACCTCGTTGCAGGTGTAGTCGTCTTGGCAAATTGCGATTTTGATCGCGGTCGAGGTCTCGACGAAGTTGTATAGCGCTTTGAAGGTATTGACGGTGCGCGGCAGCCGGTGCCCTAAGAAGCAGTAGTGCAGAATGATCCCGTCGAACTGAATCCGGCGAAGCGCCTCGGTCACGGGCGCGTTCAAGTGATGAAAGACGTAGCGGTTGCCTGGTCCGTGGCGGGGCAGCGAATAGATGTTCTTGAAGGTGGTCCCACGAGAGTTGGGCAAAAGCGCGTGAAGGCAGAGAATGTTTTTCACGAACCACCCCCCGCCACCAGCCGCGCTCTTGCGGCACCCCAAGACACGCTATTGGGGCCAGCGAATACCAAAAAAGCTGCGCCGCGGGCGTGCAAGTTCCGCCCGGCCCAGTGTGACATCACTCCACAGGGAAGTAGCGGAATTCGCCGCGCTCTCGCTCATGATCTCATCGTACCAGGTCGTACCGCCATATCGAGCGGACGGCAGCGGGGCATCCGAGTAGTACTGCGGATGCAACAAGATGCGGTAGCGGTTGCCCGGCTTGAACGTTCGAACGAAGTCGCGAAGGTCACGTTTCACAGGGTCGCGCGTCGGCGCGTTGTGGCCCCCGTCGCTGAACTGCCCATTGAACTTGGGCGAATGGCCATTGTGTACCCAGCGGAGCTTGGTCTGCCAATCCTGGTGGAACGGCATGTTGTTGTTGTTACGGCCGTCGGGTCCTGGAACGCCGCCGTGTGCGGAAACGAAGCTGATAGGGAATCGCGCTGACAACTCGCGCACGTCCCGGTCGAAAATCTCAAGCGCCCGGTCGGTGTCGAACAGCGCTTGTTCGAAGGCATTAATGTGATAGCCGATCACAAAGCCCTGGTCGCTGAGTGACCGGAGCAACGCATCGTCCAGATCGTAATCGGTAAAGGCGACTTCGCCGGTCGTTTTGAGGCGGCGGCGGTCGATCCGCTTGTTGAAGATCATGACGTTGGTGGGACACAGGGCCTGCGTGGGCTCCCGCAAGAGCCCCATGGCACGCTCCGGGAAGGAGTCTATATCGTACTGAAGTATGATGTAGGCCTTGTTCGGATTACGCTTGCCGCTCGCCAGCTCCTTAGCCCACGCCTTGCGCTCTTCGGGATAGCCTCCGTCAAAATCCCAATCACGGCCCCATGGAAAATCGGCATAGGTGATCACTTCGAGATCCGCCTTGTGCGCTTCGATAAAGCGAAAGAAGTCGGTCACGTAGCGGCGGGGAAAATAGGCGCCAGCGCGCGGGCTCAAGAAGGCGTCCCCGGGAATTTCAGCGGTCTCATCGAGAGTCAGTTCAATCTTTTCCATGAGCGGAGGCAACTGCTCCTTTTGGATTATCTGGCCGGCGTCCAGTTGAGATTTTTGCAGAACACGACGTTGTTAGCGACGTCGCCGTGAATGCCATAGCGCTGGGTCTGCGCGAGCGTCAGCGGCAAGGTGATGAAACCATGCGCCTCGAAAAGCTCGCGCTGGAAAGCGAGCGTGCGGTCAATCGCTGCCTGGTCGAGATCGGCCGCCTTGGGCACGCCGTTCCACGGCCCCAGCCAGGCCCAGCCTTCGGGATGGATCAGATTGACGATCGCATCGACAAAGGCCCTGTGCGCCTCGTCATCGTCCCAGAACCAGAAGGCATTCAGCGAGAACTTGTTGAAGACGCCGTCGAAGGAGGTGTCGAAGGGATGGCTCGCCAGCTTTTGAATGTTCAGTTCGGCGACCTCGAAGCCCTTGTAGCGGCCGAGTTCCGCCACCGCCGGATCGAAGTCCACGCCGACGCAAGTGCCGCCGCGTTCACGGACGATCTCGGCGAAATCGAATTGGCCGGCCCCGAGGTCGATATAGCGGCCAGTGAGCGGCTTGCCGCCAAGGAAGTCATCAAGAATGTGGAAGAACGGCTGCCGATTGCGCCTCGGATCGCGAATGTTCTTCTGCTTGGCGTTGGCAGCAATGGCGATCTCTGTCGCGTCAGTCAGCATTCTTGCACGCTCCTCACGCGTAGCCGTGGCGGGTGAGGTCATCGCCCGCCACGGAGACAAAATCGGCAAGCTGCTCAGGCTTGAGGTCATTTCGCCAGCGCCCGATCATCGTCGTGTCGATGGCGCTGCTCACCCGCTTCTTCGACAGGTGGTTGGCCTTAAAGATGGTGAGATCGAGCTTTTGATGATGCAGCATGTTGGGGTCGAAGGGTAGCCCGAGGAAGTCGCAAATGCTGCGCAGCTCCGGCTCGGGGTTCTTGGTCAGCGATTCGTAGCGCACCATTTGGGCCTTGACGTCAGGGCGCTCGACGAGCTGCTCGAAACGGCGGATCGTCGTCTGCCAGCCTCGCGCTACCTCTTTCGGCGACTGCTTGAAGCTACCGGTGTTGAGCTGGCTGGCGAGGATGTCGCGGCCATCGCGAAGCATGTTGAGGAAGCAAGCTCGCGGCCAAACCCCTAAGTAGTCCTCGAACGCGTTGTCACACTTCATGCCCCAGCGGCGCTTGCCGACGCGCTTCATCTTCTCGAGGCCACACAGTTCGATGAGCCGCATGCGGCCCTTTAACTCCGTCAGCATGTGACCTTCGTCAACCAGTTGCTCCAGGAGATGGGCGAAGTCCTGGTAGGACAAGCCGCCGCGCAGGCTGCGGGCGACGAAAGTGGAGAAGTGCGCCGTGGGCGCGCACTCGGCGACCGTTTTGTGGTTACGTGCGCTAGCGATCTCGGCGGCCAGCGTCCTCAGATCGACGTCGGGTGCCGTTTCGACCAGGGCCGGATAGAGTTCATACGACATCGCGATGTCGCCGTGCGCATCGAGCAGGGTGCACATCAGCGTGCCCCCCGAACGGCTCATGCCACGCACGAAAATCGGGCGTCGTCATATGCCTCATTAGTCATCGCTGAGTTCCACTTATTCGACGCTCCCCGCTCCCCACGGCGACGCGATGTTCGCCAGTTCGTTGGCCGGTCCGGCGGGTCAACGCACTGTGCTTCAAATCAAATCGGCGACGCTGCGAGTTTTGCTCCCAGCCATATAATCCAACATGGAGCCCACGTCGATTGCTACGGCGCCGCTCTCTCGCGCCTCTCCAGCCAGAAATTTGCCGATGATCCCCGCGCCCACTAGGACCAGCGTGCCGGGTGCGGCGGCGGCGCGGATCTGCCGCAATATGTGCGGGTAGGCCTCAAAAAGCGGCTGCGTGCCGGCCTCCTCCAAGCGCTTGAGTTTCTGGGCCGGGGGCACCGTGATGTACTCCAATGGGGCAAAGGGTAGGCGTAGCTGATCCGCCGGCCAGCAGGAAATCACCAGGACCGCCTTCGCCGCTGAGGCGAGTTCGGCCATCGCAGCCGGACTCAGCGCGACTTGATGGCAGCGCTCCTCGGTCACGATCTTGCCGTCCAATGAAATCTCCGAGCTGCAGGCGCCGAGGACGACCGCTAGTCCGCGTTGAGAGCGGCCGCCGCCGAAGCGCTGTCCGGGTCCCGGCAGGTCGCGGGCAATGCGATAGATGGATGGCAGGCCCAAGATGTCGCAGCTGTCGACGGCGTTGCGGACGCGGCGCAGGATGTCGTTCCGGATATCGGGTGACGGTGCCGCACCCCACCAATGGCGCTCGCGAGTCACGTTGTCCGCAAGGAACAGGTCCGGATCGATGCCCTCCATCGACGGGGCGGCATAGGCATAGGCCTCCCCGTCACCGAGGCGCAGCAGGGATAGCGGCCGCTGGTCGGCCAGATGTGTCTTGATCGTCTCGACAAGACTTTGCCTTTGATCCGGTGCAAAGCGCATATCCATGAGGTTGTGCTTTCCCTCCGGCAGATCGGAGAGTGGCTTCAACACAAATTCCTCGAAATTCAGACCGTCGGCCTCATCGACGGCCTCATAGGCGTCACGCAAATATCGAAGCATGGCGGCGCCAGGCGCTGGACGGAAGTCCGAACAGAACGCGCTCAATGCGGGGCTCAACAGACCGAGAGCATCGAGCGCCAGCAACTGCTCCAGGAAATAGGGCCGGAGCTTCGGATGCAGCAGCCCGGCATAGCGATCCAAGAGTCGCGCGGCGGCTTGCAGCTTGTCCCTCTCCAAGAGAAGCCGCGACATGCCAAAGACCGTGTTCTTGCGCAACCGGTCGAGGGCGTTGTCGTCGATCTCTGATAAAATGCTGTGGATCCGGTCGCTGGCGCCCGTCCTGACCGCAAGCGTCAAAAGCTGGTTGAGGATCCGAGAGCGCAGATACTCGCTCTCAGTCCGGGCATAGAGTTCGGCGACCTCATCGAGCGGGACGCTCTGGTCGCGAGATAGACCGCCACCGCGAAGCGATAATATTCGCGCACCTCATCAAAGCCGAGATCGGCATCTTCGATTAGCGCATTGAGCATCCCCAACTGGCGGTTGGTTAGCAGGCGCCCCATGAAAACATACAGCGCGTGCTCGGGCAGAAGATCGACGTGTTTCAGGGCATGCGCCAGGAACACCTGCTGTTCTGGTGTCCAATCCGCTGGCGGATTGGTGAGGGCTGCCTCGATCTTTTGGTTGATGGCGGCATGGGCGGAATCCTCACCGTATTTGGTGCATGCCTCGATCAGCGGCCACAAGAGGGATCGCTTGAGACCCCCCCAAACCGCGGACTTGGCCTTGCCGAGGAGGGGCCCGAACCCCTCGCGGCTGCCGTATTCCTTGGTACTTGAAGACTCCAAATGCCGAACTCTTCCCAAAAACGGCCCTTCACCATTGGCAATCGCGCCAAGTACCTCAGGACCTTACAGTGCTGAAGAAATTCCCTTAAGCGGTAAATGACCCAGGGCGAGCCGCGGGCCCAAAAGTAGGGCGCCAACTTCGCTGGCCGATCCCTTGCTAGTCTGACGAATTACTTCCGCCGTAGGTTCGCCTCGAACGAGCGTCTCTAGCAAGCCGGGTACGCCAATTTTGTCACCGCAGGATTCTCTTGAATGGGAGAATTCGCATGAGTACGTTGCGTCACAGTTTCACCAGCGCCTAGTATGAGGGTCAAACTATTCTTGTTGCCCAAGGATACATCTGAGCCCTGAGAAATCGCGCCGCACTCCGGCGGTGTATCGGAGGGTTCCATAATCACTCTATATGACGCAGCTTGCGACGGCTTAGCACGCAGTCCCAAACGGTTTCTCGTTACCGGAGCGGCGGGCTTCATTGGCTCCAACCTTGTGGAAGCCTTACTGCGACTCGGTCAGTCCGTTGTCGGCTTGGACAACTTCGCTACGGGACATCGGCATAATGTCGAGATGGCGCTTGCCGACTGTGGCGATGCGTCGGCGCAAGACAGACTGACTTTTGTCAACGCCGATATCCGCGACGCGGATGCTTGCCTTGAGGCGTGCAAGGACATTGAAGTGGTCCTTCACCACGCGGCAATTGGCTCCGTGCCATACTCGCTGGCTGATCCGCTCACCTCCCACATTTGCAATGTGGATGGGTTCCTTAATATGCTGCTAGCCGCCAAGCAGACTGACGTCAGACGTTTCGTGTACGCCTCATCGAGCGCGGTTTATGGCGACGACGAGAATTTGCCAAAGCTTGAAGAGTCTATCGGCAGGCCGTTGAGTCCGTATGCCCTGACGAAGGTGATCAACGAACAGTACGCTGATCTATTTGCGCGCATTCAAGGAATGGATGTAGTCGGCCTCCGGTATTTTAACGTGTTCGGCAAGAGGCAGGACCCCAACGGACCTTATGCGGCGGTGATCCCGCGATGGATCGCGGCATTGCTCAGGGGAAAGCCAATCGAGATCTATGGCGACGGTGAGACTACGCGGGACTGGTGCTATGTCGAGAATGTCGTCCAGATGAATATCCTGGCCTCGACCACGCCTGACTCCGACGCCTTGAACGCGGTTTATAACGTAGGAGCGGGTAGCAGGACGACCCTGAACGAACTCTACGAGATGATTGTCGCGAGCCTCCGGGCGCAAATGCCGCTCGACGACCCTGGACCGCCGGCCTATTGCGCCTTCCGGGAGGGCGATATTCGTGACTCGCTGGCGGATATCTCGCGGGCCAGGATCCTATTGGGGTATGAGGCAAAATTCGATCTCGCGATGGGGCTCGAGGACAGCATCGGCTGGTATTGTGCCCATATGCGCGGAGGCGATTGAAATGGCTCGGCGCTGGACTATTAGGGGTCGAGTCAGACACCTGCCCATTTCGTGAGGCTTCGCTATCGTGCATAAGGCCCGTAATAGATCTCTGGTCGAAGGAAGGTTCTTGTGAAGGCGTTCACGAACTCCCGCAAAGCGACTGGATCTCTGCGAGACCTTGCGGATGAAGCCTTAGTCAGGAAGGACTGGGCCAAGGCCGCGAAATTGCTCAATCAGCTCCTGGAAATCGAGGGCGAGACCAAAGCGCCGTCAACGATCTTCGCTAAGTTGCTCAGGCCCATCGCCAAGGACGCGCGCTCGAAAATGCCGAGACTGCCGTTCGGAAAGGGCTTGCGCAGTATCCTGCAGATGCGTCGCTCTTGCGAGAGGCTGCGGAAGTCGCCCTGGCTGGGGAGAGCTGGGCTGAGGCTGTAGCGCGGTGGGAAAGAGCCCTCGCAGCTCAAGGTGACAAGGCTTCTGCCGTTTTCTATTCCCGCTTGGCGCTGGCCAATCGAAATGCTCAGCATTTCGATGCCGCACAAAACGTGCTCGCGCGCGGTTTGGCGAACTATGCCGGCAACGAGGCGCTGCTCAATGACGTGGCGGACCTTGCAGTTGCCATGCGCCGCGCGCAGGGCTTCCGCGCGTCAAGTCAGGACGAGAGCCGCCCGTATGTCTCCGTGACTGTCGAGTGCATCTGCGAGAGCTTCTGGTCGATCGAAAAGCGCCTCACCTTGCTCGACTGGAACGTCGGCGATGCGTTTCCGTGGCCCCTCATTCGCATGGCTCTCTTTTACGCTGTGGCACAGAAGGTCGGTCTCTACCAACCACCCCACCCGGTCATGTCGTCGGGTAAGGGCCTCAAGCGCGACCGGTCCAAAACCAAGCACCGCAAGTCATTCCCATCGAGCGGCCTCGTCCGCGCGGTCGCTGGCGCCTACGGTAAGTTCGCCAAAAGCCACCGCTGCGGCGTATTGATGGCGACCCGCCGGACTGGCGGGACTGAACTCTACACTAAAGCCTTGCGGGCCGAGCTCGGAAGTGGCGCGCTGCTCTTGGATCGAGCGTGGGACGGAACTATCGCTAAAGGGGCAGTAGATTTTGACAATCTACTGAGCGAATACCGGGCTCGGTACAGAGACCAGGTGTTTATCCTCACGTTCCGAGACCGCATGGTTTGTGAAGAAATCCGCGAGCAATTCTTTGATCGACTTGGAGTCGATATCGGGGATCTCGCCAAGCTATGCCAGAGTCGGACCGCCTCCTTCTTAAAGCTGCGCAAAGGATTCACCGAGTTCTTCGGGATGAATCCAGTGAAAAAACTCTTTCTCACCAACGCTTACGGACTCTCGACCACTGCGGCGCTGGAAGGCGCGCGTGCTCAAGGTGCGCATGTGATCGAACTGCAGCACGGCATCATCTCGCCGTTCCACCTTGGCTATAGCTGGCCGGGGCGTCCTCAAGTGCCATATAGCCCGGACGAACTTTGGTGTTTTGGAAAATTCTGGCCGGAATCGACGCCGCTCCCGGCGAAGACAAGCTCCCGAGTGATCGGCGCGCCTTACGTCTACGAACTGGCGGCTAAGGCGGTCGGCCCGCGCGATGAAAAAATAGTAGTGTTCACCTCGCAGGGTGTGGTCGGGCAGCAGCTGTTCGGTATGGCCTTGGAGGCGGCGCGCCGGCGACCAGACTTGCAGATCGTGTTCCGCCTCCACCCCAGCGAAATCCTTGAGCAGTACGAGGATAGCCTCAGAGGTTGCGACGACGTTCCGTCTAATTTTTCGCTGTCACACCGCGACCCTAATATCTTCGCGCTTCTGGCGACCGCCGCTATACAGGTCGGGGCATTCTCGACCACTCTATTCGAGGGCATGTCGCTCGGTACGAGGACCATAGTGGTTGACCTCCCTGGTGCGGAGTATATGAGGCCCGTCATCGGCAAGGGAGACGCGCTCTTAGTCCGCGATGTGGATGAGTTGGTGTCGGCGCTCGATCGGGCGCGCTCGCGGCGGATTCGGAATATTATTACGCGAAGCCCGCAGCACGGCTTGTCTGACTCTCGTAGCGGAAATCAAGCCCGTGACACAAATCACACCATTCAAACTCGGCACCAGAGAATTCAGCTTCTTGGCGCCTTATGTGATCGCCGAAATCGGAGTGAACCATGAAGCAGTCTCGACCGGGCCAAGCGTATGATCGAAGCTATTGCGAAGGCTGGGGCGCACGCAGCCAAGTTCCAGACTTACAAGGCCCATTTGCTTGCAGCAGAAGGTACGAGTCCGGCTTACTGGGACCAGACGCAGGAAGCCGCGTCTTCTCAGTTCTCGCTCTTCCAGAGGTGGGACACGTTCGATGAGGGCGACTATAGTGCGCTCGCTGCTCATTGCCGCGACTGTGGTGTCGATTTTCTGTCCACGCCATTCGATCTCGGCTCCGTCGACATGGTCGCGTCGCTGGCGCCGCTGATTAAGATCGCATCCGCTGATTTGACCAATGTACCATTGCTGCGCAAAGTCGGCTGTTGCAGATTACCAGTGGTCATGTCGGTTGGAGCGTCCCAGTTCGAAGAGGTTGCGGTTGCCGTCGCCGAACTGACGCGCGCGGGCGCTCCCGAGATTGCACTTCTGCATTGCGTCTTGAATTACCCGCGCGGCCGGCCGATGCGCAACTCGCTCAGATCGGCGTGCTGAAAGGAACGTTCGTTGCACACCCGATCGGCTACTCCGATCACGTGATGCCGAGCGCGGACGGCATGCCAGCACTCGACATGGCTGTGCTGCTGGGCGCAGTCATCATCGAGAAGCACTTCACGGACGACAAGACCGCCGTCGGAAATGATCATTACCACGCAATGGATGAGAAAGATTTAGCATCCTTCATGCGCAGGCTCGCACTGTTGTGCGATTTTTACGGCTCGACCGAGCGAGATCTGTCTGGGGAGCGGCTCGCCATCCAGAATGCGCGGCGGCGCATTGTCGCCGCGCGGGACATTGCAGCAGGCGAGACGCTCGACGAAGAGAATCTGATTCCGCTGCGCTCAAATCGAGGCATCGAGATTGCCCAGTGGGACGTAGTGGTGGGACGCGCGACTAGCCGCGAGATCTCACGCGGCGCTCCCCTCGAATGGACTGACCTGAAATGATAGTCACGATCTGCGGTGCCTATCGAAATGCGGGCGACCACCTCATCGGCCATCGGGCGCGCGAGTTGCTTCGGGTTCATGGGTTCGCCGATATCGTGACGGTGGACCGCAAGTCGATCGGCCCAGAACACTACGACCTGTTCAACAAGGCCCGCGCAGTGCTGTTATGCGGGGGGCCTGCATATCAGCGCGGCATCTATCCCACGATCTATCCCTTGGAGCGGGAGCGGGTGACGCCGCCCATCGTGCCTTACGGGCTCGGGTGGAAGTGGCCGGCGACCAAGGATCCAGAGACCTTCCAGTTCACGGATGAGGCGGCTGCGTTCGTCTCTGACATCCACCAGAAGATCGAATTCTCTAGCGCGAGAGATCCGCTGACCGTTGAGTGCCTGGCGCGGTTCGGCGTCGCCAACGTGCTGATGACCGGCTGCCCGGCTTGGTACGACCTCGAAAGCCTTGAGAAACCCTACGCTTTCCGGGATGACGTACGCTCCATTGTTCTGAGCATGCCTGCCAAGATGCAGCCCGGTACGTACGAGTTGATGGCCTGGCTGACAAAGCGGTTTCCAAAGGCGCGGCGGACGCTGAGCTTCCATCATGGTCTGCTCCCGTCATGGACCCCCCGAGGCCGCGAGATCGCGCGCGACTATCTCATGTTCGCTGGCCGGGCCATACTGAACGGGTGGCGCGTGGAAAGCCTGGCCGAGAGCCTGCCGAAGCTTGAGGCTCTCTACGGGGACTCTGATCTTCACATAGGCTATCGCGTCCACGCGCACCTCTTCTGCCTGTCGCGCAGGGTCTCATCGATCCTCATCAGTGAGGATAGCCGTGGCGTTGGGCAGGCTGCGGCTTTGGGCGCCACATGCTTGACCATCGATCGTGGCACGCTGTCGCCGATTCAGAATGCGGTGGAGGCGCACTTCAAATCGCGCGGAGCTGAAGTCGCGCACAGTGTAGAAACTATGCGGGAGACCTATCCGACGATGCAGCGTTTTCTCGCAACGCTGTGAGGGAATCTAGTCGTCCTTCCAGCCGATCTTTGCCTTGATCCGTCGCATGACCGCCGCGTTGGAGCGGGCAGAGCTCTCGTGTAAGGCGCGCGCTCGCAGGATCTGACGAAGGTTCGGTGTCTCCATTAGTCGCTTCATGTGCGCGGCAATGGTCTCAGTATCGACCAGGGCACCGAGGCCAAGATTGACGACGCCGAACCGAGCCGACGCATGCGTGTGGGTGAGCTCCTTGTCGTTTTGGCATAGACAGAGGACGGGAATGCCAAGACTGGCGAGTTCGGTGATTGTGCGGCCCGCACTGGAGATGGCAAGATCCGCCCTTTGCATGATGCCAGGCATGTAGCTCACATTCGAGCAGATCTCGCCCTTCAGGGCGTAGGCGCCAAGCGAGATGGGGCGGCTCACCCCAGGCCCGAGTACGACGGTGACCGTGCCTGAGAATCCCAACTTTGCCAGCGCCTCGAGAGCCTTCTCGGTTAGGGCGCTGGGGTCTGTCCCGCCAAACACGACAAGCACATTCTCGACGTCATTCTTGAATTGAGCAGGCTGCCGAGCCGTCTCGAAACTGGGCGCAAGAATTGCATTTGCCATACCGGTTAGTTGGCGGTGGCCAGGAACAGAAAGGTTCTCGTATAGGTCGGAGACGACAAGGTCCGCGATTTCAGCCCCGATCCCCATGTCCTCGAACGTTACGACGCTCCCGGTAGCGCTCTTGATAGCCTCGACATAGACGTCCGTCGTGTCGAGCTGATCGAGAATGACAAGATCCGGTGTAAGGCTTTGTACGAGCTCCACGAAGCCATCGTCGCCATCCACTGGCCTGACCTCGAATGGGAACTGCGATAGGAATTTAGGCCCGAGGGGATGGGAAATGTCCGTGGCGACCACAATCTCGTGGCGGGCTAGTTCCTGGGCAAGGGCCAGCGCGCGGTAAACATGGCCCATGCCGAGCGTTTCGCTGGCGTCGGCTCGGATGACCACTTTGCGGCGCGAAGCGATGTGCTCAGCGACGGCCCAGTCGGCGAAGTCGTCAATGTCGAGTGACTCTTCTTTCGGGAGCTCAATGAGCCGAATCGGTTCGACGATTCGCGTCCCCTGCTCCATGAGATCCTTGAGACGGCAGCCGATGATGGCGCCGGTCTCCCGGAACCGCCTCTCGAGCATCTGGCGGTTTACGCGCTTCTCATAGGCGGGTATCGGTTCGCCGTCCGCTCCAGGTCGCCAGCTCAAGTGCCGGTCGTCCACCACCGTAATAACCGAGCCAGCACCGCCCTCGAATGCCGCCAAGGCTTCGACTAGACGCGCGCTGCTCAAGAAGGGGCAGGTCGGCTGGAGCGTGAGAAAAATGTCCTCGCTATCAGCACCCGCGGCTTCGAGTTCGTGCGCTACTTTCAGTGCCACCTCATCGAGCGTGGCGCGTCCCGTGGTGGGGGGCTCGCGCAAAACGCGAACACCCTCAGCACAAGAGATGGCCGCGATCTCGTCGTCGTCGGTGATGACCGCGACGCACTTCGGATCGCAGACGCTTAGCGCGGTCCTGATGGTGTGTACAATTAGCGGAAATCCGGCGAGCAGGCGGACGTTCTTTCGGGGAACGCCCCTGGAGCCGCCGCGCGCGGGGATCATGACCCACGTGATCATCATTGCTTCCCCAATGCCCTCGCCACTGTTGCCTCGTTTAGATTGGAGGCCCAGACTCGCGAGCGCCTTGAACATGTGAGTGGCTTTCCGAGAGGCTCATCCACTCCCCCGGCTTCCAAACACCTCGACGATGTTGGCACGCGCAAGATAGATATCGTATTCGGGCTCGCTAGCCTCAGTTGGTCGCGTTGAGTTAGTGTCGAATATTACGACAAGCTCGTCGAAGTCGATATTGGGATACCGGTCGATAATGTATCGCAGTGGCCGTGGTGTGCTGATGATCAATACTTTGACTCGCACGCTTTCTCCTGGCGCGATCACGCGCACCTGCCCCAATTGAGCCATGCGGCGCACCTCGTGCGTCAACGGCGCTGCGGCATCACTATGATAGTCGCGCCATTCGAATACAGCGACCGAATCGCCGCGCATACGCGCAGCGCTTAAATGTTCGATCGCCGCTCCGTACGCGCTGTCGCTTCTATTGAAATCTGCGATGACCAGGCAATCGTACTCAGGTCGTTCTCGAGGATGGGGGAGGATCGATTCCGGCGCCGGAAAAGGCCGTTTCGATGCAGACGGTTCGGCACGCAGATCGTGGGGTGCTGTAACAGAGTGCCAATATTTGGCTGCCTCCTGATACTCACGTCGGACGCCGTAGTGTATGGTCTTGCCGTGCGTGGCCTCGTTACTCGTCAAGGACACCTCGCTGTCTACGGCGAAGGCGACAGGGCATGATTCCAGGATGCGGTCAAAAGGCTTGGCCGATGTGGCTTTCATGATGCGCATGGCAAACTCCGTATCAGCAGAGACGCGAACGGTGTCCCATCCCCCGACGGCGTCCACGATCTTCCTTCGAAACATGAAGGAAGACGGATTCCGATCAATGAGGCGATCCTTCCGCCGGAATTTGCCTAAAAAGGACAGGGTTTCGCTCGCACGCGCCATGCAGGAATAATTGGCGGGGGCAGCGCTGTCACTCAGCAGACCATTGACCTGCAGTTCAATTTTTTGCGCGTGGGACCAATCGCCGGCATCATGCACGGTGACGAACTCCCCGGAGGCGAGCGATAAGCCAAGGTTGCGGGCGGAATAGGCACCCAAGTTACGATCCTGGTGGGCGACCTTGACGCGGTTGTCACGGTCGGCGAGCCCTTCGGCCACCGCGAGCGTGTCATCGGTGCTGTGGTCGTCCACGACGATGATCTCTAGGTTTCGCCATGTCTGCGCAAATAGGCCCTCCAGCGTATAGGAAAGCGTGTTTGCGGCGTTGTAGGCGGGGATGATGACGCTAACCTTAGACTCCTGTTCCGGTGTGCTGGAGACTAGACTGGTCCTCAAGTTATCGATTCTGAGTGGCTTTGTATGGTTGGCCTTGGTGATGGGCAGAAGTCCTGCTTTGTCATAGAGTCGATTGATCCAAGACAGGCGAAGCTCGTCTATTTCAGTTGAGTTGCTTGAGTCAGAAGCGGGGTAGGTGTTTGCCATGGCAAGATAGAGGGTTGGATCGTCGAATCCATTGTCAAAAGCTTCCTGAATGAGCTCCCTTGCTGCCTCAACCGAGCCAATGCGCACGAGGCAGTATGCCTCCAGGACGATGTCCTTCAGTCGCATCCTTAGGTGAGACTGCCTCGCGAAGTGAGTGTTTTCATAAGCACTCCTGAAATCCCCAGCGGCTGCCTGCCAGCACCCCAGCGCCCAGGCGGCTCGGGAAGATGCCGCCCTTTCGGGAGTTCGCTTCATTGCTTCCAGGTCTTTAAGGGCGTATTTGGAAAAGCCGCCCCAGAGCTTGGCTTCCAGGTCGATGACTTGCTGCAGCGATTCGCCGTCGGGTTGAAGTGGCTTATTGGTCCAACGAAGGTAACGTCCTATGGCTGGACGTAATCTCCGGACCACGTTCATCGTTCTGCGGAGCGGCGCGGTATATCTCCACGATCTACTCTGGTTCACAAGCGCCAATTCCTCGCGAAGAACGTCCGCCGCCTGCTTGGACTCCGACAACTCTGCTAACAGGTGAGATTCAGTGGCGAAGCGACGTGCAGCCTGTTAATCGCATTCCTAAGGTCCGCAATCTCCTCGCTCTGCTTCGTGGAATTCTCACGGATCTGAGTCTCAAGGTCTGCGATCGCAGTTGCCAGGCCGGGAGCAGACCGGAATCTGGCGGTGCCGTCATTATTTTTATCTTTCATTTAGCTGCCCAACGTTCACTTCCGCATCTTTGCTCAATATGACCTCCGCCCCATCGTCTTTGCGAACGATTGCGACCTTAGATCTTAACTCTATCGGCGAGCCGTTTCCGAACGAATATTCGACCGATGACTCTCAATGGCGTCGTAGTGCGCCAAGGTTGACTGGTGGTAACGCTGCTCAACCGACGTCGTAACGCAAGCGATCTCCAGGCTCTTCTTCCTATAGATGATTTGTTGCCCACGCCTTTCCTTCTGAGCATTGCGGCGTTTTAGATGTTCAATGTCTTCCGCAGGTAATTGACGGCGTAGCGCTAGCGCCTGAGAGAGGCCACGACCTCTCACTAGCCCGAGACCTTTGTAACGCAGTTTGACGGCGTTCGTAGCCTAGACGTTCGACGAGTGGGGCTCATCGTGCCTTCTGAAGTATATCGCTCGCCAACCTGGACCGGTCCCCTATCAAGGCTGCCCCAACATAGCTCAGGTGACCAGCATCACGATAAAGCGGCTTCCCGTCGATCTCGGTCTTGCAGGAGACTTCGTCGCAGAGGAAATCTTGCGTGTCCACCACTTCGACATCCGCAAGTTCTGAAACGCGCTCTAGCAGCGCCCAGGTCTCTGCACGGTAGGCTTTCAGGCTCTCAAGCGAGATGGAGCAATCCTTCGGGGCGTCGAAGGTGATCCTATTCTTGGCGCGCCTCTCCAGGCAGGTGCCGATATTCATGCCGTTGGCGGGCGGAGGCGCAAGGACGACGACTTTCTTTCCGGCCGCCCGCACGGACATAACTAACCGTGCAAGACCGTGGGCGACCAACTCCGGTGTCACCTCGCGCGCCGCATAGCCGTCCTTCTCCTTCACCAGCATCAGATTGCCGCTGCTGAGGATGGTCTGGAAGCGGGCGGCGGCAATGACGACCTCCAGGTCCTCGTTGTGGCGGATATAGTCGAGGACCCGCAGGTGGAAATCGAGGCATCCTTCAGCATAGGCGCGGTTGTAGCGCTCGTCCGCTTGCTTTGGAAATCGGGCCATGCCGATGAGAGGGTCGCAGGCACTCATTGTGGCCTGCTCTAGGCCGACCTTGCCAAGTGGTCGGATCAGCGCCGACGCCCAGGCCATGGCGTAGGAATCGCCCCATATCAGCACTTTCGGCGCCAACGTCGTACGGCAATCTTTGGTTACACCCTCGAATTTGTAGGCTTTATGGGAGCATGAGCGATCAATGCCGTAATTGGCACGTCGGAGATGCTGATAGTCCGTGCCGGTGGCCGTCGCGCGGCCGATTGCAATTGGCGTCGCGACTATCATCAGGGAGGCGGCGATCAGCCCGGCCACCACACGTTGCGGGTCGTGCGCGAAGCCCTTGTGAAAGGGAGACTCGACAAATGTGTAGAGCAGCCAGCTCAGTGCAAGCGACAGGACAATGGCAATGGTCATCGCATAGCTAGGCGCTTCGCCTATCCATGCGGCCCGCGTGAACACGATCACCGGCCAGTGCACGAGATAGAGCGAATAGGAAATGTCCCCGAGCCAAACGATGGTGGCCGTGATCGGGTCTTGGCCCAGGAGGGAAGCTCCACGCTGGCCGCCCAGGATCACAACAAGTGTCGCGGTGCAGACGAGCAGCGCATCGAGGCCCGGATGGAAGGACCCACTCGGGTAGAGCGGGATGGTGAGCAAGATAAGCAGGGCCGGCAAGCGGGCCAAAGATAGGGGCCTACTGTAGGTCACATAAACGGGCAGCAGAGCGCCAAGCGAGCCAAGCGACAGCTCCCAGGCTCTGGTGGGCAGGAGGTAGAACGCGGCAGACGGGTCCTGGGGAGCCAGATAAAAGCATAGAGTCATGCTGGTGAGCAGGACGCCAGCGGTCGTCGCGACCCAGGCTTGGCGCGGGACGAAGAACAGCAGTGTCGGCAAGACGAGATAATATTGTTCCTCGATCGCTAGCGACCAGAAGTGCAGGAGCACCTTGTTGTCGGCGTCACCGTCGAAATAGCCGGATTGTTGCCAGAGCACCAAATTGGTCGTGAAGGTGACGGCTCCCAGCGCTTGGGCCTTGAGCTGCTCGAGCTCCAGCTCCGTCACAAAGTAGGGGGCGGCCAGCACGGTGAGTGCGATGACCACGTAGGACGCAGGCAAGAGCCGCTTAGCGCGCCGATAGTAAAACTGGCGAAAGCTGAACCTGCCGGCTTCAATCCCTTGTGAGATCAGCCTTGTGATTAGAAAGCCGGAGATAACAAAGAAGATGTCCACGCCGAGATAGCCCGCGGAAGCGAGCGGTAGCTCTGCGTGATAGAGGACGACAAGCAGAACCGCCAAGCCGCGAAGAGCCTGGATGTCTGGCCGAAATTCTTTAACTTGGCGTCTAGGCGAGTCACCACCGTCCAAAATTGCCATCCACCCCCAGAGCCAGAAGACGCGGCTCGTCGTCTAAAAAAAGCGCTTACCGAGAATACTCTTCGCCGATTGAGGGCAAAAGATTAGAGTGGGATTGATTATCGGTGTGTCTCAGTCCTCTCCTTTGGGTGGTGGCTTGCTCAAGAGTTCCAATTGCTGGAACCTGTTTGGCAGTGCTAAGTTCCGTCCATTCCGCTCAATGCGTCGTTGACGCTTAAGGTATAGCCCTCCCCTCATGCAAAAGCTGACGCGCTCGGAGGCCCACCAATATTGGGCCCATCCCCCAGATAAGAACCGGCCAGAGAACTATGCTCGTGCTAGCGATGAGCGCAGCTTATCGCTCGTGAGATATGTGCGTGGCCTTTTGCCAGAAGGCGGTTCAATACTAGAGGTTGGATGCAATATTGGAAGGAATCTCAACTTCCTGTGGGAGGCTGGCTACCACGACCTTACAGCAATTGAAATCAATGCAGAGGCCATCGCGCTGTCTCGTAACGCGTATCCTGCCATGAATCCAAATATAATTCTGGGGAGTGCAGAGGATATATTGCCAAATTTACCAGATCTAAAATTTGATTTGGTGTTTACGATGGCAGTTCTAGTCCATATTCACACTGATAGTGACGATGTATTCCAGCATATTGCAAGAATAGGTAAGCGCGTTTTGGTTATAGAACAAGAAGACGAACCGAGGCTGCCCAGCGATAGGCATTTTATCAGGGACTACCAAGTAGTTTTCACGGATCTTGGCATGCTCCAAATAATGTCGGAGCGTCCCGTTCCGGGACTGCTGCGATCGTATGTCTGTCGCGCCTTCGAGCACGTGTAGAGGAAAGGGTAGTTACTAGCTCGCCGAGTTGAGTTGATCGAGCTTGTCTACTTGCCAGCCTGGTCGAGGCTAACTTGCAGCGACATGGCAAGGCCGTCCCCTTGCTATTCCGAATAATTAATTCGCAATCTGTGCTGCTGATCAAACCTTGTAAAAGTCACGGTACCACGCGACGAAGCGGCGGATGCCTTCGTCGATGGGTGTGCCAGGCTCGAAGTCTATGTTCGCCTTCAAGCTGGTGATGTCCGCGTAGGTTGCCGGCACGTCGCCTGGCTGCAACGGAAGGAATTTCTTCTTGGCCTTGCGCCCGAGTGCGGTTTCGACGTAGCCGATGAAGTCCATAAGCGGCACAGGGCTGTTGTTGCCGATGTTGTAGAGGCGATAAGGAGCCGAGGACGTCCCTGGATCTGGGTGTTCGCCGGACCAGTCAAGGTTTGGTGCGGCGATCCTGTCTCCGGTCCGAAGCACACCTTCGACAATGTCGTCAATATAGGTGAAGTCCCGCGCGTGACGACCCTCGTTGTAAATATCAATCGGTTCATCGGCCAGGATGTTGTGCACGAACTTGAACAGCGCCATGTCAGGTCGACCCCACGGGCCATAGACCGTGAAGAAGCGCAAGCCGGTCACAGGTAGCTGGTAGAGATGTGCGTAGGAATGGGCCATGAGCTCGTTCGACTTCTTGGTCGCGCCGTAAAAGCTCAACGGGTGATCGACGTTATTGTGAACGCTGTAGGGCGTGTGAGTATTGCCGCCGTAGACGGAGCTCGACGAGGCGTAGACTAGGTGCTCCACCTTCTGGTGGCGACACGCTTCAAGAATGTTGAGAAACCCGACTAGGTTCGATTGGGCGTACTCTCCCGGGTGGGTCAGCGAGTGTCGCACGCCGGCTTGGGCGGCAAGGTGGATAACGCGCTGGGGTTGATGCTCTGCGAAGAGCTTAGCTACCGTCTCTTGATCGGCGATGTCGCCCTTCACGAAGGAGAAGTGGTCGCGCGGCGCGAGACGCGTCAGCCTCGCCTCCTTGAGCGTGACGTCGTAGTAAGCGTTCATGTTGTCGAGGCCGACGACCTCGTCGCCGCGGTCGAGGAGAGCCTGCGCCGTGTGGAAGCCGATGAAGCCGGCGGCGCCGGTGACCAGGATCTTCATTCCGCCAGATCCGCCTCGGCCATCCACACCCCGCTCATGGCAAGGTTAGCGGCGCGCGCTCCCGCCGAGCCGGCGCGACGCAATGCCCCGCTCGTCGGCTGGTCTGCGGCGGCCTCGAAGGCCGGTTCCGGTTGGTTCATCTCTCTTCCCCGCTTGAAGATTTGCGCCCTCGGGGATCAATCGGGAGCACGTGGACAAGGCGGGGGCCAGCTCCCGCGGAGCGTTGTTAGCCTTTGTCCAGATGGGTGTCTAGGCGGCACGCTGCCTTTCGGTCTTGCCGCATAAGACGGGCGATCTTATCGCCCTAGAGGTTTTCCGAGGCCGGCGTAAAGGGGGCCCCTGGACGCCTCGCCCGCTTTCGGCTCGACGCGTCGGCCGGCGCAGGGAGGCGGACTTGGCTTACATGAAAATGTCATGCTATTGGCCGAAAGCAGGGTTCCAGATTGGGAGTGGGTGGTTCCTCGATCTCCCAAAGGACGAGGCGGCAGAAGGGGATAGCGGTGAAGATTTGCATGATCGGGGCGGGCTATGTGGGCCTCGTTTCCGCCGCCTGCTTCTCAGACTTCGGTTGGAAGGTCACCTGCGTCGATAAGGACGAGGAGCGTGTCGCCGACCTGAAGCGCGGGGTCATCCCGATCTACGAGCCCGGGCTCGACGATCTCGTCGCGCGGAATGTCGCGGCCGGGCGCATGCTGTTCTCAAGCTCGCTGCCTGACGCCGTGAAGGCCGCCGACGTCGTGTTTCTTGCCGTCGGCACGCCGATCCGCCGGGGCGACGGCTATGCCGATCTCACCTATGTCTTCGAAGCGGTGGAAGAGCTGGCGCCCCATGTGGATACGGGCGTCGTCATCACCACGAAGTCCACTGTACCGGTTGGCACCAGCCGCGAGATCGAACGGCGGCTGAAAGTGCTCCGCCCCGATGTTGACTTCGCCGTGTGCTCGAACCCTGAGTTTCTGCGCGAAGGATCAGCCATCCGCGACTTCACGCATCCCGACCGCGTGCTTGTCGGCTGCGATAGCGGGCGCGGTCGCCAGGTCATGGAGCGTCTCTATGAGCCGCTCGCGCTGCGCAAAGCACCAATCGTCTTCGTCAGCCGCGAGTCCGCCGAGCTGGCCAAGTATGCCGCAAACGCCTTTCTCGCCATGAAGGTCACGTTCATCAACGAGGTCGCCGATTTGTGCGAGTCGGTGGGCGCGGATGTGGGCGAGGTGGCGAACGCGGTCGCGCCGGACGGGCGCATCGGATCGAAGTTCCTTCATGCTGGCCCCGGATACGGTGGCTCGTGCTTCCCAAAGGATGTCACGGCTTTGATCCGGACGGCGCGTGAGGCGAAGGCCCCGCTGTCGCTCATCGAGCAAGTTGAGAAGGTCAACACCGAGCGCAAAATTGCCATGGCGACGCGGATCGAGGAGGCGGCTGGCGGCTCCGTGCGCACAAAGACCATCGCCGTGCTCGGGGTGACGTTCAAGCCGAACACAGACGATATGCGCGAGGCGCCGAGCTTGGTGATCCTGCCGATGCTCCAAGCCAGAGGCGCCACCATTCGTGCCTGCGATCCGCAAGGCCGCAGCAAAGGCGAGGAATTGCTGCCCGGCGTGGCGTGGTTTTCCAGTGCCCTTGAGACCGCCGAGGACGCCGATGTGCTCGTCGTGCTCACCGAGTGGAACGAGTTCCGGGCGGTCGACCTCAAGCAGCTCCGCAAAGTCATGCGCGGCGACGCTCTCGTGGATTTGCGTAACGTCTATGCACCGTCATTGGCCGAAGCCGCTGGCTTTACCTATCGAGGTGTTGGCCGTGCGGGCAAGGCCAGGACGATTGACATTTGATACTGAGTCAACGTCCTCACGGGAAGTCGCCCCAACGATCGAGAAGCTCCGAATACCTGCTAGATGTTGAGCCATGAGCGGCAAGACCTCTATTCTACGTCATCGCCTGAGTCCGCTGCGATCGTGGCGTGTTGCACGGCTCGGACGCAGGCTTTTGGGCTCCTTGTGCTCCTTGAGAGCATCCCTCGGCGCAGCATCAGACCAACTGGGCGCCGGAGATCTGGACGGAGCTGAGGCCTCCTACACTGCCATACTGGAGCAACACCCGAATAACGGTGAGTGTCTTGCAGGGCTCGCCTATATTTCTGCGCACAGGCAGGACTTTGTCGAGGCAGCCGGTCGCTGGCAGACCTGCATCACGCAATCCTCTACGCCGCTGCAATTAGGTTGGTTCACCGCTGCGGCCAAGGCGCAACTCCAGTTGAACAACCTTGATGGAGCCGAAGCAGGCTACACGGCCTTACTCAAACACTACCCAAATCACGGCATCGGACTTGCCGGCCTAGCTCGGATTTCAATGCGTAGGCAAGACTGGACAGCAGCATGCGAGCGATGGCGGACCTGTTTAGAACTGTCGTCAACGCCGCTTCAATCAGACTGGTGTGTTGCTGCTGCATCGGCTCACCTCGTGTTGGAAAGGCTGGACGAGGCGGACGCATTGTACTTAGCCCTAGCGGCGAAGTTTCCGAGTTCTGTCGAAGCAAGCAAGGGTTTGGCTCGTATCGCCGCGGCGCGTGAGGATTGGCGAACGGCAAGTGAGCACTGGAACGATGCGGCGGCAAAGTCTTCATCCTCTCTTTCGGTATCGGAGCAGCTTGCACGCGCAGCAGCCCTTGGTCGCGCTGGCGATTTTCGTGCGGCACGGAAGACGGTTGAAGATGCAATAAAAGTAGAACCGACCTCAGCCGACGCATTTTCGACGTTAGCCGCCATCGCCACGATAGAAGGCGACGAGACCAAAGCTGCGCAGGCTTGGTGCGTTGCACGGAGAAAATCTCCTCAGAAAGTTGCTCGGGATCCCGGTTACCGCATCTTTCGCGCCGGATCGATGGTCGATCAGGGTGAGCTTAGTTCGGCGCGTCTGGGCCGAGCGGACAGCCCTCAGGAGGCTATGACGCACATTAAGCTACTCCGCACGTGTCATTTCCCCCAAGAAGCGCTGAGCCTGGCTCGCCGTTATGCGGCTGCATTTCCAAAGTCTCTTGGAGTCAACCTGGCCTTGGCAACACAACTAGATCTCAGTCTGAGCGAGCCGGGTGATGTTGATACACTAGCAAAATTCGCTGGAGAGATTTGCTGCCGATTTCCAGATTCCCGCCGCGCACACATTGCAGAGGTCCTTGCGCATGTGCGTAGGTTCGATGCCTCCACGACGAACGAGCTGCTCGATCGATTGCATCGGCGATTTGGCCGCTCCACGGTAACGGATTCGATCAGCGGTTGGCTGGCGTATCGGGCTGGCGACAACGTCGAAGCTCAGCGCTGCTCAGAAGGATTGTTACACCAGCAATATATTCCCGCAGTCCACGCTCAATTGCTCCGGTTTGAGCAAATTGATGCGAACCCGCGGAAGAGCCTCAACGGCAAGATACTGTTATTCGCAAACGTCAAAAACGAGAGGCACCTCTTGCCGTGGTTTTTCGAATACTATCGCTCGATCGGTGTGGATTGGTTCTTCATAGTAGACAATGCATCAACTGATGGATCAACTCAGTTTGCATGCGCGCAGCCAGACGCGACGGTATATTGGACCGACGATCACTTTATTATTTCGGGTGCAGGCGGGGCACGCTGGTTCAATGAGCTTGCAAAGCGGCACGGCGCAGGCAATTGGTGCATCCATGTGGATGTTGATGAGCAGCTCGTCTTGCCGAGAATTGAGCAAGAGGGGCTCCCAGGCATACTGGGAGAAGCCAAGGAGCGAGGCTATGAGGTTCTCCCTGGGTTCATGCTCGATATGTTTCCGGAATCCTTCGAGCAGGCGTTGAATTACAGCGCCGGTCAAGCGCCTGCGTCCGCGTCACCTTTTTTCGACGATGATTTTCTATTCGTGGGTCACTGTTCAGCTCCCTACTTCTGGGTGCACGGTGGGGCACGAGGTCGATTGTTCGGGACGGCGCGGGGTTGGCTGACAAAGACACCGATTGTTTGGGGGAACAGTATCCAAAAACTGAACTGCCATGAGGTGACCGGCGCGATCGTCGGTGAACCAACCTGTGCGCTCCTTCACTTCTCAATCCTACGCGAAATGCTCGGTTGGGATGAAGGCCTTGCAAGGTCACGAATCGAGAGTACCAGGCCTTTTACGCGTCAGCGCTACAACCGCTACTACAACAGATTTACGGGCATCGCTGCGGGCCAGCGACTCACTGGAGAGGCATCCGTATCCTATGAATCGAGCGAGCAGCTGGAGCGCCGTGGCTTGATTGGTAGAAGCAAGAAGCAGATACAGCGCTCCCCGATCTAATTGCCGAGCCGCGGGACGCCGCCGTTAGCTCACCAGATTCGCCACGTAGTCGCCAATGGCGAGCGATGCGGTCAGTCCGGGCGATTCAATGCCGTAAAGCGCTACGTAGCCTTTGTGACCCGTTATGGCCGGTCCCTGGATGATGAAGTCGCCCGCGGGCTCTCCGGGCCCCGCGATGCGCGGCCGGATGCCCGCATAGTCAGGGGCCAAAGCGCCGTTGGGAAGGTCGGGCCAGTAACGCCGGATCGCGGCGTAGAAGGCGTTGCCCCGCTCGGGGTCGACCTCATAATCGATTTCGTCGACCCATTCCGCATCTGGCCCGAACCGCACGGCGCCGCCGAGATCGAAGGTGAGGTGGATGCCGAGCCCGCCCGGCATCGGCACGGGGTAGATGAGATGTGAGAAGGGCGCCCGCCCGCTCATCGAGAAATAGCTTCCCTTGGTGAGATGACGGGGGGGGATGGTCGCTGGATCCAGTCCTCGCAGGCGCGATGACACGTCCCACGCTTGCAACCCCGCGGCATTGACGAGAAGCCCGGTCTCGATCTCGGCGGGCTCATGCCCTCCCGTCACAAGGGTAATCGATGCGCCGCTCACATGGGCCTCGGTGAACGGCGCGCGGAGCTGTACCGCGGCACCGGCCGCTTCGGCGTCCCCCTGATAAGCGAGCATCAGGGCGTGACCGTCGACGATACCGGTGGTGCCTGAGACGAGCGCGCTGTGCCTTGCGTCCGGCTCGATGGCCTTCAGGTGCTCCCGTCCGATCAACGCGATGTCCTCGACACCATTGGCTTGCGCCCGCTCATAGAGTGCCTGCACAGCGGCGTCCTCGTCTGGCGTGGTGGCGACGACAAGCTTCCCGCAGCGCCGATGGGGTACGCCATGTTCGGAACAGTACCGGTAGAGCGAGCGGCGTCCCTCGACGCAGAACCGCGCTTTCAGACTTCCGGGTGGGTAATAGAGACCGGCGTGTATGACCTCGCTGTTGCGCGAGGACACGCCTTGGCCGATGCGGGATTCGGCTTCAAGAACGAGAACCTCTAGGCCGCGCCCGGCCAGCGCCCGCGCGATCGAAAGCCCGATCACCCCCGCGCCGACGACTACGGCTTCGCTCTTGAACATCGGACCTAGATGCGCGCGTGGCTCACATCGCGCGGCAGGATGCCTTTGAGATCGTAGATGAGGCCGTCAGGCGTGAGCAGCGCCTTGATGCCGGTTTCGCCCAACTGGGCGATAGGATCGTGCTTGACCGCCAGGATCACCGCATTGAACGGGCCTGCTGGCAACTCATTGGTGATGTCGATGCCATATTCGTGCTTGGCGAGCTCGATGTCGGCCATGGGATCGTAGATCACCAGCTCGCCGACGAAGTCGCGCAAAGTTTTGACGAGATCGACGACCTTGGTGTTACGCGTGTCGGGGACGTTTTCCTTGAAGGTGAAGCCCATCACCAGAACGCGGGCGCCGTCGATCGACTGCTTACGCTTGAGCATAGCCTTGATGATGTCGTTGGCGACGAAGGCTGCCATGCCGTCATTGATGCGGCGTCCGGCGAGGATCATCTGCGGGTGAAAGCCGATCTGCTCGGCCTTATAGGTCAGGTAGTAGGGGTCGACACCGATGCAGTGACCGCCGACCAGGCCGGGACGGAAGGGCTGGAAATTCCACTTGGTGCCGGCCGCCTCGAGCACTTCGAGCGTCTCCAGACCCATCTGCTTGAACAGCATGGCGAGCTCGTTGATGAGCGCGATATTCACGTCACGCTGAATATTCTCGATGACCTTGGCGGCCTCGGCGACACGAATCGAGCTGGCGCGATGGGTGCCCGCGGTAATGACCTTGGCATAGACGGCGTTGACGAGATCGCCGACCTCGGGCGTGGAGCCCGACGTGACTTTGATGATGTCGGGAACGCGATGGGCCATGTCGCCAGGATTGATGCGCTCAGGCGAGTAGCCGGCGTAGAAATCCTGATTGAACTTGAGGCCCGAGGCCTTCTCCAACTCCGGCACGCAGATTTCTTCGGTGGCGCCGGGAAACACGGTCGACTCGTAGACGACGATGTCGCCAGAGGAGAGCACTTGTCCGACGCCGCGGCTCGCGCTCACCAGGGCGGAAAGGTCGGGACGCTTGGCATTATCTACCGGGGTCGGCACGGTGACGACATAGAAATTACAGTCGCGCAGGTCTTCGATATCCGCTGTGTAGCTAAGCTCCTTCACGGCGGCGAATTCCTCGTCGGTCACCTCATGGGTGCGATCTATGCCGCGGGATAGCTCATCCACGCGGCCGGCGTCGATATCGAAGCCAACCACGGGAAAATAGCGCGATAGATAGACTGCGAGGGGCAGGCCTACATATCCGAGGCCAATGACACCAATCCGAATGTCGGCGAGGGCCGGCAGTTTCATCCCTAGTCCCCGAGTGATTGCAAACTGAGGTCTTCCCACCTGTGACGCGGCCGCTTCCGGGCCGGCCCTCGGGCGCGAGCCACGCGTTGTTAGCCTTTGCGCTTAGCCGAGTCTAGGCCGCTCTCGGCGGCGCTCGCGCGTCAGGCTTCGGGCAGCCCTATTGCCGCACCCCCGTGGGGGCGGCCCCTCAATTGGCGGGCTTCTTCTTTTTCTTCTTCGTGTTCCCCCGGTTCATCTCGAAGCGCATATCCCGCCCGCTCCGGCAGTCGGCCTGCAAGGAAACTACCTCCACGGTCTCGGCGAAGGCATTGAGCCCTTCTTGGGGCGGGGCAACCTGTCCAATATGGCGGTTGTCGCAGATCTCCGTCGATCTGACGTGCGGCGCATTCTCGATGAGAATTGGCCGACCCTCCTCAAACACGTTGCGGACGATCTCGACGTCGGCGGTGTAACCACGCTTGCCGGCGATCATGACACCACCGCCGGCATTGTTGATGAACCGCGAATGCTCGATGCGGACGTTGACGACCTTCTGCTCCGGACGGTCCGGCTCGATATCGATACCGGCGCTCGGGCGTGTGCCGCGCGTCTGTTCGAATACGGAGTCTGTCACCAGCAAACGATTGGCTTCGACGATGGAAAGCCCTTGGCGGCGGTTGTGGGTGGCGACGACCGAGCAGAACGCGACATCGGTGGCGCCCTCGACATAGAAGCCATCGCCCCACATCTCCTCGGCGGTGACGCCCACGATAGACACACGCTTGACCTCGGGGCCGATGCGGATGCCCATGCCCCATTCGCCCGCCTTGCCATCGTGCTCGCCGCGATCGCCTAGCAACGTCCCGCCAATCACGTTCACATCGGTGGCTTTGCCAATCTTCAGCACCGAGTACGACCGGGCACGGTTGGGAATGACCTTAAGAACAGCGCCGTCCGCTAGCTTGAGGGTCATCTTACTGCGCAGGCGAAGGCGACCTTTGCCGGTCGCGCGTACCATGTAGACCCCATTGGGCACATAGACGGTGCCGCCGGTGCCGGCGATCTCGTTGATCGCCTTCTGAATGGTCCCCGTGTCGTTCTCCTTGCCGTCGCCCTTGGCGCCCATGTGTTTGACATTCACCACCTGGGCTGAGGTCGGCTTGGCGTTGCAACCCTCAAAGGCGTGCGAGCTCGGCACCGCGACAAATAGAGCAAGCGCTGAAATCAGCGATGAGAGGAGGACTGAAGAGCGAAAGATCATGTTTGAAAGAGTTCCTTAAGCGCCGCGCCGGGCTGATATGACGTCTTACCATGACCAAAAAGTGGAGCGCGCGTAACACGCCCACTCGTCGTGAGGCCGTTGCAACTCCGGTCCCATATCGCGAGCGAGCGCTTCCGGATGCCCGGATATGCCTCAGCTTAGCCCCAGTTTGCTGCTCAATCGGAAGATACATGCGCCGCTTGCTTTGCTGCTTCCTTCAAATCAGCGCTGGCGCGCTGGGCTGTTTTCGCCAAAGACGAGTGTGATGGCAGAGGTGACTATAATGCAGGTTGTGCCGCGGCTGGATACCGGCGGCACCGAGCAATCTGCCGTAGAGATCGCCGAGGCGATTATCCGCGCCGGCGCGAACGCTCTCGTTGCCACCGAAGGGGGACGCCTAGCAGCTGATGTCAGGAGCGCGGGCGGGGAAGTCATCAAACTGCCTATGGCGAGCAAGAACCCGCTCACCATTCTGGCCAACGCACGCGCCTTGGCAGCTCTCGTCAGCGAGCGCGACATTTCGTTGCTCCACGCGCGTAGCCGGGCGCCGGCGTGGAGCGCTCTGCTGGCCGCGCGCTGGACTGGGAGGCCGTTCGTCACCACTTATCATGGCACCTACGGCAAGCCCGGTCCGGTGAAGGCGGTCTATAACAGCGTCATGGGGCGAGGCGACCGCGTCATCGCTAACTCATGCTACACTGCAAACCTCATCGCTTCGCGCCACGAGGGGGCGCAGCCGCGCATACGCACCATCTTGCGCGGCCTAGATAGCGCGATCTTCGATCCGTTCGTAGTGCCACCGGGATCCGTGACCCGATTAAGGGAAAGCTGGCACGTGCCGCCGGGCACCAAGATCGTGCTCCATGCCGCGCGGCTCGCCGGCTCCAAGGGCCAGCGGCAAGCCATCGAGGCGGTGCGGTGCCTCAACGATGAAGGCTCATTCGAAGGCGCAATCTTGATACTCGCCGGCGATGGGACAAACCAAACCTACCGGATTGAGCTTGCCGATCTCATCGCTCGTTACGGCCTGGGGGATAAGGTGCGGCTCGTAGGCCATTGCAGCGATATGCCGGTGGCTTTCCTCGCTTCCAATACCGCGCTTATACCATCGATGGTCGGAGAAGCTTTTGGCAGGACCAGCATCGAGGCCCAGGCAATGGGTTGTCCGGTCATCGTGTCGGATGCCGGCGGGCTGCCGGAGACTATCGTCGATGCTGCAAGCGATCCAAACGGGTTCACTGGCTGGATGATCAAGCCGGGTAATACCGCAGCGCTCGCCGAGCGCATAAAGCAGTCGCTCAACCTCCAGTCAGTAGAGCGACTGGCGATCGGCGCGCGCGCACGCGCATGGGTCACTACCAAGTTTGTCTTGGGCCAAATGCAAGCAAAGACACTTGCTGTTTATGACGAACTTCTCGGCACGCGACTGGCCGCGAACTTCTCGTGTCCACCGCGCTACGCCGCAGCGCCGACGACGGAGATCAGTGTGAGCGACAGACATGAGCAGCCGAGTTCATGGGGATGACGACCGCCGCCGCCATGCGGGTGTGGCTCGAGTTTCTGAATTGCGCTTAAGGCGATGCGTATTGCCTTCATAATTCCGAATCTCGGCATTGGCGGCGCAGAGCGGGTCGCAAGCCTGCTTTGCAATGAATGGGTGGGCGTTGGGCACACGGTCACGGCGATCACCTTTGAACCGCAAGGGGCCGACCGGCCTATGCCCTCGACAAGGCTGTTACGCTCCGACAGATCGACGCGGCCTATGTGAAGGGGAGCTGTCGGACGAGGGATTGCGGGCAAGCTATGCGGACAAGGGGCGAGAAGCCGTCGCCGCGCTTGATGCCGGCGTGGTCGCTGACCGCTGGCTTACACTTTTCGAGGCTTTGAATAGGCGTTGAATGCCGAGTTTCCGCGGCTCCTCTCGCGCGCGAAGTCGACGTTTCAGCTTTCCCGCCTGTCACTCGGTTCCAGCGGCGCAAGTGGGGCGTGGGCGGAGTGTGCCAAGCCGTCAGGTGGGGGAGCTGCCTACCGAGGCGTGAACGTCGGCCAACGGGATGAAACTTCAAGCTCCGTCTACCCAACTGGGCTTGCGCAGGGAGAGCCATTCCATGCCTGCCCAGGGGTCTCCCCGCACGTGGTACTCAAGTTCGATCACTCTCCCCCGTAGCACTCGCTGCTTAATTGCGGTGTAGCCCGTAATATTACGGACAGTCGCACGCTCGACGATCCCCTCTACGGTCAACCTTCCGATCTCAATCCCGGTGAGGAATTCAAGTTGCTCCGCCTTCCATTGGTCGAGCGTCCCTTGATTGACACCGAAGAAGAAGGCGAGGTCCGCGTCATCGAGACCAAGTTGCGACAATCTCTCAGCCTGCTGCGCGTACTCGGCGCAATATTGGACCTGGCCGTTTTCCTGGCTGGGTGTCTTGTCTTCGGGGCGCATGGACATTTTTCCTAGTGGCTGTGTGGGTGGCACGGCGACGCTCTTAGGCAGCGCGGAGGGCGCGGCCCTGACCCTCCTGATCGACACGCCGCAGATCGGCCAATGTTCGCAGCGTCTTCTCCGCCACAGTCATGAGCGTTATCTCCTGTCGCCCCAACTTCCTAAATGCGTCACCGTACTGGGCGTCTTGTATCAGTGCCTCCCCAACCGCAGCCAACTCCGGAGATGCGCCCTCTTCGGCACGCCTCCGCATCCGACCCAGTTGACGGCAATGGCGTTTTCGGGCCTCAAGAACTGCGGCCTCAAAGAGCGGGACGCGCCGGAGCCGCCAGTAGGTAACTGCGAGGCGCTCCACCAACTCGTCCTCCAAGACGCACTGCGGCTGGAACCGCTCCTGTAGCGCCGCACGCAGACTATCGAAGTCGTCTGCGTGCTCACCCGCGAGGACGAGCGTCGCCGCCGTCAGGCCGTGCTTCACCGCATTCATCCGGGAGCGCTGCTTGCCCGCTGCAGTCTTGGGGCCGCTGCTCTTGGTGGCGTTGGCTCGGTTCGCATTGAATTGCTTAATCGACGTCATGGTGTCCCCTAGGGCGAAGCCGCCCGTAAACTCGTTGGAGCCCCTCAATCTCCCTGAGGGCCTGATATTGGAAAATTGTAAGCACGCCCGCGATTCGCACAACACGCCATGAGTGCCTGTCTAACGAAATTTTTAGGGGGATCTCGCGGGTGTACGTCAGGGGTCGGCGATCCATCCCGACGCTATCACCGAGACGCGCTACTCCGCCCACAATCCCCAGGTGTAGAGGCCGTAGAGCACAAACACGAACACCATCGCGATTAGCCCCATATAAGTGCCGAGTCCATTCTCCTCGGCCCTTCGCTCCTTCTGCGCAATTTTAGCGAAGCAGTACACTAGGGTCACAGTCAGGATATTCGCCGTTAGAGTGGGAGCCATCGTGTAGAAGAAGGCCATTGTTCCGCTCATGGTATTTTGTCCCATTCTACTGCTGCACGTCTTGAGGTTCGCTACTTGGGCTACTCGCTGGCTCCGGAGGCAGCGGCCTAAGCTCTCGGCTCTCACGCCACAGAGTGGCCGCAACTTTCAGGGGCTCGACATTTCTGTCTACCCACCACTGCTGCTCCCGCCCAGTCTTGTGGACTTCGTTGTGGTGGATGGCGCATAGGGGGACTGTGAATTCGTCGCTCACCTTCAGGCCGAGCCCCCGCACTTGCGCGTGGCGTAGGTGGTGCGCGTGAGAGGGGGAGCGTCCGCAGATGACACAGGGGTGCCGCGCAACGAAGCGCAGGTGCTCCCTGCACCGGATACGCTTCAGCTCACCTATCGCGAGTGCACTCTTATCGACTTTGACACGCGGACCGAAGTCGCCAGAAGTCGCCTCCTTACTTTGATGCGGCGTGGCTCCGTGGGCTGGCGGTGTCGCTAAGGTGGCTGCGCAGCGCTTGAGGTGCTCAGCGAGTTGCGGCGCTAAGCCAGATTTCGGGAGGTGGTCTTGCTTCAGTGCCTTATTGATGTCGCGGACGGCTTCAACATTGAGCTCCCAGATGGCAAATAGCGCATCGATGTTACGGGCTTCGCTCATTAATGTCCGCAGCGCATCCGCGTACTCGCTCGGCTTGTCGAAGTTCGCGCCCGTTGATCCCGGTGTCCGCAAAACCCACTTCTCGCCGAGTTGAGCCTTCCCCTTTCGTGGCTTCCGGACGCCGCATTGCTCGCGGTCGTAGAGTGGGAGGCCGAAGGGATTGCCGAAGGTGACAAGAGCGCGCTTGGTTGCGTCAGTCTCGGCACTCTTCAAGGCGAGTTCGTGCGCCACGCCGCGCGTCAGACCTCTGCCTTCGCCGGAGCCTGACCCGTCCCGAACAATTGTTGCCTCACCTGCGCGTACGCTGATGCGCACCCTCGCACTGTAGGCCGCCACGAAGAACTCACCGCTCGCGCCACTCCAGATGCAGCTGGTGGCTAGCGTCCTCCGATCCCAGGCGTCGTGCCCGAAGATGCGGTTCGCTTCGGCGATAACGTGCCACCCCTCGACGTAGTGGAGTTCGGCGCCGTTGACCTTGCGTGTCCTAACGTACTTCGGGTCAAGCTTCGCGTTGAGTTGGCGGATTTGTGTGTCGCTGAGTGGCATCACTTGGTCCTCACGGTCAGAACAGGTTTCGGGTTACTGAGTTGCGCACCCTCGATCGCGGCGCCGCACTTGAGCTCGCCCAGGATTGCTTGACGGTCGAGCTTCGGCGGCTGTGGTATCCAGTAGGCTGGGGGGATGGCCCCCTCGGTGACCACTACGAGAGACGGCGTCCCCGGCCGCGTGGAGGCGGTAAAGTCGGGCTGGGCGATCTTCGAGAGGCCGACTTCGGCCATCGCCTCCAGAGCGAGTTCCCGCTTCCTCTTGAAGCGCAGCTCGAGGCGGGTGAGGCGCTCCCTCATCTCATCAAGGCGGCCGCGGAGGCCGGCGTGGAGGGCCTCATCCACTAGCGCGGAGCGGATGACGGCGGTTATCATCTCGGGGAGGTCGCTGATTCCCTCTAACGTGTCGGCGAGGGTCTCCTCGTCTAAGTCCGCGTAATCTTTTAGGAGCTGCTGCTTCAGCAGCTGATATTTAGGTAGTTCAGTGGTGAAGGGCTGTCGGCGCATGCATGCTACCTCCATGGTCTATGTTGACCAATTTAGTAGCATAGTTGATACTCTTAGTCAAAGGCCTTAGCAATGATTGGGGCTCCACAGATTAGGGCCGCCCGCGCGCTGCTGAATATCAGCCAGTCCGATCTCGCCGATTCGGCGTCAGTAAGCCCCGCAACGATTAAGCGTCTTGAAGCTGCCTCAGAAGTGAGGGGTACCGCCGAGAGCCTCTGGAAAGTTGAGAAGGCCCTTGAGGAGTTGGGCGTGGAATTCATTGCCGCTGAAAGTGACCGAGGTCCGGGGGTTCGCCTGCGAGTCACTGCGGCGGAGTAGGCGGTGAGGCATCTACTACTTAACTCTGGTGTCGCTTTGCAAAACGAAGCCAATCCGCGAACTTCGGCTCGGAGGCGATGTCGGTGACATCCCATGGCGAACCACGCCGGATCCACCGGAGACTAGATGCGTGAAGTGGCATCAGGCCCGGAGCGGCTAAAGCTCCGGCTTGTCCTCGAGACGCCCGTAGCGATCGTCCATCCGGACGATATCGTCCTCGCCGAGATAGCAGCCCGATTGCACCTCGATGATGCTCAGGGGCACCTTCCCGGGGTTCTCGAGGCGGTGGGGTGTGCCGATGGGGATATAGGTCGACTCGTTCTCGCTGAGCAGCAGCTCGCGGTTGCCGAGCACCACCCGCGCGGTACCCTTCACGACGACCCAATGCTCGGCTCGGTGGTGATGCATTTGTAGCGACAGGGATGCGCCCGGCTTCACCATGAGATGCTTGACCTGGTAGCGGTCGCCCGCCTCGATGGACTCGTAGAAGCCCCACGGGCGATGCACGCGGGCGTGGGTGTCGTGCTCGGTGCGACCGAGGTCCTTCAGTTCGGAAACGAGGCTTCGGATGTCCTGGACTCGACCCTTGTCGGCGATGAGGACGGCATCGCCGGTGTCGACGATCACGAGATCCTTCACACCCAGCGTGGTGACGAGCCGGCCATTGCCGCGGATGTAGGTTTCCTCGGTATCGACGGCGAGGACGTCGCCGCTGATGACGTTGCCTGAGTCATCCTTGTCGCCGAGCTCCCATAGGGCATTCCACGAGCCGACGTCGCTCCAACCGATGTCGAGCGGCAGGACCACGGCTTTCGTGGTGCGTTCCATCACGGCGGTGTCGATCGGCGCGGACGGGCAAGCCTCGAAGGCAGGCCGGTCGAGACGCAAGAAGTCGAGGTCCTTGAAGCTTCCGGCGACCGCGCTAGCGCTCTTGGCGAGTATCTCAGGGCAATGGGTCTGCATCTCGGTAGCCAGCACGTCGGCGCGGCACATGAAGATGCCGCTGTTCCAGTCGTAGCCGCCTTGGGCGAGAAACGACTCAGCCCGCGCCAAGTCCGGCTTCTCGCAGAACTGCGCGACGGCGAAAGCGCCGCCATCGATGGCATCACCGCGTTTGATGTAGCCGTAGCCTGTCTCGGGCGCTCGCGGCGTGATCCCGAAAGTGACGATATGGCCGCTTTGCGCAAGCACGGCCCCGGCCTTGACAGCGGTCCTGAAGCCTTCGGCATCGGTGATGTGATGGTCGGCTGGCAGCAGAAGCAAGATTCCCGTCGCGTCGAGATCGCCAACGATCTTGGCGGCGACCGCGGCGGCGGCGGCGGTATTGCGACCGACAGGCTCCAGGACATGGGCGGTCGGCGTGATGCCGAGCTCCTGGAGTTGGGCCGCGATCATGAAGCGGTGGTCGGCGTTGGAAATCACCAGCGGTGGCGCGATGCCGTCCGCATCTCCAAGGCGGAGTACGGTCTCCTGCAACAGCGAGCGCTCCGACATGAACGGCATCAGCTGCTTGGGCATTTGCGCGCGGGACACGGGCCACAGGCGCGAGCCGGTGCCGCCGGAAAGAACCACTGGATAGATGACGCTCATGACGCAGAACCGCGGTTAACAAGCAGGCTTAACGGACCCCAGGAGGCGGCCGAGGGCCGATCTCCCCGTCAACTAAAGCATGGATCGGGCCAACACGGACAGGGCGCCCGTTCAAGCTGGGTTCAGGTAGCGGCGTTCACTATCGCGCTTGAGATGGTCTCCCGATTGCCAGGCTTTGGCCGCGCTACGGCCGAAGCGGTGGAGGAGACTTGGTTAATTCCCCGCGGGCGTTGAACGCGGATTTGGAGGTCACGATGAGACAAGTTCGCGCGATGAGACAGCTGGCGATGTCTGGCCTGTTCGCCTGATGGCTTTCGCGGTGGCAATGTCCCTCCCTGGGACAGCCAAGGTTGGCCTCGGCGGTCCGGCCATGGCGCAGGCCGGTTTCGCCATTGAAGAGTTCTATGACGAGCTCGCGCCTTATGGCGAGTGGGTCGCCCACCCCAGCTACGGCTATGTGTGGCTGCCGCGCACCGTGGCGCCGGACTGGCGGCCCTACACGGTCGGTCAATGGGTCTCCACCGACGAGTATGGCTGGTACTGGGATTCCTATGAGCCGTTCGCCTGGGCCGTCTATCACTACGGCCGCTGGGGGTTCGAACCAACTTATGGCTGGTATTGGGTCCCGGGGGACACGTGGGCGCCGGCCTGGGTGCAGTGGCGCTACGGCGACGAGTATGTCGGGTGGGCGCCCGAAGCTCCGGCCCCATATGGCGGCTACGCCTATGGTGGGCAGGTGGGCTATGCGCCGCCGCCGCAAGCTGCGTGGGTCTTTGTCAGACCGGGTCACCTAACGGCCCCCGCCGTGCGCAGCTACGCCCTGCCGCGGAACAGCATCTCGATCGCCTTCAGCCGCACGACGAATGTGTACCGGCCCGAGTTCCGCAATGGTGCCGTCTACAATTACGGCATGCCGCGCGACCGCTGGTCGCGCGTCACGCGCCAGCGCATCGAGCCGCGCAAGGTCTATCGCGGCGATCGCAGGGATGCGCCTTATGGCTGGAACAAGGGACGGGGTCGGGACCTCTATGTCTACGCGCCCGGCGTGAGGAAGGGTGCCAAGCCAAGAAAGCCGCCGAAGAAGGTCTCCTCCAAGCCGTCCAAGAAGTCGGCGAACGCGCGTCCCAAGCAAACGAGACTTTCCGTTCAGCCGCCGGACCGCAGCGCTTACCGCCCACCTATCGGCGCCTATCAAAATAACTGGCGGCCGGGGCCGCAGCCGCCGAGGGATCGCTTCGACAGCGGTGGCTCAAAGCCCAAGTCGGCCAAGCCCAAGTCGGCCAAGCCCAAGTCGGCCAAGCCCAAGTCGGCCAAGCAGAAATCGGGCAACAAGCCGGAGGCCAAGGCAAAATCCGGTTCTGGCAAGCCCAAGTCGGCGAAGGCAAAATCCGGCTCCAAATCCAAGGCCGACAAGTCGAAGGCCGCCAAGCCCAACGCCGCCAAGCCCAACGCCGCCAAGTCCAAGGCTGCGAAAGAGAAGGCCGCAAAGGCGAGGGCGGCGAGGGCCAAAGCAGCGAAGCAGAAGGCGGCCAATGCCAAGGCCGCCAAAGCCAAAGCCGCGAAGGCCAAGGCTTCCAAGACGAAGACGGCCAACGCAAAGCCCGGTAACGGCCGCGGTGGCTCGGGTGGTCAGGGTCATCATGGCGATGGTCAGGGCAAAGGCGGCGGCAAGGGTGGCGGAAAAGGCAAAGGCGGGGGTGATCGGGCCGCCGCTTGCAAGGCAAATCCCGACTTGCCGTTCTGCAGGCGCGGCGGCTAGGCGTCGACCTTGATTTTGCGCAAGGCGCCTGGGACCGCGCGCGCGTAAGAGGAAGTGGTCTGCAACAGGGAATCGCCGCATGCCGTCAATCGCTCTTAAGTGGATTGTCGCCGTCGTGGTCGTGGCGACGGCGCTTGCCGGGCCGACGGCGCGCTGGCCAAGGATTGCCCGTACACGCCCGTCCCGGGCAGCGCCGAGCGCAAGGCCATCATGGATGCACTGCGCGAGCCGGTGATGGCCGAGCTCAAGCAGCGCGTCATCTTCGTGGTGAAACAGCTCAAGGTCTGTGGCAACTGGGCCTTTATTGAAGCGGACCCGAAGCAACCCGGCGGGCGGCCAGTCGACTGGAACATCGGCGCTTATGCCGATGCGGTCGCCGACGATATGTGTGGCGGCTATGTCCACGCGCTGCTGGTCAAGAGTGACGGACGCTGGCGGGTGCGCGAGCAGGTAATCTGTGCCACGGACGTGCCGTGGGTCGACTGGGCGCAGCAATTCGGCGCGCCGACCGCGCTCTTCCCGCAGTTCGACTGACCACCCTTCGCGCGCGAAGCTGACGCAAATCAATTCGCGCCGGCGCGGTTCGCGCTAGACAGGCATAAACCTCAATTCTGGAAAGGAACGCTCAGTGCTCAGGATTCTCGGTTTTGCGTTGCTGCTCGGTGTTCCCTATGTGGGCTCTCTACCCGCGGCAGCCTGGATGAAGGATGAAGGAGGCCACGACGAGGTTCGTTGAGCTTAAGCGAGGCGTCAATCAGGAGAACGAGCATGCGTCTGCATATTCTTGCAATTGCCGCGGCCTTCGCCATGGCGACCGCCGGCCAATCCCATGCCGCCGACTGTAGCGCGGAACAAGATGCCTACCATGAATGGCGCGCGGCGCATTCGGGTGAGGGCCCCGATCCGAACGATAAGTGCGCAATGTGGTCTTGGTGCATGGAGGTCAACGGTGAGAAGATGGCCTTGATCTCATGTCAGTGCGAAGGCAACCCGGAGTGCGTCAAGCACAACAAAGAGAAGTGTGGACAGAAACCCCCGGGGTGTTGAGGCTAAACGCGGCGCGGCTGAGATCAGTCGCACCGCACCCACACTTCATGGCGTTCGGGTGAGCGCTTCCCGGTCGGCCCGACATATTGGAACCAAAGATCCGCGTATCCAGGCTTTGTGCAGGTAATGCGGAATTTGAACGGCGCCGGTGCGCCGACCATGCCCGGCCGCTTCTTGCGGCCGTCCGTGTAGCCGAGCGACTTAAGCTCGATCAGGTCGAGACCGGTTGAGGCCGCGGCGTCGAGTTGCCAAGTGTAGCCTGTCGAGGGGTTGCCCTCGAACTGGAACTCCCAGGAGTTTCCTAGCCGCAAGTTACGTTGGGTCTTGGCGTCGGCGGGCATGCTCGCCGTCACGATGAGCCCCAAGGCAATGAAAGTAGCTGCGCGTCTCATCAGCGCCCCCTCCGGCAAGATTCGGTGAATGTCCTGTCCCCGCAGACCGCCTTGACCTTCCAGCCGTTGAACGCGGGCTCGTTGATGAGGTCCTGGCAGGTGTCGACGACGGGGTTGTGGTCGGTGCTCTTGTTCCAGCAATACTGCCAGCCGCTCCCCGGATTGTCGTTCCATATGTAAACGCGGCATCGCGGGCCTCGGGAACCTGCAAGTGGATCGTGTACCGCCAGGACGCGTTGAACTCCGTCCCCACCTTTTGAACGGTGCAGCCGGAGATCCCGTCTCGTGCAAACGCAGAAGCAGAGAGCAAGATGCCCGCCATCGCCGCAACAGCGAACAGCAGACGACGCGCTGGGAGAAAGCGTATTGGGGTCATTACCGCCTCCAGCAGAACGATTGTGTTGCCCTGGCAGGTTGGCGCAGAACCGGGGCCCCGGGCACTGATCTGAATCAAGCCGGACGCTGCAAACACGAGACCTGTGTGCGGCTAAGGCTCGCGGCGGCAATAGGCCATGAAGGACTGGCCGCCGCAAACCGCCTTGGCTTTCCAGTCGACGAAGTCTGGTCGTCGAGCGGCTCATCGCACGTGGCCGAGACGGGGCTCTGGGAAGCATCCTTGAGCCAGCAATATTTCCACGACTTACGGTCGAGATCCTCACTCACATAGACGCGGCAATGGCCACCTTGCGGAACGATCAGCTCGACCGTGTAGCGCCAGATGCGCTTTCCATCAGCCTCGGCCTCCGCGATGCTGCAGCCGGAAACACCATCTCGCGCCGACGATGCTTGCGCAATCAGCATGGTTGCGGCGATGGCGAGAGCGCCGACACAAGAGCGCCAGGCGGCGCTGGCCGTGGTTGCGTTCATCGTCTCGTTGCCTCCGATCGACATTTGTTGTCCTGAGCTTTCTGGCGCCAAGGTGTGCCGGTTTTGGGGCGGTATCAAGCGCAGTCCTCAAGGCTTTGTTGTGGACAGGCACCGATGGCGATTGCGGCTTGCCTCGCCAGCCCCGTGGGCTAGCATCACGGGCAAATTGCTCAGGACGGAGCACGAGAGGGGTGGGGATGAGACGGACTTGCATCGTGGCGGGCTTCAAGCTGAGCGGAATCGCCCTCCTTGTCCCCTTGTTCCTAAGCGCTTGCGATAGCGGCGAGACCACGAGCGGCGCGGATAAACCTCTGCCGAGCGTGGTCGTCGAGGCCGTGACTGCCAAGGACGTGGCGAGTCAGGTGGATTTCGTCGGTCGCACGGAAGCGTCCCAACGGGTCGATGTGCGGGCGCGGGTGAGTGGCACGCTGCTGAAGCGACCGTTCGAGGAGGGCGCCGAGGTCAAGGAAGGCGCCGTGCTCTTCGAGATCGATCCAGCCGAGTTCAACGCGGACCTTTTGTCCGCCGAAGCCAAGCTCGCCAAGGCGCAAGCGAGTCTCGACGAGAATGATCGAAGTCTGGCGCGTTACGAGGTGTTGCTCAAACGCGAGGCGGCGAGCGAAGCCCAATACGACATCGCCAAGTCCAAGGCTGATCAGTCGCGGGCCGACGTGACGGCGGCGCAAGCAGATGTCGAGCGCGCCAAGCTCGATCTTAGCTACGCCACCATTACATCGCCCATCAATGGACGGAGCGGCATCTCCGATGTCGATGTGGGCAATATCATCGGCCCCGACAGCGGCGTGCTGGTGACGGTCCTCGATCTCGATCCGATGTATGTGCTCTTCTCGGTGGGCGAGCGCGACTATCTGAACTTCATGGAGGCCAAGAAGAACGGCAAGGCAGCGGAGTTCACGCCGCAGATCCGGCTCGCCAACGACAAGCTCTATGAGTTCCCGGGCAAGGTCGAGGTGATCGACAACAAGGTCGATCCGGCGACGGGCACGATCAACGTCCGCCTGACCTTTCCCAATCCCGACCGCATTTTGGTGCCGGGTCAATATGTGAGCGTGCTGCTTACGGGAGCCAATCCCGAAAAGCACATCGTCATTCCGCAAGCCGCCGTTCAAGAGAATCAAGCTGGACCGTTCGTGCTGATTGTCGATGGGGACGGCCGCGTGGAGGCGCGACCGGTCAAGACGGGCGAAAGGGTCGATGACGGCGTGGTCGTTCTGGATGGCCTCGCCGTGGGTGAGACGCTGGTGGTCGAGGGCATCCAGAAAGTGCGGCCCGGCGCCGAAGTGCAGACGGCATACCGCACGCCGGCCGAGGAGCCGGCGGTGGTCGAGCCGCAGCCCGGGCAGCAAACCGAGTTCGAGGATGAGTCCGTGGACGAGCCGCAGACAGAGCCGGCGTCCGATCCGCAGGTCGAGCCCTAGGTCATGCTCAGCGCCTTTTTCATCACCCGCCCGAAATTCGCGTTCGTCATCGCCATCGTGACGATCATCGCCGGTCTATTGGCCATGAGCGCGCTGCCGGTAGCGGAATATCCCGAGCTCACGCCACCTCAAGTCCAGGTTTCGGCAAAATATCCCGGCGCCGACGCCAAGGTGGTCGCGGAGACCGTCGCGGCGGTGGTCGAGGGCGAGGTCAACGGGGTGGAGGGCATGACCTACATGTCCTCCAAGAGCTCAAATGACGGCAGCTACACGCTGACGGTGACCTTCTCCATCGAGACCGATCCCGATACAGCCCAGGTCAACGTCCAGAACCGGGTGGCGCAGGCCTCGCCCAAGCTTCCCGAAGAGGTCAAGCGGCAGGGCGTCACCACGGAGAAGAAGTCGACCAGTATGCTGATGGTGGCCTCGGTCTACTCGCCACAGGGCACCTATGACGACATTTTCCTCTCGAATTATTCGAGCATCAACCTGCGCGACACGCTGGCCCGGGTCGACGGCGTCGCCTCGGTCGATATTCTGGGCGCGCGCGACTACGGCATGCGCATCTGGCTCGAGCCGGACCGGCTGACGGCGCTCGGCCTCACAGCGAGCGATGTCATCGCTTCCATCCGCGACCAGAATATTCAGGCCTCTCCCGGGGCCATCGGCCAGCAGCCGGCGCCCGCTTCCCAACAGTTCCAGTACACGCTGACGGCTCAAGGCAGACTCCAGAATGTCAGCCAATTCGAGGACATCATCCTCGTGGCCAACTCGAACGGGTCGGTGGTTAAGCTCAAGGACGTGGCGCGGGTCGAATTGGGCGCGGAAAATTATGGCTGGTTCGGGCAACTGAACGGTCAACCGGCGGCGCTGCTCGCGGTCTACCAATTGCCGGACGCCAACGCGCTCGATGTCGCCAACCGCGTCAAGGCCGAGATGGATCGGCTCGCCAAGCGCTTTCCACCCGATCTCACCTATCAGGTGACCTACGACACGACGCTCTATGTCGAGACGTCGATTCGTGAAGTGGCGATCACCCTGCTGCAGGCGCTGGGTCTCGTCGTGCTCGTCGTCTACATCTTCCTGCAAGACTGGCGGTCGACGTTGATCCCGGCCATTGCCATCCCCGTGTCGCTCATCGGCACGTTCGCGGCGCTTCTGGCACTCGGCTTCACCATCAACACGATCAGCCTATTCGGGCTCATCCTCGCCATCGGCGTCGTGGTCGACGACGCCATCGTCGTGGTGGAGAATGTCCAACGTCATATGGCCGAAGGCATGACGCCACCCGACGCCACACGCAAAGCCATGGAAGAGGTGACCGCACCGGTCATCGCCACCACGCTCGTGCTGCTTGCCGTGTTCGTGCCAGTCGCCTTCACGCCGGGTCTGACGGGGCGCTTGTTCGAGCAGTTTGCGGCCACGATCGCGATCGCGGTGTCGCTATCTTCGATCAACGCACTGACGCTGAGCCCGGCTCTGTGCGCCACGCTTCTGAGGCCACCGCGCCAGGCGCGGCGCGGCCCGCTCGCATGGTTCGAGGCCGGCCTCACCCGCACCCGCAACGGCTATAACGTTGCGGTGCGCTCGCTGATCCGGCGCACGGTCGTGGGGCTGATTTTGGTCGCAGCCGTGTTTGGGGCAACCGCCTTCATCGGCATGTCGCTACCGACGGGCTTCATTCCGCCGGAGGATCGCGGCGCGTTCTTCGTGGATGTTCGACTCCCCGATGGGGCGGCTCTGCCGCGCACGGCGGCGGTGCTCGCCGAGGTCGAGCAAATCTTGGAAAACACCGACGGCGTCGCCAATGTCATCTCGGTCGGCGGCTATAGCATGTTGCAAGGGACGGTGGTGCCGAACGGCGCCTTCGTGATCGCCGTGCTGAAGCCGTGGGACGAGCGCACGACGCCACAAGTGTCTTTGCGTGGAATCATGCAGGAGGTGGCGCCGGAGTTCGCCGCTATCTCCCGGGCTGTCATCATCCCCTTCGTGCCGCCACCGATTCCGGGACTAGGCAGCACCGGCGGCTTCGAATTTGTACTGCAGGATACGGAGAGCCGATCGCCGCAATCGCTGTCCGCCGTGCTCAATGGCTTCATATTCGCCGCCAATGGCCGACCCGAGCTCACTGGCGTGTTCAGCACGTTCGGCGCCAACTCACCGCAACTCTTCATCGACGTCAATCGTGAGCTGGCCAAGACCAAGGGCGTCGGCATCGAAGATATCTTCACGGTGCTCAACGCCAATATCGGCTCCTACTACGTGAACGACTTCAACAAGTTCGGGCGGGTCTATCGCGTCTATGTGCAGGCGGAGGCCGACCGCCGCTCAAAGCCTGCCGATATCGGCAAGCTCTATGTGCGTTCGGCCGACGGCGAGATGGTGCCTATGCGGACCCTGGTCACGGTCAAGTCGATCCTGGGGCCGGAGACCATCGAGCGGTACAACATGTTCCGCTCGGCTACGGTCAACGGCAATGCCGCGCCCGGCTTCAGCTCGGGCCAGGCAATCGCTGCCATGCAGGCGACTGCGGCGAGCGATCTGCCGGACGGGTACACCTATGAATGGACTGGGATGTCCTTCGAGGAGATCAAGGCGGGTGAGGCCGGTGGGGCCGTCTTCGTGCTGTCCATCATCTTCGCCTATCTCTTCCTCGTGGCGCAGTATGAAAGTTGGACGGTACCCATCTCGGTCATGCTGTCGGTGGTGTTCGCCGTGCTCGGCGCTGTTGCCGCGCTCAAGCTGACGGGTGTGGCGCTCAACACCTACGCGCAAGTGGGCCTCGTGCTCCTCATCGGTCTGGCGGCGAAGAACGCAATTCTCATCGTCGAGTTCGCCAAGGAATTGCGCGAGTCCGGCCGCTCGATCGTCGACTCCGCAGAGGAAGCTGCATCCTTACGCTTCCGGGCGGTGATGATGACGGCGCTGTCCTTTGTACTCGGTGTCTTGCCGCTGGTTCTGGCGACGGGAGCGGGCGCCGCGGCGCGTGTTTCCGTGGGTCTCACCGTATTCGGCGGCATGCTGCTCGCCACGATCCTCGGCGTCACCTTTGTGCCCTTCCTCTATGTCCAGTTTCAGCGTCTGCGAGAGGCGGCAAAGCGAAGGAAGGCTGAACCCGCCCCATCGCCGAAGGCGCAGCAGACATAGGCAGCCGACGGGGGCGTGCGGCTCGCCGCGCATGAGGAGGAAACGCGTGATCGCTCAGATCATCCTCGGTGCGACCATGATCGTGGTCACCACACTCATTCAAGGCGTCTTCACCGTGCTTGGTATCGAGCGTTTGCGCGATCACCTGTCGACAAGAACCACGAAGTCGATTGTGCGCTCGACGTTGAAGCTGGCCGTGTTCGTGCTGTGGCTGTTTCTCGCCACCATCGTCCAGGTGTGGGTATGGGCGATGCTCTATCTCGTGCTCGGAGCAATCGGCTCGCTCGAGAAGGCGGTCTATTTCTCGACCGTGACCTTCACCACGCTTGGCTTTGGCGACATCACCCTCGACGAGACATGGCGGCTTCTGTCCTCGTTTGAGGCGGCCAATGGGCTTTTGATGTTCGGCTGGTCGACGGCGTTGATCTTCGCCGCGGTGCAATGGGTCTATGCCGGCCGCAAACACGCTGCCGGCTAGAACAAGCCCAAGGCCGGCTAGAAGAAGCGTTCGAGGACGTAAATAGTGTCGCCGGGCTGGACGGGATAATCGG
>NZ_LPWF01000027.1 GCF_001723305.1 Methyloceanibacter superfactus
GCCTCGGGGGTCCCCGCTCCGCCCACCTGCGCTGGACGCGTGGGTCGTCGGGTGAGGCGCGCGAACGATCTGCGCGCCTGTGCCACTGGTGAGAAGCCGTGCGGAAGGGGGCCTGATATCGCCGGATGTGGCGCGCCGTTAGCGCCCGCCGCGGGTCTCGCAGAGCCCCGCGGAACCTATTAGGACTCTGCGCCAAGCGGCGCGCCACCCCCTTCTCGGGGCCCATTTCGTGGGAAATGGGAGACATGGGAGGACGGATCAGCACTCGCGGGGCAGGCCCCGGCGAGACGCTGACGGCTGCGCCGGAGCGGCGAAAAAATGGCGGCTTTGCCAAGCCTTTTAACGCCTGCTAGCAATTGACTTATCGGCTTTGGCCTCTATATTGCGCCGCTTATCGCTCCTTTAGAGGCTCTGCCCGCGCGCCTAGTCGCTGGCAAATCAAGCCCCAAGAGACGGAATTTGAGACATGTTCGCGGTCATTCGCACGGGCGGCAAGCAATATCGCGTGGCGCCAAACGACATTATCGAGATTGAGAAGATCGCGGGTGAGCCCGGCGATATCGTCGAGCTTGGCGAGGTTCTGCTGCTCGGCGGCGATTCCCCCAAGACCGGCAGCCCGACCATTTCCGGCGCACTCGTGGCGGCCGAGGTGATCGAGCAGAAGCGCGACGACAAGGTCATCGTCTTCAAGAAGAAGCGCCGCCAGGCTATCGCCGGACCAAAGGCCATCGCCAGATGCTGACCGCGCTTCGCATCACCGAGATCCTGACCGACGGCAAGAAGCCCTCCAAGGCCGCTGCCAAACCGGCGCCTAAGAAGGTCGAGGCGAAGGCAGAGACCAAGGCTGCCGAGACCAAGCCTGCTGAAGCCAAGGCTGCGGAGAAGCCGGCAGCGAAGAAGGCTGAGGCCAAGCCCGCCGCCAAGAAGGCAGCGCCGAAGACCGCGGCCAAGAAGGCTCCCGCCAAGGCGGCGGCCAAGAAATCAGCCGCGAAGGCCCCGGCCAAGAAGGCCGCAGCCAAGCCGAAGAAGAGCTAAAGGAAGACCACCATGGCACATAAGAAAGCAGGCGGCTCATCGCGTAACGGCCGGGACTCGGCCGGGCGGCGGCTTGGTGTCAAGAAGTCCGGCGGTCAGAGCGTCATCCCGGGCAACATCATCATTCGCCAGCGCGGTACCAAATGGCACCCGGGCGAGGGCGTCGGCATCGGCAAGGACCATACGATCTTCGCCGTGCGCGACGGTCAGGTCGAGTTCGTGACCAAGCAGAAGGGCCGGGTCTACGTATCGGTGAAGCCGAACGAGGCCCATTAGCCTCACCCCACCGTTCTCCGCCCAACACCCTCCCGCGCGCGCCGAAGCGCGTGTAGCCTCATTGTCCCGTGAAGATCAAAACGCAAAGGTTGACCTTGCGGCCGGCGGCGCTTGCCGACGCGGCGCGCGTCTCCATGCTCGCCGGCGATTTCGACGTCGCGTGCATGACCGGCACGATTCCGCACCCATATAGCGAGCAGATGGCGGCCGAGTGGATCGCCGGCGCGCTTGAAGGCGAGGAGGGCGTCGTGTTCATGATCGAGCGGCAGGAGGGGCTCATCGGCTGCACCGGCTATCGGGCCATGGCGGCCGACTATGCCGAGCTCGGCTATTGGATAGGCAAGCCCTATTGGGGCCGGGGCTACGCCACCGAGGCGGTGCTGGCGCTGATCGCTCACGCTTTCGACGCGGACGGATTCGACTTTCTGATGGCCGGTCATTTCGCCGATAACCCGGCATCGGCGGCGGTTCTGCGCAAGCTCGGCTTTGTCGCCCAAGGGGGTGAGCTGCGCGACTGTGCAGCGCGGAGCGCGCAGATGGAGTGCGTCACCTACCGTCTCGGCCGTGCCCAGGCCCTGGCCAATGTCCGTTGGCCTTGAACCGTTTCCAATCAGGCCGGTCCTACCGTGACTAGTGCAACGGTAAGACCTCTAGTGCTAAGCCCTTCCCATGCAGTTTCTCGATCAAGCCAAGGTCTATGTCCGCGCCGGCGACGGTGGCAACGGGTGCGTGAGCTTCCGGCGGGAGAAGTTTATCGAGTTCGGCGGTCCTAACGGCGGGGATGGCGGCAAAGGCGGCGATGTGATCGTGGAGTGCGTGGCCAACCTCAATACGCTGCTCGATTTCCGTTATCAGCAGCATTTCAAGGCCAAGAAGGGCGGCAACGGCTCGGGCCAGAACCGCACCGGTGCGGGCGGGGCCGACGTGGTGCTCAAGGTGCCGCCCGGAACGCAGATCTTCGATGAGGATGGTGAGACGCTGATCGCCGACCTGACGGAGCCTGGCCAGCGCATCACGCTGCTCAAGGGCGGCAATGGCGGCTTCGGCAACGCGCGGTTCAAGTCCTCCACCAATCAGGCGCCCCGCCATGCCAATCCCGGGCAGAAGGGCGAGGAGATGTATATCTGGCTCCAGCTCAAGCTGATCGGCGATGCCGGGATCATCGGCCTGCCCAATGCCGGCAAGTCCACCTTCCTCGCCGCGGTCAGCGCCGCCAAGCCCAAGATTGCCGACTACCCGTTTACGACGCTTCACCCCAATCTCGGCGTGGTGAGGATCGACAGCACCGATTTCGTACTTGCCGACATTCCTGGGCTGATTGAAGGCGCCCATGAAGGCGCAGGGATCGGCGACCGCTTCCTCGGTCATGTCGAGCGCACCGCCGTGCTGCTGCATCTGGTCGATGCCTCGCTCGAGGATCCGGTCGCGGCCTATGAGATCGTGCGCGGCGAGATCGAGGCCTACGGCGACGGCCTCGAGGACAAGCCCGAGGTGCTTGCACTGTCGAAGGCTGATGCGGTGCCGCAGAACGAGCTGAAGAAGAAGGTCCGCGCCCTGAAGAAGGCGGCCGGGGTTCAACCTCTCATCGTCTCGGCGGCGAGCGGCGAGGGCGTGCCGGAGGTGTTGCGGGCGCTGGCGACTGAGATCGAAGCGGTCCGGACGGTCGAGAAGGCGGCCCCCGTCAGCGAGGCGGGCTGGCGGCCATGAGACAAGAATGGACCTCCGCCCACCGCATCGTGGTGAAGATCGGCTCGTCGCTATTGGTCGACAGCGCGGCGGGCACGCTGAAGGGTGAATGGCTCAACGCGCTCGCCGACGATATCGCGGACCTGCGACGGCAAAGCAAGGACGTGATCGTCGTCTCCTCCGGCGCTATCGCGCTCGGCCGCAACGCGCTCAAGCTGCCGAAGGGCGCGCTTAAGCTTGAGGACAGCCAAGCGGCGGCCGCCGTCGGTCAGATCGATCTGGCACATGCTTATGAGGAAGCGTTCCGCGCGCGTGGACTTGTGGCGGCGCAAGTTCTCGTCACGCTCGGCGATACGGAAGAGCGCCGGCGCTATCTCAATGCGCGCAGCACGCTCACCACGCTGCTCAAGCTCGGTGCCGTGCCGGTCGTCAACGAGAACGATACGGTGGCGACCAACGAGATTCGCTATGGGGATAACGATCGCCTCGCCGCGCGCGTCGCGTCGATGACGAGCGCCGATTGTCTCGTGCTGCTGTCCGATGTGGACGGCTTCTACACCGCGCCCCCCGGCTCTTGCGCGGATGCGCGGCGGCTCGACGAGGTGCGCGAGATCACATCCGAGATCGAAGCCATGGCCGGCGACGTGGGTTCCGAGCTGTCGCGCGGCGGCATGGTCACCAAGATCGAGGCCGCGAAGATCGCGGTGCAAGGCGGTACCGACATGGTGATCGCCAGCGGCAAGGTCATGCACCCGTTGCGCGTGCTGGAGACAACGGGCATATGCACCTGGTTCTTGGCGCGGTCAGATCCCATGACGGCGCGCAAGCGCTGGATCGGCGGTACGCTTGAGCCGCGCGGCGCCTTTATCGTGGATGCCGGCGCGGCGACAGCACTCGGCTCCGGCAAGAGTCTATTGCCGGCGGGCGTGACGCGCGTCGAAGGCCATTTCGAGCGCGGCGACGCGGTGGTGATCAAGAACGGCGACGGGCTGGAGATCGGACGCGGGCTATCGGCCTACGGACACGAGGAGGCCGCCGCCATTATCGGCCGCAAGAGCGGTGAAATCGGCGACATTCTCGGCTACCTTGGCCGGCCCGAGCTGATCCACCGGGACGACATGACCCTGACCCGCAAAGGCTAGAGTTTTCGCGATGTCCATTACCGCCCAAAACCCCGAAGCGAGCATAGAGCCGATGATGCTCTATATGGGCCGGCTCGCGCGCGAGGCGGCGGGCGAGCTGGCGCTGGCCGCCACGGACGTGAAGAACGCGGCGCTCGGCCGCATGGCGGCGCGGCTCGAAACGGGCAGCGAGAAGATCATCGCGGCGAACCGTCAGGATCTCGAGGCGGCCGAGAAGAAGGGGCGCGACGCGGCCTTTCTCGACCGGCTGCGGCTCGACGGCTTACGCATCGCCGCCATGGCCAAAGGCCTGCACGAGATCGCAGCTCTTCCCGATCCAGTCGGCACCACCATTGCCGCGTGGACGCGTCCCAACGGACTCGAGATCGCGCGCGTGCGCGTTCCGCTCGGGGTCATCGGCATGATCTATGAGAGTCGCCCCAATGTGACGGCGGACGCTCGGGGCCTCTGCCTCAAGGCTGGCAACGCCGTGATGTTGCGCAGCGGTTCGGACAGTTTTCTGACCTCGCTGGTCATTGCCAATCTGCTGACCGAGGCGGTCACCGCGTCGGGGCTACCGGAAGCGGCGATCCAACTGGTGCCGACAATTGACCGCCAGGCGGTTGGCTTCATGCTCGGCGGGCTCGACGGAGCCATCGACGTGATCGTGCCGCGCGGCGGACGGAGCCTGGTTGAGCGCGTTCAGCAAGAGGCGCGCGTGCCGGTGTTCGCCCATCTCGAAGGCGTGTGCCACGTCTATGTGGACAAGAGCGCCGATCTCGACATGGCCAAGAACATCGTCGTTAACGCCAAGATGCGGCGCCCGGGAATTTGCGGCGCGGCGGAGACGCTGCTGGTGGATCGTGGCGCGGCGTCGAGCCATCTCGCGCCGCTGGTCGATGCGCTGCTCCACGCCGGATGCGAGGTGCGCGGCGACGAGGAGACGCAACGCGCCGACACGCGTGTCAAGCCTGCTGCCGACGACGATTGGGGAGCGGAGTATCTCGCACCAATCATCGCGGTAAAGGTGGTCGATGGGCTCGACGAGGCGGTGGCGCATATCGCGCACTACGGTTCGCAGCATACCGATGCCATCGTCACCGACGACCAGAACACGGCGAACGCCTTCCTCGCTCGCGTCGACAGCGCCATCGTCTTGCACAACGCCTCCACGCAATTCGCCGACGGCGGCGAGTTCGGCATGGGCGCGGAGATCGGTATCGCCACCGGGCGCTTTCATGCGCGCGGACCGGTCGGCCTGGAGCAACTCACCACGTTTAAGTATGTGGTGCGCGGACAGGGCCAGACGCGGCCTTGAGCGCGGAGCGATGCGCCAAGCTTCCCATTGCGGCGGCCGGTATGCGGATCGGGCTGCTCGGCGGCTCGTTCAATCCGGCCCATGACGCCCATCGCGAGATCAGCCTCACTGCCCTGAAGCGTCTCGGGCTCGACCAAGTGTGGTGGCTGGTCACGCCCGGCAATCCATTGAAGGACGTCTCGAGGTTACCGGGCTTGGCCGAGCGGGTGAGGGCGGCCGAGACGCTCGCCCGCCATCCGCGGATCAAGGTCACTGGCTTCGATGGCGGGCGCGGGTCCGGCTACACCGTCGACCTGCTCAAGGCCCTCAAGCAGCGGTTTCCCAGCGTTCACTTCGTCTGGCTCATGGGCGCGGACAACCTGGCCCAGTTCCACCGCTGGAAGGCGTGGCCGGAGATCTTCGCCATAGTGCCGATCGCGGTGCTGGACCGGCCCGGTTACCGGCTCAAGGCCCGTGCCGCCCCTGCGGCCCAGCGATTCGCCCCCTATTACGTGGACGAGAGCGACGCGGCGGGCCTTGCGGACCTCGAGCCCCCGGCTTGGACGGTCCTCAGCCACAGGCTGTCCGGCCTGTCGTCGACCGCCCTTCGCGAAACTGTCTTGAAATCAGTCTAGAGAGCCAAATAAGAGCAAGAAAAGGCGCGGCCAATACTAGCTATTGAAACCTGGCGACGGCGCATACTATCTTTAGGGTGTGAAGCGGCGATTGAGAGGCTCCTCCAGCATCATGCGCGAGACACGGCCAAGGCCGCTTCCGGGAGCAATGGCGAAAGGACACTCACCAAAACATGCGCTCACTTAGAGAGGGTGCCGAACACGGCACGCCTCCTACCGGATTTGCGTCATTCCGCGCCGATCCGAAAAGACTGCTCAAGATCGTGCTCGACACGCTCGATGGCTCCAAGGCCGAGGATGTTGTCGTTATCGACTTGAAGGGTAAGACCTCAATCGGCGACCACATGGTGCTCGCCTCGGGTCGCTCGCAGCGGCATGTCGGCGCTGTCGCCGACCACCTCATCAAGAAGTTGAAGGATGAAGGCTATGGCCGCGCTCGCATCGAAGGCCTGCCCCAGTGCGACTGGGTGCTGATCGATGCCGGCGATGTCATCGTCCACGTCTTTCGCCCCGAGGTTCGTGACTTCTACAACCTCGAAAAGATGTGGTCCGCCGACCGGCCCGTGGAGCGGATGGTGGTTTGACCGGTTGCTAACCGCGACCGGCGGCGCTCGCGCGACAGGTGAGCCATGCGGCTCCTGATCGCCGCCGTCGGGAAGTTGAAGCAGGGCCGGAGCGGGAGCTCTACACCCATTATCTCGGCCGCGCCGAGGCGCTCGGGCGGACCTTGAGCCTGACGCCGCTGACGAGCGTCGAGCTACCGGAATCCAGGTCCGCAAGCGCCCCCGGCCGCCAAGCGGCGGAAGCCGAGGCCCTGCTCGGCAAAGTGCCGCCTTCCCATACCCTCATCTGTCTCGATCCGGCCGGGAAGACCCAGTCGAGCGAGGCCTTCGCCGGCACCCTGGCCAAGGTCAGGGACGGCGGGGCGGCGGGGCTCGCATTCCTGGTGGGCGGAGCTGATGGGCTCGGCCAGGCCGTCCATAACAGGGCCGATCTGAGCCTCTCATTCGGGCCCATGACCCTGCCGCACGGGCTCGCCCGGATCGTCCTGGCGGAGCAAATCTACCGGGCGATGACCATCCTCGCCGGCCATCCCTATCACCGGGCCTGACGAACGGCCTAAGGTTAAGGATTCGTAAGCGTTTTGCCTTGATTCTGCCGCTTCCTTCCGGTGCCATCGACTGAACGGCCAGGACGTATGGCGCAATCCGATCGATTGGCTTTTTCAAGACGAAGACTTCGGTCCGCTCTGCTCCTCGCCGGGCTGCTCTGCGCGTCGCCGTGGGCGGCTGTTGCCGAGGACGATCTCTCCCGTGACGAGGCCAAGCAGCGTCTCGATGCGACCGAACAGGAACTGCAGTCGAGCCGGGTCAAAGCGGAGGGCCTCACCAAGGACCTCGCTGCCCTGGCAGAAGAACGAGCGCGGCTCAACAGCGAGCTGATCGAGGCCGGTCAGAGGGTGCAGGAGAGCGAAGCGAAATTGTCGGAGACGGAAGGCAAGCTCGCCGAGCTTACCGAACAAGTGACGGTCATTCAGAGCTCGATCACCGAGCGGAAAGTCGCCATCGTCAAGATGCTGAGTGCCATGCAGAGAATCGGCCGGACGCCGCCGCCGGCGATCGTGACCCGGCGCGACGATGCGCTGGCCGTGGTGCGGGGCGCCATGCTGCTGGCCGACGTCTTTCCGGAGCTGAAGTACCAGGCCGACAATCTGTCCCATGAGCTTGAAGGGTTGGTGACTCTCGAGACCAGCATCCGCGAGCGGAGGGATGAGCAGAAGCAGGAAACCGACCGCCTTGCCGCCGGTCAGGCGCGCCTGGACCGTCTGCTCAAGGAGAAGAAATCGAAGCTGGCCCAAGGCGAGGCGGAACTGGTCCAAGTCAGACAATCGACCGAGCAGTTGTCGCGCGAAGCTACCAATCTCAATGAATTGATCGAGCGCCTGGATGTCCAGATCGCCCGGGCGGAGGTCGCGCAATACGATGCCGAGATCGCCGCCGAGAAGGCTCTCCGGGCACGGTTGCAGCAGGAGGTGATGGCAACCCCCGCGAACGAGAACGTGGTGGAGATCAAGCCGGAATCGACGAAAGTGGCTTTCGCCAGCCCCGATCGGCTCAAGCCCGCCCTGCCGTTCGAGCAGGCCAAGGGCACATTAAGGTTGCCGGCCCAGGGACGTCAGTTGAAGCGCTTCGGCGATCTCGATACGGCCGGCGCGCCCCTCAAGGGAATTTCCCTGCAAACCCGCGACGAAGCCCGGATTACCGCCCCCGCCGACGGCTGGGTGGTCTATGCCGGGCCGTTCCGGTCCTACGGGCAACTCTTGATCATAAACGCGGGCGGGGGCTATCATCTTTTGCTTGCGGGGATGAGCCGTATTGACGTGAGCCTCGGCCAATTCGTGTTAGCTGGCGAGCCCATCGCCGTGATGGGAAACCCAAAAGAGTCGAGCATCAGCAGCGACGACATTTCACGCCCCGTCCTCTATGTCGAGTTTAGGAAGGACGGCAGGCCAGTAGACCCCGGTCCATGGTGGGCCGAGGCATCCGGGAAGGTACAAGGATGATGCGGAAATCCGAATACGCGCTTTGGGCGCTCTTGGTCTTGGCCGTGCTCGCTGCCGGGACGACAATGGTGAGCCTGGCCCGAAGCCAGTCGGCCTCCGCCGCCAACTCGGAGATTTATAAGCAGCTCGACCTGTTCGGCGAGGTGCTCGAGCGTGTGCGCGCCGACTATGTGGAGCAGCCCGAAGACTCCGAGCTCATCGAGTCGGCGATCAACGGCATGCTGACGGCTCTCGACCCGCATTCCGCTTATCTCACCCCGAAACACTTCCGCGACATGCAGGTGCAGACCCGCGGCGAGTTCGGTGGTCTCGGGATCGAGGTCACCATGGAGAACGGCGTGGTCAAGGTCGTGTCCCCGATCGAGGATACGCCGGCTTCGCGCGCCGGGCTGATGAGCGGTGACCTGATCACCCATCTGGACAAGGAGCAGATCCTCGGCCTTACCCTGCAAGAGGCGGTCGAGAAGATGCGCGGTCCGATCAACTCGCCGATCTCTCTGACCGTCGTTCGCAAGGGCGTCGAGGACCCCTTCGAGGTGAAGGTCGTCCGCGACATGATTCACATCAACCCGGTCAAGTACAACGCCGAGGGCGATGACGTCGGCTATGTCCGGCTCACGACCTTCAACGAGCAGACCACGGAGAATATGCAAAAGGCGATCGAGGACCTGAAGAAGCAACTCGGACCGAATCTGAAGGGCTACATCATCGATCTCCGCAACAATCCAGGCGGTCTGCTCGACCAGGCGATCTCGGTGTCCGACGCCTTCCTCGACCAGGGCGCCATCGTCCTGACCCGCGGCCGCAATCTGGAAGAGACGCAGCGGTCGAATGCGCGAACCGGCGACATCACCGACGGCAAGAAGATTGTGGTGCTGATCAATGGCGGCTCGGCCTCGGCGTCGGAAATCGTCGCCGGCGCTCTGCAAGACCATCACCGCGCGACCATCATCGGCACCCGCTCCTTCGGCAAGGGATCGGTGCAGACGATCATCCCGCTTGGCTCCAACGGCGCGCTGAGGCTTACGACCGCGCGCTACTACACGCCGTCGGGCCGCTCGATCCAGGCCAAGGGCATTGCACCTGAGGTCGTGGTCGAGGAGGAGTTGCCGGAAGAGCTGAAGAAGAAGGTCGAGATCCAAGGCACGCGAGGCGAGGCCAATCTCCGCGGTCACCTCAAGGGCGAATATGAGGCCCAGGAGGGCGAGGAAGTCGAGGAAGAGTCCGGAAGCTCCTCCTACGTGCCGCAGGACAAGGAAAAGGACACGCAGCTCAACTACGCGCTCGACCTCCTGCGAGGCATCAAGTCGGTCGATACCGAAACCAAGAAGAAGGCTGAGGCCAATTAAGCCTGTCGGGTCTGATCGCGGCGATGGGTGCCCCGGAGAAGAGGCGCTAGCCCCAGAATACGGCCGGGAAGCGGGGAGAACGAAACGATGAAAGCCCTGGCCGTCGCAGCGGGGATTGTGTTCTGGACGTTGGTGCTGGGTGTTGCCGTGCTCGTGTTTTTTCCGGGCGGCAATGAAGGCCAGCCAGTCGCCGTCCTCCAGGTCGATCCGGCCCCCGCGCCGCCACCCGCGGCGTCTGCGCCGCAAGCGGGTGCCGGCAATTTCGACCTGCCGCCGGGCTTCGCCGTTACGGGGCCCGCCTCGGTCCCATCGGCGCCGCGGCAGCCCGCCGCGCCGCAGCTCGCCCCGCCGGGGCAAGGCACCACCATGGTGCCGGTCGGGCCGCCGGCCATGGGAGTGCCAGGGCCTGGAGGCTCGCTGCCGCAGCCGACCGATCGCTTTGGCGAGGCCTCGTCACCGGACGCGCCCAAAACGGCTGAGGCGGATGCGGCTGGGACCAAGTCCGATCTTCCCCAAGTCGCCGCCGCGGATCTGACCGCCGGTATCGACAACACGGGCTCGATCCCATTGCCGACAGTGCGCGCCGGCGACTGGTGGAGGAGTCCAAATACGGACCGTTGCCCAAGATCGCCGCCGACGGTCGCCGCCCCGCCGAAGTCTACGCGCGCCCGTCGCGCTATGCGCAAACGGCAGGCGGTCCGCCGCGTGTGGCTGTGCTGGTGAATGGGCTCGGCGTTCCGGGCGCACCGGACGGCGACGTGATCAAGGGCCTGCCGCCCCCCGTCAGCATCGCCTACGGCGCTACGGGCGCAGCCTCCAGGAGTGGGTGACACGAGCCCGCGCCGAGGGCCACGAGGTTCTCCTCGCGATCCCCCTGGAGCCGAACGACTACCCGACCGAAGATCCCGGTCCCCACACTCTCCTCACGACCCTCCCCACAGAAGAAAACATCAAGCGGCTTCACTGGCTGATGTCGCGCTATGCCGGCTATGTAGGTGTCACCAACCACATGGGTGCGAAGTTCGAGACCACTCAAGCCTCGTTCCAGCCGGTGCTCGAAGACTCAAGCGCCGCGGTCTGATTTATCTCGATGACGGCAGTGTCCAGGGCTCGGCAGCCGGGCAAATCGCCGCCGGGCTCGGCCTCACCTATTCGATCGCCCAGGTTCGGCTGGACAGCGGCACGTCCACTGCCGAGCTGGCCAAGGCGCTGGCCGAGCTCGAGGCCGCCGCCAAGGCCAGCGGCACGGCAATCGGCGTCGCCAAGGCATCGCCCGGTACCGTCAAGCAGATCGCCGACTGGGCCGGATCGCTCGAGGCCAAGGGCCTGGTTCTCGTGCCCGTCAGCACCGCGATGCGGTCGCAGCGGCAGAGCTGACCTCATCTCCATGACAAAGACCTCCCGCCTGCCTTATCGGCCTTGCGTCGGGGTGATGCTGCTCAATGCCGAGGGCCAGGCTTTTGTCGGCCGTCGCGCCAACCGCAAGGGCGCCTCGGAAGGCGAGGGCCGGTGGTGGCAAATGCCGCAAGGCGGAATGGACAAGGGCGAAACGCCGGAGCAGGCGGCGCGGCGCGAGCTCTGGGAGGAGACCGGTGTACGACGTGCGCAGTTCATCGCCCACGCCAAGGACTGGCTCTACTACGACCTGCCGCCCGAGCTTGTCGGTGTCGCCTGGAAGGGGCGGTATTGCGGGCAGAAGCAGATGTGGTTCGCCGCGCGCTTCGAAGGTGCGGAGAGCGAGATCGACCTGAAGCCGGATCCTGGCCACAAGGCGGAATTCGATGCGTGGCGCTGGGTGCCGGTGCGGGACCTGCCGGATCTCGTGGTCCCGTTCAAACGAGACGTCTATACGGCGCTCGTCGCGGAGTTCGCGCCTCTTCTGGCGGGTGAGCCCGCGAAAGCTCAGCGCGACGAGGAAGCCTAGAGGTCGAGGGTCGCCTGGACCTGGCGCAGATGGTCGAGCTTGGTCTGGGCACGGTCCTTGCCGTCGTCAACGGCGTCGGTGACGTCATCCTCGGCATCCCGAATGGCCTGAGCCAACTGGTCGGCCTCAGGTCGTCGAGGTCGATGGCTGTCTCAGCGAGCACGGTGAGGCCGGCCGGGTTGACCTCGGCGAAGCCCGCGCGGATGAAGAAGCGCTGGCTCTTGCCGCCGGGGAAACCGATCTCGAGCAGTCCGGGACGCAAGGTGGAGAGGACCGGCGCGTGGTGCGCGAGCACGGTCATGTCGCCCTCGGCGCCGGGCACGAGCACCTGCTCCACGTCGGCGGAGACGAGAAGCCGTTCCGGCGATACCAGCTCGAATTTGAACGGGTCAGGCATTACGCAGCCTCGGCGGCAAGCTTCTCGGCCTTGGCGATGGCCTCGTCGATGGTGCCGACCATATAGAAGGCCGCCTCGGGGAGGTGATCGTACTCACCTTCGCAGAGGCCCTTGAAGCCCTTGATGGTGTCGGCCAGATCGACGAACACGCCGGGCGAGCCGGTGAAGATTTCGGCCACGTGGAAGGGCTGGGACAAGAAGCGCTCGATCTTACGGGCGCGGGCCACGGCGATCTTGTCCTCTTCCGACAGCTCGTCCATGCCGAGAATGGCGATGATGTCCTGGAGAGCCTTGTAGCGCTGCAGGATCTCCTGCACCTGGCGGGCCACCGCGTAGTGCTCCTCGCCGACGATGCGCGGGTCGAGCATGCGCGAGGTGGAGTCGAGCGGGTCCACGGCGGGATAGATGCCCTTCTCGGCGATGGAGCGCGACAACACGGTCGTGGCGTCCAAATGCGCGAAGGACGTGGCCGGGGCCGGGTCGGTCAGGTCGTCGGCCGGCACGTAAATGGCCTGCACCGACGTGATCGAGCCCTTCTGGGTGGTGGTGATGCGCTCCTGCAGCGCGCCCATGTCGGTGGCGAGCGTCGGCTGATAGCCCACGGCCGAGGGAATGCGGCCGAGCAGGGCCGACACTTCGGAACCGGCTTGGGTGAAGCGGAAGATGTTGTCCACGAAGAACAGCACGTCCTGGCCTTCGTCACGGAAATACTCGGCGACGGTCAGACCGGACAGACCGACACGGGCGCGGGCGCCGGGCGGCTCGTTCATCTGGCCGTAAACCAGAGCGCATTTGGAGCCCTCGACGGAGCCCTTGGACGGGTCCTTGTTCACGCCGGACTCGATCATCTCGTGATAGAGGTCGTTACCCTCGCGGGTGCGCTCGCCCACGCCGGCGAACACGGAGTAACCGCCGTGCGCCTTGGCGACGTTGTTGATCAGCTCCATGATGAGCACGGTCTTGCCCACGCCGGCGCCGCCGAACAGGCCGATCTTGCCGCCCTTGGCGTAAGGCGCGAGCAGGTCCACCACCTTGATGCCGGTGACCAGAATCTCGGACTCGGTCGACTGATCGACATAGGAGGGAGCCGGGGCATGGATCGGGCGCCTCTCGTTGGTGCCGATCGGACCCGCTTGGTCCACGGGCTCGCCGACCACGTTCATGATGCGGCCCAAGGTCTTCTCACCCACCGGCACGGCGATCGGCTCACCGGTATCGACCACGTCCTGGCCACGCACGAGGCCCTCGGTGGAGTCCATGGCAACGGTCCGGACAGTGTTCTCGCCGAGATGCTGAGCGACCTCGAGCACGAGGCGCGTGCCTTGGTTTTCGGTCTCCAGCGCGTTCATGATCTTCGGCAGCTCATCGTCGAACTGCACGTCCACCACGGCGCCCATGACCTGGCGTACATGGCCCTTGGGGCCTTTGCCTGCGGCGATCCGCTTCTCTTGTGACTTGGTCTCAGCAACCACGGGTTTCTTTGCCATCGGTACGTTCCTTTAGGTGACTAGAGCGCCTCGGCGCCGGAGATGATCTCGATCAGCTCCTTGGTGATCTGGGCCTGGCGGGTGCGGTTGTAGAGCATGGTCAGCCGGTCGATCATGTCGCCGGCATTGCGGGTGGCGCTGTCCATGGCGCTCATCCGCGCGCCCTGCTCGGAGGCCGCGTTCTCAAGCAGCGCCTTGAAGATCTGCACGGCGATGTTGAGAGGCAGAAGCTCGGTGAGAATCTCGGCCTCATCCGGCTCGTATTCGTAGACGGCGCCGCCGAGATTTGCCTCGGCCGAAGGCGCCTCATCCGCGATCGAGGCCGGGATGATCTGCTGCGCGGTCGGGACCTGGCTGATCACCGACTTGAAGCGCGAGAAGAACAGGGTGGCGACATCGAATGCGCCTTCGTCGAACAGGGCCAGCACCTTCTCAGCGACCTGCTCGGCATTCTCGAACCCGAGCTGACGGATGCCGCGGAACTCGATCGTGTCGATGATCAGCCCCTTATACTGGCGGCGGAGTTGGTCGTAGCCCTTCTTGCCGACGCAGAGGATCTTCACCTCTTTGCCTTGGCCGACGAGACGATTGATGTGCTCGCGGGCAAGCCGGACGATCGAGGAGTTGAAGGCGCCGCACAAACCGCGCTCGGAGGTGCAGACCACGAGCAGGTGAACGGCGTCGTTGCCGGTGCCGACCATCAACGGCGGCCCGCCTTCGCGGCCCTCGAGCGCCGTGGCGAGATTGGAAAGCACCGATTCCATGCGCGTCGCATAGGGCCGCGCGGCCTCGGCTGCAGTTTGCGCGCGGCGAAGCTTCGCCGCGGCCACCATCTGCATGGCTTGGTGATTTTCTGGGTCGCCTTGACCGAGGCGATACGGTTGCGGAGCTCTTTTAGAGACGCCATGGATTAGCTACGCGAAAGCCTTGGAGAATTTCTCGACTGCATCCTTGAGCTTCTTGCCGGTCTCGTCGGAGATCTGCTTCTTCTCGCGGATGTCGTCGAGGATGTCCTTGTGATCGGCGCGCACAAAACGCAGCAGCTCGGCCTCGAAGCGCCCCACGTCGGAAACCTTGATGGGATCGAGGTAGCCGTTCACGCCGGCATGGATCACCACCACCTGCTCCTCGACCTTCATCGGTGAGAATTGAGGCTGCTTCAGCAGCTCGGTCAGGCGCGCGCCGCGGTTCAGCAAGCGCTGGGTCGTGGCGTCGAGGTCGGAGCCGAACTGCGCGAAGGCCGCCATCTCACGATACTGGGCGAGCTCACCCTTAATCTTGCCGGCCACCTGCTTCATGGCCTTCACCTGGGCGGCGGAGCCCACGCGGGACACCGAGAGGCCAACGTTCACGGCCGGGCGGATTGCCTGGTAGAAGAGATCCGTCTCAAGAAAGATCTGGCCGTCGGTGATGGAGATCACGTTGGTCGGGATATAGGCCGACACGTCGTTGGCCTGCGTCTCGATCACCGGCAGCGCGGTCAGCGAGCCGGAGCCGTTGTCCTTGTTGAGCTTGGCGGCACGCTCGAGCAGGCGCGAATGGAGATAGAACACGTCGCCCGGATAGGCCTCGCGTCCCGGCGGACGGCGCAGCAGCAGCGACATCTGGCGATAGGCCACGGCCTGCTTGGAAAGGTCGTCGTAGCAGACGAGCGCGTGCATGCCGTTGTCGCGGAAATACTCGCCCATGGCGCAGCCGGCGAAGGGCGCCAGGAACTGCATCGGTGCCGGGTCGGACGCGGTGGCGGCGACCACGATGGAGTAGGGCAGCGCGCCGTTCTCCTCGAGCGTCTTCACGAACTGCGCGACAGTCGAGCGCTTCTGGCCGATGGCGACGTAGATGCAATAGAGCTTGGCGCTCTCGTCACCGCCCTCGTTGATCGACTTCTGATTGAGGATGGTGTCGAGAATGATGGCGGTCTTGCCGGTCTGGCGATCGCCGATGATCAGCTCGCGTTGGCCGCGACCGACAGGGATGAGCGCGTCGATGGCCTTGAGGCCGGTCTGCATGGGCTCATGCACCGACTGGCGGGGAATGATGCCCGGCGCCTTCACGTCCACGCGGCGTTGCTCGTCGGATACGATGGGGCCCTTGCCATCGATGGGATTACCGAGCGCGTCGACCACGCGGCCGAGCAGGCCACGGCCCACCGGCACTTCCACGATGGCGCCGGTGCGCTTTACGATGTCGCCTTCTCTAATGTTGCGGTCGTCGCCGAAGATCACGATGCCGACATTGTCGACTTCGAGGTTCAGCGCCATGCCGCGCGTGCCGTCGGCGAATTCGACCATCTCGCCGGCCTGGACCTTGTCGAGGCCGTAGACACGGGCGATACCGTCACCGACGGAAAGCACTTGGCCGACTTCGGCGACTTCGGCTTCCTGCCCAAAATTCTTGATTTGCTCTTTGAGAATCGAGGAGATCTCGGCGGCCTTGATATCCATTAGCCAACCTCTTTCATGGCGTGCTTGAGACTATTGAGTTTGGTGCGGAGCGAGGTGTCGATCATGCGGCTGCCCACTTTGATCGTGAGACCGCCGATCAGACTGGGATCGACTCTTTGCTCCAGCATGACGTCCTTACCGAGGGCTGCCTTCAGCGCCTGCTTGATGGCGGTGACTTGCGCTTCGGTGAGGGCCGCCGCTGCGGTGACGGTGGCGCTCGTCTCGCCGCGGTGGTTCGCCAGCATGGCGCGGAAACCGCGGATCATGTCGGGTGCGGCGAACAGGCGGCGATTCTTGGAGACGAGCAGCAGAAAATTCTTGGTGAGGCCTTCGATCTTGAGCTCGTCGAGGATGGCGGCGAGCGCCCGGCCTTGCTCTTCGGCGGAGAACACGGGGCTTTTCACCAGCCGCTGCATGTCCTCGACCGCATCGAGCGCCTCGCCGAAGCGCGTCACATCGGCCTCGACCTGCTCCAGCGCCTTCTCTTCGAGGGCAAGCTCGAACAGGGCGGTCGCATAGCGGCCGGCCACGCCCGATACGATATGGTCCTCGCCTGCCACTTCGATAAACGCCTCTTGCTCAGGGGCGGGCGCAATCTTCGCGCGTCCCACCCGCGGACCCCGGAAAATGCTGGGATTTAGAGCCTCCGCGCCTGCGGGTGAAACCCCCCGAAAACGTGCCCCGGAAACCCCGCGGAGCCTGTAACACAGGGGGGAAGGGGGCGCAATATCGGGCGGCAAGACTGCGTCCTTTGTGTCCCCTGGTCCAGCACAACCAGGCCCCCACCGCCCGCAAATGCCCCCTAGAGGAAGCTGTAAGGGTCAATGTCCACGGTAAGGCGGATATCGCCCTTGGCCTTCGGCGCCTGGGCCAGCCAGACCCGTAAATAGGTCTGCAAATCCGCCTCGCGGGTGGCCTTCACCAGGAGGCGGAAGCGATAGCGCCCCCTGATGACCGATAGCGGGGCCTCGGCGGGGCCCAAAACCTGGATTTTCTCGGCTTCAGGGGCCGCGCGGGCGACCTCCCGGGCATAGGCTTCGGCCGCCTCGCGGGAGCCGGCGGTGACCAGGATGGCGGCAAGCCGCCCGAAAGGCGGCAGGCCTGCGTCCCGGCGGGCGGCGATCTCGCGGTCTAAGAACGTGTCGCGGTCGCCAGCGACCAGCGCCGCAATCACCGGATGCTCGGGCATATAGGTCTGGATCAGGCCGCGACCCTTGATGGCGTCACGGCCCGCCCGTCCCGTCACCTGGCTCAGGAGCTGGAAGGTGCGCTCGGCGGCGCGGGGGTCGCCCTGGGCGAGGCCGAGATCGGCATCGACCACGCCCACCAGCGCGAGCCCCGGGAAGTGGTGGCCCTTGGCCACGAGCTGGGTGCCGATGATGATGTCGACCTCGCGCTCTTCGATTTCGCGCAAGGTCTCGCGGAGTTCACTAATGGAAGGGGTTAGGTCGCTGGAGAGTAGCACCCGGCGCGCCTCGGGAAAATGCTCGGCCACCTCCTCGGCGATGCGCTCGACGCCGGGACCGCAAGCGACGAGGGACTCCTCGGCGCCGCAGCTCGGGCACTCGTGGGGGATGGGCATGAACTTGCCGCAGTGATGGCATTCGAGGCGGTGGCGGAATCTGTGCTCCACGAGCCAGGCCGAGCAATTGGGGCATTCGAAGCGGAAGCCGCATTTGCGGCAGAGCGTCACCGGCGCATAGCCCCGGCGATTGAGGAACAGCAGGACCTGCTCGCCACGCTCCAGCGTCGCGGCCATCTCCTCGATCAACACCGGGGACAGCCAGTGGCGGCGCTCCGGCGGGTTCTTCCGCATGTCGACGGTCTGGATCGCTGGCAGGCTCGCCGCCTTGTAGCGGGTGCCGAGCCGGATGTGCCGGTAGCGGCCTTGGTCGGCGTTGACCAGGCTCTCGATCGACGGCGTGGCCGAGCTGAGAACCACCGGACAGTGGCCTAGATGCCCGCGCACCACGGCCATGTCGCGAGCCTGGTAGGCGACGCGATCCTCCTGCTTATAGGCCTGGTCGTGCTCCTCATCGACGACGATAAGGCCGAGATCGGGGAAGGGCAGGAACAGCGCCGAGCGGGCGCCGGCCACCAATTTTGCCTTGTTTTCCGCCACCGCGCGCCAGACGCGCCCCCGCATGGAGGGGCTCACGCCGGAATGCCATTCGGCTGGCCTGGCGCCGAAGCGCTCCTCGCAGCGGGCGAGAAACTGACCTGTCAGCGCGATCTCGGGCAGGAGCACGAGCGCCTGCTGGCCGCGCTCGAGACATTGAGCGATGGCCTCGAAATAGACTTCCGTCTTGCCGGACCCGGTGACGCCGTCGAGCAGACTGACGGCGAAACCGCCGCCGGTGTGCTTTAGCAATTCCGTCGCGGCCTCGGTTTGCTCCGGGTTGAGGGTGGCGCGCTTCCGGGCGAGATCGAGCGGCATGGCATGCCAGTCGGGCAGCGGCTCGGCAACGAGCGTGCCGGCATCGACAAGCCCGTCGATGACGCTGGGACTCACGCCGGCAGCTTCCGCCAAGCTCGACTTCACCCAGGAGAGACCGTTCTTGGCTGCTTCCAACACGCGGGCGCGGGCCGGGGTCATGCGTTCCGGCGGTGGGCCGCTAAGCCGCACGCCGTAGCGCGGCGCGGGCGGCTCGAATGCCGAGCGGGCACTCATCATCATGCGCAAAACCATGCCGGGAGACGTGAGGGTGTAGTTGGAGACCCAGTCTGCGAAGTCGAGCGACACGGTCGGCAGCTTCGGCACGTCGTCGAGAATCTCGACGATCTCGCGCAGTTTCTTCCGCGCGATCTTCGGCGGTTCCTCGCCCTCGGGGCGCCGCCACACGGCGGCGATATAGTGCACGGGTCCGAGCGGCACGACCACGAATTGGCCGGGCTCCACGCGCGCGCCGTCGGGCACCAGATAATCGTAAGGGGCTGGCAGGGCGAGCGGCAGCAGGACGGGAACCGTCACAGGCGCGGTCTCGATCGCTTCGCGCTTTTCGGGACTGGTCTTCGTCTTGGCCAGGGCGTACTCGTTTAAGTTAAGCGGCGGTTAACGACTCACCGACCCATAGTAGCCGCTCGGGCGCAAAGTCGAGGGGTGGATGGCAGCCAAGTCTAAATCCGCGGCAAGATCCCAGGTAAAAGCACAAGCGCTGAGGGCCGCGCCGGACGTGGACCGCGCGGTCAATGCCTGGTTCGTCTATCTCATGACCGAGCGCCAGCTCGCTGCCCATACGGTCGAAGCCTACCGGCGCGACCTCGGTCAGTTCTTGTCCTTCCTTGCCGGTCACTTCGATCGCCAGCCCGATCTCAAGCTGCTGCTCTCGCTCACGGCACGCGACGTGCGCTCCTTCCTCGCCATGCGCCGGGCCAAGGACGTGGGCAGCCGCAGCCTGGCGCGGACGCTGAGTGCGCTGCGCATGTTCTACCGCTTTCTCGAACGGCGGGGGCTCGGCAAGAACGACGCCATCCGCGCTGTCTCGCTGCCGAAGCTGCCGCACTCGGTGCCGAAGCCGCTCACTGCATCGAAAGCCACGGCGTTGGTCAACGGTGCGGACGTCGCGGCGCCGGACGCACCGGAATGGATCTTGGCGCGCGACACCGCCGTGCTGACGCTGCTCTACGGGTCGGGCCTGCGCATTTCCGAGGCTTTGTCCCTCCGCGCGAAAGAGGCGCCGGTCAAGGGCCGCGACATGTTGCGGGTGACGGGCAAGGGCAGCAAGACTCGCGTGGTGCCGGTGCTGCCGGTGACGCGCCAAGCCATCGAGCATTATCTGAAGCTTTGTCCGGCCAAGCTCGGCCCCGACGACCCGCTGTTCATCGGCGCGCGCGGCAAGCAGCTCTCGCCCCGCATCATCCAACTGCGCATGGCCCGCGCCCGCGCGGCGCTCGGCTTGCCGGAGACGGCGACCCCGCACGCGCTGCGCCACTCCTTCGCCACGCATCTGCTTGGCGCCGGGGCGGATTTGCGCGCGATCCAGGAATTGCTGGGTCATGCCAGCCTGTCGACCACGCAAGGCTATACCGAGGTCGACCGGGCGCATCTGCTCAAGACCTATGAGGCTGCGCACCCGCGGGCCTGAGCACATCTTCCTTTTTGCATTTTTCGCGGATTTCCGAGCCTGCGTCCGCCTTGGCCATTGTAATACTGACCGGTCAGTCATAAATTGGGGACAGCCGCCGCGAGAGGTTCAAGCCATGTCCAAGACACAGCCGAAGTCAGAGCTTAAGGGGCCCGACCGCAGCGCGCGCAAACGCGTGCGGAAGGACGATCGCCCGCAAGAGATCGTGGCGGCCGCTTTCGAGGAGTTCGCCTCCCATGGCTATGCCGGAACGCGGCTCGAGGACGTGGCCGCCCGCGCCAAGGTCTCAAAGGGCCTGCCCTATCTCTACTTCAAGACCAAGGAAGAGCTGTTCAAGGCGGTGGTGCGTAGCGTCATCACCTCGCATTTCGACACGATCCGCAATGAGATGGAGAGCACGACGCTCTCCGTCGAAGATTTCCTCAAAGGGCCGTTCCTAAAATTCGTGCAGGAGCTGGTGTGCTCGCGGCGCGTGCTCATCGTGCGGCTGCTGATCGCCGAAGGCCACAAGCATCCCGAGCTCACCGCCTTCTATTTCGACAACGTCGTCGCACGCGGGCTCGAGACCCTGCGGGCCTTGATCGATCGCGGTGTCGCGCGCGGCGAGTTTCGCGAGACGGCCTTGCGCGATTATCCGCAACTCCTCATCGCGCCGATGCTCATGGCCGTCATCTGGCGCGCGCTGTTCGAGCATCATCACCATCTCGACACCGATGCGTTGCTGAAGACACATATCGACCTCATGGTGGACGCCGTCCGTGCGCCGCAAAGCAAGGGCGACGTGTCATGAAACGGACCGCTCTCCTTCTCATCGGTCTCATCGTGGTGACGGCGATCGGGCTCATCCTGTTCACCTATCCGGCCAACAAGGGCGCCGAGGTGCCCGGCTATATGGAAGCCGATCTCGTCCTGGTGGGCTCAGAGCAGGGCGGCCGCATCGCCACCCTGTCCGTCAAGGAAGGCGACTCGGTCACGACCGGCGATGCCATCTTCACCCTCGAGAGTTCCGAGCAGGAAGCGGCGGTCGCCGCGGCCAAGTCGCGGCGCGACGAGGCGCAAGCCCGACTGGCCGATGCCAAGGCCGAGATCCAGCGGCCGCGGGAGATTGAGGTCCTGCAGGCGGCGCTCACGCGCGCGCGCGCCATGCTCAAGCAGTCCAGCCTGAATCTCGACCGGGTCCAGACCCTCTACGACAAAGGTTGGGTATCCAAGGCACAGCTCGACGAGGCGGTGGCGCAGCATGACAGCAACCAGGCCGCTGTCGCGGAAGCGGAGCGGCGTATTTCCGCCGGACAACTTCCAGGCCGTTCAGGCGTGATCGAGGCGGCCGTTGCTGCTGTCGCGGAGGCAAGCCACGCGCTGGAGGAGGCGAAGAAGAATCTCGCCAAGCGTGAGGTCTTCGCCCCTGCGGGCGGCACCATCGAGGAGGTCTATTTCCGCCCCGGAGAAGTGGTTGTGGCCGGTCAAGGCGTGGTGGCGCTGTTGCCGCCGGCCAATCTCAAGGTGCGCTTCTTCGTGGACGAGCCGGAGAGGGCCAAGCTCCATGTCGGCCAGACCGTCAAAGTCTCGTGCGACGGCTGTCCGCCGGGTTTGACCGCCGCGATCAACTTCATCGCCCGCGATGCCGAGTTCACGCCACCCGTCATTTTCTCCGAGGAGCAACGGAAGAAACTCGTCTTCCTCGTCGAAGCGCGGCCCGACGCCAAAGCCGCCGCGCTGACGGCGGGGCAGCCGGTCACGGTGAGCCTTGCGACCGAGGCGGAGAAAGTCGTGCGGCGATGAAGGAAATTGCCATCGACGTGCACGGCCTGACAAAAAGCTTTGGCAGCCGTGTTGTGGTGCGCGACTTGAGCCTCAAGGTGCCGAAGGGCGAAATCTATGGCTTTCTCGGGCCGAACGGCAGCGGCAAGACCACGACCTTGCGCATGCTGTGCGGGCTGCTGACGCCGGACGCGGGCGATGGGACCTGTCTCGGCTACGACATCCTGACCCAGCAGGAAGAGATCAAGCGTCATGTCGGCTACATGACGCAGCGCTTCAGCCTCTATGCCGATCTGTCGATCCGCGAGAATCTGGAGTTCGTGGCGCGCGTCTATGGCGTGGCGAATCCGCGGCGGGCGGCGAAGGCGGCGATCGACCGCCTCGGGCTGTCGGGCCGCGCCGAGCAGCTCGCGGGCGAATTGTCGGGCGGCTGGAAGCAGCGGCTGGCGCTCGGCGCCTGCATCCTGCCGAACCCGAAGCTCCTTCTCCTCGACGAGCCGACCGCCGGCGTCGACCCCAAGGCGCGGCGCGAGTTCTGGGACGAGATCCACGGGCTCGCGGCGGATGGCATCACCGTGCTCGTTTCCACCCATTACATGGACGAGGCGGAGCGCTGCCACGAGCTGGCCTATATCGCCTTCGGCGAGTTGCTGGCGAAGGGCACCGCCGCCCAGGTCGTTGGGCAGTCTGGCCTCAGCACGTGGATCGTGTCGGGGCCGAATCTGCACGGCCTCGCCATCGAACTTCGAAATCGCGATGGCATCGACATGGTCGCCCCGTTCGGGGCCGAGCTGCATGTGTCGGGCCGCGACAGCCGCGCTCTCGATGCCGCCGTCGAAGCGGCAAAGAAGGAAGACGGCAGCCATCGCTGGACGCGGGGCGAGCCCAGCCTCGAGGACGTCTTCATCCTTCTCATGGACAGCGTGAAGGATAATTTCGCAGCATGAGCGAGGCGTCCGACAAACAGGCGAAATCGCAGCGCGGCGACCCGGGCTTCCTCAAGCGCACCTGGGCGATGGTGGTGAAGGAGTTCGTGCAGATGCGGCGCGACCGCATGACCTTCGCCACGATGATCTTCATCCCCATCCTACAGCTCGTGCTGTTCGGCTACGCCATCAACACCGATCCCAAGCATTTGCCCACGGCCGTGCTGACGCGCGACGATGGCCCGCTGACCCGCGCCGTGCTCACGGCGATGAAGAACAGCGACTATTTCGAGTTCGTCGCCCAAGTGCGCGACCCGGCCGAGATCGACCGGATGCTGGCCTCGGGTGAGGTGCAATTTGCGGTGGAGGTCCCGGCGAGTTTCGAGCGCGACATCCGCCGGGGCGACCGGCCGTCGCTGCTGGTCATCGCCGACGCGACCGATCCCGTCGCCACCGGCACGGCGATCTCCGCGGTGCAGGGGCTCGTCGATACGGCGCTCAAGCGCGAGCTGCGCGGGCCGGACGATTCCATCGAGGCGAGGGCCCCGCCGTTCAAGCTCACGCTGCAGCGGCGCAACCCCGAAGGTCTCACCCAATACAACATCGTGCCCGGCCTGCTCGGCGTCGTGCTCACCATGACCATGATGATGTTCACCGCGCTCGCGGTGACGCGCGAGATCGAGCGCGGCACCATGGAGAGCTTGCTTGCCATGCCCATCAAGCCGGTCGAGATCATGATCGGCAAGATCGCGCCCTTCGTGCTCGTTGGCTTCGTGCAGATGGCCATCATCATCAGCGCGGCCCATTTCATGTTCGGCGTGCCGATTCTCGGGAGCGTTCCCCTCTTGATCGCGCTGACGACCCTGTTCGCCGCAGCCAATCTCGCCGTGGGCTATACTTTCTCCACCATCGCCGAGAACCAACTTCAGGCGGTGCAGCTCACCTTCTTCTTCTTCCTGCCGAACATTCTCTTGTCGGGTTTCATGTTCCCGTTTCGCGGCATGCCGCACTGGGCGCAGTGGATCGGCGAGGTGCTGCCGCTCACCCATTTCATGCGCATCGTGCGCGGCATCATGCTCAAGGGAAACGGATTCGCCGAGATGAGGATCGACGTGCTGGCGCTGGCGCTCTTCCTCGTGGTCGCCATGGGGCTCGCGCTGTTGCGCTTCCGCCGGACGCTGGATTAGGCGCGGCGCCTACATATGCAGGGCGCGCTTGTCGACGGCGAGGGCGGCTTCCTTCACCGCCTCGTTCAAGGTCGGGTGGGCATGACAGGTGCGGGCCAGGTCCTCGGCTGAGCCGCCGAATTCCATCAGCACGGCGGCCTCGGCGATCATGGTGCCGGCATCCGGTCCGATGATATGCACGCCGAGCACGCGGTCGGTGGCCTCGTCGGCCAAGATCTTGACGAAGCCTTCGGTCGTGCGGTTCACCTTGGCCCGGCCGTTGGCCGTAAAGGGGAACTTGCCGACCTTGTAAGCGATACCGGCCTCTTTCAACTGTTCCTCGGTCTTGCCGACGCTCGCCACTTCGGGCGCGGTATAGACCACCGACGGGATCACATCGTAGTTCACATGCCCGGCCTGGCCCGCCAGATCCTCGGCCACGGCGACGCCTTCCTCCTCGGCCTTGTGGGCGAGCATGGGGCCGGCGATCACGTCGCCGATGGCGTAAATGCCGGGCACGTTGGTCTGGAATTTATGATCGACGATGACGCGGCCACGGGCATGAGTCTCCACGCCCACGTCGTCGAGGCCGAGACCTTCGGTGTTGGGGACGCGCCCCACGGCGACCAGCACCACGTCGCACTCCAGCGTCTCTTTCTTGCCGCCGTCGACCGGCTCGACGGTCAGGGTCACGCCCTTGCCCTTGGCGTCGACCTTCACGACCTTGGCGCCGAGCTTGAAGGTGATGCCCTGCTTCTGAAGGATGCGCTGGAGCTGCTTGGCCAGCTCGCCGTCGAGGCCCGGCGTGATGGTGTGCAGCATCTCGACCACGGTGACCTCGGAACCAAGCCGCGACCACACCGAGCCGAGCTCAAGCCCGATATAGCCGCCGCCGATGACCACCATGCGCTTGGGCACGTTCGGGAGTGACAGCGCGCCGGTGGACGAGACGATGCGCTTTTCGTCGATGTCGATGCCCGGCACATGCGCCACCTCCGAGCCGGTGGCGATGACGATGGCCTTGGTGGCGAGTTGGGTCTTGCCCTTGCTTTCGGTGACCTCGACCGTGTGCGGCGCGGTGATGCGCCCGGTGCCGTGGAAGGTATCGATCTTGTTCTTCTTCAGCAGGAACTCGACGCCATCCACATTGCCCTTCACGCCGGAATCTTTGAAGGCGAGCATGGCCGCGAGATCGAGCTCCGGCTTCACCTTGATGCCCATGCCGGCGAAATCGTGAGCGGCCTCGGCGTAAGCCTCGCTCGCATGCAGCAGCGCCTTGGAGGGGATGCAGCCGACATTGAGGCAGGTGCCGCCATGGGTGGCGCGCTTCTCCACCACGCTACCTTCATCCCCAATTGCGCGGCGCGGATGGCGCAGACATAGCCGCCGGGGCCGGTGCCGATGACGACGAGATCGTAATGAGTCATGAGCTAAGGTCTCAAAGGTCCAGGACGAGGCGGGCGGGATTTTCGAGCGACTCCTTGACGTTCACCAGGAAGGTGACCGCCTCTTTACCGTCGACGACGCGGTGGTCGTAGGACAGCGCGAGATACATCATCGGCCGGGCCACGATCTGACCATCGCGCACCACGGCGCGCTCCTCGATGCGGTGCATACCGAGAATACCGGACTGGGGAGCGTTGAGGATGGGCGTGGACAGCATCGAGCCGTAAATGCCGCCATTGGAGATGGTGAAGGTCCCGCCTTGCATCTCGGCGAGACCAAGCTTGCCCTCTCGGGCGCGCATGCCGAAATCGGCGATCTGCGCTTCGATCTCGGCGAGGTTCATGCTGTCGGCTTCGCGCAATACCGGCACGACGAGACCGCGGTCGGTGCCGACGGCGACGCCGATATGGTAGTAATTCTTGTAGACGATGTCCTCGCCGTCGATCTCGGCGTTGACCGCCGGAATGTCCTTCAAGGCCTGCACGCAGGCTTTGACGAAGAAGCCCATGAAGCCAAGCTTCACGCCATGCTTCTTCTCGAAGGCTTCGCGATAGTCCTTCCGCAGCTTCATCACCGCGCTCATGTCCACGTCATTGAACGTGGTGAGCATGGCGGCGGTGTCTTGCGCTTCCTTGAGACGCTTGGCGATGGTCTGGCGCAGTCGGGTCATGCGCACCCGCTCCTCGCGCGACGCGTCGTCCGTGGCGACGGGTGAGCGTGGTGCCGGCGAAGGCTTCGGCGTCCGCGCGCGCGCGAGCAGCGCTTCGGCGGCTTGCGCCGTCACATCGCCCTTCAGCACTTGGCCGCGGCGGCCGGAGCCCTTGACGTCGCCCGGCGTCAGGCCTTTCTCGGCCAGCAGCTTGCGGGCGGCGGGTGAGGGCGGCATGGCGCCATTGGTCTCGTCGACGTCGTAGGTGTCGGTGGCTATTTCCTCGCGCGGCTGGGGTTCCCGCTCCGAGTCCCTTGAGGGCAATCGCGGCGGCGCAGTCCTGGTCTCGGCCTTCGCCGGTGCGGGCTCAGCTTGTTTCGCTGCAGCTTGCTTGGCCGCGTCCGGCTTGGCCTTCTCCGGCTTAGATTTGGCCGATTTCGATTTGGCGGGCTTCACCTTGCCGTCGCCTTCGGCGATGGCGCCCAGCAGCGCACCCACCGCGACCGTGTCGCCGGCATTGACCGCGATATCGGAGAGCACGCCCGAGGCCGGGGCGGGAACCTCGACGGTGACCTTGTCGGTCTCGAGCTCGACCAGAGGCTCGTCGACGGAGACGGCGTCTCCCGCCTGCTTGAACCACTGGCCGACCGTGGCTTCAACGACGGATTCTCCCAAGGTCGGCACTCGGATTTCTGTCGCCATCGGTTCGTCGCCTATCCTTCTTAATTAGCCTAGCGCTTCGTCCAGGAAGGCCTTCAGCTCACGGAGATGCTTGCTCATCAAGCCGGTCGCAGTAGCCGCCGAGCTCGGCCGTCCAGCATAGCGCGGGCGCCGGTGCTTGGCACCGATATGGTCGAGAACCCAGGACACATTCGGTTCGACGAAGCTCCAAGCCCCCATATTCTTCGGCTCTTCCTGGCACCACACGATCTCGGCGTCCTTGAAGCGGGTAAGCTCTTGAATCAGCGCGCGGGCCGGGAAGGGGTAGAGCTGCTCCACGCGCAGCAGATAGACGTCGGTGATGCCGCGTTTCTCGCGCTCCTCGTAGAGTCGTAATACACCTTCCCGGAGCAGAGCACCAAGCGCCTGATCTGGTCGTCGGGCACCAACTGAACGGCCTCGTCGAGCTTGCCTTGGGCGTCGTCCCACAAAAGACGATGGAAGCTCGAGTCGGGCCCGAACTGATCCAGGTCGGATACCACACGCTTGTGACGGAGCAGCGACTTCGGCGTCATCAGCACCAGCGGCTTGCGGAACTCGCGATGGAGCTGGCGCCGCAAGACATGGAAATAGTTGGCCGGGGTGGTGCAATTGACGACCTGCCAATTGTCCTCGGCGCAAAGCTGGAGATAGCGCTCGAGGCGGGCCGAGGAATGCTCCGGTCCCTGGCCCTCATAGCCGTGCGGGAGCAGCAGCACGAGGCCCGACATGCGCAGCCATTTACGCTCGCCGGAGGAGATGAACTGGTCGATGACGACCTGCGCGCCGTTGGCGAAATCGCCGAATTGCGCCTCCCACAACACGAGCGCGTTCGGCTCGGCCAGGCTGTAGCCATACTCGAAGCCCAGCACCGCCTCCTCGGAGAGCATGGTGTTGATGACCTCGAAATCGGCCTGCTTCTTACCGAGATGCTTGAGGGGCGTGTATTTCTTCTCGTTCTCCTGATCCATGAGAACCGAGTGGCGCTGGGAGAAGGTGCCGCGCTCGGAGTCTTGTCCCGACAAACGGACCTTGAAGCCCTCGACCAATAGCGTGCCGAAGGCGAGCGCCTCGGCCGTCGCCCAGTCGATGCCCTTGCCCTCGTCAATCATCTTGCGGCGGTTGCCCATGATGCGGGCGATCGTCTTGTGCGGCGTGAAGCTCTTGGGGATGGTGGTGAGCTTGTCGCCGACTTGTCTGAGCAGGTCGAGGTCGACGCCGGTGACGCCGCGGCGGGCGCCTTCGTCGGCGAAGCCGATGTTGGACCAGCGTCCGTCGAGCCAATCGGCACGGTTCGGCCGGTAGGTCTCGCCGGCGGCGAACTCTTCCTCGAGATAGCTGCGGAACCGCGCCTGGAGGTCCTCGACCTCCTCCGCCGTGAACAAGCCCTCGTTGATCAGTCGGTTGGCGTAGGTCTCGACCACGCCCGGATGCGCGGCGATGCGCTGATACATCAGGGGCTGGGTGAAGGCGGGCTCGTCGGCTTCGTTATGGCCGTGGCGGCGATAGCAGAACATGTCGATGACAACAGGCTTGCCGAAGAGCTGGCGATACTCGGTGGCGATCTTGGTGACATGCACCACGGCTTCCGGGTCGTCGCCGTTCACGTGGAAGATCGGAGCGTCGATCATCTTGGCCACGTCGGATGGGTAGGGCGAGGAGCGCGAGAAGCGCGGCGCGGTGGTGAAGCCGATCTGGTTGTTGACGATGAAGTGGATCGAGCCGCCGGTCCGGTGGCCGCGCAAGCCCGAGAGGCCGAGGCATTCGGTGACCACACCCTGACCGGCGAAGGCTGCATCGCCGTGCAACAGGAGTGGCAGGATCTGCTTGCGCTCCTTGTCGCCGAGCTGATCCTGCTTGGCTCTGACCTTGCCGAGCACGACGGGATCGACGCTCTCCAGATGCGAGGGATTGGCGGTGAGCGATAGATGCACGCGGTTGTCGTCGAACTCGCGGTCGGAGGAGGCGCCCAGGTGATATTTCACGTCACCGGAGCCTCGACGTCGTCGGGCTGCGCCGAGCCGCCCCGGAACTCGTTGAATATGGCGCGGTAGGGCTTGGCCATGACATTGGCGAGCACATTCAGGCGTCCGCGATGGGGCATGCCGATGACGATCTCGCGCACGCCGAGTTGGCCGCCGCGCTTGATGATCTGCTCCAGCGCCGGGACCATGGACTCGCCGCCGTCGAGGCCGAAGCGCTTGGTGCCGGTGTATTTGACGTTGAGGAAGCGCTCGGACCCTTCCGCCTCGATCAGCTTGGTGAGGATCGCGCGCTTGCCTTGCGGGGTGAAGCGCACCTCCTTGTCCATGCCCTCGATGCGCGCCTGGATCCAGGCACGCTGCTCGGGATCGGAGATGTACATATATTCGACGCCGATGGGGCCGCAATAAGTGCGCTTGAGGATCTCGAGGACCTCGCGCAAGGTGGCGAATTCGAGTCCGAAAGCGCCGCCGATATAGATGGGCCGGTCGTAGTCGGCCTCGGTGAAGCCGTAAGTCGAAGGCTTGAGCTCGGGATGCTCGCGCCGCGTGGTGAGTTCCAGCGGGTCGAGCTGAGCGACGAGATGACCACGAGTGCGGTAGGCGCGGATCAGCATGCGCGCGCCCAGGGTATCGCGGGCGGCGTCGAGCGCTTGCTTCTGGGTCAGGGATCCGCGCGGCGTGATCGGCGCCGGGAACGTGCTCTTATTCGCGCCCCAGGACGGCCCGCGCGCATCGGCGAGGATCTCGGCGGTTTCGTCGCCGAGGCTGGCGAAGAAGCTCTGCCATTCAGGATCGAGGGAGCCCGGGTCCGTCTCGTAGCGGGCATAGAGCTCGGCGAGATAGGTGGCGTTTGCGCCGTCCAGGAACGACGTGCGGGCAAACACTTCGTTCAATTCGTGTCGTGTCATCGGACCAAACCCTGCCGGAGAATCGGTGGATCACCGGCGTGCGGGGCAATCAAGGCGAGTGTTAGGCGTCCGGATCGCTCTTCACGAAAATATTCCTGCAAGCGTCGTTCCAAGGGCCGCAGGCGACGGTGAAACCACAATGCCGGCTGCCTCCATTGCCTCAATTTTACTCTTTGCGTCGCCTTTGCCGCCTGAGATGACGGCACCGGCATGGCCCATGCGGCGGCCCGGAGGCGCCGTGGCGCCGGCGACGAAGCCGACGATGGGCTTCTTGTTGCCGGCCTTGATGAGGAACTCGGCGCCTTCTTCCTCGGCCGACCCGCCGATCTCGCCGATCATGATGATGGCCTCGGTCTTATCGTCCGCGAGAAACAGCGCCAGCGCATCGACGAAGTTGGTGCCGTTGACGGGATCGCCGCCGATGCCGATGCAGGTCGTCTGGCCGAGGCCGGTGGCGGTGGTCTGCGCTACGGCCTCATAGGTGAGGGTGCCGGAGCGCGAGACGATGCCCACTCTGCCGGGCATGTGGATATGGCCGGGCATGATGCCGATCTTGCACTCGCCGGGCGTGATCACGCCCGGGCAGTTCGGGCCCACCAGCCGGGTGCCCGAGCCGCACAGCGCCCGCTTCACCTTGACCATGTCGAGCACCGGCACGCCTTCGGTGATGCAGACCACGAGCTCGATGCCGGCATCGATCGCCTCGAGGATGGCGTCGGCGGCAAAGGGCGGCGGTACATAAACGGCGGATGCGGTGGCACCGGTCGCCTCGACGGCGTCGCGGACCGTATCGAACACCGGCAGATCGAGATGCTTGGTGCCGCCTTTGCCCGGGGTCACGCCACCAACCATCTTGGTGCCGTAGGCGATGGCCTGCTCGGAATGAAAGGTGCCTTGAGCGCCGGTAAAGCCCTGGCAAATGACGCGCGTATTCTTATCGACGAGGACGGACATGATGAGCGGCTAGAGCCTTTGGTGGAAAGATTGATGACAACAGCGAAGGAATTAACTCTGCAAGTTTCAAGCCGCGGCCTTGACGGCGGCGACGGCCTTCTTGGCGGCGTCATCGAGGTCGTCGGCGGGAATGATGGCGAGGCCGGAGTCGCGCAACAGCTCCTTGCCGCGCTCCACGTTGGTGCCCTCGAGGCGGACCACCAGCGGCACGGCGATATTGGTCTCCCGCGCAGCGGCGATGATGCCCTCGGCGATGGTGTCGCAACGCATGATGCCGCCGAAGATGTTGACCAGTACGCCCTGCACGTTTGGATCGGACAGAATGATCTTGAAGGCTTCGGTGACGCGCTCCTTGGTGGCGCCGCCACCGACGTCGAGGAAGTTCGCCGGCTCGCCGCCATAGAGCTTGATGATGTCCATGGTGGCCATGGCGAGGCCCGCGCCGTTGACCATGCAGCCGATCGTTCCGTCGAGCTTCACGTAGGATAGGTCGTGTTTGGAGGCTTCTACCTCGGCCGGGTCCTCCTCGTGGATGTCACGCAGCTCGACGATGTCCGGATGGCGGAACAGGGCGTTGTCCTCGAACCCCATCTTGGCGTCGAGGCAAACCAGCTTGTCCTCTTTGGTGACGACGAGCGGATTGATCTCGATGAGGCTCGCGTCCTTCTCGATGAAGAGGTTGTACAGAGTCTTGACCAGCTTGCCGCACTGCTTGGCGAGATCGCCTTCGAGCTTCAGCGCCGAGGCGATCACGCGGCCATGAAAGCCGCTCAGGCCCGAAGCGGGATCGACGTCGAGCGTGGTGATCAGCTCGGGCGTGTTGGCCGCGACCTCCTCGATGTTGACGCCGCCTTCGGTGGAAGCGACGAAGGCCACGCGGCCCGAGGCGCGATCGACGAGGAGCGACAGATAAAGCTCGCGGGCGATGGTCGTGTCCTCGACCACGTAGACGCTGCGCACCGACGCGCCTTTCGGCCCGGTTTGCGGCGTGATGAGCGGCTTGCCCAGCATGCGGTCGGCTTCGGCGTGGAGCTCCTCGAGCGTCTTCACGAGCTTGATGCCGCCGCCCTTGCCGCGTCCGCCGGCATGGATCTGGGCCTTCACCACGAAGACGTCGCCGCTGAGATCCTTCGCTTGCGCGGCGGCGCCCTGTGCCGTCGTGGCGACCGTGCCCTTGGCCACCGGCGCGCCGTAGGCCTTGAGTAGTTCCTTGGCCTGATACTCGTGAATATTCATGGGAACTCTTTAATCAGCCGTCGGACTAGGTCGCGGCGAGGTTGGGGGCGATCCTCTGGCAAAGCTCGACGAGGGCTTTCACCGATTCCACCGAATGCATGAAGGCGTCCTTCTCGGCCGAGGACAGGTCGAGCTCGATCACGCGCTCGACGCCCTTGGCGCTGATGATGACGGGAACGCCGGCATAGATGCCCTTCACGCCGTATTCGCCGTTCAGATAGGCGGCGGCGGGGAGAACGCGCTTCTCGTCGTTGAGATAGGATTCGGCCATGTCGAGGGCGGCGGTGGCCGGGGCGTAGTAGGCGGAGCCGGTCTTGAGCAGGCCGACGATCTCGGCGCCGCCGTCGCGGGTGCGCTGGACGATCTCGTCGAGCCGCTTCTGCGTGATCCAGCGCATCTTGACCAGGTCGGCGATCGGAATACCGGCGACCGACGAATAGCGGATGAGCGGCACCATGGTGTCGCCATGGCCGCCCAGAACCATGGTGTGGATGTCTTGCGGGCTGACGTCGAACTCCTCGGAGAGGAAGTAGCGGAAGCGCGCGCTGTCGAGCACGCCGGCCATGCCGACCACCTTGTTGCGCGGCAGGCCGGACGTCTTCTGCAGGGCCCAGACCATGGCGTCGAGCGGGTTGGTCACGCAGATGACGAAGGCTTCCGGCGCGTATTTGCGCAAGCCGGCGCCCACCTGCTCCATGACCTTCAAGTTGATCTCGAGCAGATCGTCGCGGCTCATGCCGGGCTTGCGCGGCACGCCGGCGGTGACGATCACCACGTCGGCGTCCTTGATCTCGGCATATTCGTTGGCGCCCTTGAATTTCGGGGCGAAGCCGTGGACGGGCGCGGAGTGGGAGAGATCGAGCGCCTTGCCTTGCGGGACGCCGTCGACCACGTCGAACAGGATGACGTCGCCGAGTTCCTTGATGCCGGCAAGGTGAGCGATGGTGCCGCCGATCTGGCCAGCGCCGATCAATGCAATCCGACTACGCGCCATGAATATCCCCTTCGAAAATTACCGCCATTTTCGGCCTCGCGGCCCCGAATGAACTCGTGGGTTGGTTAAATGCAATTGGGCTTTAGTGCAAGGCGGGGATTGCCCGAAACCGCCCAGGGGTATGGGTTTCACGCCCGCCGCCGAGCAGCCCATGGAAAGCCAAGGGGCGATCGGGTAGGGTGGGACGAAGGCATGACACGCGAGGATTCGCATGGGGGATAACCGGCCGGTGAGGGCTCCCGAGAGAGCCGAGCCGACTGACGAGGAGCTGGACGCCACCGAACCGCTGCCGCTCGTGGTCTGGGCGGCGCGGTGCAGCGCCTATTTCCTGGCGCTCGGCGGCGTCATGCTGCTGTCTTTCGCCTATTACGGCTTCGATACCGATCCGCAGAGCTTCCCCCCAGGCTTCCGCCTCAATCCGCTCCAGGCCGGCGTCAATTTCATCTGGGGGCTCGCTGGCACGCTGATCGGCTTCTTCCGGCCGCGCTTCGCCACGGCTTTCGTGCTCGCCTTCGCCGCTTTCTACACGCTGGTGGCGGGGCTCGGCACCTTCGCCGGCTCGGCCCTCGGCATGGAGCTGGGGACGCCGGCCAAGGTGTTCTACTGGGTGGTGGTGGCGGGGACCTGGGCGGTCGGCCTCCACGCCCTGCGGAAGCGCCGCGGCGCCGCGATTTCCTAGAAAGCCCTGTCTAGTCGGACTTTGGCGGCGCCACATTGACGGCAAGCGGCTTGTCCTTCGGCTTGATCCGCACCACGAACAGCTTCACCGGCTCGGTGCCCTCGTTCAGGCCGCGATGGACGGCATTGGGGTGGAGGTAGAAGCTCTCTCCGGCCTCGAGGCGCTTGCTCCCCTCACCCTCGATCTCGAGGGTGAGGGTGCCGGATAGGATGTAGCTCACCTCATGGGCGTCGGGGTGGATATGCCAGGGAAGCACGGCGCCCGGGGGGATGCTGTAGGTATCGGTCACCACGTCCTCCCCCGGCTCGCCGGCCATGGGCTGGGTGAAGAGCTCATGCCTCGTCACACCCTCCGCCACGCCCGCCTCGCGGGCGCCGGCCGGCAGGGTCCACATCATCGAACCGGCCAATAAGGCCGTGGCAACAATCGCGATCCGCATCCACACACCTCCTGTCATGGCGTCAGTGTAACGCCGCGGCAGACCGGCGGGGACAAGGAATCGACGTTCGTGAATTGGCGCTTACAGTGGCGTGTCACACAAGGAGGAGGACAGCATGAACTACACCTATAGCGGCGCGCAGTACGGCATCGGCTTCGGCACGGCGCTCGCCATCGCCATTTCCTACGACAACAACCACTCGATCCTTTGGGCCATCATCCACGGCTTCTTCAGCTGGCTCTACGTGATCTACTACGCGCTCGCTTATTAGGCGCGTCGTCGTCACGGCCGATGCGGCCGGCGCGCGGCGGCGCGTCGTCATTTTCGGACGTGCGGTTTCGCGGGAAGCTCGGCGGCGCCACGATGGCGAACCCGCCGGCGAGGCTCAAGCAAACAGTCTGGTCCAATTTGAAAGTCATGATCGGCCTCCTGCACCAAGAGCCCCGCGCGTCATGAGGTATAACGTGCGAGGCGAAGGCCGAGTTCCGCTGTCCAAACGCGCGAAACCCCCTCCCAACCGGGAAGGGGCTCCGTCGCGATGGTTAAGCGCGGTTCGGCTTAACGAACGGTGATGCTGAAGCCGGGGCCGCGGTCGTAATAATACGGCGCGCCGTAATAGCCCCGCGCGGGCCGTAGCCGTAAGCGGCGTAGCCGCGCGGTGCGTAGTAGCCGCGGCCGCGAAAATGGCGGTCGCCGTAAAGCGGGCCGACGCGGCCGGCGTGACGGCGGTGCTGATAATAGCCGGAGCTGGGCTCGATGCGGCTCCAGCTGCCGCCGAACTGACCCTCCTTATGCACGGAGTTGGCCATGGCGGGCGTTATGGTGGCGGGTGCTGTCAGCAGCGCGGCACCGGCCATCAGGCCCAACGCCAGCGCGGTCTTGCGAAATGCGGTCTTCATAAAGAGCCTCCTTTCGTTGGCTTGCTCAAATCGGGTTTGCTCAAATCGCCCGGTCTTGAGGGAAAAACGGCCGAACCGGGGTCCGGGTTCCTCGCGCCGACAGCATGTCGCAGGCGGCTCTGGCGGGCGCACGCTCTTCTCGGTCCCCGGATTCACGCGTATGCTGGCGGCAGGGAAGGCCGCGTCCGTGCGGTTCGCGTAACGCGTGAGGGCTTTGCAAGTGATCTCGATGAATTGGGGCGCGCCCGCGCGCGGACCGCTTACCGCTGCGCCGGTGTGGTGCTCGCGGCCGGGCTCGGGACCGCGGCCTATGCCGCGCAATATGAAAGCGCGCCGACATTCACCGCGCGCGCCGTGCTGCCGGCCTCGTATCTCGACAGCCCCTATTTCAAAGTCCAGAATCAGGTGGGGGTCGAGAACTACCAATATGTGTTCAACGTGGACACGCAGTGGGGGACGTTCCGCATCGTCGGCACGACTCTTCTGAAAGTGCGCGCGCGCGAGATGCAGGCCGCAGCAAAGCTCCAGGAGATCGGCGGCACCGAGACGCTGGTGGACGCGGCAGGCGCGACGGCGCTGAAGCCGCTCGGCACCGCCAAGGGGCTCATCACCGAGCCGGGCAAGACCATTGGCGACACGTTTAAGGGCGTGGGCAATTTCTTCGGCGGCATCAATGCGGGCATGAAGGCGACGGACCCGCGCAAGGAGGGCATCGTCGCCTCGGTGACGGGCGGTGCCGCCGCGCGGCGCAAGCTCGCCTTCGATCTCGGCGTCGATCCCTACACGAGCTTCAAGCCGCTCGACGAACAGCTGACGCGGCTCGCCACGGCAAGCGCCATCGGCAATACCGGCGTCAATGTGGGGCTGAGCTTCGTCACCGGCGGCGCCAGCATCGCCATCAGCGCCACCTCGACCAGCCAGAAGCTGCGCGAGGCGCTACGCGACAAGACGGCGGCGCAGCTCGAGGAGCAGGGGCGCGAATTCCTCACCGCCATGGGCGTGTCGAAGACGGCGCAAGACGCCTTCTACGCCAATGCCAGCCTGACCCCGACCGACAAGGCGGTCATCGTCGTGGCGCTGAAGACGCTCGGCAATGTGGACGGGCAGCAGATCTATGTGGAGACCGCGGCAGGCGCGACCTCCATCGAGATGGCCTTCTACTATCGCCGCCAGTCCGAGCTGATCCATAACTACAACAAGAAGATCGCGCCGGTGACCGGCTTCATCCGCGCCGGCCGCGCGCCCATGATCCAGACGGGCAAGGGCACGGTGTCGATCCTGCCGGTGGATTATCTCTATTGGAGCGCGCCGATCGAGAGCCTGGCGGCGAACGGGCGCGGCCAGATGTGGCTCACCGGCCGCGCGACCAAGACGGCGACGTCGCAGCTCGCTCGCGCGCGCGGCTGGACGGTGACCCCGAAGGTCGGCGACCGGCTGGATTAGCGATCAGCCGCGAAAGCCCTTCGCCGCTTGTCGCGGCAAAGGGCTCCTCAGGCGAGGCGATCAGTAGATGCGGATGCTGAAGCCGGGACCGCCCCCATAGATATAGGGGCCGCCATAGCCGTAGCGCGGGCCGCGATAGCCGTAGCGGCCATGGCCGCGATGACCGTAGCCCCGATAGCCATAGTCCCTGTAGCCATGGCCCCTATAACCATGGCCCTTCTTCTTCCAGCCATGGCCGTAGTCCCGATAGCCGTAGTTGCGGTGCTTGCCGCCGTGCTTGGACTTCTTGCTCCACGACTTCTTGTCCCAGTTGTCGTGGCCACGGTCGGCCATGGCCGGCGCGGCCGTGAGCGCGCCGCCGGCGAGAAGCGCCAGCGCCAGCGCGCCGGTGCGAAGGATGCTGTTCATTCGGACCTCCGAAATGTTGGTCCTCGGCAGAGCGGGCATCCTACCGCCGGCAGGTTTCCCGCCGATCTCCGAACGTGGCCGAACATGTCCGGTTGGGACAAAATTGTTTCGCTCTGTGAAAATGTGACGATGCGGCCGCATTTCGCGCGAGGCTTCGCGCACGCGTCTTCGTCTCCGCGATGCAACTGCGCGCGGGCTTCTTTGTTTGCGCTACCGGCCTCTGGCCACCTTGAGCGCACGCTCCCATGGCTCCCAAGAAATCCCCTCCGAAGCGAGGGGGTGGCGCGCCGCTTGGCGCAAAGTCCTTATGGTGTCCGCGAGTCCTTTGCGGGGACCCGCGGCGGGCGCCGTCACGGCGCGCCACATCCGGCGATATTTTATGGCCCCCTTCCGCACGGCTTCTCACCAGTGGCACAGGCGCGCAGATCGTTCACGCACCTCACCCGACGACCCACGCGTTACAGCGCGGGTGGGCGGAGCGGGGACCCCCGAGGCCGGAACGCGTCTTCCTGGCGCGGGGGTCCGGGCCGGGCGGGTATGGCCGTCCGCGATGAGCCCATCTGTCCCGCGCCTTCCCCGGGCGCCGTCCCCCGTCCCGCGATCAAGACGCCTCATGAGCGCGCCCCTTCATTGGACGAGGTGCGTGCATTCTACCGCAGCTTTTCGGGGCGGGGATAAGGTGACAGGGTCCAGGTCACTCGCCAGGAGGCAGATCGCGGGCATCGTCCGGCACCGGGTTCGCCTCCAAATCCCCGATCAGCTTCTCCATCTCGGCGATCTCGCGCACCTGCGCCTCGATGATGCCGTCGGCGAGCTCGCGGACACGGGGATCGCGGATATGCGCCCGCCGGCTGGTCATGATGGCGATAGAATGATGGGGGATCATGGCCTTCATGTAGGAGACGTCGTCCACCGTCTCCTGGCTGCGCACGAGCCACAAGGCGCCCACGAACAACACGACGCTCGCCACGGCGGTGGCGATGTTGATCCTGCTGCTCTTGTACATATTCAGCATGAAGGCCAGCATGACCACGGCCATTGTCGCGCCCATGACCACGGCCATCCAGGCGCGAGTCTGACTGAACCAAACGTGATCGAGCGCATAGGTGTTGAGATACATCAGGCCGAACATGATGATCGTGGCGGTCACGATCATGGCGCCGAAGCGGGCATAGCTCATCGATCTCTCCAAGGTTTTCCTGTGTTTGTGGATTTCGGCTGCGCTTCCGATTCAACGCACAACACCAGGGAGAGTTTCGTCCGCCTACTGAGCCTCGCACAGGCAGAGAAAGGCTAGCGCCTATTTTCGGTCAATGGGCTTCGCTTCCAGATAGATCTCCAGATTGTAATGCCCGAAGACGAGGTTCGATTCTCGGGTCAACTCGTCGACGATATCCTGCGGGTCGGCCCCGGCGTCGATATACTTTTTGATCAGCGCATTGAGTTCTTCGGCAAAGCCTTGCTCATTGCCCATTGGCTGTTCCTCCGTTTGTTTCTTGTGGTGAACTTGTGTCCGCGCCGGCGGTATCGGTCGCGGCGCGCTTCTTCTCGGCCAGCTTCACCGCGAAGATGGACAGCTCGTAGAGGAGCAGCGTCGGCAGCGCCAGGGCGAGCTGGCTGATGGGATCCGGCGGGGTCAGGATGGCGGCGGCGAGGAATACGCCGATGATGGCGTGCTTGCGATAGCGCTTCAGTCCGTCCGCGGTGACGATCCCAGCGCGCGCCAGCAGCGTGAGCAGCACCGGCAGCTGGAAGCAAATGCCGAAGCCCAGCATGAGCATCATGATCAGCGACAGATATTCGCTGACCTTGGCGGTGAGCAGGATCTGCACGCCGCTGTCGCCCGTCTCCTGCATCGACAGGAAGAATCATGGCGAGCGGCATGGCGACGAAATAGACGAGCGCGGCGCGAGCAGGAAGAGGATTGGCGTGGCGACGAGGAACGGCAGGAAGGCCTTGCGCTCGGCGCGGTAAAGCCCGGGCGCGACGAACATATAGAGCTGCGAGGCGATCACCGGGAAGGCGATGAAGATGGCGCCGAACAGCGCAAGCTTCACCTGGGTGAAGAAGAATTCCTGCGGCGCGGTGTAGATCAGCTCGATCGGCACATCGACGCCGGCGGCGACGCGATACGGCCACAGCAGCAGATTGTAGATGGGCTTGGCGAACCAGAAGCACACCAGGAAGGCGACGAAGATCGCGGCCAGCGCCCACATGAGCCGGCGCCTGAGCTCGACCAGATGCTCCATGAGCGGCGCCTTCGAGGCGTCGATATCCTCGTCGGTCACGGCTTCGGCTCCGCTTTGGCGCTGCGCTTGGCGGTAGTCTTGCGCTTCGCCGGGGTTTTGGCTTTCGCCGTGGCCTTGGATGCCGCTTTGGGCTTGGCAAGGGCTTCGCGCTTCGCAGCTTGCTTGGCTTTGGGCTTGGGCTTGGGCTTGGGCAGCGGCGGCACGATCGCCTCCTCGATCGCCGCGGGCGCGGGCGTCGGCATCATCACCGGCTTGTTAGTGGGCGCATCGAGATCGACGGTACCGCCCATGCCAGAACGGATCGCCTCGATATTCTTGCGGACCTCGTCGGCCTCGCTCTCCGCCATGGCCTCGTCGAATTGGCGCTGGAAGTCGGACGCCGCGCGCCGCAGCTTGCCGGCATAGAAGCCAAAGCTGCGCATCAGCTTGGGCAAGTCCTTGGGACCCACCACGACGATCGCCACCACGGCGACCACCAAAAGTTCCGACCATCCGATGTCGAGCATGAGCTTGGTTCAGGCGTTCCACGCAAGGGCCCGGCGCGCGGCCGAGGTTAGAACGAGCGGCCCGCGCCTAGCCCGACTTCTGCTTGCGCGGTGCTTTGGCGCGGGGGGGAGATTTGCCGGCCTTCGGCGTCGTGCGCTCGTGCTCGATCACCTTGGGCTCGGGCTCGGCCGCGTCATCGCCGTCATCGGCCATGCCGGTCTTAAAGCTCTTGATGCCCTTGGCAACGTCGCCCATCAGGTCGGAGATCTTGCCGCGCCCGAACAGCAGCACGAAGAGCACCAGCACGATCAGGATTTGCCACCAACTCGGTCCCATTCGACAGCCTCCAACGCGAGGGGCTTCGCGGCCCGGCGCGTGTCATTGTTCGGCGGCACTATGGCAGCAAAGGCGTACCGCTCGCAAGCGGGCCCCCTACCCCCAAAGACATACTAGGATGACGGCAGAGCCTCGCCGTTCTCGGCCGGAAAGATCAGGACCGCGCCGGCGTCGACGCTGATGCCGACCTCGGTCCCCCGCGCCGGCACGTCGGCTTCCCGCACCCGGGCCAGGATCGGCGCGTCGAACCCTTGCACGGCGACCTCGACCAGGCCGACATCGCCGAGAAAGCGCGTGTCGAGGACACGGCCGGGAGCGCCCTCCCCTTGGCCCAAGAGCCGCATGCCGCCCTGGCGCATGCAGACGATGACCTCGGTGCCGTCGGCGAACCCTTTGGCATCGAACGTGCCGAGCGGCGTCGGGGCGCGGCCCTGTTCGATCCGCGTCGTCACCTCGTTAAGATCGGAGAAGGTGCGCGCGGCGAAAATATCCGTGGGCGCGCGGTAGAGCTCCGGTGCCGTTCCCGTCTGCACCACGTGACCTTTGCGCAAGAGCGCCACGCTGTCGCCCATGCGCATGGCCTCCTCGGCGTCGTGGGTGACGACGATGCAGGTGGCACGGGTCTCGTGAAGGATGGCGAGCGTGTCCTCGCGCATGGTCTCCCTGAGACGCGGATCGAGACCGGAGAACGGCTCGTCCATCAGCAGCACGCCGGGCCGCGGGGCGATGGCGCGGGCGAGCGCCACACGCTGCTGCTCGCCGCCGGACAGAATATGCGGATAGTCGCCGGCATATTGGCCGAGGCCGACACGCTCCAGCGCCGCATGCGCCTCGGCGCGGCTTGCGCCTTGGTCAGGGGATCGCAAGCCGAAGGCCACGTTGTCGAGGATCGTCAGATGGGGAAAGAGCGCGAAGTCCTGGAACATGAGGCCCACGCCGCGCTTCTCCGGCGGCACGAAGCGATTGGGGACCGGCGACCTCCTGATCGTCGATGAGCACGCGGCCGGCGCTCGGCCGCTCGCGCCGGCGGCGATCCTGAGCAGAGTGGTCTTGCCGCAGCCCGAGGGACCGAGAAGGCACAACACCTTGCCGGGCGGCACGTCGAGGCTGACGCGGTTGAGCGCGAGCGTCTCGCCATAGCGGCGCGATACGTCGTCGAAACGGAGATGCGCGGCGAAGGTGACCGCCGCCTTGCCGTGGCGGGCGGGCACGCTGGTCTTGCCGCCGCTCCTGTTGCCGCCGTGACCGGGGGTCTCGGTTGGGGGCCGCGTCCGCGCCTTCAGGAAGTCAAGCATGGGGCTGTCTACGCGACTGCCGGGCCTTCGTGCAACTTTCGTGGCGTCGCGGGCGCCTCGAAACCTTGCGCCTCGGGGGACTTGAGGCCTTACGCCTCGGGCTGCTCCGCGTCCGGCGCGTCGTCGTCGTCCTCGTCCTCGCCCGCGCCCAACGGCTCGTCCTCGAGCGGCTCCTCGTCCTCGCGCAGATCGGGCGCGTCATCCGGGTTCGGCATGGAGAAGCCGGGGGGCAGATTGGAATCCAGCAGACCGGCGCCCTTGAGCTCGGACAGGCCGGGCAGGTCCTGGATCGCCTCGAAGCCGAAATGCTCCAGGAAGGCGGTCGTGGTACCATAGGTCACCGGGCGGCCCGGGGCGCGGCGGCGGCCTCTGAGCTTGATCCAGCCGGTCTCGAGCAGCACGTCGATGGTGCCCTTGGAGGTGGACACGCCCCGGATCTCCTCGATCTCGGCGCGGGTGACGGGCTGGTGATAGGCGATGATGGCCAGCGTCTCCAGGGCGGCGCGCGACAGGCGGCGCTGCTCCACGGCCTGGCGCTCGAGCAGGAAGGACAGGTCGTCGGCGGTGCGGAACGCCCATTTGCCGGCGACACGCACGAGATTGACGCCGCGCCCGCCATAGAGGCCTTGCAGCTCCTCGAGCAGCGCCTTCACGTCCTCGCCCTGGCCGAAATGCCGGGCGAGCTCCGCCTCGTCCAGAGGCTCCGGCGCGGCGAACAGGAGCGCCTCGACGATGCGCAGCTTCTCCCGCCGGTCCGCCGAGGGCAGCGCCATCACATTGGACGGCAGCGGGAGCACCGGCGCTGGGCGCGGCGCCCTGCTTGTCCTCGTCTGCCGCCATCTCGACTACTCTCTCCACTTGATTACCCGTCATTTGCGACCCCGCCTTGGAAGTTTTTGTCTTTGTGTGCTCCGCCGCCGCCGCCCGCATGGCCCGATCGAGCTTGAGCAAGGTGGACCCGCCTTTCGCCTCGCCGCCCGCCTCCGACAGCTTCGATATATCGGACAACAGCGCGGTCAAGGCCGCTTGGTTTTCCCTTGCCTCTCAGGGGCCCGCGTCTCTTCCGGCATATCCCGATCAAGTTTCGATGGCGAAATTTTGGGTCTCGGCATGATGAGCCTCTCAGCGCTGTGGCGTCCGGTACGCACGAGCCGGACCGCGCGGCCTGGCTCACGTCCACGCAACTCACGCGGCCTGTCCGCGACGGCGGACCAGCAGCGGCGCAAACGACTTCGACTGACGAATTTCGAGCGCGCCCTCCCGGGTCATCTCCAGGGTCGCGGTAAAACTCGCGCGAGCGCCGTGCGGCGAAGCTCCGGCTCCACCAGGAACTCGGCCAGCAGCTGATCGAGCGGCGCCCAGTCGCAAGCGATGCCGAGCAGACGCTCTAGCTCGTCGCGCGCCTCTTTCAGCGACCAGACGGTGCGCTTCTCCATGTGCAGCGTGCGCGACACGTTGCGCTGACGCTGCTGGGAATAGGCCTTGAGCAGATCGTAGACATTGGCCTCGTATTGACTGTTCTTCGTGACCCGGATGGGTTCGGGCAGGCCGCGCGGAAACACATCGCGGCCGAGCCGCTTGCGCGTCATGAGCTGGGCGGCCGCGTCGCGCATGGCGTCCAGGCGCTTCAGCCGGAAAGCGAGCAGTGCGGCAAGCTCCTCGCCCGAGGGCTCGCCCTCTTCGGACGGCTCGGCCGGCAGCAGGAGCTTCGACTTGAGGAAGGCGAGCCACGCCGCCATGACGAGATAATCGGCGGCGATCTCAAGGCGCAAGGCCCGCGCCTCGGCGATGAAGTCGAGATATTGCTGGGCGAGCGCCAGCACGGAGATCTTGGCGAGGTCGACCTTCTGGGTGCGGGCCAGCGCCAGCAGCAGATCGAGCGGGCCGCCGAAGCCTTCCACATCGACGATGAGCCGGTCGCCCGGCCCGATCTCGAGGCGGTCGTCCTCCCAGTCGGCGCCGCGCTCTGCTCGCGCGGGGCTTCCGCCTCGGCCGGCGCCTGCGGCTCGCCTTGCGGCTCGTCTTGGGGCTCGCCTTGCGCGCCTTCGGTCATCGGGGTCTCGCCGTCGTTCATGCTTGCACCGTCGGGTCGGCGCCGAGGCTCGCCACGCGCGTTGCGGCGGCTTCGCTCACCAAGGCCATGGCTTCCATGGGATCGAAAGGCTCGGGATCGTGCAGGCAGGCCCGCGCGGCGGCGAAGCGCTTCGCAGCTTCGCCCGCGAGCAACGGCACCGCACCGGCGACCTCGATCATCTCGTCCAGGGCGCCACTACAATGGAGCACGACATCGCAGCCAGCCTCGAACACGCCAGCCGTGCGCTCCTCGAACGAGCCCTCGAGGGCCTTCATGCCGATATCGTCGCTCATCACCAAGCCGGTCAGTCCCATCCCCTCACGAATCACTTGTCCCATTATAACGGGCGAGACGGTCGCGGGGCGCCGCTCATCGAATTGGGGCAGCAAAACATGGGCGGTCATGGCCAGCGGCGCGTCGCGTAACGCATGAAACGGGCGGAAATCGACGGCCTCCAGCTCCTCCCGCGAGACGTCGATCCGCGGCAGCGATTTATGGCTATCGGCTTGCGCCCGGCCATGTCCCGGCACGTGCTTGATGACGGGCAGCACGCCGCCCGCCAGCATGCCGTCCATGACCGCGCGGCCGAGCGTGGCGACCACGTCGGGGTCCGTCGAGAAGGCGCGATCGCCGATAATGTCGTGGGCACCTTCTTGTGGCACGTCGATGCAAGGCGTGCAGTCGACATTGATATTGAGATCGTGAAGCTCGGCGGCCATCAGCCTGGCGCCGGCAAAGGCGGCGCGCTTGGCCGCCTCGGGGTCTGCCGCGTAGAGATCGCCGTAGCAGCGTTGGGGCGGCATGGCCCGCCAATGGGGCGGGCGAAGGCGCTGCACGCGCCCGCCTTCCTGGTCGATGAGGATGAGAAGCGCGTCGCTGCCGACCGCCGTCTTAAAGTCGGCGACGAGCGCGCGGATCTGGTCGGGGCTTTCGACATTGCGGGCGAACAGGATCAGGCCGCACGGACGCTCGGCCGCGAAGAATTCGCGCTCAGCATCCGTCAGGACGGTGCCGGCGCATCCCGTGATGAAGGCTTTGCGATCCACGTCGCCGGGCTAGCCCTGACGCCGCCTGCGGTCAAGCGTCCTGATGGCTATTGCGTCGCGACGAAACAGTCGGTGCCTGACGCCTTCAGATCGCCGCAGAGCTTGTAGGCTTCCGACTTGCTGTCCATCGGGCCAACGCGCAAGCGATACATGGTGCCGCCGCTGACAGCGACCTTCTGCACCATCGGCGGATATTTGCCGAGCAGGCTCGAGTTCTTCTGCTGGATATCGGCGTAATTCGCCAGCGCGTCGGTCTGGCTCTTATGCGCCCCGACCTGGACGACATATTTGGTGGGTGCGGCGGGCGCGGGCGCGGCGCACGCGGCGGACCTGCGGCGCGGCGGCGACCTGCGGCGCGGCCGCGGGTGCCGGAGCTGCCGCTGGGCTGCCGGGCTTCTTGCGGCGCGGGTACCGGCATCACGGCGCCTTGCGCGGCGGCCGTGGCGGCGTTGGCAGCGTTTGTGGCGGTATCGACCGCGGCGGTGGCGGCCGCACCGGCCGCCTCGGCGACCTCGGCTGCTGCCGGCGCCTCGACCGAACCGTCAGGACGTACGACGAGCGTCTTCACCTTGCGGGGACCGCCGTCTTCGGCCGTGTCCACGGCCTGCGTGGTCGCCGGATTGGCGAGATCGGTGGTGGCGACAGGCGCCGGGAGACCGGCCGTGTCGGTCGCCGGCGGCAGAGCCGGCACCGCGACGTCTTCCTGACGCGGCACGATGCGTTCGCCTTCGGCCACATCGCCATTCGTCAAACGATCGTATATGAGCTTGTTTTTATTTGGAAATTCCTTGCCGCCCGGATCGTCTGGCGCGGCCTTGACCGGGCGGGCGTCGGCCTGAACGATGGGCGGCTGCTCGCTGCCCATGCCGCCGCCGCTCTGCTTATAGGCGTAAGCCATGGCGCCACCCAAGGCGATGGCGCCGAGCAACGCACTGCCGACCATGAAAGCGCTGCGCCCCTTGAGGCTCGCCAGTTTCGAGCGGGCTGCTGCCGGCGGCAGGGCATGGCTCTCGTCGAGGAAATCCGCATCGGACCGGTCGGTCTCGTAGAACGGCTCTGGCGCGGGCACCGGGGCCGGCTTCTGCGCGCCGCCGAGAGCAATCTGCGGCGGCTGATCGTACACCGCATCGAATGCCTGCAACTGACGCCGCGGATCGCCCTGCTGGGGCTGGTGCCTTGCGGCGCGTAGGACTGCTGCGGCGCTTGCGGCTGATAGGACTGCGGCGCGTGGCGCGTGTCCTGAGCCGGCGTGGCCATACGGAAATCCGGCGTATCGTCGCCGGCGGGCTCGAAACGCGGGTCGGACGCGGCATGACCCGGCGCCTCGTCATAGCCGAAGTCGGATGATGCCTGGTAATCGGGCTCGGGGAACCCTGCGTCACCCTGATCGCCGAAGCTCGCATCGGCAGAGCCTGATCGTCGCTCGCGCCCTCATCGAAGCTCGCACCGGCATTGCTGAAATCGGGGAAGATGGAGTCCGGGAAATTCGGATCGGCGTTGCTCAGATCCGGAATTTCCTGACTCGGCGTCCCAGCGCCGCTGCCGTAGCCCGATTGCGGATAGCTCTGCGCGGGGGCTTGCGGCTGGTAGTGCTGATTACCGCCATAGGCCTGCGGCTGATATTGGGGCTGCTGCGGCTGCTGCGGCTGATAAGCCGGCGCCTGTTTTGGCTGACGGGTTTGAGGCTGATGGCTCTGGGGCGCGGGCTGCGCGGGGCGCTGCTGAGGGGCCGGCTGCGGCGCGGGCTGATTGGCGGGATAAGGGGCGTAGGCTGGCTCGGGGGCTTGCTGCTGAGGCTCAGGGGCGCGCGTGACCGGCGTGTATGTCGGCATCTGGGTAAAAGCCGGACCGCTGTTTCCGAAAATCGAGCGTTGTCCGATATTTGGTTGCCCGGGCCGATCCGCTCCTTGAACCATGTAAGGTACCTCACTCTTCTGGGTGTTTGCCGCATTCACACCCCAGGACTGGCTACCCGGAGCATTCAGGGCGTTCTGCCTCTCGGCAAAATCTGATTCAAATTCAGGGGATCGACCGGCTTGCCCGCCGAGCCCGCTAGTACGCGTGGACATGGTTACTTCCCTCGAACCACCCCTGCCCTGGCCGGCTAATGCAACTCGTGCACGGCTTGAACCCCGAGGATCCCCAAACCCAGTGCCAAGACCCGCTGAGTGGCGGCCACTAACGCAATGCGAGCACGGGTTAACTCTCGGTCACTTTCGTAAATAAAACGTAATTGTGGCAAGTCTTTGCCTCTGTTCCAAAGACCATGAAAGTCTCCGGCAAGATCGTAAAGATAGAATCCGAGGCGATGAGGCTCATGTGCTTGGGCTGCCCCCTCGACAATGCGGGGGAATTGCGCGATGCGGCGGATCAACGCGATCTCGGCATCGTCGTTCAGCCGATCCAGGTCAGCACGCGCCAAATCACTCCCCCCGACGTCGAGGTCCTCAAACATCTCACGCACATTACGCAGAACCGAACTCGCCCGGGCATGGGCGTACTGGACATAGAACACCGGATTGTCCCGCGACTGCTCGGTGACCTTGGCGAAGTCGAAATCGAGCGGCGCGTCGTTCTTCCGGTAGAGCATCATGAAGCGAACCGGGCCCGCGCCCACCTCGTCCACGACATCCCGCAACGTCACGAACGTCCCGGCACGCTTCGACATTTTGACAGGCTCACCGGCGCGAAACAAGCGGACCAGCTGACATATCTTAACGTCGAGATCGGCCTCGTTTTCGGTGAGCGCCGCGAGGGCCGCGCCCATGCGCTTGATGTGGCCGGCATGATCGGCGCCCCAGACGTCGATCATGGACTTAAACCCGCGTCTGAACTTGTCGCGGTGATACGCGATGTCGGAAGCAAAATATGTGTATGACCCGTCGGATTTGATGAGCGGCCGGTCCTGGTCGTCGCCGAATTCCGTGGCGCGGAACAGCAACTGCTCGCGGTCCTCCCACTCCTCGTCGACCTTGCCCTTGGGCGGCGGCAGACTTCCCTTGTAGATCAGGCCCTTGGTCTTAAGGTCGGCGATGGTCGCGGCGACCTCGTCATGGCCGCCGTCGGTCAGCGAGCGCTCGGAGAAGAACACGTCGTGGCGAATGCCGAGGCTCGCCAGATCGTCCTCGATCATGGCGAGCATGGCCTTGAGCGCGGTGGCGCGCACGAGCGGCAGCCACTCGGCCTCCGGCATGTCCAGAAGGTCGCGGCCGTGATTGCTGGCGAGGCTCTCGCCGACCGGCTTCAAATAGTCACCGGGATAGAGCCCTTCGGGGATGTCGCCGATGTCCTGCCCAAGCGCCTCGCGGTAGCGCAAGAACGCTGAGCGCGCGAGCACGTCGACCTGCGCGCCCGCATCGTTGACGTAATATTCGCGGGTGACGTCATAGCCGGCGAAGGCGAGCAGATTGGCCAGCGCGTCGCCGAACACGGCGCCGCGGCAATGGCCCACATGCATCGGACCGGTCGGGTTGGCCGACACGTATTCGACGTTCACGGCCTCGCCCTTGCCGATGGCGCTTCGCCCATACGCATCACCCTGCTCCAACACCATGCGCAGCACGCTCGGCCAGAATGCACGGGAGAGTGTCAAGTTGATGAAGCCGGGTCCGGCGATCTCGACCTTGTCGATGCCCGGATCGGAGGCGAGCATCGGCACGATGCGCTCGGCGAGCTTGCGCGGCGGAACGCCGGCGGGCTTGGCCAGCACCATGGCGGCATTGGTGGCGAGGTCGCCGTGGGTCGGGTCCTTGGGCGCGCTCAAGGTGATACCCTCGACGCTCGCGTCGTCGGGCACGACGCCGTCATGCTTGAGCTGCTGAACGGCCGCCAAGACGTGACCGTGAAACCCTACGAAAACGTCCATGGATGCTCCGGGAAGACTTTTCTGCGCATGATCTTATCGGAAAACCGGTGACCACTTTTCCGGATCATGCCGTTTCGCGCATGATCTTATCGGAAACCGGGGACCCCTTTTCCGGATCATGCGTGAGCGCGCGACTATCGCAAATCCGGGGTGGCGTCAAACAGGCGGCGATGCTCGGCAAGGGCGTAGCGGTCGGTCTGCCCGGCGATGAAGTCGGCGATATGACGGGCGTATTCGCGCGTGCCGTGCGCCGGCGCCTGCTCGCGCCAATCCGGCGGCAGCGCGCCCGGGTCCGACGCATAGCGGCCGAACAGCTCCACGATCACGTCCTCCGCCTCGCCCATGATGCGCATGACCCGCTCATGGCGGTAGACGCGCGTAAAAAGAAAGCCGCGCAAGGCGTTGAGATCGTCCTGCATGGCGTCGGAGAACGCGACCACGGCGTGGCCGGCGTGGCGCACATCGTCGGCGCTTTGCGGTCGAAGCGCCGCAAGCCGCGCGCTCGTCTCGGCGAGCGCGTCGTTGACCATCGCGGTGATGAGCCGGCGGTTGACCTCGTAAAGACGCCGCGGCCCCTCGACGCCGGGATAAGCCGCATCGACCTCGGCGAGCAGGCGTCCGGCGACCGGCACCTCGGCGAGCTCGGCGAAGGTGAAGCAGTCGGCGCGATAGCCGTCGTCCATGTCGTGATTGTTGTAGGCGATGTCGTCGGCGAGGGCTGCGGCCTGCGCCTCGAGGGAGGCGAAGCTGGCGAGGTCCAAATTCTGCTTGGCGCAATAGGCGAGGATGGGCTCGGGCACGGGCTCGGCTCCAGCCCGTAGCGGGCCGTTATGCTTCACTAGGCCCTCGAGCGTCTCCCAGGTGAGATTGAGGCCGTCGAAGCTCGCGTATTTCTTCTCGAGCTCGGTGACGACGCGCAAGGATTGGGCATTGTGGTCGAATCCGCCCGCATTCGCCGTGGCGGCATCGAGCGCGCGCTCGCCCGCATGACCGAAGGGCGGATGGCCGAGATCGTGGGCGAGCGCCAAGGCCTCGGTCAGATCCTCGTCGATGCGCAAGGTGCGGGCGAGCGCCCGGGCGATCTGTGCCACCTCCAGGCTGTGGGTGAGCCGCGAGCGGAAGTGATCGCCCTCGTGATAGACGAAGACCTGGGGTCTGTAGTTGAGGCGGCGGAACGCGGTGGAATGGAGAATGCGGTCGCGGTCGCGCGCGTAAGGCGAGCGGGTCGGGCTCGGCGCCTCGGGGATCGAGCCGCCCGCGGCTCGTGCGCTCATCCACGGCGTAGGCCGCGAGATTTCGCCTGTCCGGCGGCGCCGCCATCCACTGCGTCAAATCCCGCTCACGGTTGCGGCCTTGGCTGATTGACAACTCCCTTGTTCGTCCCAATCTTATCGATAGGAGCTATACCCATCATGAGCGAACCGTCCATCACCTTGAGCGAGCGCGCCGCGAAGCGCATCAACGAACTCGTGTCCGAGGACGCCGCCGCGAGCCTGTTCCGCGTCAGCGTCGAAGGCGGCGGCTGCTCCGGCTTCCAGTATCATTTCGAGCTGACGAGCGACACCGCGCCCGACGATATCCTCATCAAGCGGGACGGCGCGACGGTGGCCATCGACCCGGTGTCGGCGGATTTCGTGCAAGGCTCGGAGATCGACTTCGTGGACGAGTTGATCGGCGCCCATTTCAAGATCACGAACCCGAACGCCACCGCCTCGTGCGGCTGCGGCACCAGCTTCTCGATCTAACGTCCTCTCCCGCGTCATTGTCATTCCCGCGACGCCGGGAATCCAGTACTCACCGGACTCGGATTATCGCTGAGGCCCACGTCACTGGATCGCCCCATGAAGATCGCCACCTGGAACATCAACGGCGTCAAGGCCCGCATCGACACCGCGACCACCTGGCTCAAATCCGAGTCGCCGGACATTGCCTGCCTGCAAGAGATCAAATGCATGGACGAGGCCTTCCCCACGCACGCCTTCGAGGACCTCGGCTACAACGTCGCCGTCCACGGCCAGAAGGGCTTCAACGGCGTGGCGTTGCTATCGAAGCTGCCCTTCGACGAGGTGACGCCGGGTCTCGCCGGCGACGCGGAGGACGTGCAGGCGCGGTATCTCGAAGGGGTCGTGTCGGTTCCGTCGGGGGTAGTGCGGGTGGTGAATATCTACCTGCCCAACGGCAACGGCGCGCCGGAGAAATTCGCCTACAAGCTCGCGTGGATGAACCGGCTCAAAGAGCGGGTGAAGGCGCTTCTCGCCTTCGAGGAGCCATTGGTCGTCGCCGGCGACTACAACGTCATCCCCGCGCCGGAGGACGTCTACAATCCAAGCGCGTGGATGGACGACGCCCTGTTCCGCCCCGAGACGCGCGCGCATTTCCAGGCGCTGCTCAATCTCGGGCTGACGGACGCGTTCCGGGCCTGTCACGACGAGCCGCACCGCTTCACCTTCTGGGATTACCAGGCCGGCGCCTGGCAGAAGAATCACGGCCTGCGCATCGACCATCTGCTGTTGTCGCCGCAAGCCGCCGACAGGCTCATCGCGTGCGAGATCGACGCCACGCCCAGGAGCTGGGAGAAGCCGTCGGATCACGTGCCGATCGTGGCTGAGTTGTCGCTTTAGGCTAGAAGCCGCCGACGCCGTCGGACGAGGCGCCGAAGCCACCGACATGCCCATGGCGGCCGGCGGCACGACGTCGACCGGACCGAGCTGCGGCTCGGACACGGACAGCGACGGAGTCGCCGGCTTCGCCGCGGCGCGGGCGGGCGGGGCGGCGACCCGATCTTCCTTCTGGGTGATCTTGGCGGCGGTCGCGGTCGGCCGCCTGGCGCCGCCCAATTGCGGCAGCAGCGCCTCGGCATCCTTGCGGGTCATGTTATCGGCGTGGGCGAAGGCTTCCTGATAGAGCTGCCCGATCCACGGCTCGCGGCCGCTCGCCTTGGCGTTCTCGTTGGCGAGCGTCAGCAAGGCAAGGCCCCTCGCCGGCCTTTGGCTCACGCCCTCGCCGCGCCACAGCAGCTCGCCGAGGACGGCTTGCGCGCCGGCATGCTGCTTGCGCGCGGCCATGGAGAGCCAGTTGGCGGCGATGGTCGAATTCTTCTCAACGCCCGTGCCCGAAAGATAGAGCCGGCCGAGCTGGTACTGCGCCTCGGCATTGCCGAAATACGCGCCCGCATGGCGGAACAGCCCGACGGCGTAGTTGGGATCGGGGCGCAGCGTCATCGCGGGGATGCCGCTCGAATAATATTGGCCGAGGGCGACGAAGGCCTCGCCGACATATTTGGCGATCGGGCTCGACGACGGAATCTCCGCATATTGATCGGCGATATGCTGGAAGTAGTAGAACGCTTGGCGTCGTCCTTGGGCACGTCGCGCCCCGAGGCGTAGAGACGCGCGAGCTTGAGCTGGGCGCCGAGCACGCCGCGCTTGGCGGCATATTCGAGCGCGGGCACGGCGGAAGCCAACTCGCCCGACTTCATGGCGCTGGCGCCCTGGCGATAGGCTTCCGTGGCCGAGGCGTAAGGCGGCGGCTCATCCGCGCCGACGACACCGGCCGGCGTCAGGATAATGAACGCGGCCAGCGCGCTCCCCACTGTGGATGCGCTAAATATCGGCATAGCACGACGCTTCCGCAGCTCCGCCCGGATGGGTCACGGCGCCGGTCCGTGCCGGCCCCACCTCGTTGGCGTATTTCCACAAATACCCGCTCCGCACCGACTTCTCGGGCGCCCGCCAGTCCTTGGCGCGCGCCGCCAACTCTTCGGCGGAGACTTCGATATCGATGATGCCTTCCTCGGCATCGAGCACGATCATGTCGCCGTCGCGCACCAGCGCGATCGGACCGCAGGCCGCCGCCTCTGGACCCGCATGGCCGACACAGAAACCGCGCGTGGCGCCGGAGAAACGTCCATCGGTGATGAGCGCAACCTTGTCACCCATGCCCTGGCCGTAGAGGGCCGCGGTGGTGGACAGCATCTCGCGCATGCCGGGACCGCCCTTGGGGCCCTCGTAGCGGATGATGATGACGTCGCCTTCGGCATATTTCTTGGTGCTCACGGCAGCGAAGGCCGCCTCCTCACTGTCGAAACAGCGGGCCGGGCCCCTGAATTTCAGGTTCTTCATGCCGGCGACTTTGACGATGGCGCCCTCCGGTGCGAGCGATCCCCGCAGACCCACCACACCCCCCGTGGGCGATAGCGGCGCGTCTGCAGAACGCACGACATCCTGGTCCGGGTTCCACTTCACCTTGGAAAGATTTTCCGCGATGGTGCGGCCGGTGACCGTCAGGCAATCGCCGTGCAGGTAGCCGTGGTCGAGGAGGGTTTTCATCAGAAGCGGCACGCCACCAGCCTCGAACATATCCTTGGCGACATAACGGCCACCAGGTTTCAAATCCGCGATGTAAGGTGTCTTTTTCATGACCGCGGCGACGTCGAACAGGTCGAACTCGATGCCGCACTCATGGGCGATGGCCGGCAGATGCAAGGCCGCGTTGGTGGAGCCGCCCGAGGCGGCGACCACGGCGGCGGCGTTCTCCAGCGCCTTCTTCGTGACGATGTCGCGCGGCCGGATATTGAGGGCGATGAGGTCCATGACCTTCTCGCCGGCCGTCATGCAGAACTGGTCCCTGATCTCGTAGGGCGCGGGCGCGCCGGCGGAATAGGGCAACGCCAGGCCAATGGCCTCGGACACCGTGGCCATGGTGTTGGCGGTGAATTGCGCGCCGCAAGCCCCGGCCGACGGACAAGCGACATGCTCCAGCTCGTCGAGATCCTCCGAGGAGATATTGCCGACGGAATATTGGCCGACCGCCTCGAACAGGTCTTGCACGGTGACTGGCTTGCCGCGGAACGAGCCCGGCAGGATCGAGCCGCCATAGATGAAGATCGACGGAACGTTGAGCCGGCACATGGCCATCATCATGCCGGGCAGCGACTTGTCGCAGCCGGCGAGCCCGACCAGGGCGTCGTAGCAATGGCCGCGCATGGTGAGCTCGACGCTGTCGGCGATGACCTCGCGAGACGGCAGCGAGGACTTCATGCCCTGGTGGCCCATGGCGATGCCGTCGGTGACGGTGATGGTGCAGAACTCGCGGGGCGTGCCGGCGGCGGCGGCCACGCCCTGCTTCACGGCTTGGGCCTGGCGCATCAGCGCGATGTTGCACGGCGCCGCCTCGTTCCAGCAGGTGGCAACGCCGACGAAGGGCTGGTGAATCTGCTCGCGCGTCAGCCCCATCGCGTAATAGTAGGAGCGATGCGGGGCGCGGGATGGCCCCTCCGTCACATGCCTGCTCGGCAAGCGGGACTTATCGAACGTCTTTGCGTCCATCTACCACTTCCGGCGACGCATCGATCAGCCGACGGGTCATCCGCCGCCGCTCAAAACGTCTAGCCGGGTCGCTCCCTGGCCCCGCCCCCCCTCGCATTTCGACTGCGAGTGTCTTCCGTGGCCAATGATCCTCTAACTGACGCCGATGTCCCAAAGTTTTATGGCGCAAACGAGGCGCAAATACCTCAGTCTGTTGTAATTTTGATACAGTTGCAAAGATTCTGGGCGCGCCCTGCTAGAATGCCCAAGACTCTCTGCCTCGCGCCCAATGTTGCGGCACGTCTCGCGCTTGATAATTGTCTTAAAATCGTCATCTAGACAGCTGTCAGCTACTCTCGAGGCTTGGAATGTTGAAGTCCCCCTCGGCCCCGCCGGATACCCCCCTGCCCGACCCGAAGCGGCCGACTGGACCCTACCGCCCGTTTACATGCGACCCAGGCTGGAGCGAGGCCTGGTGGTGGCTCGGGGTGCCCGTGCTGGTGGCGCTCTTCACCATCGGCAGCTACCAGCTCGACCCTGCCTGGTACATGCGCATCGTGATCCCGGAGGGCTACGGCATTCTCGAAGTGTCTCACTTCATCCTGCCGCTCCTGGGCCTCCTCATCGCCGGGGGCTTGCTGCTCCTGCCCTTCGTGCGCGCGCGCTCCTTCACCTGGTCCGTGGCGCTCGTGGGCGCGCTGGCCTGCATCTACATCGCCGGCGAGAGATGAGCTGGGGCCAGCATTTCTTCCACTGGAACACCCCGGAATATTGGGCGGCGGTGAACCGGCAGGACGAGACGAATTTGCACAACACCTTCGATATCTTCGAGAAGACGCCGCGCCTGATCCTGGAGCTCGGCATCTTCGTCGGCGGCTTGCTGGTGCCGCTCGCTGCCGTCTTCTGGCCGTGGGTACGCGCCAACCGCTTCTCGCTGTTTCTGCCGGCGGCGGCGCTCGTGCCGACGCGCTCGGCGTGGCCTTCTTCAAGAGCGTCGACAAGCTTCAGCAGGTGAACGCGATCCCGCACCTGCTACAGCGGCCGGCCGAGACCATCGAGACCTATCTCTACTTCTTCATCTTCGCCTATCTGCTGGTCTTCGCCCGCCGCATCAAAGAGCTGGAAGTGGCCGAAGGCGTGATCCGCAAATAAGGGCGTGCCCGGCCAAGGCAGGCGGCGCCAGGCCGACGGCTATAGCGCCTCGAGGCGCTTCAGGGCCTGCTCGAGCTTGACGGCGGTGGCTTCGGCGTCCGTCTTCCGCTCGCGCTGCTCCTCGACCACGTGCTCGGGCGCGCGGGAGACGAATTTCTCATTGGCGAGCTTCGCGTCGATCTGCGCGATCTCGGATCCGATCTTGTCGATCTCGCGCTTCAGGCGCTCGGACTCAGCGCCGATATCGATGACGCCGGCGAGCGGCATGGCGAGCGTCGCCTCGTCGAGAACGATCTGCACCGAACCCGGCGGCGTCTGGCCGAAGTCCAGCGTGTCGATGCGCGCCAAGCGCTTCAGGGTCTCGTCATGGGCGGCGGCGCGCGCCTTGGTCGCCGTCGGCGCGCCGGCGATCACCAGCGGCACCTTGGCGCCGGCCGGCACGTTCATCTCCGCGCGCACCGAGCGCACCTCGGTCACGAACTTGATGAGCCAGCCGATCTCGGCGTCGGCGTCGGCATTCTGCACCCCGAGATGGCTCGGCCATTCCGTCAGCATGAGCAGGTTATCGCGCCGCTCGCCTTTCGGCATGCGCTTGGCCCACAGCTCCTCGGTGACGAAGGGCATGAAGGGATGCAGCAGCTTGAGCGCGTGATCGAGCACGAAGGCGGCCATGGCGCGGGTCTCGGCCTTGCCGGTCTCGTCCTCGCCCATGAGGACCGGCTTGATGAGCTCCAGATACCAGTCGCAGTAGATGTGCCAGATGAAATGATAGATGGCACCGGCGGCCTCGTTGAAGCGGAAGGCTTCGAGCGCCTCGGTGACGGCGGCGGACGTGCGCTCGGCCTCGCCGGCGATCCACTTGTTGACGGTGAGCGTCGCGGAGGCGGATCGAAACCGGACAGCGGCACGCAGTCGTTCATCTCGGCGAAGCGCGAGGCGTTCCACAGCTTGGTCGCGAAATTGCGATAGCCCTCGACGCGGCTCCCCGAAAGCTTGATGTCGCGCCCCTGGGCCGCCATGGCGGCAAGCGTGAAGCGCAGCGCATCGGCGCCATAGGTGTCGATCAGCTCAAGGGGATCGATGACGTTCCCCTTCGACTTCGACATCTTCTGGCCCTTCTCGTCACGGACCAGGGCGTGGATGTAGACGGTGCGGAAGGGCACCTCCTCCATGAAGTGGAGGCCCATCATCATCATGCGGGCGATCCAGAAGAAGATGATGTCGAAGCCGGTAACCAGCACGTCGGTCGGATAGTAGCGCGCAACTTCCGGCGTCTTGTCGGGCCAGCCCAGCGTCGAGAACGGCCACAGGCCCGAGGAGAACCACGTGTCGAGCACGTCCTCGTCGCGCTTGAGCGGCACGTCCTTGCCGTAATGCGCCTTGGCCGCCGCCTTCGCCGCCGCCTCGTCCTCGGCGACGAACAGCTGCTCGTCCGGCCCGTACCACGCGGGGATCTGATGGCCCCACCAGAGCTGACGAGAGATGCACCAGGGCTGGATGTTCTCCATCCAGTGGAAATATGTCGACTCCCAGTTGCGCGGCACGAAGGTGGTGCGGCCGCGCTTCACCGCCTCGATGGCGGGCTTGGCGAGCGTCGCTGCGTCCACATACCACTGGTCGGTGAGATAAGGCTCGATGACGGCGTTCGAGCGATCGCCGTGCGGCACCGCATGAACGTGGTCCTCGATCTTCTCGAGCAGCCCCTCGCCTTCCAGCCGATCGACGATCATCTTGCGCGCGGCGAAGCGGAACACGCCGTTGAATTCCAGAATCGTCGCTTGGAGTTGCGGCGTCAGGTCGACACCCTGGATGAACTCGGGATTGGGCTGCAAGATCAGCCGGGCATCCTTGCTCAGCACGTTGATCATGGGCAGGCCGTGGCGCTTGCCGACCTCGAAATCGTTGAAGTCGTGCGCGGGCGTGATCTTCACCGCGCCAGAGCCCTTCTCGGGATCGGAATATTCGTCGGCGACGATCGGGATGCGGCGGCCCACGATCGGCAGGATCACGTTCTTGCCGACGAGATGGGTGTAGCGCTCGTCCTCGGGATGCACGGCGACGGCGGTGTCGCCGAGCATGGTCTCGGGCCGCGTGGTGGCGACGACGATGAAGGTCGACGGATCTTCCGGATCGAAGGTCACGCCCTCGATCGGATAGCGCAGATGCCACAGATGCCCCTTGGTCTCGATCTGCTCCACCTCGAGATCGGAGATGGCGGTCAAGAGCTCCGGGTCCCAATTGACGAGGCGCTTGTCCTTGTAGATGAGCCCAGCGCGGTGCAATTCGACGAAGACCTTGCGCACGGCCTTCGACAGACCCTCGTCCATGGTGAAGCGCAGCGCGACCAGTCGCATGACGCGCCGAGGCGCTTCAACTGTCCGACGATGGTGTTGCCGGACTCTTCCTTCCACTGCCAGATGCGCTTGATGAATTTTTCGCGGCCGAGCGCCCTGCGGTTCGGCTCCTGCCGCTCCATCAATTGCCGCTCGACCACCATTTGCGTGGCGATGCCGGCATGATCGGTGCCCGGCTGCCACAGCACGTCGCGGCCACGCATGCGCTCGAAGCGCACTGAGCACGTCTTGCAGCGGTGTTGTTGAGCGCGTGCCCCATATGGAGCGAGCCGGTGACGTTCGGCGGCGGGATGACGATGGTGAAGGGCCGCGCGCCCTCGCGGTCGCCGCGGCCGGCGGCGAAAGCGCGCGCGTCTTCCCAGGCGCGATAAACGTCGCCTTCGAAATTCTGCGGTTGGTAATTCTTATCGAGCATGACGCGGGCGGTTGGCGGAAAGGGTCGCCGCGCGTCCTACGCTCTAGCGCTCCGCACTGTCAACTTTTGCTGGGTTTCAGTCCTGCTGGCGGAACGCGTTCGGGTCGAGCTCGTCCTTCAGCGCGGCGGTGACCATGCGCGGCATGTTCTCGTCAAGCCATTGACGAAGCATGGGCCGCAGCATGTCCTTGACGCTGTCTTCCAGCGTCATGGACGCGCCCTCGGGCTGGTGATGGCCGTTGGCGTGCGCCGCGACGGGTACGGGCTCCGGCTCATAGGCCGGTTCATAGGCCTGCTCGGACTCGGCGGCCTCGTCCTCTTGCCAGGCCGGCTCGTCGCTCGGCCAGAAAGCGGCCTTCTCGGGCTCCGGCTCGGCTTCGGGCTCGCCGCCTCGAACTCGACCAGCTCCTCGGTTTCGCTGACGACGGTCATCTCCACCTCGGTCAGCACCAACTCGGCCTCTGGCTCGGACTCCGCCTCCAACTCTTGGGCGGGCTCCTCGAGCTCTTGTGCCTGATCGGCCATGAGCTCGAAGGTCTCGTCCTCGGGCTCCGCTTCCATCTCGGGATGAGTCTCGGCATGCGCCTCGGGCGCTTCCATGGGGATCGCCATGGGAATTTCCGTGGGCCCGGGCTCCGGCTCCGCCACCGGCTCCGAGCCGGGCATGAAGGTGGGAGTCGGCATGGATTCCGGGGTCATGGCTTCCGGAGTCATAGCCTCCGGCTGAGGCGCCGCCTGAAACTGGAAGGGCTCGGCCTGGGGCGTGGTCGACGTCGGCACCTGGCCTGCCCGCAGCGCGGCAATGGCCCGCTCCAGGGCCGTCGCGGCTTCGAGGCCTCGCCGGAAGGCTGTGGCGCGGCTGCCGGCGGGGCCTGCGGCGGCATGGGAGCCGCCTGGGGCACCGGCTGAGCCGGCGGCTGCGGCGCGGCCTCTTGGACCGGCGGGGCCGGCGGAATAAAGGCTGGGGCTTCGTCCTGCGGCACAGGCTCGGGCGCCGCTCGGACAGAACCATCGGTTCGGCGCTCGCCTCCTCGGCCATCGGCGCGGCGTTCACCGGCTCACTCAGAGGCTCGTCCTCATCGACAAGCTCGAGACCGCCAAGCTCGGCCGTCAGGTCGAGGATCTCTTCTTCCTCGTCGACCTCAATGGCGCCACCACCACTGCCGCTCAGGACGCGGGCAATGTCATCGATGATCTGGCTGTCCGCCTCGCCCTCGCCCTCGAGGGGCTCTTCGTCCTGCTGGGCCTGCGGGGTCGCGTTCTGCCCCCGTGTCTGACCCGCGTCATCGTCTGTAATGATCCGACGGATGGAGGCCAAAATTTCCTCCATTGTCGGCTCAGGAGCGCGCTCGGTGCTGCTCATGACTTTGTCCCTCGCCGCCTCTAACTGACAATCACCCGGCGGTGTACACCAGGGTCACCCTTAGGCAAGAGTTTAACACGATGTTAAGAGCCAAGTCTCGATTTGACTGGCTCATTGCCCTCGATGGTTAACGCGTAAGCCCCCGCAAGGGTTCAGTTATCGGCGAGCGGAGGGGCTGGCGGACGCAGGCCGAACCACTTGTTCTTGACGATGTCAAAGTGCTCGATCGGATCGTAATAAGGCACTGGCAGCCCAAGCGTTTGTGCGTCCATGCGGCCGACCGCCGCGTAGAGAGAATATTCCGCCACCACCCGGTCACGAAGGGCCGAGACGAGGCCAATCTGCGAGTTCAGCAGTTCGCGCTGGGCGTCGAGGACGTCGAGCGTGGTGCGTTGGCCCACCTTCTCCTCCTCGCGCACGCCGGTCAGGGCGATCTTGTTGGCCGAGACCGCGGATTCCGCGGAGCTGATGGCCGGTCCCGACGACTGGAGAATGCCCCAGTTGGCGATGACATCGGCATGGACGCGCAAGCGCGCATCCTCGACCTCGCGCTTCAGCTGGTTGTTGGTTTCCTTGGCCTGACGCACCCGGGCCGCGACGCCGCCACCCTGATAGAAGGGCACGTTGAGACGCCCGGTGACCGTCGTCGTCTCGATCTCGTCCAGCGACGAGCTCTGGTCGAAGCGCTTCTCATATTGCGCCTCGAGCGTCACCTCGGGCAGCAGCTCGCCCATGATCTGCTCGACGGCGTAGAGCGAGGCCTCCTCGGTGTAGACGGTGGAGAGGATCACCGGATTCTCACCGTCACCGAGGGTCATGGCCTCGTCGAGAGTCTGGGGAAGCAAATGGCGGATCGACGGGGGCGTCTGCAAATTGCCGGGCGGATGGCCGACGACTTGCTCATAGGCGGCGCGGCTCGTCTTCAGATTGGCTTGCGCCCCGGCGAGCGTGGCGAGCGCCTCGGAGCGGCGTGCCTCGGCTTGGGCTGTGTCGGTGCGCGTCACCTCGCCGACCTCGAAGCGGTCGCGCGTGGCTTTCAACTGCTCCGACAGCACGTTCACGTCGTTCTCGCGCAACCGAACGATGGCTTGGTCGCGCACCACGTTGACATAGGCGGTGGCCGCATCGAGCAAGACAGTCTGCTCCACGCTGCGCAAGGCCTCGCGTTGCGACTGGACTTGCGCCTTGGCCTCGCGGATGGCGTTGAGATTCTGGAAGCCCTCGAACAGCGGCTGGGAAAGCTGCAAGGCGTAGCCGCGCGGATGGGTCACGCCGTCGGTGGTGAGGCCGCCCGAGCCGATGTCTAGCGCGCCGAGCCCGCCCCGGTCGCTATTCTGATTGACGTAATTGGTGTCGGCGCTGCCGCCGATATTCGGGCGCAAGCCCGACTTGGCGAGCGCCACCTGCTCATCGATGGCCCTGAGGCGGGCACGCTCGGCATTGAGAACGGGATTGACGAGATAGGCGTCGGCCAGCGCCTGCTCCAGCGTTTCGGCCTGCGCCGGAGCACCGAGAAGCATAGCCGCGAGCATGGCAACGGCAACAGCAGCCCCACCACGCAGCCGCCGCGAAAAACTCGCGCAGCACGACGGATCGCGCCTGCCCTGAACACCAAGCAGCACTACAAATCTCCCGCAGTCAGCGACGCCCCCCGCCCTTCCTGCACCTTGAAGCATAGAGCACCGCGCCGCCGAAGGGATACCCAGGAACGCCGCAGCCCACAGGATTCGGCAAAAATCTCAAGGCACTGTGGGATCGGCGCAACAGTGGCGAAAGGCCATATCGACAGCTAGAAGACGAAGGCCGGCTCCGGCGCGACACCCGGCAAGGGGCTCGCACCCGCGTCGAAATGCGCCACGCCGCGCGCCTCGCCATCGACGCGGACGAACAGATTGGCTTTGCCCTGCTGCATGTTAGGCGCGGCGGTTATCACGGCGACGAGCCTGCCGCCTTCCTTCAGCTGGGACAGGAGAGCGTCCGGCACCTCGGACACGCTGCCTTCGAGCACGATCACGTCATAGGGCCCTGCGGCCGGCCAGCCGGCGGCGAACGGGCCCTCCACCATCTCGGTATTGCGCAGACCCAAGCCGACAAGATTTGCCGCGGCCGCCTTGGCCAGCGCCGGCTCGGGCTCGAGCCCGATCACGGTGGCGGCGAGGCGCGCCAGGATCGCGGCCGAGTAGCCCGTCCCGCAGCCCACATCGAGAACCTTGTCCTTAGCCTCGACCTCCGCGAGCTGGATCAGCCGTGCCTGGACCATGGGGGCGAGGAGAAAACGCGCCGGCGCCCCTTCCCGCGCCGGAAAAACCTCGATGGCCTCGTCCATATAGGCGAGCCGCTCGAAGGCCGGCGGCACGAAGCGCTCGCGCGGCAGCGTGCGCATGGCGTCCAGCAGACCTTTGTCAGTGACTTGGTTGGGGCGGAGTTGGCACTCCACCATGGCCATGCGCCGTGCCTCGTAACCGGTCATGCTCGCGTCATCCTCTTTGGGCCTGTGTCGCTTTTTGGGCCTGTGTCGCGATTAGGATCGCACAGGGCGCGCCAGTGCAAATTGATTGGAACTTTCGATCAGTATGCCTGCAACCGTGTGACGAATGCGATTGCCAAACATGCCGCGGGCGCGCGCGCACGAGAGGCTTGGACATTCTCGCATTTGAGATTAGAACCCTGCCCGACTGGCCACGTGGCGGAGTGGTGACGCAGCGGACTGCAAATCCGTATACCCCGGTTCGATTCCGGGCGTGGCCTCCATACCCTGACTTCGCGTTCATCCTCACGACTCCCCCTGCCCTCGCATGCCGCCACAGCGGTAGTGAAGATAGAGCAGCAGCAGCAGCCATAGCGCGACGAAGCCGTCGGTGAAGATCATCAGGAAATTATACGGCGCGTAATTGCCGGCGGTGACGGTCTGATAGACATGTCCGCCAGCGGCGCCGAGCATGAACAGGGACCAGCCCAGTCCCGTGGCCAGCCAGAACAGGCCGCCGATCCACAGGCACAAGAATCCGAGCACACCCCAGGCGCCGTCATGGACGCCGACCTCGAACTGGAACGGGCTCGGCGACCAGCCGATCGCCTTGGCGGCCTCGTCCGGAAAGAAGACATGGGGGATGAAGCCGAAGAGGAAGCCCATGACGCCGACGCGATGAGGAGCGCATAGAGCAGCAGGATGCGCACGATGCGCGCCTGGTGCGCGGCGCTTGGTGACCGCCAAATGGACCAAGGGCAGCACGATGCTCAGGGCGACGATGAAAAAGCCGATCATGCGAGCCCCCTGCCGTCCCCCGACGCGCCTTTTTTTGAGTCCCTAGGCTTGCTCACTCTGCCTTCGGCGGGGAGTCCGCGTCAACGGGCGTGGCCTTGCGCTCTTTCCGGCGGTGCCACCACACGGTGAGCTGACGCCGCCAGCGGCGCACGACCGGCAGATCCACCGACAGAACGAAAAAGCCGAGGGGGATCATCCAGAAGCCGAGCACCGGCAGGAAGCCCAGGAGGCCGCCGGCCACCAGCAGGATGCCCATGCCGAGCCGCACGGGCTTCGAGCGCGGCAGATGCAGATGACCGTTGAACAGGCGGACCTTGGGGGCCATGCGCTTCCCGGGGTTCTTGCGGGCGGATGCCGGACATAGGCGGTTCGAGCGGGCGCGGCAAGCGGGCGCATTTTGGTCGGCTCGCGCGCGCGTAAAGCGCTGGAAAGCCTGCCGACCTTTTGCTATCTAGCGGGTCAGCGCCGCTTGGGAGCCCAAGCGCGCCCTGCTCCCCGGTAGCTCAGTTGGTAGAGCAAGCGGCTGTTAACCGCTGGGTCGCTGGTTCGAGTCCGGCCCGGGGAGCCAACTCACCCAAGCTCAATTTTTGTGATGGAAGTCCCTGCCGCCGCGAGCGAAAGGGTCATTCTCGACCCCTTCACCCCCGTACCCGTACGGCGGGCGGGATACGCAAAACAGCTCCCGCCAAGGGTCCAGAACGCGGCCGTCCCAGGATGGTTCCACACCAAATTCTGATGGAGATCAGGGACGCCGACCGGCGGGGCGCGGGCCCTGTCTGGGAGCGGCGCGAGGCGTCTAGGCGGGGACGAACTTCATGGCCACGCCGTTCATGCAGTAGCGCAAGCCCGTGGGTTTCGGGCCGTCGTTGAACACATGACCGAGATGGCCGCCGCAGCGGCGGCAATGGACCTCGTCGCGCAGCAGGCCGAAAGACCAGTCCTGGCTCGTCTCGACGGCGCCCTCGATGGGCGCATAGAAGCTCGGCCAGCCCGTGCCGGATTCGAACTTCGTCTCCGACCTGAAGAGCGGCAGATCGCAGCCGGCGCAAACGAAGGTGCCAGCGCGCTTCTCTTTGTTGAGCGGGCTGGTCCAGGCGCGCTCGGTGTCTTCCTCGCGCAGCACGGCATATTGCTCGGGCGTCAGAATCTTGCGCCACTCCTCTGGAGTCTTGGTGACCTCGAAATGTCCGTCGGTGGCGGCCGTGGCTTCGCCGCCCTGCCATTTGAGCGCGGCGATGCCGGCCGCCGCGACGGCGGCGACACCGGCCGTGCCCAAAAGAATCTCTCGTCGCGTGATCATGTCGGCTCCTCATGCGTTATGCCCATGCCGGCAGCGCCAAACGACCGGGCGTTCGCAAAATTTCTCTAGTGGAATCTAAGCACTCTCCCCCATGCTTCAAATCAACTTGCGCGCACGGATGTTCACGACCCTTTGTTCTCGCGCTTACCTCGTCCCCGGCCCGGGGCGCTTCAGGAGACCGACCGCCAATGCGGGTGCTTGTCGCCGTTAACCCCAACGCATCGAGATGCGCGGACGTCTTGCCCACGCTTCCCGGCTGGCTCTCGGCGCGCGCGGACTCGGTGTTCGTGGCTTGCGGCTCGCGGGACGAGATGGCGCAAACCCTTAAGGAGCATGGCGCGAGCGCCGATCGGATCGTCATCGGCGGCGGCGACGGAACCATCTCGAGCGCCCTGCCGGAGATTCTCGCGCTCGGCAAGCCGCTCGCCGTTCTGCCGCTCGGCACCGCCAACGATTTCGCGAACACGCTCGGAATGCCGGCCGACGTCTATGAAGCCGCCGAGATCGCCCTTGGCGGACGCACCCATAAAATCGATGTCGGCCTCGTCAACGGCACACCGTTCGTGAACGTGGCGAGCGTCGGGGTGGCGGCCAACGTGGCGCATGCGCAGTCGGCCGAGTTGAAGCGCCGCTGGCGGATGTTCGCCTATGTCATCAGCCTCCTCCACGCCGCGCGGGAATCGAATCCGTTCATCGTCAAGATCAGCGCCGACGGCCAGGCCACGTGGTCGGGTCCGGTCTACCAGGTCAGCGTCGGCAACGGCCGCTTCCATGGCGGCGGCCTCACGGTCGCCGAACATGCGGCCATCGACGACGGCAAGCTCGATCTCTACCTGGTCACGCCGGGACCGTTCTGGGAGCTGGTGGCGTGCATCACCCATCTGAAGTTCGGCTTCGCCAAGCCGACGCTGTTGCAGCGCAGCTGCGCCGAGCACGTGACGATCGCGACCCGTAGCCCCAAGCCGATCAACGCCGACGGCGAGACCCGGTCGCAGACGCCGGCGGAACTCTCGGTGATGCGCCAAGGGCTGACGGTGATCGTGCCGCATGCATTGCCCGCGGGGCATCGCGGGTTGGTCGGGATCGGCTAGGGCGTCTAACCGCGCGACGTCACCTGCGCCGCCGGGATGACCATCTCGCAGCGCACGCCCTCGGCGGGGAAGCTCAGAGTCACGTCACCCTCGAGCGCCCGGCCGACGACAGTCTCGATCATCGCCCGGCCGAAACCGGAGCGCTCGGGCGGGGTCACCGCGGGGCCCCCCTCCTCCTGCCACACCAGCTTGAGTTGAGCGGCGTCCTCGCAGAAATTCCATTCTATGCGGATCTCGCCCTTGGGGTCTGACAGCGATCCGTATTTCTCCGCGTTGGCCGTCAGCTCATGCAGGGCCAAGCCGAGATTTTGCACGGCCTCCGGCTTCAGCATGACGTCCTCGCCTTCGATGGCGATGCGCGCGCCGAAGCCGTCCGCGTGGGCCTCGAGCTGCTGCTCCACGAGCATGCGCAGCGAAGCGCCGTGCCAGTCGTCAGCGATCAGGAGATCGTGGGAGCAGCCGATGGCGTAGAGCCGCGCGCTGAAGCGATCGAGGAAGTCGTCGACCGAGCGCGTGCGCGAGGCGGTCTGGCGCGCGATGGCGTGGATCACCGCCAGGAGATTCTTCGAGCGGTGGGTCAGCTCGCGCAACAGCAGGCGCAAGTGGTCCTCATTGGCTTTGCGCTCGCTGATGTCGACGGCAACCGACGCGGCGCCGACGACACTTCCGTCGGGTCCGCGCAACGGCTCGATGACGACGTAGAAGGATCGCTCCCGGGCGTAGAGCTCGAAGTCGACCTCGAGCTCTTGCGAAGAGTCCGTCTCCATAGCCTTGCGCTTAGCCGCCATCAGCTTCTCCGCGGCTTCGGCCGGGACGATGCCGGCGTCGGTCTTGCCCAACACCTGATCGTCAGCGAGACCGGCCGGAAGATTATGCGCCCAGGTGAAATGCAGATCCTTGTCCTGGCTGAACACGGAGATGGGGGAACCGCGCAGGGCAATCTCGAAGCGCTGCTTGGCTTCGGCCAATTCCTTGGTGCGGGCCGCCACCCGCTCCTCGAGCTGCAAGCGCGTCTCGCTCAGCTCTTCGAGGGTCTTCAGATGCGCGGCGATCTCCGACTGCAGCCGGTCGCGCGACGGCACGCTGCTCAAATACGGGGCGAGCCACCACAGGCCGAGCCCCGTGGCCAGCGCCAGCAGCGCCGCGGCGCCCTTCAACACGCCTTCCAACGCGCCGTCGAGTTGCTGCGACGGCATCCACTGGCTGAACACCGCGGCGAAATGGACGAGACCGACGGCGAACACGAACAGCAAAAAGAGCTTCACCAGCGCCGCTTCACCTTGGCTGCTCTCGCCGCGCTGCTTGTAGAGATAGAGCAGGACCGCGGGCACGAGCAGGAAGGCCGCGGCGATGACCCCGTCGGCGACGGCGTTGAGCACCACCAGGACCGAGGTCCAATCGTCTTGCCCGGTATCAAAAAGTGAGGTCAGCGAGATTCCCATGGTTGACCGTCAATCCATCACAGCACGCCACTCACTGGCGACATGGTGCGTCTGGCCCGGCCCCAAGCTCAAACGATCGCGGCGATCAGGGTGACGAGGAAGACGACAAGAAAGATAAAGAACAAAATACGCGCGACGCCGGCCGCGGCCGACGCGACGCCGCCAAATCCGAGACGCCGGCCACCAACGCAACAACGGCGAAAATGATCGCCCAAAACAACATTTCTGGCTCCTCACTCCGGTAAGTCTCTTAAGTCTACGCCTCAAGCCGGCGGCTGCGCCCTTCGCCCCCCGCGTACAGCAAACGTCCGGTTTCGCGATTTCGTTGCACCTCCGGTCCATCAAAAACCCGCAATGGCGGCGAGAAGGTCCTGGTCGGTGAACGGCTTGCGAACCAACCGGGCCTGGCGGTGCTCCGGCGGCAAGCTTTCCCGTCCATAGCCGCTGACGAAAGCGAAGGGGATGCGACGGGCGGCCAGCGCATCGGCGATGCGCCCCGCCGGCTCGCCGGCGAGATGCGCGTCGAGCAGCGCGCCGCGCAAAGGTCCGCGCTCGATCGTGGCGAGGGCCTCGCTCACGGTGCTCGCCGGGCCCGCCACAGCGACGCCCGCTTGCTCCAGTGCGGCGACGATGTCGAGGGCGATGAGGAACTCGTCCTCGACCACGAGAATGGGGTGTGCGGTCATCACTCCTTCACCTTTCTCTCGGTTATCGCGCGGTCGTCACACGAAACCCATGCACTCTTTATTGCGCCGCGGAGACTGCCGCCGCGCCGGCCCTTACGGAACTTGCGTGTACGTCCGCGCGTTTCATTGCGCATCTAAGTCAGGCCCGTACATCCGCTATGGGGCCGCCAACAAAGGGAGTAACATTCCATGAATTGGGATCGAGTCGAAGGCAATTGGAAGCAACTTACCGGCAAGGCGCAGCAGCAGTGGGGCAAGCTCACCAACGACGACCTGGACCAGGTCGAAGGCCGCCGCACGGAACTGGTGGGCAAGATCCAGGAGCGCTACGGCGTTGCCAAGGACGAAGCCGAGAAGCAGGTCGATACCTGGCTCCAGAATATGTAACGACACGCCGGAATGCCGCGCTGCTGGCGGGCGCCCCATGAGGCCCTGTCCGGCGCGCGGCGCTCCCATATCGATTCCAGCCCCGTGGCGCGGGGCAAACGCTTTTTCCCTCCCCTCCTGACGCCGAGGTCTCCAACATGCTGACGACAATTCTCATTATCATCCTCATCCTCGTCCTACTCGGCGCGGTTCCCGCTTGGCCCTATAGCCGCGGTTGGGGCTACGGTCCGTCCGGTATCGTCGGGCTGATCCTGGTAATCCTGCTGATCCTGCTCCTGCTCGGAAAAATCTACGCCGTCGTCGGTCTCAGGCGCTCGCCGAGGGCTGATCGCGCAAGCTCGCGCGACGCTCGAAGAACAGCGCCTGGGACACGATCGCCTTCACGGTATCGGGCTGATACGGTTGGTGATGAGAAAGGCCGGCTCGGGCCGCTCGCCCGTCAACAGCCGGTCGGGATAGGCGGTGATGAAGATCACCGGCACTTGGAACAACGCCAGCATCTCGTTGACGGCGTCGAGGCCTGAGCTGCCATCGGCAAGCTGAATGTCGGCGAGCACCAGACCGGGCTTGCTGTTCTCCACCGCGCGGACAGCTTCCTTATGCGTGCGCGCGACACCGGCCACGCGATGGCCGAGCCCCTCCACGATGCTTTCGAGATCCATGGCGATCATCGGCTCATCCTCGATGATGAGCACATCGGTGGCGACCTGCGCGGCAATCTCCCGCCCCGCGGCATCGATCAGCGCTTCGGCATTGTCCACCGTGGTGTTGAGAATGATGGCGGTCTCGTCCGGGGTGAAGCCTTCCACGGAGCTGAGCAGGAAGGCCTGCCGGGGCAACGGCGTGATCTGCTCGAGCTTGCGGTCCACGGGCGTCGTACCGCCCTGGAACGCTTCCGGTTTCAGGTTGATGCCGACGGAATTCCAAAGTCCCAGGAAGGTCCGGTAGAGCGCGATGCGCGGATCGAGATTGTCGTCAAACAGCGACGAATCCTCGGCCAGGACCTCTAAGGTGGCCGCCACATAGGCGTCGCCGGCGGCTTGGGTTCCCGCCAGGGCACGGGCAAACCGGCGAAGGTAGGGCAGATGAGGCGCGATCGTTTTCGACAACGACATCGATGTGACTTTCTCTTATTGGGGCAGCACCCCGCAACTCCCAGTGTCTCACAAATCGGGTGCGAGGGAGCTATTTAGGAATGAGCGTGAGCGTCGGTCAAATGCCGAAACTCCGGCAAAAGTTCCGTCCGCTGTGGAACCAATTGAACCTCCAAGTGCTTTTGTAGCCCAAAGGCGCGGCGGAATCCGTTAAACTGAGGTCTTGCCGGGTAGCAAGCCAATCAGGAGCCGCTGTGGAACGAAACGATAAAAAGAAGGCCAGCAGGCGAATGACGCTAACGCCAGTAAAGAGCGCGCCACATCCCCCGCCCCCAAGGCGAGACCGGGTGGCGCGGCAGCGGACGGCATGTCCCCTGCCCTGCAGGCCCATATCGGACGCCAAGTTCGCGCGATGTTCGATGAAGTGGCCGAAGAGCCAATTCCCGATCACCTGCTGCGCTTGCTCAAGGAACTCGACCAAAGCGGAGAGAAGTGATTTGCCGCGGAACGTCTCCCAAAACCTGAGAGAGTCCCTCGTGGCACAGATCGGCAGCCTTCGGGCGTTCGCCGTGTCCTTGTGCGGCGACCGGGACCGCGCCGACGATCTCGTTCAGGAAACCCTGTTCAAGGCGTGGAACCACCTGGATTCCTTCAAGGAAGGCACGAACCTGAAGGCGTGGCTGTTCACCATCCTGCGCAACACTTATTTCTCCGAACGGCGCAAACGGAAGCGCGAGGTCGAGGATGCCGACGGCAAATATGCCGCCCGCCTCGCCAGTCGTCCGGCGCAGCCCGGCCACATGGACATGCAGGACTTCCAGGCCGCGCTGGTGCAATTGCCGGACGATCAGCGCGAGGCCTTAGTCCTTGTCGGCGCGGCAGGCTTCTCCTACGAGGAAGCGGCGGAAGTGTCCGGTTGTGCCGTGGGCACCATCAAGAGCCGGGTCAATCGCGCCCGAAACCGTCTCGCCGATATGCTCGAGCTCGAAGCGGCCGAGGACGGGACGCCCAAAGCCAAGATCGCTTGAAGCTCCGCACGCTCAGAGCAAAAGCGACATGAAGACGCTCATGGTGAGCAGCGAGCCGAGAGTGCTGATGAGCAGCGCCGAGGCCGTCTCGCGGGCGGCGACTTTATATTGAACGGATAGCATCACGACCAGCACGATGGGAGGAAGCGCGGTGGTCAACACCGCCTCGCCCAAGATCGGGTTGCGGTAGCCGAGCGATAGCATCGCGGCCAAGACGAGCGACGGCTGGAGAATGTTCTTCACGAAGACGAGGAACAGCACGGGACGGTTCACGACCACCTGGAAGCCGGCGAGAATGATCCCCGAGGTGAACAAGGCGACACCGGCCGAGGCATTCCCCAGCAACGAGAGCGAGTTGAACGCGACGGCCGGCAGCTTGACATCCATCAGCACGATGACGAAGCCGAGGAGCGGCAGCCACACCACCGGCTGCTTCAACGCGGACAGGATCTTGCCCCAGACGTCTGCGCTGGGCGGCGCGGTCTGGGCTGTGTCCCCACGGCGATGGGTCGGCGCCTCGGTCGCTCCCAAAGACAGGATGATGAGCGTTACCGGCACCAGGGCCACCACGATGATGATGCTGCCGAGCGCCACGGGGATGTCCGCCTTGGCGCCGTAAAGATAGCCAAGAACCGCCGAGCCGACGAAGGCGGTGCTGGGGGCGGAGGCGGTCAGCGCGCCGAGCGCGCTCAGGCTTGCGGAGTAGCGAAGGCCGAAGCGGGCGAGCAGGAAGATGGCCGCATACATGCCGATGATGGCGATCGCCAGGATGATCCCGAGAGGCAGATCCCTTAGGAGATCCTCCCGCCCCGCACTCACCACGCCGACGAAAAGTGAGAGCGGCAGGGCATAGCTCATCACCATGCGGTTGAGGGTCGGCACCTCCTTCTGCTCGAAATCGTGGTGCCGCGCGGCGAAGTAGCCGAGCAGAATGGTGATGACCGCAGGCAGCAGCGCTCCTAGAATTTTCTCAAGCATCGCTGCTCCTTCGGGGCTTTCCGCGAAGCCACCATACGAGACCCGACTGAACCGATAAACCGATGTGGAGGCCGACACAGCCATGAAGACGCTCTCACCCGCCGAGCTCGATCAAGCCAAACTCGATCCGGGCTCCGTGTTCGAGCGACCGGACGAGGTCCTCGCCGCGTCTTTGACTGCGGACGACAAGAAAACCATCTTGCTGCGCTGGGAAGAGGACGCCGAGGATCTGATGCGGGCCACGGGGGAAGGCATGCCGCCTGAGGACAATCGCCGCACGCCGGCGGAGCTGCTGCGCGCGGTGCAGGCGGCCTTGGCGCAGCTTGCCGCTGCTTAGAAATTTATCTTTGCAAATCCTTAGGTTACTGCGGAACCCTTCCGGTCTTTGTGCGTTTGCCAATAACACATCCGAACATTCCCAAAAGAACGGAGGTTACCCATGGCAACGACCAAGTTCGACGTGGCCGGCGAGCCGCACACCGAGGTCACGACCACAGAAGCCCGTCAGGCAACCCATGCCGGGATGATTTGGGTGCTCGGCATCTCTCTGGCGCTCGCCGTCGCCGCCGGTCTGGCGTTGGGATTCGGCTGGATTACGCTCCCCTGGGCCGCCTGACCCCTTGATGTTCGGGCCCGGAAGACAAATCTCTAAGGTTCTGGTTCCCGACATGATGGGGATGAACCGTGGGATTCCGTCTTGGCCATTTCAGCGCCGTGCTCGTCGCGGCCACGCTTGCGTTGAGCGCGGGCTCCGCGTTGGCCAAGCCGGCGGACTCGCAAGAGGATCCCGCGTCTTCCCAGTTCGAGAGCCTGGCTTCTAGATTGAAGGCCGGAACCGAGCGGGCGCTAGATGCGGCCAGCGACGCCGCGGCCCGCGCCGTGGATGCAAGCAAGGGCGCCATCGCCGAGACGGAAACCGATCTCGGCCCGCGGCTCGAAACTTTCCGTCAAATGTTAAACGACCAGAAAGCCAAGCTGGCCATGATCGGCGAGGACGCGGTTGACCGCTTCGACGCGTGGAAGCAAGCGGCCACGGACTCTTGGTCCGAGATATGGTCCGACACGCGGACCAAGTCTTGGACTCAAACTTTTACCCAGTCCTGGACCGAGTTCCGCCGCGCGGCCACCGAAGCGCTCGACCGGTTCCGTGACTGGATCGCCGATCAGCCTAAGAGCGACGATTATACTGAGACCCCCGTTTGAACTCCCTTGGAAAGAGACCCGAGATGACCGACACCCCCAAGACTGAACAGGCCGACAAAGAGTGGGCCGACCTGCAGCGCGATCTCGACACGCTGGGCGATCAGCTCGGCAGCCTGCGCGAGCACACCGCCGCCCTCGGCGACACGATGATCGCCAATCTGGAAGCGCGCTATCAGGACGTGAGAAACAAGAGCCTGAGCTACCGCAACGCCACCGAGGCGCAGTTCGAGGCCATTCGTCAGATGGCACTGGAGCAGGCGGCAGCCACCCAGAGCACGTTGACGGAGACGGCCATGAAGTCCGCCGAGATGGCCAAGGAAACCACGCGCCAGGCGTGGGAACGGGCCGAGCCGTTGCGTCAAGGCGCGCAGGAGGTCGGCAAGGGCTTCGTCCGCGCTTGGTCCGAGCTCGCCGCCTCGTTCGGCAAGGCCGCCACCAAGATCCAGTCGACGGAGAAGCCCGGCGAAGAGGGCCACAAGCCCGGCTAAGGCATTTTCGAGCAACACGTTTAAAGAACGCACACCGAACAGTGCCCGGGTCGAAAGGCCCGGGCATTTTCTTTGCCGTCAGCCCGCGTGCGCCGGCGCGCAGGCGTCCGTTTCAGCCGGCTGCATCAGCTCGGCCCGGATCAGGCCGCGCACCGAGTTGCGAGATAGAGGCGGTCGGCGCGGGCGAGATCGGCCGGCGTCAGCACCGCTTCGCTCGCCGCCGCGCGCGGCAGGTCCAGCAGCTCCTCGCGGAGCGTGCCGGGCAGGAGGCCGCAGGCCAGCGCCGGGGTGAACAAGCGGCCGTCCTGCTCGAGGAACAGCGTCGTGCGCGTCCCTTCCGTCAATTCGCCGCGCTGATTGAGGAACACGACCTCGTCGCATCCGGTGAGCGCTTTTTGCCGCTCCATCTCCTTGTCGTAGAACTGCCGCCGCGTCGTCTTGTGGTAGAAGAGCGGGTCCTTCTCGTCCACGCGCTGATCGGAAATCACGAAGCGCCACACCGTGTCCTTGGTGGGCAGCGTGATCTCGGTCGACGTCACGGTGATGGCGCCGTCCTCGGCGAGCAGCAGCCTGACCAGCGCCACCGGCGCGGCGATCGCGGCGGCTTGCGCCTCCAGTGCGGCGATCACCGCCTCGCGCGAGAAGGGATAGCCGAAATGATGGGCCGAGGCCTGTAGCCGGGCCAAATGCCGCTCCAGGAGATGGAACCCCTCCCCCTTTTCGTAGCGCAAGGTCTCGATCAGCTCGAACGGCGCGTCGATCTTGGTAAGGAAGTGCGCCTTGAGCAGACACTCCTCATATTCCGACTCCTCCTTGGAGTCGGCGACGATGCCGCCGCCGATACCCATCTCGCCGCCGGTCTCGTCGAGCACCACGGTGCGGATGGCGACGTTGAACTGGGCGTCACCCGTCGGCGCGATATGGCCGATGGCGCCGGTATAGATGCCACGGTCCTCGCCCTCGAGCTCGCGGATGATCTCCATGGCGCGCACCTTCGGCGCCCCGGTGACCGAGCCGCACGGGAACAGCGCCCTGAGCATGTCTCGTAGCCCCATGTCGGAGCGCAGCTCCGCGGTGATCCCCGAGGTCATCTGATGCACCGAGCGGTAGGTCTCCACGGTGAACAGATCGGTGACCTCGACGGAGCCGATCCGCGACACCCGGCCGAGATCGTTGCGCAGCAAATCGACGATCATCAAATTCTCGGCGCGCTGCTTCTCGTCCATAGCGAGCCACGTCTTGAGGCGGGCATCCTCGCGCGGCGTGCGGCCGCGCGGCGCCGTCCCCTTCATGGGCCGCGCCGACATATGCTGGCCGTCGCGGCGGAAGAACAGCTCCGGCGACAGCGACAACACATGAAGGTCCGGCGTCGCGATGAGGCCGCCATAGGCGACGCGCTGCTTGCGGCGCAAGCCGGCATAGAGCGCCGTGGGATCGCCCTCGAAGTCGAAGTGGAATTTCTGGGTGAGATTGATCTGGTAGACGTCGCCCGCGGTGATGAAGTCCTTCACCGCGGCGAAGGCGGCGGCATATTCCTCGCGCGACCAGGACAGTCTGAGATTGGAGATCTTGGCGCGCTCGCCCCCGCCATTGTCATCGAGCCAGGTGCGAGTCTCGCCGTCGTTGAAGGAACGCGGCGCCTTGAACAGGCCGATCCAGAATAACGGCGTGCGGCGCGTCTCGGGCAACAGGTGCCGCAGCTTGGGCTCGAGGCAATAGCCGAGCTCGTAGGCGAAGTAGCCGGCGGCATGGAGCCGCGCGCGAGACCGTCTGAGACCTTCTGGAGTGCTGATTCGACCTCGGCGGGATCGTTGACGGTGACGACCTCTTCCGGCGCGGCGAAGAGCAGGCTGCGGCCGCCCGGCGTCAGGCTATCGTCGAGAAGCACATATGGCAGATCAGTCATCGAAAGGCGCCGCTTGAGGGATCAAAGATCAAGCATAGAGGATATGGGCGGGGGGCGCGTCAACATCGAGGCCCGCGAGGCCCCTGACGAGCCCACTTTGGCCGTTTAGGCGAGGATCAGCATCTCGCCTTTGCCGAGCACGGCCATGTCGCCCATGAGACGGCGGGCGCGGTCGCCGAGCCGGATGCGGATGTCTTGGTCGCGGAGCCATTTCTCCAGCAGGCGGAGATAATCGAACTCCATGACGCCGCAATCGCTGAAGGTGGGCAGGATGTCCTTGGGCTTCTCCATGAAGATGAGGCTGCCGCGGCGGTTGCCATAGCCGGCGTAGCGGCCGGCGCCGCGCTGAGCACGAGCGTGCCGGCAATCATGCGGCCGCCGGCATAGTCGCCCGCCTTGCCGCCGACGACCACGAGGCCCGCGACGCATGCGTTCGCCGAGCAGCGCGCCAGTATCGCCGCCGACGGTGACGAAGCCGCCCTTCATGCCCATGGTCTCGCCCAAGGCCACGCCGCAGGCTTGCGCGCCCACATTGCGGCGAATGGTGATCTCGCCGCCGGCCATGCTGGCGGCGGCAAGCACGCCGGCGCTTCCGGTCACGCCGATCTTGCCGGACTTCATGCGCGCGCCGAGAGAGGCGCCCGCGTCGCCGTCGACGAAAATCGCGCCGCCCTCGAGCTCGGCGCCGATCTTGTCGCAACGCTCGTCGGTGCCGACGAAGTGGATGTTCTGCGCGTCCTTGCCCTTCACCTTGAAGGCGTCGCCCACGGTGAGCGTTTCGCGCGTGGTGCCGATCGACACCGCCTCGATGTCCTTGCGGCTCATGCCAGCTAGCCGCGCGGGCACCAGCGGCGACAGGTCGAGCCGCTGGCCGGGCGTGTCTTTCAGCTCGAAGATCAGCGCGCTCACCCGACGATCTCCTTCAGGTGGAAGTGATGGGGGCCAAGATTGCCGCCGTAATTGCCGGCGGTGATATGGGTGACACCTTCCCGCGCACCGCCCTTGGCGATGGCGTGAATGCCCGCATGCATCGCCTTGTGGATGGCCTCGGCGGTCAGGCCGTCGATGACGATCTCCAGCACCGCTTCCACGTTGAGCGGCAGCTCCGATTTCACCGCGCCCTTCAGGCTCGGGCAATAGGCGTCGTTGGTCGAGGCGATCTGGCCCTTATATTTCGAGCCGACCTTAGAGCCGGAGCGCACGATGCCGCCGGGGAACGGGGTAATGACGTCGGGCAGTTCGGCCATGGCCTTCACCGCGCGGGTGCAGGCAGCGAGCACGGCCGCATGAGTCTTGCCGAGCACCAGAAGATTGCCGCCGCCGACCGCTTTCTTGGTCAGCCCCGTCTTGTCCTCGCAGACGAACTCACCGTCCATGACGGGAATGCGCCAATAACGCTTGCCGCCGAGCACTTTCGACATCTGCCAGCCGTCGCCGAAGAACCGGAGCGACGAACCTAGCTTCAGCGATTTCTCGCCTTCGAGCCCGGCAAAGCAGGCCGAGCCGGGACTGGTCAGCACGCATTGGCCGACGCGGTTCCTGAGCTGCGTCTGGAGCTTGTCGGCATTCATGGTGAACAGCAGCACGGCGACGCCGGGGCGCCCGTCGGGGGTTTCTTTCCGCGACAGCGTGCGCTCGATGCCGGCCTCGGCTCCGCAGGCGATCACCGAGGTGGCGAAACCGGTCATGGTGCGCGCCGAGATCAGCGCCCATTCCATGGTGGGCGCCGTGATGATGATCCGCGTGCCGACCATGGGAAAGGCCTCGGCAAACGTTTCGATAATGGTGACGCCTTTGACTTTTAGCTCTGCCATGTCATCTCGACGTTGGGATCGCCGCGAAGCGTCGCGGCGGGTGGTGACGGCGTCGGAAACGCCGAACCAGGACGGATCGACGCCATAATAGCGGTCGTAGAAGGTTTTTACGCGCTTCTCAATCTGCGCGTCAAAACCAGGCTCGACGTGATAACAGCGGCCATAGGTTACGCGCACGACCTTGCCTTTGCGCACCACGAGCTCGCCCGACTTGAACACCAAATCGGCGGCGGAGAACATCGCCGTCTTGTTTTTCTGCTCAGCATAGACGGCAATGTCGGCGATGGCGCCGGGCGCCAAATGACCGCGGTCGGTGAGGCCAAGCAGCTTGGCCGGCGCGGCGCGGGTGATGACGGCGAGCTCGGACAGGGTCAGCTCGCGGGTGATCCCGGCGAGATTGGATACCTCCCGCGAGGCCTCGGGTAGATCGTCGAGCCAGCGGGCGCGCTCGTCCTTGTCCATGAGCAGGTGAAAGATTTCCGGATAGCGCACGAACAGCGCGCCGTTCGGATGGTCGGTCGAGAACAGCACGCGCCAGGGATCTTCGGCCATGAGGAAGATCTCGAGACCGATGGCCCATTGCAGCGCGTTGACGAAGCTCTTGGGCTTGTAGTTGTAAGGCACCACGCCGGTGCCGTTGCCGTCGCCCTGATTGAGCGCCCATTTCTTCGGGCTCGCGGCGTGGCGTCCGTCGAACTGGCGCAGAATGTCGCCGGAGATGGTGATGGTCTGGCCGAACATCACCTGGCCGACGTCGACGGAGGCGTTCTTGTGCTTGTTCACCGCCTCCATGAGACGCGGCGCGCCGGATGAGAAGCCGCGATCGCCGCCGTCGCCATACCCGTAGAACTGGATGTGGGCGAAGTGAATGGGCAGGCTTTGCGTCGCCTCGAGCGTGGCGACCGCAGTCTCCACGTTGCCGGCGATGCCGAGATTGTTGCAGTGAACATGGGGCGGATGCGGCACGCCGAGACCGGCCACCGCGTTCTGCATCGCCTCGACGATGGCGCGGGATGACACGCCGTAGTCCGGCACCTCGTCGTCGAGACCGAATTTGCGGTCGTTGAACTTGAGGCCTCCGAGCCGCCGGCATTGATGACCTTGAGGCCGAGCGCCTTGGAGTGATGCAGGGTCCAGGCGACATAATCCTTCAGCTCGTCGCCGCCGCCGCGTCCGTCGCGCAACAGCTCGAGCGTGTAGTCGTCATTGCCGAGAATGACGAGCCCGGCCACGTCGATGATCGGGATCGCGGCGAGCGCGATCTGCGCCTCGATGGCGTGGGTCGGGATCATCGCCGGCTCGATGACTGTGGTGTAGCCCATCTCGGCATAGCGAATGCCGGTGGCATAGGCCCCCCATGAGGCCGGCGACGGCGCGATCGGCTGCCCGTCTTGGGCGGCGAGCGCCGGCAGCTCGGGCATCAGCTGGCGGCCAAGGGTGACGTTGGAACCGGCGATATGGGAGTGCACGTCGATGGCGCCGGCCATGACGATCTTGCCGCGGATATCGTAGACCTCGTCCGGCGTGCGGCCTTCCGGCGCGGCGACGATGCGGCCGTCCTCGATGAAGAGATCGCCGACGCTGTCGCGGTTGTTGGCCGGATCGATGATGCGGCCGCCTCTCAGCTCGATGAGCATCAGGCCGCCCTTCTCTCGTCGATCAACTCGGCGATGCGGGTCAGCACGGCGGCGACGGTCGGCTTGCCCTTATCCGCTTTGCCGGCCTTGACCATGCCGATGCCCGAGAGGGGCGGCAGAAAGAGAGCCGCGTCGTGATCGGCGGCGGCGCTCGCCACCTCGATGACGATGTCGTCCTTGGCCGCGCGCGTGGGATTGGCCGACAGCACGATGGCGGCAGCGCCTTTCGGTCGCGCCGCAGTGTCGCCCGCCAGCGCGTCGATCCACACCAGCGCGTCGGCCTCGGCCGATTTGAGCAGCCGGTCGGTGTCGTAAGCCCACGCATCATGCTGCGGCACGTCACCGGCAAAACTCGTGCGTATGGGCAACCCGCACGTCCAAGTGGAGCACAGATTGACGCCATCGCCATTGCCGGGCGCGGCCATCGAAAGAATTGCCGCGCGGGTGGTGAGCACCAGATGGCGCACCATCTCCAAGACAGTGTGCATCACCGGTTCCTCGATCTCGGCCGGATCGTAGACGAAGACGGCGAAGGCGGATTTACGCAAGCGCGCCGCGGCGGCGTCGATCTTCGCTCGCAACGCCGTGTCGCGCAGGTCGAAGCGGCCTTCGCGCAAGCTGGCGGCGAGGAGCGCGACGAGCTCGGGCAGCGACGCCCGGCTGTCCACCGCGGTCGCGCTCACATGTTTCGGCGTCTTGGCCTTGTCGGCCCCGAGAAGAATCAACTCGCGCTTGTTGTCACCGGGGCGCGGCAGTCCCGGCTTTGCGGGAAACAGCTTCTCCACGAGATCGGGGTCGCGGGCGAGCGGCGCCTTGCCGATCACCACGACGGTATCGGCGCGATTGCGGATCTCGCCGAAGCTTGCCGGTGTGCCGCCCGTCTCGCGCATGACCTTGGAGGCGCGCATGAGGCCGGCGCTGGCCGCATGATCGATGACGCCACCGAGCTTCTCGGCGAGGCTCAGCGCGGCCGCGGCGCCGCCGATGTCGGTGAGAAGTCCGCCGAAGACCGGGAATCGCGCGCGATCCAGCAAGTCCGCTGCACGTTCGAGCGCGCTGTCCAACTCGGCCTCCTCCCCCCTCATCTTCGCCATAGCGGCGCACAATTAAACAGGTGACCCCAATGGCGCAAGCGCGCGAATACGCTCAGCCAGCCAGAATCAGCTTTTCGGTCAGCTTTTCGGCTTGTCGTATTTGATATACGAAAAGCGCATGTCGTCGGCGGGCGTGCCTTCGAGCGCGCCGCCTTCGCGCCCGGCTGCCAGCACACCACATCCTCGATCTTCTTGGCGAGCTCGAAGTCCTTGTCCGAGATGCCCTTGGCCGCGTGATTCATCAGACGCACCTCAACCCAGGCATAGGACGCGGTAATATCGGGATGGTGCCAGGCGGCCTCGGCGAGATGGCCGATGGTGTTGATCACCATCAGCGTGCCCTTCCAGCTATTGGTCTTGTATTTACGCCGGATCCAGCCGCCTTCGAGATGCCAGTGCGGCAGCTCCTTCTTGAGCCGCGCTTCGACCTCGGCGTCGCTATAGGTCCGCTCTGACGTTGCCATATCCACCGTCTTTTGAAAAAGTGGGCCGCATTTCCGCAGTTTGCGCGAGAGCATATCAGAGGCACCGAGACGTTCAAAGGAGGCCTTTCGAGGCGACCTCATGTCAGACCTCATGTCAGACCTGGAGCGTAATAAGACTGCCGTAATGGCGTTCTACGATTTGGCCTTCAATCAGTCGCGGCCGCGCGAGGCCATGGCGCTCTATGCCGGGGCCGATTACATCCAGCACAATCCCGGCGTGAAAACCGGCAAGGACGGGTTCATCGAATATTTCGAAGAGATGGACCGCCGCTATCCAGGCAAGCGCGTTCATTTCAAGCGCGTCATCGCCGAGGGCAATCACGTGGCGATTCATTGCTTGCAGGAATGGCCCGGCGACGAAGATTGGATTGCCATCGACATTTTCCGGTTGGATGACGCCGGAAAGATTGTAGAGCACTGGGACGTGTTGCAGGTCGCGCCGAAGACATCGGCAAACCCCAACGGCATGTTTTGACGTCCACTGGTTCGCGGTCCGTTTTGCTTGAGTCCGATTCCATGCCCCCTTCCCCTGCCGTGGCGGTGACCACGACCGCGCGTCTGCATTTCGGGTTCCTCGACCCGAGCGGACGCGGGACCCGGCCCTTCGGCAGTTTCGGACTGTCGCTGGACCGCCCGTGCACGCGGCTCAGGCTCCAGCGCGCCGAGACCTCCGACGTGAGCGGACCGGAGAGCGAACGTGCGCGCGCTACCTGGCGGCGATCGCCGAAAGCTGCGGCATCTCCCGGGCTATCGCCTGCGGATGGAGCGGGTCATTCCCTCCCATGCGGGCCTCGGCTCCGGCACCCAGCTGGCGCTCGCGGTCGCACCGCTTTCGCCGCCGCCGAAGGTCTCGACCTGTCGCCACTCGAGATCGCCGGCCGGCTCGGCCGCGGGGCGCGGTCGGGCATCGGCATTGCCACCTTCGAGACCGGCGGCGCGGTGCTGGATAGCGGCCCCGCCGATGGCGCTCTGCCCCAACTCGTCGCCCGCGTCCCCTTTCCGGAAGACTGGCGGGCGCTGCTCATCTTCGACGACAGCGCCAAAGGCCTGGACGGGGCGAGCGAGGTGGCGGCCTCGAGGCGCTGGCGGATTTCCCGGAAGCCGAGACGACGGATCTCCAGCAACGGATCGTCGAGCGGGCGCTCCCCGCCCTCGCCGCACTCGACTTCGCCAGCTTCTGCGCCGAGGTGGGGCACCTGCAGGCGCGCATGGGCGCCTATTTTGCCTCTCTACAGGGCGGCATCTTCACGAGCCCGCGCGTGGCAGCCGTGCTTGAAGGCTTGCGCGCCGACGGCGTGACCGGGCTCGGGCAGAGCTCGTGGGGGCCGACCGGCTTCGCTTTCGCCGCCAGCGAGCACGAAGGCCAGGAGATGCTATCGGCGCTGCGCCAGCGGGGGCTCGGCGCGGGCCTGCGCCTGGTGCTGGCGCGCGGCGCAACGAAGGCGCCGAGATCGCCATCGGCTGAGCGAGGAAATCGGTAACACTCGCCGATTGAGGCGCTTTGACGCCGCGCCGATTATGCTAAAGCGAGGCCATCGGCGTTTGCCACCCGTGCCTGGCGCGCGGGCCGCGGCGAACCCGCGAGCCAAATGACGGGAGATTTACGATGGCGCCGCCGCGCATTCTGCACATGATCACGCCGCTCAAACATATGAGCCCGTTCGACGTCAACATGGGGCTGGACGCCGGCTACGACCACGCCATCCCCTACACCAACGTCACGGTCGACGACGTGTATGGACTGGTGCAGGACGCGATCTTCTCGCGCAGCCCCGACGGCATCAAGCGCACCGGCATGTTCATCGGCGGCAAGAAGGCCATCGAGGCGCTCGACATGATGGACCGCGCCAAGAAGGCGATGGTGCCGCCGTTCGAGATCTCGGTATTCGCCGATCCGGCCGGCTCCTTCACCACCGCCGCCGCCATGGTGGCTTGCGCCAAGGTGGCGCTGAAGGAGAAGTTCGCCACCGACCTCAAGGATAAGCGCGTCGTCGTCTATGGCGGCACCGGCGTCGTCGCCTTCGCGTCCGCCGTCATCGCCACGATGGACGGCGCCAAGGCGGTGCTGGTCGGGTATGACGGACCGGAGCGCGTGCGCCGGCTGACGATGGAAGCCAATGCGCGATTCGAGGTCGATCTCGGTTTTGCCGACGGCACCACCGAGGAGCAGAAGGCGGAGCTTGCGCGCGAGGCCGACATCATCTTCACCGCCGGTCCGGCGGGCCGACAGCTCTTGAGCCTAAATCAGATCAAGCCGGCGAAGGACCTCAAGGTCGTGGCGGACGTCAACGCGGTGCCGCCGCATGGCGTCGAAGGGGTCGGCATCAAGGACAACGGCACGCCCATCGAGGGCACGAGCGCGGTCGGCATCGGGGCGCTCGCCATCGGCGACGTGAAGTACAAAACCGAAAGTGGACTCTTCAAGGAGATGATCGAGGCGGAGAAGCCGGTCTATCTCGATTTCCGTGCCGCTTACAAACTCGCTCAGAAGCTCGCCTCTTAAGGCGCCGCCGCCCGGACGGGGACGTTCGCGGCGCGGCTCGCTCCTGATCGCGGCGATCTCGGGCCGCGCGCTCGCGCCGCCGCCGTCGAGGCCGGCTACGATGCGCTCGTTTGCGACTTCTTTGCCGATGCCGACACCCATGCGCTGACCGCCGCCTGCCGCAAGTTGCCGAGCGACATCGCCCACGGCTTCCAATGGCGGAGTTTGCGGCCGGCGCTCGAAGCGCTCGCCAAGCAGGCACCCTCGCCCGTTCTCGGGGCGATCTACGGCTCCGGGTTCGAGGACCGGCCGCAACTCCTCGCCCGGATCGCGGCGCGCATGCCGCTCCTCGGCAACGACGCCGCAACGGTCAAGGCGATCAAGGCGCCGGAGACATTCTTCGGCACGCTGGAGCGGCTTGGCATCCCACACCCCGAGACGCGCGAAGGGCGTCCTGCCAAGGGCGCTGGCTGGATCGCCAAGCGGCGCGGCGGCGCCGGCGGCAGCCATGTGGTGCCGAGCCGGCTGCAGAAGGACGCGGACGACATCTATTTCCAGAGATGGGTCGCGGGACGTGCGATCTCGGCGCTGTTCGTCGCCAATGGGCGTCGCTGTCGCGTCATCGGCTTCAGCGAGCAATGGCCCGCGCCGGCGCCTCGCCGGCCTTGGCGCTATGGGGGCGCGGTGCGCCCGGCCAATTTGACCAAAGCCGCGGAGGCGGAGATGACGCGGGCCGTGGCGCGCGTGGTCTCGGCCTTCGGCCTCAAGGGACTCGGCTCCGCGGATTTCGTGCTCACGGAGAATCAGCCCCTGTTGCTGGAGATCAACCCGCGACCCGGCGCCACACTCGACGTCTTCGCAGGCGCGGCAAAATCGCTGCTTGGTCTTCATGTGGACGCGGTGAAACGCGGCAGGCTCCCCCGGGAAGGCCTGGCATTCGAGGGCGCTGCGGCCTCGACGATCATCCATGCGCCGAAGCGTCTCATTGTGCCCCGCAGCATGATTTGGCCCTCCTGGGCGGCCGACCTGCCAAAGCCCGGCGAGCAGATCGACAAACAGCGTCCGATATGCACTTTACTGGCCCGCGCCGGGACCAGAGGGCGTGCCAAGCGCCTCGTCGAGACCCGGAAAGCCAGCCTGCTGGCCAAGATTCAAAAATCCCAGGGGGAGCAGTGTGAACAAGAAAAAGAACGAAGGAAGTGCAGCGAAACAGATGAAGCAGCCGAGCATCAACACCCAAGTCGCACCGCTGGTGCGCGACATCATCGATAATGCCGACGCCTTGCGCGTGAGCGTGACGAAGGGCTCGCTCGGCGAGACCTTGATCGATTGCGGCGTGAACGCCGTGGGCGGTCTGGAAGCGGGCCGGCGCCTGTCGGAGGTCTGCCTCGGAGGGCTCGGCGTGGTGACGTTCGAGACCACCAACACCGAGGACCCGTGGCCCTTCAACGTGACAGTGCATACGAGCCAGCCGGTGATTGCCTGCCTCGGCTCGCAATATGCCGGGTGGAGCCTGTCGGTTGACGACAACGGCAAGAAATTCAACGTGCTCGGTTCCGGCCCGGCCCGCGCCATGGGCTCGTCGGAGAAGCTCTACGAGGAGCTCGGCTATCGCGACAAGGCGAAGTCGGCCGCGCTCGTGATCGAGGCGGACAAGGCGCCCCCGGCGGCGATGGTCGCGAAAATCGCCGAGGCCTGCAAGATCAAGCCCGAGCAGCTGACCATCCTCTATGCCCCGACGTCCAGCCTCGCCGGCACGGTGCAGATCGCCGCGCGCTGCCTCGAGGTGGCGCTGCATAAGGCGCATGAGCTGCACTTCCCGCTGGAGGACATCGTCGACGGCATGGCCACCGTGCCGGTGCCACCGCCGACGCCCGGCTTCATCGAAGCCATGGGACGCACCAACGATGCCATCATCTATGGCGGCCGCGCCCAGCTCTACGTCACGGGTGAAGCGGCGGCGGCCAAGAAGCTCGCCGAAGCGCTGCCGAGCATCCAGTCGAAAGACTACGGCAAGCCATTCGCCGAGATCTTCGCGGCGGTGAAGGGCGATTTCTATCAAATCGATCCCATGCTGTTCAGCCCGGCCAAGGTGACGGTGACGTCCCTCGAAACGGGCGAAAGCTTCCAGAGCGGTCATATCGACGACGCCGTGCTCTCCCGCTCCTTCGGCTAAGCGCGCAAAGACACGCCCATGGCGCCCGCAGCCCCGCTCAATCCCGCCATCCTCCTGTTCGGCGATGGACGGGATTGGCACGGGCGGAGCCTGCTCAGGGCGTTCAAGCGGCGAGGCATCAAGCCGCTGGTCGCGCCGCTGGCGACCTGCGGCTTCTCGACCGAGACCGCCACGGGCCTGGCCATTCCGGGCCTCGGCGATCATCGCCCGGAAGCGGCTTCGTGCGCTTCGTGCCTGGCGGCAGCTTCGAGCAGGTGACCACCTATCTCGGCGTGCTGCATGCCTTGCGGGAGCTCGGCGTGACCGTGTGGAACGCGCCCGCGCCATCGAGCGCTGCGTCGACAAATCCACCACCACCTTCTTCTTGCAGCGGGCGGGACTGCCGACGCCCCGGACCTTCACCTCGGTCAGCCGGAGCGCCGCGGAGGAGATCGTCCGCAAGGCATACGCCGAAGGGCACAAGCTCGTGCAAAAGCCCCTGTTCGGCGCGCAAGGCAAAGGCCTCCGCTTGATCGCGGAGATCGACGATCTGTCGCCGCCGGACGAGGTGAACGGCGTCTACCATCTGCAAGAGTTCGTGCCGCCCGCGCACGCCCAGCATCAGGACTGGCGGATCTTTATCTGCGCGGGGCGCGTTGTGGCTTCCATGATCCGACACGGGACCCACTGGATCACCAATATCAAGCAAGGCGCACGCGCCAAGGCGGCCATCGCCAGCCAGGAGCTCGGCGACCTCGCCGTGCGGGCCGCGGCTTCGGTCGGCGCCGACTATGCCGGGGTCGACATCATCCAGGCCCCGGACGGCCGCTTCCTGGTGCTCGAGGTGAACTCCATGCCGGCATGAACGGGCTCCAGCGGGTGAGTCGTGTGCGCATTTCCGATCACGTGGTCGATGCATTTCTCGACGCCGCCCTGCCCCCGGCCCGCCGCAAAGACATCGAGGGCGCTTGACCGCGCCGCTTAAGCCAGAGGCGATCGCGGCAGCCTTCCACGAGGCCTGCCTGGCGGAACTCGACGCGCTGAAGCCCGGCAATGTGCATCGCTTCGCCAACGGCCACAGCATGAGTGTCGGCGATTTCGAGGTGAGCGCCGCCGCGGCGGCACCCCTCATGGGGCCGCGGGCCTCTCGGTCGGGCAGCGCATCGAAGGTGCGGTCGCCGCCACGCAAGCGGCGGTCAAACAGAACACCAATCTCGGCATCGTCTTGCTGGGCGCACCCCTGGCCCAAGCCGCCCTCGCCTCGGGCGGCAGGTTGCGCGACCGGCTCGACATCGTGCTCGGAACGCTCACCATCGAGGATGCGAAAGCGGCTTATCGCGCCATCCGTCAGGCCGCACCCGGCGGGCTCGGAGAGGCCCCCGCCCATGACGTCGCCTCGGAACCGAGGGTCACGCTGCTGGAGGCGATGCGCGCGGCGGAGACCCGCGACCGCATCGCCTGGAACTACACGCACGATTTCGTCGACATTTTCGAGCTCGGCCTGAAATGGCTCGATGGCGGGCTCGCGCGCTGGGGCGACGTGCCCTGGGTCACCACCTATGTTTATCTCGGATTCCTCGCCCACATTCCCGACACGCTGATCGAGCGCAAGTTCGGCGGGAACGTCGCCAGCGATGTTCGCGATGAGGCGAGGCCGATCGAAGCGGGACTTTCGCAATCGGCCGCTCCGGAGGAAATGGCGGCGCCGTTGGCTGCTTTCGACCGATCTTTGAAGGAACGGGGGCTGAATCCGGGGACTTCCGCCGACCTCACCGTGGCGACCCTGTTCGCGGCGGCTTTGCGTGACCCGGTAACGTCCGGATAACGAACAACTCCGACGCACCAAAGTGGGTAATAATCGACTTGCCCAGCCTTCCGACCCCGGCTTATGTTCGGCCCCGCGGAGCTCCGACTGGGAGTTGCGGACGGAGGAGCGTTCACCCAGAGCCACTTTCGTCGGCTTGTCGCCGGACTCTGGGCCGGCGACCGCCGTTTTGTTTTGATCATCCTAGTACTAGGGAGGGGTTGCCTCATGGCCAAAATCACTGGTGTTTGTGTCGGCGAGTCGCTCGTCGGCGACGGTAACGAAGTTGCTCACATCGATCTGTTGCTCGGCCCGCGCGGCAGTGCCGTGGAGACGGCGTTCTGCAACGCGCTGACGAACAACAAGGACGGCTTCACCACGCTTCTCGCCGTGGTCGCGCCGAACCTGCTCTGCAAGCCGGCAACGATCCTTTACAACAAGGTCACCATCAAGGATGCGCGTCAGGCCGTGCAGATGTTCGGTCCTGCTCAGTACGCCGTGGCCAAGGCCGTGGCTGACTCCGTGGCCGAAGGTGTGATCCCCGCCAACGAGGCAGACGACCTTTATGTCTGCGTCGGCGTGTTCATCCATTGGGAAGCCAAGGACGACAAGAAGATCCAGGACTTCAACTATCGCGCCACCAAGGAAGCCATCGCCCGCGCCGTCGCCGGCGAGCCCAAGGCCTCCGAAGTGACCGCGAAGAAGGACACTGCCGCTCACCCCTTCGCCGCTGGCTGAAAGGGAGAACCCCCAGGTCGGGACGACCCGGGTGCTCCGGGCCCGATTCGGCGGTGGCTGCAGAAGCTCGGTCTTTAAGAACGGCGCTTACAGCCCTTAGGTTTGAGATCGCCGTCCTCGCAAGAGGGCGGCGATTTCTTTTTGGGTGACCGTACCGGCATGGAGCGCCGTGGCGGCGAGCACCCCGTGGGCGCGAGCTCGGCTGCTTGCTTAATGTCGTCCAGATTGCCGACGCCGCCGGCGACATAGACGGCGCGGTCTCCCTCGCAGCCCAAGGCGTCCTTCAGACGGCCGAAATCGGGGCCCTGCTCACGGCCGACAAGGCCGAGGCTCATCAAGATGAGCCGGTTGGGCCACAGCGCCGGATCGGCGATCACCGCGTCGGGCCCACGCAAGCCCTGCTCGTCGAAGTCGAGAGACAGGACGACATTGTTGCCGAAGCTGGCACGAATATTCTCCCAGGCCTCGAGGCCGGCAAGGGTCTCGCTGCCGATGACCAGGGTGGCGCCCAGCGGCAGCCAGAAGGCGCAGTCGGAGACGTCGGAGAAACCGGCATCGATCCACAGCGCCGTGCCGGGAAAGGCGTCGGCGAGCTCCCGGCAAAGGGCGAAATTGTCGCCGCGGCCCAGAATGGCGTCGAGGTCGGCGACATAGAGGATTGGCGATCCGGTGATCGCTAGGAGGGCCCGGGCAATGACCACGGGATCGTGGGGCGGGCCGAAGGGGCTCGCGAGCGGGCGGTATTCGGCGCGCTTGCCGGCACGGGCATGCTTGCCGGCGCGGGCATGGACGACTAACCCATCCTTGAGATCGATGACGGGGATGACGGCGAAATCGCCGGACGTCTCCCTGGAGATGGCTTCAGACTGAAGCGTCATGGCGAGCGCTCCTGCAGTGCTGACCCTATCATGACGTTAAACACGGTGCTGGCAAATTGAGGGCTGAATGGCAGCTTCATTTGGGTGGGATTTGGGCGCGCCAACGTCAAGCTGGCGCAAGTGGAGGACGGGCGCGTCACCGCGGTGACGCAGATCCCCTGCCCCGCGATCGCCGACCCGGGGAAATTCAACCAGGCGGTGGCCGTGGCACTGGAGGCCTGCCCGGCCGAGGGGCGGCACGCCGTGACCATGACCGGGGAACTCTCCGACGTGTTCCCGTCACGCGCCGCGGGCGTCGCCTATCTCACCGGCCTGATGATCAAGACGACGGGCCCGGCAACGCTGTTCTACAGCCTGAAGGACGGCCTCGTCGGCGGCGATGCCGTGCGCGCGCACTGGCCGGATGTGGCTTCGGCCAATTGGCATGCGAGCGCCACCCTCGCCGCCCAACTCTGCACCAACGGCTTGCTGGTGGATGTGGGCACCACGACCACGGATCTCATTCCGTTGAAGGACGGCACGGCGGCCGCCATCGGTCTCACCGACGGCGAGAGGATGACGGAAGGAGAGCTCATCTATGGCGGGGTGGTCCGCACGCCGGTGATGGCCATCGCGCAAACCGCACCGTTCAAGGGCCGCATGCAAGGCATCGCCGCCGAACGCTTCGCCACCATGGCCGACGTCTACCGCATCACCGGCGAATTGCCCGACAACGCCGACCCCTACCCGGCCGCCGATCAGCGCGGCAAGAGCGTCACGGAGAGCGCCGGCCGGCTCGCCCGCATGCTCGGGCGGGACGCCGACGACGCGGAGTTCATCGCCTGGAAGGCGCTGGCGCATTATCTCGCCCGCCGCCAGCTGGAGCAGATCGAAGCGGATGCACGTGTGCTCTTGGAGCGGGAGGACCTGCCCGTGGACGCGCCGGTGATCGGCGCCGGCTGCGGGCGGTTCCTTGCGCAAACGCTCGCCACGCGGCTCGAACGGCCCTATCGCGACTTTGTGGATCTCATCGATTGCGACCCGGAAATGGCCGATTTGGCGGCGGTCTGCGCGCCGGCCGTGGCCGTAGCCCTGCTTGCATCGGCTCCCGCCGCCCCCTAAATGCTGAGATATGCCGGCCGAAGGGCACTGCTTCTGCCCCCATTCTGCTCAAAATGCGCTAAATTGCGCCAAACAACGACAAGAGGACTCGCGAATCTATGCCCACGGAATTTGCCCGTGATGACGTCCATGACGACATCGTCTACCCCTCCGCCATTCCCTTCGTCTTGGTCCATCTCGCGTGTTTCGGGGCGATCTGGTCGGGCGTCACCTGGCCGGCGGTCATCCTCTGCGTTGCGCTCTACTGGATCCGCATCTTCGCTATCGGCGCCGGCTATCATCGGCTGTTCTCGCACCGCGCCTATACGACCAGCCGGACCTTCCGCTTCATCCTCGCCATCCTCGCGCAGAGCACCGCGCAGAAGAGCGTGTTGTGGTGGGCGGCCAAGCACCGCCACCATCATTTGCATTCCGACACCGAACTCGATGTGCATTCGCCCCGCCATACAGGCTTTCTCTATAGCCATGTGGGGTGGATCTTCGCCAAGCGGCACGACCTGTTCGACGAGGCGGCGGTCGCCGACCTGATGCGCTATCCCGAACTCAGGTGGCTGCACAAATACCAGCTCGTGCCGGCCGTGGTGCTCGCCGGGCTCTGCTTCCTCATCGCCGGCTGGTCCGGCCTGTTCGTCGGCTTCTTCTGGAGCACGGTGCTCGTCTATCACGCCACGTTCTGCATCAACTCGCTTGCCCATGTGCGCGGCCGGAAGCGCTACGTGACCGGCGACGACTCCCGCAACAATTGGCTGCTCGCCGTCTTCACCATGGGCGAAGGCTGGCACAACAATCACCACGCTTTCCAGAGCAGCGTGCGGCAAGGCTTCCGCTGGTGGGAGATCGATCCGACCTTCTACATCCTGAAGGCGCTCTCCTGGATGGGCGTCGTGTGGGATATGCGCTCGCCGCCCGAGCAGGTGTTGCGGAACGAGCAGCGGCTCGGCGCGCATCGGTCATCAACCGCGCGGCCGAGCAGCTCGCGGCGCATTTCAATGCCGAAGGCATTGCCCACTCCATCGCCTCGGCGCTGCACGCCTCCGAGCTGACGGCGCTGCGCGAGAGGCTCAACCGGGCCCATGACCGCACCGCCGAGGTGCTCGCCACCGTGCATCTGCCGCATATGCCGAGCCGCGAGGAGGTCATCGCCAAGCGCGGTCCATGTTCGCCAAGACCAAGTCTCTGGAAGAGATCGCCGACCGCGCCTACGAGCTATTGCTCGCGTCGGTGGGTCCGAGGCTCGCGGCCTCCAGCGAACAGCCATCATAACGGCCTCTCCCCTTCGGGACTTCAGGCACACAGGCCGGAACGGCCGGAAACCAATTATTGATGGTGCTGGACCTCAATCTGAACCCGCGGGGCTCAAGACCGTTAGGAAGACACAGCCCGAAACAACCAACGGAGCCTCACATGCGCGTTATTCTGACTTCGGCAGCCGCCCTGGTCGCCGGCGCCCTCCTTCTCACTGCCGGCACGACGGCCGCCCCGGCCGCGCCGCTCTCTTCAATGGCGTCCTTGGACGCGGCGTCCACCGCCGTGCAAAAGGTCGATTGGCGCCGCCGCTATTACCGCCGCAATGGCGTCTGGCCGCCGGTCACCGGCCCGGGCGCGTGGTGGAGCCAGGGGTGGTCGTGGAAACGGATGATGGCGACGTGGTCGTCGTGGCGCCGCTGCGGCCCGCGAGCTGTGGCGAGTTCCATTATTGGAACGGCGTGGCCTGCGTCGACGCCCGCTTCAACGATCCCTATATCGGCCCAAAATAACCGGCTGAGGACGCGATGAAGATCCGAGGGGCCTAGCGGGCCCCTCGGATCGCCGCGATATTTGCCTAGCGATGCGCCGAAACGTGCCTTAGCCGGATAGCAGCGCGATCAGCGCCCGCGGCCTGCCTAGGCCGCTCTCTCAATGACGACAGGCACCGGGCGGCAGACCGTATTGCAAACCGGAGATTGGGTCCGCGCCACGTCCAACAGATCTTCCAACATCTCGTCGGAGCAATCCGCCTCGATCTTCATGAGAATGCGGATCCGTTCGTAACCCGGTGACACGCTCTCATCGAGTCCAAGCATGCCTCGCATGTCGATCTCACCCTCAAGCTTCGTCGAGAGATGCCGGATCGTGATGCCGCGTGCCGCTGCGTGCAGCACGAGCGTGGTGGTGGCGCATCCCGCCATGGCGTGCAAGAGAAACTCCACGGGGTTGGCGCCCTCGTTGTCGCCGAGCAGGACAGGCGGCTCTCCGTTCATGAACTCGAACGGCTCCTCCCGGGAGTCGTCCTCACGCCCCGCTCCGTAGAAGTCGCGGATGGTGGAGCGGTTCGTCCCTCCGCTGATCCACGTATTGGCGGCCCGGAACTGGAACCTGGCCAAGCCCGGATCGGCCTTGATGGCATCAATCGTGTCGAAGGCCGCCTGGACATCCAGGCCATTGACCATGACTGGCTGTGTCATTGCTTGCTGCGTTTTCATGCTTGATCTCCATTCGCATCTCGCCTCCCGCGCCATCGCGGCGGCTTCTAGGGATCAAGATAAGGAAGGCGTTTCCACCCCCTCAGATCGATATTCGTCAGAAAGGGTCGATTCGTGCCAAGATCGCCCGTCATGGAGACCTCGGCCCCTCCGATCGAAGCCCTAATCGTCGCCGTGCCGGAAACCGCGGGCTCGGCTCTCTACGGCATGGTCGACGTTCTGGCCTCCGCCGGCAATCTTTGGGAGGAACTGGCCTGGACCGATACGCCGTATCATCCCATCCGCCCGCGAATCGTATCGCCGGTCGATGCGCCCTTCGTCTGCGGCAATCGCGTGCCGGTCACGCCCGACCAATTCGTCGGCGACGATCCCTCCGCCGATATCGTCATCCTGCCGGAGTTGTGGCTCGCACCTGACGACGATCTCAAGGGCCGCTATCCGGACGTCCTGGATTGGGTGCGGCGGCGCTACCACGCCGGGAGCAGCATCTACTCCGCTTGTTCCGGCTCCGTGATGCTCGCGGCCACAGGCCTACTCGACAATAAGGAGGCCACTTCCCACTGGGGTTATGAGGATCTCTTCCGGACTCGTTACCCGAAAGTGCGCTTCCGCCCCGAGCCGCCGCTCGTATTCGCCGATCCTGCCGGGCGCATCGTCACCGCCGGCGGAACGACGTCCTGGCACGATCTGGCGCTCCATATCATCGCGCGCCATGTCAGCCCCGGCGAGGCCTTGCGGATCGCCAAGGTCTATCTCTTGAAGTGGCACAGCGAGGGGCAGCTTCCCTACGCCGCCCTGGTCCGTCCACAGCCCCACGCCGACGCAATCGTGCGCCGATGCGAAGAATGGCTTGCCGAGCACTATCGCGATGCCGAGGCTGTGACGAAGATGGCCGCGATTGCCGGCATTCCGGAGCGTAGTGCCAAGCGGCGCTTCAAGGTCGCGACCGGAACGACGCCCATCAATTATGTGCAGAGCCTGCGTATCGAGGAAGCGAAGCGACAGCTCGAGGCCGGGTCCGTCTCCTTCGAGAAGATCGCCGCGGACCTGGGCTATGAAAACCTTGCCTTCTTCCGCAGGCTGTTCAAGCGGTCGACCGGCCTGACTCCAGGTCAGTACAGAAGAATGTTCCGCCCGTTCATGGAAGCAGGCGGCGGCACGCTTCGAGGGCCGTAACGTCTCCTTGCACGCCGACGGCAGCGGCGTGATCCGAGTGGCGCTGACACGCCTCGGATCTACCGCTGCACGGGCGGCGCCCCTCAGCCAATCAATGGTGTGCCGCTACGCCTCTTACGCATTCGGACAGCAGGTCGCCGGACGTGGTCTGTCCGATATCGCCGAGACTGAGGATACCGACCATCCTCTTTTTCCGATTGATGACCGGTAGCCTGCGGACCTGCAGTTCCTCCATGTGATGGATTGCCTTGGCGAGATCATCGTCCTCCCGACAGCAATGGATGCCGGGTGTCATGACATCGCGGGCGGTGGCGCGCTTGGCATCAAAGCCTGGCTGCGCGAGCCCTTTGCACACGATGTCACGGTCAGTGACCATGCCAATAAGTTGGTCCCCCTCGCCGATCGGGATGGCACCGATATCATGCTGGCGCATCAGTCTGGCGAGGTCGACAATAGACGTGCCTGGGTCGACCCAGTTGACGCCCTTGTGCATTGCTTCTTTGACTTTCATGGCTGGACCTCCGTTGCTGGCGTTTAGCTGTGCAGCGCCGGTTGCCCCCGTTTGACAATTATACCGCAGATGGCGCTCGAGCGCACGGCCCCAGAGGCTCCCACCCTACGGAGGTGTTTCGTCAGGCACCTCCGTGCGTGGCCGTGTCGCTGGGTCGACGCCGGTTATCCCGCCGAGATAGGTCAGGATCGCATCGACCTGCTCGGTCGAGAATTGGATCTGCGGCATGTCCCGATGCCTGGAGCCCATGCCTTCGGCGAACCCGCCTTCAAGCTGCTCGATGGGATAGGTGAGATAGATCTTCCGTAGCGGCGGCGCCTTTTCCAGAGGGCTCTCGTCTGCCGCGCCGATGGCATGACAGCGCGCGCAATATTTCTCGAGAATAGCCTTGCCCTCGACGGCCGAGTCGTCGCCCGCGCCGCGCAACCCGTGCCGAGCGTCAGCAGCGCCAGGGATGCGGCGGCGAAGCGAAGGTGGACAAAGCGCGTCATGGTCACTCCCTTCAGAGAACGGTACAGGGTCGGCTGACCAGGGTCGTCAGCGCAAGTCTACTCTGGCGCGTGCTTGTAGTGATCCTCGATCTTCTCGACCAGGATCCGCCAAGCCTCGTGCTCCTTGGGACCGGCCGTCTTCTCCACGGCGATCTGAAGATAAGCGAGCTCCTGCTCGACCTTCTCGCGCGGCAGCATCTTCAGGCGGCTGGCCAGGATCGCCGCCTCGATCACCGCCGCTTGCGCCCGGTTGAAGCCCTTGAACGGGGCGTGGGTCGCCTCATGCACGACGCGGCAATGAAAGCGCGGCCGCACCTCGTCCTCCTCGATCTCGTCGACCGTGAGCTCGATATGGGCCAGCGCGCCTTCGAGCACGGCGCCGGGAATGTGGGTCGCCGGCCGCACCGGCCACTCCTTGGTGCCGGTCAGGCAACCGGCAAAGACGAGCACGTCGTCGGTGAAGCTCGCCACGGCGAACGGATTGGCCCGCAGATTGTCCAGCGTGGTCGACGGGCGGAACGGCGCGATGACCCAGCCGTCGCCGTCCTCAATGAGGCCGAGCGGCGCGATATAGGCGCTGCCGTCGTCGTTGAGCGTGGTGACGATACATTCGCGGATCATCGGCATGATGGCACCTTAGGCTGCGTCATGAGGTTTTGCCCTTCTTCTTGGCGAGCAATGTGTGGCCGGCCTCTTTGAGCCGCGTTCTGTCGTCGCTCGGCGTATCGGCGGCGACACCCCAATCGAGCGGGTCGTCTTGCGCGTAGCGTTTGGCAAGCCGCCAAGCGATCTCGGCCTTGGCCAGCTCGGCCCCGAGATAAAACGCATGGGGACCGTCCTCGTCGATCCCGAGCTTGGGAAACAGCTCGAAGACGTCTTGCGCGACGTGATGGCCGTCCCGGTTATAGATGTGGACGCCGTCCTCGGCGATCTCGATGCGGAAATTCTTGTCCCGCACCGCTGCGGCGTTCTCGGCGATCTCCTCGGGCGTCTGAGGAAACGGCCGCTTCGCATGCAGGCATAGCAGCTCGTCGGTGTAGCCTTTGGGCAGCTCGCCGTCGGCGCGCGAGGCGAACATCAGGCGTCTGGCGACGTCATGCTCCTCGTAGGTGCGCCGCGTATGGGGACTGACCTGCACCACGAGCACGTTCTTGATCTTGAGCTCGGATGCGATGCCGATCAGCATGGCCGTGGTGCCCGTGGTGTCGGCCTCGGTCAGCTCGGTGAGATTGCCGGTCCCCAGCAGGATCTCCACGTCGGGCCGCTCGCGGCGTAGCCGCGCATAGCGCTCCAACGACTGCATGAAGCCGAAATTGATCGGATCGAGCACGGGATCGGCGAGGTAAGGCCGCCCCTTGGCATCGAGCGCGTCCATGGCCCGGTAGAGCGAGGCCATGTCGCCGTGATCCTTGGGAATGAGGACGGGCACCGAGGACACCGCGTCGGCGATGTGGAGCGTGGACTCATTGAGGCTCAGCAAGTAATCGGCGCCGGCCTTGCCGCCGCGCAACAACTCGTCGGGATCGGCGGAGTCGATGCTGACCTTGTAGCCATGAGTCTTGAGGGCCCGCACCGCGTCCTCGAGATGCGGAAACGGCGTGTCGGGCAAGCAACCGAGATCGATCACATCGGCGCCCTTGAAGGAGTAATCCTCCGCCAGCGCGAGAATCTCCTCGATGGTCATGGCCGTGGCGTCGATGATCTCGCCGAAGATTTGAATGTCGTATTGCGTCATGTCGGACGCTTTGCGCGCACGTCCGAAAAAGGCGGGAATATCCTTGATTTCGTCCGGCCCGCGCACGACCGGCACGCCGTAGCGCTCGCTCAGGCGGTCCAGATCGGCCCGGCAGCGGCCCGGCAGCATGATCTTGTCCGCGTCGCCCCGATCGGGAAGCCGGCGCATGATGATCTCCTCGGTCATCAGCGCCGCCACCTTCACGCCGATGTCGAGCACCTTCCAGTCGAAATCCGCCTCCATGTCTTGAAGGACGGCCTCGAGGCGGGTTTGCGCCAAATGTCCGGTCAGAAACAGGATGCTCTCGGTCATCGCGGGCTGAGCCTACTCGATCAGCGCCGCGCGGCGTATTGTCGGCGAGGCTCGCGGCAAGCGCCTCTTGATCGCCCTGGCCGAAGATGGCGGCCGCGACGCCGGTATCGGCCAGCATGGCGGGAAAGGCCTCGTCCACGACGCCGTCACGGGCGAGCTGAGCGGCGCTCAAGGGCGCATGCCGCCGCTCGACGGACTTTATAAGATAGCAGGTCTCGGCGCCCAGTTGCCCCGCGAGCCACAGAGCCAGGCTGTCGGAGGTCAGCCGCCAGGTGGCTTCCACGTCGGCGCGGCCCGAGACGAGTGTGTATGGCGCCCACACCGCGACATGGTCCCGGCCGAGGATTCCTCTAAGCGCTTCCGCGTCGTGGCCGACCTCGAAGCCCGGCCGCATGCCCGCCACCGCCCAAGCGAGCTGATCCATGGCGAGCAGCGCCATGCGGTGCGCGGCAGCATCGCCGAAGCCCAGCTGCTGCTGGCAGTTGCGCACCTCGTCGGCGAGCGCCCCTCCCCCCGGCACGATGACGACGGGAACGGGACTTGCGGCGATCGCATCCAGCCAAGCGGACAGGGCTTGCGAGCGGATGACGCTGCCGCCGAGCTTGACGACGGTACGCGGCGCCTCGCAAGTGAGCGGCGCATGTGCGCCCCTTTGCAGCGCCCGGCCATCCATGCCTCAGGTCTCCGCCTTGCTCCGCACGATCTCGACACCGACGGCGCCGGGATCCTTGTCGAGCTTCTCGATCCTGACCATGACGCGCGCCGCGCGGGGATGAGCGAGACAATGGTCGGCCACTTCCTCGGCCAGGGTCTCGACCAAATTGATATGGCCGCGCGCGATGATCGATTTGATGCCCTTGGTGATGTAGTCGTAATCGAAGGCGTTGCCGATATCGTCGTCGAGCGCGCCGGTCGCGGGCATCACGTCGACATCGACGGAGAAGCCCACGCGCTGGGTGACGCCCTTCTCGTTGGTGAACACGCCGATCTCCACGTCGAGCACGTAGTCGTGCACGAAGATGCGGTCGTGGGGCTTGCCCGTGTCGCGCGTGGAAGAGATGCGTCCCAGTCGCTTGTCCGTCATCGGTCCCGGTCCTGTGGCGGCTTTGTCGGTCGAAGCTCTAGCACAAAGCCGCGGCGCGCGGCTCCCGCATTTCCGTCTCGGACCGGCCCGGCTCCGCCGGAATCAGGCTGCGAATGCGGCGGCAGGCGGCGGAATCGAGGCCCGCGCTCCGACGTGCCCCATGGCACAGCGCGCCGCGAAAGCCGATGACGTCGGGGGAGAGCGCCAGCAAGGGCGCCACATGCGCGATGCGCAGCGCGCCGGCCACGCCCACGATCAACCCCTCGCGCTGACCCGCCGTCACGAAGCGGGCGATGTCGGGGATGCTCATATGGTCCAGAAGCGATCCCGTCCGTTTGCCGGCGGTGTCGAGCATCACGCCACGAGCGCCCATCGCCACCGCGGCGGCGACCGGGTCGAACGCCGGCATGGCGTCGGCAAAGAACACCAGGATGATGCCCGCGCGGCAGCGTTCGGCCTGCAAGATCTTGAAGCAGGCTTGCGGGTCGCCGCCAGGCAGCACGCCGAGCTTGACGTCATCGACGGCGCACGCCGCCGTGGCCCTCACCGCGCCGGCGACAAGGCCGGGATCCATGGGAAGATCGCCCACCGTGGCGCTGACCGGCACCCGGCCGGCGACCACGCTCACGCAGGCCTCGATGGTGACGAGGTCTACGGCACCGAGCGCGCCTTTGCCGGGATCCTTGAGATCGACGATATCGGCGCCGGCATCGAGCACGATTTGCGCCTCGTCGGCATCGCGCACGCTGGCGAGGAAGCGCGTCATGCGCGCCCCCTTCGGTCCGCCCAAGCATCAGCGGAAAAGCCAGTCGAAGGCGCCGCCACCGCCGCCACCGCCGCCGCCACCACGCGCCCGCCGGCGCTCGTTGCGCGGCTGCCCGCCGAAACCCCACGAATCGGTATCGCGGCCGCGCGCCACCGGCGCCCGGCGCTCCTTGCGGAGCTTAATCTCGTTGGCATGGCCGTCCGGGTCCGTGACGACCACCGAGACCGCCTGCCAGTTCCATTGGGCCGCCCGCTCGCCCCAGCGCTGCGGCTCGATGGACACGACCTTGTTGGCCCGCGTGTCGACGATGGCCACATATTCCAGCTCGTCGCCGCCGCCGAAATCGCCAGCGTAATATTTCAGCAGACCGATGCCGGACAGCGCGCCGCGCATCAGCTTCCATTCCAAGATCTTTGGCTTGCCGGCGCCGAACATCTCGAGCTCGACCCGCAGCGCTCCGTAATCCGGATTGCTCGCCATGTAGCGGCCCGGCGACGGCTCGGTCACGACCCAGCCGTCCATCGCCTCGCCGAGAGGCTGGCCCGTAGCCACCGGCACCTCCTGATTGAGGCGGAGAAGCGCGGCGCGGCTTTCGGCCTGGAACGGATCCTTGGCGAGCGCGCGCTGGTAGTCGTAGATGGCGTCATCGACGCGCTCTTGCGCCTCGTAGACGCCGCCGCGTATGCGCAAAGCCAGCGGATCGCCCAGGCTGAGCTCCAGCGCCCGGTTCACGTCCATCAGCGCCTCGTCGAGGGAGTCGGACTTGAGCTTCGCCTCGGCGCGCATGGCGTAAGCTTGGCGTTGTTCGGATCCATCTGGATGCGCGGGTGTAGTCGCCGATGGCATCGTCGTAGCGCTTGTTGTTGGCGAAGAGCACGCCCCGCTCCACATAGGCCTCGACCAAATCGGGATTGAGCTCGAGCGCCGTATCGAAATCGGCGATGGCTTCCTTGAATCTGTTCTCCGCCGCATAGGCCTCCGCGCGCAGCAGGACGAGCTTGGGCTGGGGCACGTTGGGCTCGAGGTCTAGCGCTTGGGTGGCGTCCTCGGCAGCTTCGCTGAAATTATCGATGGCAAAATTCGCCTCGGCGCGATTGCGATAGGCGGCGGCATATTTCTGATCGAGGCTGATGGCCCGGGTGAGATCGCGCACGGCCGCATGATAGCGGGCCAGCTCCTCATGGGTCCGCCCGCGTCCGTTGAACGGCACCGGGCTTTGCGGCAGCAGCTCGGCCGCCTTGCGGAAGGACTGAAAGGCCTCTTCATATTGGCCGAGAGCGGCATAGGCGTTGCCGCGATTGTTGTAGGCGGCGCCGTAGGCGGGCTGGAGCTGAATGGCGCGGTCGAAGTCTTTGACGGCCTCCTCGGGGTGGCCGAGATCCATCAAGGCATTGCCGCGATTGTTGTAGACCGTGGCGCTCTCGGGCGAGAGTTGGATCGAGGCGTTGAAGTCGTCGATCGCCTCCCTGGTCTGCTTCATGCGCCATTTGGCGACGCCCCGGTCGCTATAGATGCTCGCCTGCACGAAGGTGGAGACGTCAGGGGTCGCCAGGGCCTCGTCATAAAGGGTGACGGCCCGGTCGAACTGACCGCGGATCATGGCGGCCGCGCCTTCGCGGGCGCGTAGCAGAATCTGGTCCTCGGCATGCGCCGGGCGGCCGCCCCGAGAACGAGGCCGGCGGCGAGAATCAGACGGAAATTGGCGCGAAAGAATGCCATGGCGGCGATGAGCGGCTTTCCCTTGAGCGGCGTCTTCCCTTCATGTCTCCCATAAGGTTGGAGTGTGTCAACAAAGGGTCGCCCGGGGCTTCCCTGACCCAAGCGGCGGCGCTCAGCCGTCGAGCGACCAACCATCGAGCGACAGGGATTCGAGGCCGCGCAGCACCTCGGGCAGCATCTCCGGTAAATCCTCGGCGATCAGGCCGGGCCCGAAGGCCTTGGCGGCCTCGCCATGAAGCCATACGGCGGCGCTCGCCCCCCAGACCGCGCTCATGCCTTGGGCCAGCATGCCGAGGATCATGCCGCCGAGCACATCGCCGGACCCTGCCGTGGCCAGCCAGGGCGTGCCGTTGGCGTCGATCACGGCCAGCCCGTCCGGCGCGGCGATCACCGTGTCGGCCCCCTTGAGCACCACGATGGCGCCGGCGCGTGCGGCGGCGGTGCGCGTCTTGTCGACCTTGGAGGTCCCCGGCACATCGCCGAACAGCTTGGCGAACTCGCCTCATGCGGCGTGATCACCACGGGCGCCTCGCGGCCGTGGATGGCCTTGAACAGCGTTTCCCTGTCGTCGGCAAACGAGGTCAAGGCGTCGGCATCGAGCACCACGCTCGGACCGGCCTTGAGCGCGGTCAGCACCGTGGCCTTGGTCTCTTCGCCGAGCCGTGGCCGGGCCCGATGAGAAAGGCGTTCTTGCGCGGATCGGACAGCAGCGCGGCGATCCCTTGTGGACCATCGGCTTCGCGCACCATGATCGCCGTGAGCTGGGAGGCATTCACGGCGAGCGCATTCCGCGGCGAGGCGACGGTGACAAGCCCGGCACCGGCTCTCAACGCCCCGCGTGCCGCCATGCGCGCGGCGCCGGTCGCGTCCATCGGCCCCGAGGCCACCAGCGCATGACCGCGCAGATATTTATGTCCCTCCTCCGTCGGCCAGGGGAACTCCGGAAGCCACAACCCCGGCTCGTTGGCAAAGGTGTTCGGCTTGACCGTGGCGAGCACGCTGTCGGGAATGCCGATATCGACGAGGCCGACCGCGCCGCAGTGGAGCCGTCCCGGTAGCAGAAGATGTCCCGGCTTCAGGCGGAAGAAGGTCACCGTGGCATCGGCGTGGATGGCGGTGCCGCGCACCGCTCCCGTGGTGCCATCGACGCCGCTCGGCACGTCGACCGCCACGATGGGGGCGCCGCAGGCATTGGCGGCGTCGATCAGATCGGCGAGCTTGCCCTCGATGGGTCGGGCGAGGCCTGCGCCGAACAGCGCATCGACGATGACGTCGGCGCTCGCCAGCAATTCCGAGCTCAGGGGCTCGGGCGTCTTTCCGCAGCGCGCGGCCATGGTGGCGGCATCCGCGGGCAGCTTCGCCGGATCGCCATCGAAGCCGAGCCGCACCGCATAGCCGTGCTCCGTCAGGTAGCGCGCGGCAACGAACCCATCGCCGCCATTGTTGCCGGGACCGCAGAGCACCACGACGGTCGCCGCGATCGGAACCGCGCGAAGACTTCATCGGCGACGCCGCGCCCTGCATTTTCCATGAGCACGCGCCGGGCACTCCACCCTCGATGGTGAGGCTGTCGGCGCGTCCCATTTCCTCCGCGGTCAAGAGCTCAAGCATGGTGTGCGGTCATCCGATCCGTCGTTTGCCTGTTGCATGCGGCGGCCATCGTGGCGGGCAAAAGCTGGGATCGGCCCGCACTTGCATGTTTTTTAAGCATAGCGCCTACCCTTTAGGCACGCTTGCACTAGCAGTCGCCTGAGAAATTTGCGAGATAGCGTTAGACGACTGGAATAGCAGCCAAAAGTTTCGCACAAGAGATTGGCACAGGGCGTGCTTTGGCTGGCGCATAGTGCTTTTGGATGGCGGAGACGACGACGCGACGTCGGTGCCGCCTTGTGCCGCTCGGGAGGTTTAGGACGAACAATGAAAAAGATCGAAGCGATCATCAAGCCCTTCAAGCTGGATGAGGTAAAAGAGGCCCTGCAAGAAATCGGACTCCAGGGTATCACGGTGACCGAGGCCAAGGGGTTCGGACGTCAAAAGGGCCATACCGAGCTTTATCGCGGTGCCGAGTACGTGGTTGATTTCCTGCCAAAGGTAAAGCTTGAGCTCGTGCTTGGCGATAACATGGTGGAGAAGGCGATCGAGGCCATTATCGCCTCGGCCAAGACAGGCCGCATCGGGGATGGAAAGATCTTCGTGTCGAACGTGGAGGAAGCCGTGCGCATTCGCACGGGCGAGACGGGGAACGATGCCATCTGACGACTGACCGCCTGCTGAACGACTAGAGTGTAATTGGAAGCAACACCTAATGGCTGCCCTTTTTGAATGGGCGGCTCAATCATGCATGACAGGGAGTGGAAATGGCAGACGCAAAGAGTATTGCTAAGAAACTCAAGGACGAGGAGATCAAATTCGTCGATCTGCGCTTCACCGACCCACGCGGGAAGATGCAGCACGTGACGATGGACTCGTCCCTCATGGACGAAGAGGCATTTGCCGAAGGCGTCATGTTCGACGGCTCGTCGATCGCGGGCTGGAAGGCGATCAACGAGTCCGACATGAAGCTCATGCCGGACTGCGACTCGGCGGTCATCGACCCGTTCTTCGCGCAGAGCACGCTGGCCGTGTTCTGCGACGTGCTCGAGCCGCTCACCAACGAGCCCTATGAGCGCGATCCGCGCTCCATCGCCGGCAAGGCGCAAGCCTATATGCAGCAGACCGGCATCGGCGACGTGGCCGTGTTCGGACCCGAAGCCGAGTTCTTCGTGTTCGACGACGTGCGCTTCGCGGCCGAGCCCTACAACTGCGGCTACAGGCTGGACTGCACGGAGCTGCCATCCAACATGGACACCGAGTACGAGATGGGCAATCTCGGCCACCGTCCGCGCACCAAGGGCGGCTATTTCCCGGTGCCGCCGATCGACTCCGCGCAGGACCTGCGCTCTGAGATGCTGTCGGTGATGGCCGAAATGGGCGTCACCACCGAGAAGCATCACCATGAGGTGGGCGCCGCCCAGCACGAGCTCGGCATCAAGTACGGACCGATCGTCAAGACCGGCGACGACATGCAGATCTACAAATACGTGATCCACAACGTCGCCCATGTCTACGGCAAGACGGCAACCTTCATGCCGAAGCCGGTGTTCGGCGACAACGGCTCGGGCATGCATACCCACCAGTCGATCTGGAAGGGCTCGACGCCGATCTTCGCCGGGGACAAATATGCCGACCTGTCGGACACGGCGCTGCACTACATCGCCGGCATCCTGAAGCATGCCAAGCGCTCAACGCCTTCACCAACCCCAGCACCAAACTCCTACAAGCGTCTGGTGCCGGGCTATGAGGCACCGGTGCTTCTCGCCTATTCGTCGCGCAACCGCTCAGCCTCGTGCCGCATTCCGCTCGGCACCGGTCCGAAGTCGAAGCGCGTCGAGGTGCGCTTCCCCGATCCGACCGCCAATCCCTACCTCGCCTTCGCGGCGATGCTGATGGCGGGCCTTGACGGGATCGAGAACAAGCTCAACCCGGGCGATCCGATCGACAAGAACCTCTACGATCTGCCGCCGGAGGAGCTCGAGAAGGTGCCGACCGTCTGTGGTTCGCTGCGCGAAGCTTGCGAGTCGCTGGACGCCGACCGCGCCTTCCTCAAGAAGGGCAACGTGTTCTCCGACGACGCCATCGACGCGTATCTCGAACTTAAGATGGAAGAGGTGGAGCGGTACGAGATGATGCCGCACCCGATCGAGTTCGACATGTATTACAGCGTCTAGCCGGTTCCGGATCCAGACGCTCGAGACAAGATGGGGGCGGCCGCAAGATTTGCGGTCGCCCCCTCTTTCGCCCGGCCTGCCGAACCTTGGGCCCTTATGTCCCGCGTTCCCCCGTCGGACGCGGGAGGCCAATAGTTCTTGCCAGGCTCCCCCAAACTTTTCTCGGCGCGCGCGCCTACATCAGATAGATCGCTCCGTAGATCAGGGCCCCGCCCACGGTCACGTAGAGCCACGACTTGTTGTCCCGGTACCAGTCGTCGAACATCGACGGCAGACCGAAGATCACAAAGCGGAACAGCGATAGCGTGATGAACGCGGCGATCATGCCGAGCACCCAGAGCGACAGGTTGGCCGGCTGGCCGCCCTGCCCGGCATCCACCAGGATCATGGCTGCATTCGTCGTGCCGAGATTGACCGCGCCCCATACGGACACCGCAGCCAACCCCACCAGCATGGCGTAACGCATCAACACCGCTCGAAATCCCCTCGTCTTTGCCGAGAATTTTAGGGACGAGAGGGTAAAGAAACGGGAAAGCGTTAGACTTAAGCGCGCGTTAACGGCGACGCTACGCGCGCCTCAGGCGGCCTTCCACTTGATGGAGCAGCCGATGGACGAAACCTGCTCGCGCGGGCCCTTACCCGTCTCGGCAATCTCTTTCATCGCCTCGAACAGGTCGCGGCGGACATCGGCGGAGGCGGGCTCCCGGCCGCTTGCGTCGAGGCGCCCACGATATTGCAGTTCGAGATCGCCGTTAAAGCCGTAGAAGTCGGGCGTACAGACGGCGTCATAGGCGCGGGCGACCTGTTGAGTCTCGTCATGGAGATAGGGAAAGGTGAAGCCGTGCTCCCGGGCGAAGGCCTCATGTTGTCGAAGGAATCGTCTGGGTGGGTGGTGGCGTCGTTGGCGCAGATGGCGATCGCGCTGACGCCGAGCGGCGCGAGCGCCTTGGCGTCACGCACGATGCGGTCGATCACCGCCTTTACATAGGGGCAGTGGTTGCAGATGAACATGACGAGGGTGCCGTTCGGGCCCTTGAGGTCGGCCAGGCTGTAGGTCTTGCCGTCGACGCCGGGAAGCTCGAAATCAGGCGCCTTCCAGCCAAAATCGCAGACGGGTGTATGTTCGGCCATGAGCCATTCCTCTTCGCAAATCTGTCACCGCAGCCCTCTAATTTCGGGGCAAACCAATTGTTCCGCTGGGCAGGCATATGACCAATAACGACATCTTCCGCAACCGGGCCGCGGCCTGCGAGGCCCATGACGATATCCCGCGCAGCCCCGAGGACGGCGAAACAATCGGCGAGGTCATCATCCGGCGCTATAGCCGCCGGGACGTCATGCGCGGCACGCTGGGCGTCACCGCCGCCGCGGCGTTGTTCGGCCCGGCCGCCTTCAGGGCCAGCACCGCAGCCGCCGCGACCACCGCCGACCGCTTCGACTTCGACGGTGTCGAGCCCGGCATCGACACCACGCATCACGTCGCGGCGGGCTACCAGGCCAAGCCGCTGCTGCGGTGGGGCGATCCCCTGGCGCCCGGGCTGCCTCCGTTCAATCCCAACAACCAGAGCGCCGCCGATCAGCTCAAGCGCTTCGGCTACAACAACGACTACATCGCCTATTTCCCGATCGACGGAAGCAGCACTCACGGGCTGCTCTGCATCAATCACGAATACACCAATGAAGAGCTGATGTTTCCGGGCATCAAGAAGCGCCAGGACACCTCCGGCTTCGGCGACATGACCGCGGAGATCGTGGATGTCGAGATGGCGGCGCATGGCGTGACCGTGGTCGAGATCGTGCGCAAGGGCGCCGATTGGGAGGCCGTGCTCGACAGTCCCTATAACCGGCGCATCAGCCCGGCCAGCACCGTCATGTCCGTCGACGGCCCGGCGGTCGGCAACAAGCGTCTGCAAACGAGCGGCGATCCTTCCGGCAAGACCATCCAAGGTACGCTCAACAATTGCGCGGGGGGCAAGACACCCTGGGACACCTATCTGACGGCCGAAGAGAACTTCCACGGCTATTTCTGGACCAATCACTGCGAGCCGGGTGGCGCCGCCCCCACCGGCCTCGGCGGCGACCAGGCCCAGAGCTACGCGCGCTACGGCATTCCGGGGCTGTGGCAGGCCTGGGGCAAGTTCATCGACCGCTTCAATGTGGATGCGGAGCCGAACGAGCCGAACCGCTTCGGCTGGATCGTCGAGATCGACCCGTTCGAGCCGGACTCCGAGCCGGTGAAGCACACCGCCCTTGGACGCTTCTGCCATGAGGGCGCGGAGTGCGTCGTCAACACCGACGGCCGTATCGTCGTGTATTGCGGCGATGACGGGCGCGGCGAGTATGTCTATCGCTTCGTCTCGGCCGGCCATTACGACCCCGACGACCGGGCTGCCAATAAACGCCTGCTGTCGCATGGCCTGATGTCCGTGGCGCGGTTCGACGCCGACGGCAAGGTCCACTGGCTGCCGCTCGAGTTCGGCCGCCCGTGCTGACGCCGGACTCGGATTCGAGTCCCAGGCCGACGGTGGTGATCGACGCCGCGCGCCGCGGATCTGTTGGGCGCGACCCGCATGGACCGTCCGGAGGACGTGCAGCCCAACGAGGTCACCGGCAAGGTCTATGTCATCCTCACCAACAACACGAAGCGTAAAGAGAAGGACATCGACGCGGCGAACCCGCGGCCGGACAACGCCTTTGGCCATATCATCGAGATGACGCCACCCGACGGCGACCACGCCGCCGACAGCTTCGCCTGGGACATGCTGGTCAAATGCGGCGACCCGGCGATCGCCGCCGTTGGCGCCATGTGGAGTCCCGAAACCTCGAAGGACGGCGGCTGGTTCGCCTGCCCCGACACGCCGCCGTGGACAAGGACGGGCGGCTGTGGGTCGCCACCGACCAAGGCGACAACTGGCCGCGCACCGGGCGCGCCGATGGCCTGTTCGCCTTGGAGACGGCAGGCGCCGCGCGGGGCACGCCGAAGCTCTTCTTCCGCGTGCCGATCGGCGCCGAAATGTGCGGGCCTTGCTTCACGCCGGACGGCGAGACGCTGTTCGTCTCGGTGCAGCATCCGGGCGCCGACGGGGCCGAGGCGATGATCGGCTTCGGCCGGGCCTCCACCTTCAACGATCCCGTCACGCGCTGGCCCGATTTCGAGGACGGCATGCCGCCGCGCCCCTCGGTCATGGTCATCACCAAGGACGGCGGCGGCAAGATCGGCTGATCGCCCGGCCACGCCGCTGGCTCTTGAAAATCCGCCGGGCGCGTGCGAGCTATCGACGGGTTCCACACGTCGTTGATTCTTTCCACATCCGGAAGCGCGATTAGCGCCTTTGGCATGAGGACACGCCCATAGCACGCACCCGCAAACCTGCCTCGACCAGTGATCTGTTCGATGCCGCGCCGAAAAGGAAGCCGGCCACGGCCTCCAAGGCGCCCGCGCGGAAAAGCGCCGGCGGCCGCGGCGGTGACGATGCCTATACCGCCGCCGATATCGAGGTGCTGGAAGGCCTGGAGCCGGTTCGCCGGCGCCCGGGCATGTATATCGGCGGCACCGACGAGAAGGCGATGCATCACCTCTTCGCCGAGGTGCTCGACAACGCCATGGACGAGGCGGTCGAGGGCCATGCGAGCCGCATCGAGGTCGACCTCGCCGCGGACGGCACCCTCACCGTGACCGACAACGGCCGCGGCATTCCGGTCGATCCGCATCCCAAGTTCAAGAAGAAGTCGGCGCTCGAGGTCATCATGACCACGCTGCACGCGGGCGGTAAGTTCGACTCCAAGGTCTATGCCACCAGCGGCGGCTTGCATGGCGTCGGCGTCTCGGTGGCCAACGCCCTGTCGGAGACGCTCGACGTCGAGGTGGCACGGGGCCAGAAGCTCTACCGGCAGAGCTATACGCGCGGGGTCCCCGATGGCCCGATAAAAAATCTCGGTGCCATCAAGAACCGGCGCGGCACCAAGATCAGCTTCAAGCCGGACCCCAAGATCTTCGGCAAGGGCGCCGCGTTCAAGCCGTCGCGCCTGTTCCGCATGTCGCGCTCGAAGGCCTATCTCTTCCGCGGCGTCGAGATCCGCTGGTCCTGCGCCAAGGCGCTGCTCGGCAACGACGCCGAGACACCCGAGACCGCCGTTCTGCATTTCCCCGGCGGCTTGAAGGACTTTCTCGCCACCCGCATCGAAGGCCTCACCACGGTCACCAACGACGTATTCGCCGGACGCATCGAGAAGGCACAAGGTCACGGCTCGGTCGAATGGGCGATCGCTGGGTGACGCCGACGGCTTTCTCAGCTCCTATTGCAACACCGTGCCGACGCCGGACGGCGGCACCCATGAAGCGGGCTTGCGCGCCGCACTTACCAAGGCCTTGCGCGCCTATGGCGAGCTCACCGGCAACAAGCGCGTGGCGCAAGTGACCGCCGACGACGTGCTCGGCACGGCGGCGGCCATGCTGTCGGTGTTCATCCGCGAGCCGGAGTTCCAAGGCCAGACCAAGGACCGGCTGGCGACCCAGGAAGCCGCGCGCATCGTCGAGAGCGCTATCCGCGACGCCTTTGACCATTGGCTGACCGGCAATCCGACCCAAGCCAACCGCCTCCTCGATTGGGTGGTCGACCGCTCCGAGGAGCGCTTGCGGCGCCGCAAAGAGAAAGAGATCGGCCGGCAGACGGCGACCCGCCGCTTGCGCCTTCCCGGCAAGCTCGCCGATTGCGCCTCCACGGGGGCGCAAGGCACGGAGATCTTCATCGTCGAGGGCGATTCCGCCGGCGGCTCGGCCAAGCAGGCGCGTGACCGCGCGACACAAGCCGTGCTGCCCTTGCGCGGCAAGATCCTCAACGTGGCGAGCGCCAGTTCCTCCAAGCTCGCCGACAACCAGCTCTTGAGCGATCTCATCCAGGCGCTCGGCTGCGGCACGGGCACGCGCTATCGCGACGAGGATCTGCGTTACGAGAAAGTGGTGATCATGACCGACGCGACGTGGACGGCGCGCATATCGCCTCGCTGCTCATCACCTTCTTCTACCGCGAGATGCGCGGGCTCATCGCGGGCGGGCATCTCTACCTCGCCGTGCCGCCGCTGTTCCGCATCAGCCAAGGTGCCAAGACGCTCTACGCCCGCGATCCCGCCCACAAGGACGAGCTCATGGCCACGGAGTTCAACGGCCGCGGCAAGATCGATGTGAGTCGTTTCAAAGGTTTGGGTGAGATGCTTCCGAAGCAGCTCAAAGAGACGACCATGGATCGCTCGGTGCGCACACTGCTGCGCGTCGAGATCGACGAGGACCCCAGCAGCACCACGATGCTGGTCGATCAGCTCATGGGCAATAAGCCCGAGGCGCGGTTCAAATTCATTCAGGATCGCGCCGAATTCGCCGAACCCGAGGCGCTCGACATCTAGGCGAGGCGCCCGCGGCGCTTAGAGCCAGCGCGGCACGCGGGTTTTGTAGCGCGTATAGGCGTCGCCGAACTTCCGCTCCAGATAGGCCTCCTCCGGCTCGACTACGCCGCGCTGCAAGATCATCAGCGCCGGCATGAGGAGGAGAAGCACCCAGACGCTCGTCAGGATGATCGATAGGCCGAAATAGACGAGCACGAGGCCGATATAAATCGGATTGCGCGTCAGGTGATATGGGCCGGCGGTCACGAGAGCCGTGGCCGGCAGCCCAGGCACGACATGGGTGCCGGCACGGTGGAAAGCGCGGGCGGCGAGGATCGCCAAGGCGAAGCCGAGGCCCATGCAGACAAAGCCGACCGTGAGGCCAAGCCCGTTGGGCTGGGCCAGGCCAGGGCCGATCGGCAGAATGAGGGACAACACGCAGCCGAGCGCCAGCGCCGCCACAAACAGAAGCGGCGGCTTGATCGCCACATCGGCGTAGTCGACCGTATTCATGGATGCCCTGCCCTCAACTTCCTCTCCCCCGCGCGCATCTTATAGAACGTGCCCATCGCGGGACGGTTCAAAAGGGCGCGATCCTCTGACGCGGCCTCCGAAGGGGCGGAGAGCGCGATTTCACTTGATTTACCTTCTTTCTGCCTATTTTTGCCCCTTGCGCCCATGCGTCATGCCGCCTATTTGAATGCTAGCGAAAGACGGTCATCAGGCCGTAACGCTCCAGTGGTGTCTTGCGCAGAGACCACGAATCGTAGCAGCAAACCTTTGCGCCGAAAGAAAGAAGATGCGCGCCGCCCAAAGGCCGCGCGGTATTTTTGCTAACGCATGAGCTTTTCTGATCTTGGCCTAAGCCCCAAAGTTGTCTCCGCCGTCACTGCGGCTGGATTTGAGACCCCGACCCCAATTCAAGCCAATGCCATTCCCGTAGCGGTCATGGGCCGCGACGTGCTCGGCATTGCCCAGACCGGTACCGGCAAGACGGCATCCTTCGTGCTGCCCATGCTGACGCGGCTGGAACGCGGACGCGCCCGGGCGCGCATGCCGCGAACGCTGATCCTTGAGCCGACCCGCGAGCTCGCCGCCCAAGTGGCGGAGTCCTTCGAGCTCCTCGGCAAGAACCACAAGCTGACCATGGCGCTCCTCATCGGCGGCGTGTCCTATGTCGAACAGGACAAGAAGCTCGATCGCGGCGCCGATGTGGTGATCGCCACCCCGGGCCGCCTGCTCGATCATTTCGAGCGCGGCAAGCTGCTGTTGAACGCGATCGAGATTCTCGTGGTCGACGAAGCCGACCGCATGCTCGACATGGGTTTCATTCCCGACATCGAGCGCATCTGCAAGAAACTCCCCTTCACCCGCCAGACCCTGTTCTTCTCGGCGACGATGCCGCCGGAAATCCAGCGCCTCGCCGACAATTTCCTGCACAACCCCGAACGTATCGAAGTCTCCCCGCCGGCCACCGCCGCAACGACCATCGTGCAGCGCCTGAAGAAGGCTCCTGACGATCCGGCCGGCAAGCGGCTGGCCTTACGGGAGCTGATGCAAGAGGTGGACGTCAGAAACGCCATCATCTTCTGCAATCGCAAGAAAGATGTCGGTGTCGTGTTCCGGTCGTTGCAGCGGCACGGGTTTAATGTCGGGGCGCTCCATGGCGACCTCGACCAGCGCGAACGTACGGCGACCCTGGACGCCTTCCGCAACGGCACGATCGCCTTCCTCGCGGCCAGCGACGTGGCGGCGCGCGGGCTCGATATTCCCGACGTGAGCCACATCTTCAATTACGACGTGCCGGTCCATCCGGAAGACTATGTCCACCGCATCGGCCGCACGGGCCGGGCGGGACGCGAAGGCTTCGCCGCCATGCTGGTGACGCCGAAAGACACCAAGGCGCTCAAGGCCATCGAGAAGATGTTGGGCCAGGAGATTGCCTGGGTCGACGGCCCCCCTACCCAGGAAGAGCGGGCGCAAGCCGAGAGTTCCGAGCGAAGCGATGGACGGCGCCGGCGCGGTGGCCGTTCGCGGCGCTCAAAGGACGCAGGCCCCAAGGATACAGGCAAGGACACAGGCCCCAAGCACACGAGCGCCAGAGGCGCCCCTGCCGAGGCGGCGAGCCCCAATGGCGCCGACAAGCCGGTGATGGCGCAAGCCGAGGCTCCCAAGCCGAAAGAGGCCGCCGCCAAGCCCCAAAGCGCCGAGCAAGACTCCGGCAATGGCCGTCAGGCCAAGCCCCGCGCCAAGGCGCGGGACGACGAGCGCCGGGAGGGCGGCCGCGATCGGGGTAAGCAAGGCGAGCGCAAGCAAGGCCGGGGCGGCCAGGACCGGTCTCAGGACCGGAATAAGGGTTCGCAACAGGCGCGCGGCATGGGCGACCATGTCCCGGCCTTCATGATGCGCCCGGTGCGGGTGCCGTAGGGCTCCCACGCTTCTGAGCGCCCGAGGGCGCTCAACCTTCTCCCAACGATAATTCAGCTGTCTGGAAACTACTCGGCGGGCTCGGCCGCTTGTCCGCCTGCGGGCGTCAGCATCACCGACTCGCCACAGCCGCAGGCGCTCGTCTGGTTCGGGTTGTTGAACACGAAGCCAGAATGCATGCGGTCCGCCTGATAATCCATCTCGGTGCCGAGCAGGAACATCACCGCCGTCGGATCGATCAGGAGCTTGACCCCCTTATCCTCGACCACCTCGTCATGGGGGCCGCGGCTCTCGGCATATTCCATGGTGTATTCCATGCCGGCGCAGCCGCCATTCTTCACGCCGATCCGCACGCCCTCGATTTCCCGGCCGGAGGCGGCGGAAAGCTTGCGAATCCGCTCCGCGGCGGCGGCGGTCAGGCGCATCACTTGGGGTCGGGGCGTGGTCATGGCTACAAGTTGGGTTGATTTGACGGTTTGTTCAAGAGCTTGGCTCTAGAACATATTGAGCTCGAGGCGGGCCTCGTCGGACATGCGCGACATGTCCCAGGGCGGATCGAACACCAGATTGACCTTCACCTGGCCCACGCCGGGCACCGCGCTGACGGCGTTCTCCACCCCACCGGGCATCTCGCCCGCCACCGGACAGCCGGGCGCCGTGAGCGTCATGACCACGTCGATATTGCGGTCGTCGTCGACATCGATCTTGTAGATGAGGCCGAGTTCGTAGATGTCGACCGGAATTTCAGGGTCGAACACGGTCTTCAGCGCCGACACGAGATCAGAATGAAGCTGCTCAAGCTCCTCCGGCGGAATGGACGACGGCGCACTCTCCACGATCATCCCGGGCGTTGGCGACGCGCCAGGCTCGCCAGGGTCCGCGCCTCGGCGGCTGACTGCACCTCGCCCGGCACGGACTGGGCGATCCCCGGCGACATCTCGTCGGGCGTCTCCGCCGTCTCGTTTCTCTGAGTCTTTTCAATCATGTCAGTCACCGAGTTTAAGCGAACATCTCACGGGTCTTGCGCAGTGCGTCCACGAGCCGGTCGATTTCCTCGAAGCTATTATACATGGCGAATGAGGCACGGCATGTCGAGGTTACGCCAAAGCGGGCCAGCAGAGGCTCGCAGCAATGGGTGCCGGCGCGCACCGCGACGCCGTGCCGGTCGAGAATTGTGCTCACATCGTGAGCATGGGCGCCCTCCACCTCGAAGGAGATGATGCTGCCCTTGTCCTTGGCCCGGCCGAAAATCCGCAACCAATTCAACTCGCCGAGGCGCTCCATGGCATAGGCCAGCAGCGCATCCTCATGAGCCTTGATGGCCTCGCGGCCGATGCCTTCGACATAGTCGATCGCCGCGCCGAGCCCGATGGCCTGGACGATGGCCGGCGTCCCCGCCTCGAAGCGGTGCGGCGGTTTGCCGTAGGTCACCTCGTCGGTGGTGACATAGCCGATCATCTCGCCCCCGCCCTGATACGGCGGCATGGCCTCCAGCAGCGCCTTCTTGCCGTAGAGCACGCCGATGCCAGTCGGACCATAAAGCTTGTGGCCGGTGAAGACGTAGAAATCGCAATCGAGGTCCTGCACGTCGACGGGCATGTGCACCGCGCCTTGGGCGCCGTCGATGAGCACGGGGATGCCGTGGGCATGGGCGATGCGCACGATCTCCTTCACCGGCACGATCGTGCCCAGCACGTTCGACATCTGGGTGACGGCGATCATTTTGGTGCGCGGCGTGATCAGCTTCTCGAACTCGTCGAGCAGGAAGTCGCCGTCGTCGGAGACCGGCGCCCATTTCAGTACCGCGCCTTGCCGCTCGCGGATGAAATGCCAAGGCACGATGTTGGAGTGGTGCTCCATGATGGTGAGCAGGATCTCGTCGCCGGCGCCGATGCGCGGGCGCCCGAACGACGAGGCCACGAGATTGATCGCCTCGGTGGCGTTGCGGGTGAAGACGATCTCCTCGTCCGACCGCGCGTGAGAAAGCCCCTCACCGTCTCGCGCGCCTTCTCGAAATTGGCGGTGGCGAGATTCGACAGATGGTGGAGCCCGCGATGGACGTTGGCGTATTCGTGGCCGTAAGCGTTGCTGACGGCATCGATCACGCTTTGCGGCTTTTGCGCCGAGGCGCCGTTGCGAGATAGGTCAGCGGTTTGCCGTGGACCGTCTCGGCCAGAATGGGAAAGTCGGCGCGGATAGCGTCGAGGTCGAACGGCGCATCGACGGCGCGGATGTCTTGGCCGCTTTGGTGTTGACCGGTGGCGTAATGATGGTCATCGGCCCTCCCCGTCAGCCGGCCTCGACGCCGAGCCAAGCGGCTGACGCGGCGTTGAACGCCTCACGCAAGGCTTCGTCGTCGACGACCTCGAAGGCCTCGCCGACAAAGGCCTGAATAAGCATGGCGCGCGCTTCCGGCTCGGGCAGGCCACGCGATTCCAGATAGAACAGCAGATCCTCGTCGATCTGGCCGGAGGTGGCGCCGTGGCCGCAGACCACGTCGTCGGCGAAGATCTCAAGCTCGGGCTTGGAATCGAACTCCGCCGTCTCGGACAGCAGCAGCGCCTGAGCCATCTGCTTGCCGTCGGTCTTCTGCGCATCCGGCGAGACGATGACCTTGCCCTGGAAGATGCCGCGCGCCTCGTCGTCGAGGACCACCTTGAACAATTCACGGCTGTCGCAGGCCGGCACGCGATGCTCGACCACCAGGGTGGTGTCGCAGTGCTGGCGGTCGCGGCCGAGGCACGCACCGGAAATGTCCGCCGAGGACCCCTCACCGTTGAAGGCCACATAGACCTGATTGCGGGCGAGCGCGGCGCCGGTCGAAAGCTGGAAGCCGTTATAGCGGGCATCCGCTCCGAGGGCCGCGAGCCACACATTGAGGTGAATCGTTTCAGGGGCTTCGCGCTGGATCTTGATGTGATTAATCGCGGCCTTGTCGCCAATCTTGATCTCGGTGACGGCGTTGCGCTGGAGCCCCGTCATGCCGAGGCTGCCATAGCTCTCGAGCACCGTGGCCGAGGCGCCCGCCTCCGCGGCGATGACATTGCGGGTGAAGGTGGACGCCGCCTCGCCGGTGCCGTCGAGATGGACGAGATGGATGGGCTTGCCAAGCGTCAGGCCCTCGGGCAAGCGCAAAGCCACGCCGCCGGTCATCAGTGCGGTGTTGAGCGCCAGCACGGCGTCGTCCTCACGCGGATTGACCTGTCCCAAGGCGGCCTTCAGCCATTCCGGCGGCATCTCCAGCAGATGGGACAGCGAGCTGACCTCGACGCCGGCCTCGCGGAGCCCCGACATGTCCGATAGATCGACGCGCAATTCGCCTTCGACGATGACGATGCGGTAGGCGGGGAACGCCGCGATCGCGCTGCCCAGCGCGGCTTCGAGCGCTTCGTCGCTCACGGGGATGCCCAGCGCGGTGACGAGCGGATGGACCTCGTCGATCCGCGCGCGCAGATCGGTGTATTTCCACGCCTCGATACGGCGATGGGGCAGCCCCAGACGGCCATAGGCCTTGATGGCGTCGGCGCGCAGCGCCGCGACAAACGGGTTGCCCGCGCCGGGAAGCGCCTTCTCGGCCTTGGTGTAAAGGTCGAGATAATCCTGCTCGGCCTTGCTGCGGAACTGTTGGACGGACAAGTCCATGAATTAAGTCTCCCTACGCGGCCGTGGCTTCGCCGCCAAATTCGGCGTAGCCGGTCTTCTCGAGCTCGAGCGCCAGCTCGGGCCCGCCGGAGCGCGCCACGCGGCCCTTGGACAGCACATGCACCTTGTCGGGTACGATGTAGTCGAGGAGCCGCTGATAATGGGTGATGACGAGCATCGAACGCTCTTTGCTGCGAAGCGCGTTGACGCCGTCGGCGACGATGCGCAGGGCATCGATATCGAGCCCGGAATCGGTCTCGTCGAGCACGCAGAGCGACGGCTCAAGCAGCGCCATCTGCAGGATCTCGTTGCGCTTCTTCTCGCCGCCGGAAAAGCCGACATTGAGCGGACGGCGCAGCATCTCGGCGTCGATCTTCAGGCCCTTGGCCTTCTCTTTCACCAAGCGCATGAAGTCCGGGGTCGACAGCTCGTCCTCGCCGCGGGCTTTGCGCACCGCGTTCACGGCGCTGCGCAGGAAGGTCATGGTGGCGACGCCGGGAATCTCCATCGGATATTGGAAGGCGAGGAAGACGCCGGTGGCGGCGCGCGCCGACGGGTCTAGGTCGAGCAGGTCCTTGCCGTTCCAGGTGATGGAGCCTTCGGTCACTTCGTAGTCCTCCTTGCCGGCGAGCACATAGGCAAGGGTCGACTTGCCGGAGCCGTTCGGGCCCATGATGGCGTGCACCTCGCCCGTGGGCAAAGTGAGGTCGAGGCCTTTCAGGATCTCGCGGCCGTCGACATTGGCGTGGAGGTTTTTGATCTCAAGCATCTAGTCCGTCTTTCTAACTCTTTGGCATCAGAGTCTGTTCTGTTGCGTTCCTAGCCGACCGAGCCCTCGAGGCTGATCGAGATGAGTTTCTGGGTCTCCGCCATGAACTCCATGGGGAGCTGCTGAAGCACGTCGCGGACGAAGCCGTTGACGATGAGCGCCACCGCCTCCTCCTCCGACAGGCCGCGGCTCAGGCAATAGAACAGCTGGTCGTCGGAGATCTTCGAGGTGGTCGCTTCGTGCTCGAAGGTCGCGCTCGCATTCTTGGCCTCGATATAGGGCACGGTATGGGCGCCGCATTTGTCGCCGATGAGCAACGAGTCGCAGACCGTGAAGTTCCGCGCGTTGGTCGCCTTGCGATGAGCCGAGACGAGCCCGCGATAGGTGTTGTTGGAGCGGCCGGCGGCGATGCCTTTGGAGATGATGCGGCTCGACGTATCCTTGCCCAGATGGATCATCTTGGTGCCGCTATCGACCTGCTGATAGCCGTTGGAGATGGCGATCGAGTAGAACTCGCCGCGTGAGCCGTTGCCGCGCAAGATGCAGGACGGGTATTTCCAGGTGATGGCCGAGCCGGTCTCGACTTGCGTCCAGGAGATCTTGGAGCGGTCGCCGCGGCAATCGCCGCGCTTGGTGACGAAGTTATAGATGCCGCCCTTGCCGTTCTTGTCGCCCGGATACCAGTTCTGCACCGTGGAGTATTTGATCTCGGCGTCCTCTAGGGCCACGAGCTCGACCACGGCGGCATGGAGCTGGTTCTCGTCGCGCATGGGTGCGGTGCAGCCTTCGAGATAGCTCACGTAGGAGCCCTTGTCGGCGATGATGAGCGTGCGCTCGAACTGTCCGGTCTGCTCGGCATTGATGCGGAAATAGGTGGAGAGCTCCATGGGGCAGCGCACCCCTTCCGGCACGTAGACGAAGGAGCCGTCGGAGAACACCGCAGAGTTGAGCGTGGCGTAGAAGTTGTCGGTGGCCGGCACGACCGAGCCCAGATATTTCTGCACCAGGTCGGGGTGGTTCTTCACCGCCTCGGAGATCGAGCAGAAGATCACGCCCGCCTTGGACAGCTCCTCCTTGAAGGTGGTGACCACCGAGACGCTGTCGAACACGGCGTCGACGGCGACGCGCGGCGCGCCTTTGACGCCCGCGAGTACCTCCTGCTCCTTCAGCGGGATGCCGAGCTTCGCATAAGTGGCAAGGAGCTCGGGATCGACCTCGGCGAGGCTCTTCGGTCCCTCGGTGCTCTTCGGCGCCGAGTAGTAGTAGAGATCCTGAAAATCGATCTTCGGGTAGTGAACGTTGGCCCACTCCGGCTCCTGCATGGTCTGCCAGCGCCGGAACGCTTCCAGCCGCCACTTGAGCAGCCATTCGGGCTCGTGCTTCTTGGCCGAGATGAAGCGGACGATGTCCTCGTTCAGACCCTTGGGGGCCTTGACCGATTCAATGTCGGTGAAGAAGCCGTATTTATACTGATCGACGTCGATCTCTTTGACGCGTTCGACCGTTTCCTGCACTGCCGCCATTACTGCTGCTCCAAATTCTCTTTCGTTTGCGACTAGTTAAGCCGCTTCCTTCGCGCTCTGCTTGAGCCGCTTGATCACGTCACCGAAGGCGCTGAGATATCTCTGGATATCGGTATTCTCGCTGCCTATTCCAAGCTTATCCGGATGGCGCCCTCGGCCAATTCAGGCGCCACGCCCATGGCCGCGAGCACATGGGAAACCTCGACCTTGCCCGACGAGCAGGCGGACCCGGCGCTCACCGCGATGCCCGCCAGATCGAGAGCGATCACCAGCGTCTCCGACTTCGCGCCCGGCACGGCGATGCAGGCCGTGTTCGGCAGGCGCCGCACATTGCCTGAGAACACCACCGCATCCTCGGCGATGGCCCGCACACCCTCTTCCAGCGCATCCCTGAGCTTGGCGATCTCGTCCATCTTGGCGAGGTCGGCCGCGGCCAGTTCCGCCGCTACGCCGAAGCCAATGATGCCGGGAACGTTCTCCGTGCCGGCCCGGCGCCGGCCTTCCTGACCGCCGCCCTTGATGAGTGGCTCGACGGTGACGCCTTCGGCGAGAACAAGCGCGCCGGCCCCTTTCGGTCCGCCCATCTTGTGAGCCGACAGGCTCACCATGTCGGCGCCCAGTTCGGCCATGTCGAGCGGCACCCGGCCCGCCGCCTGAATGGCGTCGCAATGGAGCAGCCCACCGGCGTCGTGCACGATCTTGGCGGCTTCCGCCACGGGCTGAATGGCGCCCGTCTCATTATTGGCCGCCATCAAGGAGACGATCGGCCGCCAGCCGCCGGGCTTATGCTTCTCGAGCTTCCGCGCGAGGACCGCGAGATCGGCGATGCCGTCCGGCGTCACGGGGATGATGGTCGTGGTCTCGGGATGGAACCGGCCGCCCGAGAGCACCGAGGGGTGCTCAATCGCCGACAGGTAGCAGTGCCAGGAGGCGTCGCCCGACAGGGCGGCAAGCGCCAGCGCGTTGGCTTCGGTGCCGCCGCTGGTGAAAATCACATTCGCGGGGCTCGCGCCGACCAGCTTGGCGACCTTGGCTCTGGCATCCTCGATGGCCGCGCGGGCCGCGCGGCCCTCCTCATGCACGGAGGACGGATTGCCGTGCAGGCCGAGCGCCGCCGTGACCGCGTCGCGCACTTCCGAGCGCAAAGGCGCCGTCGCGTTATAATCAAGATAGGAGCGCTGGTTCATGCTGTGCCAAGCTCGCGGCCAAACGCCGCCGGTTAACGCTTGCACGAGCCCCCGTCGCCCGTGCTATGAAGCGCGGCCTAACAAATGCACCGCTCCAAGCGCCCAGCTGATTTGGAACGGCCTTGTTTGGAACAATTCTAATCTCTTGTTTGTATAGGATTCCGAGGCGGCAGAGTCAAGTTTTGCGGCGCCCAATCACACGCCCCATATACAAGCACGCATCCCCATCAGCGCGTTAACGCATCTCGAGGCCAGTAGTTCATGCCTGAAGTCAATATCAGCGGCCCCAGCGGTCGAATCGAAGCCCGCTATCATCATGAGGCCTCTCCGAATTCGCCGGTCGCCTGATCCTGCATCCGCACCCGCAATTCGGCGGGACGATGAATAATCAGGTCGTGTATCATCTGTACTACGCTTTCCAGAAGCGTGGATTTTCGGTGCTGCGCTTCAATTTCCGCGGCGTCGGGCGCAGCGAGGGGCTGTTCGACAACGGCCCGGGCGAGCTGGCGGACGCGGCCACGGCGCTCGACTGGCTGCAGGCCTATAACGCCGATGCGCCGTCCTGCTGGATCGCCGGAGTGTCCTTCGGCGCCTGGATCGCCATGCAGCTCCTGATGCGCCGCCCCGAGGTCGAAGGCTTCATCTCCGTGGCCCCGCCGGCCAATCTCTATGACTTCACCTTCCTGGCCCCCTGCCCGTCCTCCGGGCTGATGGTCAACGGCGCGAAAGATCGAGTCGTGCCAACCGAATCCGTGCGCGGGCTTGTGGATCGTCTCAAGACGCAGAAGGGCATCGTCATCGACCACCAGACCGTGCCCGACGCGAACCACTTCTTCGAGGATCGCATGGAAGGCCTCATGGACGTGGTCGACGGCTATCTCGACAAGCGTCTCGGCAAGCTGAAGAAGCGCAAGGACACGGCCGCCTAAGGGCCGCCTTCCCTTCGGCCCCGTGCGCCGTCCTGGACTGGCGGGTTTGGTATTCGTCCCGCAAACCTGCTAGAGGCTCTGGCCAACGCCAGTCAGACGAGAAGCGGCCAATCCGCCATGAGCACCGTCAAATCGGACCTGCTGCACGAGCTCACCACGCGCGGCTTCATCCATCAATGCACCGACGAGGCGGGCCTCGACAAGCTCGCGCGCGGCGAGACCATCACCGGCTATATTGGCTTCGACTGCACGGCGCCGAGCCTGCATGTGGGCAACCTGGTCGGCATCATGCTGCTGCGCAAGCTGCAGCAGACGGGCCACCGCCCGATCGTGCTGATCGGGGGCGGCACCACCAAGGTCGGCGATCCGTCCGGCAAGGACGAGTCCCGCAAGCTCCTCACGGACGCGGAGATCGGCGCCAATATCGCCGGCATCGAGACGGTGTTCTCCAAGTTCTTGAGCTTTGGCCATGGGACGCGTGACGCGATCATGGTCAACAATGCCGACTGGCTCGGCGCGCTGAACTACATCGACTTCCTGCGCGACTATGGGCGCCATTTCAGCGTCAACCGCATGATGAGCCAGGACTCCGTCAAGCTCAGGCTCGACCGCGAACAGAATTTGAGCTTCATCGAGTTCAACTACATGGTGCTGCAGGCCTACGACTTCGTGGAGCTTTACCGGCGCGAAGGCTGCCGCTTGCAGATGGGCGGCTCGGATCAGTGGGGCAATATCGTGAGCGGCATCGAGCTCGGCCGGCGCACCGAGAGCGCCGAGCTGTTCGGCCTCACCTCGCCGCTCCTCACGACCGCCTCGGGCGCCAAGATGGGCAAGACCGCGGCGGGCGCGGTGTGGCTCAACCCCGACATGCTCTCCCCTTACGACTATTGGCAGTTCTGGCGGAATGCCGAGGACGCCGACGTGCCGCGCTTCCTCAAGCTCTTCACCGAGCTGCCGCTGGGAGAGATCGGCAAGCTCGCCGCGCTCGAGGGCGCCGAGCTGAACGAGGCCAAGAAGATCCTCGCCACCGAGGCCACGGCACTCGTGCATGGGCGCGATGCGGCGGACCGCGCGGCGGCAACGGCGCGGACCACGTTCGAGCAGGGGCAGACCTCCGCCAACCTGCCGAGCATCGAGGTGGCGCGCGGCGACCTCGAAAAGGGATTGGGCGTGCTCAACGCGGCGGTGCTGGCGGGCTTCGTGAAGTCGACCGGCGAAGCGCGGCGTCAGGTCAAGGGCGGCGGCATCAAGGTCAACGACGCGGCCGCACCGACGAGCGGCAGTCGCTCACTTTGACTGACCTGACCGACGAAGGCGTGATCAAGCTGTCGCTGGGCAAGAAGCGCCACGCGCTCATCCGTCCCGTCTAGATCTTCCGTCTACCTGACGTTCTGGAACGGCCTGATGCGCTCGTTCTTCTGTGCCGCGGCCGCGGCGCCCGGATCCGGCACGGTGCCGGTGAAGTCGAAGATCTGCCGGAAGATGCCCGGCGCCATCACCGACATGGGATTGACGAGCACCGTGGGGTCGTCGAGCTTGCCTTTAATGGCGAAGGTGATGCCCACCACGCCCTCGCCTTGGCGGCCCACCAGGATCTTGCCGAGAATAGGCACGGCGCCGAGCGCCGAGTTCAGGCCGTAGAGCGGAACGTAGGTGCCGCCGAGATCGACCGTCTGCGATTTGAAGTCCACCGTGCCGCGCAAGGTGGCGCCGAGCGCCGGACCGTTGATATAGGCGTCGCGCAGACGGAACTTGCCGGCGCGACGGAGAAGGGCGCGCGCAGGCGCTTGAACACGATGCTCGACTTGACCATCTGCTGCTTCTGCTCGCCGAGGACGGCGGCGGCGCTCGGGTCGGTGAGGACGTCGGCCACAACGGGATCGCCCTCCACCTCGAAGTCGCGCGCCCATAGGGTCCCGGACTTCGTCCCCGGCCCGCCGGCATCCATGTTCACTTGCAGCGAGGCATCCCCGCCCTTGATGCTGCGATAGAAGCCGACCAAGCGGAACGCCGCGCCGGCGTCATGCGCCTCGGCCTTGAGGATTCGGGCGCCGTTCTTATTTTGCAGCTCGACGGCGGCCACTTCCCTGCCGTTCAGCAGGCCCTTGGCATCGAGGGCGATCAGCCGGCCATCGCGCTTCTTGAGCATGACATCCACATTCGTCGCCGTGGTATCGTAGAAGCCGACGACGCGTCCGATCTTGGCGGTGAAATCGATGCCGAAGGGCTGCGCCGGCTCCGTCGATCCGTCCTCGACAAGCTGGCCCGCCGAGAACAAAGAGCGGAAGAATTGCTGACCGTCATAGCTCGGACCTTCGGCGTGGACCTCGAGCACCTGATCGTCGCGGACCTCCGCGGTGATCTCGACATGGGTCTGGGGGCTCACCGAGAAATCCGAGAAGTAGAACTTCTTGAGGTGCTGATCGGCGTCGAGAGAGATCTGACCGTCGACGGCGATATCGTCACCGACGATCTTGAAATTCTGCAAGTCGGTCGAGCCGTCCTCGTGCTTGGCCACGTCGAAGCTCACCTGCGCCGCCTTTCCGGTCGGCTTGGTCCACCCCATGCTGCCGAAGAGTAGCTGCGCGTTGGTCAGGTCGGCTTCCATGCTCATGGACTGCGTGGCCTGTCCCAAGCCCGTGACCGACAGCGTAAGGGGTGTCGGCCCCTTGACCAGATGGTTGACCTTGATCCCGAGCTTGTCGCGCAAGGCTTCGTCGAGCGTGGCGGAGACCCTGACGGGCGGCTGCTGGCCGGCGGGCGCGTAGAAGACCCGCTGCCAGTAGATCTCGGCGGGCACTTCCTTGATCTTGATCTCGCCCTTGGCGGTGACGCCCTCGTCGGAGAGCTCGACGTCGAGCGCGCCGCCGTCGATGTCCATGTCGCCCACGAGGTTCGAGGCGATGGCGTCGTTGAGACGCGCCAACCACTCATCTTGATCTCCTTGAAATCGAGATCGTTCTTGAGCGGCATCGACAAGGTGAACTCTCCCACGGCGGAGCCACCGAGGAAGTCCGGCTTCATGCCGACGGCGCTAATATAGCCCAGCGGCTCGTGATCGAGGAGTTGCATGACCGTCGGCGTGGGCGCGGCCGCCTTGTAGGTGATGACGCCCTGCTGCGGATCCTCGCGCAGGTCGGGGATGTAGAAGCGCCCTTCACTGAGCGTAATCTCTTGTCCGGCGGCGGGGACGATCTTGCCCTGGGGAATGTCGACCATGAACTCCGTGCCCACCACGGTGAGCTTGGCGTCGCCCGTGATCACCGGCGGCAGGCCTTCCACGTAGACGATGCTCATGCCGGAGAAGTTCAACTCGACATCGACCGCGCCTTCGGGCGCCGCGGCCCCCTGCTCGATCTCGGCGATGGCGCCGGCCGGCAGCGACACGTTGAACTTGCCGCCGACCACTTGGCCGCCCGATACGCGCTCGAGCACCCACTCGCGTGCCTTGCCGGCGAGAAATTTGGGCCAGAAGCGCTTCAGGGTTTCGACCGGCATCGGGCTCACCTTGCCGGCCAGCTTGACCGCGGGCGAACCGGGCGCGTCCACCACGCTGCCGGACATGACGATCGAGGCGTCCCCGGCGCGAATGACGAAGCGGGACAGCGTCATGGTGCCTTCCTTGGACGAGAGGCTTCCCTTGGCGGTCCATTCGTCGATCTTGAGGGGGGCGAGACCGAACTCGGCGATCCCCAGAGCCGCATCGTTCGCCTTCAAGGAAAAGTCCCAAGAGACCGCCTTGCCCTTGTCGTCGCGCACGGGGCGGAACTCGCCGCTGAAGGTGGCCCGGCTCTTGCCCCAGCGCAGCGTCGAGGGGGCGATCTCGACCACGTCGCTCTCTTTCAGATAGCGCACCGTGAAGTCGCCGTGGTCGATCCGCACGGGCGTATCGCGATCCCAAGGTGGGGTGATCGGACCCGGCGCCAGCCTGAGCCGCGCCTCACCCGACAGGAACTCGCCCGAATCGTCCAACTCGACATTGGTCTCGCCATCGACCGCCATGTCGAGCGCGCGGAGGATGCCGATCGTGGGGAAGTTGCCGGCAATGCCCGCCGGCACCAGATTCTCGATCAGCGCGGTGATCAACAGACTGTTGCGCCTGGCGCGTTGCTCGGTACGAACCTCGAGCTGCCAGTCGCCCTTGCTGGAGGCGACATTGGCTTCGCCCACGAGGATGCTGCGGTTGTCGCGATGCTCCAGATCTATGGCGAAGTCCGGCACCTGCCATAAAGTCTGCGCGCCGTCCTGGTTGAGGACGACGATCGCATTCTTGAAACCGAACCGCGTCAGGTAGGACGTGTCGCCGCGGCGGGCGCGGTCGAAGACCTCGGTCACCGTCTTGTTCAAATCGAATTTGCGTCCGCCGGCGCCGATCGGCAGCTCGGGCCGCTCGGCACTGACCGCCTCCGGCGGCTCGGCCGCGACTTCGGGGGCGCCGTCCGCCGGCAGCGCGCCGCGGATCAACACATCACCGTCCGTATTGGACGGCCGGGTGAAGGCCAAGGCCAGGCCTTGGTCGGCCGTGTAAGACAGCAAGAGGCGCGGGCCGATGAAGTCGACGCTGCCCGGCGCCAACCGCCCCGACAGCAGTCCCGCGCCGCTCATGCCGATGGCGGCAAGCGGCGCTTGGGCGACGATCGAACCGTCCTTGTCGAGGAGACGAATGTTGCGGAGGCGGAACAACACGCCCGGCCCGTCGGCGCTGCGCTGGAGAACCGCGTCGTCGATCTTCACGCGCAGGTCCGAAAGCTGATCGTTGATCGCCGCCTCGATGGGCGGGACGAGAGCGGGGAGAGAGATCGGGCCGTTGGCGAGACGCCCATAGCCAAAGACGATGGCAATGAGCCCAACCACGAGCACGCCGGCGAAAATCTCGCGGCAGACATGGGCGCTGCGCGAAGAGAGCTTGGCGCAGCTCGATCTGACCGGCGCGGAACCCGCTTCACCCACTCCCGGCCGCGCGCGGGCAAGGCGCGGATCGCCTTGCCGCCCTCGGCGGTCAGCTTCAGCCAGGTCCCTGCGATCGGTTCGTCCATTCAGTCACAGGCCCCCAAATTTCGGCCGAGCGCCCGATCGCGCCCTCCACCAGGGGCCTACACGAGCAGACTTGTGCTACGACCGGCCCGCCATCGCACGACGACACAGCGCTGCCCGGTCCGCTCATGGTCTCTTGCCGGCAACCCCCCAAGGCGTACCCTCAACATCTCGCCCGTGCCTCGTTACCACGGCCCGGAACGAGAGGCTAAGGTCTCGTGCCATATGAGGCAGGAAAATCGGCTAAAGGAAGGCGATTCCAACCCTTTCAGGCATCGCCGGTCCCCTTCAGGGAGGCCTAGGGGAGGTCTCCCCCCGCAGGCAGGAGAAGCCCCATGACAAGGTTGGGGCGAGGCGATATTGTCACGGGCAGGAGTTGGGTGCTGGGTATTGGTCTTTGGTCGGGCAACTCCGCGACAATCCAGATCTAGGCGGCTCTAAGCCTGCTGTGCTGTCTCAATGTCGCGGGACCTGGTGCCGAGTACGTTTTTGCGCTTTGCGTCACTCGTTTGAATGGGGAGGTACCCAGTTATGTTCACGAAAAAGCCTGAGCCTGGTGAGAGCGTCACCAAGATGGGAGAGCGGCCGAGCGCCGCGCCCGAGCCCAAGTCATCGCCGTTCACCGAGCGGCCCGCCACATTCGGCAAGGGGCCAACGCCGAGCGCCAGTTCCAGCTCCAGCAAGATGGTCCCCTCGATCATCGGCGAGGACCTGACGATCACCGGCAACGTCACCTCGAAGGGCGAGATCCAGGTCGACGGCGAGATCCAGGGCGACATTCATTGCGGCTCCCTGCTGCTCGGCGACACCTCGCAGGTCATGGGCTCGGTCATCGCCGAGGACGTCGTGGTGCGCGGCCGCGTGGTCGGCTCCGTCCGCGGCCTCCGGGTCACCTTGCAGGCTCAGTCCCACGTGGAAGGCGATATCTTCCATCAAAGCCTCGCCATCGAACAAGGCGCTTATTTCGAGGGGAAGTCGCGCCGGTCCGACGATCCGATGGCCGACATCAAGGCGCCGGAAAGGCCCGCCCCGCGCTCCGACAAGCCGAGCGATTCCGGCGGGGGAAATCCGTTCTCGAGCCGCGCCGCCGAGTAGCCGGCACGCCGAACGGGGATTTTCAGCGAATGGATTGCGGGGCCTAGGCACAATGCCTAGGCCTTCGCCTTGGCGTTTAGGCTTTGGCGTCAGCGTGGATGCGCTCGGCGAGCGCGGCCTCGATGAACGCATCGATATCGCCATCGAGCACGGCGCTCGGATTGGTGCTTTCGACGCCCGTCCGCAAATCCTTCACCAGCTGATAGGGCTGCAGCACATACGACCGGATCTGGTGGCCCCAGCCGATCTCCGACTTGGTGGCGGCGGTCGCCAGCGCCTCTTCCTCGCGCCGTTTGAGTTCCGGCTCGTAGAGGCGCGCGCGCAACATGGCCCAGGCGGTGGCGCGGTTCTTATGCTGGGAGCGCTCGTTCTGGCACTGCACGACAATGCCGGTTGGCACATGGGTGATGCGTACCGCGCTGTCGGTGGTATTGACGTGCTGACCGCCGGCGCCTGAGGCGCGATAGGTATCGATGCGGAGATCCTTCTCGTCGATCTCGATCTCGATGGCGTCGTCGATGGCGGGATAGATCCACACCGAGGCGAAGCTCGTGTGCCGCCTGGCGTTGGAATCGAATGGCGAGATGCGCACCAGCCGGTGCACGCCCGACTCGGTCTTGAGCCAGCCATAGGCATTGAGACCCTTGACGAGGATGGTGGCCGACTTGATGCCCGCCTCCTCGCCGTAATGCTCGCCGATGAGCTCGACCTTGTACTTGCGGCCTTCCGCCCAGCGCATATACATGCGCTGCAGCATCTGCGCCCAATCCTGACTCTCGGTGCCGCCGGCGCCGGCGTGAATCTCGATATAGGCGTCGTTGGCATCCGCCTCGCCGGACAGCAGCGCCTCCACCTCGCGGGTATGGGCCTCCTTGCCGAGCTTGCGTAGGGCGGCTTCCGCCTCGGCGACGATGCTCTCGTCGCCCTCCTCCTCGCCAAGGGCGACGAGGGTCAGATTGTCATCGAGGTCGGCGGTGATGCGGTAGAAGGCGCCGAGGGCTGCTTCGAGCTGCTGGCGCTCACGCATGAGGCCCTGGGCGCGTGCCGCATCGTTCCAGAAATCGGGCGCCTCCGCCTCGCGGTCGAGCTCGGTCAGCCGCGCCTTTGCCTGATCGGGGTCAAAGATACCTCCGGAGCAGGGACAGGGATTCTCTGATCTCGTTGACGACCGTTTCAGTCTCGGCGCGCATTCGTTGCCTCGGCTTGGCTAGGGGACTCGTAGGAATTCATCGGGCGACGAGCCACGTCGAGGCGGGAAACCCGCCTCGGCCCGGCGCCTCATCTCTTGGTTTTAGTAGAGGCCGCCGGTGCCGGATGTCAAAGCCCGGTCATTGCCCGGCGGCGGCTGATATTGGCCCTGTGGGGGATACTGTCCCTGCGGCGGAAACTGTCCTTGCGGCGGATACTGTCCTTGCGGCGGATACTCGCCAGCCGGCCCGGCCTGGGCACCGTCCGGATATTCGGGGAAGTCCTCGCCAGGAATCCCCTCCTCGCCCTCGACCGCGACAGCGGCGGCGCCATCGGGGACCTGAGAGGGCTTGAAGGCTTCCATGATCACGCCCTGGTCGCCGCGGCGCGCCGGCAGTCCGGTCTTGTGGTTGACGCGCACCAGCATGGCGCCGGGCGGCGCCCGGAACGGCACCGGCGGCACGTCCTTCAGTGCCGCGGCGAAGAAGTCGCGGACGATCGGCGCGGCCACGCCACCGCCGGTCGCGCTGCGGCCCATGTTCCTCGGCTGATCGAAGCGACATAGCGCCGACGACGAGGTCGGGCGTGTAGCCGATGAACCAGGCATCCTTGTAGTCGTTGGTGGTGCCGGTCTTGCCGGCGATCGGGCGCTTCAACACGGTGAGCTTGCGGGCGGTGCCACTCTGCACGACACCTTCCATGATCCCCACCATCTGGAAGGCCGAGATCGGATCGACGATCTGCTTGCGGTCGTCGACCAGCTCCGGCTCCGCCTGACCGGTCCACTCCCGCGCGCCGCACTGGCCGCAGTCGCGGCCGTCATGACGCCAAACGGTGCGCCCGTAGCGATCCTGAATGCGGTCGATAAAGGTCGCGTCGACCTTCTTGCCGCCATTGGCGATGATGGAATAGGCGTTGACCATGCGGATCAGCGTGGTCTCGCCGGCGCCAAGCGACATGGACAGCGCCGGCATCAGATTGTCGTAGACACCGAAGCGGCGCGCATACTCGGCGATGATGGGCATGCCCATGTCGCGCGCGAGCCGCACCGTCATCAGGTTGCGCGACTTCTCGATGCCGTAACGCAGCGTCGAGGGGCCAGCCCCGCCGCCCGAATAGTTCTTCGGGCACCATTGCGGCATGCCCTTGCCCTGACTGACACAGATGGCGCCGTCGACGATGATGCTGGACGGCGTGTAGCCGTTATCCAGCGCCGTGAGATAGATGATCGGCTTGAACGAGGAGCCGGGCTGCCGGCGCGCCTGGGTGGCGCGATCGAACTGACTTTGCGCAAAGCTGAAGCCGCCGACGATGGCGAGCACGCGGCCGGTATGCGGATCCATGGCGACCAGCGCACCACTCACCTCGGGCGGCTGCTGCAACGACCACTGACCCGCGACGATCTCCTCGGACTCCGGTTCGCCCTCCTTGGCCTTCGCTAAGACCGGCGCGACGTAAACCACATCGCCCGGCTTCAGCACGGCGGAGACGGAGCCGGGCGTGCCGCCGAGGCCCCTCTTGAGCTTTGGACGCGCCCATTTCACTTCCGAATAGGGAATGACGCCGGTCTCACGTTCCTCGACCAGCTTGCCGGATTTGTTGCGGGTCGGACGCAAGCCGATCGTGGCCTGGTCCTTGGAGACCTCGAGCACCACGGCAAGCCGCCACGGCTCGATGTCGCTCCACACGGGCACGCCGGCCAGCGTCTTGCCCCAGTCGCCGGACGGGTCGATCGTCTTTTCACGCCGCGCCAACCGGTGTAGGTGCGGTCGTAACTGGTGAGCCCATGAACAAGGGCTTTGCGCGCCATGGCTTGGAGCTGCGGGTCGAGCGTGGTGCGGACCGACAGTCCGCCGCCATACAGCTTGTCCTCGCCGAAGCGGTCCAGAATCTCGCGGCGCACTTCCTCGGCGAAATATTCCGAGGCGAAGATCTTGGGGCCGTAGGTGCGCGCCTGGACGCCGAGGGACGAAGCCTTGGCCTCCTCGCCTTCCTCCGGCGTGGCGAAGCCGTTCTCGACGATGCGGTCGATCACCCAGTTCCGCCGCGCGATCGCGCGATCGGGATGGCGGAACGGATCGTAGTTGCTCGGCGCCTTGGGCAGCGTGGCGAGATAGGCCGCATCCGCGAGGGTGAGCTCGCTCAGCGCCTTGTCCCAGTAGGTCTGGGCCGCGGCAGCGACACCGTAGCGCGGCGCGAGATAGATCTCGTTGAGATAGAGCTCGAGGATCTGCTCCTTGGTGAAGGCGCGCTCGATGCGGATGGCGAGGATGGCTTCCTTCAGCTTCCGCTCGATGTTCTGGTCGTTGGTCAGCAGGAAGTTCTTGGCCACCTGCTGGGTGATGGTCGAGGCGCCGACCATGCGCCGGCCCGACTGAACCGCGCTCAGATTGGTCACCACGGCACGGATGATGCCCTGAATGTCGAGGCCGCCATGCTGGTAGAAATTCTTGTCCTCGGCCGAGATGAACGCCTCGATGAGGCGCTGGGGAATGGCCGTGATGGGAACGTAGATGCGCCGCTGGCGGGCGAACTCGGCGATCAGCCGGCCGTCATTGGCGTGGATGCGCGTCATCACCGGCGGCTCGTATTTGGCGAGCACCTCATAGTCCGGCAATTCCTGCGACACTTTCCACAGCACGAAGGCGGCGGCGCCGGCCACGGCGATGAACACGATCATGCTGGCGGCGAACATGAAGCCGAGAAAGCGAAAAAGGAATCCGCCGCGGCGGCGGCGCCGCTGCTTCGGCGGCTTGACTGGTGCCGTAATATCCATTGTTTTTACCCGTCCCGGCCCCGCTTTTCAGCCCGCGAGGCACCCGCGCCAACCCTAGCCAAGAATATGGCAACAACAAGCTGGAGTCGCCACGAATCGTGGCCCTCAGCGCCCTTCAGGGGTGATCGTTAAGATCAGTAGGGGCTGCGGGCAATACGCTTGGTGAAATAGCCGTCGACGGCAGCCGTGACGGAATCGCCCATGCGGTCGCGCCAAGCGGCCGAGGTGAGCAGCTTCTCGTCGTCGGGGTTGCTCAGGAAGCCCAGCTCCAAGAGCACCGAGGGTACGTCCGGGGCCTTAAGCACCCGGAATCCGGCCGATCTCAGACGCTTGGTATGCAGGGCGCTCTTGTTCTTTGGCGGCAAGCTCGCCGACGATCGACCTGGCGAATACCACCGACCGGTTCTGTGTCTCGCGCTGCGCCAGATCGATGAGGATGTTGGCCACCAGTTCGTCGGAATCGCTCGGCAGCTCGACGCCGGCGATGGCGTCGGAGAAGTTCTCCTTGGCGGCGAGCGCCCTCGCCTCCTCTCGGAGGCGCGCTCCGACAGGGTGTAGATCGTGGCCCCACGCGCATCGTCGATCCGGGCCGGAAAATAGTCGGCGTGGATCGACAGGAACAGCCCCGCTCCCTTCTTCTGGGCGATGGCCACGCGCTCCTTCAGCGGCAGGAAGGTATCGTCCTCGCGCGTCAGATGAACCTCGTAGCGGCCGGTGGCGACAAGCTTCTGTCTCAACTCCTTGGCGAATTGCAGCACGACCTCTTTCTCGGTCACGCCACTCTCGCTGCTCGTGCCGGGATCGACGCCGCCATGGCCGGGATCGAGGACGATGATGGGCTTGGCGTCGGCCGGGCGCGTCGGCGGTTCGGGGAACGGGACCGGCGTGCTCGCGGCGCTCGCCTGCTTCACCTCGCGGAGCTTGGTTTGGAATGTCGCCTCGTCGGTCGGGACGAGATCGATGACAAGGCGCGCCGGCTGATCGTCGCGCGCTTCGAGCACGAAGGACTTGTCGATGAGAAAAGGTCCGCTGACATCGATGACGATGCGGGACTTACCCGGCGCGAACAGGCCGTAGCGGTACGCGGTCACCAGGCCGCGCTGCTCCTTGCCGAGGCCGGGCGGCATCTGAAAGCTCACATCGGCGGCGTCGACGATGACCCGGTAGGGATTGCCGAGGGCGAAGACGTGGACGTCGACCTTCTTCGAGAGGTCGGCGATGAAGCGGGTGCGCTCGCGGTCGCCGGCGAGACGGGCGTCCTTAGCGACGGCCTCCTTGGCCGTGTCCTTGGCCTGAACGACCCCGGGTACCGCCAAGAGACCAAGCGCCGCGGCCCAAATCGGGATGCCCGCAATCACGGCACGCACAACTTGCATCGTTCCCCACATGCGTTTTGGTCCGCGCGGTCTCTTTTTTGGCGGGCGCATGACAGGACGAGCCCGGGTGACGATGCGCCAAAATCGGCCCTGAATCGGGCCCAATTGTTAACCACGCCTGGTTAAGCGACCGTTGTGACCCTTTGGCGGCACCCCCGCGAGACTTGCCAAATCTCTCGGCAAACCCGTAATAAGGGACAGACTCATTCTTCGAGTCCGAGCCCTGGACGCCAAGCGGCGATACGGGCGGAATTTGTTTTAGCGCGTCGGGCCTTATTGGAACGGTCTGGACGCAGAACGGCGGCGGCCAAGTGCGAAAATCGGCCGCCCAGGATGAAACTGCTGGCCGCGGCTGAAACGCGGCAAGTGAGAAAATGCGATGCAGAATCAGGCCAGTCAGCTAAGTCACGGGACTTCCCGGGCTTTTCCGACGCCTCTGATGACATGGCGGCCGCCGATGGCCGAACCCCGCAGCCGGTCAGCCCGGCTCACCGTGGGTCGTCGCGACGAATCATGGTCTATTGGATATTGGCGCGCGCGGGCCTCAGGCTTACGCCCGGCGAGGCGGTTTTTCATGCCGCCCTTCCCGGCCTGCGCGCCGGAGAAAACACAACATGCCAAACAAGATGTTAATCGATGCGGCGCATCCGGAGAACCCGGGTCGTCGTGGTAAAGGGCAATCGCGTCGAGGAGTTTGACTACGAATCCGCGAATAAGAAGCAGCTCAGAGGCAATATTTACCTTGCCAAAGTCACGCGCGTAGAGCCTTCGCTCCAGGCGGCTTTCGTCGACTACGGCGGCAATCGCCACGGCTTCTTGGCCTTCACTGAAATCCACCCCGACTATTACCAGATTCCGGTCGCCGACCGCCAGGCGTTGCTCGAGGAGGAAGCCGCGGAGCAAAGCCGCGCCTCCGCCGAGGAAGCCGCCGAGGACGATGCCGCCGCAGGACGCCGCCGCCGCAGAGGCCGCCGCGCCGCGGCCGGCCCGATGCGCGGAAAGACGCTCCGCCCCGGGCGGAGGCCGAGGCCGAGGCTGCTCCCGAGATGCCGGCCGTGGCGAAGTTTGAGCTCGACGACGAGGAAGAGATCGACACGACGCCGCGCGACGAGAGTTCGGACGTGGTCATGGAGGCGGCCGACCTCACCCACATGGTGTCCGAGCCGGCCGAGCATGGCGACGAGACCGAGGCGCATGACGAGGACGACGATCATGGTCACGACGACGACGACCATGATGAAGATGACGACCACGATCATGATGGCGATGACGAGCAGAACGGCGCGTCGCTGAAGGACGGCAACGGCGACAGCGTGGAGTCGGTCGGCTCCGAGGATGCACTGGAAGAATTGCCGGAGCGCACGCCGCGCCGCAGAGGCCGCCGGTCCTACAAGATCCAGGAGGTGATCCGGCGCCGCCAGATCATCCTCGTGCAGGTGGTGAAGGAAGAGCGCGGCAATAAAGGCGCCGCACTCACGACCTATCTGTCGCTCGCCGGCCGCTACACGGTGCTGATGCCCAACACGGCGCGGGGCGGCGGCATCTCGCGCAAGATCACCCAGCCCACCGACCGCAAGCGCTTGCGCGAAATCGCCGGCGAGCTCGAAGTGCCGGAAGGCATGGGCCTGATCATCCGCACGGCGGGCGCGCAGCGCACCAAGACCGAGATCAAGCGCGACTACGACTATCTCCTGCGGCTGTGGGAGACCGTGCGCGACCTGACGCTGGAATCGACGGCCCCTGCCCTCGTCTACGAGGAAGGCAGCCTGATCAAGCGATCGATCCGCGATCTCTACAACAAGGACATCGACGAGGTTCTGGTGGCGGGCGACGACGCCTACCGCGACGCCAAGGACTTCATGCGCATGCTCATGCCGAGCCATGCGAAGAACGTGAAGCCGTATAAAGAACCGGAGCCGATCTTCATCCGCTATCAGGTGGAGCGGCAACTGGCAGCGATGTTCTCGCCGCAGGTCACGCTCAAATCCGGCGGCTACATCGTCATCAATCAGACCGAAGCGCTCGTCTCCGTCGACGTGAACTCCGGCAAGGCGACCCGCGAGCACAATATCGAGGACACGGCGCTCAAGACCAATCTCGAGGCCTCCGAGGAGCTCGCCCGGCAGCTTCGTTTGCGCGACCTCGCCGGCCTGATCGTCATCGACTTCATCGACATGGACGAGCGGCGCAACAATCGTCTCGTCGAAAAGCGCTTGAAGGACTCGTTGCGCAATGACCGCGCGCGGATCCAGGTTGGACGCATCAGCCATTTCGGCTTGCTCGAAATGTCGCGCCAGCGCCTGCGCACCGGCATGCTGGAAGGCTCGACCACAGCCTGCCCGATCTGCCAGGGCACCGGCATCGTGCGCTCCGTGGAATCGGTGGCGCTCGACATCCTGCGCTCGATCGAGGACCGGTTGATCACCGACGGCGTGATGCCGCTCGCCGCCACCACGGCGGTTGAGGTCGCCCTGTACATCCTCAATCAGAAGCGGGCCCATCTGAAGGACATCGAGGCGCGCTATCAGGTGCCGATCACGGTGACCGCCGACAAGGAGATGCACATCTCCCAATATGTCATCGAGCGCGGCGCCGAAGGCGCCTTCATCAACGGCGACAGCGCCGTGGTGCAGATGGATTGGGCGCATCACCGCGAGGAAGGCACGGCGCCATCGGCTGAGCCCACGAGCGAAGGCGACGGCGAGCAAGCCAAGCGCCGCTCCCGCCGCCGCCGCAGGGCCGCCGTGGCGAAGGCGGCGCGGATGCCGAGCGGCCGAGCGTCTCGGCCCGCAACGACGACGCCGCCTCGCATGACGACGCGGCCCCCGAGGACATGGCGGAAGAGACCGGCGAAGCCGGTGCGGAGGCCAACGCGAGACGGTCGGCGAGACCCCGGCACGGCCGGTCGCCCCGTCGCAGAGGCCGCCGCGGCGGCCGGCGCGGCCGTTCCGGCCAGCGTCCGCAGACCGAGGCCGGCGCGGAAGGCGAACGCCAGGCCGAAGGCCATGGCGAGTCCGCCGAGGGGGCTGCGGCTGAGCCGTCGGCGCCTGACGAGGATCGTCCCGCGGCCCAGCCTGCGGAGCGGCCCAACGGCAAGGATCACGGACGCAAGCCCATCGCGGATGAGACCGCCGACGAAGCAGCGGCACCCGAACCGCGCGAGCCGGAGCCCGTGTTCAGCGTGGCGGCCGCGCGCGAGGAGCCATTGCCGGCACCGGCAACAAGCGCCGAAAGTGAAACCGCCGAGGAGCCCGCAAGCCGCCGTAGAGGCTGGTGGTCGCGCGGTTAGAACGCAAAGCCGAATTCAACGCTCAGTCAGAGGCGCGCCACGGCGCGCCTCTTTTATTTCGGCTTGAGTTCATTTCGGCTTGAGCCAAGCGCCGATCCGGCGGGCCGCTTCGCGCATGGCGTCTTCCGCCCCCGAATAGCAGAATCGCACATAGCGCCGCCCCCGCGCGGAATCGAAATCGATGCCCGGCGTCACGGCCACACCGCTCTCCCGCAACATCGTCTTGGCGAAGGCTTCGCTGTCGTCGGTGAAGCGGCTCACGTCGGCATAGAGATAGAACGCCCCGTCGGCCGGCAAGATCGCGTCGAGGCCCGCGCGCGGCAGTTCCTCGAGCAGCATGGTGCGGTTGCGCGCATAGCCCGCCTTGATCGCCTCGAGTTCCTCCAGACCATCGAAAGCGCCGAGTGCTGCGACTTGCGAAATGGCCGGCGGCGAGATGTAGAGATTCTGCGCCAGCCGCTCGATGGGACGCACGAGCGCCTCCGGCACCACGAGCCAGCCGATGCGCCAGCCGGTCATGCTGAAATATTTGGAGAAGCTGTTGACCACGATGGCCGCGTCGGAATGGTTCAGCGCGGTGTCGGCGGGCGCGTCGTATTCGAGGCCGTGATAGATCTCATCGGAGATGAGCCACAGGCCTTGCCGCCGGCAGGCCGCCGCGAGTTCGCCCAGCCGACCCCCCAGCGCCATCGTGCCGGTCGGATTGTTGGGGCTGGCGAGAAGCAGACCGGCCGCGTTCGCGGCGGCGAGACGGTCCACGTCGGCCGCGGTGGGCATCCACCGCCCTTCCGCCGAGGTCTCGATCAGACGGGGGCTCAAGCCCAGCGCCTTCACGATCTGGCGGTAGCAGGGATAGCCTGGCGACGGCAGGCCGAGGCCCGCGCCCGGCTCGAACACGGCGAGGAAGGCGAGCACGAAGCCGGCCGAGGAGCCCGCCGTGACCACGACACGCTCCGGCCCCACGGCGACGCCGTAACGCTCGCGCATGTACAAGGCGATGCGCTCGCGGAGCGCCGGCATGCCGAGCGCCTCGGTGTAGCCGAGCCGTTCGCGTTCGAGCGCCGTTCTCGCCCGCTCGCGCGCCGCCCGGCGCGCCGGCGTCGCCGGCTGGCCCACTTCCATATGGATGATGTCCTCGCCCGCCGCCTCGCGCGCGTTTGCCTCACCCATCACGTCCATGACGATGAACGGATCGATGGCGCGGCTCTCGGGGAGCGGCCGCGGCAGCCCGGGCAGATCAGGCATCTCGTTCACTCAGGTTTCCTCGCGCATTGTTGATCACCTCCGCCGGCGTGCTGTCACGTTGTCGCCTCAATCAAAGTCAATCAAATCCGCTTGCAAACCAATGCTTGGCAACGGCGGGGGCCGGAAGCGGCGTGCCAACGTAACGCCCATCGACGGCGGAAGAAAACAGGCGCCTTTGCCCGCTCCGTTCAAGCCTATACGATCAGACCGCACCATGCCTGCCTTGGCTCAATCCCGACCCGAAAGAGTGCCGCTGCGACTTCGCGCGGGGCTTGTGGCCGGGCTGATCGGCGGCCTCATGGCGTCGACCACCGCGGACGCGCCGGCATCATCCGCGACGCGGAAACCGAAGCGCTGATCCGCGACTACGCCAAGCCCATCTTCCGCGCCGCCGGGCTCGGCTCGCAGAACATCCAGATCCATATCGTCACGACCGCGCCTTCAACGCCTTCGTGGTGGACGGCCACAACATGTTCATGCATGCGGGCACGTTGATGGAAGCCAAGACTCCGAACCAAGTCATCGGCGTCATCGCCCATGAATCCGGCCATATTACCGGCGGCCATCTGGCCCGGCTCCGCAGTCAGGTCTCGAAGGCAAAATCAGCGGCGCTCATGCTCCAGCTTCTCGGCCTTGCCGCCATGGCCGGCGGCGCCATCGCGGGCGCCCCGGAAATGGGACAGGTGGGCATGGGAGCGGCGTTCGGCGGCCAGGACGCGGCGATGCGCAGCGTGCTCGCCTACCGCCAGACAGAGGAGTCCTCGGCCGACCAGGCGGCCATGACCTTCCTGAACGCCACCAAGCAGTCGGGCCGCGGCATGCTGGAGACCTTCGACGTCCTGGCCGACAAGCTGCGGGGCTTACGCGGCATCAACCCGTATCTGATGACCCATCCGCTGCCCCAGGTGCGCATCACCCAGCTCCAGGCGCTCGTGACCGCGAGCCCCTATTACGCGAACACCGATCCGCCGGAGCTCCAATTCCGCCACGACCTGGTGCGGGCCAAGCTCGCGGGCTTTCTCGACAAGCCCGAGATCGCCTTCAATCGCTACCCGGAGACCGATACATCGCTGGCCAGCGTCTATGCGCGGGCCATCGCCACCTATCGCCAGTCCGGGGTGAAGGCCGCCATGCCCCTGCTCGACCAACTCATCGCCGCGCAGCCCAATTGGCCGTATTTCTATGAGACCAAGGGACAGTTCCTGTTCGAGAGCGGCAACGGGGCGGCCGCCATCCCGCCATTGCGCAAGGCGGTCGAGCTCGCGCCCAACGAGGCGCTGATCCGCATCATGCTGGGCCAAGCGCTGCTGGGCACCAACGACCCGAAATATCTGGACGAGGCCATCCGCAATCTGCGCACGGCGCTGGCGAGCGAGCGGACATCGGCGATGGGCTACCGGCAGATCGCCTCGCTATGCGCGCAAGCCGAGCAGGCCCAAGCCTCGGGCGCAAGAAGAATTCATGGCGCAAGCATCGCTTGCATCGGCGGAAGCCTATTTCTATGAAGGGCGCCTAGCGCTTGCCAAGGTGCAAGCCAAGCGCGCCAAAGAAGGCCTGATCAACGGCACGCCCAACTGGATCAGGGCCGACGATATCCTCGCCTTCCAAGTGCCCCGCAGTAACTGACTCTAGCTCCCGGAGATCTGAGCATGACCCCTAAGACTGGCCTCGCCACCGCCTTGGTGGCCGCCGTCGTGGCCGCCATCGTCAGCGCCGCCACGATCCTCGTCATCTCGCGCGCGCGCCCGGCGTGGTCGACGCCCCCGCCGCCAAGCTCGGGGAGAAGCAGGTCGTCGAGATCGTCCGCAACTATCTCACCAAGAATCCCGAGATCCTCGTGGAGATGACCACGGAGCTCGATCGGCGCCAGCAGGATGAGCAGGCCGCGCAACAGAGCAAAGCCATCAGCGAGAATGCCGACGCGCTGTTCCGCTCGAGCAAGTCCTTCTCCGCCGGAAACCCCGACGGCGACGTCACGGTGGTCGAGTTCTTCGATTACAATTGCGGCTACTGCCGCCGCGCCATGCCCGAGGTCGTCAAACTGATCGATAACGACGACAAGGTGAAACTCGTGCTCAAGGAGCTGCCGATCTTCGGCGACGATTCCGAGGCCGCGGCCAAGGGCGCGCTCGCCGCGCACAAGCAGGGCAAATATTTCGAGATGCACCAGAAGCTGTTTTCGCAGCCGGGCAAGGCCAACAAGGACAAAGTGCTGCGGATCGCCAACGAGCTTGGTCTCGACGTGCCGCAGCTCGAGGCGGACATGGAGAGCGAAGAAGTCGCGGAGGAGCTTGCCGAAGCGCGCGGCCTGGCCCAGCAGCTCGGCCTGCAAGGCACGCCCCTCTACCTGATCGGCGACCGCATTATCCCGGGCGCGCCCGACGATCTCTACGACCAGCTCGTGGAAAAGGTGACGGAAGTCCGCGAGAAGGGCTGCGAGGCCACCTGCTGAGGGCTCAGCGTTAACGAGCCCTCCGCCTATTCAGGCCGTTAGCGACCGCTAGCGGCTTTTGCCGAACGGCATAAAAGCTGATAAAGGGGCCCGTTTCCCGTGCCGCGGCCTGGCGCTATTGCCGGTCCCGGCCTCTAAAGACAGGCACCCCGCACCGGCCATGGCCAAACCGCTCTACGTCCTGAACGGCCCCAATCTCAACCTGCTTGGGACCCGCGAACCGGAGGTCTACGGCCACGAGACGCTGGACGACCTGCGTCAAAGGTGCGAGCGGAAGGCGGCGAGCCTTGGGCTTTCGGTGGTGTTCCGGCAGAGCAATGTCGAGGGGGAGCTGGTGAACTGGATTCAGGAGGCGCGGACGGACGCATCGGGCGTGATCGTCAACGCGGGCGCCTTCACCCACACCTCCATCGCCATGCTCGACGCGCTTCTGGCCTGTCCGGTGCCCACCGTTGAGGTGCATCTATCGAATATCTTCACCCGCGAGCCGTTTCGCCACCGGTCCTACATCTCCAAGGCCGCCAAGGGCGTGATCTGCGGTTTCGGGGGTTTGGGCTACGAGCTTGCGATCGAGGCGCTGGCCAACACGATCGCTCCCGGCAAAGCCGGCTGACGGGGCAGGAAAGGACACCGATGACCAAGGACGGGAGTACCCTCGACAAAGATCTCATCCGAGAGCTCGCCGAGCTTCTCGAAGAGACCGGACTCACGGAGATCGAAATCGAGCTCGAGGGACGCCGCTTCAGGGTCGCCCGTGGTGTCAATCTCACCACGACGCTGACCACGAACGGACAGGGCATTTCTGCGCCGCCGCAGGAGCATCACGAGCCCAAGACGCGCGCCTCGCAGTCCGAGGAGGTCGGCGTCCAACCCGGATCCGTCACCTCGCCCATGGTCGGCACCGCCTATCGCTCTCCAGAGCCCGGCGCGCCGCCTTTCGTCGAAATCGGCACGAGGGTGGCCGCGGGCCAAACCCTGCTGATCATCGAAGCCATGAAAACCATGAACCAGATCCCCTCGCCCAAGGCCGGTGTCGTCGTCGCTATTCTCATCGAGGATGGCCAGCCGGTGGAATATGGCGAGCCGCTGGTCGTGATCGAGCAGCGCTAGCCACGCGATGTTCGACAAGATCCTGATCGCCAACCGAGGAGAGATCGCGCTCCGTATCGAACGGGCCTGCAAGGAGCTCGGCATCGCCACGGTCGCCGTTCACTCGACCGCCGACGCCCACGCCATGCATGTCCGGCTCGCCGACGAGAGCGTGTGCATCGGGGCGCCGCCGGCCAAGGACAGCTATCTCAACATTCCGGCCATCGTCGCCGCCTGCGAGATCACCGGCGCCGACGCGGTGCATCCGGGCTACGGCTTCCTGGCGGAGAACGCCCGCTTCGCGGAAATTCTCGAAGAGCACAAGATCACCTTCATCGGCCCGAGCGCCGAGCATGTCCGGCTGATGGGCGACAAGATCAAGGCCAAGGAGACGGCGAAGTCGCTTGGCATCCCCGTGGTGCCCGGCTCCGACGGTCCCATCAAGACCATCGCCGAGGCCAAGGAGATCGCCGCGGGGATCGGCTTTCCGATCATGGTCAAGGCGTCAGCCGGCGGCGGCGGGCGCGGCATGAAGCTCGCCATGTTCGAGGACGAGCTCGAGCCCGCCCTGTCGGCGGCGCGCAACGAGGCGCGAGCGCCTTTCGGCGACGACACCGTCTATCTGGAAAAATATCTTGGCCGTCCCCGGCATATCGAGGTGCAGGTGCTGGCCGATGGTAACGGCAACGCCATCCATCTCGGCGAGCGCGACTGCTCGCTGCAGCGGCGCCACCAGAAGCTCTGGGAGGAAGCCCCCTCGCCCGCGCTCAACGAGAGCGAGCGCGTGCGCATCGGCGAGATCGTGGCGGTGGCCATGCGCAAACTGAAATATCGCGGCGTCGGCACGGTGGAGTTCCTTTACGAGAACGGCGAATTCTATTTCATCGAGATGAACACGCGGCTCCAGGTCGAGCATACCGTCACCGAGGAGATCACCGGACTCGACCTCGTGATCGAGCAGATTCGCATCGCCGCAGGCGCGCCGTTGTCGCTGCGCCAAGAGGATGTGCGCTTCAACGGCCACGCCATCGAGGTCCGCATCAACGCGGAGAATTCCCACACCTTCAGGCCGTCGCCGGGGACGATCACTCATTTCCACCCGCCGGGCGGACTTGGCGTTCGGGTCGATTCAGGCGCATATGCCGGCTACACGATTCCGCCCTTTTATGACAGTCTGATCGGCAAGCTCATCGTGCATGCCCGCACGCGCAACGAATGTTTGATGCGGCTGAAGCGGGCGCTGGGAGAATTCGTCGTCGATGGTATCGAGACCACCATTCCCCTGTTCAGCGCGCTCATCGCCGAACCGGACATCGTCGACGGCAATTACGATATCCATTGGCTCGAGGACCATCTGTCGCCGAATACCGAGCGGCCCGGGTAGGCTGCCATGACGTCCATCGACGACGTGATGATCGAGATCACGCCGCAGGTGCTGCTCAAGGCTTATGCCTGCGGCATCTTCCCGATGGCGGAGAGTGCCGAGGACAACGCCCTTTATTGGATCGAGCCGGAGCGCCGGGGCATCTTGCCCTTGGACCGGGTGCATGTGCCGAAGAGCCTGGCGCGCACCATCCGCCGGGGCGGCTTCGAGGTCAAAGTCGACAACGACTTCGAGGCGGTGATTGAAGGCTGCGCGGCGCCACGCGCCGGCCGTCGCAGCACATGGATCAACGGGCGCATCCGTCACCTTTATCGCGAGCTGTTCGCGATGGGCCACTGCCACACGGTCGAGGTCTGGCGGGACGGCGCGCTGGTGGGCGGGCTCTACGGCGTCCATCTCGGACGCGCCTTCTTCGGCGAGAGCATGTTCTCCAGGGAACGCGACGCGAGCAAGATCGCGCTCGTCTATCTCATCGCCAGACTAAAATACGGCGGCTTCACCCTGCTCGACACCCAGTTCGTTACCGGCCACCTCGCCCGCTTCGGTGCGATCGAGGTCAGCCGTCAGGTGTTTCAGCGCCTCCTGGAGGAAGCGTTGGGCACGAGCCAAGGCAGCGTGTCGGACGGCGCCTCGGCGGCGGGCGGCGGCGTGGGCGCGTGCGTGGTGCCGCGGCGGCGGCCGGTGGCGGCGCTGGCGCGGGCGCCGGCTCGGCCTCGGCCGCGGCTTCGGCCGGGACCTCCTCCGCCGGCGCATTCTCGGCGCTCTCCGGCGGCTTGGCGCCTTCCGGCGTCTTGCAGCTCGTGAGCCAGACGTCGAAGACCGGATGCTCCACGGCGTGAAGCCCGGGGCTCTCGGCGAACATCCAGCCGGTGAAGATGCGCTGCTCCTCGCCCGTCAGCTTGATCTCGTCGACCTCGACGAATGAAGCGGTATGGGGCTGCTCCGTGGGCGGACGCGAGTCGCAGACGCGCGGGGTGACCTTCAGGGCGCCGAACTCGACCGTCTGATCGATGGGCACTTCGAGATGGGAGATGCGGCCCGTCACCTTGTCGAGGGCGGCGAACACGGCAATCGGGTTCTTGATCGTCTCGGCCTGGGCCAGCCCCGTCGGCATGGCGGCAAAGAGGCCCGCCACGGCGAGCGCCGTCACAGCGCGCGATCCATGGTTCGGTCGATCGGCTAAAATTCTCATCCGTCGCATCATGATGCCGCACACCTCTTCGCCGCGTCCGCCGGTGCGCTCCTTTAGCATGAAAAGGCCTCGTCGATCATTGGGGCAACCATGAGGCAGCACGGGTCCCGGCTCAAGCATGGCGCTCGGCGCTGAATCTGAGCCTGACATGGTCCGCCGTCCATTTGCCTTGGCTATCGCAGAGAGACGGCCGCAGAAGCTCCAGCGCGTCGGTGAGCGCCGCGGTCCGGTCCGGCTCGGGAAACTGATCGAAGAAGGACCGGCCAAAGGTCCTGAGCCAACCCTCCATGCCCGTCCGCAACGGGGTCGGCCGCGGCACGAGCGCGATGTCATGCACGTTGAAGCCGTTCTTGGCCAGGAGCTGGTGTATTCCTCGACGGTGGGAAAGAACCACGGCGCCACATGCGCCGGATCGCCCCGCGCATCTTGCCCACGGCCCGCATGGCCGTGGCGATGGCCGCAACATTGCCGTGGCCGCCGAGCTCACCGACGAAGCGGCCGCGGGGCTTGAGGGCCCGGGCGACGCCGGCGATCACCAGGTCGGGGGCGCGCATCCAATGCAGCGCGGCGTGGAGAACACCGCATCGAACTCATGGACGAAATCGAGCTCATGGCCGTCCGATTTGCGGACGGTGAGACCCTTCATGCGCGCCACGGCGAGGAGCTCGTCGCTGAGATCGACGCCGAGCACGTCGGCGCCGGCCGCCTTGATCTCCGCCGTCAACGTGCCGTCGCCGCAGCCGAGATCCAAAATGCGCTCGCCCGGCTTCGGCGCCAGCATGGCGAAGACAGGCCCCGCCAGCTCCTGCACGAAGCGGCCGTTCTTGGCATAGTCGGACGCCGACCAGCGCTGCACCGCCTGGGGCGGTGCTTCCTTCGTTGGCGCATCCGTCATTTGGGCTGCCACGGCTCATAGTCCCGGGGCGGCTGCTTCACCTGCGGGCGCAACGTCGAGCCAGGCGGCCGGTAGGCCTCATAGGTGCCGGTCATGTTCGGACGATGGGCCTTCTGCCAGGGCCGCGGCGTGTAGTCTTCCTCGGTGGGCGGCACGTCAACGGTGTGATGCAGCCATCCATGCCACTCGGGCGGGACCTGTGAGGGCTCCCACACGGTGCGATAGATCACCCAGCGGCGCGTTCCGTCGCGCTCGCGGTAATAGACGTTGCCGAGGCCGTCCTCGCCCACGCGAACGCCCTTGCGCCAGGTGAAGAGGCGCGTGCCGATGGTGTTGCCCTTCCACCAGGCAAACAGTTCACTGAAAAGAGCCATGGAATTTAGCGTCAGCCGCCTATGGAGCGTAAGCGGGGACTATGACCTCTTGCCCGGGCTTCTGTCCAGCGGCGCAAAGACGCTTCCGGCGATGGAAGTCCGGCGGCGAAGACGGCTCTAGTTCTGAGCGGCCCGCATCCGCAAGGCGTAGGGCGCATCGCCCGCGCCGTCCGTCTGGCCGATGGCGAGCGGCAGGCTGGCCGGCCCCGGGGTCGGCACGTAACTCGGCCGCGGAAAGCTGAGCGACAGGCGCTCTTCCATGCCCGCTACCACATAGATGTCGCCGTCACGCTCGAAGGGGCGGTCGTCGTTGAGCAGCCAATCGAGGCGGCGGTACAGAGTCGAGGCCGAGGTCGGCAGCACCAGGACCTGATGAGCCCCTGCCCTGAGCGCCTCTTCGACCAGGCTCGGCCTGGCATGGGCGCTCATGATCATGGCGGGCACGAAACAGAGCGGCCCAGCGTCCACATGGCGCATGGCCCTGACCAACTCCGAACCGGAGATCGGCTGCATATGCGCAGCGGCGATGACGAGATCAGGCGGGTCGCAGGCCATGGTCTCGAAGGCCTCGTTGGCGTTCTCATAAGTGTCGATCCGCCCCGTGCCGATGGCCGCGAGCATCGCCCGCATCATGGACCGCATGGGCCGGCGATTATCGATGACAGAGACCACAAGCTGTTCGAGGTCCCGACCGAGAGCGCGATGATGCAACATTGAATCAAACTCGAATCTTGCCGACGGGGCTTTCACGTGTAGCGAAGAAATTACTGACGTTCTCGTAAACAGACAGTGAAGGCCCGGTGAGGGTCGGCAGCGAAGGTGACCCTTTCGGGGCGGTTCAGAGGCCGACCGCTGCGCCATTTTCCCGCCGGGTCCGAGTTTTTCCAAGCGGCGCCCACGGCCGCAGGCCGCGCGACGGCTGCTCGGCCGCGAAGCGCCAAAAGCCCCCATTTTCAGGCCTTCGCGTCCCCGGCGTTGAAAGTTGCCCACCACCTTTCCACATACTATTCCTGCACTCGCACACAGGGTTTAGTGGTAGAGTAACTTTTGGTCGCTAGATATTGATTGCGGCGATTGATGCAGCGAGAGAATCGCACCAGTCTCGAAGGTCGCACAGGATGCAGATTTTGACTGGGGGATGTGAGCAAGATGCGGATTCAAAGACGATTTACTGAGCCAGGACGGTCACCTTACGAGCGATTTCGTTCCGCGAGAGCGGCAGCGAAATTCGCAATCCGGACGGCTCTGTCGTCTTCGCGCTGGAGCGCTTTTCCGTGCCAGCCCATTGGAGCCAGGTCGCGGCCGACATCCTTGCCCAGAAATACTTCCGCAAGGCCGGCGTGCCCGCATTCTCCAAGCGGGTCGAGGAGAATTCGGTGCCGTCATGGCTGTGGCGCTCGGTGCCCGACACTGAGGCGCTCGAGGCGCTGCCCGAGGCCGAACGCTTCGGCAGCGAGACCGACGCGCGGCAGGTGTTCGACCGGCTGGCCGGGACCTGGACCTATTGGGGCTGGAAGGGCGGCTATTTCACCACCGAGGATGACGCGTCGGCCTTCTTCGACGAGCTCCGCCACATGCTGGCAAAACAGATGGGCGCGCCGAACAGCCCGCAATGGTTCAACACCGGCCTCTACTGGGCCTATGGCATCGATGGCCCGAGCCAAGGTCATTACTATGTCGACCACGCCACGGGCCTGCTGAAGGCCTCGGAGTCGGCCTACGAGCATCCCCAGCCGCATGCCTGCTTCATCCAGTCGATCGAGGACGATCTCGTCAACGAGAACGGCATCATGGATCTGTGGGTGCGCGAGGCGCGCTTGTTCAAATACGGCTCCGGCACGGGCACCAATTTCTCGCGGCTGCGCGGCGAGCATGAGCCGCTGTCGGGCGGCGGCAAGTCCTCCGGCCTGATGAGCTTCCTCAAGATCGGCGACCGGGCCGCCGGCGCCATCAAGTCGGGCGGCACGACGCGGCGCGCCGCCAAGATGGTCGTGGTCGACATCGATCATCCCGACATCGAGAGCTACATCAACTGGAAGGTCACCGAGGAGCAGAAGGTCGCGGCGCTAGTTACCGGCTCCAAGGTTCTGTCCGAGCGGCTCAACGCCATCCTCAGGTCTTGCGTCAATTGCGACGGCGACGGCGACGACTGCTTCGACCCGAAGCGCAACCCGGCGCTCAAACGCGAGGTCAAGGCGGCGCGCAAGGCCAAGGTGCCCGACAACCTGATCCGCCGGGTCATGCAGTTCGCCCGCCAGGGCTACACCTCGATGCAGTTCCAGACCTACGACACGGACTGGGACTCCGAGGCCTACCGGACGGTCTCCGGTCAGAACTCAAACAACTCCGTGCGGGTCACCGACGGCTTCCTCGAGGCGGTCGAGGCCGACGGCGACTGGAACTTGACCTTCCGCAAGAACGGCGCCGTGGCCAAGACGTGAAGGCGCGCGAGCTGTGGGAGCAGGTCGGCTATGCCGCCTGGTCCTGTGCAGATCCGGGCATCCAGTTTCACACCACCATCAACGACTGGCATACCTGCCCGGCGGCGGGCGAGATCAAAGCATCGAACCCGTGCTCGGAATATATGTTCCTCGACGACACCGCCTGCAATCTCGCCTCGCTCAATCTGATGCAGTTCCGCAACGCGGATGGCAGCTTCGACGTCGAGAGCTACGAGCATGCCATCAGGCTGTGGACCGTGGTGCTGGAGATCGCGGTGACCATGGCGCAGTTCCCGTCGCGCCAGATCGCCCAGCTCTCCTACGAGTACCGGACCCTCGGCCTGGGCTACGCCAATATCGGCGGCCTGCTCATGGCGTCGGGCATTCCCTACGACTCGGACGAAGGCAGGGCGATGGCCGGCGCGCTGACCGCCATCATGACCGGCGTCTCTTATGCCACGAGCGCGGAGATGGCCCGCGAGCTCGGCCCCTTCCCTGGCTACGACGCCAACCGGGACGCCATGCTCAAGGTCATCCGCAATCATGCGCGCGCCTCGCGCGGCGAGCGGGACGGCTATGAGGAGCTGGCCACGGCGCCGGTGCCGCTCGACCATGCCTCCTGCCCCGAGCCGCGTCTGCTGGCGCACGCCATGCGGGCCTGGGACCTGGCACTCGATCTCGGGCGCGACTATGGCTATCGCAACGCGCAAGCCACGGTGATCGCCCCGACCGGCACGATCGGTCTGGTGATGGACTGCGACACCACCGGCATCGAGCCGGACTTCGCGCTGGTGAAGTTCAAGAAGCTGGCCGGCGGCGGCTATTTCAAGATCATCAACCGCATGGTGCCGGAGGCGCTGCGGGTGCTCGGCTACGACGAGGCCGCCACCAAGCGCATCATCGACTATGCGGTGGGCCGGGGCACGCTCAAGGGCGCACCGGGCGTCAACCACGAGACGCTGGCTGCCAAGGGCTTCACGCCCGAGAAGATCGCGGCGATCGAGAAGGACGCGGTGTCGGCCTTCGACATCAAGTTCGTGTTCAACAAATGGACGCTCGGCGAGGCCTTCTGCACCGAGGTGCTGGGGCTCGAGGCGCAGCGGCTCGATCAGCCCGACTTCGACCTCCTGGCGGAGATCGGCTTCTCCAAGGCCGATATCGAGGCGGCCAACGAGTATGCCTGCGGGGCGATGACCCTCGAAGGCGCGCCGGGGCTCGACCCCGCGCACCTGCCGGTGTTCGATTGCGCCAGCCCTTGCGGCCGCAAGGGCAAGCGCTATCTGTCGGTGGAAAGCCATATCCGCATGATGGCGGCGGCGCAGCCGTTCATCTCGGGGGCCATCTCCAAGACCATCAACATGTCGAACGACTCGACGGTCGAGGACTGCAAGGAGGCCTATCTCCTCTCCTGGCGGCTCGGCCTGAAAGCCAATGCGCTCTACCGCGACGGCTCGAAGCTATCGCAGCCACTCAACGCTCAGCTCCTCGCCGACGACGAGGACGAGCAGGACGAGGTGCTGGCGGCGGTCGCTTCGGATCAGCCGCAGGTGCAGCGCGCCACGGTGTTCGCCGAGCGAATCGTCGAGCGGGTGATCGAGCGGGTCAGGGCCACGGCCGAGCGTGAGAGGCTGCCCCACCGGCGCAAGGGCTATACTCAAAAGGCCGTGGTCGGCGGTCATAAGGTATACTTAAGAACTGGTGAGTATGAAGACGGCCGGTTGGGTGAGATCTTCATCGACATGCACAAGGAAGGCGCCGCCTTCCGCTCGCTCATGAACAACTTTGCGATCGCGGTGTCCGTCGGTTTGCAGTACGGCGTCCCGCTGGAAGAGTTCGTTGATGCCTTCACGTTCACGCGTTTCGAGCCTGCCGGTCCGGTGCGCGGGAACGAAGCCATCAAGAACGCCACCTCGATCCTTGACTACCTGTTCAGAGAGCTTGCAGTTTCTTATCTTGGGCGGTACGAGCTTGCACATGTTGATCCAAGCGAGATCGGCAGCACAACCCTCGGCTCGGGGGACGCAGGCGAAAGCAGGCGTTTCACCGAAGCTCTCGTTTCACCTGGCTTCACCCGTGGTCGCCTCAGTGAGCGGAACTTTCTTACGCCGAGTAAAGCGCAGGGCACTGGCAATCCCGCACGGGCGTACAGGCGCAAGCCGACGACGACCCGCTTGAGAACGCCACAAGCCTTGCCGCCGCGTCCACTCAACCCCCTTCATCGGAGACGGTCGAGCATGTTGCCCTTGCCGTCGAAGCGCTCGCCGAGCGCGGCACGTCAGTTCTTGTCGCCGAAGCGCGCGTTAAGGGTTATGAAGGGGAAGCGTGTGGAGAATGCGGTAACTTTACCCTCGTACGAAACGGCACCTGTCTCAAGTGCGACACGTGCGGATCGACGAGCGGTTGTAGTTAGAGTGTGAACTGATCAGCCAGCCACCCGATAGGAGGGATGTACTATGGCAGTAGCGAAGAAGAAGCCGGCCGCCAAGAAGGCCCCGGCCCGTAAGTCCGCAGCGAAGAAGAAGGCTCCGGCCCGCAAGTCCGCAGCGAAGAAGAAGACCGTGCGGAAGACCGCCGCCGCGAAGAAGCCGGCCGTGCGGAAGACCGCCGCGGCGAAGAAGAAGAAGGCTCCGGCTCGCAAGAAGGCTGCGAAGAAGAAGTAGTTTCTCAAGAGGCGCGGGGATCGCGAGATCCCCGCGCCTTTTGTCATTTTATGACGTAAAAACAATAGCTTGCCGAGACGCCCTGGACCCGCTCCGGGGCTTTTGTTTTGTTTGGCGCAAAGAGTCTGTGAAGCTCGTCCGTGCGTTTCCATTGCGCGCCCTTCGCGGCAAAGACTGCCGGCGCGACCGCATCGCGCCGACGCCCGGCGACGATGCCGCCGCTCTTGGAAGAGGTGACGATCATGGGATTGCTTCGTCTCGCATATGTTAGTCAGTCGCGTCTCGCTGGCGATCCTGATGAGCGCGCGCACATCGCCGACATCCTGTTGTCCTCGCGGCGGAACAACGAAGAGGAGAACATCACCGGCGCCTTCTCGCCACCGACAACTGTTTCGCCCAGGTGCTCGAAGGCGGGCGGCAGGCGGTCGAGGCGACCTTCGAGCGAATCAGTCACGACCCGAGGCACCAGGACATCGCCCTTCTGCTGAGCGAGCCCATCGCCGAGCGGCAATTTCCACAGTGGTCGATGGCCTATATCGGGCCCTCGCAATCGGCGGCCGATGCGGTGGCGCGGGTGACGCGGGACGTCGAGACCTCGGAGGCCGGCGAGGCCGCGCGCGCGCTCGTCACCTTCTGAGCAGCTGCTCGAGGAGTGCCCCGGCGGTGGGACGTCCGCACCGTGAGACGCCTCGAGGGCCAGCGGCCTAGCCTCCGCCTTCATCGGCCGCGCCGGCGCTGAAGCCTTCCCGCGCGATCAGATTCCAAAGCGCGGCAAGCGCCGATTCGAGCATGGCCTCGTCCGCGCCGCGCAATACCACATAGGTGCCGATCCTGTTCCGCTCGAAGAAGGATAGGAGCCCATCTGCACCTCCGGATGCGCCGCCTGGAGGGCCGCGAGCGGCGGCGCCAGATCGCCCTCGGGCGCATCGACGCGCACCGAGCGGGCCTGCATGGGCCGGCCCTTGGCCAAGCGCGGCATGACCTCGTCCAGCATCACCTGCATGATCCGCGGCACCCCGGCCATGACGATGACGTTCTCCATCCTGTAGCCCGGCGCCCGGGACACGGCGTTGTGGATCAGCTCGGCGCCCTCGGGGATGCGCGCCATCCTGAGGCGCGCCGGGGTGAGGTCGCCTTCAGCGTAATGCTGGCGCATGGCGGCCACCGCCTCGTCGTGCACCGAGACGCCGACCGCGAAGGCCTTGGCGATGGCGTCGGTGGTCACGTCGTCATGGGTCGGGCCGATGCCTCCGGTGGTGAACACATAGGCGAAGCGGCGACGGAGATCGTTGACCGCGGCGGCGATCACCGCCTCGTCGTCGGCCACCACGCGAACCTCCCGGAGCGCGATGCCCACGCGGGTCAGATAGGCGGCGATATAGGCGGTGTTCTCGTCGCGGGTGCGACCCGACAGGATCTCCTCGCCAATCACAAGCAGGGCGGCGGTGACGATGTCCGGGCTTTGGGTGTCGTCGCTCATGGCTTCTCTTCTACCCGAGTTTTCTCGGACCCGGGGGAATTCGGGGGCAAGTCCGCCTGCCGCCTTGCCGGGCCGCGGCAGGCTTCCTAGGTTGTTGGCCATGCTCATGCGCTTTCCCTCAGGCCTGATCGAGGGCCGGCTGGTGCGGCGCTACAAGCGCTTCCTCGCTGATGTGGAGCTCGAAGCCGGCGAGACGGTCACCGCCCATTGCGCCAATCCAGGCTCCATGCTCGGCCTCGCGGCGCCCGGCTCGCGGGTCTGGCTGTCGCGCTCGACGAATCCCAAACGCAAGCTCGGCTTCTCCTGGGAGTTGATCGAAGTCGATCTCGGCCGCGGGCCGGCGCTCGTCGGCATCAACACGTCGAGCCCCAACGCGGCAGTGTCGGCGGCAATCCGGAGCGGTCTCATCCCGGCGCTCCAGGGCTATGCGAACATCCGCCGCGAGGTGCGCTACGCCGGCAATTGCCGCATCGATCTTCTTCTCGAGGACCCCGCGCGGCCGCCCTGCTATGTGGAGGTCAAGAACGTGCATCTGATGCGGCACGCAGGGCTCGCGGAATTTCCCGACTCGGTCACCGCGCGCGGCGCCAAGCATCTCAAGGCGCTCGCCGATATGGCTGCGACGGGCGCGCGTGCGGTGATGGTGTATTTCGTGCAGCGGGGCGATGCCGACCGCTTCACCCTCGCCCACGATATCGATCCCGCCTATGCGGCCGCCTTCGAGGCCGCCCGTGCAAGCGGTGTCGAGGCCATCGCCGTCGCTTCCGAGGTGACGCTGGAAGGCCTAGCCCTGCCGCGCGCCATCCCGTTTAAGGTTTCATTCGACGCGGAAGAGACGCACGCCTTGAACGGAAGCAGATTTCCTCCTAAGTGACGGCAAGTCCCCCTATAATCGGTTCCCATGTCCAATCTCGAATTTGCCCGCGCCCAAGCGCGCGATACCAAGATCAAGCTGCACGGACCCGAAGCCTTCGCCGGCATGGCGAAGGCCGGCCGGCTCGTGGCCGAGGCGCTCGACGTCATGGCCGAGCATGTCAGGCCCGGCGTCACCACCGACGAGCTCGACGCCATCGCGTTCGACTTCGCTATGGCCCATGACGCGATCCCGGCGCCCCTGAACTATCGCGGCTTCCCCAAGTCGATATGCACCTCGCTGAACCATGTGGTCTGCCACGGCATCCCGGGTCCGCGCGGACTTCGCGAGGGCGACGTTCTCAATATCGACATCACCCTGATCGTCGACGGCTGGCATGGGGATTCGAGCCGCATGTATCCGGTGGGCGAAATCTCACGCGCGGCGGAGCGTCTGCTCGAGGTCACCCATAACGCGCTGATGCGCGGCGTGGCCGCGGTGCGTCCGGGCGCCACCACGGGCGATATCGGCCATGCCATCCAGGTCTATGCCGAAAGCGAGCGCTGCAGCGTGGTGCGCGACTTCTGCGGCCATGGCCTGGGGCGCGTCTTCCACGACCGCCCCAACATTCTCCATTACGGCGAGCCCGGCGAAGGCCTGCCGCTGAAGCCCGGCATGCTGTTCACCATCGAGCCGATGATCAATCTCGGCAAACCCCATGTGAAGATCCTGTCCGACGGCTGGACCGCCGTGACCCGCGACCGCTCGCTGTCGGCACAGTTCGAGCACACGGTCGGCGTCACCGAGACGGGATGCGAGGTGTTCACCTTCTCACCAAAGGGCCTGGACCGGCCTCCCGCCGCGTCCTAACCACCAGCGAAGGCCACATGGGCTTCAAGGACGTCGCCAAGCCGCATTATCTCGGCCATCGCGAACGGCTCCGGAAGCGCTTCCGCGACGGCGGGCCGGACGCCCTGCCCGATTACGAGCTGTTGGAGCTTGTCCTCTTCCGCGCCATGCCGCGCCGCGACACCAAGCCCCTCGCCAAGGCGATCCTCGCCCGCTTCGGCACCTTCGCCGAGGCGATGAACGCACCGGAAGATCTTCTGCTGGAGGTGCCGGGGCTCGGCGAGGCGGCCGCCACCGAGATCAAGCTGATCCGCGCTGCCGCCTTGCGTCTCATGCAGGGCGAGGTGCTGGAGCGGCCGGTCCTGTCCTCCTGGCAGCAGGTGCTCGACTATTGCCGCGCCGCCATGGGCTTCGAGGCCAAGGAGCAGTTCCGCATCCTGTTTCTCGACAAGCGCAACCAGATGATCGCCGACGAGGTGCAGCAGCAAGGCACGGTCGATCACACGCCAGTCTATGTGCGCGAGGTGGTCAAGCGGGCGCTGGAGCTGTCAGCCACCGCCATCGTGCTGGTGCATAACCACCCGTCCGGCGACCCGACGCCTCGCCGTGCCGATATCGAGATGACCAAGCAAATTGTCGACGCGGCAAAGCCCCTGGGTGTCGTCATCCACGACCACATCATTGTCGGCAAGCAGGGCCATGCCAGCTTTCGGGGCCTGGTTTAATCTAGGGAGGCGCCGCACTTTTAGCAGGCGGCGCGGCAGCCATTCTGGCGCACATCGGCCACGCGGGCCGTCAGGGCGGCGTAGAAATCCCCGTCCCCTTCCGACACCACCTGGTCGCCGACAAGATAGAAGGGCACGCCGCGCACCCCAAGCGCATCGGCCAGCCGCGTATTGGCGAGCAGCGTGGCGGTGATCGCCGGATCGTTCATGTCGTCTTTGAGGCGGTCCGTGTCGAGGCCCATCGCGGCGGCGGCGGCGAGCGCCCGGGCCTCCGTCACGCGGCCGCGCGAGGCGATGAGCCGCCGGTAAAGAGTCAGATATTCGCCCTGGTTCTTGGCGGCGAGCGCCAATCGTGCCGCAGCCTCCGAGTCCGGCCCCAGAACCGGGAGCTCCTTCAGCACCACACGGAGATTTGGATCCGCGGCCATGAGCTTCTTCAGCGCGGGCACGTCCTTGCGGCAATAGGGGCAGTTATAGTCGAAGAAGGCGACGACGCTGACATCGCCTTGCGGATTGCCGGCGACCGCGTCGAGCGCGCGCGAAAGACCTCGTCGGCATGAGCGGCCACCGCCTGCTCGCTGCGGACGATGCGCGTGCCCCGCTCGAGCGCGTAATAGCCGACGGCCAAGGCCGTGAGCCCTAGGGCCAAGAACAGGCCAAGCGATCGCTTCATCAGAAGGATAGGACGGCCCTCAAGCCGGCGGCGGGCCGAACACCAGAACCGCGTTGAGGCCGCCGAAGGCGAACGAGTTCGACATGGCGTAATTGACCTCGCGGGCCTTGCCGGTATTCGCCGTGTAGTCCAGGTCGCATTCCGGATCCGGCTCGTCGAGACCGGCCGTGGGCGGCACGTAATTCTCGCCGATGGCCTTGATGGCGGCCACCGCTTCGATGCCGCCACCCGCGCCGAGACAATGGCCGTGCATCGACTTGGTCGAGGAGATGGACAGCTTGTTGGCGGCGTTGCCGAACACACGCTTGATGGCGCGGGTCTCGTTTATGTCGTTGACCATGGTCCCGGTGCCGTGGGCATTGATGTAGTCGATATCGGACGGCGCCAGGCCGCTGTCGTCGAGCGCCTGCTGCATGGCGGTCGACGCGCCGTCGATGGACGGGTTGACCATGTCGGCCGCGTCGGCGGTCATGCCATAGCCCATGAGCTCGGCGAGGATCGGCGCGCCGCGATCCTTGGCGCGCTCATATTCCTCGAGCATGAGAATGCCCGCGCCTTCGGCCAGAACCGTGCCGTTGCGCTTCTTGGCAAAAGGCCAAAGTCCGTCGGGGCTCAGCACGCGCATGGCCTGCCAGGCGCGCGTGGCGCCCCAGTTCAGCGAGGCTTCCGCCGCGCCGGCAAGCCCCACGTCGACGAGGCCTTCGCGAATCATGCGATAGGTCATGCCGATGGAATGGGTCGCCGTGGCGCAGGCGCTGACCAAGCCGAAGGTCGGGCCCTTGATGCCGTACTCGATGCTGACATGGGCGCTCGCGGACGAGCCGATGGCCTTCAGCAGGGTGAGCGGATGGGTCGCCCGCTTATTCTCCTTGAACAGCATCTTGTAGGAGAATTCGAGCGTCGTCAGACCGCCGACGCCGGAGCCTATGATGCAGGCGGCGCGGTAGCTGTCTGAGTCCTTGATCGGATATTCCAGTTTCGCCTGGGTGACGGCTTCATGCGCCGCGCAACCCGCGTACTGGGAATATTTGTCGGCCAGGAGCAGCTGCTTGCTTTGCAAGCGCTCGCGCGGATCGAAATCCGGCACCTCGCCGGCGATCGTGATGTACAGGTCCTCGGTGTCGAAGCTCTGGACCTCGCGGATGCCGCAGTCGCTGCGTTGCATCGCGGCCCAGAACTTGTCCACGCCCGTGCCCAAAGGAGTGACGACGCCCTGGCCAGTGACCACGACGCGCCTGCGTCCATTCGTCTGTGTCATGTAGTGTTAAGCCGTAACTCCAAGCCTGGTCGACGTCCCGGGAAGGACCCGAGCGGACGGCTGGTTCAAGCTGCTGCGCCCGAGGCCTTCGATTCGGCGATGATCCCCTTCACGCGATCGACCACAGAGCCGACCGTCGCGAACGCTTCCACTTCTTCGTTCGCATTATAGGGGATTTCGATACCGAAAGTATCCTCAATATCGAACACGATCACCGCGAGATCGAGGGATTCAATCTCAAGCTCGCTCAACGGGGTTTCGAGCGCAACGGCTTTGGATGGATCCTTCATGTTCTTACGTAGAATCTCGATGATCTTGGTGGCCACCTCGTCCATATCGCTCTCCCTGCCCCGTTAAGGGGTCCGTGTCTAATGGTCCCTGGCTAAAACATAGCTAATCCGAGGGCAAGTCAGGCATTGGAATAGACTTAAAAACTGGTCGAGTCTACCCGTGCCCAGCCCGCTCGAATGCCCTGACTATACGCTCTAATCGCTAACAAAATTGGCGTTTTTGCGCCTGACCTCGCCATGGTTTCAGCATATTCCGCCGGAGGACTCATTCCTCCAACAGCACTGTTTATCAACCCCGTGCTACAATAATAGTAGATCAACGGGCTTGCGGCCAATTGCCTCCCGTCACTTGGGGCCTCGCCCGTTAAGCAACGGTAAAGCAACAAAAAAACCGAAATTCGATGGTGAGCAAGGCGAATCCGGCACCTTTGGACGCCGCCCAAGGCGCAGTCAAGCGACCCTGGCTCACTGGCTACCCGCAAGATGTCGCCTGGGATTCGGTCTTCCCGCCGAAGCTCGTGAGCACCGTGCTGGACGAGGCGGTGGCGGATTTCGGCGACCGGCCATGCACCTATTTTCTGGGGAAACGGCTCAGCTACGCCGAGATTGGCGCCCTCTCCGACCGGGCTGCCAAGGGCCTGCGGGCGCTGGGCGTGGGCGAAGGGGTCAAGGTGGGCCTGCTCCTGCCCAACTCCCCGACCTTCGTCATCTTCTATTTCGGGGTGCTCAAGGCCGGCGGAACGGTGGTCAATTTCAACCCGCTCTACAGCCTCGAGGAGATCGAGTTCCAGATCCGCGACAGCGAAACCAAGATCATGGTGACGCTCGATCTCAAGATCCTGTTCGACAAGGTCGAGGCCATGCTGACGCGCGGCGCGCTGGAAGGGGCCGTGGTGGAGAGCTTCGCCTCGCTGCTGCCGACGCTGAAATCGGTAGGGCTGAAACTGACCAAGCGCGCCCAGCTCGCCAAGCTGGGCGCGTCCCCCATGAAGCGGTCCATCGTGCGGGCGGCCGACCTGCTCGCTAATGACGGCCGCTATCAACCGCCGGTGATCACGCCCGACGCCATCGCCGTGCTGCAATATACTGGCGGCACCACCGGCACGCCCAAGGGCGCCATGCTGACCCACGCCAACATTGCCATCAACGTGGCGCAGGTGAAGGCTTGGCGGAACCAGCCGCCGGAGCAGCCCGACCGCATTCTCGGCGTGCTGCCGCTGTTCCACGTCTTCGCCATGACCACGGTGATGAATTTCGGCCTGTCGAGCGGCATGGAGATGATCCTGCTGCCGAAGTTCGAGCTGATCCCGACGCTCAAGCTGATCGCCAAATTGCGGCCGACGATGATGCCGGGCGTGCCGACCCTGTTCGGCGCCATGCTGCGCCATCCGACCATCAAGACCTTCGACCTCACCTCGCTCGACTATTGCATCTCGGGCGGAGCGGCCTTGCCCATCGAGGTGAAGCGCGGCTTCGAGGCGCTGGCCGGCTGCAACGTGGTGGAAGGCTACGGGCTCAGCGAGACCTCGCCGGTGGCCACCTGCAATCCGATGAATTCGCCGCAAGAGGGCTCGATCGGGCTGCCGCTGCCGGCCACGGAGATCAGCATCCGCTCGCTCGAGGATCCCGCCGTCGAGATGGACAGCGGCGAGGCCGGTGAGATCTGCATCGCCGGACCCCAGGTCATGACCGGCTATTGGAAGCAGCCGGCCGAGACGGAGTCCGCCTTCGTCGGACGGTTCTTCCGCACCGGCGACGTGGGCTACATGAACGAGGACGGCTACGTGTTCATCGTCGACCGCATCAAGGACATGATCAACGCGGCCGGGTTCAAGGTCTATCCGCGGCGGATCGAGGATGCGCTGCACGAGCACGAGGCCGTCGCCGAGGTTTGCGTGGTGGGAATACCGGACGATTATCGCGGCGAGGCGCCAAAGGCCTATGTGCGGCTCAAGGCGGGCTCGCACACGACCGCGGCCGAGTTGTTCGCGTTCCTCCGGCCTAAGCTGTCAAAGCTCGAGCTGCCGGCGGCCATCGAGTTCCGCGACGAGTTGCCGAAGACGATGATCGGCAAGCTGTCCAAGAAGGCACTGCGCGCGCAAGCGAAACCCTCAGCCGAACAAACCTAGCGAAGAGACCTCTCGTAGAGATCTAAGCGGAAGCCCGAGAAGGCGCCTAACGGGCTCCGGGGCCTAGTTCTGCCAGGGAAGCAGCCCTTGGTTCTGCCTCTGGCGCCGCAGGAGCCGCCTCTGGCGGCGCGTCAACTGCGCCTCTTCGGCGAAGTTCGTCTCCGCGGTCTCCGTGTCGGCGCGGCAACATCGGCCGCCGAAGGGTCGGCCGATTCATCGGCCGGCAGAGCTGCGGCGCTTGCCGCCGGGGCAGTCTGGCTTGGCCGCGGCGTAGCCGAAGCGGTCGCCTGCATGGTCTGGGGCTTCGGCGCCGGAGCGGCGGCTGTGGTTGTTGGCGCGGCGGCCTTGGCCACCGGCTCGGCTTCGGCCGCGATCGGCGCGGTCATGGCGAACATGCTGGGCACATTCTCGCCGGAAAGCTCGACGGGGGTCTGGGCCGTCGCCGAGGTGTTGAGGAAACGGTAGCCAGGACGCGTGTCGTGCTCGACGGCGGGCGTCAGCATCTCATCGTCGGAGAGCTTGGACTTCTCCGCAGCCGCGGGCTGCACGGTAGCCTGAGGCGCGGCCTCGGGCTCGGCCTTGGCCTCGATTTGCGGCTCGGGCGCGGGCTCCGGCTTCGGCAGCGTCGTCCGCAGCCAAGTCCGCTCGCCGCAGAGCAGCCAGGCCTTGCAGCCCTTGAGGTTGATCTGATTGCGCGACACGAGCGTCAGCGTGGCGGAGTAGGTGTTGCCGTCCTCGGGATTATAGATGTTGCCCTTCCAGACATTCGGGCCGGCCGGGGCCAGACCGGTGATGATCGGCAGGCCGAGGATCGGGCGGTCGCGCATCGACGGGTTCTCGTTCCGCACGTCGTGCAGCGGGCGTCCCTTGGAATCGTTCGGGTTCTGCAGCCAGACGATCTTGGCGCAGAGATAGCGTTGACCGGAGCCGCAGCGGTAAAGCTGGATCTTGCCTGGGCGCTCGCCCTGATCGGCTTTGCGCCAAATACCCGTGGGATCAGCGGAAGCCGCCTGAACGTGACCGGTGGGTACGAGGACAGTGGCGATCAGAAGTCCCGTCGCCGCAGTGAGAGCATGATGCTTCATAAGCACCTCCGTCTTGGTCGGGCCGCGGGCGAAACCCCCGCCCCGGCGATATCTCTTTTGCCCCCTGTCCTGCCGGGCCTCGTTGGGCCCAAGTCCCTTTCCCTCGGCTGAGCACTTATGCCGTGCCCATTTCCTCGGGAGCCGTTTTGGCGGGCGTCTGCGTCTTGACCCCTTCAAGGATCGCCGCGACGCCCATTCCACCGGCCGTACAGACCGAAATCAACCCTCTCTGACCGCCCCTATCATGCAGGAGTTTGGCCAGAACTGCCAAGATGCGTGCGCCCGTGGCGGCAAACGGATGGCCGAAAGCAATCGAGGACCCCATCACGTTGAGCCTGGTTTGGTTAATAGCGCCTAAAGGCGCGTCCCGCCCGAGCCGTTCCCGGCAGTAAACCTCTGATTCCCACGCCTTCAAAGTGGCCAAGACCTGCGCCGCAAAGGCTTCATGAACCTCATAATAATCAAAGTCTTGAAGCGCAAGGCCGGCTTGGTCGAGCAAATCGCTGACCGCAACCGTCGGCGCCATCAGAAGTCCCTCACCGTGGACATAATCTACGGCAGAAGTGCGACCCAAAGTTAAATATGCCTGAACCGGAATTCCGCGCTTTTCCGCCCATTCCTCAGAGCTAAGCAGGATTGTCGCGGCCCCGTCGGTTAACGGCGTGGAGTTGGCGGCGGTGATGGTTCCGCCCACCTTGTCGAAGACCGGCTTCAACTCGGCCATCTTCTCCAGGGAAATATCCTCGCGGACATTGTTGTCGCGGAACACGCCGGCGCACGGGACGACCAGATCGTCCATGAAGCTTCGTCATAGGCCGCGGCCGCCTTTTTGTGGCTCTCATAGGCCAGAAGATCCTGGGCCTCGCGGGTGATGCCCCATTCCTTGGCCATCAGTTCGCAATGCTCGCCCATGCCGAGCCCGGTGCGCGGCTCGCGCGTGTCGGGCGGCACCGGCGCCATCTCGCCCGGCGCCAGGCCTTTGAAAGCGGAGAATTTCTGCCCCAGGCTGCGGGCGCGGGACATCTTCACCAGGCGCTGGGCGAATTTCCGCTGAAACACGATGGGCGCGTCGCTGGTCGTGTCGGAGCCCATGGCGATGCCCGAATCGATCTGGCCGGTGGCGATCTTGGCGGCGAGGCTGAGCGCGCCTTGCAGGCTCGTGCCGCAGGCCTGCATCATGGTGATGCCGGGCGTGGTGGGCGCGAGCGGGCTGCCGATCACCGCCTCGCGGGCGAGGTTCCAGTCCTTGGCGTGGGTGACCACGGCGCCACCGACCACCTCGTCGATATGCGCATCCTGGAGCGCGAATTTCTCGGCGAGCCCGCCGAGCGCCACCGTCAGCATGTCGAGATTGGACAGCTCGGCATAGGCCGTGTGCGACCGGCAAAATGGGATTCGCATCCCGCCCAGCACTGCAACCCGCCGCATCCCCGCTTCCTTCATCAATGGTCCTCTCGGCTTACGCCGCTTCCTTGTCCGATGTGTTGGCTGCCTCGCTGCGGCGATAATGCAGCGGCCCGCCGCGGAAGGGCGCGAAGCCCGTACCGAAAATCACGCCAGCGTCGACATGATCGGCGCTCTCCACCACGCCGTCGGCGAGCGCGCGATCCGCCTCGTCTAGCAGCGGCTTGATGAGCTCGCGGCCAAGGCGCTGAAGCTCGGCCGCGCTATACTCGGCCTCCTCGCGTTTCGGCTTGCCGTCGACCCAGACGTAGAATCCTTCGCCCGTCTTCTTGCCGAGCTTGCCCTGCTTCACCAGCGTCGCGAGCACGTTGTCCGTCTTGCCGGCGCTGCTGGGGGAGATGTCGAGCTCCTCGCCAACCTTGTTGCAGATGTCGAGGCCGACCATGTCCATGAGCTCCATCGGCCCCATCGGCATGCCGAATTTCAACGCTGCCTGATCGATCTTCTCGCGCGGCTGGCCGTCCTGATAGAGGCGCACGGCCTCCATCATGTATGGCGCGAGCACGCGGTTGACGAGGAAGCCTGGGCAGCTCTTGGTGATCAGGGGCAGCTTGTTGATGGCGGTGACGAAGGCGCAAGCCTTGTCCACCTCCTCCTCGCGTGTACCCTCGCCGCGCACCACCTCGACCAACGGCAATTGCGCTACGGGATTGAAGAAGTGCAAGCCGACCAGGCGTCCGGGATCGGCGAGCGGCTTGGCGATGTCCTCGAGTCTCAGCGACGAGGTATTGGTCGCCAGCACGGCGCCCGCCTTGGCCTTCTTTTCCAGCTCGGCGAACAGGGTCTGTTTCACGTCGAGCTTCTCGACGATCGCCTCGATGATCACGTCGGCATGCTTGATGTGCTTGCCTTCGGGATCGGCGATGAGACGGGCGACGGCCGAGTCGATCGCGGTCTTGCCGCGCAGGCGCTTCTTGAACAGGCCTTTGGCGCGCTTCAGCGCCTTGCCGATCTGCGCCTCATCGAGATCCTGCAGGCTCGCCTGCATGCCGGAGACGACGCACCAGGCGGCGATGTCGGCGCCCATGGTGCCGGCGCCAATGACATGAACCTTGCGCGGCTTGAAGCCGTCCTTCGGCGCTGAATCCTTCAACATCTCCGACAGCGCGAACACGCGGCGCAAGTTTCGCGACGTCTCGCTCGCCATCAGCGGCGCGAACATCTCGGTCTCGGCGCGCTTCATGCGGACCGGGTCGTCGCCATAGCGCTCGAACAGATCGATCAGGCGGAAGGGTGCGGGATAATGCTCCTCGCGCACCTTGGCCGCCGTCTTGGCGCGCATCTGCTTGGCCAGGAGCCCGCGCGCCGGCTGCCTCAGCATCAGCTTCTTCCACCAGGACGCGCCCTTGGAGCGGCGCTTTTGCAAAACCGCTTTCCGCGCGGCCCATCTCAGATTATGGCGCGTCGGCACGAGCTGATCGACGAAGCCCATGGCGCGCGCAGCACCCGGCCGCAGCATCTTGCCCGTGAGCATGGCGGTCATGGCGTCCAGCGGACCGGCGGCGGCAAGGGATCGCACGGTGCCGTGCAGACCCGGGAAGATGCCGAGCTTGACCTCGGGGAAGCCGAGCCTGGTCCCCTCCTCGCGGTCGGCGATGCGCCAGTCGCACGCGAGCACCAGCTCCAGCCCGCCGCCGAGGCAATAGCCGTGAATGGCGGCGACCACGGGAACCGGCAGCCGCTCGATCCGGTCGAGCAGCGCCAAGGTCTCCTTGACGACCTCCTTGATCTTCTCCTCGGTGTCGAAGCCCTCGAACTCGCGGATGTCGGCGCCGGCAACGAAGCTCGACTCCTTGCCGCTCATCAAAACGAGACCCTTGATCTCGCCGGCTTTCGCGTCCTCCACCGCCTTGACGATGCGGTCGAGCTCCTCGGTCGGGCGGCGGCCGAGCGAGTTCATGCTCTCGCCTTCGCGGTCGAACACCGCCCAGGCAATGCCCTCGAAGTCGACAGTGAAAGTCCAGTCCTTAAGATCGGGAAGCGTGGTCGGCATGATCGCTCTTTGACTTGGGAATTCGTTTTGGACTCGGCAACCCTTATTCGGCCGCCATGTGTTTCGGCTGGTCGGACTTCGCCGCGCGTTGCAGCTCGGCGGCGGAGAAATCGTCGACGGCGATGACGCGGGCCACCATGTCGCGCAGCGTGGCGAGATTGCGCGCCTCCTCGGGCGTCAGCACACCCTTGGTCTCGGCCTCGGCGATCCAATCATTGTCGTGGAAGCGTTTCACCTCGCCCTTGCGAATGGCGCGCTCGAGCTTCTTCTCGGCTTCCTCGCTCGCCACCACCTTCTTGAGCGTGGCCTCGAGCAAGCCAATGCCGTCGCTTGCATCCTCGGAGGCGTAAATGTCCCTAGTGAGACGGTCGCGGAAGGCGCCGGGCGTCAGGGCCGCGCGCACGATGGCCTTGGCGTCGCGGTCGGGCGCCGGCCGGCGCATGCCGAAGGGCATTACCAGCGGCCCCATGATCCAGGCCGCCCAACGCACCGGGAAATTATCGATGACGCCGCGCAGCGCCTGGTCGAAGCGGGCAAGACAGTTCCGCGCGCAATAATTCACGAGCTTGAGGTCGTCCTTGGGGCGGCCATCGTCCTCGTAGCGCTTGAGGATCGACGATAGGAGGTAGAGCTCGGCCAGCGCATCGGCCATGCGGCCGGTGATCTTCTGCTTCACCTTGAGGCCGCCGCCGAGCAGCGCCACGGTGAGATCGGCGACGAGCGCGAAGGAGCGCGAGGCGCGCGAGAGCTGCTTCCACCACTTTGTGACGTCGCCGCCGTTGTTGGGCGCCCCCGCGAAGGCGCCGAAGGTGACGTTGTGGAAGAGCGCGCCCGCGGCATTGGAAAACAGAAACGCGCGGTGGTCGTCAAAGGTCTTTTCGAAAGCCTCGATGCCGCGCTCGCGATCGCTATCCTGCAGCGCCTCGATCTCGGCGAAGAGATAAGGGTGACTGCGCAGCGCCCCTTGGGCGAAGGTGATCAACGTGCGGGTGAGGATGTTGGCGCCTTCGACGGTGATGCCGACGGGCACCATCTGATAGGCGCCTTGGATGTAGTTGGACGGCCCGTCGCAGATGCCGCGGCCGCCGTGAATGTCGAGCGCGTCGTTGACGCTGTCGCGCATGCGGTCCGTCGACATGTATTTCAGCAGCGCCGAGATAACGGCGGGCTTCTCGCCGGCCGACACCATCGACGCGGTGACGGCGCGCGCCGCCTCGAGCCCATAGGCGTTCTCGGCCAGACGCGCGAGCGGCTCCTCGACGCCTTCCATGAAGCCGATGGGGAGGCCGAACTGCTTGCGGATGCGAGCATATGCCGTGCTGCGCCGGAGCATCGCCTTGGCGCAGGCCGCGCTCGTGGCAGGCAGCGAGATGGAGCGGCCGGCGGCGAGACAGTTCATCAGCATGCGCCAGCCCTGGCCCGCCCCGTCCGGGCCGCCGATAATCCAGTCCAGGGGGACAAACACCTCGCGGCCCTTTGGTGGGCCCGTTGGGGAACGCCGCGCCCGCGGGCAGATGGCGGCGGCCGATCTCGCGCCCGGATGGTCCGTCGGCACCAGACCGAGCGTGATGCCGATATCGGCGCCCTTGCCCAAGAGATTGTCGGGATCAAAGAGGCGGAAGGCGAGCCCGAGCAGCGTCGCCTTGGGCGCAAGCGTGATGTAGCGCTTGTCCCAGGTGAGCTTGACGCCGAGCGTCTCCTTGCCCTCGTGCATGCCCTTGGTGACGACGCCGACATCGCGCATGGCGGCGGCATCCGAACCGGAGAACGGCCCGGTCAAGGCGAAGCAGGGAATTTCCTCGCCGCGCGCCAGGCGCGGTAGGTAGTGGGCTTTTTGCGTTTCGGTGCCGTATTTCTCGATCAGCTCGCCGGGGCCGAGCGAGTTCGGCACCATGACGATGGTGACGCTGTCGGCGCTTCTGGACGAGATCTTGCCGAGGATCAGCGACTGGGCCTGAGCGGAGAAGCCGAGGCCGCCATGCTCCTTGGAGATGAGCATGCCGAGAAAGCCGTTGTCGCAGACGAACTCCCAGATGTCGTCGGGGATGTCGTGCAGCTCGTGGCGGATGCGCCAATCATCGAGCCGCTTGCACAGCTCGTCGGTTGGCCCGTCGAGAAAGGCGCGCTCCTCGTCGGTGAGCGTGATCGGCGCCACGCGGCGGAGCTTGGCGAAGTCGGGCTCGCCGGAGAACAGCTCGGCGTCCCAGCCGATGGTGCCGGCCTGGAGCGCCTCTCTTTCGGTGTCGGAGATGGTCGGCATGGCGCCCTTCAGCGCGCCATAAGCCGGCAGCGTGATGTATTTGCGCTTGATGTCGGGGACGCTGGCGGCGAACAGGAGCCCGGCGACGAGCCAGCCGGCAAAGGACCACAGCGTGAAGCCGAACCCGAACTGCAAGATCACGGTGAAGACGGCGATGGCGATCGCCCAGCCACGCAAGGACGCGCGGTTCATCGCCAGGGCAAGGAACGCGGCCAAGGAGAGCGCCGCGAAAATCAGTTCAGCCACGAATGGCCTCCAAGCTCGCTTTGGTGCTTCCGCCTCCCCAACCGAAGCGCCATCTCGCGGCCCCTATCCGACCCCACGCAATGCAGGAAGACCGCAGCTTTCCGCCCTCTATGGTCCCGATGGGCCATGGACTCAAGTTTCTTTTCGAATCGTTCCCCGCCTCCCATTTCTAGGAAGGAAATGTTACCGGACGGCTTAACAGGAAATCGCCCTCGCTTCCTTGTGCGAAGGAGGCGAATTGGCTAACACGGTGGCAAAACTGGCCAACAACGCTGGGGAATATCTAAATGTCCGAAGAGCCAGAGCGCCCACAGCTCAGCCCGTATCAGGTCGAGCTCGAGGCCGGCAAACGCTACGCTTGGTGCCGTTGTGGCCGAAGCAAGAAGCAGCCCTTCTGCGACGGTTCTCACGCCGGCACCGGCATCGAGCCGCTGATGTTCACGGCCGAGCGCACGGAAATGGCGCTGCTGTGCGGGTGCAAGGATACCGGCGATCCGCCGTTTTGCGACGGCTCCCATATGCTGCTCTGAATTTGAGCATGCAGACTGGCCACCCTTCTTGCTAAAACACCCCAAAGTGGGCGCGGCCCGCTGTCTTAGGTCTGCAATGCCCGAATGGGGGAAGGCGAGGCAGGCGTTTCCATGGCCTATTTTCTTCAGCAGCTCATCAACGGGATCGCGCTGGGCTCGATCTATGGGCTGATCGCCATCGGCTACACCATGGTCTATGGCATCATCGGCATGATCAATTTCGCTCATGGCGACATCTTCATGGTCGGCGCCTTCATCGCGCTGATCGCTTTCCTCGCGCTGATGGCGCTCGGCGTCACCATGATCCCCCTGGCGCTCTTGATCGTGCTCGTCGTCCCATGGCGCTCACCGCCATCTGGGGCTGGACAGTGGAACGCATCGCCTACCGGCCGTTACGCGAATCCTTTCGCCTGGCGCCTGATCACCGCCATCGGCATGTCGATCGTGCTACAGAATTTCATCCAGGTGGCGCAAGGCGCGCGCGTGAAGCCGCTGCAGCCGGTGATCACCGGCGGCTACGAATTCTTCAAGGACGGCGACTTCACCGTCATCATCTCCAATATCCAGATCCTCATCGTGGTGACGACGCTGGTGCTGATGACCGCCTTCTGGCTGATCATCAGCCGCACCGCGCTCGGCCGCGCGCAACGCGCCTGCGAGCAGGACCGGCTGATGGCCGCGCTGTCGGGCGTCAATGTCGACCGCACCATCTCGCTCACTTTCGTGCTCGGGGCGGCGCTCGCTGCGGTCGCCGGGCTGCTCTACCTGCTCTATTACGGGGTCATCGATTTCTTCATCGGCTTCGTCGTCGGCATCAAGGCCTTCACCGCGGCGGTGTTCGGCGGCATCGGCTCGCTGCCCGGCGCCATGCTCGGCGGGCTGGTGATCGGGCTGATCGAGACCTTCTGGTCGGCCTATTTCACTATCGAGTATAAGGACGTGGCCGCCTTCTCGATGCTCGCCATCGTGCTGATCTTCTTCCCCACGGGGCTGCTCGGCCGGCCCGAGGTGGAGAAAGTCTAGCCCTTGGCAGAGCCCGGCATATCTTTCAGCCAACGGGTCAAAACGGCCCTTTGGGATTCCTTCCTCGCCGGTCTCATCGCCTTTGCCCTGTTCTCGCTCGTGCTGGGCTTGCGCACCGAGGACAACGTCACCGGGTTGACGCTCCAGCCGCGGCCGATGCTGCTCGCCACAGCCGTCGGCATCGTGTTCTTCGGCCGGCTGCTGCTCAACCTGTTCGTCTGGCAGGCGGAGCATCCCCTCACCGCCTCCTTCGCCAAGCTGTTCACGCGCGAGCCCTTCGATCGGCGCGATGTCACCGTGCTCGGCGGCACTGCGGCTTTCGCGGTCCTCGGAATCATCGTCGCGATGCTTCTCGGCGCGCCGGCCTATGCGCTGATCGCCACCGCCGTGCTCGTCTTCGTCGGCCTCGGCCTGCTGCGGCGGGCCATCGTCTATGCGTTTCCGGACCTGCCTTACGCGCGCATCTTCGTCGTCGCCGGCATCCTGTTCGCGCTATTCTTCCCACTGACGACTTACGCGCTCGAGAGCGCCTTCCATCTCGGTATGCCGCTGCGCTACTGGTTCGACCTCTCGATCCTGGTACTGACTTACGTCATGCTGGGCTGGGGGCTGAATATCGTGGTGGGCCTCGCCGGCCTGCTCGACCTCGGCTATGTCGCCTTCTATGCGGTCGGCGCCTATACCTTCGCGCTTCTGGCCACCCATTTCGGTCTCGGCTTCTGGATCTGCCTGCCCATCGCCGGACTCGCGGCGGCGGCCTGGGGCATCATTCTCGGCTTCCCGGTGCTGCGGCTCCGCGGCGACTATCTCGCCATCGTCACGTTGGCCTTCGGCGAGATCATCCGCATCGTGCTGCTCAACTGGACCGAGGTGACCAATGGGCCGAACGGCATCTCCGGCATTCCGAAGCCAACCTTTTTCGGCCTTCCCTTCGCCCCCTTCGCCGATGGCACGACGTTCGCCCAGTTCTTCGGGCTGAAATACGACGCGCTCCACGGCATCATCTTTCTCTATTACGTGATCCTGGCGCTGGCGCTGCTCACCAACCTGGTGACGTTGCGCATGCGGCGCCTGCCCATCGGGCGCGCCTGGGAGGCGATGCGCGAGGACGAGATCGCCTGCCGCTCGCTCGGCATCAACACCACCATCACCAAGCTCACGGCGTTCGCCACCGGCGCGATGTTCGGCGGGCTGGCGGGGGGCTTCTTCGCCACGCGGCAAGGCTTCATCAGCCCGGAGAGCTTCACCTTCATCGAGTCCGCCATCATTCTCGCCATCGTCGTGCTCGGCGGCATGGGCAGCCAGCTCGGCGTCGCCATCGCCGCAGTAGTGCTGGTGGGCGGCTTCGAGGCGCTGCGCCACACCGACGGCTTGCAAACGTTCTTCGGCGAAGGCTTCGACCCGGCGCTCTACCGCATGCTGCTGTTCGGCATCGCCATGGTCGGCATCATGGTGTGGCGGCCGCGCGGGCTGATCTCCAGCCGCGCGCCCACCATCGCGCTCGGTGACGCGCGGCCCATCTCCGCCGACCTCGTCAACGAGGGCCGCGCATGATCTCGTGGCATGAAGACCCCGTGCTCAAGGTCGAGCATCTGACGATGCGCTTCGGCGGCCTCGTCGCCATCGACGACGTCTCCTTCGACGTCGGCCGTCACGACATCACCGCGCTGATCGGGCCGAACGGCGCCGGCAAGACTACGGTGTTCAACTGCATCACCGGCTTCTACAAGCCGACCGAAGGCACCATGGAACTGCGCCAGCCAGAGGGGCCCGCGTTCCGGCTCGAGCGGCTCGACGACCATCAGATCAACGCCTCGGCGCGCGTCGCGCGCACCTTCCAGAATATTCGCTTGTTCGCCGGCATGACCGTGCTGGAGAATCTGATGGTAGCGCAGCATAACGGGCTGTCGCGCGCCTCCGCCCTCACCGTCGGCGCGATCCTCGGGCTCGGAAATTTTGCCCGCGCGGAGAAGGCGGCGGTGGAGCTTGCCAGGCACTGGCTGGAGCGCGTGGGGCTCGTGTCCCGCGCCGACGAGCCGGCCGGCGATCTGCCTTACGGCGACCAGCGGCGGCTCGAGATCGCACGCGCCATGTGCACGCGGCCCTTACTGCTCTGCCTCGACGAGCCGGCGGCGGGCTTGAATGCGCGCGAGAGCGACGGGCTCAACGAATTGCTCTACTCGATCCGCGAGCAGGAGAAGATCGCCATCTTCCTCATCGAGCACGATATGAGCGTGGTGATGGCCATCTCGGACCACATCATCGTGCTCGACTATGGCAAGAAGATCGCCGATGGCACGCCAAAGGCGATCCGCGACGATGCGAGCGTCATCGCCGCCTATCTCGGCGTACCGGACGAGGAGTTGCCCGACGCCGTCTCCGAGGTGCGGCTGTGAGCTCGTCCTTGCTCGAGATCGACACTGTCACGGCCTGCTATGGCCGGCTGCCGGTGCTGCACGGCGTCAGCCTCGACATCAAGCTCGGCGAGATCGTGGCGCTGATCGGCGCCAACGGCGCGGGCAAGACCACGACGATGATGACGATCTTCGGGCGTCCCCGCGCCTCCCGAGGCCGCATCGTGTTCGACGGCCGGGACATAACCCAATTGCCGACCCATGAGATCGCGCGGCTGCGCATCGCCCAGTCACCGGAAGGTCGCCGCATCTTTCCACGCATGACGGTGATGGAGAACTTGCAGATGGGCGCCATCATCGCCGGCGATCCGGACGGGTTCGATCACGACCTTGACCGGGTGACCACGCTGTTCCCGGTGCTCAAAGCGCGGGCCGACCAGCGCGGCGGTACGCTGTCGGGCGGCGAGCAGCAGATGCTGGCCATCGCGCGCGCGCTGATGGGACGGCCGAAGCTGCTCCTGCTGGACGAGCCCTCGCTGGGCCTCGCCCCACTCATCGTCAAACAGATCTTCGCGGCGATCAAAGAACTGAACCGCGACGGGCTCACCGTGTTCCTCGTCGAGCAGAACGCCTATCACACGCTGAAGCTCGCCGATCGCGGCTATGTGATGGTCAACGGCAACATCACGCTGTCTGGAACCGGCGACGAGCTGCTGGCCCGCAAAGAGGTGCGCGCCGCCTATCTCGAAGGCGACACGGCGATGCTGAAGGAGACGGGCGCATGACGGCGTTGGCCCCCTGGCTCTCCGACGACGGCTTACGCGTCTTCCTGGTGCTCACCGTGATCCTCGGCGGTGGCGCGGCGTTTCTCGCCGGCAACGGCCTGGCCCGTTCCTGGAAGCCGTTCTGGCGCGTGTTCGTCTACATGGCGCTGCTGGCCGCGGCGGTGCGCTTCTTCCATTACGCCTTATACGACGGCAGACTGTTGTCGCCCTACGACTATCTCGTCACCTATGCCCTGCTGCTGGCCGCGCGTCGATCGGCTTCCGCGTCACGCGGACGACGCAGATGGTTACGCAATATCGCTGGCTTTACGAGCGGACAAGCCCGCTTACTTGGCGGGCGAAGGACGCCTGATATAGGCTTTCACTTTCGGACTTTTGGAGGACACCACGATGATGCGCATGGCCGGGCTGATCGTTGCCGTCGTTGCGGGCGTGTGCTCGCGAGCTGCAACGGCGAGGACGACGCCAACACTACGACGATCGCCGTGGTCGGGCCGGTGACGGGTCAATACGCCTCCTTCGGCGCGCAGATGAAGAACGGCGCCGATCTGGCCGTGGCCGACATCAACGAAGCCGGCGGCGTGCTCGGCAAAACGCTCGAACTCGAGGTCGGCGACGACGCTTGCGATCCGAAACAGGCCGTGGCGGTCGCCAACCAGATGGCCGGCGACAAGGTGGCGCTGGTCGCCGGGCATTACTGCTCCGGCTCGTCGATCCCCGCGTCCCAGGTCTATGCGGAGAGCAACCTGGTGCAGATCTCGCCCGCCTCCACGAATCCGGCGCTCACCGACAACCGCGCCGGGCCGAACATCTATCGCGTGTGCGGCCGCGACGATCAGCAAGGCAGCATCGCCGGCGCCTATCTCGCCAAGCATTTCGGCGACAAGAACATCGCCATCATCGACGACAAGACGGCCTACGGCAAAGGCTTGGCCGAGGAGGTCAAGAAGGCGCTGAACGCGGACGGCAAGCAGGAGGTGCTGGCGGAGTCCTATACGGCCGGCGAAAAGGATTATTCGGCGCTCGTGTCCAAGCTCAAGCAGGCGGATGTCGACGTGCTGTTCGTCGGAGGCTACCACACCGAGGCTGGCCTCATCGCGCGGCAGATGCGCGACCAGGGCATGGACACGATCCTCATGGGCGGCGATGCGCTCATCACCCAGGAATATTGGTCGATCACCGGGCCGGCCGGCGAAGGCACGCTGATGACCTTCTCACCCGACCCGCGCAAGAACCCCGCCGCCGCCGAGGTGGTCGCCCGCTTCAAGGAGAAGGGCATCGAGCCGGAAGTACGTGCTCTACACTACGCGGCGATCCAGGCCTGGAAGGAGGCGGCGGAGAAGGCCGGCTCGACGGACGCCGCCGCCGTGGTCAAGGCGCTCAACGACAACGAGTTCGATACGGTGATCGGGAAATTCAAGTTCAACGAGAAAGGCGACCCGAACCTGCCGCCTTACGCCGTCTATCGCTGGTCGGACGGCGCCTATGAGGAAATCGGCGACGAGACCCCCTCGCCCGCGGGCTGACGCCTATTTCTTGGCGGCTTTCTCCTCCGCCTTGAACTGAGCTTCGAGTTCCTCCTCGAATTTCACCAGATCCTCGGGTAGCGGCATGCCGAAGGCGCGCATTTCGTTGAGCCTCTCGCGAATCTGCAAATAGAGCTCGTGTCTGTCCTCGGGCTGATTCTCCATCTGGTTGATGAGAAGCGCGAGTTCGGCCTTGAGATCGTCGAATGCCATGATTGAGACAGCCTCCCTTGGGTCACGGGCGGCGGATCGGACCATAAACCAGGGAGAGCGGCAAGGGTTTGCGCCTGTCGCGGATTGCCCCCGGGCCGTTTCCCTTGCATAGTCTCACCGGCCGAGGGGCTTTGAGGGGAATCGAGCGGCAATGGAAAAAGTGACTTTTACCAAGGTGGTCGGCTTCGTGCTCGCCGCCGCCTTCGCCATCGTCATCGGCGTGTCCATGTGGGCGCTGATCATCGGCGACTACATGAACACGGTGATGAACACCCAGACCCAACACACGGTGCGCATCGTGGGTTTCGCCGGCCTGCTCGCGGCGCTCGTGACGTGGTGGTGTCAGCGCTTCGCCGCCAGACGCGGGTTCCTCGTCCGCACGCTGTTCGCCTTGTTCATCTTCATCGTGGCCTTTTGCAGCTTCGGCGGCCTACTCCGCTTCATCTACATCCACGCCATCTACCCGAGCCAGCAAGACTGGTCGCTGTCGGGGATGTATCTGGCCTCGCTCAACGACTTCTATACGTTCCTGCTCGACATGCTGATCCCGCCGCGTCCGGCCTATGCCGCACTCGCCGTGGCCGCGGCGATCTATGTCGCCGTGTTCGGCCCGCGGGAGCCCAAAACGGTCGAGATTTGAGGCTGTTGGCTTCCGAGGCTCGTGCGCGTTGACATCACCGAGGTTTGAGCGCGTCCGCGCGCTCTGCTAGACCTTCCGCTCGCCGGAGTTCTTCCGGGGAAAGGCACCGCCACTTCCATGATCCCGCGCTATAGCCGCTCCGAGATGGCTCAGATCTGGGAGCCCGAGACCCGCTTCCGCATCTGGCTTCGCATCGAGATCTACGCCGCCGAGGCCATGGCCGAGCTCGGCCTGATCCCCAAGGAGGCGGCCGAGGTGGCCAAGAAGCGCGGCGGCTTCGACATCGACCGGATCGACGCCATTGAGCGGGAGGTGAAGCACGACGTCATCGCCTTCCTCACCTCCGTGGCCGAGCATGTGGGCCCGGAAGCGCGCTTCCTGCATGCGGGCCTCACCTCCTCCGACGTACTCGACACCTGCTTCAACGTGCAGCTCGTGCAGGCAGCCGACATCCTCATCGCCGATCTCGACGCCCTGTTGGAGGCACTCAGACCCCGCGCCTACGAGCACAAGGACACGATCACCGTGGGCCGCAGTCACGGCATCCATGCGGAGCCCACCACGTTCGGGCTGAAGCTGGCGGTGGCCTACGCGGAGTTCGCCCGCGCCAAGCAGCGCATGGTGACGGCCCGCGAGGAGGTGGCGACCTGCGCCATCTCGGGCGCCGTCGGCACGTTCGCCCATGTGGACCCCCGGGTCGAAGCCTATGTGGCGAAGAAACTGGGGCTGAAGCCCGAGCCGATCTCCACGCAAGTGGTGCCGCGGGATCGTCACGCCGCCTATTTTGCCACGCTGGCGGTAGTGGCGAGTTCGGTGGAGCGGCTCGCCACGGAGATCCGCCATTTGCAGCGGACCGAGGTGCTGGAGGCCGAGGAATTTTTCAGCGCCGGGCAGAAAGGCTCATCGGCCATGCCCCATAAGCGCAACCCGGTCCTGTCAGAAAATTTGACCGGGCTCGCCCGTATCGTGCGCGCTTACGCCATGCCGGCCTTCGAGGACGTGGCGCTGTGGCACGAGCGGGATATCTCCCACTCCTCCGTGGAGCGGATGATCGGGCCCGATGCCACGGTGACGCTCGATTTCGCGCTCCACCGCCTCACCGGCATCATCAAGAATCTGGTGGTCTATCCGGAGCGCATGCGCGCCAACATGGACCGCCTCGGCGGGCTCATTCATTCACAGCGCGTGCTGCTGGCGTTGACCAATGCGGGCGTCAGCCGCGAGGACGCCTATCGCCTCGTGCAGCGCAACGCCATGAAGGTGTGGCAGGAGGGCAAGGACTTCCAGGAGGAGTTGCTGGCCGATCCGGACGTGACACGTGCGCTCTCGGCCGACGTGATCCGCGACCAGTTCGACCTCGGCTATCACACCAAGCACGTGGACGACCTCTTCGCCCGCGTGTTCGGCTAGCCGCGCCTCACTTTATGTCGCCGCCGTAATAGCCGTCGCCGCCATGGCCGCTGAAGATATGCGGCATGTAGCGGTAACGGTTGCGCTCCTGCGCCATCATGAAGAAGCGCTTGCGGTAGAAGCTGGGCGAGATCGCCGTGTAGGGCGGCATGTCGTCGTACCAGTCCACCTTCGGATAGTGGCCGGCCCGATAGGGATAAGGCGGGTAGATCGGCCAGATCTCCGGCTCGACGACCTCGCCGCGGGCCGCGCGCCGCAAAAGCCCGCTCTGGCTCGCATAGCCGGCATAGCCGTCATAGTTCACCGTGCACCAGCCGTCCCGGCAGCCCTTCACCTGAACCCGCGCGCCCGCGGGCATGGTGAGAAGCCTGGCATAGCCAGTGCCCGGCCCTTCCCGGAGGGACAGCGCCGACGTGGTCGTCGCCTCCAGGGCCTGGGCCGTGCCCGAGGCCATCACTAGTCCAGCCACAAGGCCGGCCGCCATCGTTATGAACAGCCGGATCGAAGGTCCCATGCCGCGTCCCCCAAATCAGTCCGTGCAAGTATTCTCGCACATGGCGCGGGCAGCGTCAGCCTCCGAGTGCGGATCGCCCCTCTCGGGCTTCCGCATGATGCAAGGATGCAACGGGTGCTCGCGCGCGCCGAAGAGGTGATTCGTTTGAAGGTGCTAGGCCGCGCGCGCTAAGAGGCCGATTCAACTTCGGCGCGGGTTGCGGCGGCGGCGGCGGCGAACCAGCCGGCGTCGGTGCCGATGGCGACAACGTCCCAGCCCTCGGCGACGCGTGGCTTGGCGAAGGCCACGTCGTTGGCGAAAATCAGAGTCATCACAGACTTCTCGCGGGCTTTCCTCAAGACCAGAGTCATCGCCTCCTGGACCTCGGGCGCCCAGATGTCGAGGCGGCCGGTGAGGCCCACCGACAGGTCGTTGGGGCCGAGGCAGACCATGTCCACCCCATCGAGCCCGAGAATATCGTCGAGCTGATCGAGCGCGCCCTTGGTCTCGATCTGCGGGCAGGCGATGGTGAAGGCGTTGGCGGTGGTGAAATAGTCGCCCTCATGGCCGAGCTTGGCGCGATACGGGCCCCAGCTGCGCAAGCCCCGGGGCGGATATTTCACCGCGCGCACGAAAGCCTCCGCGTCGTCCACACCGTTGATGAGGGGACACATGATGCCCTGCGCGCCGGCATCGAGCGCCCGGCCCACGAGGCCGGGATCGTTGTTGGCGACCCGGACGATGGCCGGGAGGCGTGCGGCCTTCGCCGCCGTCAGGCAAGCCAGCAGCGCCTCGTTGCCGCCGAGCCCATGCTGCTGGTCGATGGTAACGCAGTCCCAACCCGCCTCGCCGATCAGCTCGATCAGGAACGGGTTGTTCAGCGTCAGCCAGCCGTTGAACAGCGTGCGGCCCGCCTTGGCAGCCTGGCGAAACCGGTCTTCGGTCATCCGCTCACCCTCCGGCTTCGACCCTGCGGGGGCGTTACCCCTTGGGGGCGCTACCCCTTGGCTTCGGTTTCGAGCTGGCGCACCGCCTCGGCCAGGAGATCGGCCATGGCATGGCGGATCTGGTGATCGGACTGATCGACGCCCTTGCCGTCGAAATCCGCCCGGATCTTGCGGAACACGTCCTCCTCGCCGGGCTCTTCCAGGTCGGCCTTGACCACCTCACGGGCATAAGATTGCGCGTCGTCGCCCGACAGGCCCATCTTCTCGGCCGCCCACAGCCCAAGCAGCTTGTTCCGCCTGGCGGTCGACTTGAACCTCAGTTCCTCGTCGAGGGCGAATTTCCTCTCGAAGCTCTTTTCGCGATCTTCAAAGCTCGTCATCGGCCCGGCACCTCCAAAACGCCCCCCGCCAAGCGCGGGGCTGAGCACGTAGAAATTGTGGGGAAAATCCCGCCTCTCAAGGGCGGGTGATAGCGCCGAAACGCCTGAAAATCAACAAATCGTGGCGCCCTCTCCCGCGTCCCTTGGGCCCGTTGTACCCCCCCGCCCCTTACGCTAAGGTCGGCTTAGACTTCTTGATCCGATTCCTGCGATGACGATTTTTTTGTTGCGCGCGGCCTGGGCTCTCCCACTCCCCGCGCGTTTGGCGTTTGTCAGTCGCTAGGGCCAAGTCAGTGAGGAACTAAATATGAACCGCCGCCGGCGCGTCTACGAAGGCAAGGCCAAGATCCTCTATGAAGGGCCGGAGCCCGGCACGCTCGTCCAGCATTTCAAGGACGACGCCACCGCCTTCAACAACAAGAAGCACGACAAGATCGAGGGCAAGGGCGTCCTCAACAACCGCATCTCCGAATATCTCTTCCAGAAGCTCGGCGAGATCGGTGTGCCCACGCATTTCATCAAGCGGCTCAACATGCGCGAGCAGCTCATCCGCGAGGTCGAGATCATCCCGCTCGAAGTGGTGATCCGCAATGTCGCCGCAGGCTCGCTGTCGACCCGGCTGGGCGTCGACGAAGGCACCATGCTGCCCCGCTCGATCGTCGAGTTCTACTACAAGTCGGACGAGCTCAACGATCCGCTGGTCACCGAGGAGCATATCACCGCCTTCGGCTGGGCCACGCCGCCGGAGCTCGAGACGGTCATGTCGCTGGCGCTGCGCATCAACGACTTCCTGTCGGGGCTGTTCCTCGGCGTCGGCATTCGGCTCGTGGATTTCAAATGCGAGTTCGGCCGGCTGTGGGAGGGCGAGCAGATGCGGATCGTGCTTGCCGACGAGATCTCGCCGGACTGCTGCCGGTTGTGGGACATCGAGACTCAGGACAAGCTCGACAAGGACCGCTTCCGCCGCGACATGGGCGGCCTCGTGGAGGCCTATCAGGAGGTCGCGCGGCGGCTTGGTCTGCACGTGGACAATCCGACCCGCACCCGTAGCGGCCCGGTGCTGGTGCAATCCAAGTAAGACACGACGAGGCGACGGCAACGGACATGAAGGCGCGCATCACCATCACGCTGAAGCCGGGGGTGCTCGATCCCCAAGGCAAGGCAATCGAGGGGGCGCTCCACGCGCTCGGATTCGGCTCGGCCGGCGATGTGCGCCAGGGCAAATATATCGAGGTCGAAGTGGCCGAGAGCGATCCGGCGAAGGCGCGCGCGAGGTCGAGCGCATGTGCGAGCAGCTGCTCGCCAACACCATCATCGAGAATTACGCTTATGAACTCGAGGCGGCGTAAATCCCTGGCCTCGCCGTCCGAGGCCCCCGCGACATGAAAGCCAGCGTCATCGTCTTCCCCGGATCGAACTGCGACCGCGACGCGGCCGTGGCGCTCGAGGCCGCGCTGGGCAAGGCGCCTACGATGGTGTGGCACGGTGATGCCGAGCTGCCGCAAAGCGATCTCATCGTCTTACCGGGCGGCTTCTCCTACGGCGATTATTTGCGTTCCGGCGCCATGGCGGCCCATTCGCCGGTCATGCGCGAGGTGGTCGCCCGCGCCAAGGCCGGTACGCCGGTGCTCGGCATCTGCAACGGCTTTCAGGTGCTCACCGAGTCGGGGCTGCTGCCCGGCGTGCTCATGCGCAACGCCAGTCTGCGATTCATCTGCAAGGACGTGATGCTGAAAGTGGAGCGCAACGATACGCTCTTCGCGCGCCACTATGCCGAGGGCGAGGTGGTGCGCATTCCCATCGCCCATAAAGACGGGGCCTATTTCGCCGACGAGGACACGCTCGACCGGCTGGAGGGCGAGAACCGCGTGGCTTCCGTTATTGCGAGGCGGGCGGCGCGGCGGAGGCGGCAAAACCCCAACGGCTCGCGCCGCAACATCGCCGGCATCTATAACGAGACCGGCACGGTGCTGGGGCTGATGCCCCACCCAGAGCGCCTGGCGGACGCTGCCTTGAGCGGCACCGACGGCGCCAAAATGTTCACCTCCCTGGTGGAGACCCTCCATTGAGCGGCGCCGCCGGGGCGGCCCGGAAAGCGCAAGGCCTCTCGGACGAGCTCATCGCCGAGCATGGGCTGTCGCCGGAGGAGTACACCCTGCTGCTGAAAGAGCTCGGCCGCGAGCCGAGCCTCACGGAGCTCGGCATCTTCTCGGTGATGTGGTCGGAGCATTGCTCCTATAAATCCTCGCGCGTGTGGCTGAAGCGGCTGCCGACCACGGGCCCGCAAGTGATCATGGGCCCCGGGGAGAATGCCGGCGTAGTCGATCTCGGAGACGGCCAGGCGGCGGTATTCAAGATGGAGAGCCACAACCACCCGTCTACATCGAGCCCTATCAGGGGGCCGGCGACCGGCGTCGGCGGCATCATGCGCGACGTGTTCACCATGGGCGCGCGGCCCGTCGCCAACATGAACGCGCTTCGCTTCGGCTCAGCCGAGCACGCCAAGACACGGCATCTCGTCGCCGGCGTGGTGTCGGGCATCGGCGACTACGGCAACTGCATGGGCGTGCCGACCGTGGGCGGCGAGACCAATTTCGACGCGCGCTACAACGACAACATCCTGGTCAACGCCATGTGCGTCGGCCTGGTCGACGCGAACCGCATCTTCACCTCGGCCGCCAAGGGCGTCGGCCTCCCCGTGGTCTATGTGGGCTCAAAGACGGGGCGTGACGGCATTCACGGCGCCACCATGGCGTCGGCCGAGTTCGACGAGGCGTCGGAGGAGAAGCGCCCCACGGTGCAGGTGGCGACCCCTTCAACCGAGAAGCTTCTGCTGGAAGCGTGCCTGGAACTCATGGCCGAGGACGCCATTGTCGGCATCCAGGACATGGGCGCGGCGGGGCTCACCTCCTCCTCGGTGGAGATGGCGGACAAGGGCGGCCGTCGCATCGAGCTCGATCTCGACCATGTGCCGATGCGCGAGGACGGCATGACGGCATACGAGATGCTGCTGTCGGAGAGCCAGGAGCGCATGCTCATGGTGCTGAAGCCCGGCGCCGAGCCCATCGCCCAGCGCATCTTCGAGAAATGGGCGCTCGACTTCGCGGTGATCGGCCACACCACCGACACCGGCCATATGGTGGTGCGTCATAACGGCGTGGTGGAGGCGGATATTCCGCTGCCGGCGCTGGCTCATGCCGCGCCGATCTATGAGCGGCCTTGGGTGACCCGCCCGAAACTTCCGATGATCGCGCCGGAGGACGTGACGGCGCCGGACAGCATCCTCGGCGCGCTTGAGTGCCTGATGGGCTCCCCTCACCTCGCCTCGCGCCGCTGGATCTACGAGCAATACGATCACATGGTCATGGCCGATACGGTGCAGCGGCCGGGCGGCGATGCGGCGGTCGTGCGCGTGCACGGCACGCGGAAAGGCCTCGCCATCTCCTGCGATGTGACGCCGCGCTATTGCGCCGCCGACCCGCAGGAAGGCGCCAAGCAGGCGATCGCCGAATGCTGGCGCAATCTCACGGCGACCGGCGCGGTGCCGCTCGCCATCACCGACTGCATGAATTTCGGCAATCCGCAGCGGCCCGAGATCATGGGCGAGTTCGTCGGCGCGGTGGAAGGCATGCGCGAGGCCTGCACGGCGCTCGACTTCCCGGTCGTGTCCGGCAATGTGTCGCTCTACAACGAGACCATGGGCGGCGCTATTCCGCCGACCCCCGCTATCGGCGGCGTCGGGCTCATCGCCGATATCGCCGACATGGCGACCGTCGCCCTGAAACAAGACGGCGATCTGCTCCTCCTGCTCGGCGCGGAGGCTGGTCATCTCGGCCAATCGACCTATATGCAGGTGATGATGGACCGCTTGGAGGGCGCACCCCCGCCTGTCGATCTCGGGGCCGAGCGCCGCACCGGCGACATGGTGCGCGCGCTCATCAAGGCGGGCGCCGTGAGTTCCGTGCATGACGTTTCCGACGGCGGCGTCCTCGTGGCTATCGCCGAGATGGCGCTTGCCGGCGATCGTGGCGTGGCGCTCGAGCCGGCGGCGGGCGGGCTTCCGGCCCACGCTTCCTGGTTCGGCGAGGATCAGGCGCGCTATGTGGTCGCGGCTTCGCCCGGCAAGGCGGATGCTATTCATAAGGCGGCGGCTGTCGCCGAAGTGCCGGTCAGGGTGCTCGGAACCGTCGGGGGCGATGCCATCGCGCTGCACGGCGAAACCCCATTACCCCTGCTCGCGCTCAAGACGGCGCATGAGGACTGGTTGCCGCGGTTCATGGCCCACGGTTAAGATCGGCCCAAGGCGCGCGCAACAGGAGCAACGACAATGGCAATGGCAGCAGACGATATCGAGCGGATGATCAAGGAGCACTTCCCCGACGCCCAAATCCGCATAGAGGACCTCGCCGGCGACGGCGACCACTACGCGGCGGACATCGTGTCGGAAGCGTTCCGCGGCAAGTCGCGGGTTCAGCAACACCAGATGGTCTACGAGCCCTGAAGGGCAACATGGGCGGCGTGCTGCACGCGCTGGCCCTGAAGACCGCGGCGCCGTAGGCCCGCGGGCAGAAAGGATCGATACGATGAGTGAACAAGACGTTCAGGACTGGATCGGCAAGCAGGTCGCGGACAACGACGTGGTGCTGTTCATGAAGGGCAACAAGCAGATGCCGCAATGCGGCTTCTCCATGCAGGTTGCCCAGATCCTCGGCCATCTCGGCGTCGAGTATAAAGACATCGACGTGCTCCAAGACATGAGCGTGCGCGAGGGCGTCAAGGCCTTCTCCAATTGGCCGACCGTGCCGCAGCTTTACGTCAAGGGCGAGTTCGTCGGCGGCTGCGATATCGTGCGGGAGATGTTCCAGGCGGGCGAACTGCAGGAGATGCTCAACGCCAAGGGCATCGCCAACAACGCACAAACGCAGACGGCTTAGTCCCTCAAGCGCAGAGACGGCTTAGGCGCAAAAAGACAGCTTCGTGAATGCCCGGCCGATGCGCCGGGCATTTTCGATTCCACCGCCCCAAAAACCGAATGGCCGGGACAAGCCCGGCCATGACGTAACTGCCTGAGAGATATCCGCGCGGATTAGCGGGAGTAGAACTCGATGACGAGGTTCGGCTCCATGATGACCGGGTAAGGCACGTCGGTCAGGGTCGGCGTCCGCGTGAACTTGGCGACCATCTTGCCGTGGTCGACGTCGATATAGTCGGGCACGTCGCGCTCAGAGCTCTGTGCGGCTTCCAGCACCATGCCCTGATCCTTGGACTTGTCGCGCACCTCAATCACGTCCCCTTCGCGGCAGCGATAGCTCGGGATGGTGACGCGCTTGCCATTGACCTTCACATGGCCGTGGGAGACGAACTGGCGGGCGGCGAACACCGTGGGGACGAACTTGGCGCGATAGACGATGGCGTCCAGGCGGCGCTCCAGCAGGCCGATCAGCTTCTCGGAGGTATCGCCGCGGAGCCGCGAGGCCTCGTGATAGATCGACTTGAACTGCTTCTCGGTGATGTTGCCATAATAGCCCTTGAGCTTCTGCTTGGCCCTGAGCTGCTGGCCGTAGTCGGACAGCTTGCCGCGGCGGCGCTGGCCGTGCTCGCCAGGTCCGTATTCGCGCTTGTTCTGGGGGCTCTTAGGCCGGCCCCAGATATTCTCGCCGAGCCTCCGGTCGATTTTGTGCTTGGCGTGAATGCGTTTCGTCATGCCCTAAGACTCCAAAGCCAAATCGGCTTTCCGCGGTCGGTCTTCCCGCGCCTGCCGCAAAAACCCATGGGTGGTGGTTGTATCGGGCCGCCAGAGCCGTTCCGGCGATCCCCAAAGCCCAAGACTCTCCACAAGACTCTCGGGCTTTGACCGTTCTGTTACACGGAATGCTTGGAAACTGTCAATTGAGCTTCGCAGGCCCCCCCGGGGCCAAAATGGCCCATAGCCCCTATGGCTTGGCCTGGGCGCCCTGAACATAGGCGTTGATGGCGGCCGTTACCTTCTGCTTCTGGGCTTCCGGGCAATTGGGCGCCTCGGCGGAAATGATCCTGGTGGTGCTTTCGGCGTCGTCAGCGGCGGCGGCGTCCCCTGCCCCCGCTTCTGCCGCGGCGCCGGCGTCCTTCCCGGCCGGGTCGGCCGGCTCTTCCTTGGCCGTGATCTTGATATTGCCGGTGAAATAGGAGACCGAGAAGACGTGCAGCGCCCTGATCATCTGCAGCTGCTCGGGGGTCCAGGTCTTCCGGGCCTCCTCGCCCTTCATCATGGTCTCGAAATTCGCCCGCCCGAGCTCGGGGATCTCGCACACCTCGGCATAGGCCGTCCGGGTGGCGGCGCGGATCACGCGGCGGGCCGCGTCATTGGGAATTAGGAACTTGTTGGGGTCGGACTTGTCGGTGGTGATCACCTTGCCGTCCGGGTCGGTGGACTGCTCGGGGATGATGGAAAAGGCATAGGTCATCAGCACGCGCACGGCGCTGTCGCTCATGCCCTTGCCTTCGCCTTGCTCTTCCTGAGCTTGCTTGCTGCGCTTGTCGAGCTCCTCGGCGGCAACCGCGGTCACGCCGGGCGTGCTGTCAGCGGCTCGAACCGGGGCGCTCGCAAGCACCGTCAACACCGCGGCGCAAGCGGCCCCGCCCAACTGAATCCACGCAACTTTCATCGACTGCCTCTCTTCTTACCGCGGCGGAAGCTAGCATCGTTAGGCCCCATCGCAATAGGAGAAACGGGGCGGAATGATGACAGTTTATCCCCTCGACCGGCCTAGCGTCTGGTGAGCGCCGCCACGATCCCACGCCAAGTGCGGACATCCTGATCGGTCGCTCCCATGCGGTGGAACATATTGCGAATGGAGCGCACCATGGAAGGCCGCTTCTCTGGCGGCTTGAGGAAGCCGGCCCGGTCGAGTTCGCTCTCCAGGTGATCGAAGAGACCGAAAAGCTCGGCCCGCGTGGCTGGCCGCGTGTCCGGCGCCGCCGTGCCCTCCATGGCCGGCCCGTCGAACGCCGTGGCGCGTCCCAGCGCCTCGGGCCGCTGGCACTTCAACCATTCATAGGACAGCAGGAGCACGGCCTGGGGCAGGCTCAGAGAGGCGAAGTCGGGACTGACCGGCGCGGTGAGGATCGCGTCGGCGAGCACGATGGCATCGTTATCGAGCCCGCTGCGCTCGGCCCCAAACATCACGCCGGTGCGCTGGGCGTCCAAGGCGCGCGCGTGCAGCGTGCCGGCGGCCGTCTCCGGGCTCAGCACCTGCTTCACCATCTCCCGGGGACGTGCGGTCGTGGCCAGCACGTAATGGAGATCGCCGATCGCCGCCTCGACGCTGTCGAAGACCCGCGCATCCTCCACCAGCGCCGCGGCCCCGGCGGCGGCGGCATGTGCCTTGTCGTTGGGCCAGCCGTCCCGGGGGGCCACCAGGCGCAAGTCCTTGAGCCCGAAATTGGCCATGGCCGCGCGGCGAAACCGATATTCTCCCCGAGCTGCGGGTTGACGAGGACGATCGCCGGCGCCAAAAGCGTCCCATCCGGCGCGCCTCCCGCGTCATTGTCGCCCGCATGCTTGCCGCTTCCGGCATTTGCTTTCATCATGGCGGCACGATGCTATAGGGGGCGGCCTGCCGCAATGGGGGCGGCGGCGACGCCGCGTCTCGAGGCGGCCCCTTCCCTTCCCGGCCTACCCTTTCACCCGGAGACTTGTGCGTGGACAAAATCAAGGTGCAAAACCCGATCGCCGACCTCAATGGCGACGAGATGACCCGCGTCATCTGGCAGATGATCAAGGACAAGCTGATCGAGCCCCATCTCGAGCTGCCGCTTCTCGAGTTTGATCTCAGCATCGAGAATCGCGACGCGACCGACGACCAGGTGACCATCGATGCCGCCCACGCCATCCGGGACTGCGGCGTCGGGGTGAAATGCGCCACCATCACGCCGGACGAGGCGCGCGTCGAGGAGTTCGGTAAGAAGATGTGGCGGTCGCCGAACGGCACCATCCGCAACATCCTCGGCGGGGTGATCTTCCGCGAGCCGATCATCTGCAAGAACGTGCCGCGGCTGGTGCCCGGCTGGACCAAGCCAATCATCATCGGCCGTCACGCCTATGGCGACATCTACCGCGCGGTCGACTTTCTCGTGCCGGGCAAGGGCAAGCTCACCATCAGCTTCGTCGGCGAGGACGGCACCCGCATCGAACAGGAGGTGCATGCCTTCGAGGGCTCGGGCATCGCGCTCGGCATGTTCAATCTCGACGATTCGATCCGCGACTTCGCGCGGGCCTCGCTCAATTACGGGCTCAACCGGAACATGCCGGTCTATCTCTCCACCAAGAACACCATCCTCAAGGCCTATGACGGCCGCTTCAAGGATCTGTTCGCCGAGATCTACGAGACCGAGTTCAAGCCCGAGTTCGAGGCGCGCGGGCTCACCTACGAGCATCGGCTCATCGACGACATGGTGGCGGCGGCGCTGAAATGGTCGGGCGGCTATGTGTGGGCTTGCAAGAATTACGACGGCGACGTGCAGTCCGACACGGTGGCGCAAGGCTTCGGCTCGCTCGGACTGATGACGTCCGTGCTGATGACGCCCGACGGCAAGACCGTGCTGGCCGAGGCGGCCCACGGCACGGTCACGCGCCACTTCCGTCAGCATGAGCAAGGCCGCGCGACCTCGACCAATTCCACCGCATCGATCTTCGCCTGGAGCGCGCGCAGCACCGCGCCAAGCTCGACGGCAATGACGCGCTGCTCCGCTTCGCCGAGACCCTCGAGAAGGTCGTGGTGGCGACGACAGTCCGGGTCGATGACCAAGGACCTCGCGCTCCTCGTTGGCGCCGACCAGGCCTGGCTGTCGACCAGCGGCTTCATCGACAAGGTCGAGGAGAATCTGCGCAACGCCATGACCGGGCGCGCCGCGGCTTAAGAGCCGGCCCGCACTCAGCTCGAGGCGCGGCGCGACGCTCAAGGCTCAGCTTTGAGTCTTGGCGCTCCGCTTTGACGTTTTCGACGCCCGCGGCGTCTTCGGTCCATCCGGGCTGGCAATCGCCGCATCGACCTCCCGACGCGCCTTCGCCACTTTGCGGATACGGCTCAGGATCTCGGGATGCCGGCGTGTGAGGCGCGCCAAGGCCTGGCTGTCGAGCACGTAGACCCGGCATCGGGTCCTGGCGACAACGTCGTGCTTGTGTCGGCGGTGCTCCAGGAGTGCCATCTCGCCGAAGAAGTCGCCCTCTTTGAGCACGCGATGCTTGCCGGCGCCGACGTCGACTTGGGCCTCGCCACTGGCAATCAGATACATGCCGTCGCCGGAGTCGCCGGTCCGCACCATGGGCACGCCGGGCATGTAGTTTCGCGTATAAAGCAGCTTGGTGACCTCGGCGATCTCGCTCTGATCCATCGTGGCGAAGAGCGGCACGCGGGCGACCATGCTCCACGTCACCACGAATTGATGGCGGTTCGCCTCCTGGCTGAAGCCGGTGGCGATGATGGCGATCGGCAGGGCGAACATGCCGACGCCGAGCAACATCACCACGCCGCCGAGAAGCTTGCCAAGCGGCGTGATCGGCACGACGTCGCCATAGCCGACCGTCGTCAGCGTGGCGAGCGCCCACCAGGCGGCGGACGGAATGGAATCGAAAACCTCCGGCTGCGCCGTGCGTTCGAGGAAATAGATGCCGGTGGAGGCGAACAGCAGCAGCACCAGCATTATGAGCAGGGCGCCGAGCAGCGCGCGATACTCGTCGGCCAACACCCGCCCCAAGGTCTGCAAGGCCGGCGAATAGCGCACTAGCTTGAGCAGCCGGAACAGGCGGAACACCCGGAGTACGCGCAAGTCGATGGGGTAGATCCAATGCACATACCAGGGGGCGAAGGCGAGCAGGTCGATGATCATCATCGGCCGGGTGGCGAATTTGAGCCGCGCGCGCCACGGCGTCATGCGGCTCAGCATCGGGATCTCGACGCAGCTCCACACGCGCAACGCATATTCGATGGAGAAGACGATCACCGAGAAGACGTTGAACGCCTGGAAGTAGACCTGGTAGTGCTCGGCGAGATCGTCGACGGTCTCGGCGGCGAAGGCGATGGCGTTCAGGACGATGAGGACAACGATGAAGCCGGTGACCGCGTGGGCCGCAGGATGGGCGTCGCCGCCCACCTCCAGAATGTCGTGGACTTTTCTGCGCCAGTTGCGCCAGACGGTTCCCGCCGCCATGGCTTAGGCGAGCCCCGCGCTACGCTTGGCCTCCGGAGCGCCGCCGAGTGCCGCAGCAATCGCCTCGAGGCGCTGATCGGCGCGCTCCCCGTCGGGACCGCCGGCCTGAGCCAGATCGGGCCGGCCGCCGCCGCCTTTGCCGCCCAGGGCCTCGGCGCCGACACGGACCAGCTCCCGGGCATCATGGGTGTCCGTCAGGTCGGCGGTGACGCCGACGACAAGCCCGGCCTTGCCTTCGTCGCTGACGCCGATCACGCAACACCGCCCGAACCCACCTGCTGCTTGGCGTCGTCGACGAGCGCGCAGATCCTTGGGCGCCACGCCCTGGACCGTGCGGGCGAGAAATTTGACGGCGCCGACTTGACGCACGGCGGAAGCCGCCTCGCCGCCCTCGCCCGCGGCCGCAGCGCGAGATCGCGCTTGGCGTCGGTGAGCTGGCGCTCGAGCTTGCGGCGCTCGTCGATCACGGCCGATAGCCTGGCGATCATCTCGTCAGGGGAAACCTTCAGCAGCTCGGCGGCCTCGCGCACGCGGGCGTCTTGGGCGGCGAGGAAGGTCC